>NZ_FNEV01000007.1 GCF_900100295.1 Salimicrobium halophilum
CCGGGGTTATTCCGGTCTTACAGGTAGGTTGCCCACGTGTTACTCACCCGTCCGCCGCTCGTTCCACGAGCGTCCGCCCCGAAGGGCTTCAGCTCGCTTCCCGCGCTCGACTTGCATGTATTAGGCACGCCGCCAGCGTTCGTCCTGAGCCAGGATCAAACTCTCCATAAGAGTATTGATTAGCTCAATAGTAATTTTAAAAAAATTGACGCATGGCATAAAACATTGTTCAGTTTTCAAAGATCTACCGTGTCGCTCTCAAAACAGCGACTTAATTAATATATCATGTTGGCGGGCTTTCCGTCAACAACTTTTTATATTCTTTTTCGCTTTCGGTTTGCCGTGAATGGCTTTCCTTAACGCGACAAATAATAATATACCATCCTCATAAATATATTGCAAGGGATAAAACGAAAAAAATAAAAAAACTGCAAAAAACGCAGTTTTTCTGTTAGATCACCCAAGCTTGTATAGCGATGAGAGTTGCCAACCCGGGGATGCCGAGTAGCGCCGTCACCGTTGTAGTGAAAAGGTTGATCGGCACGTGCAATCCGAAAGAGCCTCCGAATAAGTTTACAAAGAACAAGAACAATACGGCAATAATACCTTTTGTAAGTACATGACCTGTCCACTTGGCAGGCGTCGTCTTCTTCGCAAACAGAAACATCGGTATCACCAAAAGTAGAAAAAGAAGTGCGAGACCGGGATCCATCCTCGTCCCTCCTCTAAACGTTTACTCATTTATATGCGGAAGGGAGATAGTTTATGAAAGAGCATGGATTCCCCGGATACGCGCTTCTCTTAACAAATAGAAGTATTTCGCTTTGGCCACCGTCAGTTCCCTGTATCCTTCTTCGCTCGGATCAATGCTTTGGCTCATGATTCTCTCGAGCGTTCTCCATTCTTCATGAGCCCGGCGAATGCTTTCGACGAGTCGTTCTTCTTCTCTTCTTTTTCTCTTTTTCTTCCTATTGAACATAAGACCTTCTCACCCTTACAGTTCTCTTCTTCCTTCAAGTGCTTTAGAAAGAGTCACTTCATCTGCGTATTCAAGGTCCCCGCCAACAGGAAGACCATGAGCAATACGGGTAATGCGGATACCGGCCGGTTTCACGAGACGTGAGATATACATCGCCGTCGCTTCCCCTTCGACGTTAGGGTTCGTAGCAAGAATCAATTCTTCCACCCCTTCATCCTTCAACCGTTTAATAAGACTTTCTACATTAATATCCTCCGGTCCAATTCCGTCCATCGGTGAAATAGCACCGTGCAACACATGATACTTTCCACTGAATTCCTTCATCTTTTCCATAGCGATGACATCCTTCGGATCCTGCACCACACAGATCAGTGTCCCGTTCCGTGATTCATCCTGACAGATGCTGCAGGGATCCCGGTCCGTAATATGACCGCAATTGGAACAATGAGTGAGTTCGCGTTTGGCATTCACCAATGCTTTCCCGAACTCAAGCACATCATCTTCCTCCATCTCTAAAACATAAAAAGCCAGACGGACCGCCGTTTTCGGACCGATCCCTGGCAATTTAGTAAAGCTGTCGATCAGCTTTGAAATCGGTTCTGGATAGTACACTAGAACATTCCTCCACCAGGCATGCCTTTCGTAAATTCACCCATAGTATCGTTCGTCTTATCATCGATCTGTTTCAATACATCGTTCGTCGCTGCGATGATCAGATCCTGAAGCATCTCTACGTCATCAGGGTCTACCGCTTCTTCATCTATCTGAACATCCGTGATCTCTTTTTTCCCGTTCGCGATCACTTTGATCATTCCGCCACCGGCTGTAGCTTCAAAGCTCATTTCATATAGTTCTTCCTGAGCTTTCATCATTTTCTTCTGCATTTTCTGCATCTGTTTCATCATATTGTTCATGTTTCCACCGCCACGCATAGGGATTCCTCCTTAAAATTAATCGTGAATTTCAATTATATCATCACCGGCGAGTTTTTTCGCTTCTGAAATGAAATCTTCTTCTTCCTCTTCGGCTTTCTCTTCTTCCGGCGCTTCATCTTTCTGTTTCTGAACGTACTCTTCGCGGAGCTTCTGCCACTTCGGTTCCGGTACAGGGATAACGGTAAGTGTCTTCCCTGTAAATTCCTCGAGTAATGGTTCAATGGTCGTCTTATGGTCAAGAGCAAGGGAACAGTGAATATCATAACGGAAAGCAAGGACCAGAGCACTGTCGGAAGCCGCCCTCGGTTTACTGTTCAACAATGTTGCGTGAGCCGGGGCATTTCTCTGCTTCAATGCTTCCATGAAATCAGCCCATACCCGCTGCACTCCCGTAATCGCTTCTTTCGATGCTTCCTGGAGTGTACGATGAATCCTTTCGTGCGGGACCTGGTAGTTGTTCTTCGCTCCTTTGGAAGGTGTGCGCTTCTGAGGAGCTGCCTGCTGCGCGTTTCCGCCAGCAGGGGGCTGTTCTTCCAGTTTCGCCAGTTTCTTCTCAAGAACGTCTATCTTTTTGGATAGACGCTCCACCGCCTCCGTATCGGCTGAAGCAGCAGGAGCCTTCTTCTGATCAGCGATCGTCAGCAGGGCTATTTCAATGAAGACTTTCGGACTCGTCGTCCACTTCATCTCCTGCTGGCACTGATTCAATGCACGGATCGATTCCTGGATCCAAGAAGCCTCAAGGTTCTCTGAAAGATCCCGAAAGCTGTCATCCACTACAGCCCGCTCTAAATGCTGCTCGAGAGCCGGGGCACTTTGATACATAAGCACATCCCGCAAATAATAGATGAAATCGAAAACGAACCGCCCCGGGTCTTTTCCTTCTTGGATCAGATGATCGACGGTTTCAAGCGCTTCTTTTACCGCTCCCTCATGCAAATACTTCAAAAGGGAAGCGAGCTGCCTCTGGGAGATCGATCCGGTGACTGCCAGTACGTCCTCAGAGCTTACGCTGTCTTCACTGTAGGAAATCGCCTGATCCAACAGACTCAAGGCATCCCTCATTCCACCCTCGGCACTGAGAGCGACAATATCGAGCGCCTCTTTTTCTACAGCGATTCCTTCTTCTTCTACAATGGAAGACATCCGGTCCACCATAGCTTTCTGCGAGATGCGCTTGAAGTCGAAGCGTTGGCAACGGGAAATGATGGTAAGAGGGATTTTATGAGGTTCCGTCGTAGCCAGAATGAAGATCACATGCGACGGAGGTTCCTCAAGTGTTTTCAATAGGGCGTTGAAAGCTCCTATCGAAAGCATGTGCACCTCATCGATGATGTAAACCTTGTAGGGAACGGAAGTCGGAGCATACTTCACCTTGTCCCGGATATCCCTGATCTGTTCCACTCCGTTGTTGGAAGCAGCATCGATTTCAATTACATCCGATATCGACCCGTCCTGAATACCAAGGCAGGCATCACAGGCGTTGCAGGGCTCTTTGGTCGGTGATTGTTCACAGTTCACCGTTTTCGCAAAAATCTTCGCTGCACTTGTCTTCCCTGTACCACGAGGCCCGGAAAACAAATAAGCATGAGAAAATTTCTGCTGGACAATAGCATTTTGTAACGTACGTGTTATATGTGTCTGGCCTACCACATCCTCGAATAAGGAAGGACGCCATACCCGGTACAGGGCTTGATAGCTCATAGTCATTGTTCCCCTTTTTCAGTCTTGTCCCTATTATATCGAATCTTCACCCTTCCTGTGAAGCTTCCGAGATATTTAAAAAAAGCCGCTATGGCAGATTTGCCACAACGACTTCTGTAAGTTATGTAATGCCGTGCACCTGCTGTCGATGACACAGCCCCAAGCGTTACTCACAATTACAGCTCGATCCAGGCACTCCCGCGGCACACGAGAGGTACAGCTTACTGCTGCTTCCTTCCGGACCTGACAGGGTTCACTGCTTCTCGTTGCGCAGGACCTGGATGTCAACACTGCTTTCGTGAGGCAGACCTTGAAACCGTATCACCTCGAGCAAGAATTCGGCCTCGCTATAGCGGATTGCGAGTACAGGGCACCGCTACCTCCCCGCTTAGCACGACAGCCTTAAGTATATCTGTTCACTCCGAAAAATGCAATAGAAAGCTATTTCTTCTTTTTCTTTTCCCGTAAGTTTCTGAAAAAAGACGAAAGCATTTCTCTGCACTCTTCTTCCATGACGCCGGATTGAATAGAAGTCCGATGATTGAAACGTTCATCATCGAGAAGGTTCATAAGCGTACCCGCACATCCCGCTTTCGGATCATACGCCCCGTACACAAGATGTGGAATTCTGGATTGCAAAATCGCTCCGGCACACATCGGGCAAGGTTCAAGGGTCACGTACAGCGTACACTCTTCCAGACGCCAACTTCCTATTTTTTCATTTGCCTGATCGATGACGATACACTCTGCATGAGATGTGGTTTTCTGGGTCGTCTCCCGGAGATTATGTCCTCGGGCGATAACCTCACCCTTATGGACAAGGACAGCACCTATAGGGACTTCTCCCAGCTCCTGCGCTTTCTCCGCTTCTTCTATCGCCACCTTCATGAAATGACGCTCTTCTTCCATGTCTTCACATCCTAATCAAAAGTTACGAAGTAATCCCGTTCCTCCGCTTCCTGATAAGCTTCCGCCAAGCCGATTTCCCCGATCCTTGCTTTAGTCACGAAACGATAAGGTACGGAAGCCGTCCACTCTCCGGCAAATGGAAAAGGGGTCAGGATTACAGATGATTCATTTTTCCAATAGGACTGGATGCCTCCGGGAGCGATGTCGAAGCGCTGAGGAAACCCATCCTTGAACCAGGGAATTTCTCTTTCCTTGGAAGCACCCGGCTCGTTCATGCATATGTACAAAGACAAGTTGTCACAGAACTGAAGGCGATCGAAGTGCAACTGCCGCAATTCCATAGGAACCTCCACTTTCATCCGGGAAAGGTAGTCTTCCTGGACCCGGGTCTGCTCTTCATAAAAATCCTTCATACGTGTATCGTCCTGATTATTTTCGAAAAAAGACTGATAATGCATACTCGTAAGAATACCTGCGTACAAGGATTCTTTCGCGGTTGCTTCAATACCGTTGCGATAAGCCTGTAACTTTTCTTCCAGAGGATAATCGACAAACGTATAGGGCCGTTGCTGTTCTTCATTCCACAGCGGTTCCTGATCAAGAGGGATCCACGCCCGGTCGTGCACCTCGACCGCCCAATCCGCTTCTGACCTGATCCGCGATGTCAACAAAAAGTCTTTCTTCCAGTTACGCGCCATCTCCCCGGAAATGACAGCATGATCATGTTGCCTGATCATGACAAACCCTTCTTCATACTCCCGAACAATCATCTTCCACCCCTCCACTCCCTATTCTTTCGTATCTTTAATCATAGCAATATTTTGAAAACAATAAAAGTGCAAGCACCTCGCTCATCTTCTCTAAGTATAAGCCTGGATTCTCAATGAGGGGCAGTTTCCTTATTAGAATACAGGCTTATATCTTACGGGAAGATAGGTGCTGGAACCGGATATGATAAAAGTGCAAGCATCTCGTTCATATTCACATAAAAAACCTCCCGCTATCGCTAACGGGAGGTTCTCCTTTGTTTATTTGCTCAGAATACGAGTCATTTCTTTATTGAAAGCAGGAATGTCATCCGGCTGACGACTTGTTACAAGCTGGTCGTGACACACGACAACTTCTTCGTCTTTCACTTTCGCGCCGGCATATTCCATATCCACCTGGATGGATTTGAATCCTGTAGCCTGACGACCTTCGAGCGTCTTCGCAGTAATCAGGAGCTGCGGCCCATGACAAATTGCAAATACAGGCTTGTCGTTGTCCATGAAGTGCTTAGCGAATTTCACGAACTTTTCATCGCCACGAAGCTGGTCCGGAGAAAAGCCGCCGGGAATAAACAAAGCATCGAAGTCTTCAGCGTTCACATCATCGATCGATTTATCGATGGTAACCGTGGCTTCTCCCTGTTTCCCGGTCACTTCTTTGCCAGCTTCCCATTCGATATTGGTAACCTCATGACCATCTTTTTTCAGATCGTTGACCGGTTGAGTGAATTCCACATCTTCAAACATATCGGTAAGTACACATGCTACTTTACTCATTGTGTTCTCATCTCCTTCGTAAGATTGTTTCCACTGTAAATGTTTCCCGGTCTTTGATTTGTTAAACCTATCCATTCAGAGATCCTTCACCGAAAACGTCTGGAACGCAGGGTTCTCCTGGTTCCGATAAACTTCCTTACCGGCAATCGCATTCAGGATGTGTACATTTCTGTGCACCGCCAGCCCAAGGTTGGTTGCACCCGTACCATGGGAATGGGTAAGCCCTGTCGCAGTGAAGAATTGATGAGAACGCTCTTCTTTGAAAACCAGCTTATAATCTCTCGTTACTTTGTACTGCTTTTCTTCCTCCCATTCGATTTTATCCTCGAAGTTCTGCAGGAACCAGTCGGGGAAACTGGGTTCATAACCGGTGGCCAGCACAACCTTCTTCGTCGAATGAACATATGGTTCTTCTTCCTGCCACTGGTAGCAATCCAGATGATACCTTCCATTTTCAAAAGCTATGTTATTCACTTCGGTCATGGGCTGGATGAACACATTGCTGTCCTCTCCACCTGCCGTCCGGTGATACAACTTCCTATATAAACGCGTCAACGTATCAGGATCGATTCCTTTCCTTAAAGGTTTCAACGTGCCCAATGCTTCCGTACGTTTCTCTTCACTCAGGGCATGAAAATAATCGATATACTCAGGAGTGAACATTTCCTGGGCGAATTTGGCCTGGTCAAGCTGAAAGAGACCCCCTGATCTCGTAAGCAGTGTCAGATTCATATCCTGACGTTCCTGCTCTTCAAGAAGATCCAGAAATATCTCCAAAGCACTCTGCCCGGAACCGACGACTGTCACATCCTTCGATTTAAGTAGCTGCTCCTTTTCAAAGAGATAGCGACTCGAGTGGAGAACATCCTCATTCGGAAAATGCTCCATACCATCCAATACCAGCGGTTCCGTACCGGTAGCCATTACGATATGCTTAGTATCGTAATCTGTGATTTCTCCTGTCATTTTATCTTCCACCCTAACGGTATAATACTCTTCTTCTTTGCGATCCAAAACATCTACAACCGTAGAACCGAAAGAAAGATTGTCCAGAAGACCGGCGACCCACTGAAGGTAATCATTATATTCCTGACGTGGTATTTTGACATTCTGATAAAGGTAAAAAGCGAACATTCTATTGTTTTCATATAAGTAATTCATAAACGTGTATGGACTTTTAGGATCGGCAAAGGTAGCCAAATCAGCCATAAAAGGAACCTGTAAGTCCATTTTTTCTACAAGCATCCCTGGATGCCATTCGAACTTCGGCGTATCGTCGAAGAATATCCCGTCCACTTCATCCGTCTGATCTATAAGTCCGGCCAGCCCAAGATTATAAGGACCGATCCCGATTCCAATCACATCATACATATCTCTTCCCCCTTCTCATCTACAGAATCATTCCCATTTTTCTCCTCCCCTAACCCTTCGACCGGAAACCAAACTTCTACAAATCACTACCTGATTCGGAATGTTTCACGTGGAACAAAGAAAAACGGAGGCATCCTGCTTAGAGCAAGAGCACCCTTCCCCATATAAAAACCCCTCCGTCCTGAAGACGAAGGGGAATGATTATTGTTATTCTTCAAGCGTGGAAGTATCTCCTGTAGGAAGACCAAGCTCCCAGGATTTAAGAAGACGGCGCATAATCTTACCACTTCTCGTTTTCGGGATCGTATCTTTCACTTCGATTTCACGAGGGGCAGCGTGAGCGCTCAAGCCTTTCTTCACAAACTGACGGATGTCTTCAAGCAAGTCATCAGACTCGGAGTATCCATCATTAAGCGTGATGAAGGCTTTGATGATTTCTCCGCGTTCAGGGTCCGGTTTCCCGATGACACCCGCTTCCGCTACTGCCTCATGTTCGATCAGTTTACTTTCCACTTCGAACGGTCCGACACGTTCCCCGGATGTATTGATGACATCATCCAGACGTCCCTGGAACCAGAAGTACCCGTCTTCATCACGGTACGCACTATCTCCGGATACATACCATCCATTGATGAAGTAGCTCTCGAACTTACCAGGGTTCTTCCAAATCGCACGCATCTGCGATGGCCATCCTTCTTTGATCGCCAGATTCCCCATCTGGTTCGGTGGAAGTTCATTCCCTTCATTATCTACGATGGAAGCTTCGACACCCGGAATCGGTTTACCCATCGATCCTGGACGGATTTCCATGGATGGATAGTTACAGATCAGCTGTGCTCCTGTCTCGGTCATCCACCACGTATCATGGATACGAAGATCGAATGCTTTCAGCCCCCATGTAATAACCTCAGGGTTCAATGGTTCCCCTACGCTCAATACGTGACGAAGGGAAGACATGTCGTGTTTCTTCGCTACGTCCGCTCCCGCGCTCATCAGCTTACGGAAGGCCGTAGGAGCCGAGTACCATACGCTGATATCTTTCTCACCGATCATGGCGTACCAGTCGTCCGCACTGAAGCGTCCTCCACGAATTACGTTCGTGACGCCATTCAACCATGGAGCGAAGATACCGTAACTTGTACCTGTTACCCAGCCCGGATCGGCTGTACACCAGTACACGTCACCCTCCTGCAGGTCAAGCACCCATTTTCCTGTCTGGTAATGCTGGATCATGGCGTTATGCACATGATAGACACCTTTAGGTTTTCCGGTAGAACCGGATGTATAGTGAAGCAGCATGCCGTCTTCGAGGTCGACCCATTCGATGTCGAAATCCTCGGAAGCACCTTTCATTTCTTCTTCATAGCTGATGTAATCACCAGAACCTTCCCCACCTACAAGCACCACTTGCTTAAGATCAGGAAGATCATTCTCAGGAACACGCTCCAGAAGTTCTGGAGTCGTGATCAGCATTTTCGCTTCACTATCCTCCAGACGATCGCGTACCGCCTGTTCCATGAACGCTTCAAAAAGAGGTCCCGCAATAGCTCCGGTTTTCAGGATTCCAAGGAACGCCGCGTAAAATTCCGGACTTCTCGGAAGGAACAAAAACACACGGTCTCCTTTTTCTATATTATGTTTTTTCAATACGTTCGCGAATTTATCACTTTCACGCTTCAAGTCAGCGAACGTCAGGGTCTCTTCGCGTTCAGGAGCTGAGTAGATAAGCGCGGCCTGGTCCTTCTTATTCGGGTCTTCCGCATGCTTATCGATGGTTTCATAAGCAATGTTCACTTTACCTGTATCATTCCAGGTAAAATTCTTTTTCGCTTCATCCCAATCGAAGGAATTGTAGACTTTTTCGTAGTTTTCAAGATTGTGAGATCCTGATTGTGCTGGAATTGGTTTCATATCCATGCTTATTTCACACTCCTTATCAAAATTAACTCACTGTATTGAACAGAGGTTCCTTAGATGTATGTACATCTTTCAAAAAATTCCGTTAATTACATTGTATGCGATTTCAAAATAATTTTAAAGTAATATAAGTAAATTATCTTCCTTACTTTGGTAACTGCACGTTTGATTCAACTATCTCCCCTCTATATAATATATTTTAGAAAGGTGAGGAATTATGACTAAAGAAAATAAGCTTTTTTGGATTCTAGGAATCATTGGTATCACGAACATCATCGTCTCTATCGTGCTTTTAGCCACCATCAATAATACGATGATTTCTCTTATGATCTTCACTTCCGGAATCTTCCTCATCATCGGAGGAATTGCAGACCGGAAAGAAAAAGACAGACGACGTCACCGGGATTCCTGAGGAGGAGTCCTGGGGCGTTTTTTTACTTTCGTCGTGAAGTAAATACCCGTTAAGACAATCAATCCTCCTATAATTTGCGAAACCGTAATGATTTCCTGAAGAAATAGCAGAGAAAGAATAGCAGTCGCAAACGGCATGAAATTCATGAATACGGTCGCTTTCGCCGGTCCTATCTCCGCCACAGCCATGTTCCAGGATAAAAGCGCGAGGAAGGAAGGGAACACACCGGTATAAAGAATGCTGAACACAATAGGGCCTGACCATTCAGATACGAAGCGCCCCTGGGACCATTCAAAAAGAAAGGCCGCAAACATAATGATGAAATTTCCGATCAACAACATAGCGAACAGGCTCCCATATAAAGGGATGCGGTAGCCAAACTTATTGACGAACGTAGAATAAGTCGCCCAGCAGATGACGGCTCCCATCATAATCAGATCCCCACTATTGAAACTGAGCGAAAGAAGCGTCTCCAAAGAACCGTCACTTATAATGTACATAACTCCGACTAATGAAAGGCCAACCCCGGCAATTTGACGTTTCCCATATGTTTCCCTCAAAAAGAAAAAACCCAGAATAATGGTTACAGCCGGAGTAAGAGACTCCATGATCGAAGCATTGATGGTGGACGTATAATGAAGAGCTAAATAAGAAAGAGAAGGGAAAAAGGCGATACCCGTAACCGCCATCCCAAGGATTGGACGCCACTCTTTTATCAGCTGGCGCCGAACGAGCATGATTTTCTTCCGGTAAAAGGCGAAAACGAGGATAAGACCAAGGAGCGTACGCATCCATGTCAACGTAAGCGGCGGAACCACATCAGCTGCTACTTTACCTACAATATAATTTCCTGCAAATAAAAAAACAGTAACCATGACAAGAGCATAGGCGCGCATTCCACCTCTCCTCCTTTCTCCAGTAAAAAAAGACCCTCCTTTATAGAGGCTCTTTTTACCATTCGAGAATGTATCCTTTCACCCCGATCGGTTCCTTATCCGGCGCCTGCTGGGTAGCAGTGAAATAAGGATCTTCATGGTCGAGATGATATTCGATAGAATCCGGATCCAGATACAGTTTGTATTCCAAGTCCGTCACTTTGTGAAGACTTATATTCGATACCGTCTCCTGGTTCTTCTCGTCATCAATAAGAAAAATATCAATGTTATCAAAACCATAGGTGAGCAAACGATCTTTCAGTTCCATACCTATCCCCCTTTTCTTCGTTGTTTATTTGATTCAGCCTTTCCCTATCTCTACATACGTAGTCTTAGACAGAAAAAAAGAGAACTATTCTTTTTCTTACTATGGTAGGAATGGACAGTCGGCTTTACTTATCTGTAATACTATGTAACATACCCCACAATCCTCTCCGGAAAACAGGTGCAATTATTTTCGTAGGAAAAGAATTCTCTTTCTGCTATCCTTGTAGATAGAAAAAATAGGAAAGGACGGATCGAAATGAAGAAATGGACAGCTTTGCTGCTCACCCTTATGTTGACACTGATCGCCTTCCCTCTTTCCGCAGAGGAGAATACTCACAAAGAAATCCTCTCTAAGATTGTAGAGGTTGCTAATGAGAATGAGATACCTGCAGAAATCATGATCGCAATCGCCTCTAAAGAATCAGGTGCGAAAGGAGAGTACTTTCGCCATTACGACGAAAACGGTGATGTGATCGAAACAGACGACGGTGGTATTGGTCTAATGCAGATTACCGAACTGAAAGAAACTAGTTATAGCAAAAAGGAACTCGAAGATATCGAAAACAATATCCGCGCTGCAGCTGAAGTTTTGAATGCGAAATGGGGCTACATAGGCAAACGCATCCCCGAAATGAAAACTTGGAGTTACGAGGCTGGTAAGGTATCCTACAAAAACGATGAAGAAGACCCGAAACAGGTAATTGAAAACTGGTACTTCCCTGTGATGGCTTACAACGGGCTTGTTGAACAAAACATTCCGAAACACAGTGAAGAAACTGCTTACCAAGACGAGGTATTCAAGTCTATGGCAGATCAAGGACAACTGTTCACTGCGTCTCATGCCGAACAGATTGAAAGCGAATTGAGCGAGTATTTCGTTAAGGGAGATACTTATAACACGGATGGTGTGAAAGGAATTGTTAGTTTTCCTTCTGACGACGATTCTGGAGAAGAGATTGAACCGGTAAAACTCGAAATGGAAGGAACATACACCCGCATGAATCAGTTTGAAGAAGAGCAGTTAATCACTTTCAATCGTAACTCCCCTTCTTTCTCATACGTCAACGTTTATGATTCTGATCAACTCACTAATCACAGTGATACTATTGGTTTCTACAACAATTTTTCGTTAACTTCCCAGCCTTTTCTCTTCAACGACAATGATGCCAGTCACTACGGATATTATACAGTGAATAGAAATGGAGAAGAAGAGTTCATTGCATCTTCGAACCTGATCTCCACGTCCCACCCTTATGCCAACAGTGACTTCTCAGAATTCGGTTCCGACCAAGAAGATGAGAACGGTGTCGTAACGACTGAGAACGGATATGTCACAGTGAAATTTGATGAGAAAATCGCGGATGACTACGTCAGCGAGCGTAATTTTTATTTAAAAGATGAGAACGACACAGGTATAGAAGCAAGCTTAATGAAAGAAGGAGTAGAAGTGCGGGTCACCCCGAGTACAGTGGAAAAAGGTGAAGTATACACCCTTTACGTCCACAAAGTC
The DNA here is from genome assembly GCF_900100295.1 of Salimicrobium halophilum. Lineage (GTDB taxonomy): Bacteria > Bacillota > Bacilli > Bacillales > Halobacillaceae > Salimicrobium > Salimicrobium halophilum. Next base: position 12,484 of record NZ_FNEV01000007.1, read on the forward strand.
CGGGACGAAGAAGGTAACATGGCGAAACCCGTAAAGCAAAAAGTGAAATTCGAATAATGATTTGCCCCCGCTTTCTTAAAGGGAGAGCGGGGTTTTTTATCTTCGAAATCAAAACTACGGACTAAGCACTCTTCTTTCAAAGTGACTCAGGTATAAAGAATTAGGTCGTATTAAGGATTTTAGAATGAGGACGTGTGATTAGATATTCCGCTGAAAAAGTTGGCACATCAATGGATATCAGTATCTTTTCGCCTTGTTAACAACAAGATTCGTCAAAAAATCTTCTTGAAAGCTTCTTCGCCTGTGGTATCATGAAAAACAATTAAAGAAACCGCTTTCTAAATATTCTGTCTACATAGTCATCACGAGCATCCATATTTTTTTACGCATTTACGAAACCGGTTTCCTTAAATTAAATTCCTGCTAGGAGGACCTTTGTACATGAGAAAACTATTGGTGGTTTGTCTGGTTCTGATCTTCTCATTTGTCGGAACGTCTCTTGTTTTTGGTGAGAAAAAAGAAGAAGAAACTCCTGCATGGCTTGAGGAGAAATCGTTCCATCCCCCTCAGTCCAATGCAGCGATGTCGAAGCTGGCTTTTGTTGATTTTATGAACCAATGGATTGGTGTAACTGGTGAAGACGCGATGGAGACTGCTGAGTCCATCGGTTACTTGCCTGACTTTAAAGCCAATGAAAGATCTGCCATAAAGAAGGAAGAGGCTGAAGCTATTCTTTCTCACCTGTTCCCGATGGCAGATTGGCCGGAAGCATCGAATGGAAACAAACCTGTGAAGTTGAAAGATGCCATTCAGTATGTGGAGTCTTTAGCAGACCAAACATACACAACCGGAACCTACAGCAATCAAACGGTTGAGGGCAATGCTTTGATCAACCAGCCGGGAGTCACGCTTGAAGATACAACGATTGAAGGAGACTTGTATATTACGCGTGGAATCGGGACAGAGCAAACGATTCTTGATTCTGTCACGGTCCATGGGACGGTCTATGTAGAGAAATCTGTACAAAATGCAGTAAAACTCAAGGATTCCGACATCGGACTCGTGTCCGTGTATACCCTTGGTGGCGAAAAGTCTGACTGGTCCCTCGTTTGGGGAGATGAATTTCTTACAGAAGAAATCGACTCCAGCAAATGGAAGCATGATATCGGAAACTGGATCGTAGACGAAGATGGTGAAGGTATTTCACCTGGATGGGGAAACAATGAACTGGAGTACTATACGGACTCCGAGGAAAACTCTTATATTGAAGACGGGAATCTTGTAATCAAAGCGAAAGAAGAACAGAAATCCGATGAGTTCGGTTCTTATGACTATACGTCTGCGAAGCTGAAAACGGAATGATTATTCAGCAAGAAATACGGGAAGTTCGAAGCACGTATGAAACTTCCTGAAGGACAAGGGTACTGGCCGGCATTCTGGATGATGCCTGAAGATAGTGTTTACGGAGACTGGCCGGCATCCGGGGAAATCGACATCATGGAAGCGGCCGGTAAAGATACGAACACGATCGGCGGTACGATTCACTACGGAGAAGAATACCCGAATAACACCTATCGCGGAACAGAATACCACTTTCCGGAGGATAGTGATTATAAAGGATACCACACCTACTCCATCGAATGGGAGCCTGGGGAAATCCGCTGGTATGTCGATGGTGAACTTTATCAGACACTGAATAACTGGTTCAGTCAAGGGCCGAACGAAGCGGCGAACTATACCTTCCCTGCCCCGTTCGATCAGGAATTCCATCTGATTCTGAACCTGGCAGTCGGTGGCTGGTACGGCGGTGATCCGGATGAGACGACAGAATTTCCTGGTCAAATGGAAGTCGATTACGTAAGGGTTTATGAATTGACAGGCCGCGATTACCAGGAGCCGGTGGAACCGACGCAGGAACTCGAAACATTGCCTGAAGATGCTAAGCAACCTTTGGAAGACGGAAACCTGATTTATGATCAGGATTATGAGCAAGGGTTTACGATCGTTGATGAAAACAGTGACACCCCTGATGACACGTACTGGAACTTCCTAACACTACCTGACTTTGCAGGTGAAGGAAGCATTTCCACTGACACGATTGATGGCACGACTTATGCCAAAACCGATATTACGAATGCCGGAAACGCGCTATGGTCTCTGCAACTGATCCAGCACCTGGCAATCGTGGAAGGCCATACGTATGAAGTTACGTTTGATGCGAAGTCGAACACGAGCCGTTCATTGATGACGAAAGTATCCGGAGGTGCTGAGCGTGGCTACGCCAACTATTCCGGTGAGAAGACGTTCGACCTGACGAGTGATGCACAATCGTATTCCTACACGTTCACACATAATCAGGAAACGGACCTTGCTGCGCGTCTTGAATTCAACATGGGTACTGATGCAAACCCTGTGTGGATCGGGAATGTCCGTGTAGAGGATATCACCGGCCAGCAAGAAGGGTCGACTCAGAAAGAACCTTTGGCAGATGGAAACCACGTCTATAATGGGACATTTGACCAGGGCGACTTCTCCCGCCTCGTATACTGGGACACGCTGGTTCAAAATGGTGCTGAAGCAGAAGCAGTAGTCAATGCGGACGACCGCGTGATGCACATGGACATTACCGAACAAGGTTCCGCTCCAGAAGATATCCAACTGAAGCAAACAGGCATTCAGTTGCTGAAAGGAAACACTTACGAGCTGACATTCGCTGCCCGTGCCGATGAAGCCAGTGATATCTCTGTCGGATTCGCCGGGGAGGATGGAGTGAGCTACGCCGATGCGAAACCGGTTTCCCTGGACGAAGAATGGAACACATACACCGTACCATTCGAAATGACGACGGAAACCTCCGATCTTGAAAGCCAGCTTATCTTCTACATGGGTGAAGCCAATGCAGATGTCTATATGGATAATGTGAAACTGATGCAGACTTCCAACTATGTGGATTATGATGATATCGATCTCAACCCTCTTTCGGAAGACTTCTCCGAGGGTATGGCTGACTGGGCACCGTACATTCACTTCGATGCGAATGCTACCGTTGATGTACAAAATGAAGCACTGACCGTTGATATTACACAAGGTGGGAATGAAGCATGGAGTGTGTTGCCGGAATATCCTGGTCTTGAGCTGGCGAAAGGTGTGACGTATCAGCTTTCGTTTGATGCTAAGTCTTCCGTCGCTCGTGATATAGAAGTGACAATGGAAAACGCAAGCTATCAACGTTTCCTTGGCGAAACCGCATCGTTGACGAATGAATTCGAGACCTTCACGTATGAATTCGAAATGCCGCAAAATGATACGGTTTCCCTGAAATATCTGATGGGTAACTTTGCTGATGCTCATATGATTACGTTGGACAATGTACAATTAGAAGTGAAGCAGGATTAATCAAAAGAAGGCTGTCCGAATGGGCAGCCTTCTTTGCTTTTGCGAAGAACTTGAATAGGCGGCTCCGCTTTTCTTTCATGATCCAGCTGCACCACCCAGAAACCCGAGCCATAAGCAGCCTCGCCTTTTTTGGGAAAAGTTACCTAAAATAAGCCAAGGCTGCTTATGACTGAGGTTTCTAAGCGGGGTGGTTCCGCTTTTCATTCAAAACACACGTTTCCAAGCCTGGATCGCGAAGTAGAACGCCTGGAGGAAGAAGCCGGTCCCCCACACGAGTGCAGGAATTTTCGTCGCTCTTGCCAGGTTTGCGGCATCCCCCGCCTGTCCAGGGGCAATAACACTCAACCACATGATATTGAAGGCACTGATCACAGACTCTACTAGCACAAGTGCAGCGATAAAGGTCAGGGAATAAACGATGAGCGTCTGATGTCCTGAACGGATAAGCCAAATAAATAGAGCTCCGAACGTAACAATCCAGAACACCCCATACAGATTACGTACCCAGAACAATAAATTGATGGAAAGAAGTCCCATTAATAAAACCACGATCCACGTGTACTTTCCTTTGGATAACAAATAGAAAAGAAAGAAAGCGAACCAGGAGGCGAAAATATAGCCTGATAAGCTCGTCAGTACATGACTGAACCACGACGTGTGACCGGTCATGGTGACTCCTGAGGTGTTAGGAAAAAGGGAAATGTTACGTACTTCCCCGCCTGTCACGAGCGCCATCAAGGAGTGTCCGGTCTCATGTACCATCGTATTGATCATAGCGAAATACTTTCCGACAAGCGGCATCTGCGTCAGCAGAAGTGCCACGACAAGACTGATAATAATTTGTGTTTTCATTGAGGCTCCTCCCCCACTTTCCCAGTTGTTCTATCTTTACGAATGGGCACGTGGAAATGTTTCACGCATAATGTCCTCCTACCTTCTTGCTTCGTTCCAACGTAATGCCGCCCCGTTTATAGCTGCTTGCCCTCAATAATGAGGTAGACCCGTGTCGTCCTCTTATATCATCCATCGCTCGACTCAACTGACGCTGTTTTTCCCGTTGGTCAAAGAAATCGAGTTGCAGCGCCCCATCGTACTCCAGATTCGTCAGGGACACATAGACACGACGGATCGAATTGTTTTTTTCATAATGACGATGAAAGAGAGAAACGACTGCTTTGTACATATCCATCGTCAGATTCGTCGGCAAATGCAGAGACGTGGATCTCGAGAATCCACCTCCCGTTTCTTTTGTATACCCGATTCCGATATGAACAGTCCTGCCGACATGGTAGGATTCACGTGCTCGGCGACATACTTCCTCACATAAATCCAGAATACAGGGATATATATCTTTCTCCTCATAATCCTGCAACAACGTGATCCCATGCCCGAAGCTTTTCTGTTCGGACCTGGTGAAATCACCATAGACCGGACTCAAATCGATTCCCCTGGAATGCCAATAGAGCTGCTCCCCCATAATTCCGAAACGTTTTTTCAGGAAACGAAGCGGATGAGTAGCAAGGTCTCCCAACTTGATGATACCCATATTATTCAAGCGACGCATCATCCTTTTCCCGATTCCCCAGATATCTTCGACCGGGACAGGCCACAACAAACGCTCCACGTCTTCATAATGACAAACCGCTATTCCATCTTTCTGTTTTTTAGCGTGGATATCGAGGACCACTTTCGCCAAAAATTTATTATCTCCTATCCCGATGGCACACTCAATGCCGAACTGATCCATAATTCTTTTCTGAAAAAGCTCAGCTATTGCCCGGGGAGATCCATACAGGGAAGTGAGTCCATCCACGGTCACCCAAAGCTCATCTACGGAATAGACATGAATCGCTTCCATAGGAGCGTACTGATGAATCAGTTTCGTTATTTCCACCGAAACATCCAAGTAATCCTGCATGCTTGCTTTCGCTATAATAATTTCCGGGTCTTCCGGTAGTTCGAAAAAACGCGAAACATTGCTTATTCCATGTTTTTTCTTCAGAGCTGGGGAAGCGGCCAAAACGATACTCCCCTTCCGTTCAGGGTCACCGACGACGGCCATCAGGGTCCGAGAAGGATCGAGTCCACGCTTTATACACTCAACACTTGCATAAAACGATCGCATATCCAAACAAAGAACATCATGTCTCGGATACTGATCATACTCCATTTTCATCACCTCATTTCCCGGGAAATAGTAAAACGAAAAGTGGCAGCCTCCCGCTTAGAAGCTTTATCATAAGTGGGCAGACTTGGCTTCGGATGCTCTTCTCCGAAACACGGCTGACCGCTTATGATACCAGCTTCTGGAGGCTGGAACTAGACAAAACGAAAAGCGGAGAAGAACGTTTAGAAGCTATAATATAAGCAGACGAGCCTGATTTCGGGTAGCTCTTTCCCGAAACAGGATTGGCTGCTTATATTACGGGCTTCTGTTCTTCGCAGCTAGACCGTAAAGAGAAAAGCGGAGAAGCCCTGTTTAGAACCCTTACTCATGTTATTCGTATATCGCCAGGCAATACGCAATCAGCATCAGTGGTTATGGGATACTTTTTCAAAATTGAACCGTTACTATATCGCTTAAACACTTATATCCGATACGATTTCGTTCCAATCAATCAGGAATAGTTGGATAATACCTTCTTGCGATAGGATTCCTGATATCCGACTTGAAAGCATCTCATAAACGAAGCCCCTTCCTTGAAAATCATAGCTTCTTCCCTTTGTTGAGTTTTCCTCTACAAGTATACATTATACGAACATTTGTTCTTATAATACCCCATCCACCCTCATTTGTAAACAAAAGAGGCGCTTGTCCCCGGACAACCGTTCAGACGAGTCCGATATTTCTACATAAGATGACAGTACAAAGGAGGTGAGCATATGTCGTGCTATGACAAATATAAAGCCATTCAGGACCTAGAAGCGGAAGTTGAGAACTTACAGAAGCAGTTACAAAAGCAGAAACAGAAACAGCAACAAAGGCAGCATCAACACCAGGATGCCGATCAGTCCCAGTTCGAATTCGAAACAACAGAGTTCAAAAATAACGGTAACCCGGTCATCAACATCCACAACAGCCAGGACATCTGGATTGTTCTAGTTCTGGTTCTTGTCCTCGTTTCTGATGAAGAAAACAACGCTCCAGTCGCTGATCTGCTATCAAGCCTCATGAACAACAACACTACAGAAGCATAATCAACGAAAAAAGCCGCTTCGCTTAATGCGAAGCGGCTCTTCTATTTCATAAATTACGAACTCGGCAAATGACTGGCTCTCCATTTACGCGCCTGTTGTATAAAATGACCGATTTTCTCCAGAATAGGTTCCACACTATCTTCATCATTCAAAAGATCATAGTCGGCGATATTCAGACGAAGGACCGGACAAGCATTGAAATCATCGATCCAGTCTTCATAACGGTTGTACATTTCCTCCCAGTACTCGATCGGGGTTTCCTGTTCCATCGGACGGCCCCGCTCCTTGATACGACCGACGACATCGTCGAAAGATCCTTCCAGATAAATCAGAAGATCCGGATGAGGGAAATAGGGAGTCATGACCATCGCATCGAAAAGACTCGTGTACGTGTCATAGTCCGTCGGAGACATCGTCCCTTTATCGTAGTGCATTTTTGCGAAAATGCCTGTGTCTTCATAGATGGACCGGTCCTGAATGAACCCGCCTCCATATTCGAATATTTTCTTTTGCTCCTTGAACCGCTCTGCCAGGAAATAGATCTGAAGATGGAAACTCCACCGTTCGAAATTTTTATAAAAACTGTCCAGATAAGGATTCTTCTCCACTTTTTCAAAAGACGTGCGGAAATTGAGGGCCTGGGACAGAGAGTTGGTCATTGTCGACTTGCCGACTCCCACTGTACCGGCTATAGTGATGACACTATCATGCGGGATTCCGAACTTTTCCCGTGCGTTCATTTGATCACTTCTCCTTTGTTGAGGTAAGCATTGACTTCACTGATGATATAATCAAGGTCGCTCTGGTGTTTAACAAAATCGATATGATCTCCATTCAGACGAATGACTGGAATATCAGGGTGGGTCGTTTCAAAATGATCCATAAACGTCTCATAATCATCCGATAGCTGCTTCAAATACTCGGGCTGGATATTCGCTTCCACGTCACGGTTCCGCATACGAATGCGTTCGAGCAGTGTATCCAGACCTGCATGCAGGTAGATGACCATGTTCGGGCGAGGCATATCGCCGGTAAGAATATCGAAAATACGGGAATACTTGCGGAACTGATCTTCTTTCAGTGTCCGCTGAGCAAAAATCATGTTTTTGGAGATATGATAATCGGCGACTACGGGCTTTCCTTCCTGCAAGAACTTCTTATCGATATCTTCAAGCTGCTTGTACCGATTGCAAAGGAAAAACATCTCCGTCTGAAAACTCCACTCTTCGATATCATCGTAGAACTTGCCGAGAAACGGGTTTTCTTCCACGATTTCCTTCAACAGGTGAAATTCGAAATGAGCGGCTAATTTTTTGGACAGAGAGGTTTTTCCCACTCCAATCGGTCCTTCTACAGCGATAAAGGGTAGTTGGGACATTGGTGTTCCTCCTTCGTTTACATCCGTTCGGACAGACAAACTACATTTTATCACAGACGCCTTTTAGAAGTCATGGGGTGAATCATTTTGTCTTTGCAGAATTAAAAAAGAATAGTATAATAGCGATTGTGCCCCCGTAGCTCAGGGGATAGAGCATTGGTTTCCTAAACCATGTGTCGCAGGTTCGAATCCTGCCGGGGGCGTTCGAAAAAATTTGTATAAAATCACAAGAAAGAACGAATTCTCTCAATCGAATTCGTTCTTTTTGTTTTGGCCTCCCTTAATATAAGTACCCTTACTTCATCCTCTCCTTTAAGAATCACTAAGAAATTGTGGTAAAATATAAGTAAAAGATTGATAAGTAGCGAGGGATGGTGTGAGATGAGAATACGAAAACGCAATAACGTACAAATATACGGAAATGGAACGACTCCCATCATGTTCGCCCACGGCTTCGGTTGTGACCAGCAAGTATGGGAATACGTGATACCGGAATTCTTCGATACGTATCAGGTTATTCTATTCGACTATGTAGGCTCAGGTCGTGCCAGTGTGGATGCCTATTCCAGGGACAGGTACGGTTTTCTCGACGGATACGCTCAGGATGTTATCGAAATTCTCGATGAACTGAATATCAGTGATTGCATTTTTGTAGGACATTCCGTAAGCGGGATGATTGGGCTCGAAGTCGCTCTCAAACGCCCTGATCTCCTTAGCTCCACTATTATGATCAGCTCTTCTCCTCACTTTCTTAACGATGGTTCCTATCAAGGAGGTTACGAAGAGAAAGACATCCAGGAACTGCTCTGCATGATCGATCGGGATTACCGCGAATGGACTAACTACATGGCACCGATTTCCATGAAGAATATAAACGATCCTAAATTGACGGAGGAACTGGAAGAAATGTATGCCGATCAGAATCCCGAAGTCATCCGCCAGTTCGCAGAAGTAACGTTTTTCCTCGATATGCGGGACAAATTAGAGAAGAATACAATCCCTTCTCTCCTTCTCCAGACAAAGGAAGATAACTTTGTTACGAAAGAAGCGGAAATCTATCTCCATGAACATCTCCCGTACAGTGAATACGTCGAACTGGATGCAGAAGGACATAACCCCCATATCAGCAACCCAGATGAGGTGACAGAACAAATCATGGGTTATTTACAAGCGAAATTATGGAAGAGCAGTTGAATTATATTCCATCAAGGTAAGAGTTTTTCTATGAAAATAATTTTGTCCATAAAAAAATCGTTACGGCTGACGTAACGATTTCTTTTCGGACTTCTCCGAATATATATGCGCGAGTTGTTTAAATAATATGGCGGAGGAGGAGGGATTCGAACCCCCGCGGGGCGTAAACCCCCTGGCGGTTTTCAAGACCGCTCCCTTCAGCCGGACTTGGGTACTCCTCCGTGTGACCGACAATTAGTAATATACCACGCCCACAAAAATCCGTCAATAGAATGCAGCATTTTTTATTAAGAAAAGTGGAACCCCCATTCAGAAACACGCATCATAGGTTCTCCGAAATCTCTCCCCAGTCTCTTTACAGCAAAAAAGAATGGCTACCGCAGCATCGCAGTAGCCACTCCTATTCTCATTAGTTGATGACTTCTTTGCCACCCATATAAGGACGCAGTACTTCAGGAACCACAATCGTTCCGTCTTCCTGCTGGTAATTCTCCAAAATCGCTGCTACCGTACGTCCGATAGCAAGTCCGGATCCATTCAACGTATGCACATATTCAGGCTTCCCGTTCTTCTCTCTGCGGAAGCGGATGCCGGAACGGCGGGCCTGGAACGCTTCGAAGTTAGAGCAGGAGCTGATTTCCCGATATGTTTCGTAGCTCGGGATCCATACTTCAATGTCATACTTTTTAGCAGCTGTGAAGCCGAGGTCTCCCGTACACATGCTCATGACACGGTATGGAAGTTCCAGAAGCTGCAGAATCTTTTCGGCATGACCGGTCAATTCCTCAAGCTTTTCGTAAGATTCTTCTGGCTTCGCCAGTTGTACGAGCTCGACTTTGTTGAACTGGTGCTGGCGAATGAGTCCACGTGTGTCGCGACCCGCAGATCCTGCCTCAGACCGGAAGTTTGTGCTGAAAGCTACCATCCGTTTCGGAAGGTCCTCAGCAGACAGGATTTCGTCACGATGATAGTTCGTCACCGGAACTTCTGCCGTCGGGATCATGAAGTAATCCCAGTCTTCCACTTTGAATGCGTCCTCTTCGAACTTTGGAAGCTGACCCGTACCAGTCATGGAATCACGGTTCACCATTTGCGGTGGCAGCACTTCTTCATAACCATGATAATCTGCGTGATAGTCCATCATAAGATTCAAAAGGGCGCGCTCGAGGCGGGCACCCGCGCCTTTATAAAACACGAAGCGGCTTCCAGTAACTTTGGCCGCCCTTTCGAAATCCAAAATCCCGAGCTCATCTGCAAGGTCCCAGTGGGCTTTCGGATCGAAATCGAAGTCTTTGACGTCTCCCCATTCCCGTACGGTCACGTTGTCGTCTTCGTCACTGCCGACTGGTGTGCTGTCATGAGGAATGTTCGGAATGGACAACAATAATGTCTGCAGACGTTCCTCTGTCGCTTTCAGTTCCGTATCCAGCGTTTTGACACGCTCCCCGACCTCTCTCATCTCTTTGATTTTATCGTCCGCGTCCTGCTTGTCTTTCTTCAGCTGAGAGATTTCTTTCGATACTTCATTCCTCTTTGCCTTGAGCTCTTCACTTTCCTGGATGAGCTTCCTGCGATTCTCATCCAGCTCTTCGAAAGAATCAAGTTCGGAGAGATCTTCCCCTCTATCTTTCAACTTCTCTCTCACTTCCTGAAAGTTCTGTCTTACGTATTTCAAATCAAGCATATGTCTTCCTCCTTTTCAAAATTTAACTCGGTTCTATGAACTCATTTCCCGGGAAATCGTAAGGAAAAGTTTCCCTAAGTCCGAAATTATCTTCCTGAGGTCCGCAAATACTAGGTCGAACCTGCCGAACGTCCGCAAAAATCGTCTAAAGGTCCGCATATAACTTCAGTAAGTCCGTATATAGATCCATCCGGCTGACCAATAGAAAAACTCCCGCCCCTAAAGAAGGGACGAGAGTCTAATTCCCGCGATACCACCCAGATTGAAGAGTACCTACTCTTCCGGCTCGACCTCCATAACGGGGAGGAACCGTGCTGATTCATCATCAGCCGCTCCGGGATGGATTCTCATAAAGCCCCCGTCAGTTTCCACCAGCCACTGACTCTCTAAGGGTGGGCTTCCATGATACTAGTTCCGTTCGTCGCGTTTTTCTTTTCACTTATCTTTAAGATTAGCCGATTCTCACTCAGGATGCAAGCGTCCGTTTCGACTTTTCCACCATTTTCACGAAATGTGCCGTCAATCGATGATCATCCGTAAGTTCCGGATGGAAGGAACAGGTGAGAAGATGGTCCTGCTGAGCAGCCACGATATGCCCATCATACCGTGCGAGGACTTGTACATCTTCTCCTACACGTTCGATATAAGGAGCGCGGATAAACACAGCATTGTATCCTTCCGCAACCCCTTCGATATCAAGGTCCGCTTCGAAGCTTTCCCGCTGGCGACCGAACGCGTTTCTCCTTACACTCATGTCCATGACTCCGAGGTGCACATCATAAGAACCGTCAATTTCAGAAGCCAATAGAATCAGACCGGCACAGGTACCGAAAACGGGCTTTCCGGCTTGGGCGAAAGCACGGATCGGTTCAAGGAACTCATACTTATCGATGAGTCGTCGAATCGTCGTACTTTCTCCCCCAGGAATAATCAGACCATCAATCGTCTCTAGCTGTTCTTTACGTTTCACTGTCACTGCCGTTGCTCCAGAAGCTTCTACCGAGCGGATATGCTCCCGGAAAGCTCCCTGCAGCGCCAGCACACCGATAGTAGTCATGATGCATGTCTCCTTTGTTTATTCGCTGCGCTCCTGCATGCGGTCTGTCTCTTCGTTCATCTCTTCGCCTTTCATGGCTGTACCGAGACCTTTCGACAGTTCCCCTATCAATTTATGATCGTCGTAATGCGTCGTCGCTTCAACGATCGAGCGTGCGAATTCTTTCGGGTTGTTCGATTTGAAAATACCGGAACCTACGAATACGCCGTCTGCGCCGAGCTGCATCATAAGTGCAGCATCTGCCGGTGTCGCAATACCACCTGCTGCGAAGTTTACGACCGGAAGACGTCCTTCTTCACGGATCTGAAGCAGAAGCTCATATGGAGCTCCATTTTCTTTGGCATATACCATGACTTCATCTTCCTGCATGGACTGAAGACGACGGATCTGGCTTTGTACTTCACGCATGTGACGGACCGCTTCTACGATGTTCCCTGTACCAGGTTCGCCTTTCGTACGTAGCATGGAAGCACCTTCACCGATACGACGAGTCGCTTCCCCGATGTTACGGCAGCCGCATACGAATGGAACCGTGTAATCATCTTTTTTGATGTGGAATACTTCGTCCGCTGGTGTCAGAACTTCACTTTCATCAATATAATCCACGCCCATCGCTTCGAGCACGCGAGCTTCTGAGATATGACCGATTCTCGCTTTTGCCATGACCGGAATAGAAACAGCATTCATTACTTCCTCAACGATTGTCGGATCCGCCATACGTGCAACTCCACCCGCCGCACGGATATCCGCTGGAACACGTTCGAGTGCCATAACGGCTACTGCTCCCGCTTCCTCAGCGATCTTCGCCTGTTCTGCATTCACAACGTCCATGATGACGCCGCCCTTCTGCATTTCTGCCATTCCACGTTTTACGCGCTCTGTACCTGTTTGAGCCATCATAATTCCTCCCTGTCCTCTATCTATATACCTAGATTGATCTAATTTTCTTTTACTATTCTAACGCATTTTCACGGTAAATCCTATCCTCAACCTCACTGTTTTCTGAAAAATTGATCAGAACCAGCCTTTCACCATATCGACAGCACCTGTAAATATATTTCCGAAGAAGCTTCCGATGTTACCAAGCGTCAACATGAACCAGTTGGATTTCTCCACGGCCGAAGCTGCGACTACCGGTACCGTATGCGGATTCTCCTTCACTATATTTTCCTGAGGTACTTCCCCTTCATAGACAAGGGTAGCTTCTCCGACCTGTTGTCCGGCCTCGACCGGTGCCGTAAGTTCTTCTTCCTTCAACTTGTATTCGATGGAATAGGCTTCTTCCTCGCCTTGTTTGATCATTCTCGAGAGAGCTTCTCCGGTTTCGATCGCAACTTGATCTTCTTTTCCTTTGGTTACCGGAAGCGTTTCTTTATCTTCCATCTGATAGCCGCTCCCGAAGAGTTCCTGCTTCTCGAACTGCTCGAATCCATAGTTGAACAATTTACGCGTCTCTTCAAAGCGTTGTTCCCGGCTTGAGGTCTTCATGACGACGGAGATGAGACGTTGGCCGTCCCTTTCCACTGTACCGGTGAAAGTGTTACCGGCAAGTTCTGTATAACCGGTTTTCAGACCGTCGACGCCTTCATATCCGAAATCGGATAAATACCCCGGCATCCCCGGAATCATCCAGTTCCAGTTCTGGATGGTCTGTCCATCGAACTCTGTCGTAGGCGTACCTGAAATCTCCAGCGCCTCCGGATAATCATTCACAAGGTGATAAGCGAGTGTCGCCGCTGCACGTGCCGACATCAGGTTCGTATCTTCTGCGCTCGTCCCCTCCGGAACATTACCTCCAAGGTCACTGTTCGAAAGCCCCGTACTGTTTACGAACTTATAATCTTCCATACCGAGTTCCGCAGCTTTTTCGTTCATCATTTTCACGAATTCGCCTTCCGATCCTGCGATCAGTTCTGCGAGCGCAATGGAAGTCGCGTTATCTGAGTTGATCGCCATCGCTTCATACAGGGAACGGACGGTATAATCCTGGTTCTGCGTCAAACCCACTCCTGAAAAAGAAGGGTTCGCTGAAATGCTGTAAGGATAATCAGAAATCTGAGTCGTCGTATCCCAGCTGATCTCTCCTTCTTCTATCGCTTCCATCACTAAGTATTCCGTCATCATCTTCGTCATACTCGCCGGTGGCAATGTCAGGTCCGCTTCTTTTTTGAAAAGAACATCCCCTGTATTGGCATCCACGAGTATCGCGGATTTCGCTTCCGTTTCCACTTCCTGTGCCAGACTGCTGACAGGAAAGAGTAGACTGCTTGCTATTAAAAGTACAGCGAGAATAATCGCTGATTTCCATCGTTCCATCAACTTTCTCAACCTCCACCCTTTATAATTCATGCCTTTAATATTTTACCATAGGCACCTGCAAAAAAATAGACAGGGAAAAGTCCCTGTCTCGAGTAGAAAGAAGCAGGTCAAACGGAGTAGTTCGGTGCTTCTTTCGTAATTTGTACGTCATGAGGATGGCTTTCACGAAGTCCCGCTCCGGTGATCTTCGTAAAGTAAGCATCATTTCTGAGTTCTTCTATGGTTTTCGTTCCGCAATATCCCATGCCTGAACGAAGACCTCCAAGAAGCTGGTGGATCGTATCAGCCAGTGGTCCTTTGAAAGGGATACGTCCTTCGATACCCTCCGGAACCAGTTTCTTCGCTTCGTTTCCGCTTTGGAAATAACGGTCTTTGGATCCTGCTTCCATCGCTCCGACGGATCCCATACCGCGATATACTTTGAACTGACGTCCCTGGAAGATTTCCGTGTCTCCCGGACTTTCTTTCACACCAGCGAGCATGCTGCCGAGCATAACGGCGGACCCTCCGGCTGCCAGAGCTTTGACGATTTCCCCGGAGTATTTGATTCCACCATCCGCGATGACGGAAATGCCATGCTTCTCCGCTTCTTCCGCACAATCGTACACAGCAGTGATTTGTGGAACACCTACACCGGCAACAACACGGGTCGTACAAATCGATCCCGGTCCGATACCGACTTTCACGACATCAACTCCGGCTTCGATAAGTTCGCGTGTCGCTTCTTTCGTCCCTACGTTACCAGCGATGATATTCACAGATGGGTATGCCTGACGGATTCGCTTGACTTGTTCGATGACACCCTGGGAATGTCCATGAGCAGTATCTACGACGAGCGCATCCACTCCTGCTTCTACAAGTTTATCGATACGGGTCATGGCATCTGCAGTAACTCCTACGGCAGCAGCCACAAGGAGACGCCCCTCAGCGTCTTTAGCTGCATGAGGGAATTCGATGACCTTTTCGATATCTTTGATAGTAATCAGGCCTTTGAGTACGTTGTCTTCATCCACGAGAGGAAGTTTTTCGATTTTATGCTTCTGAAGCGCGTGTTCCGCTTCTTCAAGCGTCGTCCCTACAGGAGCCGTAACGAGGTTTGTACTCGTCATTACTTCAGAAACACGAAGAGAATAGTTCTCTATAAAACGGAGGTCACGGTTCGTAATGATCCCCACGAGCTTGCGGGAATCTTCATTATCAACGATCGGCACTCCTGAGATTCTATATTTACCCATCAGGTGCTCGGCATCGTAGACCTGGTTCTCCGGTGTAAGGAAGAATGGATTCGTGATGACTCCACGTTCAGAACGTTTAACCATGTCGACCTGTTCCGCCTGATCTTCGATAGACATGTTTTTATGGACGACACCCAGTCCTCCCTGACGCGCCATTGCGATGGCCATGGATGCTTCTGTCACTGTATCCATCCCTGCACTTATAATCGGTACGTTCAATTTCAAGCTAGGGGTGAGGTCTACAGACAGTGATACGTCCCTTGGAAGTACCTCTGATTTTCGGGGCATGAGCAGTACATCATCGAACGTCAGTGATTCTTTTTGAAATTTATCTGTTCTCAACGTTTTTCTCTCCTTTTCCGTAGATGAATACTTTATATTATATTGTTATTTACAATAAGACATCTAACGACGTTTTTCAACCGGAAAATAGCGGAGAACTTAATATACTTCTTTTACATTCAACCCTTCGTCTTTCAGAGAAATCAGGACATCACTGTGATGTAAGCGCACCATCGGATGCGTCGGCGTGGCCGAATCGATAAAAACGATATCGGCGAATTCATCATTGGACAGTTTGACCGTTGTACCTATCGAAATGTTAGTCAGATCATTGGTCAGTACTTTCGTGACTCTTAAGTCGTATTTGCCGAATTGTTCTTTCTGGATTTCTTCGATCACTTTAAAAGGAGACTGCTTCTTGCGATAAGGTCGTTCTGAGGTCATCGCGTGATACACGTCACTGACAGCGATGATCTGACTGTAGAATTGGATCTTATCCTGACGTACACCCAGAGGGTATCCTGATCCGTCCAGACGCTCATGGTGCTGCAGGACCGCGAGTTTCACTTTTTTGTTCATCGCAGTCAAATCCTCGACCATTCGATAAGAATAGACCGGATGCTGATAGATTTCCTTCAATTCCCTTTCCGTAAGCGCACCTGTCTTATGGAGAGTATCCCACGGAAGCGAAGACATACCACAATCACTCAGCAGTCCCCCAAGAGCTACCTGAATCCATTCTCCCTGCTGCAACCCGAGGCGTTGCCCGAGATACCCTGCTATCAACCCCATGGAAACGCTATGGTGATGCATGTATTCATCCTGGCGGGTGTAGTGATGGAGACGGAGAATTTCCTGTTTGGTAGCTGTAGCCTTGAATAGTAAAGGCAGGAACCATTCCCTTATAGCTGGAAGGTCGATACCGAAGCCGTTCCTCCAGCGCTTGAACATCTGCTGATGCTTGTAGACCCCGTCCAGGTATTGTTCACGGAATTCATCATCGATCCGCACTTCCACTTGTTCCTGCTCGTATTCTTTCGCCGCTTCTTCCACGTTTTCTCCGTTCGCCATCTTACTTGAAATATGTACCTCTTTGACTCGAAATGCCTGGAGCACGTCGATATGCGTCCGATAAATAACAGTATCCTTCGGGATGATCGGACGAGACGTTTTCCCTTCTACATCCTTTGTAAGAATACACCCCGGTATCAGTTCATTCACATTGATCTGCACTACCTTCTTCCCCCTATCTTCCTTTGAACGTAAGTACACTTCTATTATCGTCGTGAAGTGCCAGAAGTTTCAGTGACCCTCTCCATCGACTAGCGGTTCTTTTGATTCGAAAAAAAGGTGTCATCCGACCACCGCATCGTTTCCAGAAGACGTCGCGGTTCTTCTGCAAAGATAGTGTCAGATAACACCTTACATATTTTCATTCTATTTTAAATAACGTCACTCTTCTTCCGGTACAGGAGCTTCTATGGTCACTTCTTCGTTCTCCTCTGCTTCTACCTCAAGGCGCGCTACCGTGGATACCTCTTCGCCTTCCTGAAGACGGATGAGGCGCACTCCCTGGGTGTTACGTCCCGTCAGAGAAATACTTCCTGCTGCCATTCGGATAAGGACGCCGCTGGCTGTCATAATCATCAGATCCTCTTCACCTGTGACGGCTTTCGTCGAAACGACCTTGCCGTTCCGCTCGGTGAGATTACAGGTAAGAATCCCTTTTCCGCCACGGTTGGTGATCCGGTATTCGGATGCAGGTGTACGTTTTCCGAATCCTTTATCCGTCACGGTGAGCACCTCTCTCGTATCATCTATGATTTCCATCGATACGACACGATCGTCTCCGCGAAGAGAAATACCTTTCACACCAGCCGCGGATCGTCCCATGGAGCGGATCTGATCTTCAGGGAAACGGATGAGATATCCGTTCTGCGTTCCGATCATAACGTCTTGCTCTCCATCGGTCAGACGTACGGAGATCAGTTCATCGTCTTCACGCAGGGTAAGCGCGATAAGACCGCCTCTTCGGATATTCGCAAACTTCGAAAGACTCGTCCGCTTCGTAATGCCGTGTTTGGTCGTAAAGATGAAGTACCAGTCTTCGACGAATTCTTCTACGGCAATCACATCATTGATCCACTCGTCGTTCTCGATATTGAGGAGGTTGATGATCGGGAGACCCTTAGCCGTACGGCTGAATTCAGGGATTTCATACCCTTTGATCTTGTAAACTTTCCCTTTGTTCGAGAAGAATAGGAGCGTGCTATGCGTGGAAGTGGAAAGTAGATGCTCGACGAAGTCTTCATCATTGGTTCCCATCCCCTGGATACCACGACCGCCTCTACGCTGGGCACGGTACGTATCTGCCGGAAGGCGCTTCACGTATCCCTGGTGCGTCAGTGTGATGACGACTGTTTCTTCAGGAATCAGATCTTCATCCTCGATCATATCGATGCCGCCCATGACGATTTCCGTACGACGCTCATCGTTATAGCGCTCTTTCAAATCAAGCAGCTCCTCACGGATGATTTCGAGAACACGTTCTTCATCTGCAAGAATAGCCTTCAGTTCGGCGATTTTTTTGATGAGTTCGTCATATTCTGAATCGATCTTCTCCCGTTCGAGTCCTGTGAGACGCTGGAGACGCATGTCCAAAATCGCCTGGGACTGCTTCTCTGACAGATCGAAACGGCTCATCAATTCATCTCTTGCGATATCCGTAGTCTGAGACTGACGGATGAGCGTGATCACTTCATCGAGATGATCAAGGGCAACTTTCAACCCTTCTAAAATATGAGCTCTCGCTTCCGCTTTCTTCAGCTCGTAAGCGGTACGGCGACGGATAACCACTTTCTGGTGTTCGAGATAATGTTCGAGACACTGCTTCAGGTTCAACACCTTGGGACGTCCATCGACCAGGGCGAGCATGTTGATGCCGAAGGATGTTTGCAGAGCCGTCATTTTGTACAGATTGTTCAAGACGACATTCGCATTCACATCTTTCCGCAGTTCAATGACGATACGCATACCTTCCCTGTCCGATTCATCACGAAGGTCCGTGATCCCGTCGATTTTCTTATCACGGGCAAGGTCGGCGATTTTTTCGACGAGACGAGCCTTGTTCACCTGATAAGGAAGTTCGGTGACGATGATGTCATTCTTGCCATTCGCCCGTTCTTCAATATTGACGCGTGAACGGATCAGGATGGAACCTTTTCCGGTTTCGTATGCTTTACGGATTCCACTCAGTCCGAGAATTTGGCCGGACGTAGGGAAGTCAGGCCCGAAAATATAATCATCCATCAGTTCCTGGATAGTGATATCTTTATCTTTACTGACGGCAAGTACCGCATCGATGACTTCACCGAGCTGGTGAGGGGGAACGTTCGTCGCCATCCCGACTGCAATCCCCGACCCTCCATTCACGAGGAAGTTAGGGAAGCGAGCCGGAAGTACAACCGGTTCCTTCTCCGTCCCGTCATAGTTCTCCTGGTAATCGATTGTATCTTTCTGGATGTCTCTAAGCATCTCCATAGAAATCTTGGACATCCGTGCTTCCGTGTAACGCATAGCTGCCGCAGAATCACCATCTACCGATCCGAAGTTCCCGTGTCCATCCACGAGCTCGTAGCGATAACTGAAATCCTGTGCCATCCTTACCATAGCTTCATACACAGCTGAATCCCCGTGCGGGTGATATTTACCGATAACATCCCCGACGATACGGGCGGATTTCTTATAAGCTTTGTCTGCAGTTATTCCGAGGTCATTCATGGCATAAAGAATACGTCTGTGTACCGGTTTCAGTCCGTCCCGGACATCCGGCAGAGCACGTGCCACGATGACACTCATCGCATAATCCAAAAATGAGGTCCGCATTTCGTTGCTGATATTTATTTCGTGAACGCGCGAACTGTCTGGTTGATCCACCATATTGTAAACCTCCTAGAGAAAACGAACTCTTATCCTTGCCTACTATTACACATCCAAGTTTTGGACGTAATGCGCATTTTCCTGTATGAAATTTCTTCGTGGTTCGACGGCATCGCCCATAAGCATACTGAACGTCTCATCCGCTCCGATCGCATCTTCAAGACTGACTTGAAGCATCGTCCGACCTTCCGGATTCATCGTCGTCTCCCATAGCTGTTCCGGATTCATTTCTCCGAGACCTTTGTAACGCTGAATGCCGGGCTTCGGCGAATCAGGAAGCTCCTGCAGTTTCGCATCAAGCTCCCGGTCGGAGAAGGTGTAATATACTTTTTTCCCCTGCTTGATCTGATAGAGCGGAGGCTGGGCGATATAGACATAGCCATGATCAAGAAGCGGCCTCATATAGCGATAAAAGAACGTGAGTAGAAGGGTCCGGATATGGGCACCATCTACGTCGGCATCGGTCATGATTACCACTTTATGATAACGGGCTTTGGAAATATCGAATTCCTCTCCGATCCCCGTACCGAGGGCTGTAATCATCGAGCGTACTTCGTTGTTGGATAGAATCTTATCCAGACGTGCTTTCTCTACGTTGATGATTTTCCCGCGCAGCGGCAAAATCGCCTGGAAATGTCGGTCCCGGCCCTGCTTGGCGGAGCCTCCTGCTGAATCACCCTCCACGATATAAAGCTCAGAGATCGAAGGGTCTTTTGAAGAACAATCCGAAAGTTTCCCGGGAAGATTGGAAACTTCAAGCGCACTTTTTCTTCTCGTAAGTTCCCGGGCCTTTTTCGCAGCCATTCTTGCTCTGGAAGCCATAAGCCCTTTCTCTACGATGATCTTGGCCACATTCGGGTTCTCCAGCAGAAACTTGCCGAAATGCTCGGAGAATAACGCATCTGTGACCGTACGGGCTTCACTGTTCCCGAGCTTCGTCTTCGTCTGTCCTTCAAACTGAGGATCCGGATGTTTGATGGAAATGATGACGGTCAATCCTTCACGTACATCATCACCCGTCAGGTTCGGATCATTCTCACGAAACATATTATTCTTACGGGCATAGTCGTTGATGACACGCGTCAGACCGGTCTTGAACCCGGACTCATGCGTTCCGCCTTCATACGTATGGATGTTGTTCGCATAGGAATAAATATTGCTTGCGAACCCGTCGTTATACTGAAGAGCCAGTTCAATGGAGATCCCATCCTGCTCCGCTTCCGCATAAATAGCTTCATGAAGCACTCCCCGACTGCTATTCAAGTGTTCGACATAGGATACAATGCCACCTTCATAGTAGAATTCCTTTTTATCATTCTCAGAATCCGTCCGCTTGTCTTCAATCGTAATCGTCAGTCCCCGGTTAAGAAACGCAAGTTCACGCAGACGATTGGCAAGCGTATCGAAGTTATATTCCTGTGTTTCATTGAAAATCTCATGATCCGGGCGGAAGTGGATTCTCGTCCCGTTCTTATCCGTCGTTCCTATTTCTTCGACGTCTTTCTGCGGCACCCCGTGTCTGTAATCCTGATGATACAATTTTCCATCCCGATGCACGTACACTTCGAGGTAATCGGATAGAGCATTCACTACCGATGCTCCGACACCATGAAGTCCACCGGAGACTTTATATCCGCCTCCTCCGAACTTACCACCTGCGTGCAGAACGGTCATGATCACCTCGACGGCCGGGCGTCCTGTTTTCTCCTGAATACCGACAGGAATACCGCGTCCGTTGTCGGTGACGGTAATACTATTATCCTCTTCAATGATCACCTGGATTTGGTCACAATGACCGGCCATCGCTTCATCGATACTGTTATCGACGATTTCCCAGACGAGGTGATGCAATCCTTTCTCATTCGTAGAACCGATGTACATTCCCGGACGTTTCCGAACCGCTTCAAGCCCTTCTAAGACCTGTATCTGATTCTCATCATAAGCCTGTTCTTTCCCTCTTTGAATTTCATCACTCATAGTTTCACCCACAGTCCTTGTTTCTTTTGATTATTCATCCAGCGTGCTTTCCATTTCATCAGAAAAGTCATCGAGCTTATTAAGTGTCGTCTGCATGTTCCCACGTTTCTTCAGCGTTGCAACAGATAACGGGCTGAAATAAATCGCCTCTTCCGTGATAATCATAGCTTTCGGCTCATATTCTTCTGTCTCCACGACCTGCTTTTCCTTGCGACGGTTAAAAACCATTTCTTCTGTGATAGACGAAGAGCTGATCAGGTCGCAATCAATGATTGCAATGACTTCATCCGATTTCACTACGTTTCCTTCTCCGATATGAATGAACAAAAGGACACCTCATTTCTTTCTCATTCCTTCTTCGATATAAAAGAGTTCTGCGTTTCTCAATGCTTCGTGTTCTATTCCATCTATACTCGTCGTCGATACGAACGTCTGCACCTTTCCACGAATCGTATGCAACAGATGCGACTGCCGGTGGTCATCAAGTTCACTGAGTACATCATCAAGCAACAATACCGGATATTCGCCGGTTTCTTTATGGATCAATTCTATCTCTGCGAGTTTCAAAGATAGAGCCGTTGTCCGCTGCTGACCTTGCGAACCATAGGTCTGTACATCTTTACCGTTCACATAAAAGACGAGATCGTCTCGATGAGGACCGGCAAGAGTCGTGCCCCGTTCTATCTCTTTCGTTTCGATCTCGTTAAATTTCGTAACGTATCTGTCTTTAATTGTGGTCAAATCCATAGATTCTGATACATCGAGACTCGGACGGTAAAAGATCTCAAGCTTCTCAAGCTCTCTGCTGATCCCTTCATGTATCACAGAGGCCCATCCACGAAGCAATTTCAGGAATTGAAAACGTCTTTCGACAATGATGGAAGCATGTTCCACCAGCTGATCCGTCAATACCTGAAGCATCGTTACGTCCTCTGTTCTCCGACGCTGCAAATCTTTCAACAGATGATTCCGCTGCCTGAGAACTTTCTGATACTGGCCGAGATGATAAATATACTTCGGTTGGATCTGTCCGATTTCCATGTCAATAAACCTACGACGCACCTGAGGATTCCCTTTCACCAGATTCAGATCCTCAGGTGCAAACATAACAACATTCAAGGCTCCGATATAATCACTGAGCCGTTTTTGTTCTATGTGATTGAGTTTTGCTTTCTTCCCTTTTTTGGAAAGTACAATCTCCATCGGGTAACGATTCGTCCTTTTTTCAATCGTACCTTTTATTTTAGCATACTCTCGCTCCCATTGGATTAATTCTTTATCCCTCGGGGTACGATGCGATTTCGTGAAAGCGAGTAGATAAATAGCTTCCATGAGATTGGTCTTTCCTTGTGCATTCTCTCCGATGATGACATTTATCGTGTCATCGAACTGAAGAGACAGCTTATCGTAATTTCTATACGTAGTCAGGGCTATGTCTTTTATGTGCATCAGATCGCTTCTCCATTTTACTGTTCGGAGACGACTTCATATGCTCCGAATTCTTCGATTTCCACTACATCACCAAGGTGAAGTTTACGTCCACGTCTCGTTTCCGGTTCTCCGTTCACCATCACTTCAAATTCAGCCAGAAATACTTTCACCATTCCGCCTGATTCCACAACGTTCGCCAGTTTCAAAAACTGACCCAACTGGATTTGCTCTGTCGCAATTTCTATTTTTTCGCTCATGTACGTCCCCTTATTTCCTAAAAGTATTGTGTACTTATTATTTTACTAAAGATAACCGTTTATGAAAAGCAAAGGGGGACGGATTCATCAAGGTACAATTTTCCCTGTGGCTCAGCAGATCAGGAATCTGAGAATCATCTTCTCAAGTTCTTCGTGATCTGACTCATCCCGATCAAAAATTCCTGAACAGGCTATAACGAAAAAAAGAGTTATCCACAGTGGATAACTCTTTAGTAGGTCCGTACCGGTAGAATCAGCTGTAAAATCGAGTCGTCTTCAACGGGAGTGATCAGAAACGGTCTCATAGCCCCAGTAAATTCGATTTTTACTTGAGTCTCATCAATCGCTCTCAGGGCATCCATCATATATTTCGCACTGAAAGAAATTTTCAGCTCTTCGCCTTCGATACTTTCAGCTGTCACTTCTTCCGTAACGTTTCCTACCTCAGGAGAATTCCCGTGGATTTCGATTTGGTTATTTCCTTTCGTCAAGAGGCGGACGACGTTGTTACGATTTTCTTTCGCGAGAAGAGAAGCGCGGTCGACGGACTGCAACAGTTCCCGGGAATCGATAAGAACGGTCGTTTTACTCTCATTCGGAATCAGCCGGGACGTTTCAGGGTAGTTGCCGTCGAGTAAGCGTGAGAGAAAGTACAGATGTTTGGTACGGAAAAGGATTTGGTTATCCGTAACACTGATCTGTACGGGATCTTCGGTATCATCCAGGATTTTGTTCAACTCACTCAAGCTCTTCCCTGGAATGACTACAGAAGGTAAAGCTATGGATTCCTCTGTTTCGAGTTTGATTTTCCTTGAAGCAAGCCGGTGACTATCAGTGGCCACGAACTGGAGTGTTTCTTCTTCTGTACTGACATGGACTCCGGTGAGAATCGGTCGTGTTTCAGAAGTTGAAACAGCGAAGCCGGTCTGTTTGATCAGTCTCTTAAGTAAATCCGTCGGTAAGTCGAAGCTGTTTTCCGTTCTAAGCTGAGGGAGTTCAGGATACTCTTCTGCATCTTGTCCATTCAGGTGGAATTCGGCACTTCCGGAGCGGATCGTTACATTTTTCGTATGATCACTTTCGATTTCCACCGTTTTCTGAGGCACTTTCCGTACGATATCAGGAAAATATTTCGCCTGGAGTACGATACTTCCCGGTTCAATGTTCTCGATATAAACGATTCCATCTTCTTCTGCAGGAATAAATGATTCGATGGATATATCAGAATCACTTCCTGTCAGTTTCACCCCTTCTTCTGTTGCTTCTAACTTCATTCCGGTCAAAATCGGAATTGCCGCTCGTGAAGAGATGGCTTTCATAACGTTTTGTACACTTTCCATCAGTTGATCACGCTGAATCGTGAATTTCATTCCTGACTCCTCCTAAGTGAATATATATATTAATTATTATTAAAAAAATCGTAGTAACAGTAATAGGGCGTGTGGATTTGTGGATAAGTGGAGTTAGCGTATAACTGGTGTCTTATCCACATGTGAATAAATTGTTTGTAAGAGTGCTCCTTCTATCCACACTATTCCCAGGGCCTACGTTTTTAATTGTTCCCTGATTTCGTCGAGCTCCTGCTGAAGCTGCTGATCCTTATCGAGCATGTTGGTGATTTTTTCATGGGCATGAATCACTGTCGTATGATCACGTCCCCCAAATTCTTCTCCTATTTTCGGGAGAGAGAAGTCCGTCAGTTCTCTAGAAAGGTACATGGCGATCTGCCTGGGGAAGGCGACGGATTTCGTCCGTTTTTTAGCCGGGAAGTCTTCGAGACGAATATTGAATCTCTCTGCCACAGCTTCCTGAATATCTTCAATAGTAATGACTTTCGGTTTCTGATTCGGAATGATGTCTTTTAGTGCTTCTGCTGCAAGCGATGCGTTGATATCACGATTGATCAGCGAAGAATAAGCGACGACGCGGATCAGGGCCCCTTCGAGCTCACGGATGTTCGTATCGATCTGATTGGCGATATAGAGCATGACCTCATTAGGTATGTCGAGTCCTTCCGCTTTCGCTTTCTTTCTCAGAATGGCGATTCTCGTCTCTAGATCAGGCGGTGTGATATCCGTGATGAGTCCCCATTCGAAGCGTGACCGAAGTCGATCTTCCAGTGTCGGGATCTCTTTTGGAGGCCGATCACTAGAGATGACGATCTGTTTGCTTTCTTCATGCAGTGTGTTGAACGTATGGAAGAATTCCTCCTGGGTCTGTTCTTTTCCTGCCAGAAACTGAATATCATCAATCAGAAGCACGTCGACATTGCGGTACTTATTACGAAAGTTAACGGCTTTATTGTCACGGATGGAATTGATGAATTCGTTCGTGAACTTCTCGGAAGTGATATAAACGACTTTTGCATTCGGGTTATGGTCGAGAACGTAATGGCCGATTGCATGCATAAGGTGTGTCTTTCCAAGGCCGACCCCTCCGTAAATGAAAAGCGGGTTATAAGCTTTTGCAGGAGCTTCTGCTACTGCGAGGGATGCGGCATGGGCGAATCGGTTCCCGCTACCGATGACAAATGTATCGAATGTATACTTTGAGTTCAGCATGCTTGTCGGCGATTCTTCTCCATCTTTCGTGTCAGGAACTTTAGATGAAAGTTTGACGTCCTCAAGCGACTCCTCTTTCGTTTCCGGGATGATGAATTTCGTTTTCAATTCAGATCCTGTCACTTCGACAAGCGTTTCTTTGATTAGTGTCTGGTACTGGTTTTCAAGCCAGTCCCTGGCAAATTCGTTCGGAGCTATAATGGTAAGCGTATCTTCATCAAGCGAATGGGCTTTCGTCGCTTTCAGCCAGGTTTCGAAACTCGGCTTACTGATCTTCTCCTTCATTTGATCCAATGTAGCATTCCATAGCTCATGGATATTTTCCAACCCTTTCACCTCTTTCCTGTAACAATAAAGAAAAGCTTTTTGTTCGTTTTACCTAACAAAAAGCTATGTTTTTTCTCTTTGATGTAAAAAATACTTTTATATCAATGTGGATGTGCGATAAAGTGTGTTGTAAGTGTTTCATAGATTTTTACCCATTATCCACATTCCTGTGAATAAGTTCGTCTACACCCTTGTGAAAAACTATCCACAAATTACCCACATTGTGTGGATAACGTGAAATGGCTTTCGATATTTTTCACGGTTAAACACAAATATAATATCAAATAAATCACCGTATTGCAATGAATCACAGAAACTTATCCACAATCTCTACAGCTTGAGGATAGATTTTATCCACACCACTATATTTTGTGGTCAACTTGTCGATAATTGTTGTGGACGGTAAAAACGGGAAGAAATGTTATGCACACTGGAGGTGGACATTCTCGATGGAGAATTTGTTATAGTACAGTCCCTGTTATAATACAAAGAAGTGATCAGGCCCATAAAGAAGTGATCAGGCCCATCTAGTTTTTATGAAAATAGTGATTGACATGTTTTTTTGAGTATGAGTATAATAATTAAGAATGCCTATGACATGAATAAAAGCATGCAAATTCCTTCAGGAGGTGTATATATAATGAAACGCACATTTCAACCAAATAATCGTAAGCGTAAAAAAGTACACGGCTTCCGCGCACGCATGAGCACGAAGAACGGTCGTAAAGTTCTTGCGCGTCGTCGTCGTAAAGGAAGAAAAACGTTATCCGCATAGGCCACTGATCGCGTCAGTGGTCTTTTTTCTGGGTTTTAGCTTTTGTGCCGGGGAGTTCAGTTCCCGGCATTTCAGTTAGAACCTTTTTCAATGTGGTAAGAGGTTGTGAATGAAATGAAAAAAGCTTATCGAATCAAGAAGAATAAGGAATTTCAAAACGTTTTCAAAAACGGGAAGTCTTTTGCTAACCGGCAGCTTGTCCTGTATTATCTTCAAAAAGACCAACCTCATTTCAGGATCGGTCTATCTGTAAGCAAGCGCATAGGCAACGCCGTAATGAGGAACCAGGTGAAACGATATCTGAGACAAGCTTTCCACGAGCTGGAGGAAGACGTGAAGGCCGATTACGACTTAGTGGTGATCGCCAGAAAACCGGTGAACACGATGGATTATCATGAAATTAAGAAGAGCCTGCAGCACGTATTGAAACGATCCGGGGTCATGAAAAAGAAATCAAAATGAAACGTTCATTAAATTGTTCATGGAATGATTCCTTAATAAGTGCTAGTATGAATAAGGAATATGGAGTTTTAGTAAGGAGGAAGGAACGTTGCGAAAAAAGCTGAGCTTATTGCTCGCAATGGCAGGGGTACTGATGTTCCTTTCCGGTTGTACGCAGATCAATCAGGATGTTTCTGCTGAGAGTACCGGTTTTTGGAATGAATTCGTAGTATGGCCTCTATCTCAAACGTTGTTGTTTTTCGCTGACTTTTTCAGCGGAAGTTATGGAATGGCGATTATTGTAGTTACCATCATTATTCGCCTTGTATTATTGCCACTGAACGTCAAACAATTGAAAAGTTCGAAATCGATGCAGGAGATTCAACCTCAACTGCAGGAATTAAGAGAAAAATATAGTTCGAAAGATGCGCAGACTCAGCAGAAGCTGCAGCAGGAAACGATGAATCTTTTCCAGAAAAACGGTGTCAATCCGCTGGCCGGTTGTTTGCCGATCATCGTGCAAATGCCGATACTGATCGGATTCTATCACGCTATTATGCGGACACCTGAAATCCAGACGCACAATTTCATGTGGCTCGAGCTCGGTTCTCCGGATCCGTTTCTTGCAATATTGACAGCCGCTACCACATTCCTTCAGCAGAAACTGATGATGGCAGGGATGTCAGGAGCAGCGGGAGCGAACCCGCAGATGCAGATGATGCTTTATATCATGCCACTCATGATCGGGACATTTGCATTCTTCTTCCCGTCCGCACTGGCGGTTTACTGGATTGTAGGTAACATCTTCATGATTTTACAGACGATTTTCATTCGTAAACCAATGATGAAGGAATCGACAGGAGGCGCAGATAAGTGAATCAACTGACTGCTACGGGAGCGACAGTGGAAGAAGCTGTTCAATCCGCATTATCAGATCTTCAAACGACAGAAGATAAAGTTGATGTGGATGTATTGGATGAAGGTAAAAAAGGATTTTTAGGTTTTGGCGCAAAACCCGCTATCGTCAAAGTGACGAAGAAGAAAGATCTGGAACAGGAAACAGCCACATACATCCAGGAAGTAGCAGCGCAGATGGGGCTTACTGTGAACGTCGAAACGAAAAGGAAAAGCCGCGATATCTATGCAGATATCTCCGGAGATGATATAGCGAGGCTCATCGGTAAAAGGGGACAAACGTTGAATGCCCTTCAATATTTGACCCAGGTAGCGATCAATAAAGAAACCGATCAGTTCATCAGCGTCATGCTTGATGCTGAAGGATATCGCGACCGTCGAAAAGACACATTGAAGCAGCTGGCAGAACGTAAGGCGATACAGGCGTTGAAGCAAAGCCGTCAGGTTAAGCTCGAACCGATGCCGTCTTACGAACGCAAAGTCATCCATTCCGCCCTTCAGACGGATGGACGAGTGGAAACGGATTCGGCAGGAAAAGAACCGAACCGTTCCGTCGTGATCCGACCGGCAGAATAATAGAATATCATCATCACCCGTCAGCCCCGGCTGGCGGGTTTTTGTGTAGAAAAGCGGAGACACCTTGCTCAGCCCTTCTCGCATAAGTGAAAATCAGCCTAAAGAAGCGCTTTTCTTCTTTATGGATGGTTTTCGCTTATGTCGCTAAGGGCTAGGTGTCGCAGCTAGACAAGAAAAGCGGAGAAGCCCCGCTTAGAAACCTCAGTGATAAGTAGAACTGTCAGACAAAAGTGCTTGTTCTTTTTTCTGATCTGTTCTACTTATCGCTCGGGGTTTCTGGACTTTGTAGCTAGACAAGAAAAGCGGAGAAGAACGCTTAGAAGCTCTGGCATAAGTGAAAGGTCTTTCCGCGACGTTCACGAAGGCAAATAATGCGCGAGCGTACCGCAAAATGATTTGCCATGCACTCACGAACCTCTCGAGACTCTGAATGGACCGCTACGAAATTAACGGACCGTTCACGCGAGTAAACGGACTCTGGACGTACCGCAAAACAGATGTCCCCTCACGTTTACACTTCGAAAATCAAAAATCTTACCTTTCCCCGTTACCACAAAAGAAACTTGATATTTATCCCCAATCCGTGCTAATCTAAACTGTTAGTAATTACAGAAGAACTTATCCACATGTGGATAGTTTCAATAGAGAAGGAGGTGCGGGCGTATGGATACCGATACGATTGCGGCTATTTCGACCCCGACAGGAGAAGGAGCGATTGCGATCGTCCGCCTGAGCGGCGATGATGCAGTGGCAAAAGCGAACGAACTGTTCCGGGGGAAAGACCTGACGGCTGTCGATTCTCATACGATGCACTATGGAAAACTGATAGATCCGGAGACGGATGAAATAGCGGAAGAAGTGATGGCTTCGGTTATGCGCGCACCGAAAACCTTCACCCGCGAAGATATTGTAGAAATCAATTGCCACGGCGGGCTCGTGTCCGTAAACCGGGTCCTTGAAATTGTTCTGGCTCAGGGAGCGCGTCTCGCTGAACCCGGAGAATTCACGAAGCGTGCTTTTCTGAACGGACGGATCGATTTGTCCCAGGCGGAAGCGGTCATGGACCTCATCCGTGCCAAAACGGACAGGGCGATGAACGTGGCGTTGAAGCAGATGGACGGACGTCTTTCGAAATTGATCCAGGACCTTCGTCAAAAGCTTTTAGAAACGCTTGCGCACGTAGAAGTGAACATCGACTACCCGGAGTATGATGACGTAGAAGAAATGACGAATGACGTCATGGAAGAGAAGACGGCAGAAGTCAGGGATGAAATTGCGCAGCTACTCCAGACCGCGAAACAGGGGAAAATTTTACGCGAAGGACTTGCGACAGCGATCATCGGACGTCCTAACGTAGGAAAATCCTCACTCATGAACACGCTTGTCCATGAAAATAAAGCGATCGTCACGGAAATCCCGGGTACGACCCGTGATGTCATCGAAGAGTATGTGAACGTCCGAGGTGTACCGCTCCGGCTCGTGGATACAGCCGGCATCAGGGAAACCGAAGACATCGTCGAACGGATCGGCGTCGAGCGATCGAGACAGGTGCTAACGGAAGCAGACCTCATCCTTCTTGTGTTAAACTATGGAGATGAGCTCACAGAAGAAGACGTGAAACTCTTCGAAGCGGCTCGTGATATGAACATGATTGTTCTTTTGAATAAGACTGATCTCGATCAGAAAATAGATATAGAACGTGTGAAAGAACTCGCAGGAGACAATCCTGTCATTTCCACTTCCCTTATTCAGGAAGAGGGGATCGATCAGCTAGAGACTGCGATTTCCTCTACATTCTTCGAAGGCGAACTTGATAGCGGAGATATGACGTACGTTTCGAACGTAAGGCACGTCCAACTGCTCAAACAGGCGAAACAGGCTTTGGAAGACGCGCGGGAAGGTATGGAAATGGGCGTACCGATCGATGTCGTTCAGATCGACGTCACGAGAACGTGGGAGATTCTTGGTGAAATCGTCGGAGATACCGTTGGAGAGAGTCTTATTGATGAATTGTTCTCGCAGTTTTGCTTAGGGAAATAACTAATTAAAGGAGAGATCTCAGGTGACTTATGATGCAGGTCATTACGACGTTATAGTTATAGGTGCCGGCCATGCAGGTGTGGAAGCAGCAGCTGCTTCTGCGAGACGCGGAGCGAAGACACTCATGCTCAGTCTGAATCTGGACATGATCGCTTTCATGCCATGCAACCCTTCCATCGGTGGACCCGCGAAAGGAATCGTCGTACGTGAAGTCGATGCCCTCGGTGGTCTGATGGGACGCGTGATTGATAAAACGCATATCCAGATGCGTCTATTGAATACAAGAAAAGGGCCTGCTGTACGCGCATTGCGGGCGCAGGCAGATAAGCCTCTGTATCTGAAAGAAATGAAACGTCTTCTGGAAAATCAGGAGAACTTGACGCTACGTCAGGGAATGGTAGAAAAAATCCTCGTAGAAGACGATCAGGTGAAAGGTGTCGTGACGGAAACGAAAGCGGCTTATTATGCACCGAGCGTTATCGTTACGACAGGTACGTTCATGCGCGGACGCGTTATTATCGGTGATCTTTCCTACGAAAGCGGACCGAACAACCAGCGTCCAAGTGTCTCACTTTCCGAGCAGCTCGAAGAACTCGGAATCGAAATGGTCCGTTTCAAGACGGGTACGCCGATGCGTGTGAACAGCCATACCATCGACTATTCCAAAACGGAAATCCAGCCAGGGGAAACAGAGCCCCGTTCATTCTCTTATGAAACGACGGAGTTCATCACCGATCAGATTCCGTGCTGGCTGACGTATACGAATGAAACGACGCACCAGGTAATCAACGATAATCTTGGATTGTCCCCGATGTATTCCGGGATGATCAAAGGGACAGGGCCGCGTTATTGCCCATCCATCGAAGACAAAGTGGTCCGTTTCAACGACAAACCACGCCACCAGATCTTCCTGGAGCCGGAAGGCCGCGATACGGAAGAAGTATACGTTCAGGGTCTTTCCACGTCTCTGCCTGAATACGTTCAGAAGCAGATGATGGAGACGGTTCCGGGACTCGAAAAAGCAGAAATCATGCGCGCCGGTTATGCGATCGAATACGATTCCGTCGTACCGACGCAATTGTGGCCGACCCTTGAAACGAAACAAATCAGCGGACTGTTCACCGCAGGTCAGATCAACGGAACGTCCGGTTATGAAGAAGCAGCCGGACAGGGACTGCTTGCCGGTACGAACGCCGCTGCGAAGACGCTTGATCTTGACCCACTCATCCTCGACCGTTCCGAAGGGTACATGGGCGTTATGATCGATGATCTCGTAACGAAGGGTACCAAAGAACCGTACCGCCTCCTTACTTCTCGTGCAGAGTTCCGTCTGATGCTTCGTCATGACAACGCCGATATTCGTCTTACGGAGAAAGGCTATGAACTTGGTCTGATTTCTGAGGAGCGTTACAACCGTTTCGTAGAGAAGCGCCGTAAGATCGAAGAAGAGAAGGCCCGTCTCGAAAAAGAAATCATCAAAGCGACGGACGAGGTGCAACAGGTTATCGAAGAATCCGGTAGTGCGCGTCTGAAGGATGCGGTACGTGCCAGTGACCTGCTTCGTCGACCGGAAATCGACTACAGTCATATTGAGCGTCTGACACCTTCTGATGTCGCTCTGACCTCAGATGAGAAAGAACAGGTCGAAATTCAGATCAAATATTCCGGTTATATTAAGAAATCACTGGAACAGATCGATAAAATGAAGAAGATGGAGTCGAAGAAAATTCCGGAAGACATCGATTATGATGCCATCCAGGGATTGGCATCGGAAGCAGCTGATCGTTTGAAATCCGTTCAGCCGCTTTCCGTCGGTCAGGCTTCAAGAGTTTCCGGAGTGAACCCGGCAGATATTTCGATTCTGCTCGTCTATATCGAGCAGGGCAATGTCGCTCGCGTTTCCGGATAAGGGAGGACGCAGGAGATGGATATTCCGACATTTCAACAAAAGCTTGAAGAACAAGGGATCGAGCTGACCGACGAACAGCTCGATCAGTTCGAGAAATATTGGGAAATTCTCGTCGAATGGAATGAGAAGATGAATCTGACGGCAATCACTGATAAGGAAGAAGTGTATGAGAAGCATTTCTATGACTCGCTGACTGCTGCTTTCTATCATGATTTCCGTGAACCGCTCCGCATCTGTGATGTCGGAGCGGGAGCAGGTTTTCCGAGTATTCCTCTGAAAATCGTGTTTCCTGAATTGAAAGTGACGATCGTCGATTCCTTGAAAAAGCGGATTTCCTTTCTGAACCATCTCGCTACAGAGCTTGGTCTCAGTGACGTCGCTTTTTACCATGATCGCGCCGAGAATTTCGGGAAGAACGGCAAGTTCCGTGAGAAATATGACCTGGTTCTTGGACGCGCGGTCGCTCGTATGTCTGTCTTGAGCGAGTTATGTCTGCCACTCGTGAAAAAAGGTGGCGTGCTCATGGCAATGAAAGGACCGAACGTCGAGGAAGAGATGGAGACAGCGGAATCTGCCATTTCTATTCTTGGAGGAGAAGTGAAGGAGACCCATACCTTCTACCTTCCCGGCGATCAGGCCGAGCGGAACATCGTATTAATCGATAAACGGAGAAAAACACCAGGCAAATATCCGAGAAAAGCAGGAACTCCTAATAAGTCTCCGCTTTCCTGATGAAGAAGCGGGACAAACGAAAGAGCGGCATCCTTTTAACGAAGGATGCCGCTCTTTTTATTAATTATAAGGATTGGCAGTAAGGACAATAGTAAAGACGCCGATTTCCGGCTTCAATCTTCTCGATTTTGGTTCCGCAGATGTGACAGGGTTGGAGAGCACGACGGAAGACCCAGTGTCGGTACTGGTTCCGAGTCTTTCCTTCTGATTTCATTCGTTCGGCTATGTCCAAATCCACGGTAATTCCTTTATGGTGGTAGGATTGCTGTATGAGAGCAATCGTCTGCCGGGCTGCCTCTTCTACTTTGTCTTCTTCTGTATCTCCTGGCCTCAAAGAAGGATGGATGCCCGAAGCGAAAAGGATTTCACTTCGTAAATAATTGCCGAGGCCGGCTACGAAACTCTGATCCAGCAGGAGAGAGGTCCATTTCCTTCTGGAGAATCGTTTGCTTTTGAATCGTTCGATCATTTCTTCTTCGGTCACCTGCTCTGAAAGGATATCCGGACCTATCTTCCGGATGAAAGGATGATCAGGCACTTCTTCGTCTTTCAGTACTTCGATATCGGACGCACTGTATAAAAGAGCGGACTTTTTTTCGTTGTGGATGGCCAGCCTCAGTTGGCGGTTCGTGTTCGGGTAGTTGTAAGCATTCCTGACCATCCATTTCCCATAAAGCTGGTTGTGGGAGTAGATGGTATAGCCATTATCGAAGCGAGTCAGCATGGCTTTTCCTTTCGTATCGACACGGGTGACGTCAGCACCTCGGAGGAGGTCTTCATACCCCTGGAGAGCTTCGAAAGCGAAAGAGATGTCGAGTACCTTTCTGTTTTGCAGAGCTTTTTCTACGGCATCTGCTGCTTTTCTAATTTCGGGTCCTTCTGGCATGAGGCCCTCCTTTCTAAGCGGTGTTTCTGTCGTCTTATGCGATAGATTTTGAGCGTAAATGCGTCGCAAAAAAGTTAGTATGCGACGGTTTTAGACTAATAGGGACGAAAAAGTGTTGAATATCATTTATTATGAGGTGCTTTTATCGCTTCATTTTGAAAAAGCACCTCATAAAAGGGAGAACCGGTTGTACTCCGGAAATTGCTAATATTTGAGCTTCTAAACGGCCTCCTCCGCTTTTCTAATCAGCTCGACATGTACAACCCACCATTGATATGAATGAACTGGCCGGTAATGTAGGTGGAGTCGTCCGATGCTAGCAATACGTAGCTGCCGACGTGCTCGACCGGCTGTCCCGGACGTCCCATTGGTGTATTGGTGCCGAATTGTTCCACTTTGTCTTCTGAGAAGGTGGAAGGGATCAGCGGAGTCCAGATCGGGCCGGGTGCTACGCCGTTCACTCGTATGCCTTTATCTACTAGCTGCTGGGCCATGGAACGGGTGAAGGCGACGACTGCCCCTTTGGAGGCCGTGTAATCTACGAGTTCGGGATTCCCGGTATAAGGGTTGATAGAAGCAGTGTTGATGATCGAACTTCCTTTTTCCATGTGGGGAATGGCTGCTTTCGTCAAATGGAACATAGAAAAAATGTTCGTCCGGAATGTCTGCTCCAACTGTTCTGCGGAAATATTAAGCAGATCATCGGTCGGGTGTTGTTCCGCCGCGTTGTTCACCAAAATGTCGAGCTTGCCGAATTCACTCATCGTCTTATCGACGAGATCCTGGCAGTGCTTTTCATCACCTACATCGCCTGGAAGGAGGAGAGCTTTTTTTCCTTCCTCTTCGACCAGTCTTGCCGTTTCTTCCGCATCTTCGTTTTCTTCAAGGTAGGAGATGGCGACATCCGCACCTTCTTTGGCGTAGCCGATAGCTACAGATCGTCCTATACCACTGTCGCCTCCTGTGATAAGTGCAACTTTCCCTTGTAATTTATTTCCGCTCTGGTAATCCTGATCGGCGTGCAGCGGTTTCGGGTCCATTTTTCCTTCGACTCCCGGCTGATGTGACTGTTCCTGTTTCGGCTGTCCTTCTGTCTGACGATCAAAACGATCCATTTATATTCATCCTCCCAGTTTCTATTAACGAATACTTCATTGTTCTCTTTGATAGTTATTCCACTTGTAAAAAAAATCAAACAACCCTTCCAAAATCTTTCCAGCTGATGTATGATGAACAGAACTTTTCAGAAGAGGGAGGAAGAGAAATGGAATTGGAAACGAAACGATTAACATTACGTCCTTACACAATTGCGGATGCAGCAGAAGTTTCTGCTCTTGCGGATGACAAGGAAATTGCAGACAGAACATTCGTCCCGCATCCTTATACGGTAGAAGACGCAAAAGCATGGATTTCCACCCATGAGGAAGCGATACAGGAAGGATCTGCTTACCCGCTTGCCATGATAGATAAGGAGAGCGGAAAGTTGACGGGGACGATGACGCTCCGTGTAAATGTAAAACATAAAAACGGCGAGCTCGCTTATTGGGTCGGCCAACCGTACTGGGGGAAAGGATTGGCCAGTGAAGCAGCTCAACGCATCACGGATTTCGCCTTCGATGATCTCGGGCTTGAACGTATCTGGGGAAGAGCGTTATCAGACAATGAACCATCACAGAAAGTCATGAAGAATGTAGGGTTGTTATATGAAGGGGTAATGCGTCATGAAATCCTTCATGACGGGAAATTCAAGGATACATACATGTACGGAATGATCCGCTCCGATCGGTGAACGGAAAAAAATACAGGAACCGAAAACTTTTCCTTTCCATTCTATGTAGTAATAGGTAGAACAGTGGAAAGGAAAGGTGAGAGGTATGTGCGGATTTGTTGGTATGGTAGGCGGGAATGTGGAGCGAATTATTGGTGAGGGAGCGACGATTGCTCACAGAGGACCGGACGAAGAAGGGTATTACGAAGACGATCAGGCAGCTTTCCTCTTCCGGCGCCTTCGGATTATTGATCTTAAAAAAGGCCATCAACCGATGCCTATCGGCGATCGTTATATATTTCTGATGAACGGAGAAATCTATAATTATCTTTCCCTCAAAGAAGAACTTCAGGAGAAAGGATATACGTTCCATACCGATACGGATACCGAGGTGGCAGGTGTCCTCTTTCAGGAAGAAGGAGTTCATGCATTTGAAAGATTCCGTGGGATGTTTGCGATTCTCGTGTGGGATAAAGAAGAATCGACTCTCTACGGTGCGAGGGATCCATTCGGTATCAAGCCTTTCTACTATAGCGAAAAGAATGGTAATATGGCGGTCGCTTCTGAGATGAAGGGGATTGCCTGTGAGGAAAAAGAGATGAACATAGAAGCACTGACTCATTATTTCAGTTTCCAGTACGTTCCGGAGCCTTTTACGATGTTCGAAGATATAAAAAAACTGGAGCCCGGTCAATATTTTGTGAAAAAGAGCGAGGAAGAAGAAGCAGTCTTCCATCAATATTTCAAACCTGAATTCAAGCCGACAGACCGTAACGAAGATAGGGTTCATCGGCTTCGGCGTGTTCTTGATGAATCCGTTCGTCTGCATATGCAGAGCGATGTCCCTGTAGGAGCATTTCTCTCCGGTGGAATCGATTCAAGTGCCATCGTGTCTTTAGCGAGCAGGTACCACTCTGATTTGCAGACGTTTTCTGTAGGATTTGAACAAGATGGATACTCTGAGGTCGATCTTGCTGAAGAGACAGCAGAGACCCTTGGAGTATCCCATCATAAGTACGTCGTCACTCCCTGGGAATTCGTCGAGAAGCTTCCGGAAATCGTTAAGCATTTGGATGATCCCCTTGCCGATGCTTCTGCGATCCCCTTGTATTTCGTCGCCCGGGAAGCAAGGAAGAAGGTGACCGTCGTTCTATCCGGGGAAGGAGCGGATGAACTGTTCGGGGGATATAACATTTACCGGGAATCCTATGATCTACGTATGTTCGGATACGTCCCGCGTACGTTGAAGAATATATTGAGGAAATTGGCTGCCAGAGTTCCGGAGGGAGTGAAAGGAAGGAGCTTCATCCTTAGGGGAACAACACCTCTGCAGGAGCGTTATATCGGGAATGCCAAGATATTCGAAGAGGAAGAGAAAGAGATATTTTTAAGGAAAGGATCTTCCGCGACCTATAAAGATTTACTGGCTGATTATTATGAAGATGTGGAGACACTCTCACCGATGAGACAAATGCAGTACATTGATATGTGTACGTGGTTGAGAGGGGATATCCTTCTGAAAGCCGACAAAATGACCATGGCGAACTCTCTGGAGTTGCGCGTCCCGTTTTTGGACCGTGAAGTTTTTGAAGAAGCACGGACCCTTCGGGAAGAGGAGATGATCACTCGAACGGCCACAAAAGATACTCTCCGGAAAGCGATGCAGGGGATTGTTCCGGATTCGGTTCTGCACCGGAAAAAACTTGGATTCCCGGTGCCGCTCGCTCACTGGTTGAGACATGAACTCTACGGCTGGGCTAAACAGATGATTGCGGAAAGCGGTACGGAAGAGTGGATTGATAAGCAGGCAGTTGCTGACATGCTGGAGAGACATAGAACGGGCGGGAAAGACTACTCGAGAAAACTTTGGACGATTCTTATGTTCATGATGTGGCACAGGGTATTTGTAGAAGAACGGAGCAGACAGAAGCGGATCGTTTCTGCTTAAATGAATGAAGCAAAAAGCCGGACTAAGTAAGCGGAGTCCGGCTTTTCGTTTATTTCAGTTGCAGGGATTCGATGATATGATCGGCGACTTCTTCTTCGCTCCATCCATCTGTCATGAACTTTTTATGATGGGCCTGGTATAAAGATTTCCTTTCTTCGAACAGTTCCCTGATTTCTTCTACTGTTTTGTTCCGGAGCACAGGCCTATCTTCCATCAGTTCATCGAGGCGCTCTCTCCAGTTCTCCCAGGAGATATCGAGAAACAGGACGAGACACTCTTCCATACATATGGTTTTGATATCTTCCTGAAGGAATGCTCCTCCTCCAAGCGAAAGGATCGTTCCCTCCTGTTTGGCGTAATGCGTGATGAACTTCTTTTCTTCTTCTCTGAACATGCTCTCTCCGTATGTAGCGAACATATCACGGATCTTCATTCCGTGATGACGTTCAATTTCTTTGTCGACGTCGATGAACGGACGGGATAACTTCTCACTGAGAAGAGATCCTACCGTCGTTTTACCGACGCCCATGAATCCGATAAGGGCGATTGGTTGTTCCATCATAGATTCTCCTTACTTATTGGTACTTGCGGATGTGTGCAATCGTTTTTTCCAGATCTTCGATAGGGATCTGTCCCGGAGCAGAAGGGTGTCCGCCTACAGCGAATGTAACGATGGAACCGAAGTACCATCCGAACATTCTCGTCACGGTACCGAGTCCGCCCATTGCCATCGTGATGACCGGAATCCCGAGCGTGCGTTCCGCTTCTTCTGTCACGGTGAGCAGGGAGAGCACGTCCTGTTTCGTTTCCGGGGTCACAGAAAGTTTTGCATAATCCGCTCCCTTGGTCTTCGCTGCCTCGAGGGTCGACATCATTTCCTCTTTCGAAGGCGTTGAGGAGAAATCGTGATAAGACAAAATGAGCTGTTTGTTATTGGCGACAGCCGCTTCTTTGACACGGTGGAGGTCCTCCTCCGACTGTTTGACTTCGAAATCGATGAGCGAGACGTGCGAATTAGCAGCTACCCGTTCGATCAGGTCTATCTTATGAGAAGAATCTATATCAAGGGATTCTCCCCCTTCATTCTGATCACGAATCGTGAATAGAAGCGGGATGTCCTTTTTGACGTCACCGATTGTCTCCAGTACGGCCAGCACTTGTTCTGTATCCGCAAGATTGCGGAAGTTATCCGCTCTCCATTCAAGAAGATCGGGTTCTTTCGGGACAATGGTGCGCAATTCTTCTTTCACTTCGTCGATTGTACGACCGACGATTGGGGTACAAATATTTACGTCGTTCTTTTTCAGCATGATGAACCTCCTCGGTGAGAATATGTATTACATTGTACTCGAATAGGAAATCAAACGACAAGAAAAAAAGACGAAAAATTATGACTCTTCCCTGACACTAAACGAAGTTATTGAAGAAATTCTTCGTCATGGACTGGCGGGAGAGTGTATAATCGAAAGAGAATGAACGAACAGATGGAGTGATTAACTATGAGTGGAAAAAAACGAGTTGGAATCGTGTTCGGAGGTAAATCGGCAGAACATGAAGTATCGTTGCAGTCGGCAAAGAACGTCGTAGATGCGATTGATAAAGACAAATATGACGTGACCCTGATCGGAATCGATAAAGCAGGGAACTGGCATGTGAACGATACGGGGAACTACCTTGAGAATGAGAATGATCCCTCGAACATACGCCTGCACCATTCTGATGAATCTGTTGCAGTGGTGCCGGGAAGAGAAGAACAACAATTCCTTCAAGTCACGGAAAGAGAGGCGTTGGAACAGCTGGATGCGATTTTCCCTATTCTTCACGGGACGCTTGGGGAAGATGGAAGCATCCAGGGCATGATGAGGATTGCGAACATCCCTTACGTCGGTCCTGATATTCTTGGATCTGCTGTCTGTATGGATAAAGATGTAGCAAAACGTCTGTTGCGGGAAGCCGGAATTGATGTAGCGAAATCACTGACGGTCCGCAAACGAAACAAAGATGACGTCACATTTACGAAGGCAGCGCGCACGCTCGGGACTCCTTTCTTTATCAAGCCTGCAAGCCAGGGGTCGTCCGTAGGTGTAAGCAAAGTGAACACGGAAGAAGAATTCGATAAAGCACTCGACGAAGCTTTTCTTTACGATAAAAAAGTACTTATCGAAGAAAACGTGGAAGGTCGTGAGCTCGAATGTGCAGTACTCGGCAATGAAGAACCGAAAGCTTCGCACGTCGGTGAGATCCTTCCGGCCGGGGATTTCTATTCCTATGAGTCGAAATATATTGATGAAAGTGGAGCCGGACTGCAACTGCCGGCGGACCTTAAAGAAGAAGAGGAAGA
This sequence comes from Salimicrobium halophilum, assembly GCF_900100295.1. Taxonomy (GTDB): domain Bacteria; phylum Bacillota; class Bacilli; order Bacillales; family Halobacillaceae; genus Salimicrobium; species Salimicrobium halophilum. The sequence continues at coordinate 53,050 of NZ_FNEV01000007.1, forward strand.
ACGTATCAGAAAAGAAGCCGTCCGTGCTTTTGAAGTTCTTGAGTGTGAAGGGATGGCACGCGTCGATTTCTTCCTTACGAATAGCGGAAAACTCGTAATCAATGAAGTGAATACGATTCCGGGATTCACGAAAATCAGTATGTATCCGAAACTATGGGATATAAGCGGACTCCCTTATCCGAAGCTGATTGATGAACTGATTGAACTCGGTATTCAGAGACATGAGCGTGACAGCCAGTTGAAAAATACGGTTGAATGATAGACGTATCAGAAACATAAGAACCCCCGGGGCCTCCGGGGGTTCTTACTGTATTCAGTCCTTCCATGTGTTCTCCAGCACACGGACCCAATTTTTATAAGCTATCTTCTCCAGTTCTTCTTCCGTGAAACCATCTTCTGAAAGAGCCTGCATCACTTTCCTTGTTCCACTTACGTCCTGCAGGATATCGGGGATGCTCGTCCCGTCGAAATCAGATCCGAAAGCGACGTGGTCCACCCCTACAAAATCAGCGATGTATCGGAAATGGGCGATGATTTCGTCCATGGAGACGTCCGTTTCCATTTTTCCATCGGCCCTGAGCATATTCACGGCGAAATTTATGCCGATGACCCCGCCGGAATCGGCGATTTCCTGAATCTGTTCATCCGTCAGATTCCTTGAAATCGGACATATGGCGTGGACGTTCGAATGAGTGGCTACAATCGGAGCCGTCGTCGCGTGCGCCACATCCCAGAACCCTTTTTCGTTCAGATGGGTCGTATCAATCATGATACCGAGATGGTTGCAGTGTTGGATCAGTTCGATTCCCTTGTCGGTCAAACCGCCCCCCGTATCAGGCGTGGAAGGATAACAGAAAGGCACACCTTCTCCGAAATCGTTGGATCTGCTCCATACCGGACCTATAGAACGAAGTCCTGCTTCATAAAGGACATAAAGCGAATCGAAGGAAAGATCGATGCACTCCGCACCTTCTATATGAAAGATGCCTGCCATCGTTCCCTGGTCGATCGAATCTTTCAGTTCCTTCACGTTTCGTACGACACGGAACTTATCCGGATTTTCCGTTTCTATCCGGAAAAGCTGTGCTGCGAGTTTATGGGTGAATCCGAGAGCTTCCTCTTTGGTGATCCGATCCGGGAGTGGGAATTTGTAGCCATTTTCATTCATGTAATTATATCTATCCTCTTCCTGCTCCCGGCTCGGGGTATAGGCTGCAAAAAAACCTCCTGCGAACCCTGCTTCTTTTGCTCTATAATAATCTATATGTGTGTCTTTGAGTGATTCATAGAAAGAAGTCACTCCATCCTGCAAGTGCAGCAATGTATCGTTATGTCCATCAAAAACCGGAATATCTTTCTTCATCGTTATCTCCTCCTCACTGTCTTCTCTTCCCGTTAAAGAATACAATTAACTCATACTTTTCCATTTGAAATTGTGATAAAATAGAAAAAGACTCTAAAACATGCGCAACTATATCATACGTGAAAAGAGAGAATCATAGAACGTTTCACGTGGAACAACGTATGTTGGATCGCAAAAAGGTGGTGTCTGATTTTGTTACATCCATTCAGCCGCTTGTTCGGATTAGGTGACAAACCCGAATCGGAAGATAATCAGGAGGAGGACGTGGAATCTTACAATCCTGACGAAGTTATTCAAGTTCCGGTTTCTCGCATATATCCGAACCGGTATCAGCCGCGGACGATTTTCAGTGCAGAGAAGATAGCCGAGCTGGCTCAGACGATACATACGCACGGGATGATTCAGCCGATCGTTGTGCGTCAATCAGAAGAAGGAAACTACGAACTGATCGCCGGTGAACGAAGGTGGCGGGCCGTCCAGTCGCTGGAGTGGGAAACGGTTCCGGCTATCATACGAAACATGACCGATACACAGACAGCTTCTGTCGCACTTATTGAAAACCTCCAAAGGGAAGAGCTTTCCGTCATTGAAGAAGCGACGGCTTATCAGAAGCTGATAGAAATGCATGAATTGACGCAGGAAGCGCTTGCTCAACGTCTCGGGAAAAGCCAGTCGACGATAGCGAATAAGATTCGTCTGTTGAAGCTCCCGGAATCCGTGCAGCAGGCAGTACTCGATAAAAAAATCACAGAACGTCACGCCAGGGCTCTCATTGCGTTGAAAGAACCGGAAGCCATTGAGAATCTTCTCGCGGAAATTCTTGAAGAAGATTTGAACGTCAAACAGACAGAAGAGCGTATCGTTCAGATGAAGAATCCGAAAGAACCCGATACTCCTAAGAAGAAGCCGAAGATAAAGGGGATCAGCAAAGATATGAGAATCGCTATGAACACGATTCGTCAATCTTTGGATATGGTGAAAGAAACAGGATTTGAAGTGGAAACAGACGAAGAAGACTACGAGGATTACTATCAGGTGACAATCAAGATTCCGAAGAAAAAACAATAGCTGCCTGTCTTCTGCCCATCTTTATAGCCAAAAAGGTGGGTTTTTACGAAGGTGGGAGAACTTTTTAGAACGGCAGGTGTTCAAGGAATGGGAAAGGTCATTTCTATTGCTAATCAGAAAGGCGGCGTCGGAAAAACGACGACGTCTGTGAACCTGAGTGCCGCTCTGGCGCATTTGGGTCATAGCGTTCTGCTTGTTGATATCGATCCTCAGGGCAATGCGACGAGTGGCGTCGGTATTGAAAAAGGGGACGTGGATGAATGTATCTACGACGTTCTGATTGAAGATGCGAGCATTCAGGATGTATGCCGGTCGACGAATACGGAGCGGCTGGACGTGATCCCGGCGACGATCCAACTTGCCGGTGCAGAGATTGAGTTGGTGCCGACCATTTCAAGAGAAGTCCGTCTGAAAAATGCTGTCGATGAAATCAAGCAGAAATACGATTATGTCATCATCGACTGTCCTCCTTCCCTCGGTTTGCTGACGATCAATTCTCTTACGGCTTCTGACGCTGTCATCATCCCTGTCCAGTGCGAATATTATGCGCTCGAGGGGCTGAGTCAGCTTCTGAACACGGTACGGCTCGTCCAGAAACATCTGAATAAGCAACTGGTCATCGAAGGGGTATTGCTCACGATGCTTGATGCACGGACGAACCTTGGTCTTCAAGTCATCGAAGAAGTGAAGAAATACTTTCAGGACCGTGTGTATAAATCGATTGTTCCGCGAAACGTACGCCTCGGCGAAGCACCGAGTCACGGAGAACCGATCATCACCTATGATTCCCGTTCACGTGGGGCAGAAGTTTACTTAGAACTTGCAAAGGAAGTGGTTGCTAATGGCGAAAGGGTTAGGTAAAGGGCTGAATGCTTTCTTTTCGGAGGCGGAAGCAACAGAGGAAGAACAGATTCAGGAACTGTCTGTGAAGAAATGCCGTCCCAATCCTTATCAACCGAGAAAAGAATTCTCCGAGGAAGCGATCGAGGAGCTGAAATCGTCCATCGAGGAGTATGGGATTCTTCAGCCTCTCATTGTTCGGAAGAGCATCAAAGGGTATGAGATCGTTGTAGGGGAACGTCGTTTCCGTGCAGCCAAAAAGGCAGGACTAGAGAAAGTCCCTGCCGTCGTGAGAGAGATGACGGATCAGCAGATGATGGAACTCGCTCTGCTCGAAAACCTTCAGCGTGAAGATTTGAGTCCACTCGAAGAAGGGGCGGCCTATCGCAACTTGATGAAAGAGTTGCATCTTACGCAACAGGCACTCGCCGATCGTCTCGGGAAAAGTCGTTCTCATATCGCGAATCTGGTCCGACTTCTGTCTCTGCCTGCAGAGATTACACAGAAAGTGAATGACGAGGAACTATCAATGGGGCATGCCCGGGCCCTTCTTAGTCTGGAAGATGAAAGCAAGCTACTTTCCGTAGCGACCCGCATTGAAAATGAAGGGTTGAATGTAAGACAGACGGAGCAACTCGTGGCTCGTCTGAATTCTCCTGAACAGGAAGAGAAGCCGAAGCAGAAAAAGGACATTTTCCTTCAGGAGCGGGAAGACGTATTAAAGGAGCGTCTCGGAACCGGAGTAAGAATAAAAAAAGGGAAGAAGAAAGGCAAAATCGAAATCGAGTTCAGTACCAACGAAGATTTGGAGCGCCTCCTTCACTGGTTTGAGAAATAACGGCTTCTGAAACTGTCGCTCTCTTCTGCCCGTCCGGCAGAGAAGAGGGACAGTCTTTTTTACATAAGGATTTGGTTGGATAGAAGGGGAGGTAGCTATGGCGCTGTTAGGGACGTTAGTCAATGGAGCTTGTATTGTGGCCGGTACGCTGATCGGTCTTTTTTTTACGAAAATACCTGAACGATTCAAGGAAACGGTTATGAGCGGCGTGGGCTTGGCGGTTATACTCATCGGCCTGCAGATGGCGTTTGAAGTGAATAGTATCGTCATCGTTCTGCTCAGTCTGTTGTCCGGGGCTCTGGTCGGGGAGGCTTTGTATCTCGAAGATCGGCTGGAAGCGGCTGGTCACTGGATCGAAAGGAAATTTGCGAAACCGGAAGAGTCCTCAGGGATCGCCGAAGGATTCATTACAGCTTCCCTCATCTTCGTCATCGGGGCCCTATCTGTCATCGGCGCTCTCGACGGAGGACTTCGAAACGATCACGAAGTGTTGATTACAAAAGGGATCATCGATGGCTTCGTCGCCATGGTTCTCACTTCCACACTTGGGATAGGGGTCATCTTCTCCGTTATACCGGTTGTTCTTTATCAGGGGAGCATCGCGCTTTTGGCAACCCAAATCAACCGGTGGGTACCGGAAGATATGCTCGATTTATTCATCACGGAGATGACGGCAACCGGAGGTCTGATGATCGTTGCCATCGGATTGAACATATTGAATCTCACCAAAATTCGGGTGGCGAATCTGCTGCCAGCGCTTATCATGGTGGGCGTATTGCTTTATCTGCAACAATTACTTGGCTGGTTCTGAGATAAGAAAAGCCGGGGTGTGAGGGATGTCTGGGATAGACATTCTGTTACATCCCGGTTTTTATGTTTTGACCTATTTTTCTATGCGTCATTGGCCAGGCGAGTACGTTGAGCTTTTCTGATGTGAGAGAAAGCTCTGGATGGAAATGCAACCGAACGATTCTGCTTCCACTTCTCTTCAAGTCCGTGCAGAGCGGACACGGTAGCGGAAGAAAGGTCGATGACCGTTTTCAGGCGTGTATTCTGCAGAACGGCGAACTCCATGAATCCCTGGACATTCACGATTCCATTGATATGAACATCCCCCACTTTCGGTAAGTCCTTTTTGAGGGCAGCTCCTGGAGCCAGCGGACCTTTGGCGAGTGTCAGCGATCCGATATGAGAAACACTTCCGAGACAGGCATCAACGGCAATGATAAACGGATTACGGTATTTCATTTTCACTTCTTTTATTCTCTCTTCCAGGTTCACGGCATGAAGTGGTTCTTCGATCGTACCGAGTACGTGAAAGGACCCTTCCCCCTGTTCCTCGAGCATCGATCCAACAAAAGGACCGTAGGAATCTCCGGTCGAACGGTCGGTGCCGACACAAGCGATGACAATCTCACGGTTCTTCGGAAGCCACTCGTAGAGGGTGGTGATGAAGTCCTCCTGGAACAGAGGATCTCCGATATTGAAATTCTTTTCTTTGATAGGTGTTACATCAGGGGTGTTCATAGGTTCTCCTCCTCAAACATAGTAGTAAAAGTATACAAATCAGACGTCGGTTTTATACGTGAAGGGGTGGGACAGGCATGTGGAAGTCCGGGTTTCGCTGGATCGCACTTATTGTCGGGACGATGATTGGAGCAGGCTATGCCTCCGGGCGTGAGCTGTGGCAATTTTTCGGTCCGGACAGCAGTCTGGCAATATTGTTGTTTGCACTGATGTTTACGGTATCTTGTTATTCCCTTATGCATATGAGTTACGCACAAAAATCGAAACATTATGTTCCTGTCCTTGAAAAGGTAGTAGGAAGGACGTTCGTACGTATCTATGACGTTATGATCATCATTTATTTATTTACGACCACCGTGATCATGCTTGCCGGCAGTGGAGCCTCTTTTGAAGCTTTTCACCAGTCTTACCGGCTTGGTGTTGTTGTGATGGTGATCTGTCTCGTTTTCAGTTTTTTCTGGAATGTTCAGGGCATTGTAAAGGTGACGAGTATACTCTTTCCTCTGCTTCTTTCAGGGCTTGCTCTCTTGCTATTCACTTTCTTGTATGATCAGCGTATCGATCTTTTGGACGGGGTCACTGATATGGATAATTGGATGGCTGCTTTTCCGTTCACGGCGTTGAATGTTCTTCCGCTGCTCGCTGTCATAGGGGCTGTCGGATATAAGATAGAATCACGGGCTGAGATAGGCATTGCCAGTATCGGCAGCGGGGTCGTTCTGGGATCGCTTTCCTTTTTATACAACAGAAGTCTCGTCCATATAGAGAGTGAGGTACTGGTATACGAGATCCCTCTGTTCGCTATTTTGAAAGATTACCCGTATGCGATGCTTCTGTTGATGGCAGTGATTCTCTGGGCCGCAATCTTTACGACAGCGGTTACCGGTACGCTTGGACTGGCCGTCAGGTTCCAGGATAATCTTCAGCAGCCGTTGTGGGTGACTGCCTTCCTTCTGATCGCTCTCATGCTGCCTCTGACTTCCATCGGATTCTCTACGCTTATTGAGCACCTTTACCCGCTTTATGGTATATTGAATCTTTACGTGCTTATTTCTTTACTTCTATACCCGATTTTCTTACATTTAAAATAGACGACTATTGAATCGGCGAGGGAGGGTTGTTTTTGAGCGGATATGGAAGAGTGCTATTGAGTTCAAGTACAGAAGAAGCTACAAAGGAAGCTATAGGAATGTTCGAGGAGTGGAAGGACGCGGTGCTTGGTCCGGAACTCTGGAGTCAAATCGGTCTCGTCGCTTTTAAAATCTTTTTCATCCTGATATTAGCTGGTGTCATCATAAAGGTCGGGAATAAAGTGATAGACAGATTTTATTCCAGGAGAGTGAAAGGCCCCTTCCGCATTTCTGAGCGGCGGGAGACGACCCTTACGAAGCTGACGAAAAATACTTTGACCTATATCGTTTATTTCACAGCGTTCGTTATGATTTTAGAAGCTTTCGACATTAATATCGGCGCATTACTTGCAGGTGCCGGAATTGCTGGACTTGCCATCGGTTTCGGGGCGCAGAACCTGGTACGTGATATCATCAGCGGGTTTTTCATTATTTTTGAGGACCAGTTTTCTGTCGGAGATTTCATCGGTACGGCAGGCGTCGAAGGTTTCGTCATTGAAATCGGTCTGAGAACGAGCAAAGTGAAGAGTTGGGGTGGAGAAATACACATTATCCCTAACGGAAATATTACACAGGTGACGAACTATTCCGTAGATAACAGTGCCGCTATTGTGGACGTAAGCGTCGCTTATGAAAGTGATATCGAGAAAGCGGAACAGGTAATACTGGAGCTGCTCAAGGAACTCGAGGAGCGCTATGAAGAGATTGTAGCGCCACCAGAGCTTCTCGGTATCGTGAGTCTTGGTGCTTCTGATATATCTATGCGTATTTTCGCTGAAACGTTGCCGATGGAACACTGGAATATCGGCAGAGTGATAAGGAAAGAAGTGAAATTACGTCTGGATCAGGAAGGTATCGAGATTCCGTTCCCTCGTATCGTTATGTATTCCAGGGAAGAAGCAGGAGGTGCTGAGAATGGAGAAGGAATACGAACTGAATGACATTGTAGAAATGAAAAAACCCCACCCGTGCGGAGAGAACCGCTGGAAGATCATTCGTCTGGGTGCCGATATCCGCATCAAATGCGAAGGGTGTGGGCATAGCGTGATGATCCCCCGTCGCGAATTCAACAAGAAAATGAAAAAAGTTCTGGTGAAAGCGGAAAATTGAGCGTTTCACGTGGAACAATATTGAAATTTCGCGTAGCGGAATGAATGTTTTGACCGGTAGAGAGGGAAGCGTTTTTCCTTTTCTATCGGTTGTTATTTTGGATTACAATATCTATAATTGGTATGACATATGCGCTAAAGTCTCTAAGGAGGAAAACCTAAATGGCATTAACAGCAGGAATCGTAGGTTTGCCGAACGTCGGAAAATCTACGCTATTTAACGCAATAACACAAGCAGGAGCTCTCTCTGCGAACTACCCATTCGCAACGATTGACCCTAACGTCGGCATCGTCGAAGTTCCGGATTATCGTCTGGAGAAGCTGACAGAGCTTGTGAACCCGAAGAAAACAATCCCTACAGCTTTCGAATTTACGGATATCGCAGGAATCGTGGAGGGCGCGAGTAAAGGGGAAGGACTCGGCAACCAGTTTCTCTCCCATATCCGTCAGGTGGACGCAATCTGTCACGTCGTCCGTGCTTTTGACGACGATGAAGTCACGCACGTATCCGGAAAAGTCGATCCGATTTCAGACATTGAAACGATCAACCTGGAACTGATTCTCGCAGACCTCGAAACAATCAACAAGCGCCTCGAGCGTGTAGAGAAGATGGCGAGACAGAAAGACAAGGATGCCCTGGCTGAGAAGGATGTTCTTACTCGTCTGAAAGAAGCGCTTGAATCGGAACAGCCGGCCCGTACCCTTGAACTTACGAAGGAAGAGGAAAAGTACCGCAAAGGTCTTCACCTGTTGACGGCGAAACCGATTCTGTATGTAGCGAACGTCGGAGAAGATGAAATCGGCGAGCCGGATAACGATAACGTGAAGCGGATCCGCGAGTTTGCGGAAAAAGAGGGAGCAGAAGTGATCGTCGTCTGTGCCAAAATCGAATCCGAAATCGCTGAACTCGAAGGCGAAGAGAAAGCGGAGTTCCTCGAAGATCTCGGAATTGAGGAGTCCGGACTCGACCAGCTCATCAAAGCGACGTATAACCTGCTCGGTCTTGCTACGTATTTCACAGCAGGGGAACAGGAAGTGCGTGCCTGGACGTTCCGCAAAGGCATGACTGCCCCGCAGGCAGCCGGAATCATCCACACGGATTTCGAAAAAGGATTCATCAAAGCGGAAACGGTATCGTATGAGGACCTCGTCGAAGGCGGATCGATGGCCAAAGCGAAAGAGAACGGAAAAGTTCGTTTAGAAGGAAAAGAGTACATCGTCAAAGATGGGGACGTCATCCATTTCCGATTTAATGTCTAAAGAGTGGTTGTAAACAATCAGGATCTATGGTATTATACTAAGTTGTGAGTAATGATATACGATTACTCCTTGCCTTTTGATCAGCAAAAGGCCGCTAAGTCCATAAGGAGGTGAACACGGATGAGAAACTACGAAATCATGTACATCATCCGCCCGGATATCGAGGAGGACCAGAAAACGTCTGTAAAAGAGCGTTTCGACGGCATCCTTACAAATAACGGTGCGGAGATTGATGAAACAAAAGAAGTCGGTAAGCGTCGTCTTGCATACGAAATCAAAGACTATCGCGACGGCATCTACGTAACAATCAACTTCAAAGGAACAGTTGACGCGATCAACGAATTCGATCGCCAGGCTAAGTACTCTGATGACATCATTCGTCATATCGCTGTACGCGAAGACGATCAATAAGGGGTGGTCTGATGTTAAATCGTGTCGTTTTAGTCGGCAGGTTAACGAAGGATCCTGATTTACGCTATACACCGAATGGAGTAGCTGTCGCCAACTTCACGGTAGCTGTGAACCGTCCTTTCTCCAACAACCAGGGCAATAATGATGCAGACTTCATTAACTGCGTGGTATGGAGAAGAGCAGCCGAGAATCTGGCCAACTTTATGAGTAAAGGTAGTCAGGTCGGTGTAGATGGACGTTTGCAGACACGGAGCTTCGAAAACAAAGAAGGTCGCCGTGTATTTATCACGGAAGTCGTGGCAGACAGTGTGCAGTTCCTTGAATCAAAAGGTGGCTCAGGCGGTGGACAAGGTCCCCGTAATGACCAGTCTTCAGGATTCCAGGGAAATCAGAACCAACCATCTCAGGATAATTTTGGACAATCAAAAAGTAATGACCCGTTCGCAGATGACGGGGAACCTATTGATATATCGGATGACGATTTACCATTCTAAGAGTACGGTAACTCTTGGATACATTCTAAACGAAAAGGAGTGAACGCATATGGCACGTCGTGGACGTAGACGTAAGAAGGTTTGCTATTTCACTGCAAATGGCATCACTCATATCGATTACAAAGACACTGAATTGCTTAAACGTTTCATCTCTGAGCGTGGAAAGATTCTTCCTCGCCGAGTAACAGGAACTTCTGCGAAGTATCAGCGTAAATTGACGAAGGCGATTAAGCGCTCCCGTCAAATGGCTCTACTTCCTTACTCTGCTGAATAATCGGCAGGTGAATCCCCGGCTTTTATGCCGGGGATTTTTGTATAGAAAAGGAGGAGAAACGATGCCGGTTTGTGATCATTGCGGGTATGAGTGGAGACGGAGAGATGTATGGAAAAAGTTATCGGTCCAGGCCCGGGGGACTTGCCCTTCGTGTGGCCAGATGCAGTATGTAACGGCAAAATCACGGAAGCGCGGTAGTATGTATATGCTGCTTGTTTTTCTTATTCTTATCGTACAGGCTGTATTCGAGATTCCACTATGGGGTTCGATTGCGATGCTTTTTGCCCTGGCCTTTGTTCTGATGACGTTTGTTATTCCGAAAGTGTATGAACTGACAAGTGAACAGGAAGCTTTGTATTGAAACGGAGGGTGTTCCCTCCGTTTATTTTTAATTTAAATATCTTGATTTTGAGATATTTGTGTATTATAATTATCTCAGATTCAAAATACAGGAGGAATACATTATGACGACATTGGCTTTAGACAAAGTGCACAGTACACTCGATTTTCAGATCAAACACATGATGGTCTCGAAAGCGAAAGGTTCTTTCACGAACTTCGATGTGGATTTCAAAGGGGATATCGAGGATCTTCAGAATGCTTCCATTACCGTGACGATTCCGGTGACATCGATAGAGACAGGTAATGAAGATCGTGACAATCACTTGAGAACAGGTGATTTCTTCGATGCAGAGAACCATCCGAACCTTGTGTTCGACAGCAAGCAGATCGAAAAGGTTTCGGATGATGAATATAAAGTGACGGGAGACTTCACCATCAAAGGAGTAACGAACGAAGAAACGTTCACCGTAGAATACAACGGTACGTCGAAGAGTCCCATGGATGGCAGTATCGTGGCAGGTTTTGACGTGGAAGGGAAAATCAACCGCGAAGCATACGGCGTCAGTTTCAACGCGCCACTTGAAACAGGTGGGGTACTGTTAGGACGCGATGTGAAATTTACGGGTAACTTCGAGTTTACCGTAGATTAAAGAGGGGCTTGTGTTCAGCACTTTCCAGGAAGGTTTTTGTGGACGTTTAAGCTTGGAGTATATCCGCGAGCGTCCCGCAAAAATATTTGCAACCCACTCGAGGACGGAAATGTCCTCTGAACGTACCGATTTCAAAAAAATGGTACACTCAAGTGAGATTCTTTTCTCTGAGTGTACCGCAAATCAATAGAAAACAGGCACCAGGGAAACCCCCTTGAGTGCCTGTTTTTTATCGAAAAGTCTTTTTCGTCTTTTCTGTTGTGATGATGGAGTGATCGAAACGCTGCACCCATCCCATGAAATACTGGATAAAAGCTCCGCTCAAAGCCATGATGATAAGTGTTCCTATTCCTACGGCTCCGTTGAAAAACAGAGCAAGAAGGACGAGGACGACACTGATCGCAGCCCGGGAAATGGTCACGTTCCACCCCGTGAGATTCCGTATGACGAGCATCATCCGGTCGAAAGGAATCGGAGCGAAGTTGGCTTGCAGATTAATCGAAATTCCGAGAGCGGAAATGACCATGCCGAGGAAGAAAACGATACTCTCTTCCCAAATAGCAACAGGGGTCACCCATCCTTCCAGGGTGAACACCCAGAAGTCGATGCCGAGTCCGGTGATGAGGGAAGTGACAATCGCAATCATCTCAGGCCGGCGTTTTTCAGCGACGGCGTTGAAAATGATCATTGATATTCCGACCACGATTTCCCAACTTCCGATAGTCAGACCGAACGTCCGGTATAATCCTACGAGCAATGCGTCGAAAGGGGAGGTTCCGAGACCACCAAGCACGGTAAGTGCTATTCCAAGAGTTAAAATCAATAGCCCTGAAAAATAATAGCCTGCTCGTTGATAGATTCTCTTCATCGCCTGCTCCCCCTTCCTTTGCCATCCTGTTACTATACAAAAGATAAGTCTTTATTTCAATGAAAATGCGCGGTGGTATAATAAGAGAAGAGGTGATAGGATGCAGAAAATCATGATCGTGGAAGATGATCCGAAAATCGCTGAACATTTACATACATATTTGGACAAGTACGGGTATGAGGTAGCAGAAGCGACAGAATGGGAAGATATTACGGCTGAATTTCAGAAGTATCAGCCGGACCTTGTCCTTCTGGATATCAACCTTCCTAAGTTCGACGGCTTCTACTGGTGTCGACAGATCCGAAATCTGTCCCTTTGTCCGATTATTTTTCTATCTGCACGGACGGGAGGGATGGACCAGGTCATGGCCATTGAAAATGGGGGAGATGACTATATCACGAAACCTTTTGCTCCGGAAGTCGTAGTCGCGAAAGTGAGAGGGCAGCTCCGTCGTGCTTACGGGGAATACGCTGTCACCCGTGAAAAAGTGTGGGACCAGGGAGGAGTCGAGCTTTTTCCGGAGCGTATGGAACTTCATTTTGAGGGAGAGCAGGTGACGCTGACAAAGAAAGAGACGGATGTCCTCGAGGTTCTGTTCGACAGGTACCCGCGCGTTGCGGGGAGAGAAGATTTGCTGGAGAAGCTATGGGAAGAGCAGGCCTTCGTCGATGAAAATACGCTTAATGTGAACATCACCAGAGCCCGGAAGAAGCTGCAGCAGCTGGGTATTGAACATGCTATCGAAACTGTGCGAGGTGCCGGATACCGACTTGTGGCGACATGGGAGCACGGGGAATGAGTCTATTTTTCAAAGAGCACGCGTTTTTAATTTTTATTCAGATGATCCAGTTCGGAAGTATCGCCTTTCTATTGTATATGGATGGCTATTCCGATGTAAAAATGCTGGCGTACCTGCTTAGTCTCGGCTTCTTTTTTCTTGGAATCTACCTTACCTATCATTACGTCACGCGGAGAAACGTTTATCGGCGCCTGGAACGTCCGATGAATCATCTTGATGAAGCAATGGAAACAACAGGTAACACTCCGGTCGGAGAAGCGTTGGATGACTTGTTGAAGCAGCAATTCCATAAATTCCAGCAGGAAATCATGGAAACACATAGGCAGAAAGAAGAACACATGACGTTCATGGAGCGGTGGGTCCATCAGATGAAAACACCGCTCTCGGTGATCGAATTGACTGCCAAAGAGGTCGAGGAACCGGCATCTTCGAATATCAGGGAAGAGACGGACAGGATGAAAAACGGCTTGCAGAACGTGCTCTATATGGCACGTATGCGTTCCATCGAAGATGATTTCAAAATAGAGCCCGTGTCTCTCGAAGAAGGGATCCAGGAAGTGGTGGCAGAGAATAAGCGGTATTTTATACGCAGTCGTGTCTATCCCAAACTCGAGACGAGTGAGCTGTTTGTAGAAACGGATAGGAAATGGCTGGTGTTCCTGGTTCATCAGCTTCTTCAGAATGCAGTGAAGTACTCGGAAGGAAAAGCTGATCAAGTGATCGTCAGAAACTACACGAGGGAGCACCGACATATTCTTGAAGTGGAGGATTTCGGTATCGGTATTCCTCCGGAAGATGAAAAGAGAGTGTTTGATCCTTTCTTCACAGGAGTGCATGGCCGGGAATACAGAGAATCGACAGGAATGGGACTATACCTTGCAAAAGAAATAGCCGATTATCTGGAACATGACATCGATTTGGATACCGTCGCCGGGGAAGGGACGAGGGTTCGTATTGTGTTCTCAGAGCCACAATCGCTTCTTTTGTAATTGTAGACGGAGAGCCACAATTCTTTCTTTTGCGGTACACTCAGGATGAAGTTTCATGCGTGAGTGTACCGTTTTTATGAGATTGGTACATTCAGAGTTCGTTTCCGTGCTTGAGTGGATGGCAAATCATTTTGCGGTACGCTCGCGCATTACTTGCTTTCGTGAACGTCGCGGAAAGACCTTTCACTTATGCCAGAGCTTCTAAGCGGGGTGTCTCCGCTTTTCACTTTCATGATCTAGCTACACCATCCAGAAGCACATGTCATAAGTAATGATTTCTTTTTCAGGAGAGAGCACCTGAAAAGAGAAACCCTTACTTATGCCAGAGCTTCTAAGCGGGATGGCTCCGCTTTTCATTTATTACAAGAATGTAAGGTTCATGAAAGGAAAATCGATCGTTCGTAGTGGGAGTGTCCGGTATGATTTGGATAGAAGCAAGGAAAGGGGAAGAGATTATGTTAGAAATCAAAAACGCAGGCAAAGTATATGAAGGCAAAATCGCGCACCGGGCGCTTACGGATGTGAGCCTCAAGGTGGAAAATGGTGAATTTGTAGGGATCATGGGACCTTCCGGAAGCGGGAAAACGACGCTTTTGAACATGATTTCAACCATTGATCAACCTACGAGTGGGGAGATTGTCATCGATGGAGAACGTCCTCACCAGCTGAAGAAGCAGAAACTGGCGGAATTCCGCCGTCAGTCGCTCGGGTTCGTTTTCCAGGAATTCAATCTTCTCCCTACGCTGACCATCGAAGAAAATATCGTTCTCCCGCTTACGCTCGACGGGACAAAAGTGAGAGAGATGGAAACAAGGGCACTCGCTATTGCCCGGAAGCTCGGAATCGAAGACATTTTGAATAAACGGATTACAGAAGTCTCTGGAGGACAGGCACAGCGGGCGGCTATAGCCAGGGCCATGATTCACGAACCGCGCCTGTTACTTGCTGATGAACCGACAGGGAACCTTGATTCCAAGTCTTCGAAAGACGTCATGGAGATGCTCGAAACGATGAATAAAGAAGAAGGAGCGACGACACTTCTCGTCACACATGACCCTCAGGCTGCCAGCTACTGTGATCGTGTCGTTTTCATCCGGGACGGGAAACTGTATTCAGAGATTCATAAAGGGGAAAAGCGTCAGCCGTTCTTCCAGCAGATCATGGACACGTTGTCTTTTTTAGGAGGCGAGCACGATGACCTTTCGTCAGTTCGTCATTCGTAACGTCTTCCGGAACAGGCGCCTGTATGCTGCGTATTTTCTAAGCAGCATGTTCACGGTGATGGTGTTCTTTACGTTCGCCAACTTCGCTTTTCACCCCGTCTTTTATGACGGCTCGATCAACAGTAATGCCTTGAGGGGGATGGGAGTCGCCGGAGGTCTTATTTACGTGTTCTCTTTCTTTTTTGTCCTCTATTCGATGAGTGTCTTTTTGCAGTCACGGAAAAAAGAATTCGGAGTGCTGATGATCCACGGAATGTCTACAAGACAAATCCGCTCCATGGTGTTCCTTGAAAATCTGCTGATCGGCGTGGTAGCAACGATGCTCGGGATCGGTCTCGGCTTGCTGTTCTCCAAAGCGGTTCTGCTTATTGCAGAAAATGTACTGATCATCAGTGAATCTCTCTCTTTTTACATGCCGTGGAATGCCGTGGCCGTTACATTCCTCTCGTTCACTCTGTTGTTCTTCTTCATATCGCTGTTCGTCGCCTTTTTGCTGCGCACGAAGAAACTGACAAGTCTGATCAAGAGCGATCAATCTTCGAAGGGCGAACCGAAAGCTTCCAAGCTGCTCGTGGCTTTCTCTGTTCTTCTGCTGACGATCGGATATGGTCTTGCGTTGACGGCCGAAGGACTGGATGTGATCAGATTTTTCCTTCCGGTAGCAATCCTCGTCACGATAGGCACTTATTTTCTTTTCACCCAGCTGAATGTTTTCCTCGTTCACCGGTTGAAAAAAAGGAAGACTCTTTACTGGAAGAAGACGAATATGATCCTTCTGTCAGACTTGGCCTTCCGGATGAAGGATAACGCACGGGCTTTTTTCATGGTGGCGATCATTTCGACGGTTGCTTTCAGTGCCATAGGATCTCTGTACGGTGCCCAATCTTATCTGACGAAAGGCCTGATTCAGGCGAATCCTTATGATTTCACCTATAATCCTGTCGGAGAGGAAGCGGCAGATAAAAGAAAAGTTGAAAAGGTGAGCGGCGCCCTTGAAGAAGAAGGGGTGGAGTACCAAACGGAACGTGTAACGATGAGCGCCTACAATGGTATTCTTCCGGAAGAAAGTGTCTGGATCATCCCTGATTCTCTCTATAACACACTTGCTTCGATGACAGACAGTCAAAAAGTAGAGGTGGGTCAACGGGAAGCTGTCGTAATCTATGGCAATCTTCTTCAAATAAATACAGTCAATCAGAGCCGTGGTCTGATGGAGGAAGAAATCCCTCTTGTTTCAGGGGAAACGATTTCTCCTTCGTCCTCTGTCACTTCAAACGTCCTTCCTGGAGTCACGGACTACTACGTGGTAAGTGAGGAAACCTACGAATCTCTGCCGGAACCTGAGACCTCCACTACACAATATGTATGGCAGGTGGAATCCTCGGGAGACGAAGTAGTCGAGGTCGGTCTGGAATTGGCCGAATCCTTCCCTCCGGGGTCATTGACGGCGATTGATGCGGTTTTATACCAGATCAATAAGAGTTATGGTCCTGTCCTGTTCATAGGGTTATTCATCGGGATCGTCTTCTTCCTTTCCGCTGGAAGCTTCCTGTACTTCCGTCTCTATACGGATTTTGAGGAAGACCGCAAAAAATTCTCTGCCATCCGGAAAATGGGGCTGACGGATAAAGAAATGAATCGTGTCGTGACCAAGCAGACGGGATTGCTGTTCTTTGCGCCGATCATCGTAGCACTCGTCCACGGGGCTGTGGCCCTTAGTGCTCTCTCCAGCTTCTTCGATTACAATCTTGTACAGGAAGCGGCTTACGTATTGGGCGGGTTTGCTGTCATTCAGGTTGTCTACTTTGTGGTGGCACGGACGCTTTACACCCGCCAGCTCGTCAGGCAGTTATCGAGATAAAAAAAGAGGGCGACTACTCGTCGTCCTCTTCTTTGTGATGGATCTTATTTTTGTAGCGCTGGATGTCCTGGAAGTCTTTGTGGAACTCCTTGGCGAACCGGTATGGCTTACTGACAATGCGTACCGGAAGACCGAAAAGAAAGCTGGATAAGTGTTTGCGGTATTCTTCGTTGAACTGCTTCGGTTTGTTGGCGAGGTTATAGTACATGTGTTTTCCATACTCGTGAAGGATGTCTGTCTGGAATTCCATCGTACGATCGCATTCGAGACAGCGGATGTGAGAGATTTTGTCCCGTACGTAAATGATTTCGTGCGGAGACTCCTCGTGACAATTGATACAGTAAAGATCGGCCTCTACTTCGTTGATGATCAATCGGGCCACCCCCTGGTTTAGATTTGCTCGGTAACTCCTTCATCCACATGAGACATAAGTGCTGTCGCCGTTTCGTCATCCGTGATGAATGTGTTTATGATACCACTTTTCAACCCGGCATGGATACTCTTCACTTTGTTGAGTCCTTCTGCGATTGCAACGGTTTCCGGAACGTTTCTCAAGTCTTCCATCCCGAGCCCGATGACTCGTTCATTCAATGGATGGTTCAACGGCTCTCCGTTCACGTCGTAGAACTGGGAGTTCAGGTCTCCGATGGCATTCGATCGTTTCAGAGAAGCCACGTCTTCCGAGGATAAATATCCGATTTCCTCCATCGTAGAATTCTGAACCGGGTTCCCGAGACCTACGACGGCGATATCTACATTTTTCCCTTCTTCTAATACGCCGAAGATATCAAGCGAAGAAAGCAAGCGTTCTTTAAGCTCGGAGTTATCCATCATGGCAGGGGCGTACAAATAGCTGCAGGACGAGTTGATCTTTTGTGCCAACCGGAGAGAAAGGATGTTCGAATGGAGATCGAGGTGACTCTGTCCCATGCCACCGATCAATGGAACGATATGGAGGTGATCCTCCCGGCGGTAGGGGTATTCCTCCACAAAGCTGTACACGGATTTCCCCCAGCTGATTCCGATTTTCGAAATATGAGGAACCTTCTTGGAAATGTGGGACGCAGCCGCTTTCCCTAACATCTTACGCACCATTTCCGGCTGATAGTCGGATTTCGGTAAGACGATTACTTCGCGTACCCCGTAATGGCGCTCAATCTGCATCTCCAGGTCCACCGTATGCGCGCTTTCATCTTTGATGTAGATTTCTACCACATTCTCTTCCCGTGCCTGAGCGAGGAGTTTCGAGATGATGGGTCTCGATACGCCGATGATTTTTGCGATTTGTGCCTGTGTGTGTCCTTCGAAGTAATAGAGTTTCGCAACTTTCACCATGATGCGTCGGTCTTCGCCGGATTTGTACATAAGAGGACCACCTCCTTTTGAAAATTTACGTAGACAAAACTGGTACTAGTGATGGATGCCCATGTTCAGCCAGTTATTCGCTGCTTCGAACATCGCTTCGGAGAGGGTAGGGTGAGGGTGGACGGTTTGAGCCAGTTCTTCCACGGTACCTTCGAGGTTCATGAAGGCTACGCTTTCGCTGATCATCTCCGTCACATGACTGCCGACCATCGTCACTCCGAGAATCTCTCCGAATTGTTCTTCTGCTACTATTTTAACAAACCCTTCTGTGTTTCCGGAAGAAAGAGCCTTCCCGTTAGAGGAATATGGAATTTTCGAAACTTTTACGTCTTTGTAAGAAGAGCGTGCTTCCTCCTCAGTCAAGCCTACGCTCGCGATTTCCGGAAGGGTGTACACGCATTTAGGAACGGTGTGATAATCGATGGTCTGCACCGGTTTTCCTGAAGCATTGTTGACGGCAACCAACCCTTCTGCGCTGGCGGTATGAGCCAACTGGATTTTTCCGTTCACATCTCCGATTGCATACACACCAGGAAGAGATGTTTCGAGCTTCCCGTTGGTTTTTATATATCCTTTCTGTAAATCGATGGAGGTGTTCTGGATGACTTCCGTGTTCGGGTGCCGTCCGGTTGCTACCAGCAGCATATCTGTCTCCAGACTCGACTCATCGGAGAGGAGAACACGCGTACTTTTGCCGGATGCCTCTTTTGCTACAGAAGCTACAGATAGATTGACTCTTACGTCGACTCCTGATTTTTTCAGTTTATCGCGGATCACGCTGGCTGCTTCCTCATCCTCTGTTGGAATCAGACGTTCTCCGAGTTCAACAATGGTGACATGTACCCCGAGAGAAGAAAATATGGTTGCGAATTCGACGCCTATGATTCCTCCACCTACGATGACAATGGAAGAGGGAAGCTCCTCGATGGAGAAAATGGAATCCGACGTGTGGACATCGACATCATCCAGTCCTTCTATAGGAGGGAGGGACGGTTTCGATCCGGTAGCGATGATCACTTTGGCAGCTTCGATTTTTTCTTCTTCCTTGTCGGAAATAACGTTGATGGTGTGCCCCTCAGGAGCATTCTGCGGCTCGAGATATCCTTTCCCGCGAAGGACGGTCACTTTATGTTTTTTCATCAGTCCTTCGACGCCGGAGCGCAGCGTACGCACCACTTTATTCTGACGGGAGGCCATTTTGCTCCAGTCCAGCTTCAGGTCTCCAGTCTCGATCCCCCAGTCCTTCGCCTGTTTCATATCTTCAAGGATTTCAGAATGGCGGAGAAGGGTTTTGGAAGGGATGCATCCTGTGTTCAGACAAGTCCCTCCCATGTGCCCGGATTCGATCAATGCTACTTTTTTGCCGAAAGAAGAAGCGCGGATGGCCGCTTCATATCCACCCGGTCCTCCTCCAATAATTGCTATATCAAAAGTTTTCATCTCAGTCTCTCCTTTTACACCAGTAATTCATACGGTTCCTCGAGCAGATTTTTCAGTGTCGTACAGAATGCGGCTGCAGGAGCCCCGTTGATCACCCGGTGATCGAAAGAAAGACTGAACGTAGTGACGCTCGAGACTTTTACTTCTCCTTCTTTCACGACAGGCACCTCTTTCATGCGGCTGATGCCGAGAATCGCTCCCTGCGGCTTATTGATGATCGGGGTAAAGGAATCGATTGCAAACATGCCGAGGTTGCTGATGGTGAACGTACCCCCTTGCATCGAAGCGGAATCTATCCTGCCCTCTCTCGTATTGAAGATCAGTGGTTTTAGTTCGTCAGCAAGCATACTGAGAGACTTCCGTTCTGTGTTCTTCAGTACAGGGACGTAAAGATTCTCTTCTACTGCCACGGCTACGCCTACATTCACCTCATTATGATACGTGATGGTTTCTTTATCATAAGTGATGTTTATATCAGGATGCCGCTGTAGAGCTTTGCTTACAGCCAGTACAAAGATTTCGTTGTAGGAAAGTTTCTGACCGGTCGCTTTTTCGACGGAAGACTTCAATGCTTCCCGGAGCCGGATGACCTGCTCCATATCCACCTCGAAATCCATCGTGACGTGCGGGATGGTGGAGGAACTATCGGCCATACGCTCGGCTGTCACTTTGCGCACCCCTCTGAGTGATTCCGTCACATTTTCGGGTCTGTTCTCGGAAGACTCTGCAAGAAGAGCGTTGATATCATTTTTCATAACCTTGCCACCCGCTCCTGTGCCTTCCACGTTCTTTGTATCGATTCCATGGTGAGAAGCCATTTTTTCAGCAAGCGGAGTGCTTTTGCCTTGGGATCCGGAAGAGAGGACGTCCGCTTTGTGGATGCGGCCTTTCGGACCGCTTCCGGAGACGTTATGCAAAGATACGTTTTTCTCGCGGGCCGCTGCTCTTGCTGCAGGCGTAGCACGTACCTTCTCTGTAGAAACCTCTGTTTCCGGTTCCTGTGCCGGAGCAGCTGTTTCCTGCTCAGGGGAAGAGGATTCATCCGCAGAAGATTCTTCATCTGACGCCGGAGGAGTGTCCGGAACTTCTTCGCCCTGTTCACCGATGAACCCGATGACGTGGTTGACCGGGACCGTATCGTCTTTATGGAAATATTTCTTCAGCAAGATGCCATCGTGATAAGACTCCACTTCGATGTTGATTTTATCGGTCATAATTTCGAAAATGGGTTCTCCTGTTTCGATCTCGTCGCCTTCTTCTTTGAACCAGTCGAGGATGACCCCTTCTTCCATTGTACTGCTCAGTTTCGGCATGAAGATTTCGTTAGCCATGGTTCTCCCTCCACGTGTCGTAATGCACCATTTGTTTGACGCTATCGATCATATCTTCGACGGAAGGGACCGTAGCTTTTTCGAGGTTCGGATTGTACGGAATCGGAACCTCTGCTCCGCCAAGTCTCATAATCGGTGCATCGAGGAAGTCGAACGCTTCACTTTCCGCTATGGTGGAAGCTATTTCTCCGCCGAAACCACCGCGCTTCACCGCTTCATGCGCTACCAGCAGTCTTCCGGTCTTTTTCACGGATTCCACAATCGTCTCTTTATCCAAAGGAACGAGGGTGCGGGGATCGACGACCTCTGTTTCGATTCCTTCTTCAGCGAGCTTCGAGGCCGCTTCGAGGGCTTTCGGCACCATAGCGGCAGTCGCTACAATCGTGGCATCCGTCCCTTCCCGTTTGATGTCCGCTTTTCCGAGGGGAATGCTGTACGCTTCTTCAGGGACATGATCCGAAGTCTTGTACAACGTTTTATGTTCATAGAAAACGACCGGGTTATTATCATCGATCGCCGCTTTCAGAAGTCCTTTCGCATCACTGCCGCAGGAAGGCTGCACGACTTTTAGTCCGGGAACGTGGGCGACCCACGCTTCGAGGCTCTGGGAATGCTGAGCCGCTGCCCCTGTACCGGAACCGGATGGAGTACGAAGTACCATTGGGACAGACCCTTTCCCTCCATACATATAGCGGATTTTCGCTGCCTGGTTCACGAGGTTGTCCATGGCGATCGTGATGAAATCTGAGAACTGCAGCTCAAGGACCGGACGCATACCGGTGAGAGCAGCACCTACCGCTGTACCGGAGATCGCCGCTTCTGAAATAGGGGTGTTACGGATGCGTTCCGAACCGAATTCTTCGAGCATCCCCCTGGATACACCGAAAGCACCTCCGTATACGCCGATATCTTCCCCAAGCATGAATACATCTTCGTTCTCACGCATTTCCTGACTTAAAGCTTCGCGTACCGCTTCTAAATAAGTGATTTCTCTCATTTGTTTTCTCTCCTTCCGTTAATCAGCATAGACATCTGTCAAAAGCGTGGACAGGTCCGGTTCCGGGCTTTCTTTCGAGAACTCGACCGATTCTTCGATCTTCCGTTTCGCCTGTTGCTTAATTTCTTCCACTTCTTCTTCTGTCACGATTTCTTTTTCGAGCATCGCTTCTTTCATCCGTTTGATCGGATCTTTGTCGCGCCATTCTTTCTCTTCTTCGCGCGTACGGTATTTTTTCGCATCGCTCTTGGAGTGTCCCTTCCATCTGTACGTTTTACACTCGACAAGACTTGGGCCGTTCCCTTCCCGTGCATGCTCGACAGCTTCCCCTACAGCATTCATCACGTCGAAAACATCATTCCCATCTACGACTTTTCCGGGTATTCCATAGCTTCCGGATCGGCTTGCGATATGCTCGATATTGATCATGTCTTTGACAGGACCACTCATTCCGTACTGGTTGTTCTCACAAATGAAGACAACCGGCAAATCCCATATAGAAGCGAGGTTCAATGCTTCATGAAAACTTCCTTCATTAGATGCTCCGTCTCCGAAGAAGCAGAGAACGACGTATCCGAGATCTTTCATTCTTGAAGTGAGCCCGGCTCCGTTGGCAATGGCGAACCCGCCACCGACGATGCCGTTCGCGCCGAGGTTCCCTTTATCCAGATCGGCGATATGCATCGATCCGCCTTTCCCTTTGCAGTAGCCTGTTTCTCTTCCGAAGAGTTCCGCCATCATCTTATTGATATCGGCTCCTTTGGCAATGCAGTGGCCGTGACCTCTATGAGTACTCGTTATTTTGTCCTCTTCCTTTAGTACGGCACATGAACCGACGGCAGAGGCTTCCTGACCGACAGCCAGGTGGGTCGTTCCGTGGATCATCCCTTTTGCGAAGAATTCATCCACTTTTTCATCGAAGTATCTGATCAACCACATTTGTTCATAAAGGTCGAGAAGTCTTTCCTTGGATAGGTGTTCTGGAATTTGAATCATTCTATTTCCTCCTTTACATATGTTCTTTTGAATAACATTTGTTACAAGCTTAATCCAGAGATAAGGAACTGTCAACAGTTTTAACCTCTGTTTTATAAGGTTTTATGGAAATAAATGAAATTTTCAGAATAATGTTGACAAGTCGGTGAAAGCGTTTTATTATTTACATAAGTTAAGTGTTTGAACAAATGTAAAAGGGAGGGGAAGGAATGGCGACGTGGGGATTATTCTTTTTGCTGTTCGCTTTCATATGGGTTTTACAGTTCTACATGGCTCACTTTCAGATGAAGAATTACCGAAAGACAATCAGAGAAATGAGTCAGAAAGATTCCGGTTATCTCGGAGTCGGAGTGGAGAAGAAGAAATTCGGCAAGGGGGTTGTAACGGTTGTTGTATGTAATGAAGAAGGAATCATCCTTGACGCTAAGAAGATGTCCGGCGTAACCGTGTTTTCACGCTTTGAAGATTTCAGCGAGGTTCTCGGACGAAACATCCACGAGACTGCAGATCTTATTAAGGATAAACAGGTGGTCGAATCGCTCCAGAGTGCGATAGCAAAAATCGAAGAACAGAAACCGGCAACATCAATTTCATAGAAAGAGGTGGAGAGTATGGATTTTATCGTAGGTCTTGCAGAAGGTTTTATAGGAATGTTCCAGGCAGGCGGCGAAACATTCGTCGGGCTTGTAACAGGGATCATTCCCTTGCTCATTGTTCTGATTACGGCAGTCAACTCCGTCATTAAGTTTGTAGGGGAAGAAAGGATAACGATTTTCGCACAGAAACTTACGAAGAACATCATTTTGAGGTACACCTTATTTCCGGTCGTCGCAGTATTCTTCCTTACGAACCCGATGGCGTACACGTTCGGTAAGTTTCTTCCGGAGAGACAGAAACCGGCCTTTTATGATTCAGCTGTATCTTTCGTACACCCGATCACCGGACTCTTCCCGCATGCGAACCCGGCGGAGCTTTTCGTTTATACCGGGGTTGCTGCTGGACTGACAACGCTCGGAATGTCACTTGGGCCACTGGCGGTCATGTACTTCATCACAGGTATCGTAGTCATCCTCATCAGAGGAATCGTGACGGAACTGATTACCGTTAACATGATGAAAAAACAGGGGATGCTCGACTCCGATTCGAAATAACTACTACTAGTGAGGTGGGAATATGAGTAACTATAAATCGGTCAAAATCACAAAAGGATCCGGAGGTTGGGGAGGTCCCCTGACGATTCAGCCGGATGATAAAAAGAAATATGTCGTATCCGTTACCGGAGGCGGTATTCACCCGGTAGCTCAGGATATCGCTGATAAGACAGGAGCAGAGGCAGTTGATGGTTTTTCCACGTCTGTTCCCTATGATGAAATGGCTTGTGCAGTCATCGACTGTGGCGGAACGGCCAGGTGCGGGATTTATCCGAAGAATGACGTAATGACCGTCAATTTGCACGGAACGAGCCCTGCTGGACCTCTCATGCAGTTCATCAAAGAAGATAACTTCGTTTCAGGTGTCCGGGAGAAGGATGTCCACCCGCTTGATGGGAATGCGGATGTAACGAATCCTGAGGATGAATCGATCATGGAAAGTGCCGGAGAAAAGACAGCCAAAGAAGTCAAAGAAGAAGCGAAACAGAAAGCCAAAGAAAACTACCAGGAACCGAAGAAACAGAACATCATCGAGAAATTCGGCCGCGCTATGGGCGGAGTCGTCGGTGTATTCTACCAGGCGGGTCGTGAAACGATTGATCAGGTCATCAAGAACATTCTACCGTTCATGGCATTCGTTTCGATGCTGATCGGTATCATCAACTATACAGGCATCGGTGATTTGCTCGCAGAAGTAGCGACGCCGTTAGCCGGTAACATTTTCGGACTTCTCATTCTATCCCTTATTGTAGCGCTTCCTATTCTTTCCCCATTACTCGGGCCGGGTGCCGTTATTGCGCAGGTTGTCGGGGTACTTGTCGGGGTGGAAATCGGAAAAGGGAACATTCCTCCGGAGATGGCACTACCAGCACTATTCGCAATCAACCCTCAGGTAGGGGCGGACTTCGTACCGGTAGGTCTGACGCTCGGAGAAGCGAAACCGGAAACTATCGAAGTCGGAGTTCCGGCTGTACTATTTTCACGTGTGATCACCGGACCTTTGGCCGTTGTTATCGCATATCTATTCAGTTTTACCATTTATTAAAGATTGAAGGAGTTGGACTATGGTGACGAAACTATCATCCAAAGTGACAAGTGTAGGAGCAGAAAGCGGATTGATGCGGGCAGAGAACATGCTCGTACTCTTCCATGAAGACGTACCGAATGAGCTGAAAGAATTCGCAATCGTCCATGACAACAAAGAAATCAAAAAGGATGTTCAGGCAGGAGACCGCTTCATCATCAATGATGAAACATTCGAGATTCTATTTGTAGGTGGCAAAGCTAACGAAACATTGAAAGAAATGGGCCATGCAACGTTCCAGTTTAATGGAGAAAGCAACTCGGACCTTCCGGGAACGATTTGTCTTGAAGCGAAAGAGATTCCTGAAATCGAAGAAAGTCACAGTATCCAAATCATCGGTGAATAGAAAGGGTTGTAGCTATGTTAGGAGTAAACAGACAATTAGAAGAGCTGGAGAGTGAAGGAAAATATATTTCTGTCGGATTAATTGGTGCCGGGCAGATGGGGAGAGGGATGATTTCCCAGATCGAAGGTATGAAAGGCATGAAAACAGTTGTTGTCGCTGATATCAACGTAGATAACGTACTGCACGGATTTCATGCGGCAGGAATTGATGAGGGGAGTATCAGGGAAGCTTCGAGTACGGAAGAAGTGGATCGTTTCGTGAAGGATGGAAAATACGTTGCCGTCAAGGATGCGAAGCTCGTTTATGAAAATGAGAAAGTCGATGTCGTCGTAGATGCGACCGGCGTTCCTGAAATAGGGGCAGATATAGCCTGGAACTCCATCCAGAATCATAAACATATCGTGATGCTCAACGTGGAAGCGGACGTGACCGTCGGTGCCTACCTTTACGAAGAAGCGAAAAAGAAAGGGGTGACCTATACCGGGTCTGCCGGAGATGAGCCGGGGGCGATCATGGAGCTGCATGACTTCGCTGATGCTCTGGGCTTTGATATCGTAGCTCTCGGTAAAGGGAAGAACAACCCTTTGAATCAATATTCGAACCCTGACGTGACGAAAGAGGAAGCGGAGAGAAAAGGCGCCAGTCCTAAAATGCTGGCTTCTTTCCAGGATGGTACGAAGACGATGGTGGAAATGAACGCTGTAGCTAATGCGACGGGATTCACTCCGGATACACCGGGGATGCACGGGTATAGCGGCAGCGTCCAGGAACTTCCGTCCATTTTCCGTAAAGAAGAAGACGGTGGAAAGATCAAGAAGCATAAAATCGTCGATTATATCAATGGAGTAGCTCCGGGTGTGTTTGCAATCATCACTTCTGATAAAGAAGAAGTCCGGGAAGAAATGAAATACTTAAGCATGGGAGAAGGGCCCCACTATGTGCTATATCGCCCGTATCACCTGACAAGCCTTGAGACTCCGCTTTCCATAGCAAGAGCTTACCTCGACAATAAACCGACGATCGCTCCTTACCGGGGAATGGTTGCGGAAACGGTAGCTGTAGCCAAGAAGGACCTGAAAGCGGGAGACTATCTTGATGGCATAGGTGGCCACACCGTGTATGGAAAAGTAGATGAATACGAGAGTGCCAAAAGAGACAACGCATTACCGATCGGACTGGTCAGTGGGAATATTAAAATTAAGAGAGATATCGCGCAGGATCAGATTCTCACGTATGATGATGTGGAACTCGAAGGGGAATCCTTCCTGTGGGATTTGAGAAAAGCTCAGGACAATATGTGAGGGTAGAAACGGCCGGAAGATTCCGGTCGTTTTTTTCTATAGAAAAAAACCTTGCAGGGCATACCTGCAAGGTTTGAATCTTTTACTCGACGCTCGCCCATTTGAATTCGAAGTTAGGTCCCGTAGCTGTCGGGAACACGCCTTTGATGTTAGAGCGGAGCAATTGGGATTTTGCATCCTGATAAAGTGGGGCAACGGCTGCATCTTCTTCAAGAAGAAGGCGCTCTGCCTCTAAGAACGTTTCGTAACGTTGCTCAGGTTTACGTGCGAGTTCTGTATTCGCTTTGTTGATCAGACTGTCGTACTCTTCACTGGAGTAGCCCATGTTGTTGTTCTGTCCATCTGTCAGGTACATGTTCAGATACGTATTCGCATCCGCGTAGTCCGGTCCCCAGGTTGCTGCTTCGATTTCGAATTCACCTTCCTGGTCACGACGTACACGTTCTTTGAATGGTACTTCTACAACGTTGATCGTAAGGCCTTCAAGGTTCGATTCCAGCTGCTCTTTGTAGTAAGCCAAAGCGTTCTTGGAAGAACCGGTGTCATCTCCCATCAGTTCGATGGTAACGGAGTCTGTGCCGAGCTCTTCGAGAGCTGTCTGCCAGTGTTCCTGTGCTTGCTCTACGTTATGTTCTACAAGTGGTCCCTGAACTTCACGGAAGTCTTTTCCGTCTGTACCCGGAACAGTTACAAAGTTGGATGGAACGTAACCTTCTGCCGGTACAGAACCGTCATTCAGAATAACATCCGTCAGAGATTGGCGATCGATCGCCATAGAGATGGCTTTTCTTGCATTTACGTTTGCGAGTGCTTCATTCGTTTCCTGGTTGAACTTGAAGAAGTAAAGGTATGGATTTTCTACAACCTGGAAGTGGTCGGAAGAACGGTATTCGTCTACGAATTCAGCGTTCAGTTCCGCCTGGTCGAGTTCACCGGTCTGGAATAGGTTCACGGCTGTCGATGTCTCTTTGATGACTTTCACATCGATTTCTTCCAGCTGTACGGATTCCGCATCCCAGTAAGTTTCGTTCTTCTCTACTTTCCATCCTTCTCCGTGTGTCCATTCCGTCAATTTGAAAGGACCGTTTGCCATTGTATTGTCAGCTTCCGTGGAGAAATCGTCTCCCTGCTCTTCTACGTAACTCTGGTTCAGCGGCATGAACGTAATGAATACAGTCATGCTGTCGAAATAAGGAACGGGTTGTTCGAGGTTCACTTCGAACGTATAGTCATCTACCGCTTTCACACCAAGTTCGGAAGGTTCCATTTCACCTTCAGCGACGGCAGTAGCATTTTTAACAACGCCACCGAGGAAGTAAGGCCCGTACTCAGAACCTGTTTCCGGTGTTACAGCGCGCTGCCACGCGTAAACGAAGTCGTGGGCTGTGACAGGGTCACCGTTTTCCCATTGAGCGTCTTCGCGAAGGTTGAATGTCCATGTCGTCCCATCTTCGGATACTTCGTGGTCTTTGGCGATCCCTTCAGCGAGTTCGCCGTTTTCATCGAGGCGATAAAGCCCTTCGTAGGTCTCTCCCGCCCATTGGAAGGCCACAGAGTCCGTAATCAGACTCGGGTCCATGCTTGGCAGTTCACTTTTTGCCGTGAAAGAAATGGACTGATCACTTCCGGAATCGGAGTTCTCAGAAGATTGTTCGTTGGACTCCTCATTTGAAGAATCCCCTTCATCTGATGATTCGTTGCCACCGCAAGCTGCGAGAACGAACATCAAAGCGATTGATAAGATAAGGCCGAAAAATAATTTTTTGTTCAACCTCTTTTCCCCCTTTTAATTATGTAGTGATTATTCAGAAAACTGTTACTTTTTCGAGTATACAGACTTCCTTTAACAATTTCAAGTACCGAAATACTTTAATCGATTGACAATATCCGCGTGTCTGATAGGATAATGAATTATATATTTGAAAGAACTAGAGGTCTTTTCTATTTACATACTCTCGTTGAAGAGAGGCACCTATCCAAAAGGAGGAATGGAATCATGCATCGAGTACTAATCAGTGACCCATTGAGTGAAGACGGAATCAAGCCGCTCCTGGAAGCGGCAGACACAGAGGTGATCCAAAAGCCTTCTATGTCGGAAGATGAGCTTTTGGAAGAAGTGGCCAAGGCGGATGCGCTTATCGTCCGCAGTCAGACTCAAGTGACCAAGGAACTGCTGGAGCATGGGGAGAACCTGAAGATCGTCGGTCGTGCCGGCGTCGGTGTCGATAACATCGACCTGGACGCTGCTACGGATAACGGTGTTGTGGTAGTCAACGCCCCGGATGGAAATACGATTTCCACTGCCGAACACACGATGGCGATGCTTATGTCTCTCGCCCGTAACATTCCTCAGGCGTACCATTCCCTTCAGGAAGGCCGCTGGGACCGTAAGAAGTATGTCGGTGTCGAGCTGAAGAATAAGACGCTCGGTGTCGTAGGGTTTGGACGTATCGGAAGAGTCGTTTCCCGTCGTGCCAAGGGCCACCGTATGAACGTCATCGCTTATGATCCGTTTTTGACGAAAGAAAAAGCGGAAAAAGCCGGAGTCGACCATGGTTCTCTGGATGAAGTACTGGCTCAGGCCGACTTTTTGACGGTTCACACGCCTTTGATCGATGCGACGCATCACCTCATCAATAAAGAAGCGATTGCGAAGATGAAAGATGGAGCGCGCCTGCTCAACTGTGCCCGTGGCGGAATCATCGAAGAGGAAGCTCTGTATGAAGCACTGCAATCCGGGAAAATCGCCGGAGCCGCGCTGGACGTATATGAAGAAGAACCTGCGGTAGGGAACAAATTGCTCGATCTCCCACAGGTGGTCGGGACCCCACACCTCGGTGCAAGCACCATCGAAGCTCAGGAAAACGTAGCGACAGATGTCAGCTACGATGTAATGGAAGTGTTGCGTGGAGGGAATGCCAAACAGCCGGTCAACATTCCTTCGATTCCGGAAGAAATGCAGGACAAACTCACACCTTACATCACGCTTTCCGAAAAACTCGGTGCGTTCCTCGGCAGTGTCGTTCGGGGAGGACTGAATAATATCAATGTGTATTATTCCGGAGAACTGACGGATGTAGACCCTACCCCGTTAACGAGAAAAGTAGTGAAAAGCGTCCTTCAGTTATTCGTAGGAAACCGTGTCAATGACGTCAATTCCTATAAGATTGCGAAAGATAAAGGAATCGAGATCAACGAACAGAAGTCGACCTCGACGAAAGGATTCACGAATCTGCTGACTGTCGAACTGGAAACGGATGAAGAAACAAGAAGTATTGCCGGAACATTGCTGAACGGACTTGGAGCGAGAGTAGTCCGTCTTGATGGATATTCTGTGGACGTCATCCCGGAAGGTCATCTCATCAGCATCCACCACAAAGACCAACCGGGTGCCATCGGTCGTGTAGGAAGTCTGCTTGCTGAGCATGACGTCAACATCGCAACGATGCAGGTAGGTCGTACGGATATCGGTGGAGCTGCGATCATGATTCTTACTGTAGATAAAGAAGTGGAGCCTGCTTGTCAGGAGCATCTGGCTCATGTTCAGGATATTAATCGCGTTCAGTATTTGAAGTTATAAATAATGAAGAAAAGCCTTTGGACCGGTGAGATCGGCCCAAAGGCTTTTCAATTGGATGAATTCTTTTGGGGTTGGTGCTATGAGGTGTTTTTCGGTGATGGAATTGTGAAAAGTGTCTCATATGTTATGGAATGCTATAGTTTAGCTCCGAGTGTAGTTGAAAATGCTTCATTCTATAAATGATGCGGTGCTTTCTCGTGAAAAGATTGAATAACTATCGCATAAAGATCGAAAAAAAGAACCGCTTCTGCCAGGCTAAGGGCAGAGAGCGGTTCCTTGATTTCTAAGCGTTCTTCTTCGCTTTTCCTTGTCTAGCTACGAAGCCCAGAAACCCCGAGCGATAAGTAGAACAGATCAGAAAAAAGAAAAAGCACTTTTGTCTGACAGTTCTACTTATCACTGAGGTTTCTAAGCGGGGCTCCTCCGCTTTTCTTTGTCTAGCTGCGACACCTAGCCCTTAGCGACATAAGTGAAAACCATCCATAAAGAAGGAGAGCACTTCTTTAGGCTGATTTTCACTTATGCGAGAAGGGCTAAGCAAGGTGTCTCCGCTTTTCCTATGTCTAGCTATGCCATCCAGAAGCCCGTGTCATAAGCAGTGATTTCTTTTTCAGGAAAGAACACCTGAAAAGAGAAACCCCTGCTTATGCCAGACCTTCTAAGCGGGATGGCTCCGCTTTTCTATGTCAGAGGATGAGCCTGTTTCTCACGTTTCGTGAACGTGTGGACTTCGTCGTAGCCGATCGATTTTGCGAACTCTACGGCTTCATCGTAACGATAACCAAGGTGGTCCGGTTTGTGGGCATCGGAACAGAGGGTGATGCCGACTCCGTACTCTTTACACGTTTTCAGGAAATCCGGTTCCGGATAGATTTTGCCGACCGGCTTGCGCAGACCTGCTGTACTGATCTCGATCAACGTACCTGTCTTCGCAAGGGCTTTGGCCGCACGTTCGTACTGTTTCTGCAGGAACTCTTTGTCGTCCGGTTCGTAACCGAAGACTTTGATGACGTCGATATGACCGACGAAATCGAACAATCCTGATTCTGCCAGCGTTACGACACGGTCGAAATACTGCTCGTAGACTTCGTAGATATCGCGCTTTTCATATTCTTCCCGGTAAATGGCGAGATCGATGCCCCATTCGTCGATCCAGTGCACCGATCCGATGACGTAATCGAAAGGGTGCTCCTTGATGAAGGTTTCCATTTCTTTCTCTTTGCCCGGCATGTAATCCATTTCGATCCCCATTTTGATTGAAAGGTTCTCTTTTTCCGCCTCATCGAAGAGTGTCTGGTACTCACTGAAATCGAGCGTTCTTCGATTCTCTACCCATGGGTTGGACAGAATCGGGCGCGTCTCCTGGAAGAAGTAAGCGTGCTCGGAAATGCCGAGGTCTTCGATTCCTTCGTCTTTCGCTTTCTGGATGTATTCTTTCAGATACTCCACGGAAAGTTCTCCTGTTTCCGCCATATGTACGTGATAGTCTGTGCGCATGCGTCTTTCCCTCCATTCAAGCTTCTGGTTGGAATCATCATACCAACATTCAAGGAGATAAGCAAAGCGCTTCCGCTTTATTATGTGTTAAAATGGGAAGGATTATTCAAGTAGATGAAGTGAGGTTTCCAGATGAAAAATACAAAACAGATTACGGAAGGGGCACTGCTGACGGGGATTTATCTCGTCATGCTTCTCGTTATCCTTTTCTTACCGATCCCGATTCTCGGGACTTTCTTAATGTTTGCACTACCGATTCCCTTTGTGATCTACAGTTATCACTTCGGGTATAAATCAGGGTTCATCATGCTGTTCGGCGCTGTCGTACTTGCATCTGTCATTGCAACGGTCTTTTCTTTTCCGGTGACGCTACTTACAGGTATCGGAGGTGTAGCTCTCGGTGGGGCCATGCATAGAAAGCGGAACGCCTACGAGACCTGGGTCATCGGTTCTCTCGGTTTCATAGGTGGACTCGTGGCTGTATACGTTTTGACTCAAGCCCTGTTCGGGGTCAACTGGATGGAAGAAATACAGGTCGCCATCGATGAGTCGATCAACCTGACAGAGAATATGCTCAGTTCTGTCGGCGGGGAAGAAACAGAAGCGACGATTGAAATGCTGAGACAGCAGATGGAAAGTATTCCGGACTATTTACCGAGCATCCTCGCTGCGACAGGAATCGTGATGGCCCTCATCAGTCAGTGGCTCAGCTATAAGCTCATCAATCGTCTCGAGAGAGCGGGTTTTTCCTTCCCTCCCGTCCGCGAGATGAGATTGCCGACATCGATTTTATGGTATTACTTCATTGCCATGCTGCTTAATTTCATATTTATGGAGCAGGGTGGAATATGGTATATTGCGACCGTAAACGTTTTTACACTGACGGGGATGCTACTCATCCTGCAGGGCTTCTCGTTCGTGTTCTTTTACAGTCAGCAAAAGAAATGGCCGAAAGCGGCCCCGATTATGGTGATCATCCTGTCGGTTCTTTTGCCGCAAATCTTTCTTTATCTTGTCCGAATCTTAGGTATAATTGATATAGGTTTCCCACTAAGGGAAAAGATACAGGAAAAGAAATAGCTCATAGATTAAAACCGGGAGCTGAAGTGAATGGCGAATATGAAAAAGAAATCAACGATGAGTGGGCATTTGTGGCTCATTTATGTACTGTCGGTCATCCTGCTTGCTTTTATCTGGTATTACCAGTGGATGTTCGGCCTGGTGATGACACTCCTGCTTATCGGCTCGATCTTTTACAGCATCCGTACGGAGAAACGGGTCATCAATGACACCGAAGAGTATATCTCGACCCTCTCGTACCGGGTGAAGAAAGTAGGGGAAGAAGCGCTTCTTGAAATGCCGATCGGTATTATCCTCTACAGTGAGGATTACAAGATCGAATGGGCGAATCCTTACATGAACAGGTTCGTCGATGAAAA
Organism: Salimicrobium halophilum; assembly: GCF_900100295.1. Taxonomy (GTDB): domain Bacteria; phylum Bacillota; class Bacilli; order Bacillales; family Halobacillaceae; genus Salimicrobium; species Salimicrobium halophilum. The sequence goes on from NZ_FNEV01000007.1 coordinate 86,623, forward strand.
TTCGGTAGTAGGCACTTCTCTTAATGAACTGTCGGAAAAGTTGATTCCGAACATCAAGGAAAATAAAGAGGAAGCCTGGATCGACCTTGATGGGAGTCAGATGCAGACGATCATGAAACAGGAAGACCGTCTGCTTTATCTTTTCGACCGGACGAAACAGACAGAAATCGAAAAACGATATCAGAATGAACAGTCTGTCCTTGCAGTGATTTTTCTTGATAACTATGAAGAAATCACCCAGGGGATGGATGATACGTCCAAGAGTCACATCAACTCGCAAGTTACTTCCATCCTTAATCGTTGGGCCGAAGATAATGGAATCTATTTGAAACGCACGTCTCAGGAACGGTTTCTTGCCGTTTTGACCAAAGAAATTCTGCACAGCCTCGAAAAGACGAAATTCGAAATTCTCGACGAAGTAAGAGAACTCATCACGGACCAGAACATGCCGCTTACACTGAGCTTCGGTATCGGGGTCGGACCGATGACACTCCCTGAAATGGGGGATCTTGCCCAGTCGAGTCTCGACCTTGCTCTCGGACGCGGCGGTGACCAGGTAGCGATCAAGGACGAAACGGGGAAAGTCCGCTTCTACGGAGGTAAGACGAATCCGATGGAGAAACGGACCAGAGTCCGCGCCCGTGTCATTTCTCATGCGATGAAAGATCTTGTTCAGGATAGTGAGAAAGTTCTCGTCATGGGACACAAATCCCCGGACATGGATTCCGTCGGAGCGGCGATCGGTATTCTGAAAATCGCCCAGGCCAACCAGAAACAGGCGGCTATCGTGCTGGATCCGGATGATATCGACACCGGTGTGAAGCGGATGGTAGAGGAGATCAAGAAAGACTCTGAGCTTTGGAGTTATTTCATTTCACCTGAGGACGCGATGGAGATGGTGACGAATGAGACCCTTCTCGTCGTAGTGGATACTCATAAACCGAAGCTGGTGGCGGAAGAGAAATTGCTCAATAAAACGGAACATGTCGTCGTTATCGATCACCACAGGAGAGCCGAGGAATTCATTGCTGATCCGACCCTTGTATATATGGAGCCTTATGCTTCTTCTACAGCGGAACTCGTTACAGAACTTCTGGAGTACCAACCGAAGAAACTGAAGCTGTCGATGCTTGAAGCGACTTCTCTCCTTTCAGGGATTATTGTGGATACGAAGAGCTTTACGCTCCGTACAGGTTCCCGGACGTTTGATGCCGCATCCTATTTACGCGGGAAAGGGGCCGATACGGTTCTCGTACAGAAATTCCTGAAAGAAGACCTCGATATTTATGTGCGCCGCAGTCGTCTGATTGAACGGGCAGATGTTTATAGAGAAGGGATCGCAATCTCTGCTGCGGACAAAGGTGATATCTTCGGTCCTGTAGTCATCGCTCAGGCGGCCGATACACTGCTTACGATGAGTGGCATCGAAGCATCCTTCGTCATTTCCGATAGAAAAGACGGACGTGTCGGCATCAGTGCCCGTTCTCTCGGCGATGTGAACGTTCAAGTGATCATGGAGCAGATGAACGGGGGAGGCCACCTGACCAATGCTGCGACCCAGCTCGAAGACACAACGATTGAAGATGCGAAAGGATTATTGCAAGATATAATCGACGAGTATTTTGAAGGGGGAGAAGAAGAATGAAGGTAATATTCAACCAGGACGTCAAAGGAAAAGGCAAGAAAGGCGAAATCAAAAACGTATCAGATGGTTACGCACGCAACTATCTACTGAAACACAACCTTGCCGTCGAAGCGACCAAGGCGAACATGGATGCTCAAAAAGCCAAAGATAAAAAAGAAGAACAGAAAGCACAGCAGGAAGTAGAGGAAGCGAAACAGCTGAAAGAAGATCTGAAGAACCTCGAAGTGAAACTTACAGCGAAATCAGGAGACAAAGGACGTCTTTTCGGTTCCATTACGAGCAAACAGATTTCTGAAGAGCTCAAAAAAGCGCATAATATTTCGATCGATAAGCGGAAGATCGACATGGATGATCCGATCCGCAACCTTGGTTACACCGAAGTGCCTGTGAAACTTCATCCGGAAGTGAATGGAACGATTCGCGTTCACGTGGCGGAGAAGTAAGGCCAATGATCAGAGGAGGCAAAGCTTGTGAATGATTTTTTTCAGGACCGGACACCGCCGCATAACATTGAAGCGGAACAGGCGGTGCTCGGTGCCGTTTTCCTGGAGCCCTCAGCCATGACGACAGCAGCTGAGCATTTGCTTCCTGAAGATTTCTATCGCGCCAGTCATCAGCGTATTTTCGAAGTGATGCTCGGTCTATCGAATCGCGGAGAGCCGATCGATCTCGTGACCGTGACAACGGCTTTGTCGAACAACAAAACGCTCGAAGAAGTGGGCGGGGTATCGTACCTCAGCGACATCGCGAACTCGGTTCCGACAGCAGCGAATATCGGATACTACACGGAAATCGTCAATGAAAAGTCCACGCTCCGTCAGCTGATCCGTACAGCTACAGAAATCGTGACGAACGGATACTCGGAAGATGATGATCTCGAAGACATCCTCAACCAGGCGGAGAAAGAGATTCTGGACGTTTCCCAGCGGAAGAACTCCCAGGCCTTCAAAAACATCAAGGATGTCCTGATCGATGTCTATGACAACATCGAACAGTTGCATCAGAGTGATGGAAACGTTACGGGCATTCCGACCGGCTACCGTGATCTCGATACGATCACTTCCGGTTTCCAGAGGAACGACCTTATCATCATCGCTGCCCGTCCATCGATGGGTAAGACGGCATTTGCGCTTAATATTGCACAGAATATCGCCGGTCAGACGGATGAGAATGTGGCGATCTTCAGTTTGGAGATGGGTGCCGATCAGCTCGTTTCCCGTATGCTTTGTGCAGAAGGAAACATCGATGCGCAGCGCTTACGTACGGGTAAGATGGAGTCGGATGACTGGAACAAACTGACGATGGCTATGGGAAGTCTTTCGAATGCAGGCATTTACATCGACGACACGCCTGGCGTGCGCGTGAGTGAAATCCGTTCGAAATGCCGCCGTCTGAAGCAGGAGCATGGTATAGGTATGATTCTCATCGACTACCTGCAGCTGATTCAGGGAAGCGGGAATTCCAAAGAAAACCGTCAGCAGGAAGTTTCGGAAATCTCCCGGTCTTTGAAAGGACTCGCCCGTGAGCTGAACGTACCGCTCATTGCACTTTCACAGCTTTCCCGTGGTGTCGAATCACGTCAGGACAAACGACCGATGATGTCCGATCTGCGTGAATCCGGTTCGATTGAGCAGGATGCGGACATTGTCGGTTTCCTGTACCGGGATGATTACTATGACCAGGAATCAGAGAACCAGAATATCATTGAAATAATAATAGCCAAGCAGCGTAACGGACCGATCGGCAACGTAGAACTTGCATTCGTCAAAGAATACAACAAGTTCGTCGATCTCGATCATCGTTACAGCGATTCAGATATCCCCCCTGCCTAGCGCAGAGGGGATTTTTTGTAAGTTTGTTTTTGACGAATAATAAATGATTTTTAATGATTAATGTTCGGTTTTTGTTGACTGGAAGAGGGATGATTGTTAAACTGGAAAGGAATTAATGTAGGAGGTGCCTTTATGTCATCAGTAGTTGTAGTCGGAACCCAGTGGGGCGACGAAGGAAAAGGCAAAATAACGGATTATTTATCTCAGCACGCAGAAGTGGTTGCCCGTTACCAGGGTGGTAACAATGCAGGCCATACGATCAAATTTGATAATGCTACATATAAATTGCATCTGATTCCTTCAGGGATTTTCTTTGAGGATAAGATTTGTGTTCTCGGAAATGGAATGGTCATCGACCCGAAGGCGCTTGTCAAGGAGCTTGCGTATCTTCATGAGCGCGGAGTCTCGACCGATAACCTCCGTATCAGTAACCGGGCGCATGTCATCCTTCCTTATCACTTGAAACTCGACGAGCTTCAGGAAGAGGATAAAGGAGAGAACAAGATCGGTACGACGAAGAAAGGGATCGGACCCGCTTATATGGATAAGGCGGCACGTATGGGAATCCGTATCGCTGATCTTCTCGATAAAGAGAGTTTCCGCGAGAAGCTTGAGCAGAATCTTGCGGAGAAGAACCGTCTGTTTGAAAAAGTATACGGACATAAGCCGTTCCACATTGACGATATTCTCGACGAATATTACGAATACGGGCAGCAGGTGGAGAAGTACGTCTGCGATACATCTGTCGTGCTCGATAACAAACTGGATGAAGGCCGCCGTGTCCTTTTCGAAGGAGCTCAGGGCGTCATGCTCGACATCGATCAGGGTACGTATCCATTTGTTACATCCTCGAACCCGATCGCCGGTGGAGTTACCATCGGAGCAGGCGTGGGTCCATCTAAAATCAAGAACGTTGTCGGCGTATCGAAAGCTTACACAACGAGGGTAGGAGACGGACCTTTCCCGACAGAGCTGACGGATGAAATCGGTGAAAGAATCCGTGAGACAGGGAATGAGTACGGTACTACGACTGGTCGTCCACGCCGCGTAGGATGGTTCGACAGTGTAGTCGTACGTCACGCCCGTCGTGTTAGTGGTATTACGGACTTGTCATTGAACTCTTTGGACGTCCTGACCGGTATCGAAACGCTCAAAATTTGTACTGCATACAAGTACAAAGGGGAGATCATCGAAGAATTCCCGGCAAGCCTGAAGAAACTCGCTGAATGTGAGCCGGTTTATGAAGAGCTTCCCGGCTGGACGGAAGATATTACAGGAGCGAAAAGCCTGGATGACTTGCCTGCGAACGCTCGTCACTACCTTGAACGTGTGGCGCAGCTGACAGGCATTCCATTCTCGATTTTCTCTGTCGGACCGGATCGTACGCAGACCAATGTCGTACGTAGTGTATACCGCGAATCCTGAATAATCATAGATAGGGGATCTTTTGTTTAAGACAAAAGGTCTCCTTTTTGTTTGGTGGTTTGTCCACGGTACATAAAGGAAGAGATTATGGCATAATGAAAAGAATAGAGAAAGATATCAGGTGTAAGGAGTGAGAAAGATGAGAGTATGCATTTTTGCGGGATCAAGAAAAGGCACGAACCCTGCCTATGAACAACAAGCTTATGAACTCGGAAAGACACTTGCAGCAAAAGGGATGGCGGTCGTTTACGGCGGGTCAAGCGGTGGACTGATGGGAGCGCTTGCCAACGGTGCCATCGAAAAGGGCGGAGAAGTGATTGGAGTCATGCCGCACCAGCTTGATGGGATAGAAATATCTCATAGCAAATTAAGTGAATTGATTCAGGTGGAGACCATGCATGAGCGGAAAGCGAAAATGGCAGAGCTCGCTGATGCTTACATCGCCTTGCCGGGAGGGTTCGGCACGCTCGAGGAGCTGACGGAAACGGTGACGTGGGCTCAGATCGGGTTACACCACAAACCGATTGGACTGTTGAACGTGGCCGGGTACTACACACCGTTCATGACCATGGTCGATCACGCTATTGAATCCGGGTTCGTGGATGCAGTTCAGCGGAATATTCTTAAGCTTGAGGAGAATCCGGAGCATCTGGTGGAGGCACTTCTCAAAGAGAAAGCCTAAATTTTTTCTGAATGGTATTGCTAGGGGGAGATGGCTGTGGTAAGATAGATTTCGTTGCAGCAAAAGGTCCGGTAGTTCAGTTGGTTAGAATGCCTGCCTGTCACGCAGGAGGTCGCGGGTTCGAGTCCCGTCCGGACCGCCATCTTCATAATAACGGCTCGGTAGCTCAGTCGGTAGAGCAACGGACTGAAAATCCGTGTGTCGGCGGTTCGATTCCGTCCCGAGCCACTTCAAAGCTAAGCACTCTGTATTCAGGGTGCTTTTTTTCGTGCATAATTTCAGAGGAAAAAGTGCATCGTAAGCTTCCAGAAAGAAATATGGGTAAAATTCACAAAACAAATACATTACCCCTTTTTTACAACACGTAAACAAAAGATTATAAGTTGATTACAAATTCCTATACCTGTTTCCTTTCGATTTTTAGAATGATAAATTGAAAAAGGTTAAAAAATAACGAAATCGAGATAGATAGATACAGGAGGAAGTCATTTTGCACAGAACGGGAACAAAGTGGATGAGAAACCTGTCACTTGCAGCATTGCTTGGTCTGGGAGTGACAGCGGGAGCGACATACGTAGAGGGAAGCATGGCTCCTGTTCACCACGTATACGTTGATGGCGAGGAAGTCGGGACAGTTAGCAGCAAGGAAATCGTGAAGGAATCGATTGATGAACGTCTCCAGAAGGCGCAGGACGCTTATGGCGTGGAGACGATCGTAGAGGAGTCCGTGACGTTTGAATCCGAACGTCTGATGAATCCGCAATACGATAATGAAGAAACGGTCGAAACGGTTCAGGAAGATCTGACGGTAAAAACAGAAGCGACAGCCATCGCTTTTGACGGGCATACGACCGGCTATGTAGCAAGTGCAGCCAAGGCAAAGGAAGTAATGGATGAGTTCAAACAGCAGTTTGCGGACAATGATCTGCTTACAGCTTTTGAGAACCGGGAGAATAAAACGATCGGAGTCGGCGAAGGGAAACTTACCGGTTTTTCTTTGACGACACAACCACAACAAAAGACAGAAGCGGTCCACCCTCGCAAGGTAAGCGATGTGGATGAAATTGTCAGACGTCTGAATGAAGGCGGCATGGAAACCAAACAGTATGAAGTGAAAGACAAAGAGAATCTTTCTTCTATCCTGGATGCTTACCAGATGACAGAGGAACGTTTCCGTGAGTTGAACCCGCAGGTAAGTGGAATCACGGCCGGCCAGAATATTCAGGTGGAGCAAGAGGTTGATTATACAGACGTTGAAATAGAGAAAGAAAAAGTGGTGACGGAATCCGTTCCTTTTGAAACACAGACCGAAAAAACGAATGATCTTCTGATCGGGGAAACGAAGGTGAAACAGGAAGGAAGCGAAGGACAGAAGAAAGTCCGTTATTCCTATCAGAAAGAAAACACGGAGATCCTGAGTCAGGAAAAACTCGGCGAGAAAATCATCGAAAGTCCGACGCCGAAAATTATACTAGAAGGTACGAAAACACCTTCGGTCGGCAGCGGTGAGTTCACGTGGCCGGCTGTCGGTGGCGTGCTGACGAGTAAACAGGGAGAACGCTGGGGCTCGTTCCATGCAGGAATCGATATCGCCGGAGTCTCCGATCGCACAATCAAGTCCGCGGACCACGGAGTCGTGGCTTCTGCCGGAAAATCCGGAGCGTATGGCAACAAAGTGGTCGTCAATCACCGCAATGGGTACAAAACGACATACGCACACCTGTCTTCTATAGACGTGAATGTCGGAGATAAAGTGCAAAAAGGGGACAAGCTCGGCGTCATGGGTACAACCGGGCGTTCAACAGGCATTCATCTTCACTTCGAGATCCATGAAAACGGAAACCTGAAGAATCCATTGTCCTACGTGAGTCAGTAAGAGAGTGAGCGCTATAGCTCCTCTCTTTTTTTCTTATCTTGCGGTCTTCGTTCGATGGTTTTGCGATGTTTTTGAAATGTTCGGGAGGAAAAGTGTCGCAAATAAAAAGGTATGCGACGTTTTTTGAACGGGTCTATGCTGAAAATCGGGCATAGGTGATTTAATGCGGTAGTATGAGGAAGTTTTGAGTAGGGAAATGTCGCATATCTGTTAATCTGCTTCTTCTCAGCTTTTCCAGATCCAGAGCTTCTAAGCGGGATGTCTCCGCTTTTCGTGTCTAGCTACGAAGCCCAGAAACCCCGAGCCATAAGTGGAACAGATCAGAAAAAAGAAAGAGCACTTTTTGTCTGACAGTTCCACTTATGACTGAGGTTTCTAAACAGGGCTTCTCCGCTTTTCCTTTTTGTCTAGCTGCGACATCCAGAAGCCCGTGTCCTAAGTAGACCGGATCAGAAAAAAGAAAGAGCACTTTTGTCTGACCGGTCTACTTAGGCCAGAGCTTCTAAGCGGGATGTCTCCGCTTTTCTTTTACCATAAGACAAGTTTATAAAAATGAGTTAGAATAGAGAAAGAGCAAGTAAGTTCGAGAGAAAGGGATGAGAACGTTATGGCTCATAAAATATTAGTGGTAGATGATGAAAAACCGATTGCAGATATACTTAAATTCAACCTTGAAAAGGAAGGATATCAGGTGGTGTGTGCCTATGATGGGGACGAGGCGATAGCCACGGCCAAAGAAGAAGACCCGGACCTTATTCTTCTTGATATCATGCTTCCAGGAAAAGACGGGAATGAAGTGTGCCGCGAGATCCGTAAAACACACGTCATGCCGATCATTATGTTGACGGCCAAAGATGCGGAAATCGATAAAGTACTCGGGCTTGAAATGGGCGCGGATGACTACGTGACGAAGCCGTTCAGTAACCGTGAACTGATCGCCCGTGTGAAAGCGAATCTCCGTCGCCAGCAGCAGGAACCTCAGGAGGGAAATCAGCGCTCCAAAGAAATCGAAATCGGGCGTCTGACGATTCAACCGGATGCCTACACCGTTAAACGCGACGGGGAATATATCGAACTAACACATCGTGAGTTCGAACTACTCTATTATCTGGCCCGCCATATGGGACAGGTCATGACGAGGGAACATCTTCTTGAAACGGTGTGGGGCTATGATTATTACGGAGATGTCCGTACTGTCGATGTGACCGTAAGAAGGTTACGCGAAAAAATCGAGGAGAATCCGAGTACGCCAGCCTGGATTGTTACCAGACGCGGAGTCGGTTATTATTTAAGAAATCCTGAGCAGGAGTAGGCGTGTATGAGCAAGGTTGGTTTTTTCCAGTCGGTACGGCTGAAGCTGATTATTGTATACATCCTGCTTATCTTACTCGGTCTTCAGGTAATCGGAGCTTATTTCGTAGATCGCCTGAAAGACCAGCTTGAAAATAACTTCACGGAATCCGTAGAAGGAAGACTGGATGCCCTCGCTTTCAACATTCAGCAGGCATTCGAAGAAGAACGGGAAGAAGGCGATCCGTCGCTTCAAAGTGACGTGCAGGGGATTCTGAACTCTTTCAACGAAGGATACGTCCGGAATGAAATCAGGGAACTGCAGGTCATCGAAGAAGGGTCGAATGTCGTAATCGCCGCCTATGCCAGTGGAGGGGCAAGCCCTCAGTCGAACGTCGGGAAAAAGACGACAAATCCGGACGTTCTTTCGGCTTTTCTGCTTCAGGAACAATCGAGTCCGGAGACACGGCTGGATGCAGAAACGGGGCAACGGCTCTGGGTAGGTACGAGGACAATCGAAAATAATCTGGACGAAACCGTGGCTGCCATCTATTTTGAGGCGGATATGAGTTCCGTGTACGAGCAGTTGCAGGATATCAACCGGATTTTCGCGAATGGTACGGCTTTATCTATCTTCATTACAGCGATTCTCGGGATTATCGTAGCCGGCACCATCACGAAACCGCTTATTGAAATGAGGCGGCAGGCCCAAATCATGGCGACCGGTGACTTTTCCCAGAAAGTGAATGTGCATGGGAATGATGAAATCGGCCAGCTCGGTCATACGTTCAATGACCTGAACGACAAATTGAAGATTTCACAGGCTACGACGGAAGGAGAACGTCGGAAACTTAGTTCGGTCCTTTCCAACATGTCGGATGGCGTGATTGCCACGGACCGGCTGGGAGCCATTACGCTTATGAATGTACCAGCTTCCCACCTGATTGACCAAAGGTTCGAGGAAGTTCAGGGGAAATCGCTGATTGAAATTCTCGGTCTCGAAGATCAGGTCGCCAATCTGAAAGAGATGGAAGACCTTGATTCCGTCATCGTCGATATGAGCAGTAGTGATCAGCACCTGCTTCTGAAAGCGAACTTTTCCGTCGTACAGGACGAAAATTATGAAATGAACGGCTTCATTACGGTGATCAGTGATGTTACGGAACAACAGCGTGCGGATCAGGAGCGGAGAGAATTCGTTTCGAATGTGTCTCATGAACTTCGTACACCTCTGACTACGATGAGGAGTTATCTCGAAGCTTTGAATGAGGGTGCCTGGAGAGATGAGGAAATTGCACCGCGCTTTCTTGATGTGACTCAAAATGAAACGGACCGTATGATTCGTCTCGTCAACGACTTGCTGCAGCTGACGAAGATGGATCATAAGGAATCCAATTTCTACAAAGAGAAAGTGGAATTCGTTTCTTACCTGGAACAGATCATCGAACGTTTTGAAATGAATAAAGTGGAAGGCATCACGTTTACGAAACAACTTCCGAATGAAAGCATCTATGTGTGGCTTGATAAAGACAAACTGACCCAGGTGCTCGATAATGTCATTTCAAATGCGATCAAGTATTCTCCGGAAGGCGGGGCCGTCCATTTTCACGTAAAACGGATGCGCCACAAACTTCAGGTGAGTATCAAAGACGAAGGCCTCGGGATGCCATCACACACGGTGGAGAAGATATTCGACCGTTTCTATAGGGTAGATAAGGCCAGAACCCGCGAAATGGGCGGAACGGGACTCGGTCTCGCTATTGCCCGGGAAATAATCGACGCCCACCACGGGGAAATATGGGCAGAAAGCCAAGAAGGTAAAGGAACGACCGTTTTCTTTACGCTTCCGCTAATGAATCAGAAGCGGAGGGGGAGCAGATGAACAAAGAATCGATCAAAACCATCATTTTAGTGATTTTAGTTGCTTTCAGTTTGTTTTTGACCCTTGCGCTCTGGAATTATCAGCCGAATCTTGAAACAGTGAATCAGGAGGAGGGGTTGATAGAGGAAACTAATATCGGTGGCACCGAAGAGGATATCCGTGCGCTTTTGACACCGGAGAAGGTCATTTACCATGATGGCGGAACCCATTACGGGTACAACAACCGGGAATATATCGAAGAGACGTATAGACGCATGCAGACATGGTCGCTATTCAACATCAGTGTCTCTGAAAAAGTGATCCCCTCGGAAGGTGACGTGCTTGAGATCGTCTTTCCGACTACGCTCACTTCTGCAACGATACAGAATATTTTTCCTATCGAGAGTCAGAATCTGACGTTGCCGCCTCTCTCTTTCGACCGTGCTTTCGTTCAGTTGAGCGGTGAAGAAGCAGGGATCCGCTTTATGTCTCCGGAGGGAGACCGGATGTTGCAGGCTTCCATCAACTCCGAGAGCCTCACCCAGCTTCAGTCGGAAATCGGAAATGCTTCGATGTGGCAGGAATATCTGATGTTCGATGAGGATGAAGAACGTCGGATCTATCTGCCGCAGGATACAGTGGAGGTAACTAAGGATGTTATCGTTACTGAAACCATTCCGTTGAAACCGTTGAAGAACGTATTGTTCAGTGATCCTACTGTCGTAAAACAATTCCGCCTCTCAAACGGAGACCTCAGAAACTCCGATAGTCTCAGTCGGATGGATCTCGTTGCCGGAGGGAAGAAAATGCAGTATCTGAACCCTGTCACCGAACAGTCGGAAGTCACTACAACAACGTTCAATACGAGAGAAATATTGATGGAAAGTGTAACCTTCATCAACAACCATTACGGATTCACGGATCCGTTCCGCGTTCATAACATCCGTTCGACTTACGGAGACATACAATTCAGCATGTACTTCAATGAACGGCCTATTCTTCAGGATCCGGAGGACTTTACAAGCATGTCCGTCCGTTTCGAGACAGGAGTGTTGCAGGAATATATCCGACCTATGGTTACCGTGGATCCTTATCAGTCCTATCCGAACGTTTCTGAAGAAAATCAGATTACGGAACTCGCTTCCGGAGAAACGATCGAAACCGTCATCGAGAATTCCCCGAGGTACAACAAGGATGAAATCACGGATATCATGATCGGTTATAAACTTATATCTCAGGGTGGGGGTTTCAGTAATTACTACGACCTCATTCCGGCCTGGTTCGTCCAGCAGAACGGAGCATGGAAGGAAATAACTGATATTGATTCGGTCGTCCAGACAGGAGGAGGAGCATAATGCAGTGGGGACAAATCAAAACACTCTTCATTATAAGTTTTCTCCTTCTCGATCTGTTTCTGCTTATGCAGCTGTGGGCGAACCGGGAAAGTGAAGTGATTCAGGAAGTATCCGAGACGACTCTGGAAGAAGAGCTGAATACGCAGAATATCGATATTTCAGAAGTTCCGACAGAAGCGCCGAATGTGTCCTTCCTGACTGCGAATCCCGGAGGCTTTTCCGATCAGCAATTGGAAGGGTTTCAGGATAAAGGGAATCAGCAAGTGAATGTATTCAACGACCGGCTATTGGTATCGACGCTTGACGATCCAGTGGAAATAGACAAAGAGAACATCCAGGAAGAAATATCGGAGATTGTTCCCTTCAGCAATCGTTACTCCTATTGGGGCTGGGATGAAGAAGAATCGACAGCGTTATTTTTCCAGAAGGCGAATAATCGTACGATTTACTACAATCGTGGCGGTCTCCTTATGATCCGTACGGAAAACGGAGAAATCACCGGATATACAGCGACACTGCTTGAAATTCCTGACCAGGAATCGGAAGAAATGCAGCAGGACCTCATCTCACCGATGGATATCGTTTCTCTTCTTTACAACAACGGATATTTGGAGGAGAATGATAAAATTGAAGACATGACTGTCGGATATTACTCTCTCGTAAATCTTGAACCCGGTCAGGAAAACGGTTCCCAGGTGTTTGCACCGACGTGGCGGGTTAGAGTCGGAGGAGACTTCTATTTCGTCCATGCAACAAACGGACAGATTCTTACGAATGATGCAGGAGATTTTATTGAAAGAGTTACGGAAGCCTATGCGAGTCAGCTGAGCTCAAGTACACCTGAGCCGGTCGAACAACAGGAAGAGGAGACGGAGGAATAAATGAGTCTACGTTTTAGTGTATTAGCTTCAGGAAGTACAGGAAACGCGTTTTATATCGAATCAGGAGATGAAAAGATTCTGGTGGATGCCGGTCTGTCGGGGAAGAAGATTGAAAATCTTCTCGATCAAGTACACGTAGATCCGAAGGAACTCTCACGGATTCTTGTGACCCATGAACATAGTGATCATATCAAGGGGCTCGGGATCATGGCCCGTCGTTATAACCTCCCTATTTATGCGAATGAGAAGACGTGGGAAGCGATGGATTCTCAGATCGGAAAGGTACCTCTTGATCAGAAGTTCCACTTTCCAACAGAGAGTGTCCAGACGTTCGGAGGCATCGACGTAGAGTCGTTCGCCGTCTCCCATGATGCAGCGGATCCGATGTTTTTCACCTTTCATCAGAACGGGAAGAAAGCTGCACTCGTTACGGATCTAGGGTACGTATCCGATAAAATCAAAAAAACGGTAGAGAAAGCAGATGCTTATATATTCGAGGCCAACCATGATGTACACATGTTGCGCATGGGAAAATATCCATGGAGCGTAAAACGCCGGATTCTCGGAGATTCCGGACACGTCTCCAATGAGGATTGCGCTCTGGCGCTTACAGATATACTCGATACCAACACGAAACGTGTATACCTTGCTCACTTAAGCCTGGATAACAACATGATCGATCTTGCTAATATGTCGGTAACGAACGTGTTGAAAGAACGAGGATTCGAAGTGGGTAAGAAGCTGGATGTACTCGATACGTTTCCAGAAGCGGCAACACCGCTCTATGACGTTTAATCGGGGGCTTAAAAAGGAAAGAATAAAAGAAAAAAGAAAGAAGGTGACAGTGCGTGGGGTACTATGATGACCACTCACCGAAAAAGCGTGAGAAGAAAAGGCGCTGGGCTGTTCCTACGCTTGTAGGGCTGGTGCTTGGAGCTGTACTTGTACTTTTGGCTCTCCCGGCGCTCGTTCAGACAGAAATGCTTCCTTATGACATTACCATTCCGGAAGATGAAAGTGGTCTTACCGAAGGGGACCAGGGGCTCACCGGCAATACGACCAGAAAGGTGGATGTCGATGTGACGACCCAAATCACCGAGGTGGTAGATAAAGTGAAGCCCTCTGTCGTCGGTGTCGTGAACATGCAGTCTCAGACGAATTTCTGGGAGCAACCCTCCGACCCTCAACAGGCAGGTATCGGTTCAGGGGTCATATATAAACAGGAAGAAGGCTCTGCTTACGTGGTAACGAATCATCACGTAATCGAAGGAGCATCAGAGATCGAGGTCGTACTATCGGATGAAACGAGAGTATCGGCCCAACTCGTCGGAAGTGATGTATTTACAGACCTTGCTGTACTTAAAATGTCGGCAGATAGTGTAGAACATACCATAGAACTTGGCAACTCCGATAACCTGAAAGCAGGAGAACCGGCCATCGCCATCGGAAACCCGCTCAGCCTGAATTTCTCCGGTTCTGTAACCAAAGGAATCATCAGCGGCACACAGCGTGCGATTCCTCAGGACTTGAATGGAGATGGGATGGAAGACTGGCAGGCTGAAGTGATTCAGACCGATGCAGCAATCAACCCGGGTAATAGTGGTGGGGCTCTGATCAATATCGAAGGACAACTCGTCGGTATCAACTCCATGAAGATCGCCCAGTCGGCTGTCGAGGGCATCGGATTCGCTATTCCTATCAATACAGCAACACCGATCATCGAAGAATTGGAACAATACGGTCAGGTGAACCGTGCTTTCCTCGGTGTCGAAGCTTATGGATTGAACGAAGTTCCTTCTTCCGAGTGGCAGGAGACGCTGAATTTACCGGAGGAAGTGGAAGGCGGTCTATATCTTCGCAGGGTCAGTCAAATGTCTCCGGCGGCGAAAGCTGGACTGGAACCGATGGATGTCATTACGGAACTCGATGGAAATGCTGTGACGGACATCATTGAACTGAGAAAGTATCTGTACCGTGAAAAGGATCCTGGAGAAGAGATGGAAATCACTTATTATAGGGACGGGGAAGAGAATACCGTCACCGTCACCCTGGCTTCTCAACAATAGTACTATCGAATTTGGAGAAAAACGTGTGTATGTGGATAACATGCATGCGTTTTTTTATGGATTTCACTATCCACAAGGTGTGAATAAGGTTATGGATAACTTCTATATATAGTAGGGAACAACCGGTCTGATACCATATACAACTATATGTAATCATGTTTTTGTGGATAAACTGTGGATGTTTCTGTATAACTTGTGAACAACAGACAGTTCACATGGGTTGTGTATAACCCTGTGGATAAATGTGAGTAACTTGTTCCGTTATACATAATTTTGCAAATAATGATAAGAAAGGAGTTTTTCTTTCTTCTTTCTATAGTGAAAACTTTTCGGCGGGGACGCAGGTAGTTAAGGGTGAAAGGAGGGCTTGTTGATGTTCGATAAAGAAGGACGCTTGCTCCGTAAAGCGAAAAAAGGAGACCAGCGAGCTTTTAAAAAAATATACGATAAATATGCAGGCTATGCTCTACGTACAGCCTATGCCATCACCAAAAATGATAGTGACGCGTCGGACGTCGTTCAGGAAACATTCATCAAAGTATATCGTCATCTCGATTCTTATGATCCGGGGCGTGAGTTCAAACCGTGGTTTTACCGGATTCTTTTGAATGAAAGCAGGAGACTATTGGCGAAAAGGAAGAAACGGGAGATTCCGGCAGAAGACGAATTATTTGAAAGGGCGGCTGAAACCTCAGGGGACACGGGAGTCCGGGAAATACTTGATGAACTCGATGAACATCATAGAACCGTTTTAACTCTGAAGTATCTGGAAGGTTTTTCGGAAAAAGAGATCGCGGACCTTCTGGAGCTGAATGTGAATACGGTGAAATCGAGGCTCTTCAAGGCAAGAAAAAAGATGCGTGAGCGGATAGGAGGGGCAGATGATGAGTGAAAAATTCGAGCGGAAACTAGAGAAACGTCTGAAAGAAGAAACGGACAACATGGAAAAGCAGAAACAGGAGACGTGGAGCCGGATCGAATCTGAACTTTTCACCGGAGAAACGAAAAAGAAACGGACCCCGTGGGTGGCTACAGCTGTGGCTGCTACCCTTATTCTTCTGATTGTTGCTGCATCTATTCCGGATCTCAGGCAGCCGGTGGTGAATAGTGTGAAAGAATTGTTTGTGGAAGAAAAAGAACAGAATATAAATATCGAAGGACAGGAAGAAGAAACGGATGTTCAGCGGAATGCTGATGAAGAATGGAACTATGTCATTTACGTCGATGAAGACAGGTACCGTCTTGAAGAAGGGGAAGGCGTCGACCGGATCATTCCTGCCACAGAACTCGGGGAAGCGTACCCGGAGGTTTCCATGATGATAACTGAAACGGAAGCGACGCCGGGGGAAATTGAAAGTGAAATGACAGAGACATACCCGGATTACTCGATCGAGTCGGAACAAGTGACAACGCCGCAGGAGGCTACAGAACTTCGAGCGGTGCCGCAGGGAGCTACGGAGTGGAATACACCGATTTACCGATGGTACGTCATCGAGGGAGAAACGACCTATGTCGTGAAACAGAATTACTTTCTCGAAGCAGCGGAAGGGCACGGGGCGAGATTCGATGCCATGCTTGAAACGTTTGAAATAGTCGAAGAAGAATAACGAGGACCGAAGTGAGTCAGTTTTCAGGAAAGAAGCTGACTCGCTTCTTTTTGTCGGGAGTTGGAAGGAGCCCATTTTTCATGAATATCCCCTGATTTGTATAGTATGATAATAGTAACCAAAGGGGGACTCGCGCGTGAAAAAAAGATTTCTGTTTTGGACAGGTGCTGGCTACATCATTTATGCGGCTCTTGTTTTTCTATATCTTTTCGTATGGACAGACCCCGGAGTTCCGGCTGCCTTCCAGGGAAGTGCCGCTGATCCTTCAACATTCATGACCCAGCGGGAACAGCTTCTCAGCCAGGAATATTCGAGGTATCAGAACCTATTGTATCTTCTCTCGCTGCCGATAGACTGGATCATTTACGCCGTGATTCTCGTTTTCGGTCTGTCTTATAGTCTGAAGAAAGCGTCCCTGGGCAAATTGCCGCTCTACGTGTTGTTTTTATCGGCGATCACATGGCTGTTAACTCTCCCTATCAGCTATATCTCCCGTCGCCTCTCGCTCGATTACGGCGTATCCATCGAACCGTTTTCGAAATGGATGAGGGACAACCTTGTAAGCTTCTGGATCGACACGCTGATGATGGTGCTTGTCGTCTTCGTCCTGTACTGGCTGATCCGCCGCTTCCCTAAAAGATGGTGGCTGTATGCCTGGCTTATGCTCGTTCCATTCATGGCTTTTCTGATGTATATCCAGCCGGTAGTCATCGATCCGCTTTACAATGACTTCAACCGGCTCACGAACCCTGAGCTCGAGGAGAGTATCCTTCAGTTGGCAGATCAGGCAGGGGTTCCTGCAGAACGGGTGTTTGAAGTGAACAAATCCCAGGAGACGAATGCGCTCAATGCTTACGTGAACGGCATCGGAGATAACTTGAGAATCGTACTGTGGGATACGACCTTGAACAAATTATCGGAAGAAGAAGTGCTTTTCATCATGGCTCATGAAATCGGTCATTATGTGAAAAATCATCTGATGAAGTCGCTTCTCGGCGTCCTTGGGGGAAGCCTCCTGGGATTGTATGCGGTATACCGGCTGCTTCCGGTTGTGCTTAGAAAATGGGGGGAAGCATGGAAAATCGAAGGTCCTTCCGATTTCGCTTCTCTGCCTGCTGTGCTCCTATTGCTGTCTCTATTCACTTTTATCGCTCAGCCGGTGGAAATGGCTGTGTCACGTCAGGCAGAAGAAGCGGCGGATGCATATGCTATCGATCTGCAACCGGATACAGAGGCGGCGATCGGCGCTTTCCAGCAACTGACGGTGAGCGGACTCTCCGATGTGAATCCGCCGACGCTCATCAAATACTTGCGTTATGGACATCCGACGATGCTTGAGAGACTCTCGATGCTTATCGATGAAAAAGGGTCATGATCCAGGCTTTCTCCCTGCGCATCAGCTCCCTTCTTTTCACCTTGGGAATCTTCTGTTTGCGGGTCGGGACGCTTCTTGCCAGGTTTAGTTCGCCTCAGGAAAAGGAAAATAGAGGAACAGAAACTGTGGAGGAGGCGAAACCATTGAGTAATGTGAACGTATTATTTCTGAATGCGTCCTTGAAAGGGTCCGATCAGGATTCGAACACGAAGGTACTGATAGAAGAAGTCTCAGAAATCATGGAAAAAGAAGGAGCGTCCGTCGAAGAACTTCGTCTGGCCGATTACAACATCAAGTTCGGCATGCAGCCGGACATGGGCAACGGTGATGAGTGGCCCAAGATTTTTGCAAAAGTGAAAGAGGCGGATGTGCTGATTGTCGGAACACCACTTTGGATCGGAGAGAAGAGTAGTGTGGCCAATCTGGCGATGGAACGTTTGTATGCCTCCAGCAGTGAAACCGAGGAGAATGGCCAGTCCATCTACTACAATAAGGTCGGCGGAGCGGTTATCACCGGTAACGAAGATGGTGCGAAACATGCAGCGGCATCCATTCTTTACGGCTTATCACACATCGGCTTTGTCGTTCCGCCTAACGTGGACGCTTACTGGGTCGGTGAAGCGGGACCGGGACCATCCTATATGGATACGGATCGTGACAATGAGTTCACCAGGTCCCATGTGAAGATGCTCGCGTACAATACGCTTCATCTGGCGCGTATATTGAAAGAGAATCCTATTCCGCCGGAAGGAAACGTGATGGAATAAGGGTATGAGGCCGGCCGTGGGTGCCGGTCTTTTTTTGTCTGTGGAAGTGTGTTGATGGTTTTCGGACCTGGAGCGGTTTTTTACGGACGTTCGACAGGATTCGACAGTCATTTGCGGACTAGCATGAGGTTTCTGAGGACCTGAAGATAAATTTCGCGGAGAGACGTAGGATTTCTTCTGTTCCAATTTCCGACCTCCTATGATAAAGTATGTTCAACGAGGTGAGCAGCATGTCTATATCAATCTGCACACAACTCCATCACCATATCGACTAGTCTTGCTATCCGTTTTTGAAAAAACGCACATAGGAAGGCTATTTATAATGAACCGCATTTGATGATTTCCATACCCTTTCATCAGGTGCGGTTTTTTGTTTATCAAATTTCAGAGGAGGAAAAAATGATGCGAAATGTAAAAGGGACACGTGATTATCTGCCACAGGATGAGATGCTGAAGAGAAAGGTGAAACAGACGCTGGAGGAGACGTTCCGCCGCTACGGCTGCAAACCGATGGAGACACCGATATTGAATGAAACGGAGCTTCTCGCTTCTAAATATGCAGGCGGCGACGAAATTCTGGAGGAGATGTACAGGCTGACGGACAGAGGGGAAAGGGATCTGGCGCTCCGCTATGATCTGACCATTCCTTTTGCGAAAGTGATCGCTATGAACCCGACACTTCCGATGCCTTTGAAACGATACGAAATCGGCAAAGTGTTCCGCGACGGACCTATCAAAACCGGGCGCCTGCGCGAATTCACCCAGTGCGATGTCGATATCGCAGGCGTAGAATCCGTGATAGCCGAAGCGGAATTGATGGCAATGGCCGTCGATGCTTTTGAAAAACTCGGGCTTTCCGTAACGGTAGTGTACAACAATCGAAAAGTACTGACAGGCGTTCTTGAAGCTTGTGGAATAGGCAAAGAAAAGATGACGACAGTAATTCAGACAATCGATAAACTTGAAAAACTGGGATCCGGCAATGTGAGAAACGAATTGAAACGAAAAGGAATAGAGGAAGAAGTCATTACTCGTATCTTCACGACTCTTGAACAAGGGATCGGTGAGTATAACGGGGAAGGAACCGGGGAACTACGTGACTTGAAGGAGTATCTCGACTACCTGGGAGTAGCCGATAATTGCCGCTTCGAGTTATCGCTGGCGAGAGGGCTAGACATTTATACAGGAACGGTCTACGAGATCTTCCTCAATGAAGGGGCGATTGCTTCGAGCATCGGAAGTGGCGGACGCTATGATAATGCGGTCGCCGGTCTTGTCGGGACGGAGGACGCGTTTCCGACAGTCGGGATTTCCTTCGGTCTTGACGTTATTTTTGCAGCTATGGAAAATCAGGCAGAGCAAAAGAGTGATAT
Source organism: Salimicrobium halophilum (assembly GCF_900100295.1). GTDB lineage: Bacteria > Bacillota > Bacilli > Bacillales > Halobacillaceae > Salimicrobium > Salimicrobium halophilum. Next base: position 106,658 of record NZ_FNEV01000007.1, read on the forward strand.
CGACTACTGGATCGTTCCCATGAACCAGGAAAAGGAAGCGTTGAAGGTCGCCCAACAATTGCGGCAGGAAGGGAATAATGTCGAGGTGGACTTCTCCGGACGTAAAATCGGAAAAGCGATGAAACGGGCTGATAAAGAAGGAGCGCAGTATGTCATTGTTGTCGGGGAAGAAGAAGTGGAAAGCAGAATGGTGCAAGTAAAAAATATGAGGGACGGAGAAACGATAGAAAAAAAGATTTGAAATGAAAGTATGCATCCTTTAGGAAATTCACGTCTCTTATAGTAAATAGTCGTATGAAAAAGGAATTAGTTCATTTTTAACATTTTCCGACCTTTTCTACTTACTTTTGACTTTAAATGACCAAATTCCCTTCTTTATGAAAGCCGTATTTTATTTACATGTTTCACTTTAATGAAAAGAGGCTAAGTACCCGATAATTGGACCTCTGGGAATATTTTTCATGTTTGTGTAAGCGGGCTTACATAGAACAGTCCCCCCGGTTCAAAATAGAGGAGGGATTTATTTGAAGATGAAGTCGGCCTTTGTTGTGTTTTTATGTGTAATGCTTATGATTCCGGCGGCCGGAAGCGTATGGGCGGATAGTCACGAATCACCGTCTGTGGATACGGAAGCGGCAGAACTTAGAGCAACTCTGGATCAATTGTTTTCGGAGCACGCGTATCTTGCTATTACGGCAATGAGGAAAGGGTATAACGGTGATGGTGATTTCGATCAGACGGTGGCAGCTCTGAATAATAACACCGATGATCTTACAACGAATATTGAGAATTTATTCGGAGAGAGCGCCGGAAATATGTTCAATGAAACTTGGAGTGCTCACATCGGTTATTTTGTCGATTACGTTACGGCAACAGCAGAAGATGATGCAGAGGGAAAAATGGAGGCTCTTGCTAATTTGGCGCAGTACAAAGAAGACTTTTCCGCTTTCCTTTCAGGAGCAACGAATATTCCACAGGAAACGCTCGCTTCTAACCTGCAGACGCACATCGATCAGTTGATCGGAGCGTTCGATGCGTATGTGGATGAAGATTATAATGAAGCCTATATGATGCAGAGTGACGCGATGCAGCATATGTATGGAGTGAGTAAAGCTCTGTCCCAGGCCATTGCGACGGAATACCCGGAGAAAGTGAATGAAACAGAAGCAGTAACGCCTGCGATCGATCTCCGTTCCGATCTTAATTTCCTGCTTTCCGAGCACTTCGGTCTTGCTCTTCAGGCTATGCAGAATGGTTATGATGGAGCAGAAGAATTTGATGCGAATGCAGCAGTCCTGGGTGAAAACACAGAAGAATTGGCCGCTGCTATTGAAGAAGTGTACGGAGAAGAAGGTGGAGAGCAGTTCGAAACTCTGTGGAGTAACCATATCGGTTATTTCGTAGATTATGTACAAGCTACGGCTATGGACAATGAAGATGGACGTCAGGCAGCACTTGATGAGCTCGATGAATATCGTCAGGACTTCTCTACCTTTATGGAAAATGCTTCTGGGGAACGAATTCCCGCGGATACGCTTGCTGCAGGTCTCCAAACACATGTCGATCAACTAGTTACAGCATTTGATAGCTATGTGAATGAGGATTATGGTATAGCCTGGATGACGGCACGTGAAGGTTATATGCATATGTTCACCCCTGCGAAAATCTTCAGTAGCGCGATTGTTAACCAGTTCCCTGAAGCGTTCATGGAAATGGATAACAGTCCTATGTTTGAAGACGTACCTGAAGATTACTGGGGAGCCCAGTACATTTATCCGCTTGTAGAGCAGGGAGTCATCAACGGTTTTTCAGACACAATGTTCAAGCCTGGAGAACACGTAACCCGCGCTCAATTCACAGCTTTCGTCGTCCGTTCGATGGATCTTGATACGGATAATGATATGCCATTTACGGATGTATCGTCCACATTCTATGACGAAGTAGCAGCCGCGTATGACGCTGGCATCACAAACGGGGTTTCTGAAACGGAATTCTACCCGAACGCTCAAATCACGCGTGAACAGATGGCAGCTATGATTATGAGAGCCTATGAATATTGGACAGATGAAGATTATATGATAGAAGAAGATTATATGTACGCTGACGAAGATCACATAAGCCCGCTTTTCGATGAATATGTAGATGAAACCAGAGAGCTTGGAATCATGGTCGGTAACAACAACAATGAATTCAATCCTAAGATGAACGCAACAAGAGCAGAAGCAGCGAAGGTCGTATTCATGCTTCAAGAATCAGCAGAATAAATGGATGATTAAAAACCCGCCGTCGTGGCGGGTTTTTTGTGTGAATAGGGTTAAACCGCTTTCGCTTTGAGCTCTACATTCATATTTCCACGTGTGGCTTTAGAGTAAGGGCATAGCTGGTGGGCTTTCTCGACAAGCTCTTCAGCTTCCTCCTGGGTGACCCCTTCGATTTCTACATGAAGCTTCGCAGAAAGACCGAGACCATCTGATTGTTTGCCAATGCTTACTTCCGAAGAGACGCGGGATGTGATTTCTTTCTTCCCTTGGGAAGCAGCCAATTGAAGAGCGCTATCGAAGCACGCAGCATAGCCGGCTGCGAACAATTCTTCCGGGTTTGTCGCTCCCTCTTTGTCCTCTCCACCAAGAGAAGACGGCATAGCGAGATCAAGATTCAGCGTTTCGCTGTCCGTTTTGACAGAACCTTCGCGCCCGCCTTCCGCTGTAGCTTTTGCTGTATAAAGAATTTTACTCATCGTTCATCCGCTCCTTCTTCTAATTTTAATTGTGCACAATTAAATAGTATACAACCAAAATATAAGTTGCAAATTATATGCATGAGGAACGGGGATGGCTTTGCTATAATAGCTTTAGGAGGAATGAATGATGGCCGAAGATAAAATGAAACTCGAAAATCAGATATGTTTTTCTTTATATGCGACGACGCGTGAAATGACGAAGCTGTATCGCCCGCTTCTTGCGGATTTGAATATCACCTATCCTCAGTATCTGGTGCTTCTAGCTTTGTGGGAGACGAGTCCGCTCAGCGTAAAAGAACTGGGGGAACGTCTATACCTTGATTCCGGGACCCTTACGCCGATGCTGAAGCGTATGGAAAAAGAAAATCTCATCGAACGCTACCGTTCAAAGGAAGATGAGCGGAGGGTGCTGGTAGGACTTACGGAAGAAGGACGCAAGGCAGAAGAGAAGGCGGCCTGTATCCCAGATTTGTTACTCGACAATATTGATATGAACGAAGAAGAAATCCTTAATCTGAAACATACCCTCAACCGGATGCTTGAAGGGGCCAGGCAGAAAGGAGAACATCAATGAAAATATCCATCATCAGCGTCGGAAAACTGAAGGAAAAATATTTGAAACAGGGCATTGAGGAGTATACGAAGCGGCTTGGTCCGTACGCCAAGACGGAAATCATTGAAGTGGCGGATGAGAAAGCACCTGAGAATCTGAGTGAAGCACAGATGGAAGAGGTGAAGCAAAAGGAAGGCGAACGTATCCTTTCGAAAATTTCCCAGGATGCGTATGTCATAACGCTAGAGATCGAAGGGAAACTCCTTACCTCGGAGAAACTCGCCTCCCACATTGATAACTTGATGACCTATGGATCCAGCAAAATCGTCTTTGTCATTGGCGGGTCTCTCGGCATCAGTAAAGAAGTGCAGGAGCGGAGCGACTATGCTCTCTCTTTTTCTAAAATGACGTTTCCGCACCAGATGATGCGTCTGATGTTGCTTGAACAGGTATATCGGGCGTTCAGAATCATTAAAAATGAACCGTATCACAAGTGATGGTAAACAGAAAAATCGAGATAAATATTGAGGAGAGTAAGCTTAATAAAAGTTAATTAATAGGTTATAATTTGATTGTGCAAATTGTCACTTCCTTTCTAAGGTAGTTGTGTGTGATAACCTCAATTATCCTTAGATTTCAGGGAGGCAATTTTTTGCTTACAAAGCCCTCAACAATAAAATTCTATAACTTATCTCTTATAAAAGTTTTGACAATAAGAGAATGATAATGGGAGGGAGAATATGAATACAAGGAAAGATATTTTAGATGCTTGGATTACTATAGAGCAGCTGTCTGAAGGTTCTATTAAAAAGAGCGATAAATCACTAAAGCCTTTACGTACAGAAGAGGGGGACTGGAATCATTTTTTTTTAGACTTCTTAACTAAACAAAAAGAACAACAAAATGTATCCGATTATTTTTTTAAGAAGTCGGGGTTAGTTTTATATTTTGATATTTTCAACTTTCAAGAAGTTGTTGAAATCTTGAGGGAGAAATACAATATTTCTAAAACATACGAAGAAGTTAGCAACTCAGACAAGTTCACCTTTTCTTTATATTTTGATAACCAATTAAATTTTATAGCAGACAGATTCTTCTATACGGTGAGTGGTTATATTCACCAACATGGTAATTTTCCGAAAGATTTCTTAAAGGTTGAAAATTCCTTTAGAGACGAGTTGAATAGGAAATTTGATGAAGATTTTAATACCGCAATTTCTGAACTATTACAAAAGCATAATGTTTCAACAGAGAACTTTCGCTATGCATTTGTGAAAAACTTGGATAATGGAGATGTGAATTTTCATTCCTTCTTTATTGAAGATTTGAACAGAGCAAAGACAACCACTAATAAAAATTTAAATCGATATTTTAATGGTTTTTCTGGGAATAGAAAAAATCTAGATGGCAACAAAGAGTCAATTCAATTTAATTCTAAAATTTTCGAAGGATTAATTTTACAACCAAAATATTATCCGTTGGGACGGTTCCCAAGTAATCCTGATTATGCACTTTCATTCATGCAGCAGGTTTCAGTAAATCTAGCTTTAAATGATGGAAATGATATTCGGAGTGTCAATGGGCCGCCGGGCACAGGGAAAACAACACTGTTGAAAGATATTTTTGCTGATTTAGTAGTACAACAGGCAGCAGAAATTTCACAGCTTTCTGATAAGAGGATTAAAGGTAGTTTAACTTATTGGAAAAATGCTAAAATTGGCGTTTTACCGCATTCCATTTCTAATAAAAATATTATTGTAGCAAGTTCAAACAATGGCGCAGTCCAAAACATTGTGAAGGAGCTGCCAAAGAAAGAAAAGGTTGCTGACGATTTTCAAAAGCAACTCGCGGAAGTAGACTATTTTAAAGATATTTCTAATTCAAAATTAACCGGTGAAGGTTTCGGAAAGAAACGTGAGATTAACAGTGAGATCTTAAACGAGGAAAATTGGGGTGCATTCTCGTTAGAAGGTGGAGCATCAACAAACATTAGCAAGTTACTTTTAAACATTGAATTCATTGAAAATGAGTTAGAAGAAAATTATAAAGCGAATACAGATGTATATCAAGAATTCTCTCGTCTCTATGATGAGTTAAAAATAGAAAGAGAAAAAATCCAAGAATGTAGTGAGAAAATGTGTTCTCTTCAAAAATTAAAAGCTAAACATAAGGAGCAATCCATTGCTTTTGAACAAGAAGAAAAGAAGAAACGAACAAATTTAAATTCACAAGAAAAAGAAGTAAAGCGTGAACTTGAAAGACTGAAACAAGAAAGTATACATATGCAAAAAGATTTAGCGGGCGTTTCCAATGAAATAAAAAATGTAACGGATGTACAAGCTCAGACTGAAAGGAATTATGATGTAGTTACTTCACAGAAGCCAAGTTTTTTATGGCTTCAGAAAGTATTCAATAAAACTAAAGTAGAGCATTATTTCAAAGATCTCAATAATATAAATGATCAATTGAATCATCTTTCTCAACAAAAAACTAAATGGTTAAATGACCGTAAGCAGCTCGAAAAGGGGTTAAAGGAAAGTGCTGCAAAAAGTGAGTATTCTCAAAAGCAAATTCAGGATACAAAAGCTGAGTTCGACCGATGGATGACTGATCAACAAAATAATTTCAAGAAATTAAAACAAGAAATTGCGAAATTGGAACATCTCAAATCTCAAAGTGGCATTAAGGAACTGGATTTTTCACTTTCCTATAATGAACTCCAAAAGTCCAATCCATGGTTTACAAAGAGGTTCCGTATTTTACAATCAGAGTTATTTATCTCAGCCTTAAGAGTTAGAAAGCAATTCCTATATGAAAACAGAAAAAGTTTAAAAGCGGCCAGGATTATTTGGAGTAAACAAACTGAATATATTGCAAAAGAGAATGGAGATCAGTTAATTTCAGAATCATGGCAGTGGTTGAATTTCACTATCCCTGTTGTCAGCACTACTTTTGCTAGTTTCGGTAGAATGTTTAAAAATCTTAATGAAAATTCAATAGGCAATCTTTTCATAGATGAGGCTGGCCAAGCACTACCTCAAGCTAGTGTGGGTGCAATTTTTAGAAGTAAAAAGGTGATGGTTGTGGGGGATCCATCACAAATAAAACCAGTAGTAACGTTAGATTCAAATGTTCTGGCCTTGATCGGCAGAAATTACAATGTTGATGAAAAGTTTGTCTCTGCTGATGCGTCTACTCAAACTATTGTGGATGACGCAAGTCAGTATGGTTTCAAAAAGAAGGATGATGAATGGATTGGTATACCGCTTTGGGTCCATAGGCGTTCGAACTATCCGATGTTTACGATTGCAAATGAAATTTCATATAATGGGTTAATGGTACAAGGTAAGTTAGAAGAAGAGTCAAAAGGAATATCAAAATGGTACCATTCAACTGGTAAAGCAAATGACAAATTTGTTAAAGAACAAGCTGACTTACTGAAAAATCTAATTGATCAACGTTTACAGGAAAATCCAGATTTAGCGGATGATATTTATGTTATATCACCTTTTAAAAATGTGGCTTATCAACTTGCTCGAGTTTTAGATGAAATTAACTTCACGAAACGAGAAAATGGGAAAGTGTCGAATGTTGGAACGGTACATACTTTTCAAGGGAAAGAAGCAAAAATTGTCTATTTTGTTCTTGGATCGGACTCTAATAGCAGTGGTGCAGCGAGGTGGGCTGTTTCTGAACCAAATATGATGAATGTTGCAGCTACAAGAGCAAAAGAAGAGTTTTATATAATTGGCAATAAGAAATTGTATGGAGCACTTGGCAGTGAAGTGGCGAATAAAACGATTTCGATTATTGACGACTATAATAGGTAATCAAATGAATATATAGTGTATTGGATTTGCAAATCAACCCTGGTGAGCCGTACCACAAATAAGTACAGAGGTCAGCGATCATAGATGCTGATTATTCAAAAAGCCGCCGCTAATCGAGGCGGCTTTTTCTACTATTCAGAATAGGAAGTAGAAATACACTGTATCGCCTGGCGATACAACAAGTGTAAATTTCTTGTATCGTGTGACGATATACTCTTGAAAAAGCGCTTCAAAGGGTGCATATTTAAGGGAGGAGGTACGATATGCGAAACGATATACAACCCAACGAACGTGCTTATTCAACGAAAGAAGTCGCTGAAGAGCTTAACATTGCCACTCCGACCGTCAGGAAGTATGGACAGGTATTAGAAAGAAGCGGGTATGAGTTCTTTAAGAACGGCACACGCCGAGTGTTCGTTCAATCCGATATCGAAGCGCTACAAACGATACGCGATACGGAAAAGTCTCTGGAAGTAATCGCCATAGAACTCGTCAAACAGCAAAAAAACCGCTTAACCTCCGACTCCACCGATATAGCGACCGCCGATACATACGATATGCCGATCGAAGATCCTCACAAAATGCGTGAACTGCTTGTCTACATTTCCCAAGAGCTTGCCGCTTCCCGAGAAATGAACGCCAAGCTCGCGACCGATATGGAAGAAATGAAAGAAACGGTGGGTCGCCTGCGTCAGGATCACCATGCCATCAGCTCAGGCATCGGGAACTCGACCCAGAAAATGAACAAGTTGATTGACCAGCAGCAAAAACAATACGAGGAAATGCTGGAAGAAGAAAAAGAAAAGAACGATCAGTTGCAAAAAGAGATTGAAGATATGAGGAGAGAACAGCAGGAAGTGTGGCATGCCCAGGAGGAATTCAATTCACGTCTGGAATCTAAGATGACAGAACAAAGAAGCGGGTTTCAAAAGTTCATGGCATTCTTCACTCGTAAATAAATCAATCGTATTTATGATGAGATGAACATTTTGTAGGTTGATTATTTCCCGGGAAATGCTGCATGTTTACATGAACATTAATAAAGCTGAATCACCTGTATCGTGATTCAGCTTTTTTGCGATTGTCCTTAGGTCTGACCGAGGATGGGCATTCGATAGTGGATCATTTATCGTTATCAGATGATGATCGTATCGCCATCAAAGGTTGTAAGAGAGAATCCGTTGAATTTCTCATGATACGTCTCTTTGTAATCGCGCAAAATGCCAATGGCGACTTGTTCTCCGAGCTTCAGGCCATTGATACCATCGGAACGATAGTGTACCCCTGCGGCGTCACGTCCAATGGCGATATTTGCTGCAAGTTTGTTCAACTCTCCACCGACGGTCAGATCGGGTCCTTCATAGCGGACTAATGAACGACCGTCGCTGCTTGCAAGGACGGGGTCCGGAATGACGAATGATTCATCGAAAAATGCCTTCAACATGGTAACCATAGCACCGATGAATGTGGCGTGGCCTGCCGGGTAGGCTGGATGGGTAGGGGACCCTTCAGGGTAAGCCTGTGGCAGCAGGTACGTACCGTATTCATCAAAGGTTCTTTGTACTGCTTCAGAGCACAGGAGATCTTGATGGAGTGGATAATCCGCATAGCCCAACAATTGGTTGTGAACCCGGCCGCCGACCTCCTCTGGACGCAGTCGCCGGTGAACGAGCCATTTCTGGAACCAGGCAGCTTCCAAGCCTGGACGGGCGGCTTTCGTTACGAAATCGAGTACATGAGGAGCTCCGAACGTCGGGAATCCGATTTGTGTAGTCGAATCAAGGTAAGGGTTCGTTTTATCCCAGGCGGCATCCCCATAGCTTAGTAGAATCAAGCACGCTGTAACTCCGTCTTCCACCGTGATGTCATGGTGGACATATTCGCCCAGATCCCGTCCATTTCGAATGTAGCGGGGGATTGAATCGTACTCAGGATCGCAAGGAAGCCCTCCGTTTTGTATGGCGAGCCAATCCTCGTATGTGGTCAGGTAATCGATTCCCGGGGTCGTGGTTCGGTAACGCTGGGTGATCTGCGTCGCTACGTACGGAACGTCTTTCCAAAGAAATTGGGAAACGTAAGGTCCTTCCAACGTACCCGGAAGATGCCCACGGAATAAGGTCTGAGGGGTGACCTGATCCCTCGTTTTCGGTCCTCGGAAATCTTCCAGAGAAGATAGCTCTTTTGCGGCCTCTATCGTGAGAGGGTGGGTATCGTAATCATCGAAAGGAATGTCACGTGTCAGAGCCTGCCAATAGACTTCCACCATCTCTGCTGCCATTTCGGCGCTGGCAAGTGGAGCTGGAGGTGGGGTCGTCAACTGATGACTGTCCGGACCGACCATTTCGAATGCATAGGCTGCTTGGGGATCCACCATTTTTCGTTTTCCTGCAAGGGGGAGATTTTCATAATCTTTCGGTTCTCCACATTCCAGTATATGGATGTATTGTTCGTAGGCATCGACATTCACTTCACCGAGAGAATCATGGGGCAAAGCTTTCGAAAAGCTGGCTATTTTACCCTGGTAGTGTGTTTCGTCTCCATTCGTAGGGTGGTTTGAGAGCGAGCGATTTCTATAGAACAAAGCTGCTTTCACGCGGATCACAAAAGCTTTCAGTCGTCGCTTCCATTTGGAAACGATTTGTTTGGCGAACGTCACTCGTATTCCTCCTCTCTATAAACGTTCACCATAGTATATGTAGAATAATGGAGCGGCGAGTGGACCAATCGACCAGTTTTGACTAAAGTCGGGCGCAAAAAAAGCGGACTTGGAGTACAAAAAAATCCAGCCCTTCCGAGTAGAAGAGCCGGATTCTTCATCAGCTTCGTGACTGTCGCAAAAACCTGGGATAGGAGAGCAGGGCAAGCACCATTCCCGCAATCCCTGCAAAAATAAGAAACAACAGATGGAACCAGACATCGGTCACATTCCCGTCCGAGAGGATGATTTCTTTGTACCCCTGTAATGCCCAATACTGAGGCAGTGCCTGACTGAGGGTACGGACGATGTCCGGCATGAACTCGACCGGCATCCACAGACCTCCGAGCAATGCACCGCCAAGCGCCAGGATCTGGGTCAGGGCGATTCCCATGTTTTCTGTTTTGACGATTACAGCCATCGCCATGCCCCATCCGGTTACGATGAAGGCCAAAGCCAAGGATAATAGAATAAGAGCGAAGGGGTCTCCCAGTGGCAGATCGTAGATGATGACACCGAACCCGAACAAGACGGTAATCTGAATAAGTACGATGATGATGAACGGCACCCATTTCCCGAAAAAGTATTGATAGATGGAGATAGGGGTACTCGCGATTCTTGAAACCATTCCCCGCTCTCTGTCTTTCACGAAGACGATGACCATGGAGATCATGATGAAAAAAGCGAACATGATCGTATACCCTGGTATGATTTGGGTGACGACCTCTTTGTAGCTTGTACTTTCATCCCCGGAAAAGATCGCGACAAATGCCACGATAAAAACGACCGGAAGAACGAATGTCCAAAACCACAGTCCTTTATCCTGGATCGTTTTCTTCAACTCTGTGCGTGCAATCGCCCACATCCTTCATTCCTCCTTTGATTAAGCATTGCGCAGCTGGGTACCTGTCAGATGGAAAAAGATATCTTCGAGTCTCGGATGGTATAGTTCCAAGCGGTGAGGTTCAAGGTTGTGTTCGTCACAATACGTAACCAGATCCCTCAAGGTCAGGAGAGGCTCATCGCTGTTCAAGAGGTAGCCATTCCCTTTCTTCTCGACTTTCCCGAAGTTTTGGAGCATTTCCGGTTCTACATCCTGACCGGAAATGAACAAGGATGGTTTCGCATACTTGTCCAATAACGCTTCCATACGTCCGAATTCCACAAGCTCTCCTTTGTCGATCAGACCGATGCTGTCACAAAGTTGCTCCACTTCTTCCATGTAGTGGCTGGAATAGATGATTGTGCTTCCGGCCTCCTTCAATTGATGGATGATGGAAAAAATCGAATTGCGGGACTGCGGATCGATTCCCACAGTCGGTTCGTCCATGATGATAATGCTCGGATTGTGCAGCAAAGCACAGCCGATGTTCAATCTCCGTTTCATCCCTCCGGAAAATGTTACCACTTTATTTTTCGCCCGGTGAACCAGGCCTATCTGTTCGAGGACTTCGTCTATCCGCTTATGAAGTTCTTTTTTCTTCAATCCGTAAAGGGTTCCGAAAAGCATCAGGTTGTCATAGGCGGTCAGGGTTTCTTCGAGACAAATCTCCTGAGGGATATATCCCAATTGCTGTTTGATTTTCGAACGATCCTTTGAGACTTTCCACTCATTTACCTGGATGTCACCTTCAAAATCAAGGAGGATACCGGATAAAATCTTCATGAGCGTTGATTTTCCGGCTCCGTTCGGACCTACAAGACCGAAGCACGTGCCTTCCTCGATTTGAAAATCGATATTTTCGAGTGCCTGGATGGAACCATATTGCTTGCTTACGTTTTCGACATTGATCATGTAGCTGCCACCCTCTCCCTGCGTTCTGCTTATATGTACGTCAGCCAGATGATAAAGTTTCAGAATTTTCTTCTGAATGTGAAACTTTTTCAGCTCTTATCCGGTAGGTAAAGAGTAAAGGAGATGAGGGCTATGGCTGACCGGATTGATGAGTTACGCAAACAAGTGGATCTGAAAACAGCGAAGAAACTGGAGCTTGAGAAGGTGGATAGAATCATGAAGCGACTTGAAGAATTTTCACCTGAATGTGAAACATGTGCAAACGATAAGAGGCGCCTTGCACAACAATTGGACGATCTGCTCGAGAAGAACGGGAATCTTGAGAAGAACGATATTGAGAAGCTTAAAAAGGTGAAAGGGGACATGATTTCTCATCTTCAAAAAGTGCATAAAATGGTCCCTGAAGGTCAGAATGTAGGATTGTTTATGGCGATCGGAATAAGTATCGGTACGTCTCTCGGCCTTGTTGTGTTTGAGAATATGGCGATAGGGATATCTCTTGGTCTTGCAATGGGGGTAGCAGTAGGGTCAGGGAAAGATGCCGAAGCTAAAAAGAAGGGGCTTACGATATAACGGAGAGAAGGTCTGCGCTTAATTATGCGAATGACATTGTAAAAAAAGCACTTATCCACTGGGAATAAGTGCTCTTAAGGCCTGACTACTGATTATCAGTATTTTCGACGTGTAATTCTTTATAGGTAGAAACGATATTCTGAACGGTGAACCCATAATCTTTGAACAGGTCTCCGGCTGGACCGGAGGCACCGAATTGATCGATCGTCAGTGTATCTCCGTAATCTCCTGTATATTCTCTCCATCCGAGAGATGCGCCGAGTTCAATGGCCAGGCGTGTTTTGACAGCAGGGTCCAGCACGCTCTGTTTATATTCTTTGGACTGTTGGTCGAATCGATCCCAGCTTGGCATGCTTACGACAGATACATACACCCCTTCATCTTCAAGCTCTTTCTGTGCTTCAAGGGCGATAGATACTTCTGATCCTGAAGCAAGCAATAATCCGTCCGCTTCCCCTGTCACATGCGAGACGATATAGGCTCCTTTTCGGACGCCTTCCGTTACTTTCGCTTGTTCAACATTAAATGTAGGAAGCCCTTGTCGAGTGAGAACGAGAGCCGTTGGTGTGTCTGTGCTTTCTATGGCAAGTTCCCACGCAGCTCGTGTTTCTTTGGCATCCGCCGGACGGATGATTGACATTCCAGGCATAGCGCGGAAAGAGGCGAGTTGTTCAACAGGCTGGTGCGTCGGACCATCCTCGCCGACGGCTATGCTGTCGTGCGTAAATACATAGGTGACAGGTAATTTCATCAAAGCAGCAAGTCTGGCTGCCGGTCTCAGATAATCGGAGAACACGAAGAATGTTGCTCCAAAGACTTTCAATCCACCATGCAGTGCTATCCCGTTGATAGCTGCACCCATCGCAAATTCCCGGACTCCGAACCAGATGTTACGTCCATCGTAGCCATCAAGGCCATAATTCTTCTCCCCATCGATCAGCGTTTTGTTCGAGCTTGCCAGGTCCGCCGAACCACCGATGAAGGAAGGGTGAGCTTTTGCGAGGGTATCGATCACCTTTCCTGAAGAAGCCCTTGTGGCCACTTCTTCTCCATCAGAGAACTCCGGCAGGGAATCCGTCCATTGTTCCGGGAGCTCACCTCGAAGGGCTTGTTCAAATTGTCGGGCTAAGTCCGGATATTCCCGCTTATATGATTCGAACATGTTCTCCCACTTTGCTTCTTTTTCTTTGCCGGACTCTTTCAGTTGATGAAAGTGCTCAGCTACCGTTTCAGGCACGTAAAAGGATTCCTCATACTCCCAAGCATAGGATTCTTTCGTTATATTCACTTCTTCCTCGCCGAGGGGAGCCCCGTGGGAGGCTGACGTACCCGATTTGTTCGGAGAACCGTAGCCGATGGTCGTCTTGATCTCAATGAGGGTAGGTCGGTCCGATTCCAGCTTCGCTTCCTGGATGGCTTTTTGGATCGCTGCCATGTCGTTGCCATCCTCCACACGTAACACTTGCCATCCATAAGCCTGGAATCGATCTCCTACATTTTCCGAGAAAGATCTGTCCAGATCTCCATCGAGGGAGATATCGTTGGAATCATATAATAATACCAATCGCCCCAGTTTGAGGTGTCCGGCGAGGGAAGCGGCTTCCGCAGATACCCCTTCCATCAGATCGCCATCTCCGCAGAGGGTATACGTATAATGATCTATAATATGAAAATCGTCTCTGTTGTACGTTTCAGCCAGGTGACGCTCGGCCATGGCCATACCTACGGACATAGCGATACCCTGCCCCAAAGGTCCTGTGGTAGCTTCTACGCCCGGGGTGTGACCGAACTCAGGATGGCCGGGAGTTTTACTGCCGTGCTGTCTGAAAGATTTCAGATCATCCATCGTCACGTCATAACCGAACAAGTGTAATAAGCTATATAACAACATCGAACCGTGACCCGCAGATAAGACGAACCGATCCCGGTTGAACCAATGCGGGTTATTCGGGTTATGGTTCATTTCTTTCGCCCATAAAGTATAGGCCATCGGAGCAGCTCCCATCGGTAAACCGGGATGCCCCGAACCTGCTTTTTCCACGGCATCGATCGAAAGCGTCCGGATGGTATCGATCGATAATTGATCTATCAGTTTAGTTGTTTCTGTTTGCATGTCCCTCACTCCTGATCTTTAGTTCTTCCAAGTGTCTCACCACTGTTTTTCATGGTTTTTCTGCTGAAACAAGCGGAGATTTTAGAAGGTAGCATCTAAAATCTCCGTGTGATCATATGAAGTTTCTGTCGTCACTTTTGGCCAAATGCTCTGTGGCCTTGTCTCTTTTTTGGTAAAATCTATTCCGTCTTAAGTCTCTCTAACAATTCATCCAGTTTCGGATCGCCGATATAATTCTCGATGGCGATGATTTCATGATTATCATAGGACATCTTCGCCCGGTCCACCAGATTTTTGTGAACGACGATGATATCTGAATCCTGAGGGACATCTTCAATTCTGTAGTGTTTCACTTCAATCCCTTCAATTCCTGCTTTCTGCAGCTTCTTCCTGAAGGTAGTTGCACCCATCGCACTGCTTCCGGCGCCCGCATCACAGGCAAAGGAAATTTTGTCGATGTCTTCTTTAGCATCTGCCTCATCAGAAGCAGCGCCATTAGAAGCGTTAAGCACTTGTTTTCCTTCTGATTTCATGTTTTTCGATTTTTCGATGGACTCGTTCAACGCTTCTCCATCTTCTTCTTTTGTTTTCGTCAGCTTCAGGATCAGGGAAGTGACAAGGAAGGAAACGACGGTTGCCACAAGGACACCCAGGATGATTCCTACGAAACTTCCTTTAGGAGTCAAAGCTAGATAGGCGAAGATGGAACCTGGGCTGGGTCCAGCTACAAGTCCTGCGTCGAAAAGTTGGAACGTTGCGATACCGGACGCACCACCAGCGATGACACCGAGAATTGTAAGTGGTTTCATTAGTACGTAAGGGAAATACAATTCATGGATACCACCGAAGAAGTGGATGATGATCGCGCCTGGCGCTGTTCTTCTTGAAACGGTGTTACCAAAGAATGTGTATGCCAAAAGCAGACCGAGACCCGGTCCCGGGTTAGAAGCTACAGTGAAATAAATGGACTTTCCGACTTCAGCTGTTTGCTGTAGCCCCAATGGGTAATAGATACCCTGGTCAATCACGTTGTTCAAGAACAGTACTTTCGCCGGCTCATTGATAAGAGATAGCAACGGAAGGAAACCGGTTGCAACCAAAGCTTCAATTGCTATTGTTACCCCTTCATTTGCAGCTTCAATGATCGGTCCGATAACCGTATAAGAAAGAAGTAGCAAAAAGAACCCAAGGATACCGATAGAGAAGTTATTCACGATCATTTCAAAACCGGCGCGGATTCTATTTTCCAATAATTTATCGAAGTGTTTGATGATCCAACCGCCGAGTGGTCCAATGATCATCGCACCGAGGAACATCGGAATATCAGCACCGATGATCATACCGATGGCACCGATCGAACCCATGACAGCTCCCCGTTGACCTCCGACCATCCGGCCGCCTGTATAAGCTAAGAGCAGCGGCAAAAGGAAATTGATGGTGGGACCGACCAGTTTCGCCAGGTATTCATTCGGCATCCACCCGGTCGGAATGAATAGGGCAGTAAGAATACCCCATGCGATAAATGCGCCAATGTTTGGGAGCACCATATTGGTCAGGAATCCACCCATGGCTTGAATTTTTGCGCGAACGGACGATTTAGGAGCAGAAGAATCCGGCATTGTAAATTCGTTTGACATACTATTTCCACCTTTCCGTGTAGAGTATAACTATAAAACTAAGAGATAAAGGCTTCATTCAAATAATTTGGAAAGGGGAACGCAGGTAAAGGCTCCCCCTTTAGAAAACGTAAGGAAAGTTACTCGGCGCTCTCGATCAGACGAAGGATTTCTTCTTTACTTTCAGCTTTCTCCAATCCTTCTTTGGTATCTTCCTCGGATAGGACTTCGGCGAGAGTAGAAATAAGATCAAGGTGACCGTCGCTGTCCGTAGCCGCCAGTACCAGAATAAGAGAAACTTCCTTGTCTTCCGGATAAAGGACGGGTTTCTCCAGTTTCAGAAGTGAAACCCCCGTGCTGTTCACTTCTCCGGCGTTTTGCGCGTGAGGCATAGCTACTCCAGGCACAATGACGATATACGGTCCGAATTCGTGAACATTATTGATCATTTTCTCGATATAGCTTTCTTTGATGTTTCCCTGGTTCAACAAAGGCTCAGCTGCTACCTTGATGGATTCTTCCCAGGAGGAAACGGAATCCTGAAATGTCACAGTGTCTTTCAAGTGAGTGCTTAACATGATGAACAGTCCTTTCTTCATTGATTTACGATAGAGAGTAAATCATTCTTTTCCTTAAGCTTGGTGTAGTTGTTCTGGATAGCCTGACATATATCATCGTTCTCCAACCCGGTTACGTGTACGATGGCTTTTTCTATCCCTCGTTCTTCGATGAGGTTCTGTAGCTTCACAGATTCTTCATCCTCCGGGTTGTCGAATAAGAATCCGGCTGCAATAGCCACGGTTAGGTGTTCCGTCGGCAGTCCCGATCGGCGAAGCTCTTGTGTCGGTTTGCTCAATCTTTCATTCTGTCCCAGTTTTCTAAGAGGGGCTCTTCCCACTCGGAAAATATTATCACTAATATTCTTATTTTTGAATCGATTTATGATTTTCTCGATATAATCATTCATTTCGTCCTGCGATACGTCGAAGTTCTCCACAAAGTACTGGGCTGATTCGTGCATTGTTCCCCGTACGAACGTTTCGATGTCCGGGTTCTCCAGGGCACTCTGAATCGTAGGTTCTTCGTAAAGAAACGCGATGTATGCGGTGGTGGCATGTCCCATGTTTACGAGAAACAGTTTTCTTTCGATGAATGGCTTCAGATCATTCACATACGTCGCGCCGTAAATGGGGGGCAGGTCGTGATTGCCCATTTCCTTTTCATTGATGACCCATTCATAGAACGGTTCGACTAAAGCGGTTTCATAATCTGCACCTTCTTTGGATAGAGCAAGACGATCCACGGAAGCGTTAGGAAAGCTGACCAGACTCAAGATTTCTTCCATCTCTTCAGGTGATACGTGTTTTTCCACTTCAGCTTGTAGGGTGGAAGAAGCGTTGATCGCATTTTCATTCGCTATGATGTCGAGCTTGTTATGATTCCACGTTATCCTTTGCAACAGCGCGTTTGCCAAAGTTCCTGCAATCCGGTGCAGGTTATGGACACCGATGGAGGTCGTTATGACATCCGCATGCTGAATCCTATTGATCACTTCTTCCTGCTGATTCAAACTGTTCAAGGCTGAAACCGGGGAGACCGTCTCAGTCGTCTCGGCATCATCTAATAGTTCGACATGGTAACGATTCGTTTCGTTGAAGCGATCGATCGCTTCCTGATCGACATCAACGAAACAAACGTCGTAACCTGTCTTGTTCAGCAAATAACCGATGAAGCCCTTTCCGATGTTCCCGGCTCCGAAATGTAATGCTAGCATTTTACTATCTCCTTTCGGAAAGAACGAAGGCCGTCCGTTCCCTTACTATTCCAGGTTCGCGTGGTATTCCCAAAGGCTTGGCATATCGATGTCCTGCTCACGGATCAGCATCAATGCGAGTGTATCTCCGAGTAACAGCAAACTTTGTTCAAACAGGCTTGTCATCGGTTGGACGGATGGGATTTCATTCGGCAACTGAAGTTTGGTACTTACCGGGATCCTTACAAATACGTCGGAGTATTCTTTCATGGAACAATCAGGATTTGCACCGATGTGGGCGATCCTTGCGTTGTATTTCTTCGCCTTCTGAGCAATGGTCAGTGGGAATGCTGACTCTCCACTTCCGGACCCTACAATAAGAAGGTCATTTTCAGTAATGGCCGGTTCCGTAATCTGGCCGACCACGTACGTTTTGATGCCGAGATGTGCCAATCGCTTGGCTACCCCTTGTAAGGAAAGAAGAACTCTGCCGACACCTACGAAGAATACTTTGTCCGCCTTTTTGATTTCTGCCAGCAGTTCATCTGCACTGTCCCCGTCAATCTGATTCAGTGTATTGGAAAGTTCTTCTACGATTTCTTTTTGAGCCTGATTATAATCCATTATTTCGTTACCTCCTCTGAAGAAAGACCTTCAGCAATTTTTTCTTCCATGATCTTTTTGTTTTCAGCGATGCTTCGTTCCTTGATGAATAGGCTTGTGCTTCCTGCAACCAGGATATCTGCGCCTGCATTCACCAGTTCAGGAATGGTTTCGAGGGAAACTCGGCCGTCTACTTCGATTCGTGTATCCAGTCCTTTTTCCTGGATGAGTGCTTGCAGATCTTTCACCTTTTTGGTGGCGTAAGGAACCTGTTTCTCATTTTTGTCTGTTGCAAATCCAGGGTTGATCAGCATCAGCAGCACCGTATCGCACTGAGGCAGGATATAATCCAGCGACGATAGCGGGGTGGAAGGGTTCAAGGCGACTCCGACCTTCGTTCCGCTTTTCCTAATCAAGTTCACGTAGCGGTCGATATGGACGCTGCTTTCTAAATGGAAAGAAATCTGCTCGACACCGATGTCGATCATTTCCTGAATGAAAAACTCATTATCGTTCGCCATGATATGAACGTCGAAATTCATATCCGTGACTTTTCTCAACTGTTTGATCGTATCAATACCAAGAGGCATGCTCGGGCTGAACGATCCATCAATGACATCTATGTGTAACGTATCTAATCCTTCATTTTCGATTGCTTTAACGCTTTTCTCCAAATTACATAAATCTCCACTCATGATGGAGGGTGCAATAGTGATTGCTCTTTTCTGCATGTTGTTGCCTCCTTGTGCTGCTTTTTCTTAATTGTAAAGCGTTATCATGCAGATGTAAACACAAAAATTGCATGTTTTTGTCGAAAGTCTGCGTGTTTGGCTTTGTTTTGTGCATGTCTCTGCGTTTGTGGTAGGATGGAAAAAAAGGACAATGAAGGGTGAAGGAGTTTTGTTAAAACAAGAACGTCAACAGAAGATACTAGAAATCCTCAATGGAGAGCAGAGAGTCATTGCCAGTGATCTCAGTCAACGCCTCTTTGTTTCAGAAGATACGATACGCAGAGATTTGAAAGAGTTGGATAATAAAGGTCTGATCCGTAGAGTCCATAGTGGAGCGATGAGAATAGGGCCGCCGGTAGTAGACTTTTCTACAAGAAAGAATGTCATGAATGAGTTGAAGATGGATTTGGCCAAAAAGGCGCTGGAGTTTATTAAAGAGGACATGGTTCTTCTGATCGATGGAGGAACCACGAACTTACACTTTGTAAACCAGCTGCCTTTGACACTGAAAGCCACGGTCATCACGAACAGTCCACCGATCGCCATGGCTTTGACGAACCATAATGATATTGAAGTGATCATGATCGGCGGAACGTTGTTCAAGGAATCTATGGTGAACCTTGGGGTAAATACGGTGGAATTCCTGGATAATATCAGGGCTGATTTGTATGTTATGGGGATCCATAAAATCGATCCGAACATCGGTATCAGTGTTCCGAGTTTAGGGGAGGCTGAGGTCAAAAGAAAAATGGCATCTGTATCGAATGAGATTCTGGCTATGGTGACCTCTGATAAATTGAACACTTTCTCGAATCATATCGTCACTCCGGCAAGCGCCTTGACTTATCTGATTACAGATAACGACCAATCCGATATTTTGAGTTCTTATCATAGTCAACAGATCACAGTCGTCAATGAATAACCGTTAGCGCAAATACGCAATTCGGAAAGAAGGTTAAGAGTTCATTCCTTGATATCTCTTAACCTTTTATTATGGAAGGGGAAAACCAATGCCTGACTTAACGGAAAACATTATTCTCGTCACCGGAGCGAACCGGGGCCAGGGTAAAGCCATCGCTGAACACCTGGCCGACCTCGGAGCAACTGTAGGTGTAGGGGCTCGTAACTATGAAGAAGCAGAGCACACAGCTGATACAATCGAAAACGCTTTTCCTGTGAAGCTGGATGTGACAAAAGAACGAGACTGGAAAGAAGCGGTTGAACATGTCGTAACGAACTACGATAGAATCAATGCGCTCGTGAACAATGCCGGTCTCCTGACGCGGAAACCTTTCACGGAAATCACGCTGGACGACTACCGTCAGATGATCGAAGTCAACCAGCTCGGCGTTTTTATGGGGATGCAGGCCGTCATTCCTCAGATGGCGAGTCAGCAGAAAGGTTCGATTGTGAATAACGTATCGATCTCCGCGTTCGCTCCCATCAGCCAGTCCTCGGCTTATGCTGCAACCAAAGCGTCGGTCGTAGCTATGTCGAAAGCGGCTGCCATCGAAAATGGGCCGAAAGGGATCCGCATCAATATGATCCATCCAGGCGGCATCGAGACGGATATGGCTACCGGTGGAAAAGGAGTGCCGTCCTTTTATGATTCTGTGCCCCTTGGCCGCATCGGTCAGCCATCGGAAATCGCAAAAGCCGTCGCCTTCCTCGCTTCTGAGGAGAGTTCCTATTGCACAGGTGCTGAACTTACCGTCGACGGCGGTATGACTCTCGGCACGACCGATCAGTAACTTTTTTCAAAAACAGTGACACCTGATCAGGGCTCCCTTCGATTATAGCTGTGAAGGGAGGGAATGCTGATGGCTGTTACCACAGAACGGATCAGTTCCACACTGAAGCTTCAGTTCGCAACAGGGATGGATGAATTCGGAGAACCGATGACAAAGACGAAATCGTTCCGCAATGTCCGCACCGATGCTACGACAGAAGCTCTTTATGAAATCGTAGCGAAGCTCAAAGATTTGCAGCAACATTCACTCGTCAAAGTGACGAGAGATGATGAATCATCGATCGTGCACACAGAAAACTAAGGGGGAGTTAGCGAATGAAGAAGCTGGAGCTGAAGTTTTTGAATGAAGACGGGAAAGTCGTAACGGTTTCTCTGGATGCCCCGGTCGAGCCGGCGGATCCGGTAGCGGTCGGAGCGGCGATGGATGAGATCATCACGCAGGATGCTTTTTCATCCTCCGGGAGAGCGCTCGTGTCGAAGAAGCAGGCCCGGATTGTCGAACGGAACGTCACAGATATTGAAATGTAACGAAGAGAAGTCGCCGAAGAGGCGGCTTTTTTTTGGAAAAAATATTTCAGGAAAAGTTTCAGAAAAAGAGACACCTGATCGGTAGTTCCTTCGATTATAGTTATGAAAGGAGGGAACGCTGATGGCTCTAATGACAGAACGCATTGATTCAACGCTGAAACTTACGTTCGAAACGGGCGCGGACGAATTCGGAGAACCGACGTACAAAACGAAATCATTCCGAAATGTCCGCACCAATGCCACCTCTGACGCACTTTACGCAGTCGTTGAGAAACTTGACGTCCTGCAGCAGTACACGCTTGCCGAAGTGACCAGAGACGATGAATCATCTATCGTCTATATCCAGGACTAAGGAGGAATAGAGTATGAAGAAGTTGGAATTGAAGTTTCTGAATGAAGACGGGAAGGTCGTAACCATTTCCCTGGATGCCCCGGTGGAACCCGCGGATCCTGTTGCGGTAGGAGCGGCGATGGATGAAATCATCAGTCAGGACTGTTTCCTCTCCTCAGGAGGAGCACTTGTCCAGAAGAAACAGGCACGCATCGTCGAACGGAACGTCAACGAAATCGAGCTTTAATATAGAGAAGCCGCTGCTGAAGCGGCTTTTCTCATAGAAAGGGGAAAGAATATGGACATGGGGATGCAGTTCCTGACGGATGTCGGCTTTCCGATTGCGGTCACTTTCTACCTGTTGCACCGTATTGAAGGGAAATTGGACATTCTGATTGAAACCATTCATCAGATTCCTGAAAAAAGAACGTAATGAAGAAGAAGCCTGTACCTCTTGCCATGAGGCTGTTCACAGCTCGGGACTAAGAGGAGAGGCTTCTTTTCTTTACATGAAAAATTGTCACATAAAGTTAATCATTTTTTTACGTAAAAACGGGTAGAGAGTCTGTGTCATAGAATCACCAGCATGACAAAGGAGGGACTACTAATGAAAGCAGCAGTATGGTATGGAAAAAAAGATTTGCGCGTAGAAGAACGTGAACTGAAACCTCTGAAAGATCATGAAGTGAAAGTACGCGTCGGTTGGGCCGGTATTTGTGGAAGTGACCTTCACGAATATGAAGAAGGTCCTGTCTTTATGCCGAGCGAAGCGAAAGATGAATTGACCGGGGAACAGACACCTCTGACGATGGGGCATGAGTTTGCCGGAGTCGTAGAAGAAGTCGGTTCAGAAGTGAAAAACATAAAAGCAGGAGATCGTGTGGCCATCAACCCTACCCTCACGCATGGCAACAAACCGGAAATCGTGGATATTTATGACGGGTTCAGTTTCATTGGTCTTCATGGTGACGGAGGGTTTACGACCTATGCGAATGTCCCGGAAGCGAATGCTTATCTTCTTCCGGAATCAATGACCCTGCAGGATGGAGCGCTTGTGGAGCCGATGGCAGTAGCAGTTCAGGCGGTGAAAGAAGCGGACATGCAGTTCGGAGATACCGTAGCAGTGTTCGGTGCAGGACCGATCGGGCTTGTAACGATTCTGGCTGCCAAGGCTGCCGGTGCAACTCGCATCATAGCCCTCGACCTTTCCGAGAAACGACTGGAGAAAGCGAAAGAGCTTGGAGCGACTGATATTATAAATTCCGGAGACACCGATCCGGTGGTAGCCATCCGCAAACTCGAGAAAGATGGAGTGGACGTAGCTTTTGAAGTGGCAGGGGTGGAACCTACCTTCAAACAGGCCATTGATGCAACGAAAGCACGCGGCACGATGGTTATCGTATCCATTTTCGCAAAATCGATCGACTGGAACCCGATGCAGTTGACCGGGAGCGGTGTGAAGGTGACATCAACGATCGCTTATTCACCGACTACCTTCCAGCAGACGGTCGATCTGATGGGGACGGGGCAGTTGAATCCGCGTGGGATCATCACCGATAAGATTCAACTCGATGATATTGTAGATAAAGGGTTTGAAGCTCTCAGCAATGACAAATCCCAGGCGAAGATCCTGGTGGAATTGAGCGGGGAAAAGTAAAATTTCAAAATATATAAGAGGTCTTGTGGAACAGCTATTTGTTCTACGAGACCTTTTTTTGTTTAAAATTCAGATTTTTCGATAAAAAATCATATATTTTTAAATCTTCTGGATAGCCCGGAGAATCAACGTTTGTTCACTGTATGAGTAATCCTTTCCGAAATTTGTATATACAAATTTGAAGAATAGTGTTGACTCGGGTCATGTAAGAGGTCTATACTCTGTGTAAGCCTTTTCACGAAAACGTTTTCGAAAACGGCGTTCGTCGTGAGGAATGAGACATTCATTTCAAGGTATATCTTAAAACATTGAGGGAGGAACTCACATGAAAGTTGGGAAGAAGGCACTCTTTTCGTTGGTCTTTATCAGTTTAATAATGGTTCTAGCAGCTTGTGGCGGAGATTCCGGAGGAGAAAGTTCCGGAGACGGGGAAGGTGGAAATGGAGAGAAGATCACCATTTTCCAGAGTAAAGTGGAAATCTCTGATGCCCTTGAAGAACTTGCTGCCACATACACGGAAGAAACAGGGGTGGAAGTGGAAATTGTCGGTACGACCGGGGACGATTACTTCTCTCAACTGCAGATCAAGTTGAACAGTGAACAGGGACCTTCCATTTTCACTCTTGGGAATGAGAGGGAAGCACAAAGACTTGAGTCTTATGTCCACGACATGAGCGACCTCGAGTATACGCAGAACATCGCCCCTAACATGGGACTGATGAACGGGGAAGAGCTTGTGGGAATCCCTTATGGTATCGAAGGTTTCGGTCTTGTCTACAACAAAGATCTTGTAAATGAAGAAGACATCACGGATTATGAGTCGTTTGTAAGCGAAATGGAAAGGTTGAAAGGGGAGGACGTCAATCCGATCAGTCTTTCTCAGGAAGCGTTCTTCCTTATCGGTCACCCAAGCAACTATCCATTCGCGCTTCAGGATGACTACAGAACATATATCGATAATCTGTCAGCTGGCGATACATCGATGACAGAAACCGAAGAGTTCCAGAAGTTCGGTGAATTCATGGGAGCCATTAAAGAGCACGGCGTCAACCCTATGGATGTGAACTATGATGAACAGATGGGAGCTTTCGCAAACGGGGAAACAGCGATGGTTCACCAGGGGAACTGGTCTTACGGAATTCTTCAGGATTATGAAGTAGATTTTGAGGTCGGCATGATGCCATTCCCACTTATGGGCAATGACAAATTGGCTGTAGGTGTCGGTGGTAACTGGGCCGTTAACGGTACGAAGAGTGAAGAAGAAATCGCAGCAGCGAATGATTTCCTTGAGTGGATGCACACGAGTGAAACTGGTAAGCAGTATGTCGTGGAAGAATTCGGTTTCCTTCCGGCCATGACGAACATTGACGCCGGAGAAGTCGATCCGCTTTCCCAGGATGTACTGGAAGCTTCCAACAGCGGCGAAACGATTCCATGGGCGATCAACTACTTCCCTGCAGGAGTCATCCAGAACGATTTCACCCCTGCAGCACAGGAATTCTTCCTGAACGAAGACGCAACGGGAGAAGACCTGATCGAAGGACTGGATAGTGCCTGGGATAATGCAACGAAATAACTGACAACAAGAGAATCCGTGGGCACGCTCTGACAGTGGAGGGTGTCCACACTCTCTTTTCAGACAAAGCACGGTGAAGAAAGAGGGATACATGTGACCAAACGTAAAAAATGGGGATGGTTCTTACTATTTACCGGCCCCTTACTACTTATATTTCTGACAGTCGTCATCGTTCCGTTCATTATAGGAACGTTCTATTCTTTCTTTCAGTGGGATGGAATCAGCGCAAACCCGATGGTGTTCAATGGGCTTGAAAACTATAAAAACCTGTTGGAGGACGAGCGGTTCCTGGAGTCAGCCTGGCTTACGGTGAAATTCACGGTATTTTCCGTAATTACTATCAATGTCGTGGGCTTAAGCTTCGCTTTATTTGTCACTTCCAAATTGAAAATCGCCAATACGGCACGCACGATGTTCTTCATGCCATACCTGATCGGTGGCTTGATTCTCGGTTACATCTGGCAGTTCGTTTTCTCGGACGTTTTGAAAATGGTCGGAGAGTGGACCGGATGGGGCAGCATTTTCTTCAACTGGCTGAATGACCCGGAGTTTGCCCTATATACGCTCGTATTCGTCTTTACCTGGCAGATGGCCGGTTATGTCATGATCATCTATATTACAGGCTTACAGGGCATTCCGAAAGATATCATAGAAGCGGCCCATATCGACGGAGCGAACAAATGGCAACAGCTGAAAAGCATAACGTTCCCGTTGCTCATGCCGGCATTCACGATCAGCTTGTTCCTGACGTTATCGATGGCCTTCAAGATCTATGACGTCAACCTATCACTCACCAATGGTGGGCCTGCGAATGCGACAGAGTTATTCGCGATGAATATTTTCAATGAAATCTTCGGCTACGGTAACTACGGGTATGGACAGGCGAAGGCGATTATATTCTTCCTTATCGTCGCCGGTGTAGCTCTGACACAGGTGTATGTCACGAAGAAAAGGGAGGTTGAGATGTAATGAAAAAGCCGAATGCGTATATCAGAGAAATATTGCTTTTCCTTTTGGCTCTTGTATTTTTATCTCCCATTTACATCATTGCCGTGAACTCGTTCAAGGATCGTGCCTCGCTGTATGAAAACGTGTTGGCCTTTCCTACAGAGTTCAACTTCGGTAACTATGCCCAGGCAATCGACGACATGAACTTCATGATGGCCTTATTCAACTCTTTTGTTATTACGACGATTTCGGTCATCATCATCGTCATTCTTTCGTCCATGACGGCATGGATGCTGGCACGGACTCCGCATCCTATCAGTAACATCATTTTCATGCTGTTCATCTCTACAATGC
The DNA here is from genome assembly GCF_900100295.1 of Salimicrobium halophilum. GTDB lineage: Bacteria > Bacillota > Bacilli > Bacillales > Halobacillaceae > Salimicrobium > Salimicrobium halophilum. The sequence continues at coordinate 132,804 of NZ_FNEV01000007.1, forward strand.
TTATTCCGTTCCAGACGATTATGATGCCACTTATACAGGAAATGGGCTGGATCATGGACTTTACTGGATTTACGATGCTTGATTCGCGTGGCGGTCTGATCTTCATGCACGTCGGCTTCAACTCGGCGATTTCCGTATTCTTGTACCACGGATTTGTGAAATCGATTCCGATTTCTCTGGAAGAAGCGGCGACGATCGATGGAGCTTCGAAAATGGGAGTGTTCTGGAAAATCATCTTCCCTATGCTTAAACCGATTACAGTAACCGTATTGATCATCAATGTCATCACGATCTGGAACGACTACCTCTTGCCGTCCCTCGTGTTGACTTCTACGGATTTGCGGACCATCCCGCTTTCCACGTTCTATTTCTTCGGGGAATTCACGATTGAATGGAACCTGGCGATGGCAGGGCTCGTCATGACGGTTATTCCGGTAGTCATTTTCTACGCTTTGGCACAGAAACACATTATCCAGGGTATCGGAGACGGGGCAGTAAAATAACAAGAAAAGGAGGGAGAGCCCTATGCAAAGTTATACCGGTGTTTTCGGCTTCATCTATCTGCTTGCTTCCTGGTTTATGAGATTCTCTGTCACCAACTTTCTATGGTTTATTCTCAACGTTCCTATAGTAATTGTGGTCTGGACGTATCTTGTCAGTGATGAAGGAACGCATATATACGCTCTGCCTCTCGTTGTATTACTGCCACTTATCTTCTATCCGGCTACAACAGCTCTGTTTGCGATGGCGAGAGATTGGATGAGAGATGAAGAACACCATACTCTCTTAAAAACGTATCTTGTTTATCTGAAGAACAATTACAGAACGAGCTTTGTGGCTGGAGCGATCTGGACACTTATCTGGAGCGTCTGGGTTTTGGATTTCCGCTTTTTCGCGGATAACAGCGAGTTGATGGCTACCATTTTTTCCATCTTAGGCATTCTGCTGGCAGTGATGAACCTGCACTTTTTTTCCATGGTGGTTCATTACAACATGACGATCCGCGAACGGTTCATCAACAGCTTTTACATGACGGTCGGACGACCGGGGGTCACGGTGGTTACAGCTTTGATCGTTTCCTTCATCATTTATATTGCGAGCACCCTGTGGTTCGTCACCGTCTTCTTCGCGGGTTCTCTTATCGCTACCACCTCTTTCTATCTGTTCTACAGATCTTACTTAAAAATCCGCCAGGAAGCCTGTAATATGTAGGTTAAGAGGTAGAAAGCGGGAGAGGAGCGGATGAGCATATGACATCCATCAAAGAAGTGGCGAAAGCGGCGAATGTATCCGTCAGCGTGGTATCGAAAGCGTTGAATGACTATCCGGATATCAAGCCGGAGACAAAAGAACGGATTTTACAGATTGCCGAAGAGATGAATTACTCTCCGAATCTGGCAGGACGGAACCTTTCTTCGAAAAAACAGATGAACATCGGGCTGATCTCGTCGGCCGTTTTCAATTCGAGTGAGAAGGACACGAACGCTTATCAGGTAATCAAAGGTATTTATAGAGGAGTGGAAGATAACAATCATGAACTGTCCGTCTTCCTGATCGATTCCAAAAAACAAAAGCAGAAAAGCTATGCTCAGTTTTGCAGGGAACGAAATATAGGCGGAGCGATCCTTCAGGGACTGAGGATGGATGACCCTTACTTTAAGGAGTTAGTGGATACGAATATCCCCTGTGTCTATATAGATCATATTACGGATGAGAAATCCGAAAATATAGGAAGCATTTCTATTGATAACTATGCAGCGGGCATAGAAATGACGGACCATTTACTAGAGAGAGGTCACCGGGAGATCGTGGTTATAGGTGGAGTGGAAGAAACCTTCGTCAACGCCAAACGGTTAGAGGGGGCTCGCGAATCTTTCCGTAAACACGGAATTCCTTTGCCTGAAGAGTCGATTATCCATGCGAACTTTGATGAAGACCAGGCCTACCGGGAAGCGACGGAGTTGTTGAAAAAAAGGCAGCCGACCGCATTTTTGTGCTTCAGTGATCTGATGGCGTACGGAATTATGAAAGCAGTGAAAGAAGCGGGGCTAACTATTCCGGAAGACGTTTCTGTGATAGGGTTCGACGACTTGCCTTTCAGTGCCATAACCAATCCGCCACTTACGACGATCAATCAGAACTTCTTCGACATAGGAAACGAGGCGGCTCAACTTCTCGTGAAAGTTATGGAGAAGAAGCAATCGAGCCAGCACGTCATGGTGAATCATGAACTTGTAGAACGTGGAAGTGTGCGGGATATACACAAAAGATAAAGGAGAAAGATCATGGAATATAGCGTAATAAAAGAAGACGATCTGTTTTTGACTACTGAGAAGAGTGGGGACGTGGAAGGGTCTGAGGAGAAAGGCTATGGGCTTTATACCAAAGACACGAGGTTTTTGAGCAAGTTCGAATTGATGCTGAATGACAGTAAGCCATCGCTCCTTTCTTCGGATGATGACGAAAACTATAGAGCTTCTATGCGTCTCGTAGAAGTCGAGGAGGATAAAGGGGCGACAGAAGCCTTGCGTGAGCGTTTTATCTACGACGGCATTCTATATGAACGGATGACGTTCACGAATTATTTCCTTGAAGAGAGAACGTTGAAAGTGAACGTGCATTTTGACGTGGACTTCCGGGATATGTTTCTCGTGCGTGGATTCGCGACAGGAGAGACAGGAGAGAAGACAGGTATTACATATGAAGATCAATCGATGGTAATCGGTTATCAAGGAAAAGACGATGTTCCACGTGAAACACGGATTACCTGGAAAGAATCGGGGGCGCATGTTGTGGAAGAAGGGGAAGTGGAAGCAATATGGACCCTTGCCCCCCAGGAAAGAAAGACGCTCACTTTTATGATCCATCCGGTCATCAACGGAGGGAGTAAGCAGGCTCTGGAATTTGAAGAAGCTCTCGGGCGTCTGGAGAACTCTTATGAAGAATGGACCAGTCAGGGGACGAAGATAGACAGTGATCATCCTATTTTCAATAAAGTCTATCATCGCGGAGTCATCGACACGCGGATGCTTATGACTGATGTCGGATTCGGAGATGTACCTGTAGCAGGGGTGCCGTGGTATTCTGTTCCTTTTGGCCGGGACAGCCTGATTACCTCTCTGTTCCTGCTGCCTTTTCAACCGGAACAGGTCAAAGGAACGTTGCAGACGCTGGCGCATTATCAAGGGAAAGAAGAGAATCTGTACAGAGACGAGCAGCCGGGCAAAATCATGCACGAGCTCCGTTCCGGCGAGTTGGCATCAACAGGTCAAATTCCGTTCACGCCTTATTACGGAACGGTGGACGCAACGCCTTTGTTCGTGATTTTGGCTACGGAATATTACAACTGGACTAAGGATGAAGCGTTTCTGAAGCAGATGAAGCCTTCTCTGGATAAGGCTATCGAATGGATCGATCAGTACGGAAGTATCCGGGGAGATGGGTTCGTCCAGTATCAACAGACGACAGACGCTGGTTTCGTGAATCAGGGATGGAAGGATTCGGATAACTCGAACGTTCATGAGGACGGAACGCTGGCCAAAGACCCGATTTCACTGGTGGAAGTGCAGGGCTATGTGTACCAGGCGAAGACTACTCTCGCAGATGTTTACAAAGAAATCGGAGAAACAGAGAGGGCCGAGCAACTGAGAGAAGAAGCCGAACTCTTAAGCGACCGGTTCGAGAAAGCATTCTGGATGGAAGAAGAACAATTCTATGCGCTTGGTCTCGACGGAGAAGGGAAGCAGATCAAAGCTCTCACTTCGAATCCGGGTCACCTGTTGATGTCAGGCATCAGTGAAGAACAGCGTGAAAGGTCCGTAGCTGAGAAACTCGTCGGTAAATCACTGTTCAGCGGCTACGGGGTCCGTACGATGTCGGACGATTCCACCGGATACTATCCGATGAGCTACCACAATGGAAGTGTTTGGCCACACGATAACGCGATGATTCTTCTCGGTCTGTCTCAAGTCGGAAAATCGGAAGCGGTGACGGTCATCGAAGGGTTGCTGGATGCAGCTGAATACTTCGAGCATCTCCGCTTACCTGAATTGTTCTGCGGCTACAGCAAGGAAGAAGGTCATCTGGTACCTTACCCGACGACGTGTTCCCCGCAAGCCTGGGCGGCTACCGCTTCGTTTGTATTCCTTCAGTCCATTTCCGGAGTAGAGCCGGATGCCTACAACGAGCAGATCATCGTGGAGCCGGCGTTCCCTCAAGGAATGACTCGTTTGAAAGTGGAGGATATGCGGATCGGAGAAGGCAGACTATCGCTTGTAATCACGAAAGAAGAGGAAGGCTACGCGTTTGAAGTGTCGGAGAATACGTCAGGCTGGGAACTTACTTTCAGAGAAAAAGTAGTGATGGATTAGGTACCGAAGAAGAATTCTTATATGGAGAGGGACGTTTATGAAGGACTATCCGAAACTGTTTATTTTCGATTTGGACGGAGTGATCACGGATACAGCCGAACAGCACTACGTTGCGTGGAAAGAGATGGCGCAGAGCATCGGCATAGAGATAGATAGAGAATTCAATGAAAGCTTGAAAGGTGTATCGAGAGGGGATTCTCTTGATAAAATTCTGAACCTCAACCACAACCTCCATGTCTCTGAGGAACAAAAGACGGAGTTGATGGAGAAGAAGAATGAAGCTTATCGAGAGCTCATCACCTCGATTGAACCTGAAGATATCTACCCGGGGATCGGTGAACTGTTGGAGAGATTGAGGGAAAACAGTATAAAAATTGCGTTAGGCTCTGCAAGCAAAAATGCTCCCTTCATCATTAAGCAATTGCAGATCGAGCACCATTTCGATTACGTGGTAGACCCGGCATCTGTCGAGAATGGAAAGCCTGCGCCGGATATTTTTCTGAAAGCGGCGGATGAGCTGGACGTTGCCTACGAGGAATGTGTAGGTATCGAAGACGCGATTGCAGGGGTCACAGCGATCAATGAGGCAGGCATGTTTTCGGTAGGTGTCGGAGACGAAGCACAGTTGGATCACGCTGATTACGTCGTGGCAGACACGGCTGAACTGAAATTAGAAGCCATCATCGATCGGTTCGATGAGGCAAATAGAAAGATGTAAAGGATGTGAAGAGATGTCATGGACGATCGAAAGCAGCAAATTGAACCAGAGTGATTTACTGACGAATGAGAGTCTCTTTTTCCTCGGAAACGGATACCTCGGCGTGCGGGGCAACTTCGAAGAGGGCTACTCGGAAGGCGATAAATCCATACGCGGCACCTATATCAACGCTTTCCATGACAAGGTGGACATCGAATATGGAGAGAAGCTGCATGGCTTCCCGGACACGCAGGAGAAGCTGCTCAATATCATGGATGCGCAAAGTGTGCAGGTCTGGTTGGATGACGAGCGGTTTTCGCTGTTTGAAGGAGAAGTCCTGGATTTTCAGCGTAAGCTTCGAATGGATCAGGGATATTCAGAAAGAATCGTACATTGGAGATCTCCGAAAGGCAAAGAAGTGAACATCACGTTCAAGAGACTTGTATCGTTTGTAAATCGGGAAGTGTTTGTACAGGAGATAACGGTGGATCCGGTCAAAGGTGTAGAAAGGATTGCCATCCACTCAGAGCTTGAAGGGGACGTTTCGAATTTCGTCGATCCGGATGATCCGCGTGTAGCTTCCGGTCATGCGAAGAGACTTGCAGCAGGCGCCGTATATGAAACGGATGGATGTCACGTGGCAGGTGCCGAGACGCATGAGACGAAGATGTCCGTATGTTGTTCTTCGAAAACGTTTTCGGACAAAGAGAACCACGATTATGAGAGCAACATCGAAGGCGCAAAGGCACAGGAGACGTATACTTTTTCCGGAGAAGAGAAAATCACCTTCACGAAACGTAACGTCTACATGGATTCCATGAGATATGGACAGAATCTTGAAAAGAAAGCAGTGCAACTCCAGGGAGAATTGGCGGATGATCGCTTTGAAGATTTTCTGGAAGAGCAGGCCCGATACCTGAACGACTTCTGGAAAACATCTGATATTCTCATCGACGGGGACGACGACTTGCAACAGGGGATCCGGTTCAATATGTATCACCTGCTGCAGTCTGTTGGGAAAGATCCGAAAAGCAACATTGCAGCGAAAGGCCTTTCCGGGGAAGGATACGAAGGTCATTATTTCTGGGACACGGAGATTTACATGTTCCCGTTCTTCCTGATGACGAACCCTGAGATAGCGAAGAACCTGCTTCTTCATCGTCATTCTTTGTTGGATAGTGCACGTCAGCGGGCGAAGGACATCGGCCACACGAGAGGCGCACTGTTTCCGTGGCGTACGATCACCGGAGGAGAAAGCTCGGCCTTTTTCCCGGCGGGTACCGCACAGTATCACATCAATGGCGATATCGCCTATAGCTATATCCAATACTATATGGTGTCCGGAGACGAAGACTTCTTCAGAAATGAAATGGCGGAAGTGCTCTTTGAAACATCCCGGCTATGGCTCGAAGTCGGCCACTTTCATAACGGTCAGTTCCGGATCGACAGTGTCACCGGACCCGATGAATATACGTGTATCGTGAACAATAACTACTACACGAACGTCATGGCGAAGAATAACTTGCTGTGGGCGGGGAAAATTTATGACCATTTGAAAAAGGAAGACCCTGAGAGGCTTACGGAACTGATGAACGATTTGGAAGCAGAGGAAGAAGAAATTGAAATGTGGAAGGAAGCCGCCGAGAAGATGTTCCTCCCGTACAACGAGGAATTGAAAATCAATGAGCAGGACGATACCTTCCTGCAAAAAGGGAAATGGGACCTCGACACCACGCCGAAAGACAAGTATCCGCTACTCTTGAATTATCATCCACTGCTGTTGTACCGTTATCAGGTATGTAAGCAGGCGGATACCGTACTTGCTCATTTTCTTCTGGAGGATTTCACAGATCAGGATACGATCGAGCATTCCTATAATTATTATGAAGCGGTCACTACGCACGATTCGTCGCTATCTTTCTGTGTGTTCAGTATCATGGCGTCCAAGCTCGGACAGAAAGAGAAAGCGTACGACTACTTCAGCAAAACGTCGCGACTGGATATTGATAATCTTCACGGTAATACGAAGGACGGTCTGCACATGGCGAACATGGGAGGTACCTGGATGGGGATCGTTTACGGCTTTGCAGGGCTCAGAGTGAAAGAATCGAATGTTCACTTTTCTCCTTATCTGCCTGAGCAGTGGGGATCCTTAGAGTTCAATATCAGATATAGAAATTGTTTGATCAACCTGAAGCTGACAGAAGGGAAAGTGGTTTATACGCTCGTAGAGGGAGATGCTGTCCGTATCTTCCATATGGATTCGGAGATATCTCTGGATCCGGGTGTGCCCGTTGAAAAAAGAACTTCCCTGTGAGCTGCATATATAAAGACTCTGAGTAACATAATACAAAAGGGCCCTCATGAAACAGTCATTATGGTCTATGAGGGCTTTTTCATCATTGATTATAGATTTCCTCTTCCCGCACAACTCTCCACAGGTTCTGGTCTCTCATTTCTTCATTCAACTGCTCTGCGTGCCGTTCGGCTTCTTCTTTCTCTTCGAACATTTTGAATTTCCGGGACGTAGCATGATGGAGCACTTCCAGATAGTCCCCGCTTCCTTTCACCAGTAAAAACAATGGCTCCACTCCTCTCTATATCTTTTCACGCATCTATTATTACAAACAAATCATTTTCAATAAAGAAAATCCCCCGTGAAATCTTTTCGACAATTGAATGATATACTGTACATACTTAGACAGAAAAGGAGTGAGGAAGTTGAACAAAACACAATTAGGGGTGCGGATGCGGGATAGCTTCTGGTTCCTCCCGGCGGTCTACAGCTTACTGGCCCTGGTAGTGGTGAGTATCGTAAATGGGTTGGATACGCTAGTCGTACCTCTCATCCAGGACCATATGCCTTCCTTCTTCTTTATGGAGAAAAGCGTGGCACAGACGATGTACGGGTCCCTGATCACTTCGATCCTTACGATGACGACGATCAGTTTCTCTACCATTATGGTCGTCCTGACCACGTATACGACACAATTCTCTCCTCGTACGTTGCAGGACTTTATGAAGAGTAAGATTACGAAGCACGTGCTCGGTGTCTTCTCTTACGGGTTCGTTTTCACACTGATGAACCTGTTATTACTCGGAAGCGGGGATCAGAAACAGTTCATCGCTCCTTTTCTGACAGTGATCGTAGCAATCATAAGTCTCGGTTTCTTTATCCTGTTTATCCACCACTCTTCCCGGTTCGTACAGGTGAACAATCTTATCGGAAAAATCCGGACCGACGCCTCTACGCTTATTGAAAACACGTTCCAGGAGAAAAACTATACGGAAGCCACAGAATGGGATGAGAAAGAAATTCATGAATGGCAAACTTACACGCCTTATGCGGTCAAAGCGAAGCAATCGGGATATCTGCAGGGCATCAGGACGGAAGGGCTCCTGGCCTTCGCCAAAAAGCATGACATTCTACTTGTCGCTGCGTTTCAGATGGGGGATTATATCCAAAAAGGTGCGCCTGTCTTTTACTACTGGAAAAAGGAACAAGGCGAAGAGAACGAAGGTTTGGAAGCTTGCACGAATTACATTGTTATCGGCAATGAACGGACCGATGTGCAGGACATCGAATTCTCGATTCAGAAACTGGTGGAAATTGCCGTGAAGGCCATTTCTACGGGGATCAACGACCCTCATACCGCCGTGAACTGCATCAACCGGATCGGATCGCTCCTTGCTGACCTGGCTTCGGTGTATGAGCCGATCCGCTATTACGCAGACGATGACGAGAACCTGCGTTTCATGATGGAACCGAAAAAGTTCCGGGATTACCTCTATAAAAGTTTTTATCAGGTTCGTTTATACGGGAAGAAGGACCTCACCGTCATGGACGCGGTGCTGGAGGCGTTATACAAAATAGCCATCGTCCACCACGGTCAGATCAAAGAGGATACGTGGCGCTTCGCGGAATACATCATCGAGTCCACGAATATAGAAGAAATGCATGAACTCGATTTCGAGCGTTTCTATGAGACATGCAAGAAGCTTGCAGATGAGTGTGAGAAAGAGTTGCCTTTTGAGAGTGTACGCAATGGATCTTAATTGAAAGAGAGCCCCGGGGACTGATACTGGGGCTCTCTCTATGTTTTATTCTAACGTAGAATTTTTTCCATAGCTTTTCCTTTTGCCAATTCATCGATCAGCTTATCCAGGTAACGGATTTCCTGCATCGTCGGTTCTTCGATTTCTTCTACGCGCACCCCGCAGATGACGCCTTTGATTTCTTTTCGGGAAGGGTTCAGTTCAGGGGCCGCAGCGAAGAAGGTCTCGAAGTCTGTTCCCTGTTCCAGGTGGGCATCCAATTCTTCCTGGCTGTAGCCGGTCAGCCAGCGGATGATTTCGTCGACTTCTTCTTTGGTCCGGTCTTTCTTTTCCGCTTTTGTGACATAGTGGGGATAGACTTTTGAAACACTCATAGTATAGATTTTGTGTTTGGTCATACTCTATCACTCCTCTCAATAACTGGTATCTTTATTATACCACTCCTATTGTTGTAGGATGACTGAAGCATAAGCTGGATAAGAAGGTGAGCAATCGAAACGTTTGAACCATAGCGTCTGAGCCGTTTCTTATCATAATGAAAAGAAGGTAGACTTTGATTATCCAAAGTCTACCTTCTTCATTTTACAATCTCCGTATTATTTTCTTCGCCCTCAATAAAAGTTTTCTGCGCCTTATTAAAGCGCTTGGGAGCGAATTTATGGTGCAGCTTCGAGAACTGCATTCCGAGCTCCGCACTGAAAAATCCAAGCAATACTCCAGCTAATAGGGAAATAGCTACAATCAACCAATCTCCTCCTGAAGCGAATGTGGAAAAAGCTCCTACAAAAATTCCCGGCGTATAATTCGTCGGCTTTACGGTACCGAGCAACACCATAACTGTGGTCACGATTCCACTGAAAATCGCCATCCCTCCGGAGAATTCGGTGGTTGTAGAAAGTAGGAGAATCATCATCCCACAAGCCACTCCGGTAATATTGGTGATTGATGCTGTAGCCAAAGCTCTGAACCTACCTGTTCCCACAGCAAAAAAGGTTGTACACCCGGCAAAGCCGGCCCAGATCAACATTCCAAAAAACGGGGCGATATACGTCCATATTCCACTCAACAGTCCGGTTGCCAAAGCAGCAGCCATTCTCACCATCTCCTATATATTAATGCGAAAAGCTAATAAATTAGTATAGTACGAACTATTACTATATAAGGTGGTTGAATACTTGTAAATAGTTATTTCTGCATTATTTAAGGAAGGATGAGGGTTAAAGGTCTACTTAAGCTCTTTATTATAGAGTTCTATTAACTTTTCTCTCAATTCCGGTTCAGTAGCATAGATGTATAACCCTCTCATCCCTCGCTTCATCAACACATTGATAGAGTTCAGGATCACTTTTTCTTTGAGTGCCTCGTTTTCCGCTTCCGTTTTATCTTTTCGTGAAGCGAAAGCTCCTTTATCTTTATATTTTTCCGGTTTGATCACGAGTGAATCTTTGTCGGGGTCGTACGTTACGGAGGGGCCGAGAACGACTCCTACGTAATTCAGATCGAACCCCTGCACGGTATAGATAGAGCCTACTTCATGAATCGTATCCGCTTCTTCCGCCCACGTCGTGTTCTCATGGGTGACGTTCCATGGCATGTTGATTCCGTCTTCATCTACGTAATAGGTCTGACCATCTTTTTTGTGTAGATAATCAAAGGTCGAGACGATCCGTGAGAGGCCATATCTTTCATTCTTTTCGAAGATCGCTTTTTTGAAGACTTCAGGATCCTCAAAGATCTTAAGTTCAAAGTTCTCTTCCTTTTGGGTGGGAACAGGAAGCAATCGCTTATTCACAAAGTGATCAACCCAATCTACGATGTCTTCGGAAGCGTTCATCCGGAATTGATCGGTCAATGTGAAAGTCTCGGCATTATAATTCTTCGTGATTTCATTGAGTAGCTGGTTGTTCCAATAACTTTTCAGCTTAAGGACTTGTTTCGAATCGAAAATCACGACTGTTATGTTGCTACGTTTGATGATTTCATCCAATTGATTATCATAGCGGAAATTATTATATGAATCTTCCTTCGTCAATAGCAGATGAGCTTCGTCTACCAGGGTAATATCCGCCTTTTGTTCATACTTATCCATTTGATTGATGAAAGAGGTAGGTTTGACGAATTGTTTCTTCTTCAAATTCGGGAGACTGAAAGCGATATGTTTATAGGTTTTCAACATTTCACTATGGTTTACAAGCACATAGTTATCAGAATTATGTAGGGAAGAAGAAGGTTCTTTGGATAGGTCTTGAATCGTATTGAACAAAGAGCTCAATAATACGCTTTTGCCGCTGCCGGCTTCTCCTTCGACGATGAAGACATGATGCCCTTCTTGATCCATTTTCTTTTGGCAGAAATCAATGATTTCTTCTTTTACATCCAATTGTTGCTCGGAGAGTTCTTTGTAGGGAGAAAGCTTGTAAATATCTTTATTTTGCAGATGTTCTATTGTCTGTTCAGCAATCTGCTCTTCTCTTAATTTCTCCCATATGTCGTTGAAAATTTCATTGTTATACATGTCCTTTTGGTAATAGTCATGCATTTTTTCTGCCCTTGTTTGACTGACGTTTTGAAGTTTGTATTTATTATCAGCGATGAAGTAGTTGATCAACTTCGTCTCGATGTTATACGTTGCAGATTGGTTGAGTTTGTTATGACCTATGAGAACCGTCTCGTTATGAAGGTTTCTCTCAGGGGAAGCAAGGTGGGTTTTCAATCGTCGTCGTGCTTGAGCGGTTTGACCGATATAAGCGATGGATTTCTTCTTATTCAAAAGAAGATAGACGACAGGGTAGTTATTCAAGTAGATGGTATGTATCTTACTAAGTTCATTATCAGTAAAGGTTCGCTTTTCGAATATCAGTTCATTCTGCATTTTAGTCACTCCTTGATGAAGGGTTTTCGTAATGAGAGATAGGAGGAGCTTGAACTATGAGGTGACGATTTAGGCATCAAAAATATCATGGTATGTACTTTTTCTTATTGTTGTAAACAGGAACCCCTGGCTTTAATGCAAACCGGGGGTTCCTTCTATACATTATTCAATTCTCCACCGTTTCTTCTTCCTTGATCCATTCACCCGACCAGGACTCGAGCTCCTTCATGAGAGGCTCCATATCTTTCCCTTTCTCCGTAAGCGAATACTCGATACGGACGGGAGTCTCCGGGAACACTTCACGTTTTACTATCCCTTCATTCTCCAAGTGCTTCAGACGATCAGAGAGGAGTCTTCCGCTGATGCCGACCGAAGATTCGATCGTGCAGAAGCGCTGGGGTCCTTCCATCAGTTGATATATGACGAGACCGGTCCATCGTTTGCTTAATATGCTCATAGCTTTTTCAAATTTCGGACAGATTTTAGATGTATCCATGATTCATCACTCCTGAGCTTATTTTATCACACGTGTTTGATTAGTAAAAAGATTATGTAATACAACTTAGTTCGTTGACATAATCAATTTATTAATATACACTTACTTACGAAAAGTAACTTAATAAAAACTGGAAGGGGAAATTAAAATGAACAAAGAAGAAACAGGAAGTCTTATTGTACGAGTCATCTTGGGGATCATCTTTTTCATGCACGGGTTGGACAAATTTCAGGGAGGACTTGGCAACACGGCAGGATTTTTCGATAGTGTCGGGGTTCCTGGATTTCTCGCATATGTGGTCGCATTCATTGAACTTATAGGTGGAATCGTGCTGATTCTTGGTATCGGAACGAAAGTGATCGGAACGTTGTTCGCCATAATCATGGTTGGTGCTATACTTACTGCAAAACGCTCTGCCGGTTTTCTCGGAGGGTATGAGCTGGATTTGGCATTACTTGGAATGTCTATCTACACAGCCCTGGCAGGAAATAAAGGTTTCGCTTTGGGAGAAACTCTATTCACTTCAGATCGCGATAAAACGCTTGAAAAAGCATCCTGAATATAAGAAAAAAGGAGAGAATCAACATGTCATTTCACCAAAAGCCGGTCACTTTCGTCAAAGACGTAACGATAAGAGTAGCCGATTTAGAGAAGTCGCTTCAGTTTTATAGGGAAGTCATCGGTTTGAATGTTCTTGAGCGAAAGGACGGTAGAGCCGATTTGACGGCAGACGGAAAGACTTCCATTTTGTCTCTCGAGGAAATCGAGAATCCTGTTCCTAAACAGCGGGGAAGAGCCGGGCTTTATCATTTCGCGATTCTTCTTCCTGAGAAGTCGGATCTTGCGTCGGTAGTGCGTCATTCCGCTGAAAAAAGGATACCGATCGGGTCTTCCGATCACCTCGTAAGTGAGGCGCTGTATTTGAACGACCCGGACGGGAACGGGATCGAGATTTATATAGACCGCGATCCTTCAGAATGGACGTGGAATGGAGACCAGGTGACTATGACGGTCGATCCCCTGGATTTCGAGCAGCTGATTGCGGCCGGAGGAGAAGAAGCGAAATCATGGAACGGTTTGCCTGAAGAAACGATTATGGGGCATATCCATCTGCACGTTTCCGATTTACAGGAAGCAGAGAAATTTTATATCGAAGGTCTCGGGTTCGACGTCGTGAATCGGTTTGGAGCGCAGGCTCTCTTCATTTCTGACGGAGATTACCATCATCACATAGGTTTGAACACGTGGGCGGGAGTCGGCGTACCTGCTACTTCGCCGGAAAGCCCGGGTCTCGAATCATATACCATCGTTCTTCCTGATGAAGAAACGAGGAAGAACACGATCAGTCGCGTAGAAGGTCTCGGAGCGGAAGTTGTCCAGGAAGAGGACGCTTTTGTGACGGAAGACCCATCCGGGAATCGTATTCGTCTGGTCGTGTGAGGCCTTTACCTTTAGAAATCCCTGTCGTTATAGGACAGGGATTTTTTTCTATGTGATAGTATAGATGAAAAGGCATAAAAATAAGAAAGTGTGTAGAGAGCATACATACGTTGCAGAACTTGCAGTTAAAAGTCAGTAGAAGAAATGCTGATTGATGAAAGCGAAATTTTCCCTCAGGAAGGGTGGTATTCGATGAGGCTGATATCGATTTGTCCCAGCAATACCGAACTCTCGGTATATCTCGGTCTGAAAGAGTCGCTTGTAGGAGTGGACAATTATTCTGATTGGCCGGAAGAAGTTCTGGGCTTACCGAGGCTAGGTCCGGATTTAAGCATCGACATGGACAAGGTGGAAGAACTGCAACCCGATCTGGTTCTGGCTTCTCTCACGGTGCCGGGTATGGAGAAGAACATTGAAGAACTTGAAAACAGAGAGATTCCCTACGTGATCGTTCCGAACCCCACTACATTGACGGAAGTCGGGGAATGCCTGCTGTTTGTCGGAGAAGCGACGGGTACGAAAGAGAAAGCCCTGAAGCTGAAAAAGAAGTACGACTCCATCCTCGGTTATTATCAGCGACTGTCCACACAAGTCGAACAACCGAAGACTGTATACTGGGAATGGTGGCCGAAACCGATATTCACGCCTGGAGCGGAGAACTGGCTCACTGAAATCAGCGAGCTTTCCGGCGGTAGTAACATTTTCGAGGATCAGCAAAAGGCAAGTGTAGAGACCGATTGGGACGATGTCAGAGAGAGGGACCCGGATGTCTTCTGCGTCGTTTGGGTAGGGGTCGAGCATGAAAAGGTGAACACCAAGGTTATCTATCGCCGGGACCGCGCGGAAGAAATGAGATCTCTGAATAACGGGAATCTGCATGTGCTGGAAGAGCCGTTATTCTGCAGACCGTCCCCAAGGTTGTTGCTCGGGCTGGTCAAAATTGCGAACATCCTTCACCCGTCGGTTTATCCTTCGTTCCCCGAAGGTATGGATCCTTTGATCGACCATGCAAAAGGGTGGGGATTTTCCGATGACTAATCGTTATCATTGCTGCGCTACGTGTAAACACTTCCGTATCGAGGTCCAGGAGAATCGAAGCAAACGTATTTATTGTGAAAGGCTCGGTTTTGATACGAAGCCGACCTATCAGTTCAACTGCTGGGATCCGAAAGAACGGGTAAAGAAAGCGATGGAGAAGGAATCGGAATAGTTACAAATATAAAAACGCCCTGTATGCGTCCGGGTAATGGACGCATACAGGGCGTTTGTTATGCAGAGCGTTGTTCGCTTGAGGAAGCTTTGTCTTTCTTCAATCGGAATGGAGCCGTGATCAGTGCGAAAATCAGAAACAGCCCCATGTACCCGATCAGCGGATAGAAGATGGAAACGAGATCGGTGAACCCTACGAAACTGAGACCGAGCGCGACCGCTCCGATGATGAACACGAACTGCTTGTGCTGCTTCGTCCCGAATGTGGTGAAGCGTGCCGCGAGTGAGAAGAACATGCTGACCGCCGTGTTGAAGATCATCCCGAACAAGACAAGCGAGAACAATAGACCAAGCCCTGGTGAAATGTCGGCTACGAGCTTCAACATCGGCATATCGACACTGGCTACGACGTCCACCTGTGAAAAGATGGCGAGGTGGGACAGGACAATCATCAGTCCGAGCGAAAGGCCACCGAGCAGCCCTCCGATAGAGGAGATGTGCTCATCTTTCTCCGTTCCTCCCATCAATAAAGCCATGGAAGCCCCGACGGCGATGTTGAATGATACATAATTGATCGCGGACAAAAGCCATCCGGGTAAAAGCAGGAAAGATCCATTTACAACGGAATCCTGCGCTTTAGCCGTAGCATCCAGTTCGCTGAGGGATGTGTCCATCGTCGCAACGCTGTAGGCTGCGATAAGAAGCACGGATCCAATCAGAAACGGAGTGATACTTCCGATGATATTCACGACCTTTTCCACATTCAATAGAATGGTAGCGACGACTAGTACGCTCATCAGTATAATTCCGAAGACAGGCGGGAGTCCGAATTGCTGGCTCGGGATGGATCCTGCTCCGGCAATCATAACGACACCGACCCCGAACAGGGTGAAGATGATGACGCAATCGACGATGAACCCGAGCCACTTGTATCCACTCACGGTATAGATAGCCTCTTTGTGGGAGGTGGCTTTCATGCGTGTCCCTAGTCTGGTAAGCATCATACCCATGTAGGCGAAGATGGCTGTGGCTACAATGGCGCCGATGGTCCCGGCATAGCCGTAACTTGTGAAATACTGCAGGATTTCCTGGCCGGATGCGAAGCCGGCACCGACGATGATGCCGATGAAGGCGCTGGCTATTTTCAATATTCTGTTCATGTGAATTCTCTCCTTATGTATGAGTTCCCTCTTCAAACCTCACTAATTTTACCATGAATGCGCTTTCTTAGAAATGGATGCGTTTATTGTTGAAATCAAGCGATTTTTCTGAAAAATAACCGCCCTGTCTTTGTGCGAATGTGTTATTCTATTATAAAATATGTTTTACTAATAAGTTGCACACATAGTCAGGAGGGCTCATCAGTGAATAAGAAACACCTGGATTTACTGGCGGAAAAGTACGATAGTGAAGAGAAAGTCGTTACAGAAATCATTAATCTGGAAGCGATTCTGAACCTGCCAAAGGGAACGGAACACTTCGTGAGTGACTTGCACGGGGAATATCAGGCGTTCCAGCACGTACTCAGGAACGGCTCGGGGAAAGTGAAAGAGAAGATCAGTGATATTTTCAAGAACGAACTCACCGAAGATGAAATCAGTGAATTCGCGACACTCATCTATTACCCGGAAGAGAAGCTGAAACTGATCAAAAGTAACTTCACGAGTGATGAAGAACTGAATGAATGGTATAAGACGATCATCGAACGTATGCTACAGCTGATTCCATACGCTTCTTCCAAATATACACGGACGAAATTGAGGAAGGCATTGCCGTCGCAGTTCGTTTTCCTCATAGAAGAGCTTTTATATAAAACCGATAAATATACAAATAAGACCGACTATTACTCCAGCATCACGGAACAGATCATCAGTCTGCGTCAGGCGGATAAACTGATTTCCGGACTCGCCTATACGATTCAGCGTCTCGTCGTCGATCACCTTCATGTCGTCGGAGATATTTACGATCGGGGCCCGGAACCGGACAAAATCATGGATACGCTCATAGACTATCATTCTCTTGATATCCAGTGGGGCAATCACGATGTATTGTGGCTCGGGGCGTATGCCGGATCGAAAGTGTGCCTGGCTAATATCTTGAGGATCTGTGCCCGCTATGCCAACCTAGACATCATCGAAGACGCGTATGGGATCAATCTGCGCCCGCTTCTTAACCTCGCGGAGAAGTATTATGAGGATAACCCGGCATTTCGTCCGAAACTTCAGGGCGACGAACGCCTCACGGAGCAGGAGAAACTGCAGATTACAAAGATCCACCAGGCGATTGCGATGATCCAGTTCAAGCTCGAGAGTCCGATCATCAAGCGCCGTGACTGCTTCAACATGGAGGGCAGACTTTTGCTTGAAAAGGTGGACTATGATCGTAAAGAAGTGACGATCAAAGGGGAAACGCATCCGCTTGAGAATGGATGTTTCCAGACCGTGGATCCGGAAGACCCGGCCCGGCTTTTGGAAGAAGAGCAGCAGGTGATCGATAAGTTGTTATTCTCCATCCAGCATTCGGAGAAGCTGACGCGTCATATGAAGTTCCTTATGAAGAAAGGGAATCTTTACCTTAAATATAATGGGAACCTGCTGATCCATGGCTGCATTCCGCTCGATAAAGACGGAAATATGGAAACGATGACAATCGAAGGGGAGACACGCGGGGGGCGTGAACTTCTGGATCTATTCGAGGAGAAGCTGAGATACAGCTTTGCACACCCTGAGATGACTGAAGATCTCGCAACGGATATGGTGTGGTATCTGTGGACCGGGGAGTATTCCTCGTTGTTCGGGAAGCGCGAGATGACAACGTTTGAGCGTTATTTCATCAAAGACAAGAGTACTCATAAAGAAGAGAAGAACCCCTATTACTACTTAAGAGAGAATGAGGATGTCTGCCGGAAGATGCTAGAGGATTTCGGACTCGATCCGGCTCAGGGCCATATCATCAACGGTCATACGCCGGTGAAAGAAATCGAAGGGGAGAATCCGGTGAAAGCCGGCGGCAAGATGGTGGTCATCGACGGCGGCTTCTCGAAAGCGTATCAGTCGACGACCGGAATCGCGGGATATACACTGTTGTTCAACTCGTTCGGTATGCAGCTCGTTGCTCATCAGAAGTTCAGCTCAAAAGAGGAAGTGTTGAAAGAAGGGATCGATGTCCTATCGGTACGGCGCCTGGTGGATAAAGAGCTGGAACGGAAAATGGTGAGGGAGACGAACATAGGAGAAGAGATCAAAGAACAGATTGCGACACTCAGGGAATTGTTGGAAGCGCGTTACATGAAATGACACTGATGGAGAATCCTATATAAGAAAAAGCTCAGAAGGGGGAATCATCTCCCCTTCTGAGCTTCTGTTTTCATGGAGTGGTCTGCCTGGAGGAGGGAAAGGATGGATTCGTGACATAGAGAGCGGTAATACGCATGCAGGTGGTCCTCGCCTCTCATCAGCCATTGGATCAGGCTACCGTCGATCATCGCGCGCATGCTCATAGAGGTCTGTTCGACATCAGATACATCGAATGTCCCTTCTTCGATCCCCTGCTGAATGATAGTCCTTCCGATCGACCAGCAGTTTTCGTAGAATTGAAGATTGATTACTTTATACCGTTCATTGTTTTTGACCTGCGAGAGAAAATCCAGATAGACCCGGTAGAAGTTTTTATTCTCCTCGGGGCTGATGAAAACCTGACTGATATAGGCTTCGAGCTTTTCTAAAGCCGTGTCTTGCTTATCGATGGATTCCGTTTCTTTCTTATAGATGCTGGTGGTGATCCACTCGAACAACTGCGTGAAGACATCCGCCTTATTGTTGAAATAATAGTTGACGACGCCTTTGCTCACTCCGGCATCATCCGCAATATCCTGGATTGTGACGGATTCATATCCTTTCTCTATGGCAGCATGGAACGCCGCTTTCAGTAACTGTTTGCGTTTCTCTTCCGCTTTTGTATTCATATAGTCATACCTCCATTTTTTCCTAAGAAAAAGTATACAGGAAAAGCTGTTTTATTTCGATATTATACTGACTGTCCAAATTAAATTGACCAGACAGTTTAAAAATTTTATAATCAGGTTATCTAAGGTAAGATAGTTTGCTTATTTCAAAGGAGGATCCCAATGTCTGAAGAATTCAAAGCTCTCGTCGTCAATAAGACCGACGATGATTTCACCGTAAAGTTCGAGTCTCTCACCGGCGATGATCTGCCGGAAGGGGATGTGACAATCGAGGTCCACTATTCAAGTGTGAACTATAAGGACGGACTTGCTTCTATCCCTAACGGAAAAATTGTGCAGTCCTATCCATTCGTACCGGGGATCGATCTGGCAGGAACCGTTACGTCTTCCGATGATTCCCGTTATAAAGAAGGGGACAAGGTCATAGCTACCAGTTACGGTATCGGTGTCTCCCATTACGGAGGCTATAGCGAGTATGCAAGAGTTCCCGGAGAGTGGGTCGTTCCATTGCCGGAAGGTCTCTCGATGAAAGAAGCGATGACACTTGGTACGGCCGGGTTCACCGCAGCCCTTTCCATCCATCAGCTGGAGGAGAGTGGAATTGCCCCTGAATCCGGAGAAATCCTTGTAACAGGAGCTACCGGCGGTGTAGGTAGTGTAGCCGTATCCATGCTTTCGAAAAGAGGGTATCACGTAACGGCGAGTACCGGAAAAGAAAGCGAGCATGAGTACTTAAAAAGTCTTGGAGCGACGAACATCGTCTCCAGAGAAGAAGTGACACCGGAGAAGGTGCGTCCCATCGGCAATCAGCGTTGGGCTGGTGCTGTCGATCCTGTAGGCGGGAAAACGTTAGCTGCTGTTCTGAGTAATACGAAATATGGAGGTGCCGTTGCTGTGAGCGGTCTGACCGGTGGCGGAGACGTTCCGACATCCGTATTCCCGTTCATTCTTCGAGGAGTGAATCTTTTGGGGATCGATTCCGTATATTGCCCGAAACCCCTAAGAGAAACCTTATGGAAACGGATGGCGACTGATCTGAAGCCGTATGGACTCGAAGAGATTTCAAATGAAATATCATTCGGGGATCTTCCGCAGACATTGTCTGATATATTGAATGGTAAAGTGAGAGGGCGTACAGTTGTAAATGTGAAAAATGGATGATCATGCCAAGGAAGCTGCTTTGACAGGCGGCTTCCTTTTGTATAGAGGAAACTTATACAAAAAATGTGTACCTGCCCTTCGTGATTATTGAATAAATACTTTAAATTCCAACTATTCGGTGTTTTGTGGTATTATGAGTCGAAAGAATTAGTTGTGACTGGAGGGGAGGGGCAAGGATGAACTGGATTGATCCCTATACATTTTTATTATGGGTGCTTGGTCTCGGTTCCATGCTGATTGCCGGAGCACTTTTAAAGCCACCACGAAAACTTGCCAGAACGTTGCTTGCCATGTCTACAGGGCTCGCAGGTCTTTTCATATTGTTGACCGTATTTGAGCTCGTGAGCAATGATCGTTCTACGATGGTCATGCTGCGAAACTTCCAACAGGTTCCTCTCGTTATCATTCCGATATTTCTCCTTGGATATGCGAAAGAGTTATATAGGGAAGATTCATTAAAAACGATACGTATGCTGAGCCTCATGGCCATTCCAACGGTCATCGACCTTACTTTATTATTCACGAACCCTTTTCATGGATGGATGAGAGAGGGAGTCACCATAGAAAGTATCTGGGGATATAGTGAGGTGTCTACTCAGGCTACCCCCCTCAATGGCTTCCTGGGAGTATATCCTTTTGTGTTATCCCTCCTGACCATTTTCATTCTGCTACGTAATATGTTCGAGGTCCCGGAGCGATACCGTGCTACCCATTGGGTCTCGGCTTTAGTTATCACTCTGCCGATTCTTTCCATAACGGTCCTCCCTGCGCTATCAATCGAGATACCGGGACTTTTCGCTTTATCGTATGGTTCGATGGCCCTTCTGTTGATTATTGTGAACAAACGTAGGGATTTCAATGCTGTCTGGCCGGTTTCCCGCCAGGAAGTCCTTGAAAATCTTTCCGAAGGCATCATTCTATTCGATAGGGATGGAAGGATTCTTGAAGCGAATCGCGCGGTTTATACCATTATTGAAAATATCTATGACGCTCGTCATTCTTCTCTTATCGAGGAATCGGTCTCTCATGTTTTTGAGGATGTTCCTTATCTGATGGATCCTTTCAATGAGGAGAGGAACTTCTTTTATGAAAAGAATGGGTATTACTTTGACGTGAAGGTTATGAAGTTGAATGATAAAGGCAATGACGTTTCGATGATGGTATGGCAGGATATCACTTCACAAAAAGAAGTGGAACTTCAGCTTCAGGAACTTGCGACCAAGGATCCCCTGACGAAATTGTTGAATCGAAGAGCTTTTCTGGAAATGTATAAAGAGAGTCCGGATAAAGGGGAAGCTTATTTCCTCCTTATCGATATCGATCATTTCAAAGGGTTCAATGACCGTTATGGGCACGCGATAGGAGACGAGGTTCTGAAGTATACTGCCTATCTTCTCGAGAAGGTGTTCAGCGGACAGGGGAATAGTGTCACACGGCTTGGAGGGGAAGAGTTCGGCGTTTTCATGAAAGCGGATGCTGATAAGGCTGTCCGAAAAGCTGAGGAGTTCCAGAATCTTCTGAAGCATGACAGTCTTAAGATATCGCCTGTCATTGAAGAGGAAGTGACCGTCAGTATCGGCATGTGCCACGTTCTCTCTGAGGATTCTTTTGAAGATGTGTATTATTCTGCGGATGAAGCGATGTATCAGGCGAAGCATGGAGGACGGGATCAGGTCCGTGTGGCTGACCCCGTCTGATGCCTGTTTCTTTTATTCATAAAGGTTTTGTAAATTGTCATGGAATGAGGTTCAGGTCGTCGAACTTTGGGAAAACTGGGAATACAGGAAAAGAGGAGGTGCTTTATGGAAAATACCGGATTAGTACTCGAAGGCGGAGGCAGTCGTGGAATTTATACAGCAGGTGTACTGCGGCACTTGATGGAAACGGATATGTATTTGCCGTATGTCGTAGGAGTTTCCGCAGGGGCTTGTAACGGATCCTCGTACATATCGAAACAGATGGACCGGAACCGTGCTGTACTCGTCGATTATGTGAAACATCCTGAATACCTCTCGTTGCGCAATCTTATTCGTAAGCGTCAATTATTCGGTATGGACTTCCTTTTTGATACGTTACCGAATCGCCTCGAGCCATTCGATTATCAGACATTCGAGACGGCAGAAGAAGATTTTGAAGTAGGGACGACGGACTGTATGACCGGCGAACCCGTCTTCTATGATAAAAAGGGATACAACGACGATATGCTGACATTGATGCGGGCTTCGAGCTCTCTGCCGATGGTAGCGCCGGCGGTTCCGTTTGCGGACCGGATGCTGATGGATGGAGGGATCGCCTCCCCGATACCGATCGATCGGTCAGTAAGCAAAGGAAACAAGAAACACGTCGTCGTCCTCACCCAGGTCCGGGATTATGTGAAAAAGCCTCAGTCCGTCGGTTGGTACATGAGAAGGAAGTACCGACAGTTTCCAGGCTTACTGAAAGCGATGGAAAGACGTCATCATGTCTATAACGAGACGCTTTCTTATATCCGTGAAGAAGAGAAGAAAGGGAATGTGTTCGTGATTTCCCCGTCTCTTTCACCTGGTGTAGGTCGGGTAGAGAGAAACAGGGATAAGCTCACAACTTTATATCGCCAGGGAATAGAAGATGCACGCGAGCTTGAGGTGTCGTTGAAGGAGTTTCTGGCATAGAGAAAGAACAGGGGAACGGGCCCTGTTCTTTTTTTGAGCTTTTTTCGACAAAAATTATTAGGCATGATGAAAAAGTGTATCATAACTTCGCTTATGAACCATTTTTCTTAAGGATAATGAAAAAACTATCGCATACGTAACTTTATGAGATGTTTTCAGTCTTCATACCTTGTAAAAACATCTCATTAATCTCCGAAACGCTATCAGGGCATCACTCACTCGAAGAAGTATCTCTTTTCACATAAACGAGCTCAACGTCTTCTTCAATCCCGCGGAGATGCTCTTCGCTGGATTCACTCTCCCAGCCATCAAGATCTTCTTTCATACTTTCAAACAGATCAGAAGTGAGCACGATATCATTCCCCCGGCTTTTCTGTTCAATGCGGGAGGCGACGTTCACCGTGTGCCCGAAATAGTCGAGCAGGTCGTTGGCATTCACTGCGATGACCGGACCGCTGTGCATACCTACTTTAATTTCCAGCGGTTCCTGGACCTTCTCCCGCAGGTCTTCGATGTCCTTCTGAATTTGCATGGCTGCATGAAAGGCGTTCGTCTCTTTGGAAAATGCGGCCATGACGGAATCTCCGATAGTTTTGACGATGCTCCCTTCGTGCTTTCTTACAATGTCACGTATGAAATCGAAGTGCTTGCGTACATCCGCATAAGCGGGAGCGTCGCCGACCTTTTCATACATACTTGTAGATCCCCGAAGGTCCGTGAACAGGATCGTCATGTTGCTGATATGGATTTCCTGATCTGGTGACAGCACTTCCGTTGCGAACAGGTCACGGAAGAGTTGCAGAGAGGTCAGTTCTTTTGCTGTCAGTGCATCTTCATTCCACTGCGTTTCTTCCATCACAAGAACGGTTTCCTCTTCGTTACGGTTGTGAACCGTAAGAGATGTTCCTGGAGTGTAAAAAGCAGCGTCAAAGCCTTCCCTCGTAATGGTCAAAGTCGTATCTACGGTCGTCGTGTTCTCTGTATCGATGCCGGCCGTGAAGTTATGCCCGAGTACCCGGAAACGCACGTCGGTCTGAGGCACCGGAATCATCACGTCAGAGGAGCCTGGTGCCAGACGGAATTGGGCGATGATATGCGGAGCGTTGACGGGGCCGTTCAGGCAGTAGATGTCTTGCCTTACTTTCCGAATCGACTCATGTGGGCGGAACTGCATTTCGATCAATCTGTCGAAATCAACGTCGTAGTCGACACCACATAAGTCACAGTGTACCTGGCCGGATACATCTTTTAAGGTGCTGGCCGTGGCTTTCGGAACGCGGCAATTCGGGCATAGCATGCTCCAGTGCTGTTCAAGGATCCCCATCTTTGTGGCCAGGAGGAATAATCGTACCGTTTCCCGCCGATCGAAACCATAAATCTTCGCCCACCTGTAAGGGCGGATGGCGTTCACTTCTTCATTATCAAGGTGAAGGATGTCTGCCTGGAGTCGGTTTGCCATAACAGTAGGGACCTCTTCCTCCTTCAATTTTTCGATGCGTGTTTCAAGAAGACTATCGTCCGCTTCAATTCGTGCATTGGTCTGAGGACGGGGAAGAGACATGCTCTGATTCTCTTCGAAAGACGCTGCATAGCCGAAGGTTTCTCTCAGTTTGGGTAAAATAACGTGAGACAGCATCATCCGGCCGAGGGCATTTCTATAAGTGAACGTCCCTTTGAGTTTCAGGAAGCTCGTTTCTGCCGTTTCTGCTCTCGTATGAACCTGCCAGACGACACGTTCCACAGGCCCCTTTTCATACACTCTCTCGACTTCATACCACTCATCCCGTACCCAGGAGAAGACCTGCTCTTTCCATTCCACAGGTATTATGCAGAAAGCTTTGGCTTCGGCGGAACGATAGAATTCCCCTCCTTCTTCTTTCCGGAAGGGGGAGAAACGTACGGGGAACAGACCGATATAATGGTTCAGGTGGTTAGAATCCGAAAGTTGTTCCCACAAAATATGTACGGGCAGCTGTATGGTCTGTTCCTCTTCATAGTGGATCGTGTTGTCCTGTTTCATAGGTCTCTTCTCCTTCAGGCGGATGAATACTCATCTCTTATTTTCCGGAAGACATCGAAATTATCGAGAAATATCGTCATTAGACGGGGGTCGAAATGTCGGCCGATCTGTTTTCGGAAATGATCGAGAATTTTATGATCCGGCCAGGCTTTTTTATAAATCCTGTCACTGCCGAGAGCATCGAAGACGTCTGCGATGGCGGTGATACGGCCGAAAATGTGGATGTCTTCTCCTTTTATTCCCCTTGGATACCCGGTTCCGTCCCATTTTTCATGATGTTCATATGCGATACGGGCCGCAGCTTGCAGTAATTCCCGTTTGGAATGGCGGAAGATGTGATAACCGATGTCTGTGTGTTCTTTCATTTTTTCGAACTCTTCGTCCGTCAGCTTCCCGGGTTTCAAAAGAAGAGTGTCGGGAATCGCGACTTTTCCGATATCATGCATAGGGGAGGCGGACATCAATAGTCGTGCCTCCTGTTCCGTCATACCTGCAAGAATTGCCAGGCGGTAGGAGTAGAGGGCGACACGTTTGACATGATGGCCGGTTTCCTTGGAACGGCTCTCCCCGATTTGCCCCATCGTTTCGAGAAGTTCTTTCTGCGTAGCGAGGAGTTCTTCGTGGAGAAGTTTGGAATCGAGGGCGTTGCCGGCGTAAGATGCGGCAAGACGAACGATTTCCTCATCTTCTTCATTGAAAACGTCGCCAGGAGGGAGCTTGTTGATGGCCTGGAATGCTCCTATGTACTCTCCATCCGTATTCATGAACGGGACGCACAGAATCGCTTTCGTTTGATATCCGGTCGATAGATCCACTGCAGGGTTGAACCGTTCATCCTGGTAAGCGTCTTTCACATGTACGACTTCTCCTGTTCGGATAGAAGTGCCGACAAGTCCGCTGTCAGCAGGGATGCGCAATTCTTCGACCCCATGAGCGGTGGTTGTCCAAAGTTCTTGTTCTTCGGAATCGAGAATCCATACGGTGCACCGATCGGCAGAGGCCAGGTCTTTTCCTAAATTGGCAAGTTGCATCAGTGTTTTGTGCAAATCGCTTTCACCGGAAATGCCTGCAATATAGGAAAGGATGGTAGTCAGCTTATGTTTCGCAGTCATGGAGGTTCTCCTTCCATATATACAAAAGGTTATTATTCTTATATGATTAGTATATCTAAATTATCAGGAAAAAGGACGGAAATTTCAACTAAGGAGGACTGGTTTCATGAGTCCATTTAGCTATATGCTGATCGGCCACCTGTTCGGTGATTATCTGTTCCAGACGAAGTGGATGGCTATACATAAGGCGGATCAGTGGCCGGCGCTACTTGTACACTCCACGGTATATACATTATTTGTCCTCCTCGCCTGTCTCTGGGGAGGAGTCGATGTCGGTTGGCTCGGCTTCGCTTTCATCTGGGGCACACACGTATTCCTCGATCGTCGTGGGTTTGTAACCTGGTGGAGCCGGACGATCATGCGCAACAAAGATCCCGAGATAGCATGGCTGTGTATCATCGTCGATCAGGTTTTTCATATTTTCGTATTGGCACTCGTCCTTCACTATCAACTTTAGTCATTACTTATACTATCGTCAGAAAAGGGGTAGTTGTTAGGAAGTCTGCAAGAGGGAAAGGTGGTAAAAATCATTCTGTATCTACTGGTGGGGTGTGCTCTTCTTGGAATTATCATTTTGATCTCAAGACTCATAACTGTACGCTATCGGTTTCAGGGAAAGACCCTGGAGTTCAGTTATGGCTTCAGCAGGAACGCGGTTCAGATGAATGTGGAAAATATCCATCAAATCTATGATATCGACTGGGGGAGGATTCCGGATTATACCGCTCAAATGGGCACCCCGGGAAGAGATTACTCCGGTTTGATTTTCGAAATGAAGGATGGACGTAACTACTTGATCCACATGCAGAATTGCAGGAAGCTGTTAGAGAGGATCGAATCGAAGAATCCGGCCATTTCCTTTGATGTTTCGTCAACTTTTTTCAATTGAGGACAAGATCATAGAGAAAAATCCAAATAAACGGAAGGCCCATCTATCGAGATGTGGTCTTTTTTTAATCGTTATCAGAAAACTATCCATTTTTTAATGGGTGAAACGGAAGGAATTGTCACCCGTAAATAAAGATAAGTCAGATTTCAAAAGGGGGAGATTCTGTGTTTATCGTCACGATTTTGATTGGATTATGTATTTTATTTTTCCCATTGCAGGGGATTAGGGACTTCAAGACGGAAAAGGTAAGTTTCAAAATTATAAGACTTTCGTTCATAGCGTTGTCTCTGTTTTTCCTTACGGTGGGAGTCATCGATCTTATGAACTTTATCAATCACCCGGATACTTATATGCGGTAACAAGAAATTTAAGCCGATAATGGGGTCCTGTATCCGTTCACTTGTTCCGGAGATTCAGTTGCGGCAGGATTCGACAAAAAATATCAGAATATTAGCACGAAATTAATTGTAATCGCGATAAGAACCTTTTATGCTAGTAATATAAGGTCATTTGCACGGGTTTACGTCAATCAGAAGGGGAGTGATAGGTTGTCAGATTTTTCTGCTTTAGAGCACGATATTTATTTATTCCACCAGGGAAACCTCCGGTACAGCTATGAACTTCTCGGGGCACATAGAGATACACAGGATGGAACCGCGGGCATAAGATTTATGGTCTGGGCACCGAATGCACAGCAGGTGAGTGTGGTAGGCGACTTCAATGATTGGGATGGCAGGGAACATCCGATGAAAAAATGGAACGAAAATGGGATCTGGCATACGTTCATCCCTGAGCTTGAAAAAGGGGAGATGTACAAGTATGAAATCCTCACTCCCCATGGACATCTGCAGCTGAAAGCGGATCCTTACGCATTTTCCAGTGAATTGCGACCGAATACCGCTTCAGCCATCTATCCCCTCGACCATTACAGGTGGAATGATGATCTATGGATGAAACGCCGAGATGAGATGAATTTCTATGAATCCCCCGTTTCCATCTATGAATTGCATTTAGGGTCATGGAAAAATATCGAATCTGAAGTCTATTATAATTACCGCGATTATGCAGATGAGGTTATTCCCTATGTCAAAGAGCTCGGGTTTACCCACATTGAACTGCTTCCGATAGCGGAACATCCCTTCGATCGCTCGTGGGGCTATCAAATCACGGGTTATTATGCGGTGACTTCCCGTTATGGCACACCGGATGACTTCCGTTACTTCGTGGACCAGTGCCACCAGCATGGCATCGGTGTCATTCTGGACTGGGTCCCGGGGCACTTCTGCAAAGATGCCCATGGTCTTCGCCGGTTTGACGGAGAAGCCCTCTATGAATATGAGAATGTCCTGAAAGCGGAGAAGCCACAATGGGGGACGTTGACGTTCGACTTCGGTCGCAATGAAGTGCAGAGCTTCTTGATTTCCAATGCCATTTACTGGTTGAAGGAGTTCCACCTCGATGGCTTGCGTGTCGATGCGGTAGCCAGCATGCTCTATCTTGATTTCGGCAAGGAGAACGATGAATGGGAACCGAATGAGCATGGAGGCAGGGAGAATCTCGAAGCGATCGCCTTCATCAAAAGGATGAATGAAGCGATTTTCGAAGAAGTCCCGAATGTATTGATGATGGCAGAAGAATCCACGTCTTATCCGCTCGTGAGCGCGCCGACTTATATCGGCGGCCTCGGTTTCAACTATAAATGGAACATGGGCTGGATGAACGACATGCTCCGTTACATGGAAATGGACCCGGTGTTCCGTAAATACAATCATAACCTCATTACGTTTTCGCTGTTCTACGCTTTTTCCGAGAATTTCGTTCTGCCTATCTCTCATGATGAAGTTGTCCACGGTAAGAAATCATTATTGAACAAGATGCCGGGAGACTACTGGCAGAAGTTCGCGAACCTTCGGGCTTTTTTAGCATTTATGTACGCCCACCCCGGTAAAAAATTATTGTTCATGGGTTCGGAATTCGGTCAATTCGATGAATGGAAAGACATGGAAGACCTCGATTGGGAGTTGTTGGATTATGATTCCCACAACTCGACCCTGGACTATGTGAAACAACTGCATCAATTTTATAAAGATATGCCGGCCTTATGGGAATTGGATCACCATGAAGATGGCTTCTCCTGGATCGACCCCCATAATGTTGAACAGAGTGTCCTGTCCTTTATACGGTGCAGCCGGTCGCCGAAAGACCAGCTTCTGGTCGTCTGCAATTTCACTCCGGTCGTCTATCATGACTATAAAGTCGGTGTCCCGCAGCCAGGACATTTCGAGGAAATATTCAATAGTGATGCGGAACATTTTGGTGGTTCCGGACAGAGGAACGGCCTGAAAGCGGAATCCATTCCAGAACCATGGCAGGGTCAGAATCATCATATCAAAATGACGATACCACCGCTTGCGGTAACTTTTTGGAAAAGAGTTAATGGACCGAAGGGGGATTAAATCATGAAAAAAGAATGTGTAGCAATGCTTCTAGCCGGCGGGCAGGGAACAAGACTGAAATCACTCACGAAGCAGATTGCAAAGCCTGCCGTCTATTTTGGAGGAAAATACCGGATCATCGATTTTCCATTGAGCAACTGTACCAACTCCGGTATTGATACGGTAGGGGTGCTCACCCAGTACGAACCATTGATTCTGAATAATTATATCGGCATCGGAAGTGACTGGGATCTCGATCGTAAATACGGCGGCGTTTCCGTGTTGCCACCATACGTCCAGTCGGAAGAAGGAGGAGGCTGGTACACAGGAACCGCCAATGCCATCTATCGAAATATCAAATTCCTCCATCAGTATGACCCGGAGCATGTACTTGTTCTGTCCGGAGACCATATTTACAAAATGGATTACAGCGATATGCTTGACTACCATAAGGCGAGCGGTGCGGATGCGACGATCTCGGTTATTGAAGTTCCGTGGGAGGAAGCGAGCAGGTTCGGCTTGATGAACACCAATGACTACGGTGTGATCACTGAATTTGAGGAGAAACCTGAATTTCCGAAGAGTAATTTGGCTTCGATGGGTGTATACATTTTCCGTTGGGATGTCCTGAAGCGCTATTTGATTGATGATGCCGATAATGAGAATTCTTCGAACGACTTCGGGAAGGATATCATCCCGGCGATGCTCGGAGACCACAAGAAGATGATGGCCTACACCTTTGACGGCTACTGGAAAGACGTAGGGACGGTTGCGAGTTTGTGGGAAGCCAATATGGATTTACTGGAAGAGAATCCAGGACTTGAATTGAATGATCACTCGTGGCGCATCTATTCGAAAAACCCGAATCAACCTCCTCAGTATATCTCCCATGAAGCGAACGTCCATAATGCGCTGATCAATGAAGGTTGCCGCATTCATGGAGACATTGGTCATTCCGTCATCTTCGATGGGGTACGTGTCGGGGAAGGTTCCATCATACGTGACTCGGTCGTCATGCCGGAAGTCAAAGTCGGAAGAAATGTCACTATCAACCGTGCCATCATCGCTGCAGGAAGTGTCATCGAAGATGGAGCTGTCATCGGCGATCCTTCACCGGAAAGCGATATTACATTAGTTGCGGATGAAGACAGTGTCATAGCAAAAAGCTACTTGGAACAGACCATTAAATAGGGGGAGGCTAATCGATGGACCGTATAGCCGGAATCATTAATTTAGATCATGAACAGGATGTATTGGATGAATTGACTTATTTTCGGTGCAGTGCCGCTGTTCCATTTGCCGGACGCTACCGAATGATCGATTTTCCCATCTCTAATATGAGCAACTCCCGGATCGGGTCGATTGCTGTTTTCGCCCGAAGGAAATACCGGTCGTTGATGGACCATTTGGAACAGGGGAAGGCCTGGGATCTGGATCGTAAGCAAGGCGGACTGTTCATCCTTCCTCCAGACTGGAATGATCCGACGGATATTTCCAAAGGGGACCTCCAGCATTTCCATAATAATATCGATTTCATCACACGTACGCTTGCCGACTATATCGTGGTCTCCGGAACACAGAATATCTGCAACATCAACTTCCGCGATGTATTGGAGGAGCATAAAGCTTCAGGTGCGGATGTCACGGTTGTATATAAAAACGTAGAGGAGCTTCACCCGGAACATAAGCGCGCCCATAAACTGACAGTGGATGAACATGGCCGTGTTACCGATATCCATCATGACCAGCGCAGTGCGAATGTCTATATGGACATGTTCATCCTCGAGAAGAATTATTTATACGGGATGATTGAAGATTGCATCGCTCATGGCTGTTCCCACCTTTTCCTCGATGGAATAAAAGCGAGACTGCCGCACATCCATATTCATGCTTACGAATACCAGGGAGCGCATGCCCTGATCAATTCGGTCGAAAGCTACTATCGTCATAGCACGAGCCTGCTGAACGGGGTGAACCAGGAGGATTTGTTCAAAGAGGAAGCGCCTATCTTCACGAAGGTGAAAAATGAACCTCCGACAAAGTATTCGGAGGGTTCGAAAGTGGCGAATACCCTGGTCGCCAATGGCTGTGTCATTGACGGTCATGTGGAAGACAGTATTTTGTTCCGCGGTGTGAAAGTGGCAAAAGGAGCGGTAATCAAAAACTCGATCATTATGCAGCGCTGTGAAATCGACAGCAACGCGGTATTAGAAAATGTCATTTTGGATAAGGACTGTCGTATTTCCAATAGCCGTACGCTGGTCGGGGTTCCTGAAAAGCCATATGTTGTAGCGAAACGTGTTTCCATGTAGGAGATTGCCTATAACGGCAATCTTTTTCCTCTTCCTACATGTGATGAAATGAACAGGTAGAAGGAGTGAACAGGATGAAAATATTGATGACAGGATCCGAATGCACCCCCTTCATCAAAACAGGCGGACTGGCAGATGTACTCGGTTCCCTTCCGGAGGCATTGCAGGAGCAGGGGGAGGATGTGCGTATTGTCCTTCCGAAATATCAGGAGATCAGTGATGAATGGAAAGCACAAATGGAACCATTGCTGGAAATGAATGTGACACTTGGCTGGCGTAATCAGTATGCCGGTGTCGAAACCATCGAACATAATGGCGTAACCGTCTATTTTATCGATAATGAATACTATTTCAAGCGTTCGAATTTGTATGGATACGGGGATGAAGCGGAACGTTTCGTATTTTTCAACCGGGCTGTAATGGAAATGATCAAAGAGCTGGAGTGGACGCCTGATGTCATCCATTGCCATGACTGGCAGAGCGGTTTGATACCTGTATTCCTTCACACCCATTACAAAGAGGACCCTGTCTTTAAAAACATGAAAACGGTCTTTACCATCCATAATCTGAAATACCAGGGAATATTCTCGGCCGACGTTTTATATGACTTGATGGAGCTGGACGAGCGTCTGATGTCACCGGAAGGGCTTGAGTTCTTCGGTGACATCAACTTCATGAAGGGAGCGTTGAATTTCGCTGATCGTATCACGACTGTCAGTGAAACTTACGCAAAAGAGATTCAAACCCCTTATTATGGGGAAAACCTAGATGGAGTATTACGGAGCAAATCGGATCGTATGGTCGGAATCGTGAACGGCATCAATATAAAAGACTATGATCCCATGAAAGATGAAGCGCTCGCCTTCCCCTACCGAAGTTCGCTGACGAAAAAATGTCATAATAAACTCTGGCTGCAAAAAAAATTGGGCCTTCCGGTACGAAGCGATGTTCCGATGATCAGCATCGTTTCCCGGCTTGTGGAGCAGAAAGGTTTCGATTTGATTGCCCGGGTCATTGATGAACTGCTGGATACTGAGGATATCCAGCTAGTTGTACTTGGTACAGGAGAATATGATTATGAACAAATGTTTGAGTGGGCACAATCGAAGTATCCGGCGAAGATGTCCGCGAATATCCTGTTCAGTGAATCCTTTTCCCGTCAAGTGTACGCAGCAAGTGACATGTTCCTGATGCCATCGAGGTTTGAACCGTGCGGCATCGGACAATTGATCGCGCTGCGCTACCTGTCTGTCCCTATCGTCAGGGAAACAGGAGGGCTTGCTGACACTGTGCAGCCATACAATGAACAGACAGGGGAAGGGAACGGCTTCACATTTACGAATTACAATGCCCACGACATGCTGTTCACCATCCGTCGGTCCCTTGAATTTTACCAGGATAAAGAGGTCTGGAAACCGCTCATTAAAAATATTACGAAAAGTCAATTTCCATGGAAGTATTCTGCACGCCAGTATCGTGAGGTGTACGCGCAGGTCATGGAATAGGGCAGGATGAATGGAGGAAACCGTAAATGTTCAGCGATAAAGAGGAATTCAAGCAGGCATTTTCCCAGAAGCTCGAGGCTGAGCTGGGTAAGACAGTTGAAACCGCTACAGAGGTGGATGCTTATAGAGTTCTTGGTTCGCTGTTGCGTGAAAGAATCGGAAAGAAATGGCTGGAGACCCATCAGCGCTACGAACAGGAGAAGGAAAAACAAGTCTACTATTTTTCGATGGAATTTCTGATGGGCAGGTTAATGGGGAATAATCTATTGAACATGCAGGTGGTCGGTGTCGTCTCGGAAGGTTTGAAGGACTTGGGGTTCGACCTGAGTGAATTGGAGGAAGAAGAGAGCGATGCAGGACTTGGTAACGGTGGACTCGGCAGGCTGGCTGCCTGTTTTCTGGACTCTCTTGCTTCGTTAGGTCTTGCCGGGCATGGCTATGGAATCCGCTATAAATACGGGATGTTCGACCAGAAGATCATCGATGGCAACCAGGTCGAATTCCCTGATCTATGGTTGTCCCGTGAATTCGTCTGGGAAGTCCGTCGACCGGAAGAAGCCGTGGAGGTCCGGTTAGGCGGTCATGTGTCATCAAGGGAGGATGAAGATGGCAACCTTCATTTTGACCACTATGATTATGAGCAGGTCCAGGCAGTTCCCTACGACGTTCCGGTTGTAGGTTATGAAAGTGATACCGTAAACACGCTGCGCCTGTGGTCTGTCGAAGCCAACCTGGATGATACGATCAAGAAAGCGGAAAAGCTGAACGAATTCGGAAATTTCCTCGGTCATAAGCGCTCCCTGGAAGCGATATCGGAATTCCTGTATCCCGATGACTCTCATGAAGAAGGAAAACAACTAAGATTGAAACAGGAATACTTTCTGGTATCAGCGGGGGTGCAGAGCGCTGTGCGAGCTTTTGAACAATTGGATCTTCCCTGGGCCGCTTTTCCTGAGAAAGTCGCCCTTCATATCAATGATACCCACCCGGCGATGGTCATTCCCGAATTGATGCGTGTATTGATGGATGAAAAGCAACTGGGATGGAAAGAAGCCTGGGGTATCACCCAAGCTTCCGTTTCCTATACCAACCATACGACGCTCAGTGAAGCGCTGGAATCGTGGCCGGTAGATATGGTCCGTCAATTGTTGCCGAGGATTTTCATGATTATGGAAGAAATCAACGAGCGGTTCTGCCAATCACTATGGGAACAGTACCCGGGAGAATTCGATCGCATCGCGGAACTCGCCATTATAGCCGATGGACAGGTGAAAATGGCACACCTGGCGATTGTTGGAAGCCATAGTATCAATGGGGTGGCGAAGCTGCATACGGAGATACTGAAAAAACGGGAGATGAAAATTTTCTACGATACGTTCCCGGAGCGGTTCAACAACAAGACCAACGGCATTACCCACAGGCGCTGGCTGATGCATGCCAACAAGCCTCTTGCCGGGCTTATTACTGACACGATCGGTGAAACCTGGATCGATAAACCTGCCCGGCTCACAGATCTGCTGGCTTATCAGGACGACGCAGGGGTATTGGATCGAATTCAAGCCATCAAGCAAAGGAACAAAGAAAGCTTGGCTTCCTGGGTTTATGAGAAGAAAGGAATTTCCCTTGATCCCCAATCGATCTTCGACGTCCACATCAAGCGGCTCCATGGCTACAAGCGGCAGCTCCTGAACGCCCTGCATATCATGCACCTGTATAACAAAATCAAAATGGATCCAACGCTCGCCATGGCTCCGAGAACCTTCTTTTTCGGGGCAAAAGCAGCACAAGGCTACCATTATGCCAAGAAAATCATTAAGCTGATCAATACGATTGCTGATGTGGTGAATAATGACCCGGTGGTAAACAGCAAGCTTAAAGTCGTTTTTCTGGAAAATTATTCGGTTTCCCTTGCGGAACGAATCATTCCGGCAGCCAATGTCAGTGAACAGATCTCGACTGCAAGCAAAGAAGCTTCCGGTACGGGGAACATGAAGCTGATGATGAACGGGGCATTGACGCTTGGAACGATGGATGGTGCCAATGTGGAAATCCATGAACTTGTAGGGAAGGACAACATTTACACGTTCGGGTTAAGCTCCGAGGAAGTTTTGGAATATTACCGGTCCGGCAGCTACTCTTCGAAGCACATTTACGAAACGGACGAAGTTGTTCGACTCACTGTCGATCAGTTGATTCATTACAGTCCTTTTTCCAAAGGGGATACGGAGTTCCAGGAAATCTACGATTCGCTTATTTCTCATAACGATGAATTTTTTGTACTGAAGGATTTCCAAGCTTATGTAGCTGCTCAAGAGCAGGTCGGCATCGATTACCAGAATGAACAGACCTGGAACAGGAAAAGCCTGATCAACATCGCGCATGCCGGGAAATTTTCCAGTGACCGGACTATCCAGGAATATGCTTCGGATATCTGGCGAATCGCACCGGTGAACACGTTCAAGTGATCGATGAATGGAGGAGGACGCAGGATGAAATCAGATGACGTTTATCATAACAGCTTTCATACACAATATCGCGAGCCATTCGGTGCTGCACCTAATGGCTCGAATGTCACACTCACCATCGATATCCATAACCACTACCGTATTTCGAACGTCATCCTTCATTACATTCTGGATAAAACGGATCATGAAAAAACGCAGGAAATGGATATCTATGCAGAGCAGCACCAGTTTTTTGGGTATGAGACGACAATCGTCATGCCGGAAGACCCCCAGCTGGTCTGGTACTATTTTGAAATTCAGCTCGAGGATGGAGAGTTTTTTTACGGACGACGGAACATCGAAGAAAGCGGGCACGGGATGGTTTACGAGCAAGTGCCTCCGTCCTGGCAGATTACCGTTTATGATCCTGACTACGAAACTCCGGCATGGTGGAAGCACGGGACGATCTATCAGATTTTCCCCGACCGCTTCTATGCGGCAGGAGAACGTGAGCTTGCCAAAGCCCCAAAGACAAGCTTGATGCACAGCCATTGGGACAATGACCCGATTTATATCCGGGATGAGAATGGTGCGGTCGTCCGGTGGGATTTCTTCGGGGGGAATATCCGGGGGATTATGGAAAAGCTTGATTATATCGAGTCGCTCGGTGTCACGGTGATCTACTTGAACCCTGTTTTTGAAGCGGAAAGCAATCACCGTTATGATACCGGTGATTATCATACGGTCGATCAGCTGCTCGGAAGCAATGAAGATTTAGCAGAACTTACCCGCAAGGCCAAGGACCGTGGGATTGAAATTATGCTCGATGGTGTCTTCAATCATACCGGAAGCAACAGTATTTATTTCAACCAGCGCGACCAGTATGATTCTCTCGGAGCCTATCAATCGGAAGAATCACCTTATCATTCCTGGTACATGTTCCACGACCATCCGGATGAATATGAATCATGGTGGGGCGTCGGGACCCTTCCGACGGTTGATAAAGACGATGAAAGCTACCGGAACTTTCTTATCCATAAGGAAGATAGCGTCCTGAAATACTGGCAAAAACACGGACTTAAGCACTGGCGTCTCGATGTTGCGGATGAATTGACCGATGACTTGATCAAGCAAATCTACCAGCAGTTGAAAAAAGAGGATGCTTCCAGTGTGTTGCTGGGAGAAGTATGGGAAGACGCCACGACAAAAATCGGCCATGGTAAGCGGAGGGACTATTTGCTTGGCGGTGTCCTGGATTCGGTTATGAACTATCCGTTACGAGGATTGATGCTCGCGTTCATGAACGGGGATGCTGATGCCTTTGATGTCGAACGTCGGTTGTTGACACTGAGCGAGCACTATCCGAAGCACTACTTTTATGCATTGATGAATATGTTATCCAGCCATGACGTCGAACGAGTCAAGACGATGCTCGACTTGTTTTTGCCGGAAGATATGGAAGCGGACGACAAAGCTGTCATCGTCGATGCCCAGGTGAAAGCACTCAGCTTGTGGCTCTATACGTTTCCTGGAGTACCATCGCTTTATTACGGGGATGAGGCAGGTTTGACCGGTGGCAGTGACCCGGATAACCGTAAGCCATATCCATGGAACAGGGAAGATGAGAGTCTGGTAGAGTGGTATCAAAGAATCGGGAAATGGCGCCGTGAGCACCAGGCGTTGCGTACCGGCTACTGGAAATCCCATTCCCTCCATCATGATGTGTATTCCTTTGAACGGTGGATAGAAAACGGCGTCGACAATTTCGGTGGAAGTGCCAGCAACGAACATATGGTCTATCTTTTCAACCGTCATATCAACGAAACTCGGAAAGTGTCTCTAACGGTGAGAAAAGGGAAGTGGCAGCATATGGAGAATAAAAAGCGAGTGTTCAAGGCGAAAGGCGGCGTACTGACGTTGACATTAGGACCGTCTGAAAGCATGCTGCTTCGTCATATGCATTAACTGTAGAGGACCATGTCGGAAGTACGGACATATGCTATGTGCATATTCCGTACTTCTTTGGCGTGAGAGGATATTCCGCTCTTTTAACGGAAGGTTCACACATATACATAGCCTCCAGCGCATATAGTTCAGCGAAAGGGTATTTATCTCTTCTTTACCTGCTTCGGGTATTTCGTTAAGTTTTTGCTTGATTTTGAAAACGTTACCATTTAGAATTAGAAAAAATGACAGAAGGAGAGACAGAGATGGCAACGATCAACGAGAAAGCAA
This sequence comes from Salimicrobium halophilum, assembly GCF_900100295.1. GTDB lineage: Bacteria > Bacillota > Bacilli > Bacillales > Halobacillaceae > Salimicrobium > Salimicrobium halophilum. Next base: position 170,672 of record NZ_FNEV01000007.1, read on the forward strand.
TCGCAGAAATTGGAGATATCGTTACGTTCGAACGGAAAAATGAAACATGGACCGGGCAAGTGGTACCATCCGGCTGCACGAACTCTGTCGTAGTCGATTTGCGCGTCATGGATAAGCTGCCGGACCGGGAGAATGCTTCTCACCTTACTTGCGTCAATCACAAGAATTACCGGATCGTTTCCCGTTCTTCGTGAACATCGGGGTCCGGTATACATAAAAGAATAGGTTCGTGCCTACCGGCTGAAGAAGTCCGGTAGGCATTTTTGATTGTCTCGGGTTTGATTTCAGATACGTGCGGGTACTTTTAAGAGTTCATCCGTTTATATGTGGAGAGGGATCAGATGGCTGTAATCTCTGTAATTCGACCTGAATATTTAAATTTTACGACAATAGTGATAAACTGATTATGGAAATACAATATACTGGGGAAGATGTATTTTTAGTCTGACAACGCTGCATCTTTTCTTCAATACATAGGGAGTAGGATTGGTGACATGACTAAACAGCATACGGAAACAGACATTATTTTGATCGGTGCCGGTATCATGAGCGCGACATTGGCTTCACTGCTTAAGGAACTGGCTCCTGAATGGAACATCAAAGTATTCGAACGACTCGAAAAAGCAGGGGAAGAAAGTTCAAATGTATGGAACAACGCGGGCACAGGCCACGCTGCTCTTTGTGAGCTGAACTATACGAAAGAGCAGGAAGACGGTTCGATCGACATTAGTAAAGCCGTAAACATCAATGAGAAATTTGAAGTATCGAAACAATTCTGGTCCTATCTTGTAGAACGTGGATTGATCAAGGATCCCGGTTCGTTCATCCAGCCGATTCCGCATATCAGTTTCGTACGAGGCGAGGACCACGTGGATTTCTTAAGAAAGCGCTACGAAAAAATGACAGCGCATCCTTTATTCGAAGGCATGCTTTACGCAGAAGACAGAGAAACGCTCGAGCAGTGGATGCCGCTTATGATGAAAGATCGTCCAAAGGATGAAGCGGTGGCTGCGACGAAGATCGATTCGGGTACGGACGTGAACTTCGGAGTGTTGACGAATGTGTTGCTGGATCATGCGACAGAAGGTAACGTGGACGTGCGATACAATCAGGACGTCAGTGATATCGTACGTGCAGACGACGGAAGCTGGGAAGTGCAGGTGCACAACTTGAACGAAGATCGCATCGAGCATCACAAAGCTCCTTTCGTGTTCATCGGAAGCGGCGGCGGAAGCCTTCATCTCTTGCAGAAGTCCGGTGTTCCGGAAGGACAAGGCTTCGGCGGCTTCCCGGTCAGTGGACAGTTCCTTGTGTGCGATAATCCGGAAGTGGTGAAGCAGCACCGCGGAAAAGTGTACAGCAAAGCACCAGTCGGAGCACCTCCGATGTCTGTGCCACACCTGGATACACGCTTCATCGATGGAAAAGAGACGCTTCTATTCGGTCCTTTCGCCGGATTTTCACCGAAATTCCAGAAGACGGGATCACTCATGGATCTTCTTAATTCCGTGAGACCGGACAACCTGGTGACGATGGTTGCGGCCGGAGCGAAAAACGTGCCGCTGACGAAGTACCTCATCCAGCAGGTTCTCCTTTCCAAAGAGCAACGCGTGGAAGCGCTCCGTGAATTCGTTCCGGATGCCAAAGAAGGAGACTGGGACCTTGTGACAGCCGGACAGCGCGTACAGATACTGAAGGATACCGATGATGGTGGAAAAGGAACCCTTCAGTTCGGTACGGAGCTTGTAACGGCAGGCGACGGATCCCTCGCAGCTCTTCTCGGAGCATCTCCAGGTGCCTCGACAGCCGTGTCGATTATGCTTGAGCTGATGGAAAAATGCTTCCCTGAGCGCGTAGAGGAATGGGAGTCGGTCATCCGTGAAATGGTGCCGTCCTATGGCGTGACGCTTGCGGATGATCGTGAGCTGATTGAGGAAGTGCAGGATTATACGACGAAGACATTGAATCTTGTAGGACGCAGACAGACGAGCGTCACATGATTTTGAAACGTCTTCTTCCGGTCTGTTTGGGCTGGGAGAGGGCGTTTTTGTTTTGGCGGGGAAATTATGCGATGTTTTTGACAGGAATACTTTTGAAAAATACCTTATTCCCATGGGAATAAGGTATTTTTCGTATGCGAAATTATAAAAATATTTTATAACAAAGAGTATGCGATGATTCTCAAGAAATCCGTGGTCGAAAGTGTCGCATAACCAGTTAATTAATAACTAGAAGGCTCAGTCTCTGCGTACGCGAATCGTCGGCGTGTGGAAGCGGAGAATGTAAATCAATTGTTCCTTCATGTAATCGGCAGAAGGTTCGAAATCCTGTTCAATCCAGTTGAGAATCAGTCCGATGATTCCATGGATTCGGTAGGTCCGGAAGAGGCTCAAATCGATGGAGGGGTCTTCATCGATTGAAAAATCGAATTCCCGGAAGAACATCTTCTCCAGCCGGTCCGTCATTTTTTCCCGGAAGCGCCAGTTCGTGTTTTTGTGCAGCAGGGTTTTGTAAAAGCGTTCTTTTTCTTTGAAATGATCGAAGAGGGTTAAAGAGGATGGATCAAAGGCGTATAAGTCTATGATTTCATCCTGTTCATAGGGAGAACGGAAAGATTCTTCCATTTCCACGAGTAAGTCATCGATCGTCTCGTCTAGAAGGTCTTCTTTCGTATCATAATGCGTGTAAAACGTACCTCTGTTGTATTTTGCAAGCTCTGTGATCTCCGTAATATAGATCGCGGACAGCTCTTTTTCTTCAAGTAAGGCGACCAGGGCTTCCTGCATATTTTCTTTTGTACGTTGAACTCGCCGATCCGGATAACGGTTCGTCATGCGACAGACCTCCCAACTTTTTTTCAACAGTACTGTTCTTTGTGTTGAATAATGAACACTACGTACATTATTGCATATTGTCGCAGATTGTCACATCTATTACGATTGAAATGTAAACGGTTACTTTTGAAAAAAAGGAGATAGACACAATGACGTATCCAGTATTGGAAGACAAAGTGGCAATTGTTACAGGAGCAGCTATGGGGATGGGAGAAGCGACTGCGAAACTGTTCGCGGACGCGAAAGCCAAAGTCGTAGTGGCGGATATGAACGAAGAAAAAGGCTTGGACGTGGTGAAAGAAATTGAAAAGAACGGTGGCACGGCAACGTTTGTGAAAGTGGATATTTCAAATTCCGACGAAGTGCAGAGTATGGTGAAGGAAACGGTCGAAACTTATGGTCGGCTGGACGTCGCCGTAAATAACGCAGCACTCACACCGGACGATAAGCCTGTTGCGGAATTCGATGAAGCCTACTGGGATAAATTGATGTCCATCGATTTGACGGGTACGGCACTTTGCATGAAGTATGAAATTCAGCAATTCCTGGAGCAGGGCGAGGGTGGATCGATCGTCAATATCTCCTCTGTGAGCGGGTTCCGCCCGCAGCCGAACAATATAGCTTATGTAGCAGCTAAGCACGGAGTCGTCGGTATGACGAAAGTCGCTGCAATGGAATACGGAGAGAAGAATATCCGTGTGAATTCCGTAGCTCCGGGAGCCATCGATACACCTATGCTGCGTGGTGCTCTTGAACAGTTTGGATTCACGGCGGAAGAATATGCACCTCAGCTCAGCCTTTTGAATCGTTTCGGAAAAGCGGAAGAGATTGCGGAAGCGAGTCTCTGGCTTGCCTCTGATCAATCCTCCTATGTAACCGGAACAACCATCCATGCGAACGCCGGCTATACAAGCCGTTAAAATAAGGAAAAGGTGGTTTTATGAATGAGTTTCGAAGGAAAAGGAGTCATCATCACCGGAGGAGCAGGCGGAATAGGGAAAGCTGCAGCGAAACAGTTTCTGAATGAAGGCGCGAAAGTTCTTCTCGTAGATATGAATGAAGATGCACTTTCAGATGCGAAAAATGAACTCGGCGGGGCCCTCTATACGTACAAAGCGGATGTAACGAAGGAAGAAGACGTGAAAGGATACGTCAAAGAAGCGGAAGACAAGCTTGGAAGTGTGGATGTATTTTTCAACAATGCCGGAATTGACGGGACATTCGCCATGATCACTGAGCAGGAAAGCAGTGATCTCGATGCTGTCCTTGGGGTGAACGTCAAAGGAGTTTTCCATGGACTGAAACACGTCATGCCGGCGATGGAGAAAAATGGAGGCGGAGCGATCGTGAACACCGCTTCGGTTGCCGGTCTGATCGGAGCACCGGGTATGTCGCCATACATTGCGTCCAAACATGCAGTGATCGGTTTGACGAAGACGGCAGCCCTTGAAGGAGTGGAGAAAGGAATCCGCGTCAACTCCGTATGCCCGGCACCGGTAGATACGAACATGATGCGTTCTATCGAAAAAGGGATGAACCCGGATAACGCAGAGGAAGCGAAAGAACAGCAGGCAGCAGCGATTCCGATGGGGCGTTATGCCGAACCGGAAGAAATCGCGAACCTCGTCCTGTTCCTTGCATCTGACAAAGCCTCCTACATCAACAGCAGCCACTATACGATTGATGGCGGGATGAACCCTAATTAAATAAGAAAAGCGGAGGCTCCCCGCTTAGAAACCTCAGCCATAAGCAGGAGGGTCAGACAAAGGCGATCTTTCCTTTTTCTGATCCCTCCTGCTTATGGCTCGAGTTTCTGGGAGCTGCAGCTAGACAGGAAAAGCGGAAACTCCTGGTGAAGGATTCAAGGGTAATGCGATAGTTTTCTAATAGATGCCTTTGAAAAGTATCGCATTCCCATTAGATTAAGGTATTTTTCTGATGGGAGTTTAGGAAAATACCAGATAAAAAAAGTTATGCGATGTTTCGCAAGAGGTTCGTAAGCGGAAGTGTCTCATAACTAAGTCAAGCACCTGCAAATGACCAAAAATAACGCCTGTCCAAAAGCGGACAGGCGTTAAAGTCATGTCTTATTTTTTATTTACAGAAGCGTCGTAGATGGAATCTACTGCTTGTTGCAATGTATTGTTGAATTCTTCATCGGACTGCTTCACGTTCACGTCTGTAACGAGAGCGCGGGAGAAGCTTGCGATGATGTTGTCGTTTTCTTTCAGCTTCTGGTTCGCTTCATCACGGGAATATCCGCCAGAAAGCGCTACGACGCGAAGGACGCGTGGGTGACCAGTAAGTTCTTTATACGTATTCGCGTTTGTCGGAATTGTAAGCTTAAGCATGACGTGCTGATCCTCTGGAAGTTCGTCGAGATGCTTCTTAAGCTCGACTTTAAGGATTTCCTCGGATTTTACTTTATCCGCACTGTCGATGTCCACTTCCGGCTCAACGATCGGAATCATGTCATAGCTCAATACTTTCTCCGCTACTTCGAACTGCTGCTTGACTAGCTCTTTGATTCCTTCAGCGTTAGGCTCGTGAACGACAGAACGCTCTTTCGTACCGAAGATGTTGCGTTCATTGCCGCGACGAAGTTTCTCATCGAGGTCTTTGATCGGTTTCATCAGCTGTACGCCGTTCTCTTTCTCAGCAAGACCGCTATCGATTTTAAGGAAAGGGACGATGCCTTTGGATGCGAGATAGTCTCCCGTGTACTGGCCTTCGATTTCACGATCCATCGTCTGTTCGAAAAGGATCGCTCCAACGATTTTATCAGAACTGAACGCCGGGGACGTGATGATGCGTGTTCTCATCTCATGGACGAGGTCGAACATTTCATCTTCATTGGAATACTGGTCTTCAGCTACGCCATAAGCGGCTAGAGCTTTCGGGGTGCTTCCGCCACTCTGGTCAAGCGCAGCGATGAAGCCGCCTTTGGATTTCATTTGCTCAAAATGCTGTTGATTCATTCCACTCACTCCTTCTTTTTTAATCCTCCCTAGATTATAACATGGAGTCTTTCTACCATGAAATATTAGGGGCTTCAACGAGATGGCGAGCGGAGTCCGAAGCTTATTGATGTAGTATAATGGAAGCGCGGAATAGATATGTAATCGAGAGTAGGGGGACGATGTGATGAAGAACGCAGGAGCAGGTAGACGTATTCTGGCTTTTGGCTTCGACTATCTCTTGATTCTTTTGTACGGCATCGGAGTTGTCGGTTCAGTCGCTGTTCTATTCCGGGAACCCTTCACTTCCCTGTTCACTCATTCGCCACTGGTAGCACAAGCTTCCGGCTTCGTAGTGATCACGTTACCTGTGTTTCTCTATTTCTCCATTTCAGAAGGTTCCAGGCATCAGGGGACATGGGGGAAACGAAGGCTGAGACTTCTCGTAACTGATAACACTGGTGAAAAGCTTACCTTAGGAAAGGCCTTGCTGAGGTCAGGGTTGAAATTTTTGCCGTGGGAACTGGCGCATTTCTTCATCTGGCATGCTGCCCTTCCTTCATCTCTTCCTTCTGGAGTGGTGGTCGCGGGATTGGTAGGAGCGAATCTTCTTCTCGTTATTTATGTAGCTTTTCCATTTTTTGAAAAGAATTCACGGAACGTATATGACCTCCGGGTCAGTACTTTTGTATACACGAAAGGGTGATTGTTCTGTACAAAAAGAGCCTCATAGTATTAGTCATAGCAGTTGTCTTGGATTTGGTATGCAAAGGTTTGATTTACCGCAATCTTAGTGATTCTGCAAAACATAATATAGATAGACTACTGGGGAGGAGAGTTGACGATGAAGAAAATCAATGAATATATCGACGAGACATTCACAAAAGAAGATGAACTATTGCAGGAGGTAAGATATTATATCGCGGAAAAAGAAATGCCGGCGATTTCGGTATCTCCCTCCGCAGGGAAATGCCTGACGATGCTCGTCCGAATGACTGGAGCGAAGCGCGTTCTTGAAATCGGAGCGCTTGGAGGGTACAGCGGTGTATGTCTTGCCCGTGGTTTCGGGGCAGAAGGGGAACTACTGTCATTGGAGCTCGAAAAGTCCTACGCCCAAGTGGCGAAAGAGAATTTGACGAAAGCAGGTTTTGAAGATCAGGTCTCTCACCTCACAGGGCCGGCACTTGAAAGTCTGGATTGGCTGAACGAACAGCAGGACAGCTTCGACTTCTTCTTCATCGATGCAGATAAAGATAACTATGAAAACTACCTCGAAGGCTGTCTACGTCTGGCTCGGCCGGGAGCGGTGATTGTCGCCGATAATGTGCTGGCCCGTGGAAGTGTGGCCGATGAGGAAATAGAGGCACGGAAATACACGGAAACGATGAGGGATTTCAATAAGAAAGTTGCTGAACATCCGCGACTCGAATCGATGCTACTGCCGATCGGAGATGGGTTTACCGTAAGCAGGGTGAAGAAGTAGCGGGAGAAGGTGCCTGTGCATGAGTGCTCCACTTATGTACAGGTATTTTAGTTACATACCAAATAAATTGTCGAATCGGGACTTCCTTTTCTTCGGTTCAGTCCATTTTTGTACATGAACTACCCCTTCCATTGTGCTGAATGTTTGTACAATTCTGAGATTTACAGTGATAGGATAACTTTAAAGGAGGTTACATTATGCTGGACAAGCGGGCACAAGCCATTATGTCCGAACTGCTGGCTCAACCTTATATATCCAGCAAACAGCTGGAGAAGAAACAGGGGCTCACCCGGCGTCAGCTTGGATATCGAATAGGTAAACTCAATGAGTATCTTCTGGAAAAGGGGCTGCCGGTCGTGGAACGCACACGTCAGGGCTATTTTGATGTACCCTCGCCGATTGCGGAGTTTTTTCAAAAGAACGACCAGGAAATCATTCATCCTGATGATGCAGGGGATATACACAAAGAAGAGCGGCTTGATTACCTTCTCGTCTACTTGATGACAGGGGAGGAGGAGATTACGCTTGCCCATCTGATTTCTTTTCTCGGCGTGAGTAAAAATACGGTGCTTCACGAGATGAAGTCGGTACGTCGAAAGCTTGCTTCTGCCGGGTTGGACATTCATTACACCAGGCAGGAAGGCTACTTTGTCACAGGTAATGAATTCAGCAAAAGGCGTATCCTGATCAGATCTATTTCCAATGTGCTGAACCGGGATGGCGGGGAAATAAACCTTCGGAACTTTTTTGATATCGAACAGACAGACGTGCTTCACTTGAAATCGCTGATTGAACGGATGGAAGAGAAGTTAGGGATCAAATATACGGATGAAAATCTACGTCTCATTCCTTATATTCTTCTTCTTCTGTTACGTCGTCTTCGTCTTGGTCACAGAGTGGAATTGGACGGGATCGCTTACGAAGAGCTATCGAACACGAAGGAATATCGGGTTACGGAACATTTGCTTAAAGAAATCGATGATGTGCCGGACTCCGAGCGGTTGTTCATCACCTTGTACATCCTGACTTCCCGCCTTTCGTCTATCCAGGAATCGGATCCCGGCGCTGTACCGGAACTTTACCCGGCTATTGAGGAGATGCTCAGTCGTTTTGAAAAAAGCGCATGCGTCACTTTCGAGAAAAGACGGGAACTTCTGGAGCAGCTGCTTCAACATATCACGCCTGCTTACTTTCGGATCAAGTACAGACTGACGGACTTGATTTATGCACCGGAGGTCTTCAGCAGAGAGCTCAGGGATATCCATCACATTGTAAAACAGTCTTTGGCACCCCTGGAGCGGATGATCGGTACCGTGATTCCTGAGAATGAAAGTGCCTATATCTCCATGCTGATCGGTGGATGGATGCGCAGACAGGGTGAGAGCCTGGATGAAAAAACGAAAGCCGTCGTCGTTTGCCCGCATGGGGTTTCGGTGTCACGTCTACTTTTCAATGAACTGGATCTTCTGTTTCCGGAGTTCGTGTTTCTCGATTATTTATCGGTACGTGAATTCGAAGCATATTCGCTTGATTACGATGTCGTCTTTTCTTCGGCACCGATTCCCACGGAGAAGAAATTGTTTCTGATCCGTCCTCTATTGAAGGAGGAGGAAAAGAATCGTTTGCGACAGCAAGTGCTGTTCGGTCTCCATGATCGACATAGCGGAGAAATCGATGTCAGAGAGATGTTGAATATCATTTCCAGCTATGCAGATATCCAGGATGAAGAAGGACTGGTGGAAGGGTTGAAGAATTATTTTGATGCCTACACCCGTGTCAGTACGAGACAGCCGGAGAAAGAACAGTCCGGAATAAATCTTCATTCCCTGCTTCCGCCGTCGCATATTCAACGGACGGAGGAGGTAAGAGATTGGGAGGAAGCCGTACGAAGTTGTGCATCGCCACTGGTTCAGGAGGAGTATATCACCCCTGACTATGTGCAGAAAATGATTCATGCGAGCAGCAACGATCCTTATATCATTCTCGGCAAACGCCTGGCTATCCCGCATGCAGCTCCTGAAGACGGGGTGAAGCGAATGGGGATGAGCATGCTTTCTGTTCGAAACGGAGTGTCGTACGCGGGTACGGACATTTATTGGATTGTGGTGATCGCAGCTGTTGATAAACACCAGCATATGACAGCATTGATGCAATTGATGGAGATCGCCCAGAACAGGTCACTGGAAGATCAGGTGCTGAATGCTGCATCAGCTGAAGAGATTTATAGAATTCTGCGCCGCGTACCGGCGAATACAGTAACGTAAGAGAGGGGGACAACCATGGGGGAGATCCGTATAGAGGAGGAGGTCATTTTTCAGGAACTTGAGGCTTCTTCAAAAGAAGAGGCGTTGCGAAAAGTGGCCGGAAACCTTGTGGAACAGAAAATTGTAGAAGAGAGTTTTGTAGAAGCTGTCATAGAAAGAGAAAAAGAATTCGCAACGGGACTGCCGACTCCCGGACTTGCTGTAGCTATTCCTCACACGGATGCTTTCCATGTGCGGGAAAAAGCGATCAGCGTAGCAGTATTGAAGGAACCGGTGACTTTTATCCAAATGGGTACGAGAGATGTGGAAGTTCCCGTGAAAATCATGTTCATGCTGGCGATGAATGAAGCTCATTCCCAGCTGGAGCTCTTGCAGAAGTTGATGGCTATGCTACAAAAACAGGAAGTGCTGGAGGGAATCGTTTCGGCTGAAACTGCCACAGCTATTCGGAAGATGATGGAAGAAGAATTGGGGTTGTATAACGGACAGGAAAAATAAGACGACTTCTTCATTTGTTTGTAAGCGGATACAAAAATGAAAGGACTGGTGAGGGGAATGGGAGTTTTACAATGGTTTGTCGATCTTGGCGCGAGTGTCATGCTGCCGATTATCATTTTTATCTTTGCACTTATTTTAGGTACGAAAGTAGGAAAAGCATTCAAGGCCGGTCTTACGGTCGGGATCGGGTTCATCGGGTTGAACCTGGTCATCGGTCTCTTAGCGGATAGTCTCGGCCCTGCCGCTCAGGCGATGGTAGATAACTTCGGATTTCAGTTGAATACGCTGGATGTCGGCTGGCCGGCCGCTTCCGCCATTTCATATGGTACCGTTCTCGGAAGTCTTGCTATTCCGATCGGTATCGGGGTCAACGTAGTGCTGCTTCTGTTCGGATTGACCCGTACGTTGAACGTAGATATATGGAATTTCTGGCACAGTGCTTTCGTCGGTTCGATCGTATACGTAATCACAGGGGATTTCGTATTATCGATTCTGACGATGATCGTTCACCTGCTTCTGATGTATCTGCTCGGGGATATCATAGCGGTGCGCATCGAGAAATTCTACGGGTATAAGAATCTGACGTTTCCACACGGAGCATCAGCCCCTTCGTTCCTCGTAGCCCTGCCGTTAAACTGGATTTTCGATCGGATTCCAGGTTTCAATAAACTCGAGGCCGATCACGAAACGATTCAGCGGCGCTTCGGCATCTTCGGTGATTCTACGGTGATGGGTTTGATCATCGGTCTGGTCATCGGAGCACTCGCCGGTTATGATGTGAGCGGTATTCTTCAATTGGGTGTCCAGACAGGGGCGGTTCTGCTTCTGATGCCGAAAATGGTGGCACTACTCATGGAAGGACTTGCTCCTGTATCGGAAGCGGCCGGGGATTTCGTCAAGAAACGTTTCCCGGGCAGGGATCTCTATATCGGGATGGACAGTGCTTTATCGATCGGACACCCATCCGTATTGTCGGCTTCTCTGATTCTCGTACCGGTGACGCTTTTTCTTGCAGTTGTACTTCCGGGGAATACGGTGTTACCTTTTGCGGATCTTGCGGTCATTCCGTTTCTGATTTGTCTGATGGTCCCGGTGTTCAGGGGAAATCTGATCCGTTCGGTAATCGGAGGTGCCATCTACATCGGGGTCGGTCTATATATCGCCAGCTGGATCGCTCCGGTGTTTACGGAAGCGGCTAAGTCCGCCAATTTCGATTTAGGTTCTGCGAACAGTATTTCTTCTTTGAGTGACGGTGCCGTCTGGACGACATTCATTTTCGGATGGATCCCGGATGCTTTCGGGTATGTCGGCATCATCCTCCTCGGCATCATCATTCTGCTGGGGCTTGTGTATGTGAATAAGTTGAAGCCTAAAAAAGTGAAAGACATGGTAGAATAATAGAAAATGGAGGGCTGACCAATGAAAAAATTATTGATTATGTGTGGAACAGGGGTAGCAACATCTACAGTAGTGACAGGCAAGGTGAAAGAATGGCTGGAACAGAACAACTTGGCAGGAGAGGTGCAACTGTATCAGTCGAAAGTAAGTGATGAAATAGGCAGAATCGATGACTACGATGTCGTGCTGTCAACGACGATGGTTTCGGATGACGTACGCGACAAAGTCATTGACGGGGTACCTTTGCTGACCGGGGTAGGGACAGAGGGAATGTATGAAAAGCTTTATGAAGAACTGACGAAATAGAATCGTATAGAGGCACTGCTCTTTTTGAGGGCAGTGCTTTTTACGTTTAATTTGCAGAAGAAGGTGATATATTAAGTGGACGGACAGAGACTAATGAGGTTCTATCAGTAACTCAACTTTAAGGAGAGTGGAAAAGATGAAAGCTATTGTAATCAATGAATACGGACATAAAGAACAGCTTACAGAACAGGAAGTGGAAACACCGAAACCGGGAAAAGGCGAGGTGCTCGTTCAAACTAAAGCCACTTCCATCAACCCGATCGACTGGAAGTTGCGTGAAGGGTATCTCAAGCAGATGATCGACTTTGAATTTCCGATCATTCTCGGCTGGGACGTAGCCGGAATCGTGGCAGAAACGGGAGAAGGTGTCACCTCCTTTGAAAAAGGCGATCGTGTCTTCGCGCGTCCCGATTTGACCGGAAAAGGAACGTACGCCGAGTATACAATCGTAGCGGAACACCTGCTTGCACCGCTACCTGAGAATATTTCCTATGAGGAAGGAGCTGCTGTGCCATTAGCTGGCCAGACCGCGTGGCAATGCCTCACAGACGTGACGAACGTACAGAAGGGCGAGAAAGTATTGATCCAGGCTGGTGCCGGTGGGGTAGGTTCGTATGCCATCCAGTTCGCGAAAGAAAAAGGTGCTTACGTGGCGACAACCGGTAGTACGAAGAACGTGGACTTTTTGAAATCTCTCGGCGCGGACGAAGTCATCGACTATACCAAAGAAGATTTCACTGAGGTGCTGAATGACTACGACGTCGTATTCGATATGCTGGGTGGAGACGTTCTGGATAAAGCGTTCGATGTATTGAAAAACGGCGGACGTCTCGTAACTATTGCCGGACAGCCGGATGAAGAAAAGGCGAAAGAGAAGAACATCGAAACGACGTCTTTCTGGCTTCAGCCGACCGGGAAGGATATGAAAGAGATTGCCGATCTGATGGAAGCAGGAAAAGTGAAGTCTCACATCGGTCATCGCTATCCGCTTACAGAACAAGGTTTGAGAGATGCGCATGAGTTGAGCGAGACGCATCATGCTAAAGGAAAAATCGTCATCAACGTAGAATAATATGATTTAGAGCAGGGACTGCCCCTGCTCTTTTTTATCAGCTTTAGGCGAGAAGACTCCCTCCTCAACGACGTAGGGGGGGAGATGAATCGCCTTCGGACGAGGAGACATCTTTGATGGTATCCGATGTCCGACAGAAATATATTTTTT
>NZ_FNEV01000008.1 GCF_900100295.1 Salimicrobium halophilum
TTTACTCTAAAGCATTCCACAAGGACGTGGAACGAAAATTCAAGGAGGAATTACTGAAATGAGAATTAATCACAACATAGCGGCGCTAAACACGCATCGTCAAATGGGACAGGCTAACCAGGCGCAACAAGACTCCATGGAGAAACTTTCTTCGGGACTACGCATTAATAAGGCTGGAGATGACGCAGCAGGTCTTGCCATATCAGAGAAAATGCGCGGACAAATTCGTGGGTTGGATATGGCACAAAAGAATGCTCAAGATGGCATTTCTATGATTCAGACAGCTGAAGGGGCTCTTAATGAAACACACTCGATTCTTCAACGTATGCGTGAACTTTCTGTGCAGTCAGCAAACGATACCAATACTGATACAGATCGCGGAGAACTCCAAAAAGAAGTCGATGAACTCGTTGAAGAAATAGACCGTATAGCTGAGAATACTGAATTTAACGAAAAGAAATTGTTAGACGGAAGCTTTAGTGGAGCTGGAAATGGTGCTACTTTCCATATAGGTGCAAATAGTGGACAGAATATAGAACTTAACATTGGTTCTATGGCTTCTGATACAACTAATGGAATCGGCGTTTCTGGGGTAGATATTGGTAGTCAATCAGGTGCTGATGATGCAATTTCTACTATCAACACTGCAATTGAAACGGTTTCTGCTCAAAGAGCTAATTTAGGTGCCACTCAAAATAGACTTGAACATACAATTAATAATCTTGGCACATCATCAGAAAATTTAACTGCAGCTGAATCCCGTATTAGAGATGTTGATATGGCGGCAGAAATGATGCAACAGACAAAGTCGTCTATTTTATCTCAGGCATCCCAATCGATGCTGGCTCAAGCCAACCAAAGACCACAGGGCGTTCTTCAACTTCTACAATAATTATTTACTTACTGACCTCGATTTTCGGGGTCCTTTTTTATGGAATATATGAGTGGTCGACTTATTAAAAACCTTGTTCCTATGCATAAATATAGTAAAATGAAAGTCGATATAAAATATAAAGGAAACCTTAGGAGGCTGTCCTATGCTTTTTATATTAAATAAAGAAACACATGAACTTGAAAATACTAAAGAGAACGGTAAGAAAGTAATAAAAATGATAGAAGAAAAAGAAAACAACCATATGTATCTAACTCACGCTGAGATTGATGGGCACTCTATTCACGATGATATTGATCTATATATAGAAGATCATATTCATTCTATTAATGAAATTAAAGCACATATGCTATCAGAAAAGGAATTAAAAGAAGATACCCTTCAAACAATGAATGAATATATACATGGGGCACTACCCGAGGTAGAAAAGTTAACGGGAAATCTTTATGCTGACAAACAAGAAGGGTGGGATCAGGTTCCAGTATTGCTTGATGGAATCAATTGGATTGTCCAAGCAATCAGAACATTAAACCAACTAAGTGTACATACAGAATTAGAGGAAAACTTGTACAAAACATCTCTAGAACTTACAGAACGAGTGAAATTATTACAAGAACCTCTGGAGGAACATGATTCAATATTACTTTCTGATATCATTTCTTATGAAGTTGTACCAGTTCTTGAAACAATCTCGGGATTTCTAGATGATTTACTCGATGAAGAAGGGACTTCTTTAAATGCGAACTAATAACGTTCTATATTTAAAAAAAACATTTCCTCATATAAGAAATGAATACAAAAAAATGGAAGAAGAGGGTTATGAACCTCAAATAAAAGTGGAAGAAGCAAAAAAACAAGGACTTACTGCTTCTTTAAATGGAGAATACTTACATAGCCGCTATAATCCTAAAAGGGAAGCTGAAAAACTTGTAGAACAACACAAAGATCATTTAGCTTCTTATTCTCATATTTTTTTCTATGGTATGGGGATGGGGGATCACATAGAAAGGGTGTTGGATCTTTTTCCAGATAAAAAAGTAACTGTATATGAGCCCTCTGTGGATATGTTTTACCAACTCTCTGTCTCAAAAGATTTGGAATTCTTAAATAATCAAAGTATTAGAAATCTGTTCGTCGAGTTTGAGGAATCACAACCTCTTTCGTTTATTAATAATCATTATAACAATTTTAAAGAACAAACGTACTTATTCGTTCACCCCAGTTATCCAAGGGTGTTCTTAGAAAAGTATAAGTTATTTTTACAATGGTTTCGAGAGGGAGTTGCGAATAGCCGTTCTACTTTGAAGACCACTTTGTCTTTTCAGAAGTATTGGGTCTTAAATAGTCTAATTAACTTCAAAGAGACAGTGGAAACTCCAAATATTCTTCATGATATTCCAAAAGATTTTTTTAAAGATAAAGTAGCGTTAACAGTAGCTGCAGGCCCTTCTGTAGATTATGATATTGACTATATTAAAAAGATTAAAGAAGAGGGCAGGGCTTATGTTTTTGCAGTAGGATCTGGAATAAACGGGTTAATTAATAATGGGATTATACCCGATGGAGTGTTTAGTTATGATCCTTGGAAAAACAACCCAAAAGTCTTTCGGAATGTAGTGGAAAATAATTATGACCTGGAGATTCCCTTGATTTTCGGAACGAGTATCCACCCTGATGTAGTAAATATGTATCGTGGTCCTAAGTTACATATGATTACGAGTCAAGACACAAGTAGTGAAAAGCTTCTACGTCTGAAAAATGGTGAAAATCCCGATGTTGTACATGATGCTCCTTCTATTGCAGCATTAACTATTAGTGCGTTAGCAAAACTTGGTTTTCAGCATATCCTTTTTGCGGGACAGAACCTATCGTACCCTGATAAGAAAAAATACTCCGAAAGCATTAAATATGAACATACTTCTTCTGAATTAAATGAAGAGGAGTTGGAAGGATTAATTGAGAGTGTTGATGTTGAAGGAGCAAAAGTGAAGACCACAAGAGGATTTATTAATACAAAAACACAAATTGAAGGATATATTAAAAAGTTTCCTAGTGTGAATTTCGTGAACACTACCAAAAAAGGAATACATATAGAAGGGGCAACGTTCTTGCCAATTGAGTCATTGTTTAATGATATAATGTCTACCAGACTAGAATCAGTTAATCTTGCTTCCTTTGAAGCTACTTCTTATGAAAATAAGTATGTTAAAAGTCAATTGGAAGTGATGAAGTCTGGTGGTGAAATACTGCCTGAATTTTTTAATAGTATTTCCTATAAGTTAAAAAAACTAAGTGAAGAAACTAGTGATCACAAAGTTCAAAAACTATTTGGAGAGCTTGATAAAGCTTTCAAAGATATGACTAGCAACGAATTCTATAGAGTTTACTTATTACCGATGAATAGAGTTAAATATGATTTGTTAGTAAGTCACAATAATGAGTTTAAGTTTGAACAAGATATATTTAAAAAGGCCGAGTTGACAACTAAGCATTATAGTGAATTTTTGAACTTATGTATTAAAGATTATGAAGTGACTTATAAACATTTTTTGGAAACCTATAATTTTATTATGAAGAAATAGATTATTCATCAAGAGAATAATTAATACAAATGATGTGTTGAAGTGAGGCATTTATAATATGAAGTATATAAAAGAAAAGACTATCCTGATAACAGGGGGAACCGGATCGTTCGGAAGAAATTTTGTCAGTAAAGCATTGAAAGAAAATGTGAAAAAAATTATTGTATTTAGCCGTGATGAATTAAAGCAATATGAAATGCAACAAGAATTCACAGACAGTCGCCTACGCTTTTTCTTAGGGGATGTGCGTGATAAAGATCGTTTGTATCGTGCATTCGATGGTGTTGATATTGTAATTCACGCAGCTGCACTAAAACATGTAGGAGCGTGCGAGTACAATCCATTCGAAGCGGTGAAAACAAATATTAACGGGGCACAGAATATTGTTGAAGCCGCTATTGATCGAGGCGTCAAGCGAGTGATTGCATTGAGCACAGACAAAGCGGCAAGTCCTATTAACTTGTATGGAGCTACAAAACTGGCCTCTGATAAAGTGTTCGTTGCTGCGAATTCCTACGTAGGAGATAAACCTACTCGTTTTTCGGTGGTTCGTTATGGGAATGTCGTTGGAAGTCGAGGAAGTGTTGTACCCTTCTTTAAGCGTATGAAAGAAACGGGACGCTTGCCGATTACTGATGAACGTATGACTCGTTTCTGGATAACACTTGACCAGGGAGTTCAGTTTGTCATGGATAACCTGGAGCGTATGAAGGGTGGAGAAATCTTTGTGCCTAAGATTCCTAGCATGACCGTTACCGACTTAGCAGAAGCCATTGCACCGGAATGTGAGATTGAATATGTAGGCATTCGTCCTGGGGAGAAACTACATGAAGCTATGATCACTGAAGATGATGCACGTCGTACTCTAGAATACGATGATTATTACGTAATTCAACCCGAATTCCCTTGGTGGACCCAAGAACATTCTAATGGCGGGAAAATGTTAGAAGATGGATTCAGCTATGTCAGTGATACTAATGACGAATGGCTGACTGTAGATGAATTGAGGGATCTTGTACGTGGTTAATCGCGATACATTTTTGCCGTACGGTCAACAGTGGTTAGAAGAAGATGATATCCAAGCAGTTATCGACGTGTTGCGAAGTGATTACATAACCACGGGACCTGCCGTGAAACAATTTGAAGAAGATGTCGCTTCTTATGTAGATGCTGAATATGCAGTGGCTTTCTCTAATGGAACGGCTGCTTTGCATGCTGCCTGTTTTGCAGCTGATATTTACGAAGGCGATGAAGTGATAACTTCTCCTATGACTTTTGTTGCAAGTTCTAATTGCGTATTGTATCAGGGGGGAACTCCTGTTTTCGCAGATATTAATCCTCAAACTTATAACATTGACCCGATAGAAGTAAGAAAAAAGATTACGAAGGACACAAAAGCTATTATTCCGGTAGATTTCACTGGCCAACCTATAGACATAGAAACCATTCGTACTATAGCCGAAGATTATAACCTGATTATTATTGAAGATGCGGCTCATGCGATTGGAGCTACTTACAAAAATGAAAAAGTCGGATCGTTAAGTGATATGACCATGTTTAGTTTTCATCCTGTGAAGCATGTTACCACAGGTGAGGGGGGAGTCATTACCACGGATAACCCTACCTATTATAAAAAATTGCTTCACTTCCGATCTCATGGGATTACAAGAGACAAGAATGACTTAGAAAATAACTCTCAAGGGGATTGGTACTATGAAATGCAGGAGCTCGGATATAACTATCGTATGACCGATATTCAGGCAGCCCTTGGCAGTAGCCAACTTAAAAAGTTGGATGCGTTCATTGGACGACGAAGGGAAATTGTAAAGCAATATAAGGAAGCGTTTGAAGGTGTGGAAGGTTTGCAGACGCCTTACCAAGCAGAAAATTCACATTCCAGTTGGCATTTGTACGTGCTTCGTTTCAATCAGGAGATAGTTTCTTTATCCCGGAAAGAAATCTTTGAACAATTGAAGAAACGTAATATAGGGGTGAATGTTCATTATATCCCTGTGCACCTTCAGCCTTATTATCAACAACTTGGTTGGGAGAAAGGAATGTTTCCTGTAGCTGAGCAGTTGTATGAAGAAATTATTACCCTTCCCCTGTTCCCCAAAATGTCAGACGAAGACGTCAAAGATGTTATTAATGCTGTGTTTGATGTTCTTGGATTGGAAATGAGGGATGGTAGATGAAGGTCGTAGCTATTATACAAGCCAGAACAGGTTCGACCCGGCTACCAGGAAAGGTGCTGAAAGATTTAAAAGGGAAAACAGTACTTTTCCATGTAATAGAACGAGTGCAACAAGTTGTAAATGTTGATGAAGTGGTTGTAGCAACGACAGACCTTCCGCAGGATGATGGATTGGTAGAAGAAGTGGAACGCATAGGAGTTCCTTACATTCGTGGCAGTGAGGAAGATGTGCTATCCCGGTATTATCAGGCGGCTAAGAAGCACCAGAGTGACGTGGTTATCCGTATCACTTCTGATTGCCCGGTTATTGATCCTCATATTATTGATTACATGATTGATGAGTTTCATGCAAGGGATGCTCATCTCGTCTCGAATGCAGGCTCTAATCTTTCTGAACGTACATTTCCAAGAGGTATGGATGTCGAAGTATTTTCTTTTGAAGCGTTGGAAGAGGCGAATAGCCATGGAGAAAAAGCCTACCATCGGGAACACGTGACACCGTATTTATATGAGAACCTCAAGTCTATTTCCTACTACAAACAAAAGAGAGATGATTCATCGCTCCGTTTGACCTTGGATACAGAGGATGATTGGAGACTTATACAAGAGATTTACAATCACTTGTACCATGGTGAACACGATTTCTATCTCGAAGATATTAGGTCTTTATTTCAAGAAAAGCCACAGCTGAAAGATCTTAACGCCCACGTAGAACAAAAGAAAGTAAAGGGTCAAGAGGAATGAAAGCATATATTTTCACAGAAGCTGGGGAAGGAATAGGCTTTGGCCATTTATCTCGCTGTATTTCTCTTTATGAATCTCTCAAAGAGGTCGGTGTCAAAACAGAAATGATCGTCTCTGGGACTTTTCAAGATATATCGATGTTAAAAGGTGTAAATTATCGTCAACAATCCTGGTACAACGAGGAGTTTTTGGAGCAAACAGTTACTGATGAGGACGTATGCATCATTGATTCATATCTGGCAGATATTTCTCTATACGAAATTCTGTCAAACCAAGCAAAACGCTGTGTGTATATTGACGACAATTCACGTTTGTCTTATCCGAAAGGTATTGTCGTCAACCCCTCCCTACACATAGGCAATCTTTCTTACCCAAGGAAGGCAGGGGTTACGTACTTGTATGGGCCGTCCTATGTCATTGTTCGTCCGGCTTTTCAGAAGCCAGGGAATCAAAGAGAAGTATTGAGGCAAGTGAAGGATATCCTGGTTACTATGGGTGGAACAGACCCAATGGGCATGACACTTCCTTTGATAGACAGGTTGAAGGCCTCTTTTCCGAACATTAGGTTGCATGTTTTAATCACCGATGCTTTTTCTGATAAAAGTAAAATTGAAGCCAAAACCACTTCTCGTTTACATATTTATAAAAACTTAGATGCTGAAGCAATGAGAGGTGTTATGAAGAAAGTGGATGTTGCGATTACAGCTGCTGGACAAACGATTTATGAGTTGATGGTTTCCCTTACTCCATTTATTCCAATTCAGACTGTGCAAAATCAAGAAAACAATGTAGAGGGATTGCGGACATATGAAATCCAAACTCTTTATGTTAAAAATGAATCGCATGTAGGCTACGTAGAAGAAGCTTTAGAAGAATATCTTAGTCCGAAGATACGTAATTCATTAATTCAAACATATTCCCATTTAATTGATGGCAAGGGAAGCAAACGAATCGTCGAAAAATTGATTAATGGAGAGAAAGAGGTGTGAGTATGACGTCTCTTATTTTTTGTGGATTTGGTAAGTTAGGTCAAGATTGTTTGAATATGTTGAAGGAACATGGTTATACCATCACTTATATTTTTACACACAAAGAAAAAGAAGTGGATAGCGTAGATACGTTTGCTGAGAAAAATGGTATTCCTTATTCGTACGAGGACATGCGAAAGAACGAACAGGGGGTAATAGATAAACTTCTTCCCATTGCCCCTGAGTATCTGGTGAGTGTGAATTATAGATATATCATTCCGAAAAATATCTTTGATATCCCTATATATGCCTTCAACATACATGGGTCTCTATTGCCTGCTTATAGAGGGCGCACTCCGCATGTATGGAGTATCATCCACGGCCAATCCAAAGCAGGGATTACATCTCATCTTTTGGAAGAAACCGTTGATACCGGAGATGTTATTGAGCAATGGGAAGTACCTATAGATAAAGAAGATACAGGGTACTTACTGTTGCAAAAGTACGAAAAGTTATACCCTCGTTTGTTACTACGAAGTCTCAAAAAACTGGAGAATCGTGAGCCATTACTCGTTCAAGATGAGACGAGGGCAAGCTTTTATGGGAAACGTACTCCTGATATGGGGTACATTGATTTTTATAAATCAGGAGAAGACGTGCGTAATTTTGTACGAGCACAAGCAAATCCTTATCCAGGTGCTTATTATTTCCTGAATGATGGTAGGAAAATCATTATTCACGAACTAGAAGTCATTAATAGTATATCATCCGATTCTCCGTCTATTGGTATTGTCTATACTACTGGTGATACATATTATGTTCATTGTAAAGATAGCTGTTTAAAGATAATTTCTTATGAAATAAGGAAAGGGTGATAGCGATGTTGTCAATAGGTGGTAAAAACATTGGAGAAGGAAATCCTGCCTTTATTATAGCAGAACTGTCGGCGAATCATGGCCATGATATTCAGATAGCGAAAAAAACAATTAAAGCAGCTAAAGAAGCAGGAGCGGATGCCATTAAGCTGCAGACCTATACAGCTGATACCATTACAATTGATTGCGATAATGAGTATTTTCAAATCGATAATGGGACCATTTGGGATGGAAGGACATTACATAACCTATATGAAGAAGCTCATACCCCTTGGGAATGGCAAGGGGAATTGATGGAGTACGCTCAAAAGCAAGGTCTTACCTGTTTTTCCAGTCCGTTTGATCCAACCGCTGTTGATTTCCTTGAAGAATTAAACGTGCCAGCTTATAAAATAGCTTCGTTCGAAATTACGGATATTCCCCTCATTGAATATGTCGCTTCCAAAGGTAAGCCAGTTATCATTTCAACGGGAATCGCTACGATAGGAGAAATAGAAGAAGCAGTAGAAGCTTGTAAACGTGTAGGGAATGAACAGGTTGCCTTATTAAAATGTACATCTGCCTACCCAGCAAACATCGAAGATGCCAATTTAGCAACGATTCCAAACTTGAAAGAAACATTTCAGGTGGAGGTTGGGTTATCAGATCATACGAGAGGTACCGTTGTTCCTGCTGTTTCTGTGGCTATGGGAGCGCGAATCATCGAAAAGCATTTTATATTGGATAAATCCATCGGAGGACCGGATGCTAATTTTTCTTTGAATAAAGAGGAATTCAAGGCAATGGTGGAGGCGGTGAGAAATGCTGAAAAAGCAATTGGGACTATCGATTACAAACAGACAGAGAAAAAGAAAAATAGTCGAAAATTCGCACGTTCTCTATTTATTGTAAAAGATGTGAAAGCCGGCGAATCTTTTACAAGAGATAATGTTCGTTCCATACGTCCAGGAAATGGGATGGCCCCCAAATATCTCGAAGAAGTTCTCGAGAAAAAAGCTTCTATGGATATTGACAAAGGAACTCCTCTTGATTGGAAATATGTTCATTAGAAGGGGGAAGTTTATATTTTTAGAATTAATTATTCTTTTATATAAAGTAGAGTCGTGGTGACTCTGCTTTTTTATTGAATCCTATTTAAAATGCATTTCTGTCACCGATATAATAACAAAGTGAATGTAAAGAGGAGTTGTTGACGGTGAAGATTGAACAAATGCTTACCCAATCACAACTTCTGCAAAGCCAACAACAAACAGGTGCTAACACAAAAGCTGTGCAGAAGAAACCGGAGGACGAAGCACGAACGATCGAAGTCGGACAGGAGGTTTCCCCGGAAAATGTAAGAGATGCTGTAGAAGGAATGAACGAATTTTTGAAGCCGGTACACACATCTCTGAAGTTCGAAATGCACGAAAAATTGGAAGAGTACTATGTCAAAGTGATAGATTCTAATACAGAAGAAGTAATCAAAGAGATTCCGTCGGAGAAAATGCTAGATATGTATGCGATGATGGCAGAACAGCTCGGGTTTTTGGTTGATCAGAAAATATAAGAAGGTGATAGCATGAGTGATATGAGAATAGGTGGTCTCGCAACGGGGATGGACATTGACAAGATCGTCAGTGATCTTATGAAAGTTGAGAAAAAGCCTCTTGAGAGAATGGAACAAGATCGGGAGTGGAAAACATATCAACGTGATGCGTATCGTGAAGTGAACACGAAGTTTTCTGAACTTGAGAATATGATGCTCGATATGAACCTTGAGCGTACCTATACATCTAAAGATACTTCCTCCACGAATCCTGGTGCTGTGACGGCGACAGGAACGCCGTCAGCCGGAGAAGGGAATTATAATATTGAAGTGGAGAGGCTGGCAAAAGCCGGGTTCGTTACTTCCGGTACAGCTATTACAGGTGCAGATGCAACTGGAAATATCGATGGTTCTTTGAAATTGAGTGAGGCTTTTGGAGCAGATCTTAATGAAGGGACCTTCTCCCTGACAACCTACGATGAAAATGGAGCGAAACCATCGAGAGAGTTTACGGTCAATGCCGATGATACGTTAAATGACATACTCGGAGACATAAATGACTCTGACTTAGGGATACGCGCGTTTTATGATAAAAGTTCCGGTCAGGTCATGATGGAGCGTACCAGAACGGGGGATTTCAATACTGACAATGGGGGTTCAGAGATCGAATTCGGTGGAACGAATACGGCTTTTCTTACGGACAACTTGGACCTCTCTATGGCAGATTCTTCTTCTGCCGGCCAGGACTCGAAATTCACCTACAACGGTGCGATGCCGATAACTTCTCATGAAAATGAATATGAATTGAACGGTCTTAACTTCCAGTTCCACGGGACAAATGTAGGTAGTCCGGCAAGGGTGAACGTAACGAACAATCCAGATGAAGCGTTCGATAAAGTGATGGAATTTGTAGAGAAATATAATGGAATTGTGGATCACTTAAATGAGAAGACGCAAGAGAAGCGTTATCGTGACTATCAGCCGCTGACAGAAGCACAAAAAGGTGATATGGAAGAGCGGGAGATTGAGCTTTGGGAAGAGAAGGCAAAAAGCGGTATGCTTCGCAGTGATACTGTTTTGACGAATGCTATGTCCTCTATGCGCCAAAACTGGTATGAGCCGGTTAACAATGGTGGTCAGTACTCCCAAGCCTCTGAAATTGGTATTTCAACAACTTCTAACTACCTTGACGGTGGAAAACTCGAGGTGGATGAAGAGAAACTGCGTCAGGCACTGACAGAAGATCCACTTGCGGTGAAACAACTGTTGTCCGGGTCTGATGTGGAAGGTGAAAAAGGGATCGTGCGTAAGTTGGATGAAACGATTTCAAGAGCCACTTCCCAGATTGAAGAGAAGGCCGGGAAACCTACGAGTATTAGTAACAACTTTATGCTTGGTCGTGAGATTGAAGATATAAACCAGGAAATGGATGATTTTCAAGCTCGTCTAACGGAAATAGAGGACCGCTACTGGCGAGAATTTGGTGCTATGGAGAAAGCTATTAGTAAAATGAACCAGCAGTCCGCTTATCTCTCGCAAAACCTCGGAGGAATGTAAGGAGGAACTACGATGTCAATTAAAGCCTATCAGAATAATTCAGTGGAAACTGCATCCCCAGGCGAACTGACACTGATGCTTTACAACGGCTGCATAAAATTCATCAAAGCAGCTCGTAAAGCGGTGGAAAATAAAGAAATCGAAGCGAAAAATACGAATATCCAAAAAGCCCAAGCTATTGTCCGCGAGCTAATGGTTACAGTGAATACAGAATTTAAAGTATCTAATGAACTGCTCCCTCTCTATGACTATATGAACCGTCGTCTGATGGAAGCGAATATTCAGAATGATGGTAAAATTCTGGAAGAAGTCCAGGGGCTTGCGACGGAATTCCGCGACACGTGGAAAGAAGTACTGAAAGAATCCCGTAAAGCTCAGCACGCTGCCGGAGATGGAGTCTGATGGGTTGGCAACGTCTTTTGGAAGTGAACCGTTCACTTGAAAAAGAAATCAATCAAAAAGTAACATCTCATAATCGTGGCACCATGATTGAAAAGATGGAAGAGCTTCTAGAGGAGCGCGGGGAGCTTTTACGAACACTGTCTTCACCGGAAACAGATGAAGAAAAAGCTGTTCTTAACGAAGTGAGAGAGAAAGATCTAGCCATGCAGCGCCGCCTTGAGTTTCTTTTCAATGAGTTGAAAGCGGAGATGAGGAATAACAAAAAACAGAAAAAAGGCAAACAAGGCTACACGAATCCATATGCGAGTGTAGCAACGATGGACGGCACCTACGTCGACTCGAAAAAATGAGTCTGATGATAGGTGCTGTTTTACGTTATACAGGCGTTTCTACTTTTCTTAATTAGGGTACACGGTTATGTAAGACAGTAGAATTGGAGGTTTTGGGGTATGAAAGAAGTAATTCAGGCTGCGTTACACGCAGGACAAGAGATTATGAATGTCTATGAAACGGACTTTGATGTAGAAGAAAAAGAAGACCACTCGCCGATCACAAAGGCGGATGAAAAAGCACATGAAATTATTGTGAAACATCTTGAGGACTATGACCCGTCCATTCCAATTTTGAGCGAAGAAGGATCTGATGTTTCCTACTCGAAACGTCAGGACTGGGACGAGTACTGGCTCGTAGATCCGCTCGACGGCACGAAAGAGTTCGTGAAGCGTAACGGAGAGTTCACGGTGAATATCGCATTGATTCGCGATGAGAAACCGGTGTTCGGTGTCGTGTATGCACCAGCTCTTCAAGATCTGTATGTAGCTGATGCTGCGAAAGGTGCCTACAAGTTTACAAGCGTCCTCGACAGCTACGAAGACGGTTTGGAGGCTATTCGTTTACCGGCAATCGAAGCGAACGGGGAGACGGCGACCGTTATCGTCAGTCGCTCCCATCAATCGGATGAAGAAGACGCATTCGTAAACGAACTGAAAGAGAGCTATTCCACCGTTGATACGATTTCTTCAGGAAGCTCCCTGAAGCTTTGCCTGATTGCTGAGGGTGTGGCTGATTTTTATCCGCGTTACAAACCAACGATGGAATGGGATACAGCAGCTGGTCAGGCAATAGTAGAAATCGCTGGAGGTTTCGTTCATGTAGCGAACACGGACAAAGATTTAACTTATAACAAAGAATCGTTGAAAAACCCATCTTTTATAGCGAATAGGGTGTAAACTTTAGCACCTAATTACCGATATTTAAATTAAAGCACATTAATAAATGTGATATTTATTAATGTGCTGTTTTTTTGGAAAGAGTGATTAGATGGCGAAAAGTTATGATTTAGAAGTTGATGGGCACCCGAATATTTATAATAATTACTCTCCGAGGAAATTTAAAGTTTATTTTTCTGAACCGGAGGGTGGGGTGAACTCAAATACCGGAATACTGTTATTTATAGCTGGTTTTGGAGGTCATGCTAATTCAAACGTTTATAAGAAGATGAGAAAAAAGTTTGCTGATGAGTATAATTTAGTCACAGTTCAATGTGATTATTTTGGGTTTGAGTTTATGCAGGAAGAACCTTTATCAGAGTCTCTAACCAACTTTAACGACATGGGTATAATGCAAGCGCTAGATAACTTAACATCTCTGATAATTATAGAGGAAATAATCAAAAGCAATGGTTATTTATATGATAAAAATAAAATTATAATTTATGGTCATTCACATGGTTCGTATTTATCATATTTATGTAACTATTTTGCGCCTCAATATATCGACTTAATTATTGACAACTCTGCTTGGGTATTTCCTGTGTATTTAAAATCAAATAGGCTCCTAAAAAATAATGGTAAAGTTCAAGTTTTTGAATATATTGCTAAAACCTTTTTAACAGATACTTCTATTAATAACCTGCTATTTTTATATCGAAATTTCCAGAATAATGCGGTTATCCATTCATTTCATGGTGAACAGGACCAATTGATTTCTTTGACAAATAAAAGAAAGTTATGTTTACCTATGAAACGTTGTTTTTTACATGAGATAACCCAGACTGATGTAGATGAAGAAATGATATTCTCTTCAGGTCATGGATTGGAAGCAGACTTCTTGAAGTTGTTCGACCATGTTTGGAAGAAACATAATTTCAGAATGGTACATAAAAAGAAAAAATTACAGACAAGGAGCATAAAAACTCCAGATCATAGATATAAAATAGTTTATGATAACGTTCTTCCTGTATTCAAACGTTATTGAATAAAGTAAAAATTCAGTTAGGGAAATTCAAAGGTTTATCTTTTATTACTTGAGGAAACTTTGAAAAAACATTTATGTATAATCTGTGAATTTTAAACCCCTTAAATTTGAAACATTGATATAACGGCGTTTGCGGCGGAAATCTACATTTTTTCTGAAAATTCCCTCTAGTTTATGCAGGAATCGCTAGGGGTATGGTAGAATGTAAGGTATACAAGGATGAAAGGAGGACACTTCTATATGTTCCAATTTAATATTCGTGGTGAAAACCTAGAAGTGACAGATTCAATCAAAAACTATGTGGAGAAAAAGGTGACGAAGCTTGAGCGTTACTTTGACACTCCTCCATCTTCTGAGGTCCACGTAAACTTGAGTGTCTACAACAGTGAGCAGACGATTGAGGTTACAATACCTATGAAAAACCTACTGCTTCGTGCAGAGGAACACAACAGCGATCTCTACGCTGCGGTCGATCTTGTTGTAGATAAATTAGAACGACAAATTCGTAAACATAAAACGAAAGTGAACCGAAAGGCTCGCCAGGAAGGTGCTCCGAAATACGTATTTGCTGAGATGGAGAAAGAAGCGCAGGAACGTCTTGATGAAGATGACGAAGATGTGAGAATCGTCCGTACGAAGCGTTTCGATTTGAAACCGATGGTGTCTGAGGAGGCAGCTCTTCAAATGGACATGCTAGGACACAGTTTCTACGTATTCACGAATGCAGAAACGGATGAAACGAATATTGTTTATAAACGTCGCGACGGCCGATACGGCTTGATCGAGACCTGATAAAGAAGTGAGAGGCCCTGATGATTCAGGGTCTTTCTTTTTTTATAATGAAAAATCGAAATTCTTCCTTCTATCTCTACATGAAAATACAAAAACCCACCTCTGTTTCTTCATTTCTACATACAATTATCAACAGAAAATTCCTTCTTCCTCTTTTGTTTCTTTTCTAAAGGCGTGCTATAACTGTAGAAAAGATAAGGGAGTGATACATATGTGTATGGACTGTGAGCGTCTGGAAGCGAGAATCCGCCAGCAGGAAGAAACGGTGGTACAGCTGATCGAAATGGTGGCGATGATGAATGGAAACATGAAGAATCTGCTCGAACAGAAAGAAAGGATGCCGGGCACGCGGTGATTAGTTGTCACGCCTGTTACGCTAGTGTTATCATTAAGATTGGATATAAACGAAATCGATATGATACAGAGGAGCGTTACACATGCTTGGAGCATTGAAAAAAATGTTTGGAGATGGCAACCAGCGTGAGCTCAAACGTCTGCAGAAGACGGTTGACGAAATCGAAGCGCTGGAGCCTGATATGGAGAAGCTATCTGATGACGAACTGCGTCAGAAGACGGAGGAATTCAAACAGAGATATCAGAACGGCGAAAGTCTCGACGATATGCTCGTCGAGGCTTATAGTGTCGTGCGTGAAGGAGCGAAGCGTGTTCTCGGGATGCGTCCGTTCCAGGTACAGTTGATGGGTGCGATTTCCATGCACGAAGGGAACATCGCCGAGATGAAGACCGGGGAAGGGAAAACGCTCGCGTCCACGATGCCTGCTTATTTGAACGCCCTTACCGGCAAAGGCGTCCACATCGTCACGGTCAACGATTACCTTGCTAGTCGTGACTCGGTGGAGATGGGTGAGCTGTACAGCTTTCTAGGGCTGACGACAGGGCTCAATACCAATGGTCTGTCGAAGGACGAGAAACGTGAAGCTTACAACGCCGACATCATGTACGGAACGAACAACGAATTCGGCTTCGACTATCTCCGTGACAACATGGTGTTGTATAAGGAACAGATGGTACAGCGTCCGCTTCATTTCGCGATCATTGATGAAGTCGACTCGATTCTGATCGATGAAGCGCGTACGCCGCTTATCATTTCCGGTACGGCGAAGAAGTCCGCAGATATGTACAATGCGGCGAATGCGTTCGTGCGTCTGCTTGCGATCGAAGAAGATTTTACGTATGACGAGAAGACAAAAAACGTTCAGCTCACCGAAGAAGGGATCAACAAAGCAGAGCGTTACTTCAAGATCGATAACCTGTTTGACCTAGGAAACGTGTCTCTCATTCACCACATCAATCAGGGGCTGAAGGCACACCAGACGATGCACCGCGATGCGGATTACGTCGTCCAGGAAGGCGAAGTCATCATCGTCGACCAGTTCACTGGACGTCTCATGCAGGGACGCCGTTACAGTGACGGGTTGCATCAGGCGATCGAAGCGAAGGAAGGATTGCCGATCCAGAACGAGAGCATGACTCTTGCGTCTATCACCTTCCAGAACTTCTTCCGCATGTACGAGAAGATTTCCGGGATGACCGGTACGGCGAAGACGGAAGCGGAAGAATTTCTGAGCATCTACAACATGCACGTCGTCCAGATTCCGACGAACAAGCCGATTGTCCGTGAAGACCATCCGGATCTCGTTTATAAAACGACGGACGGGAAGTTCCGTGCGGTCGTTGAAGAAATTAAGGAACGTTACAACGAAGGTCAGCCGGTGCTCGTTGGTACAGTGGCAGTCGAGACCAGTGAAATCATCTCGCGTTACTTGAAAAAAGCGAACGTACCGCACAACGTTCTGAACGCGAAGAACCACTTTAGTGAGGCGGAAATCATCGAGAATGCCGGACAGAAAGGTGCGGTGACGATTGCGACGAACATGGCCGGTCGTGGTACCGACATCAAACTCGGCGAAGGTGTCGTCGATCGTGGTGGACTAGCTGTCATAGGTACCGAGCGTCACGAATCCCGCCGTATCGATAACCAGCTTCGTGGTCGTTCCGGACGTCAGGGAGACCCAGGGATGTCCCGCTTCTATTTGTCTACGGACGATGAACTGATGCGTCGTTTCGCATCCGATAATGTCCGCAGCATGATGGAACGTCTCGGTATGGATGACTCGCAGCCGATCGAAAGTAAGATGATTTCCCGTGCCGTCGAATCTGCGCAGAAACGCGTAGAGGGTAACAACTTCGACGCACGTAAGACCATCCTTTCTTTCGACGATGTTCTTCGTCAGCAGCGTGAAGTTATTTACAAACAGCGTTTTGAAGTCCTTACATCCGATAACTTGCGTGAGATTGTCGAGCAGATGATTGAGCGTACCGTTTCCCGCACGGTCCAGGCTCATACGGCTGATGAAGTCGATGAGAATTGGGAGCTCGATTCGATCGTGAAATACGTTCAGTCCAACCTTGTGAAGGAAGGCGACGTGACGGAAGCGGATCTGAAAGGAAAAGAGCCTGAAGAGATGGAAGAACTGATCATGACGAAAATCCGCGAACGGTACAATGAGAAGGAAGAAGAACTCACGGAAGAGCAGATGCGCGAATTCGAAAAAGTCATCCTTCTTCGTACAGTCGACCAGAAATGGATGGACCACATCGACCAGATGGACCAGCTTCGTCAGGGAATCCACCTGCGTGCTTACGGACAAAATGACCCGCTTCAGGAATACCAGATGGAAGGGTTCCGGATGTTTGAAGAAATGGTGCAGGCCATCGATGAAGAATCGTCCCGCTACGTCATGAAAGCAGAAATCCGCAACAACCTTCAACGTCAGGAAGTGGCTCAAGGAGCGACAGCAGTATCCGGCGGAGAAGAGTCCAAAGAGAAGAAGAAACCGCAGCCGTACGTGAAGAAAGACACGGTTGGACGTAACGATCCATGCCCGTGCGGCAGCGGCAAGAAATATAAAAACTGTCACGGCAGTTGATAAACGTCTCCCGCTTCGGGCGGGGGACAACCTTTTGCAAGAGGAGTGTTGGAATCATGGAAATGTCAGAAATCAAACACAAGCTGGATCAGGCAAGCCAGCAACTAAAAAACTTCAGGGGGTCTCTTTGACGTCGATCAGCGAAAGACCCGCATTGCTGAACTTGAAGAAGAGATGACGGAGCCGGGCTTCTGGGATGATCAGGAGCGAGCCCAATCGGTCATCCAGGAAGTGAACGGCCTGAAAGGTTTAGTGCACGCTCTTGAAGGGCACGAAGAAACGCTTGAGAATCTTGAAGTCTCTTATGAGCTCGTGAAAGAAGAGGACGACGAAGAGCTTCGTACCGATCTCGAGGAGGACGTGCAGCAATTGCATAAAGACCTCGATCAGTTCGAACTCGATATCCTTCTCAGCGAACCTTATGATAAAAACAATGCCATTCTTGAACTCCACCCGGGAGCTGGAGGAACGGAGTCCCAGGACTGGACGAGTATGCTTCTCCGTATGTATAAGCGCTGGGCAGAAAGCCGCGGGTTCACTGTTGAAACGCTTGACTATCTGCCAGGAGATGAGGCCGGAGTGAAGAGTGTATCGCTCTTGATCAAAGGGCACAACGCTTACGGCTATCTGAAAGCGGAAAAAGGAGTGCACCGTCTTGTGCGTATTTCTCCATTCGACTCTTCCGGACGTCGTCACACGTCGTTCGCATCGTGTGATGTCATGCCTGAATTCAATGAAGAAATCGATATTGAAGTGAAGAATGAGGACTTGAAAGTCGATACGTACCGGGCGAGCGGGGCCGGCGGTCAGCACGTCAATACGACGGATTCTGCCGTACGTATTACGCACCTGCCGACGAACACGATTGTGACCTGTCAGAACGAACGGTCGCAGATCAAGAACCGGGAGCAGGCGATGAAAATGCTGAAGTCGAAGCTGTACCAGCAGGAGATCGAACGACAGCAGCAGGAACTTGATGAGATCCGCGGCGAACAGAAAGAAATCGGCTGGGGCAGTCAGATCCGCTCCTACGTGTTCCATCCATACAATATGGTGAAAGATCACCGTACCAATGTGGAAAGCGGGAACACCCAGGGAGTGATGGACGGTCAGCTCAACATGTTCATCAATGCATATCTTCGATCTCTCGTAGACGGATAATAGCTGACTCCTCCAGTTTTAAGAGCGCCTCACCAGGTGCTCTTTTTCTACATAATACTTTTTAACGAAAGAGAAGGATAATTTTTCTTCTGGAGGGTATAAAGGATAGAAATAAATCAAAAGGGGTGAAGTCCATGCAAGTGAAAAAAGCGATCATTCCGGCAGCGGGCCTCGGCACAAGGTTCCTCCCGGCAACGAAGGCGATGCCGAAGGAAATGCTTCCGATTGTAGACACACCGACCATCCAGTACATCGTTGAAGAAGCGATCGAGTCGGGCATCGAAGACATCATCATCGTTACCGGTAAAGGTAAACGTGCCATCGAGGATCATTTCGACCATGCTTTTGAACTTGAAGATAACCTTTATAAAAAAGGAAAGCTCGACCAGCTCGAGAAAGTGAAGCAGTCGGCGAAAGTTGATATTCACTATATTCGTCAAAAGGAGCCTATGGGTCTTGGCCATGCCGTTTGGTGTGCCCGGAAGTTCATCGGGGATGAGCCTTTTGCTGTTTTGCTGGGTGACGATATCGTTCGTTCCGATGAACCATGTCTGAAGCAGATGATGAATCAGTTTGAAGAGACGAACGCTTCCATCATAGGTGTGAAGCAGGTACCTGAAAATCATACGGACCGGTATGGAATCATTGCGCCGAAATCCCACGAAGGGCGTCGCTATGAAGTCGAACATTTCGTTGAAAAGCCACCGGTCGAAGAAGCGCCTTCAAATCTTGCTATTATCGGTCGTTACATTTTTACACCTGCCATCATGAATCTGCTCGAGAACCAGGAAACCGGTCGCGGGGGAGAAGTTCAGCTTACAGACGCTATCGAGCGTTTGAATCGTTCTGAGCCTGTATATGGTTACGAGTTTGAAGGAGAACGTTATGATGTAGGAGACCAGCTTGGTTTTATCGAAACGACAATCGCTTTGGCTCTCGAGCGTGAAGACATGCGTGAGGAAGTTCTGAAAATGATGAAGGATATCGTGAAGAAAGACTCTTCTTTAACGAAGTAGTGCGTTATATTGCTGTCGTTTACAAGCAGGAAACCTGGTGATATACTCCTCTACGGTTGAAGAGAGGAGGAATGAGCATGGTTACCTTAGGTAAATATCGCAGAGAACCGATGCCCGCGCATCTGCGTTTCACGATTGAAATGATTTACGTCGTGCTCGGTTCTCTATTTGTGGCATTGGCCTTTAACTTGTTCCTGTTGCCGAATAATATCGCATCCGGCGGCGTTGCCGGAATCAGTACGATTACGAAAGATGTATTCGGGTGGGAACCTGGAATTGTGCAGTGGATTCTGAATATCGCATTTTTCCTGATGGGGCTGTTTATCCTTGGGAAAAATTTCGGCATCAAATCGCTTGTAGGAACGATGGTACTGCCGTTTTTCGTCCTCATTACGAGTGATATTACCGTTCCGACAAATGATTCTCTTCTTGGTGCAATATTCGGCGGGATGGGTGTCGGTCTCGGACTTGGAATCGTCTTCCGCGGACGTGCGTCGACGGGTGGTGTCGATCTCGGAGCACAGGTGATACATAGGTTCACGAAACTTCCGCTCGGAATCTGTATCGCTATTCTGGATGGAATGATCGTATTCACGTCGGCGATTGTGTTCTCAGTTGAAGAAGGTTTGTATGCACTCATTTCGTTATTCATTACAAGCCGTACGATTGACCTTGTTCAAGTAGGATTCAATACATCGAAGAATGTCATGATCATTTCGAAACGGGAAGAAGAAGTGAGACGAGCACTTCTTGATGATATCGATCGCGGTGTGACGATTTTAAAAGGAGCCGGTGGATATACGGAAGAAGACAGGCCGGTTATCATGTGCGTCGTTCAACAGAATGAATTCACGAAACTGACCCGGACTGTGAAAGAGATCGATCCTGGTGCCTTCATTGTGACGATGAATGCGACGGAAGTTCTCGGGGAAGGTTTCAAAACGTCCTGAAAAGGATATAATACCCATATGAACAGAAGGAGGGATTGCATGAAGTGGAAGTTATTGACGGTTCTCTTCGCGGCAATGCTTGTATTGGCAGCCTGCGGCGGTGGAGGCGGCGATGAAGGTTCATCGGATGACTCCGGCGGAGACACGACCACGGAAGAACAGGAAGGCATGGATGAAGGTAGCGAGGACAGCGGTGGAGAAATGGATTCAGCAGCTGCTGAAGAAGCATTCCAAGCGAACTGTGCAAGCTGTCACGGTGGTGACCTCGGCGGTGGCGTAGGTCCGGCGCTTGATAGCGTAGGAGCAGATTACTCCGAAGACGAGATTATGGATATCATCCAGAACGGAAAAGGCGACATGCCTGCGCAGAATGTAGACGACGAGACGGCTCAACAGGTTGCCGGCTGGTTGGCGCAAATGAAATAATACTTAATGGTTCTCCCCCACACATTTTTAAGTGTGGGGTTTTTTCGTGTTAAATGATAGGAAACGAACGGTTCTGTGATAAACTTGATATATTGTTTATTATTGAGAACAATTGTTTCAAAGCTGAAATACAAATGTAATAATTTGTTGAGCGAAAATGCTCGGATCTGATGTTATAATGATGAAGGACTTTTTGAACGAGAGAAAAAGAGAGAAAAAATACGGGAAAGTCTACAACAACGAAAAGTATAGGTGGTTAACAAATGATAGAAATGCAGGGAGTATACAAGACGTATCCTAACGGCGTCACTGCATTGAACGGCATCGACACCCGTATCGACCAGGGGGAGTTCGTATACATTGTCGGTCCGAGTGGCGCGGGGAAATCGACGTTCACGAAATTGATTTTCCGAGAGGAGAAACCTTCCAAAGGCAGTATTCTCATCAACGATTTCGATTTATCTACGATGAAACAAAGACAGATTCCGAAACTGAGAAGAAATGTCGGCGTCGTTTATCAGGATTTCCGATTACTTCCGAGGCTGACGGTATATGAAAATGTGGCGTTCGCCTTAGAAGTAATCGAGGAGCATCCGTCGAATATCCGGACGCGTGTCATGGACGTGCTAGATCAGGTCAGACTTAAAAATAAAGCGAGATTCATACCGGATGAACTATCAGGAGGAGAACAACAGCGCGTATCGATTGCGAGAGCTATCGCCAATCGTCCGCGCATTTTGATTGCAGATGAACCGACCGGGAACCTTGATCCTGAGACGTCGTGGGAAATCATGCACATATTAGAAGAAATCAATGCGGAAGGAACCACGATTCTGATGGCGACCCATAACCGGGAAATCGTGAATACCGTCCGTCGCCGCGTCATTGCGATCGAAGATGGAATGATCGCCCGTGACGAGAACCGGGGGGATTACGGTTATGAAATTTAGAACACTCGGTCGTCATTTCAAAGAGGGAAGCAAAAGTGTATTCCGGAACGGCTGGATGACCGTGTCTGCCGTCGGGGCAACAACGACGACGCTTTTACTCGTCGGTGTGTTCCTAGCAGTTATGTTGAACTTGAACGAATTTGCAACTTCTGTCGAAGATGATGTGGAAGTTCGCGTCTTCATCGAACGCACAGCGAATGAACAGCAGGTAGACCAGCTCGGGACTGATCTCGAGGCCATCAATAATGTCGCTTCGGTCGAGTATTCCTCGAAAGAAGAGGAGCTCGAGGGACTGGTGGACAGTCTCGGGGATCAGGGACAGGCTTTCGAATTGTTTGAACAGACCAACCCGCTTAATGACGTCTATATCATCGATCCGTCCACGCCGACGGCCGCTGATTCCATCGCGGAAGCATCGAGAAATCTCGATTACGTCTATGACGTCGATTACGGGGAAGAGATTGTACAGCGATTGTTCACATTCAACGAATACGCAAGAACGATCGGGCTTGCTCTGATCGTAGGCCTCGTATTCACAGCCATCTTCCTGATTTCGAATACGGTGCGTATTACGATTTTAGCCAGGAAGAAAGAGATTGAAATTATGAAACTGGTAGGGGCCACCAACGCCTTTATCCGCTGGCCGTTCTTCATTGAAGGAATGCTCCTCGGTCTGTTGGGGTCGATTATCCCGATCGCCGCCCTGGCAGGAGGATATTACTACCTCTATTACTACTTGAGAGATTCCATCAATTTCGAATTCGTTCAGCTATTGCCCTTTCATCCATTCGTCTGGCAGTTGTCCGGACTGATTTTAGCTATAGGCGTGTTCATCGGCATTTGGGGAAGTGTCATGAGCGTACGCAAATTCCTGAAAGTATAAGCCATCTTTAGGGGGAATAAGAGAAATGAGAAAAGGAAGTTCCGCACTACTGACAGCGACGTTATCCGTCGCGCTTATGTTCACGGCTATGCCGGGTACCGCGTTTGCGAATCTCGATAGCGTGAATAATGAAATCAATGACCTTCGCGAAAAGCAGAATAATATCGATGAACGTCAGGGAAATGTATCGGAGAAGAAAGAACAGAAAGAATCCGAGCTTACAGAGAATGAACAGAAGCAATCAGAGACAGAAAAAGCGATCGAAGAGATAGACACGAAACTATCGAACACGCAGGAAAAACTGACGGAGAAAGAACAGCAGATTGCACAGACGAAAGAAGACATTGAAACATTGAAAAAAGAAATCGCTGAGCTTGAAGATAGTATTGCCAAGCGTGAAGAACTGTTGTCTGACCGTCTTCGCGCACTTCAGCAGAATGGTGGCGACGTCAAGTACTTAGAAGTACTGCTCGGATCCCAAAGTTTCGGGGATTTCCTTGAGCGGGCCTCCGCAGTTACGACGATCATGGATCAGGATAAGAATATTCTCGATGTCCATATCGAAGAAAAGAAAATGCTTGAGAATAAGAAGCAGGAATTAGAAGACAAGAAAGCTTCTTTGGAAGATCAGAAGAAGGAGCTTGAACAGCTGAAGGCGGATCTCGACAGCCAGCTGAAAGAGAAAGAAGACTTGATGGCTGAGCTTGAGATCGAACATGAAGAATTGCATGAAACGAAACTTGCTCTCCAGGAAGAAGAAGAGATCCTTCAGAAACAGGAAGCGTCTCTCCAGTCGGCGATTGAAGAAGCGGAAGCACGTGCTGCAGAGATTGAGCGCCAGAAAAGGGAAGCAGAAAGAAAACGAAAAGAGCGCGAAGCCAGAGAACGCAGAGAGGCAGCCGCAGCTGCCGCTGCAGAAGAGAGCTCATCGTCCAACAGTTCATCCAGCTCCGATAGCAGCAGTTCGTCTTCCTCGGCAGGAAGCAGCTCTGCACCGGCAGTTACCGGAAGCAACTTTATCCGACCGGCTGTCGGACCTGTAACATCTGAAATGGGTCCTCGTGGAGGAAGGCAGCACGCTGGTATGGATATCGGCGGCAACGGAGTTCCGATCGTCGCTTCTGCCCCTGGTAAAGTGTTCCGTTCCTACTACTCCAGTACGTACGGAAATGTCGTTATGATCACACACTCTGTCGGTGGTCAGGTGTACACGACCGTGTATGCTCACATGCAGAACAGACAAGTGGGCGAAGGTCAATGGGTGGACCAGGGACAGCAGCTCGGACTTATGGGGAACACCGGACGTTCGACAGGTCCTCACCTGCATTTCGAATTGCACAGAGGCTCCTGGACGCTGGACAAGCGTAATGCAACCAACCCGAGAAACTATATCAATTTCTGATAAATCAATCGATCCTCTTGCGCATAGGCAAGGGGATCTTTTTTTGGAGGATTCTTTATTCGTCATTATAAGGATAGAAAATTGACGCAATATTGAAATAAAACATTGACTTCTTCTCCCCATCCTTTATAATGAACAGTAAGAAGTGTAAATCTATCGTATTGGTCCGAATGACATAAGAGTGACAACTCAGGCAGTCTTATGATTCTCACTTGTTCACCGTATATGAGTCTACTTTTACGCTTCCTCTATGGAGACTTCATATAGTCTCACCCCTTTCACTGCAGGCAATGAAATTTCATATAACATGCTTTACGACAAAGGCAAACCTTGTGAAAGCAAGGGACGCAAAGCCAGGGGCCTAAAGAATATATTCCATGGCAGCCGGTTATCGAATAAAGGTGGTGATAAACAGTGAAACTAACCCTCTTATCTTTAAACACACCAAAAGCAAGTTGCTTCGTTTCATCTGTCTTCAAAACTTATTACGATCCCTGACTGGTAGAATAGATTCACATTGCCTGAAAAATGAATGATAACTCAGTAAAAACGGCTGATAAGTGATCAAAGCTCTACACACTCATTTTTATAGGTGTATGTTCTGTCTCTTATGGCAGCAGCATTTCAAATTGTCCTTAGGAGTAACTTGGACTGAACTCTCCCACTCTAATAAATATCGATCGTATATTGTAATTTGTTTCTTATTTTGAGGTGTAACGATGATACGTTCAAAGGTTGGTTGTAAGTCTCCCATTTTTTTCTGGATAGACATTTATGGAATCGATGGATTTCTGAATGTAAGAACTCTCCCTTAGACCGAATGGTTTTAAGAACTATGTCGAAACGACTTGTAACTATTTCCCGGGAAATAGTTACGAAGCTCTCCCACTCTAATAGATACAAGGCTTGATACTTGCAGAGTCCCTCGGGCCAATGAGAATCAAGACTCTCTCAACCTTTTCAGCACAGCCGCTTCTTACGTGAAAAAATAATATAAAATCCACGTGAAAGCGGAGCAAGGACCAAAAAGAAAATGTTTCTCTGAACACAATAGTCTATGTCAGACAGTACGATGAATATTCGAATGGGTCCGGGCATCCGGGCGGGCTGTGAATAGACAGTGACCCGCTTGGTGGTCGGACCTTTTCCATATCTGATGAAAACGGATATGTTAATGAAGTTCTCTGTCGACGAGC
This sequence comes from Salimicrobium halophilum, assembly GCF_900100295.1. Lineage (GTDB taxonomy): Bacteria > Bacillota > Bacilli > Bacillales > Halobacillaceae > Salimicrobium > Salimicrobium halophilum. Next base: position 25,726 of record NZ_FNEV01000008.1, read on the forward strand.
TACACAATGGTGGCATTATGATGAAAGCATTGATGAGGGAGGTGAATGCGGTGGTGAAAAGTATGGTTTCTAAAGGAAAGAACATCGAAGAGGCCATTGAGTCGGCTTTATCCGTCATGGGCAAGGATCGGGCTCAAGTAGAGATAGAAGTGATCGATTCCGGGAAGAAACGTGCACTCTGGTCGAAGCCCGCTGTCGTCAAGGTGACTTACACCCGGGATAAGACGAATACAATCACAGCAACCGAAGAGTCCTGGCTTGATGATATAGAGCAGGTCCTTTATGAGGATGCTACCTCTTCCCTTTCTTCGGCTCCAGTAAAAAAGGAGGCGAAAAGTGAAGTGTGGATCGAGAATGGGAAAGTCCGCTATCATCATTACGATGAGAAAGATTACCCTACGATTACCCCCAGGAAGGAAGTGACTCTTCTGAAAAATGGGGAAGAAACCAAGACCACCGCCATTATCGAATCCGGAGATGTGTTGACCCTGCTTACAGACCAGGAACGGGAAGAGACGGTATGGAAAATGCACATGGATCAAAAGAAAATGGAGGCAACCGTTAAACTAGAAGTAGGGAAAGTGAAGAAGTACGAAATCGTGGATCAGAAGCCTACTCGTAATTTGGAAGTGAAAGTGAAAGAAGTGGAAGTTCCAGAGAACACTCTGAAGAAGAAGGATGTGTACCAGTGGCTGGAAGATTACGGGGTTACGGAAGGGGTGAACCATAATGCGATCGAAGAAGCCGTTTTCGCGGAAGAATCAGATGTCTTCAAGGTCGCACAAGGACAATCCCCCATCCCCGGTACGAACGGGGATGTAGAATTTTACATAGATACGACGTCTGAAAAAGTGGAATACAAAGAGCTTGATGACGGAACGGTGGATTTCAAGAACGCCCGTCAGTTTTCCAATGTGTCGCGCGGAGAAGTGCTGGGAAAAGTGATCGCTGCCGTTCCGGGGACTCCGGGGGTAGACCTTCAGGGGGAAGAGGTGCCACCTCCTCCGGTTCATGACGTAAAGCTTCGCCTTGATAAAAGTGTCCATCTGATAGAACCGGATCAGCTCGTATCCCTCTCCGAAGGCCGACTTGATGTGGAAAGACGAGGCGTTCTTTGCAGAGTGAAAGTTGTTCCGAAGCTTTATGTGAATCGTGATGTGGACGTAAAGTACGGAAATGTCGATTATTATGGAGATGTGGAAGTCAACGGAAGTATCCGTGAGTTCATGGAAGTGAAAGCCAAGGGGGAAGTCCAGGTGCAGGGCTCGATTCATTTTTCCAAAGTGGAGTCAGCGAGATCTATTTATGCGAGGAGAAATGTGATCCAGAGCAACCTGAGCGCCGGTGATCGTACGTTTATCGTCCAGGAGATCACGGATGACTTGAATACTGTATTATCAGGGATCAAGAAATGTGTGAATGCTGCAGAACAGCTGATGGGCGTATCTTCCTTCTCCAATAAGGATATCTCCAAAAAGGGCCTCAGCTCTTTACTCAGACTTCTGATGGAAAAGAAGCTTGCCTGGGTACGTAAAGCGATGAAACGTTACGTGTCAAAGGTGAAAAACCACAAGGAGTCTCTCGAAGAAGAGTGGATCTTTATACAGGAGCGACTTGAAAAAGGCTTTCTCCTGTATCATCCGGAGGCCTTTCAGACAGTGAAGGCGATCCACGAGTTTGAAATATATATAGCTGAATGGCTTCAGGCGATGGAGGGGGAAGTGACTGAAAGTGAAGTGGAAGTCGTGCTTCCGTATTCTCTTGAGAGCCAGATTTATTCAAGTGGGAATATATTCATAAAAGGGCCCGGATGTTATAATTCGAAGCTTCATGCCGCACAGAGAATCGATATTACAGGGGTAGTCCGGGGTGGGTACTTATTCGCTTCAGAGGAAGTGCATGCCTCAGAAACCGGAATCGAAGGTGGAGGAGTACGGGCTATCGTCGGTACTTCCAAGGAGGGAGTCGTAAAGCTTGATACCGTTCACGAAGATACCATCGTACTGGTCGGAAATAGAAGGCATGTTTTTTTGAAAACTGCTCATAACGTTCAGGCACGATTGGACGAAGACGAAGAATTAGTCTTGTTTTGAGGGGGAAAAGAATGATAGACATCACCCAGTATACAGTAGATAATGAGTGGATGTTGATGATGAGAGGTTCCATCGATATTGAGACGGTCGATGAACTTCGTAAAATTACACTGCTTTCATCTGTAAAGAGAGTGCATATAGATTTTGAAGAAGTGGAATTCATGGATTCAACGGGAATCGGTTGGCTTCTTCATTTTGTCAGAGAGCTTCAGAAACACTATGAAAGAGTCCGTATCGTTCATCCATCGGAGGATATAAGGGAAATGTTTGATGTTGTAGAATTTGCCGAGATTGTCGGCGAAGAAGTGATCGCTTGAAAAATATGGTCTGAGTGCAGAAATTCCAGCATTCAGGCCATAATTTTGTAGGTTCATTGAGTTATGGGGGGGTTGGAGAAGGAGTACAATAAAATGTTTTATAAAAATAAGTATGCTTTATCTTTAAGCATGCCTTTTGGTAAACTACCTGTTATCTGAAGTTATCCGGTAATGATTTTATGTACGTAGGCTAAAGTGTAGCATGATCAATTCTGATCTTTGTGAATAGGCGATCCCACTTTTCTCTAGATGTCCAGTTGCCTGACCCAGAAACCCGAGCCATAAGCATCCCGGTCAGAAAAAAAGAAATAGCGATTTTTGTCTGACCGGGATGCTTATGACTGAAGTTTCTAAACTGGGCGATTCCACTTTTCTCTCGAGCATTTTTACAATTATGTGTTAAGATAAGGAAAGCATCTAAGTTTGAAGAGAAAGGTGACATCGCTATGAATTGGAAAGGTCGTCACGTGATTGTACTGGTGCTCGTAGCGCTTCTCGTCGGGGCTGGCGGTTCTTATGCCGGCATGCAGTGGTTCGGACCCGGAGATACAGCGACTTCCACGAGTAACTCTGCCTCCTCCGAAGAAGGCAATTTCGGAGATTTATCAGAAGAAGAACAGAAGTCGTTCCTTGAGAGTGTGCAAGGTTCGTCCAATTTGAAGAAGGTGGAACAGGCTTATTCCATCATCAGTGACAGATATGTCGAGGATGTAGAGAAGAGTGAACTGGTCGAAGGGGCGATCGAGGGTATGGTCGAAAAGCTCGAAGACCCTTATAGTACCTACATGGACCAGGAAACGATGAGTCAGTTCAATCAGTCTATCGAATCGTCGTTCCAGGGAATCGGAGCGGAAGTGAGTATGGTTGATGACACAGTGACGATCGTTGCCCCTATCAAAGGCGCTCCTGCAGAAGAAGCAGGGTTGAAGCCGAATGATCAGGTGATGAAGATTGACGGAGAATCGACGGAAGGACTCGATCTTCAGGAAGCCGTCAATAAGATCAGAGGCGAAAAGGGTACGGACGTAACGCTTACCGTAGAACGTCCCGGAGCCCCGGATTTGATCGACATTACGATTACGAGGGATGAGATTCCTAAGAAATCCGTATACAAAGATACAAAAGAAGTGGATGGCAAGAAAGTAGGAGTTCTTGAAATCACCTCTTTCTCTGAAGAAACTTCGAAAGAGTTCGACAAGGCGTTGACGGAGCTTGAGAATGAAGGGATGGAAGGGCTGGTCATCGATGTCCGCGGAAACCCGGGCGGATTGTTCACTGATGTCCAGGATATTCTGAAAACCCTTCTGCCTGGTGATAAACCGATTGTTCAAATCGAAAACCGGGCCGGAGAAGTTTCCAAAGAGTTCTCAGAACGGGAAACGGGCAAGGAGTATCCGATTTCCGTGCTGATCGATGAAGGGAGTGCTTCCGCTTCCGAGATTCTGGCAGCAGCGATGAAAGAGATCGGAAACCACCCTATCGTCGGGGAAAAGAGCTTTGGAAAAGGTACGGTCCAGCAGGCAGTACCGATGGGAGATGGAAGCACCTTGAAGCTCACCATGTTCAAATGGCTGACCCCTGAAGGGAACTGGATTCATGAAAAAGGTGTAAGTCCGACGGTAGAAGTGAAGCAGCCTGAATTCTTCTACACTCACCCGATTACCGTGGAGGATACTTTCGGAGTCGGAGCATCCGGCGATCACGTGAAGAACGCTCAGCAAATGCTCGCGGGTCTCGGCTACGACCAGACAGAAACCGATGGATCCTTCGGGGACGGAACGGAAGCAGCTGTAGAATCATTCCAGCGTGCCAACGGTCTTAGTGTAACCGGAGAAATCAATGAGAAGACCGGAGGAGCTCTGGAAGAAAAGGTTGTCGAAGAAGTGCAGAAAGAAGAGAATGATAAACAGATGCAAAAAGCTGTGGATGTCTTGTTCTCTTCCTGAGCAGGAATAGAGAGAATTCTGCCGAATATATTCCGTAGTCTCTATGACTACGGAATTTTTTCTACATAAGAAAAGATAGATGGAAAGGGGTAGCTCAGGAATGATAGGTGAAGGGATGATGGCATTTTCGAGATTGTTTATGCAGCCACTATGGTATATGGTGATTGCATTTTCCCTGGTCCTCACGGTGTGGCGGATCAAAAAAGAAAGACAGATGTTCGGCGTACGCATCCATCCGGTACTGGCGGAGTGGACCCAGACGAAAGCTTCGATTCTTTACAGTCTTCTCCTAAGCTTACTGTTCATTCTTATAGGGGTGGAAGTGTCCCTTGCTTTTTCCTTTGTCCTCGCCGGAGTTGCACTCATCCTCACGCTGACAGGCGGCTTTCGCTGGTATTCGTTCATTTACATAGGAGGAGTGGCACTGGTCGCGGCTCTGCTTCTGAATCAGTTCTCTTCATGGACGGTTCCTGTTTCCGTTACAGGGGTTGCCGTTCTATTAACAGGAGTGGCTTTGTTCGAGGCCCGTCATTTGAAGCAGCTGACGATGAACGATACGTTTCCGGAGCGTATGAAAGGGCCGAGGGGGAAGGATATCGGTCAGCACCGGGTGCGACGGTTGCAATGGTTGCCTGTCGTTACTCTCTTCCCGACTGGTGGGCTGCCTGAATTTTTCTACTTTCCTCTTCTTGAGACGGGAGATGGATATGGACTGATCATTCTTCCTTTATTCAGCGTTTACGAGTGGACGGCACGTGCTGAACTTCCTTCTGTAACTGCTGAAAAACTGTCGATAGGCATGAGAAATCTCGGTGTTTTGGCGATGCTGCTTGTCGCTGTGAGCTATTGGGTGCCATCCGTAGCTTTTGCTGCTATCGGTGTTCTGGTGCTTGGTCGTCTGCTGTTGTTTTTCAAAGAGAACAAGACACATATGTCCCTGTTTCACGATAGTACGCATGGCTTGCGGGTGCTGGCTGTCGTACCGGGAAGTCCTGCCGCCAAGCTTGGAATCGAAGCGGGAGAAATCATTCATAAGGTGAACGGAGTACAAGTCAATTCCGAAAAACAGATGTATGAACAGCTTCATTTCCGCGGAGCGTTCACGAAGCTTGAGATAAAAGATCGTCAGGGGGAAATCCGACATGCCGGACGTGCTTTATATGAATCGGATCACCACGAGCTAGGGCTGATTTTCGTCCGCTCCAATCACGAGTGGGAAGAGGATATCGGTTTTTCGGTCGAATGAAAACGATTCTCAAAATCATTGACAAGGCAAGGTTGAGCGATTAAAATCTATAGTGAAGAATAAAAAGTGCGTAGTTGTCAGAATTTTTTAACGTAACCCGCGATTATAAGGGAGAGATACAGCCTATGGATACATTGCAGGCCAACAATTTGACGCTGGGATACGGTGATTCGATTATCATCGATTCTCTTGATATAGAGATTCCTAAAGGGGAAATCACTGTTCTGATCGGAAGTAACGGCTGCGGGAAATCCACCCTGCTCCGCTCGCTTGCCCGCCTTCTGAAACCGAAAGAAGGTCAGGTGATTCTTGATAACAAAGATATCTCCGGGATGAAAACGAAAGACGTGGCTAAGAAAATGGCGATTCTTCCGCAAAGTCCATCGACGCCTGAAGGACTTACGGTGTACCAGCTCGTGAAGCAGGGAAGGTACCCATACCAGAGCTTCACAAAGCGCTGGTCTGAACAGGATGAAACGGCTGTAAATAAAGCACTCACGGATACCAACCTGGAAGAGTTGAAAGATCGTACCGTCGATTCCTTGTCAGGCGGGCAACGCCAGCGTGCCTGGATTGCCATGACGCTTGCTCAGGATACGGATACGCTTTTGCTGGATGAGCCTACGACATATTTGGACATGACTCACCAAATTGAAGTGCTGGACCTGCTTTTCGATCTGAACCAGGACTATAACCGTACTATTGTGATGGTGCTGCATGATATCAATCTTGCCTGCCGCTATGCCGATCATATAGTCGCTGTTCGGGACCAGACCGTTTATACCCAGGGAAAACCGGAAGAGGTCGTCTCCTGTGAAATGATGCATAACGTGTTCGATATGATGTGTGATGTACGGGAAGATCCGCTATTCGGTACACCGATGTGTATTCCACACGGCAAAGGTCGCTGTCTGATCAAGCAGGCACAGGCGGAAGCCAGGCAACAACAAATCCACTCGGTGACGTAAGATACCTCGATTTAGAGGTATCTTTTTTATTGGTAAGAAATCCGTTATAATAGGAGTGAAATATACACAGGTGTCTATATAGGCGTGCGATACGTCGGAATAGGAGTTTGAGTAGCGATGAGTAAAAATAGGACTGATCCTCTGTCTTTATTTCCGGATGATTTACTTTCGAACGAAGAGATGCTTGGTCTGGTATTAGAACAGGTATCCGACCTCGTATTCATCATGAGGGTGAAGGACGAGACATTCTTCTACACCTACATGAATGGTGCTGCGGAGCGTTATCATAATGTTACAAGAGAAGAGATGGAAGGGAAATCCATCAGGAAACTTGTGGGTAGAATCGCGGCTGCCGATATAGAAGAGAAATATAGACATGTCGTTCATTATAAAGAAGCTTATACATACGAAGACGTAGTCTTGCATAAGGGAGATTATTTTTATGGGGAAACGGTTCTTACCCCTTTGTTTGATGAAGCGGGTACCGTCACCCATGTGTTGGCGATTACGAAGGATGAAACGGAGGTCGTCGTAAAAGAGGAAGATCTTCTTGATGTAAGTGCGACTTATCGTTCGCTTCTCCGTAATACACCGGATGCTGTACTTATCACTTCAACAGATGGTGAAATCATCGAGGTGAACGGAGCGTTTGAAGAACTCTACGGGTATACTGTGGAAGAACTGTCATCCGACAATTATAAATTCGTTCCCGAGGGAAGAAAGGCCGAGACCCTTCATCTTCTGAAGGAAGCTGCAGCGGGGAATACGATTTCCGGGTTCGAAACTGTCCGTTGTCACAAAGAGGGTCGGGAAATTGATGTGTCCATTACGATGGCTCCTGTTCTGAACCGGCGCGAGGAAATCAGTGCGGTCAGCTTTATGGTCCGCGATATTTCGGAACGGGTCGAGGCGGCGAAGCGTATCCATCAAAGCGAAGAGAAATTCCAGGTAATCGCCGATCATTCCCACGACCTGATCACCGTATTCAATGAGAAAGCGAGGGTCATCTACAGTTCTCCTTCGCACATGGAATGGCTCGGATACAATGTTGAAGGGTGGACGGCCGAGGAAGTGACCTCCTATATCCATCCGGACGACCGGGATATGGCGCTACGGACGTTTCTCCGATCCCGACAGTTCGAGGATTCGTTTCAGTTCCGGATACGCCTGCTGATGCAGTCAGGGCTGTGGCGCTGGTTTGAATGTCGTGGATATCCGGTGCCATCCGGGAAATTCAAAGCACATTTCGTTCTGATTTCTAGAGACGTAACGTCTGAGGTGGACTATGTCGAGAAATTGAAAGAGTACGCTTATTACGATCATCTTACGGAACTTCCGAACCGCAGGCTGTTCGAGGATAGCATCGTTCAGGCGATGGATCATGCTGATAGTGTAGATGGGTCCTTCGCAATCCTTTACATGGACGGTGATGGATTCAAAGAAGTGAATGACCTTTATGGTCACGAGGTGGGAGACAAGTTTCTGAAGCAAATCGGAGTGAGGCTGAAACGAGTGATTCGCGACCGTGATTCGGTCGGACGGCTCGGCGGTGATGAATTCGCGGTTATGGTGAAAAATCTTTCCACCGAAGAAGCGGCTATGAACGTTGCTGCCCGGATCCAAAAGCACATGGGTGTGCCCTATGACATAGAAGGACACCGTATCATTTCTTCGTTTTCCATAGGTGTCTCTTTTTATCCTTCCCAGGCCCGTACCGTATCAGAGCTATTGAGAAAAGCGGATGAAGCGCTGTACAGAAGTAAGCAACAGGGGATCGGTCTTGTAGCTTTTGCAGAGCCGGAGGAGTCCTTTTAGCCGTGATGAGGAAAAGGATTTCAAAAAAAATTCATAATTAAATTGTACAGGGCTGATATCGAACCTGAGTGTTTCGTGGTATGATAAAGATTGGATTCTTTTTGGAAAGTGTTACAGATAAGGAAGGGTACTGATGAAGAAATTTTCTATATTTACAGTGGTCGTGACGTTTGTATCCCTGATTCTCGGGAATCTCGTCGTCGCCACGAACTCAGGGGACGCATGTGGGACTTCCTGGCCTTTTTGTAACGGACAGGTGATCCCGGACTTTACGGATTATCACGTCCTTGTCGAATACTCCCATCGCCTGTTCATCCCGCTTCTGGCTGTCGTCACGTTCATCAACGCAGTAGGAGCTATATATTTCTATAAAAGAAAGCGTTCGGTACTCACGTTTGCAGCACTTAGTCTGATTCTTCTCGTTGTCCAGTCTCTGATCGGCGGGTTCAACGTCTTGCTAGGTACACCTCCCGGGTTTACCACGCTTGATGTCACGTTCAGTCAATTGTTGTTGCTGAATAACGTCTTGCTGAGTTACAGCTTGCATGAAAATCCTGTCGCTTTAGAGAAAAAACATCAGGGAACAGTGAAGATGAGTTATCGTGCCTTTGTTCTCGGATTTATGTTTTACATAGCCCAGGTCGTTTTCGGAGCCTTCTTCAAACATAGCCGGGCAAGTAATGTCATGCTTGATGTCGGAGCAGAGGAATATCTGATCGAATCAGAGGCGCTCGCTAACACCTTGTTTTCCCTGCACTGGGTAGCTACAGTGATCATTCTGGTCAGTGCGATCTGGTTCATCATTTACGCATCGAAATTTCGTTATCATATCTTTTTATCCTGGCTATACTTTTTGACGATTCTTTTGAACGGAGCGGTAGGAATCGTTATCGTTGTAACTGGAAATCTCGTACTGGCGTCTTCGATTCACATGATACTCTCGACCCTGACCACGATGATCGGGGGAGCGGTGCTCGGCGGGTATTGGTTCAAGTTGAAACAGCGCGCATTTTAAAGAAGAAAGCGACTTTGCCGGTGGGCAGAGTCGCTTTCTTTAGTTGTGGGACGGGTGCTATGAGGTGATTTTTCGAAGGCTGTGGGCGAATAGTGTCTTATACATTTTTTAATGAGGCGGTTTGGAGAGCAGGTTCTTGATAAATGTAGGAAATGAAAAAATATGAGGCACTTTCTCGTCCTTGTGACTAGAAAGTGCCTCATAAGTTATATTAGGGAAAAGGGAGCAAGCAGCCTTTTCCACTTTTGAATGTGATCTATCTAATTCAATTGAAAAAGCTCTTTGATGTCATCTTCACTGAGCGATTGAAGCATAGATTCACCCGGCTGTATGATCTGATCGACGAGGTCGCGTTTTTTCTGCTGCAGCTCGTAGATCCGTTCTTCAATAGTACCTTCTGAGATCATACGCACGACTTGGACGCTCCGTTTTTGTCCGATTCGGTGCGCCCGCCCGGCTGCCTGTTCCTCGACGGCGGGATTCCACCATAAGTCGTACAGAATGACGGTGTCCGCTCCAGTCAGATTCAGTCCGGTTCCTCCCGCTTTCAGAGAAATGAGGAAAATATCCTTCTCTCCACTGTTGAATCGCTCCACGTACTTCATCCGGTCTTCACTTTTCGTACTTCCATCCAGATAAAAACAGTTATACCCGAGAGCGGTCAGTTCTTCATGCAGCATCGTCAGCATACTCGAGAACTGGGAGAAGAGGAGCACCCGATGGTTGTTCTGTTTCAGTTCATCAAGCAATTCCTTCAGTTGATCAAGCTTGCCGGATGTTCCTTCATAGTTCTCAAGGAAAAGAGAAGGGTGGCAACAGATTTGTCGCAAGCGTGTGAGTCCTGCCAATATCTCGATTTTCCCTTTCTTCAATCCTTTCGTCTGGATCGTCTCCTGGACATCTTTCTGGATCCGTTCCAAGTAAGCGAGGTATACTTCTTTCTGATTTCTCGTAAGTTCTGAATACTGGACACTTTCGATCTTGTCCGGCAAGTCGTCGAGTACTTCCGTCTTCATCCGTCGCAGGATGAACGGGCGGGTCATACGTGAAATCTGTTCGTGAGATAGCTGAAGGAATTCTTTCTTATTCTGATAGAATCCCGGCATGATCGTCTGGAAAATAGCCCATAGTTCGGTCAGCGCGTTTTCGATAGGCGTGCCGCTCAGTGCGAACTTATGCTTCGCCTTGATCTGTCTCGTCGATTTCGATACTTTCGTCGTTTCGTTCTTGATGGCCTGTGCTTCATCGAGAATGAAGGCGTGGAATTTATCTTCTTCGTAAGCTTCTTCGTCCCGGCGAAGCAGTGGATAAGAAGTGACCCAAATATCCGCATCCGACTTCTCGCGTTTCGAGTCGCGTTCCTGTTTCGTTCCGGAAATCACTTCGACACTTAACCCGGGAGCGAATGTTTCGATCTCTTTTTTCCAATTGAAGACGAGTGACGCCGGTGCTACGATCAGAGATCGCGGTAGATCGTTCTTCTCTTCGAATTCCGATAACAGAAAGGCGATTGTCTGGATCGTTTTCCCGAGTCCCATATCATCCGCTAAAATTCCTCCGAGTGAATACGTAGCCAACGTCTTCATCCAGCGGAAGCCGGTCAATTGATAAGGGCGCAGGTCGGCATTGAGCCCTGAAGGAAGCTCGTGCTCACTCACTTCCGGATTCTTCAGGTGAGTGATGAGCGTCTGGAACCGCTGCTTCCGTTCTTCTTCGTTCACTTCAAGCACTTCATCCACCTGCATACTTCGCATCTGAGAGACCGAGAGGGTAGCGTCATCGATGGACTTTACATCGAGTTCATCCGTCAATTCACGGAAACGGTCGAAAGAGTCATTCTGCAAAGAAAGCAGGGTACCGTCGGTCAGGCGGTAATATTTCTTCCTTTCCATCGCTGCCTGCATGACCTGTACGATATCCTCTTCTCCGATGCCGTCGATTTCAAAGGAGATATCGAGCCAGTCCGTAGATTCGTTTACATCAATCGTCGGTTTCAGTTCCGGCGAAGTCTGAAGCAGATTTCTCATGCTAGAAGATAAATAGACATCGGCGATTTGTTGCAGCCGGAGAAGCGTCGATCGTACGAAGACATCGATTTTATCTTCGTCATCGAGGTAGATCGCGGCGCCATCGAATTTGAAATCCGCCTGTTCAATCAACTGCATGATGGTATCTTCTTTGGTATAGTCCCTTTTGATGATCATCCCTGGAGAGGACTGCTTCCGGAACGGGTCGACCGTATGATCGCCGTAGTGGAACTTGAGATCGAGCGTCAGTGCCCAGTCCTGATGATCGATGGAAATGACACTCACAAGCGGTTCGTCGATGATCGCTTTCGTTACTTCCTCGCTGTAGTGGACGTCCCCTGCTTCTTCTAGCGTCGGCAATACGTGAGACACAACAGCCTCCATATCAGAAGTCGGGATGTATTGTGGATCAGACGTTTCAAAGGGAATCGCCTGCTTCCATTTTCGTACGACTTCGAGCTGGTCTTCCTTCAGAGCATAAAGTGTATTTTCATCCTGCAACAGCTGGTAGTCTTTCAAATAACGGTATTTCTCCAACTCCCGGAAAGACAGCTGGAAAGCCCCTTTGTTACGATTGACCTCAAAGGACAACGAAGGAAGCTCGGAATAGGAAAGGGGTCCGATCGCCTGCTTCCATTCGAGCACTTCCGTTTTCTGTTCATCAAGCAACCCGAGCAACTGATAAGCGTGCGCCGGAGGAACGGGGAGGTACCTGCGTTCTCTTGGCATGGAAAACTGATCTCCGAAAAAGCTCTCTTCCTGACTGATGAGCGCCAACAGTTCGATGATCTGTTCATCCGTTTCCGTAAGGGTATGTACGGATGGGTCATAAGAAAACTTCTTCGTAATCGGAAGTTGCTTTCCTTCCTTGAGGTGATGGACACATGTTCTGATATCCTTGATGACGTAAGGGGAATATTCCCCCATCTTGAATTCCAGACTGATATCACGTGGCGATACGTGCAAATAATAATGGAAGAGAAGAGACGTTTTCTGTTCCGGGAGGACGGTCTCATTACGGAACGCATCAGTAAGATGTTGAGCATAGCTGAGCGTTGCCCGTTTCTCTGTGTTGCGATCGGCAATCACCGGAGAGAGGCTGTCGAGCCATTCGTCCCGGATAGCGAGAAGGACAGCCGCGATATGCTTACACGTATAGTACGTTTCATAGGCTTTACATTCACAGGTACTGTCGAAATCCCCTTCATCAAAAAAGAAGACGCGTACTTCGTAATCATCGGTACCCGTCACCACGGCCCGCCAGGACTGGATGGCTTCATTATAGGAAAGTCCGTACACCTTGCCCCGCTCGAAATACGTCTTTCCCCGGTTGAAAAAGGCCTCTCCTGTGCGTTGTTTGATTTTGTTCGGTTGTAGTAGATTCGCTTGCATCACTGGCATCCTAACTGTTTCGTTTTTTTCCATTATAACAATTATTCACGTTTTGTGCTGTGCTATACTTAAGGTTAGAAAAGTTTGAGGAGCGCGGATTGATTTCAGATCTGTTGTATGCTACTTTTTGGTGAGGGATTCAGTGAGAGTGGAGGAATAACGATGACGATACAGGAAGAAGTCGGACAACGCCGCACGTTTGCGATCATTTCGCACCCGGATGCCGGTAAAACGACGATGACAGAAAAGATGCTGTTATTCGGTAACATGATCCGTTCAGCAGGTACAGTCAAAGGAAAGAAATCAGGAAAGTTCGCGACGTCGGACTGGATGGAAATAGAGAAGCAGCGCGGAATTTCCGTTACATCAAGTGTGATGAATTTTCCCTATCGCGGGTACCAGGTGAACATTCTGGATACACCAGGACACGAAGATTTCAGTGAGGATACGTACCGGACGCTTACAGCTGTAGATGCGGTGGTTATGATTATAGATGCGACGAAAGGAATTGAGGCACAGACGCTTAAGCTTTTCAAAGTTTGTCGGATGCGCGGTATTCCGATCTTCACGTTCATGAACAAACTGGACCGTGAAGGCCGCGAGCCGTTCGATCTTCTCGAGGAAATCGAGTCTGAACTGGAAATCGAAACGTATCCGATGACGTGGCCCGTAGGCATGGGCAAACGATTCCAGGGTGTGTTCGACCGCAACAATGAACAGTTCGTGAAATACGCCGGAGACGAACAGGAAGAGTATATTCCTTATAGCGAACTCGACAATCACCCGGAGTTGACGGAAGACCCGACCTATCAGGAAGCGGAAGGAGAACTGTCGCTCGTCGATGAAGCGGGAGATACGTTTGAAATCGAAAAAGTGCTGCGAGGAGAGCAGACACCGGTCTTCTTCGGAAGTGCACTTGCTCCATTCGGGGTAGAGACATTTTTCAATACGTTCCTTGATATGGCCCCTGCTCCGACGCCACGGAAATCGACGAAAGGGCTCGTATCTCCGGAAAATGAAGAATTCTCAGGCTTCATTTTCAAAATCCAGGCGAATATGAACCCGAAACACCGGGACCGTGTCGCTTTCGTACGTGTCTGTTCCGGGAAATTCGAACGCGGAATGAACGTAACACTCGGGCGTACCGGGAAAGCGTTCAAGCTGGCGCAGTCTCAGCAATTCGTGGCGTCTTCGAGTAATACTGTGGAAGAAGGCTATGCCGGGGACATCATCGGGATCTATGACCCGAACGTCTACCGGATCGGCGATACGCTCCTTACCGGCAAAGAGACGTTTGAATACGACGAATTGCCGCAGTTCCCGCCTGAGCAGTTCAAGAAAGTGACAGCTAAGAACGTCATGAAAGCGAAGCAGTTCTATAAAGGGATCGAACAGCTCGTGCAGGAAGGTGCGATCCAGCTGTTCAAACGTCCGTATTTCGAGGATTATATTATCGGAGCTGTCGGTGAACTTCAGTTCGAAGTGTTCGAATATCGGATGAAGCATGAATATAATGTAGATATCGAATTGACTCCATACGGAGAGAGGATTCCACGCTGGCTGAAAGAAGACCAGGTCGACTCTTCTCTGTTCGATGACCGGAATATGCTCGTCGAAGACCGCGAAGGCAATAAAGTCGCCCTGTTCAAGAACGACTTTTCCCTGCGCTGGTTCAAAGATAAGCATCCGGATGTGGAGCTTATCGATTTGTTCGAAGTCAATCAGTATACGCAAACGAATGAGTAGACGGCCGTAATGGTCGTCTCTTTTTTCGTTATAAATATTCTGGAAGGGTCCGCGAAAGCTGGCTTCAGGTCCGCAAATGCGTGTCGAATGTTGTCGAATGTCCTTAAAAAAGAGCATGAGCTCCGCAAAAACTTGCTGGAGGTCCGCAAATGAATAATTCTCCGAATAAGAACATTTGTTTGGAGGAGGTTAGAATGGTAAACTATTGTGGTAAACTATAGAGGAAAAGATAGGAACGGAGGTTTTCTTCGTGGAACATACATTTGAACTGGTCTCGGACTTTTCTCCGGAGGGGGATCAGCCGCAGGCGATCAAAGAATTAGTCGAACGAATCAATCAGAAAAAGAAACATCATACGCTTCTCGGGGCGACAGGGACCGGGAAGACGTTCACGATGTCGAACGTCATTAAAGAAGTCAAGAAACCGACTTTGATCATCGCCCACAACAAGACCCTTGCCGGTCAATTGTACAGCGAATTCAAAGAATTTTTCCCGAACAATGCTGTCGAGTATTTCGTCAGCTACTACGATTATTACCAGCCGGAGGCGTACGTACCTCAGACGGATACGTTCATCGAAAAGGATGCGAACATCAACGACGAGATAGATAAACTGCGTCACTCGGCGACATCCGCTTTGTTTGAACGTGACGATGTCATCATCGTTTCAAGCGTGTCATGTATTTACGGCTTAGGTTCACCTGAAGAATATAAAAACATGGTCCTCTCCATACGGATGGGTATGGAAAAAGATCGGGACGAACTTCTACGCAACCTCGTAGATATTCAGTACGCAAGAAATGATATCGATTTCCAGCGCGGTACCTTCCGCGTGCGCGGGGATTCAGTTGAGATCATCCCTGCTTCAAGAGAAGAGCATGCCATTCGTGTGGAATTCTTCGGAGACGAGATAGACCGGATCCGTGAAGTGGATGTTCTCACGGGGGATGTCATCGGAGACCGGGAGCATGTCGCAATCTTTCCGGCTTCCCACTTCGTAACACGCGAAGAGAAGATGAAAAAAGCGATCGAAAACATAGAAAAAGAGCTGGAAGAACAGCTGGCGGTTTTCAAAGAAGAAGACAAGCTTTTAGAAGCGCAACGTTTAGAGCAGCGTACCAATTATGACCTTGAAATGATGCGGGAGATGGGTTTCTGTTCCGGGATCGAGAACTACTCCAGACACCTGACGTTCCGGGAGAAAGGAGCGACCCCTTACACACTTCTCGATTATTTTCCCGATGATTCATTGATCATGATCGATGAATCTC
Organism: Salimicrobium halophilum; assembly: GCF_900100295.1. Classification (GTDB taxonomy): domain Bacteria; phylum Bacillota; class Bacilli; order Bacillales; family Halobacillaceae; genus Salimicrobium; species Salimicrobium halophilum. The sequence continues at coordinate 41,562 of NZ_FNEV01000008.1, forward strand.
ACGTAACGATTCCGCAGATTCGGGGTATGTACAATGGAGACCAGGCAAGGAAAAAGGTTCTTGTCGATCATGGTTTCCGTCTGCCTTCAGCGCTTGATAACCGTCCGCTTATGTTCAATGAATTCGAAAACCATATCAACGAAATCGCCTATGTATCGGCGACCCCAGGTCCATATGAACTTGAACATACCGATAAGGTTACAGAACAGATTATCAGACCGACCGGCCTCCTCGATCCGAAAATTGAAGTCCGACCGATCCATGGTCAGATTGATGATCTTGTAGGAGAAATCTATAAGCGTCAGGATGCAAATGAGCGTGTACTTGTCACGACGCTGACGAAGAAAATGTCCGAGGATCTGACGGATTATCTGAAAGAACTCGGCATCAAAGTCGCGTATCTCCACTCTGAAATCAAGACGCTCGAACGTATCGAAATTATCCGGGACCTCCGTCTCGGAAAATATGACGTGCTCGTAGGAATCAACCTGCTCCGTGAAGGGATAGACATACCGGAAGTTTCTCTCGTCACTATTCTCGACGCGGATAAGGAAGGTTTCCTTCGTTCCCAGCGCTCTCTCATCCAGACCATTGGCCGTGCAGCACGTAACGATGATGGTACCGTCATTATGTATGCTGATAAAATCACCGATTCGATGCGTATCGCTATGGACGAAACGGAGCGGCGTCGCGAGAAGCAGATGGCTTACAATGAAGAACATGGAATCACACCGACAACCATCAACAAAGCGATCCGTGACGTCATTCAGGCGACAAGCGAAGCCGAAGAGGAAGAAAGTTCTGCTTTCGATAAGAAACCTTCAGAAATGACCAAACAGGAACGGCAGGAATTCATCGATAACATGGAAACGGAAATGAAGCAGGCGGCGAGAGATCTCGATTTCGAACGGGCAGCCGAACTGCGTGATATTTTGCTTGAACTAAAAGCGGAAGGATGACCTGTATATGCCAAGTAAATATATAAGTATCAAAGGAGCAAGAGAACACAACCTCAAAGGCATCGACATCGACATTCCGAAAAACAAGATGGTCGTCATGACCGGGCTCTCAGGCTCCGGGAAGTCGTCGCTCGCCTTCGATACGATTTATGCGGAAGGACAGCGACGTTATGTCGAATCGTTAAGTGCTTATGCGAGACAGTTCCTCGGACAAATGGATAAACCGGATGTGGACTCCATCGAGGGGTTATCTCCGGCGATTTCCATCGACCAGAAAACGACGAGCCGTAACCCGCGCTCGACCGTCGGAACCGTTACGGAAATTTATGATTACCTGCGTCTCTTATATGCGAGGATTGGGCGACCGGTCTGTCCGAATCACGGAATTGAAATCGATTCGCAGACGATTCAGCAGATGGTCGACCAGCTCGTGTCTTATGAAGAGAGGACGAAGATGCAGATTTTATCTCCCGTCGTTTCCGGACGAAAAGGAGAGCACAAAAAGACGCTTGATCGCCTTCGTAAGGAAGGGTACGTCCGCCTTCGCATCGACGGGGAGATGAGAGAAGTATCGGAAGAGATAGAACTTGAGAAGAACAAGAAGCATTCCATCGACGTTGTGGTGGACCGTGTCGTCATTAAAGAAGGAGCGGAAGGGCGCATTGCCGATTCACTCGAGACAGCACTTGAGCTTGGCGGAGGTCATGTGACGGTAGACGTCATCGACCACGATGAAGTGAAATTCAGTGAGCATCACGCCTGTCCGATATGCGGGTTCTCCGTCAGCGAACTGGAACCGCGTAAGTTTTCCTTCAACAGTCCATTTGGAGCCTGTGACCGTTGTGACGGACTGGGAGCACAGCTTGAAGTAGACATCGATCTCGTCATTCCGAACTGGAACCTTTCGTTGAATGAAGGGGCGATCACGGCTTGGCAACCGACGAGCTCTCAATACTATCCACAACTTCTGAAGAGTGTCTGTACTCATTACGGTATCGATATGGATACGCCGATCAAAGATATCCCGAAAGAACACTTGGAACGTATTCTTTACGGTAGCGGAGAAGAAACGATCCACTTCCGCTACGAGAATGATTTCGGAAAAGTCCGGGATAACGACATTTACTTCGAAGGGGTCATTCCGAACGTTTCACGTCGATATCGGGAAACGTCGTCGGATTTCATACGTGAACAGATGGAACAGTATATGTCCCAGAAACCCTGTCCGAAGTGTGAAGGGTATCGTCTCGGTGAAGAGGCGCTTTCCGTCAAAGTGAACGGGCAGCATATCGGTGAGGTGACCGACTATTCCGTTGTGGAGGCCCACGATTTCTTTGATAACGTGCCCCTGACGGAAAAGGAGAAGACGATTGCGAACATGATTCTGAAAGAAATCTGCGAGCGTCTCAGCTTTCTCGCCAATGTCGGACTCGACTATCTTACACTCTCCAGGTCGGCAGGCACGCTTTCCGGTGGGGAAGCGCAGCGGATACGACTCGCAACGCAGATCGGCTCTGCTCTTACAGGTGTCCTGTACGTATTGGACGAGCCATCGATCGGTTTGCATCAGCGGGATAACAACCGGCTGATCCAGACACTGAAGCGGATGCGCGACCTTGATAATACGCTGATCGTCGTCGAGCATGACGAGGATACGATGCTCGAAGCGGACTATATCGTCGACATCGGGCCCGGTGCGGGTGAGCACGGCGGTGAAGTTGTCACGATGGGGACACCGAAACAGATTATGAAAAGCAGGAAGTCCCTGACCGGCCAGTATTTATCGGGAAGACAGTTCATTCCGCTTCCGACGAAACGTAGAGAGCTGGATGGACGAGCGCTTTCAATCAAGAGCGCGACCGAGAACAACTTGAAAAACGTGGACGCCGATATTCCGCTCGGCGTGTTCACAGCAGTCACAGGTGTTTCCGGATCTGGTAAGAGTACCTTGATCAATGAAATTCTTTATAAGTCCCTATCGATGAGACTGCATAATGGAAAGCAGAAACCTGGTAGCCACGAGACAATCGACGGAATCGATCAGCTCGACAAAGTAATCGATATCGATCAGTCGCCGATCGGACGTACCCCGAGATCGAACCCTGCCACTTATACCGGCGTATTCGATAATATCCGGGAAATTTTCGCGGATACGAATGAAGCGAAGATCCGCGGTTATAAGAAAGGACGCTTCAGCTTCAATGTGAAAGGCGGGCGTTGTGAAGCCTGTCGCGGGGATGGAATCATCAAGATCGAGATGCACTTTTTGCCGGATGTGTACGTACCTTGTGAAGTATGCGACGGAAAACGTTATAATAGAGAGACACTCGAAGTGAAATATAAAGGAAAGAATATTGCAGATGTTCTCGAGATGACGATCAATGAAGCATTGGAATTTTTCTCGAACCTTCCGAAAATCAAACGGAAACTTCAGACGATTGACGATGTCGGACTCGGGTATGTCAGGCTGGGGCAGCCGGCAACAACATTGTCCGGAGGGGAAGCACAGCGCGTGAAACTCGCCAGTGAACTCCACCGTCGTTCGAACGGGAAGTCTTTCTACATTCTCGATGAACCGACGACCGGCCTGCATGTCGATGACATTTCCCGGCTTCTGCAGGTGCTTCAGCGCCTCGTCGATAACGGAGATTCGGTACTGATCATCGAACACAATCTCGACGTCATCAAAGAAGCGGATCATATCATCGACCTTGGTCCGGAAGGTGGAGACGGTGGCGGAACCATCGTCGCAACCGGTACACCCGAGTCCGTAGCCGAAGAGTCTGCTTCGTACACCGGGAAGTTTTTGAAACCGATCCTTGAGCGGGATCGTAAACGGATGGAAGAACGACTGCAGCAACAAGGGGGATAAAATGATGGAACCGATTAAGCCGGAAAAAGTACAAGATATTATCGACAATTTCTCAGAAAAGCCGGTCTATGTGCACCTGGAGACGACAAACGGGGCATATGCCAGTCATTTCAATGAAAAAGCGCATAACGTAGGGGCTTTTATCCGGAATGCTCACGTTACGTATGAACACGGAAAAATCATCAGTACCGGAGGCGGCTACCGCGTCGGACTGAAACTTGAACTCGGCTGGGTATATGCCGAAGGTCTGACCGATTACGAAGTGGACGAGCACAATCGTCTCTTGATGGCAGGCCATGATGAACAAGGACGACTCATGGTCGCGCTCGAAATCAGTGAGACACCATTTGCTCACGAGGCGGATTATCATGAGTGATTATAAGCGCGTCATCGTCATTTTCCCACACCCGGACGACGAAACGTTCGGGGCAGGGGGGACGCTGGCTTCTCTGGTGGACGCTGGTTCAAAAGTGACGTACTGGTGCGGGACACTCGGAGAAATGGGGCGGAATATGGGGAACCCTGTATTTGCAAACAGGGAGACGCTTTCCACCTACAGGAAAAAAGAACTCGATGAAGCCGCAGGGGTTCTTGGAATCGATGTCGTTCATCTCGGGTATCGGGATAAGACGATTGAATTCGAAGTGCTCGAAGAAATGGTGACTCACCTGAGAACGAAGCTTGAGGAGGCGAAACCGGACCTCGTTATCACTCATTTTCCCGGCTACGCGGTACACCCGGACCACGATGCGCTTGGACGCGCGGCAGTCGAAGCAGTCAAGGAAATGAAAGAGGAAGAGCGTCCGGACGTCTGGATGCATGCGATTTCCAACGAAACGTCCGAGGATCTCGGAGCACCGGCAATCCTTAAGGACATCAGTGATTATTGGGATACGAAATGGAAAGCGATTCGTACGCATCTCTCCCAGGCGGATGGTATGGTGGACCTCATAAACAGGGAAGACCAGCTGGAGCGATTGAAGACAGAGCGCTTCTACACGTTAGACCAGCTGCAATAAAAATGAAAAGGAGGAGTATATCGTGTCAGAAGAACGGATGAAAGTCCTTAAGATGATCGAAAACGGAGAAATCAGTGCAGAAGAAGGCTCCAAGCTATTGGAAGCGATGAATGATTCGAAGTCCTATAGTTGGAAGAGTTTTCTCGGAGATGCTGTAGACCGTGTGAAAAAAGGGGATTTCGATTTAAGCTTCGGGAATACGATCGATTTTCAGGAAAATGAGGAAGAAGAAGCAACATCGTTCGAAGATATGGACATTCATATCAATAATGGTTCGATTCATATACTTACACATGATAAGGAAACAATCAAAGCCGAGTATGATGTGAAGATGTACCAGGCGAAAGATGAAGAAGAGGCGAAACAACGTTTTAAAGAAGAAGTGCGCCTGGATGCTTCCGAGGATCTTCTTAGACTGTCCAGTCCATCCGGCAAAGTCAAAGTATTCGTCACGCTTTACGTTCCTGATCGTTCCTATGATTTTGTGAAAGCGAAAGTGTTCAACGGTGCGGTGAATCTGGAAAATATGCAGGCGGAACACGTAGAGACGAAGACGACGAATGGTGCTGTAAGCTTCACTAACGTACAAGGGGAAAAAGCGAACGTAGAAACCGGAAACGGAACCATCGATTTCAAAGGTTGCTCTTTTGCACGCTGTGATGGAAAGACCGTAAATGGTCGCATTCAAGCGGATGGATCATTCGCAAAACTGGATCTCTCTACGGTATCCGGCGGCATTCAGGTCACTGGACAGGGCCACCGTTCCGAGCGCGGCTTCTTCAAAACGTCTACCGGTTCGATTGAGGTCCTGCTGCCGGAACAGAAGCGGGTAGAAGGAAGACTGGCTTCGGCATTCGGGAAGCTGGATTGCAAACTTGATAATTATAAACTGCTCTCTGATAAGAATGACTGGCTCTCCAAAGAGCTGAAATTCGAAGCGAGAGAAGATTACGACGGAGTATATTACATCGATGCTGATACGAAATCAGGATCTGTGACCGTACGCTAAAAGAAAGCAGGTGAGAGAGAATGAAAAACGCACTGCTCCATGTCATAGTCAATGCCATAGCATTGCTGGTCGTAAGTGTTTTGTTCGATTCCATACAGATAGATGGAGTGACCGGCGCCTTGTTCGCTGCTCTGATTCTGTCGATTCTGAATGCTGTAATCAAGCCGATTCTCGTCGTGCTTACCCTACCTGTGACGATTTTATCTCTCGGTCTGTTTCTCTTCGTCATTAATGCGATTACGCTTCTTTTGACGGATGCGATTCTCGGGAGTACGTTCGAAATCGGAGGCTTCGGTGTCGCCATCCTGGCAGCTGTCATCATAGCGATTGTGAACCTCGTGCTGAATAAGCTCATCCAGGATATATAGGTTTTGCACTCCCTTCCCGTTTTGTCGGGAAGGGAGTTTTTTAATGTCTTCTGGTTTCCTGGTCACTGAATCAGCTGGAATGGTCACGAGTGTCCGGCAAAAATGATAGATAGTCACTCATTATCAGTCATCGGGGGTGAGTGGGTGGTAATGGGTTTTGCGGGACACTCGGTAGATATTTTCCGGGTTGGACGTCGCGCAAGTTGTGTTTCTTGCAGGAAAGTATGGGTGATTCCGCTTTTTTTCACATCTAGCTGCATCACCCAGAAACTCGAGCCATAAGCGTATCGGATCAGAAAAAGGAAAGGTCACCTTTGTCTGACCGATACGCTTATGACTGAAGTTTCTGAACGGGGTGATTCCGCTTTTGCTGATCACATCTAGCTGCAGTTCCCAGAACCACGTAAAATAAGTAGCCACCCCTGTTTCGGGAAAGGACACCCGAAGCCAGGCGCGTATACTTATTTTAGGGGTTCTAAGCGGGAACTTCCGCTTTCGTTATTAATCATGCTACAATGATAGGCAGTTATGTTTTATTTAGGAGGAGATACTGTGGCGAAGGTGATTACCCAGGACTTGCTGGATCGTTACGCTCTGGAGCTTTTGACAGGGGAGACAGGAGTTCACAGGGAAATACATACAAGTGACATTTCAAGACCCGGCGTGGAGATGACCGGATATTTCAAGTTCTATCCGAAAGAACGTCTTCAGGTGCTCGGAAAGACGGAAGTGTCCTATTTGAATGAGCTGACGAATGAACAATTGAAGGAACGGATGGACAAGCTATGTACGGACGTAACGCCGGGCATCATTGTTACCCGTGGGCTGGAAATACCACAGGAGCTCGTTGATGCTGCCGAAGCCGGCGGCGTACCGTTGATGAAATCTCCTTATAAGACGACAAGGGTCATCAGTCGCCTGACGAATTTTCTTGAAACGAAATTCGCTCCGTTTACTGCTATTCATGGCGTCCTCGTCGATATTTACGGCATCGGTGTTCTCATCACCGGGAACAGTGGCGTCGGTAAAAGTGAGACGGCACTGGAGTTGGTGAAACGTGGCCATCGTCTCGTTGCTGATGATAGTGTCGAAATCAGGCAGGAGGATTACGATACGCTCATCGGAAACAGCCCGTCGCTGATTGAGCACCTTCTTGAAATTCGCGGTCTGGGAATCATCAACGTTATGACACTCTTCGGAGCAGGGTCCGTCCGCAGTCATAAGCGGATTACCCTGGTGATCAATCTCGAGCTATGGGAGAAGAATAAACAGTACGATCGCGTCGGATTAGAAGAGGAAACGATGCGTATCATGGATGTGGATGTTCCAAAAGCGACCATCCCGGTTCGTCCCGGGCGGAACCTAGCTGTCATCATCGAAGTGGCAGCGATGAATTTCCGTCTGAAGCGGATGGGCATAAACGCGGCGGAAGAATTTTCGGAACGTCTGACGAAAGTGATTGAAACAGGGGAAGATCACCCGGCATCTCCTGAAGACCGGGCGGAAGACTAAGGAGGGAATACAATGGCGTGTACGACAGACCCCCTCGATCCCATATTCTTGGAACTAGGGGTCCTCAACATATACTGGTACGGGTTGATCATCGCTACCGGGGCACTCCTCGGGCTCTGGCTGGCCACTCATGAATCGGAACGTCTCGGTTTGAAAAAAGATTACATGGTGGATCTGCTCATTTACGCGATACCTATCGCTATACTTTCAGCCAGAATCTATTACGTTATTTTCGAATGGGAGCAATATGCTGGTGGTCCGTTCTGGAAGGTCTTTGCCGTGTGGGAAGGCGGAATCGCTATCCACGGGGCGTTGATCGGTTCGGTACTTACGGCGATCATTTATACGCGCGTGCGGAAGCTGTCGTTCTGGATGATGGCAGATATAGCAGCGCCCAGCATTATCCTTGGCCAGGCTATTGGCCGGTGGGGGAACTTCATGAACCAGGAAGCCCACGGCGGACCGGTTTCTGAATCTTTTTATCAAAACTTCATGCAGTATCTGCCCGGATTCATCAACCAGCAGATGTGTATAGATGGAACGCTTTATCACCCGACATTCCTGTATGAATCCTTATGGAATATTGCTGGTTTTGTTTTATTGCTTGTACTTAGCAGAAAAATTAACCCGAGACGCGGCGAAGTCTTCCTAAGCTACGTCATCTGGTATTCCGTCGGACGTTTCTTCATTGAAGGAATGCGTACGGACAGCCTTTACATCGTAGGTCAGCTCCGCACGGCTCAGGTCATTTCCATTGTCCTCGTTATTCTTGCTGTAGCATTGATCTGGTACAGAAGGAAGACGAAGATGGCGAATCTGCACTACGACGGAAAGAAAGTGAAAAAGTAAGGAGAGAGAAATAATGTTAGGAATTTTAAAAAGGGGGATGAAACAGGGGTTATCTCTGACGTGGTCGCTCGGGAAGATCATTTTTCCGATTACGCTCATTATGACGATTCTTCAGTATACCCCTGTGTTCCCTTGGCTTATGAATAAAATCTCTCCGCTTATGAGTGCGATAGGATTATCTGCGGAGGCGGCGGTTCCTCTGGTCATCGGTAACTTCCTCAATTTATATGCCGGGATCGCTGCCATCATTTCTTTCGACTTTACGGTGAAAGAAGTGTTCATTATGGCTGTCATGCTTTCGTTTTCCCATAATCTGATCGTTGAATCTGCTGTAGCGAAAAAAGTGGGAGTAAGCTGGTGGTTCGTGATCGGCCTCAGGATTTCTCTTGCCATTTTCTCGGCATGGATGATCAGTATGTTTTGGAACGGAGGAGGGCAACTCGCTTCTTACGGGTTCGCTTCCCCGGACCAGGCTGATCCTTCCGGTGTCTACGAGATCGCCTGGCACGGGATCACCACAGCGGCGAGCGGTATTTTTCAACTCGCTTTGATCGTTATTCCGCTTATGCTTATTATGCAGGTATTCCGTGAAAAAGGATGGCTCGATAAGTTTTCGAGAGGAATGGCACCATTGATGAAGTTCCTAGGGATGAAACAGAATACGTCGACCACCATAGTGGCAGGATTGACGATCGGACTCGCTTATGGGGCTGGTCTTATGATCCAGGCGGTAGAGGAAGACGGGGTATCGAAGAAAGATATGTACCTGGCGATGATCTTTCTCGTTTCCTGTCATGCGGTTGTAGAGGATACACTCGTATTCATTCCGCTCGGTATACCTATTTGGCCGCTTCTTGCGATCAGACTGGCTACAGCGATTGTTCTCACGGCAGGAATAGGATTTGTCTGGAACAGGCGCAGAGCAAGGAAACCTGCCACGCGTCATTCCTATCAGGGAGGGTGAAGAATGAGACGAACAGATCGTTTTATAATCAAGGGTGCGAATTCTTTATGGCAACTGTATCACACGGTGCCATTTTCGAAGGTAGTCAAAAACTTCATCGTTCTCCAGGTGGCCCGCTACACCCCGTTCCTGCCGGTGAAAAATTGGATGTATCGCCGTTTTCTAGGTATGGATATTGGCCCACGAACCGCTTTTGCCCTCATGGCGATGCCGGATGTCATGTTTCCTGAGAAGATAAAAGTCGGCCAGAATTCTATCATCGGCTACAACACGACGATTCTTACCCACGAATATTTGACGAAGGAATACAGACTCGGGGAAGTCGTGATAGGAGCTGACGTGATGATCGGAGCCAACAGTACGATTTTACCGGGTGTCCATATCGGGGACGGGGCAACGATTGGCGCAGGTTCTGTCGTTCATAAAGATGTTGCACCCGGAAGCGTAGTAGGAGGAAACCCTCTTCATACGCTAAGGAGAGGAGAAAACTCATGATCGAACAGAAAGTACTTCCGGCTGTACGACGAATGAAAGACTTTGAAACCCTTCTTGATACAGATACCGATTACCTTATTTTTTTAGAGACGAGGATCGGTCTTTTGAAAAGCATGATGCGTGAAGCCAGAAAAAGAGAGAAGAAAGTATTCATCCACGCCGATCTCGTTCAGGGGTTGAAAACGGATGAATATGGCATGGAGTACCTCGGCAGGGAAATCAAACCGGATGGCATCATTTCGACAAGATCCGGAGTGATTCAGCAGGCGAAACGTTATGGCATGACTTCCGTCCAGCGTCTGTTTCTGATCGACAGTCAGGCGCTTTCGCAGAATATAAAACAGGTGAAACGTACGAATCCTGATTATATCGAACTCTTGCCCGGCGTACTTCCAGGGATGATCAGGGAGATGACCGAAGACCTGGATATCCCGATTATTGCCGGAGGGCTGATTCGGACGTCCGAGGAAGTCGATGGAGCCCTCGAAGCAGGAGCAGTCGCTGTCACGACGTCACGCTCCGACCTCTGGCGGTTTGAATAAACAGCCTTGCTTTCTTTGTGAAAGTTCTGGTACAATGACGATAAGTTAATAACAGGTCGGAGAACAGGAGAGACCACAGGTCCTTTACGTATATATTCGTAGAGGGGATCTGTGGTCTCTTTTTTTCTGCATACTTTCCTATGGATTAGGGAATACACGTATCAGAGCAATGAAACCGACAGGAAGGAGTAACGATATATGAGTTTTTCAAGTTATGATCGCAAAGAACAATTCCGTAAACTGACAGAGGAACAGTGGGACGTATTAGTAATCGGTGGAGGGATTACAGGAGCCGGAATCGCTCTTGATGCTTCGAGCCGTGGAATGAATACAGCTCTTGTGGAAATGCAGGATTACGCTGCAGGTACGTCTTCACGCTCGACGAAGCTTGTCCACGGAGGACTTCGTTATCTGAAGCAATTTGAAGTGAAAATGGTAGCAGAAGTAGGGAAAGAGCGGGAAATCGTATACGAAAATGGCCCGCACGTTACAACGCCTGAGTGGATGATGCTTCCATTTTATAAGGAAGGGAACTTCGGACCTCTTTCCACCAACGTAGGTCTGATGGTATACGATTATCTTGCTGGCGTGAAGAAAGCCGAACGTCGTCGCATGTTTTCTCCGCAACAGGCGATGGAAAGAGAACCGCTTGTAAACGGAGAGAATCTGAAAGGGGCAGGTTTCTATGTAGAATATAAAACGGATGATGCCCGCCTGACACTCGACGTGCTGAAGAAAGCGGTCGAGTACGGAGCTTCCGCGACGAACTACGCGAAAGTTACCGAGTTCATTTATGAAAATGGAAAAGTGACCGGAGCTGTCATCGAAGATACGGTCACCGGGGATACGTACCAGGTGAAAGCGAAGAAAATCATCAACGCTGCCGGCCCATGGGTGGATACGCTCAGAGAAGAAGACGGCTCGAAGAAAGGGAAGACCCTTCAGCTTACGAAAGGGATTCACCTCGTCTTCGACCAGAGCGACTTCCCGCTGCAGCAGGCGATCTACTTCGACAGTCCGGATGGGCGTATGATTTTCGCTATTCCGAGAGACGGAAAAGCCTACATCGGAACGACGGATACGGTCTACGAAGGGGATATTTCGCATCCTACGATGACGAAAGAAGACCGTGATTACCTTTTGAATGCCGTGAAGAGTATGTTCCCGGATGTGAACGTCACCGAAGAAGACGTGGAATCCAGCTGGGCAGGTCTTCGTCCATTGATTCACGAAGAAGGCAAAGATCCTTCCGAAATTTCACGGAAAGACGAAATCTTCGTCTCCGATTCCGGTCTTATTTCCATGGCCGGAGGAAAACTCACCGGCTACCGCAAGATGGCGGAGCATGCTGTCAATCTTGTGCGCGATCAACTGGCTGAAGATTACAGCGTCTACTTCGGGAATTCCGAGACGATCGATATTCCGATTTCCGGAGGAGACGTCGGCGGTTCGAAAGGATTCGAGAAGTTCAAATATGATAAAGTCATCCGTGGTGTGGAAGTCGGATTGAAGAAAGAAGATGCGGAGAAATTTGTGAACTTCTACGGCTCTAACGTCGAGAAGCTGTACCGCATTTTCGAAGCGAACAAAGAGAAAGCTGCGGAAGAAAATATTGATCCGGCGGTTTTCGCCCAGCTCATATACAGTCTGACGGAAGAGCAGACGTATAAGCCGGTGGACTTCTTCATCCGTCGTACCGGGGCACTGTTTTTCAATATCAACTTCGTCAGGGACCACAAGGATGTCGTCATTCCTTACATGGCGAGAGAATTGGAATGGACAGAAGAACAGACGAAAGAATATACGGATGAACTCGAACAACTGCTGAAAGAAGCAGTGACACCGATCGAGCATGTGTAACTTCATTATTAAAGGCTTGCAGGGAGAAACGATTCTTCTTTCTGCAAGCTTTTTTGTGTTTTTCTCCATTTGCGGACTTACGGGGCGCTTTTGCGGAGGGTTCCCACTAGTTTGAGGACATTCGACAAAGTTCGACAGTGAATTGCGGACCTCCTGAGGATTTCTGCGGAGGTGCTCATAGTTTCCAAGGGTAAATATCTATTTTGCTGGACACTCACAAAAGACTGTGTCTCCTGAGTGTCGCGCTTTTCTTGTACAGGTAGACTCAAAACTTGTTTCATTGCTGAGTGGGTGGCTAAATCATTTGCGGTACACTCATGCTTTCAATCCTTTCGTAAGTGTACTGCAAGCATATTATAGGGGTGACTTCGCTTTTTATTACAAATTTCTTTATAATGAAAAAAAGAAGGAGGCGATCGGATGGAAACGGTGGAACAGTTGATGAAAAAGGATGGAAGAAATCAGTGCCTGACGGGAGCTGTGCTTTTTCTTATTGGTGGAGTCAGTCTAATAGCTTCCTTGACGACAGAGGGAATAAGCCTGAGCTGGGCCGTGCTCCTTTACGGGGTCCCTGCCTTAGCAGCCGGTATTTATTTCGTCCAATCCGGGTGGAAGGACCTCGTGAAAGCGGAACGAACGGAGGATATGGCTATCAGTACCGATAAGGGTGCGATCGCTTTTTCAAGTGTGCCTGCCGAGATGTATCTCGGGAAAGGGGAGGACAACGGCGCCCGTTTCTTCACCATGGACGGGGAAGCGATGGGAGATGTCACAGAGAAAACGACTTCCCTCAAAAAGACGGCAGGAGTTCTACTTTCTCTGCATTCTGCGAACTTTCCTCTGCCTGCGGTATATGAAGTCCGCGAAGACGGAGAACTGCTTTATGAGATTGAAAAGAAAGGATTTTCCTTTACGACTAAAGCTTATGTCAAACAGGGGAACGGAACCTATGTAGCTATCATGAAAGCGGAAAAAGATAAAGAAACGAAGCAGATGGTCTATACATATCAGGAGAAGGACCAGGTGCTGTATCAGGCTGCGGGGGACGGAGACATCGGCAGGTTTCCGGTGAAAGATGAGAAGGGAACCCCTCTCGTCACTGTGAAAAAGGGAGCGATTCCTGTCGGGGGTGCGGATGCTTTGCAACGGATGCATGGGTCCGTTTTGGAATGGGAAAGACGGGAAAACATTCCTTACAGCCTGCTATTGTTCCTGTTTTTTATCGAGCACCAGCAGCAGTAATTACGGTTTGACGAGGTTTCTTTATTTTGTTAGCATATTAGCATACTAAAGGATTGACGGAAGGGATGACACGATGGCGAAGAAACTCATGTTTGAAAAACCACTGGGAATGCGCGACACGCTTCCCTTTTTTTACAATAAAAAAGAAAACGTCCGTACAAGGCTGACGAATGCAATCGAATCATTCGGCTACCAGTTCATGGATACTCCCCTGCTTGAGTACCATGAAACGGTAGGAAAAGTGAGTGCCACCCTTGATCAGCAGTTATTCAAGCTTTTGGACCAGCAGGGCCACACTCTTGTACTTCGACCGGATATGACGGCTCCGATTGCACGAGTCGCCGCTTCTCAGCTGAAAGAGGATGCCTTTCCATTGAGGCTTGCGTATGATGGTTCCGTTTTCCGGGCTCAGCAGTCGGAAGCAGGTAAGCCTGCACAGTTCGAACAGGTCGGAACGGAGCTTATCGGAGATCACTCTTCTTATGGAGACGCCGAAGTCATTGCTCTATTGATCGAGTCTTTGAAACAGACCGGACTCGAAGAATTCGTCATCACGGTCGGGCATATCGGCTTTGTCCGTTCTTTATTCGAAGAAGTGTTACCGCAGAACAATGAGGCGGTAGAAACCCTGCTTGAGTATCTATACAGGAAGAATTATGTCGGGTACAAGTCTTATGTCGCTTCTCTTTCCATTTCAGAAGAAGCGAAGAATAGTCTCACGGCGCTCCTTCGTCTCAGAGGAAGCGACGCTGTGTTCGAAGAAGCGCGGGCTCTTGCGAAATGTCAGGCGGGACTGAAAGCGATGAACGAACTGAAACAACTGCACCGGACACTTGAACAGTATGGAGTGGCTTCCTACGTCCAGTTCGATTTGAACCTGATCAGCCACATGGACTACTACACGGGCATCCTATTCGAAGGGTATGCGCCGAATGTAGGAGCACTTCTCTGTAACGGGGGAAGATACGATGCTTTGTTGCCGTCGTTCGAATTGAATGCATCAGCGACAGGTTTCGCGGTTCACGTAGAGCGGCTCGTCGAAGCACTGAACGGTTCTACTGAAATAAGGAAATCGGCCGTTTGTGTGATAGTAGATGATCAGACATTTTCTGAAGGAGTGGACAAGGCGAATCTGCTTCGTTCGGAAAATAAGCGCGTTGTCATCCAGCATGCGGATCAGGTAGCGAATCTTACCGCTTTCCTGAAAAAGTATGAAGAAGTGATCGATATGACCGGGAAAGGAGCGACAGGAGATGAGTAAACCACTGACGATCGCCATGCCAAAAGGCAGGATTTTCGAAGAAGCAGCGGAACTGATGCGTAATGCCGGATATGACATCGGCTCAGGCGCTGAGGAATCTCGTAGACTGATTCTTGAATTTCCGGAACAGAACATCAACGTCATGATGGCGAAGCCGATGGACGTTGTCACCTACGTCGAATACGGAGCTGCAGATATCGGAATCGCCGGCAAAGATGTACTTCTCGAACAGGACCGGGACGTGTATGAAGTGCTCGATTTGAAAATAAGCCCATGCTATATCGCGGTAGCTGGTCTGCCGGATCAGCCGCTCAGTCGAATCGCACCGAAGATTGCGACGAAGTATCCGAAAGTGGCCTCCGATTATTACCGGGAACAGGGAGAACAGATCGAGATCATTCCGCTCAACGGCTCCATCGAACTTGCTCCTTTGATCGGACTCAGCGACCGGATTGTCGATATCGTTTCTTCCGGCCGGACGCTAAAAGAAAACGGCCTCGTCGAATATGAAAAAATTACAGACATCACCTCCCGTCTGATCGTGAACCCTGTGAGCTACAGGACGAAGAGCGACCGTATCGATCCTCTTATCGAGAAAATGGGAGAACAGGTAGGAGTGTCGTCATGAAGCGATTAACGAAAGAAGACCTGAAGGGATGGAAAACGAAGCGTGAAGACGACACATCGGAACAGCTCGCTTCTGTCAAAGAAATCATCCGTAGGGTGCGGGCAGAGGGGGACACAGCTGTAAGAACTTATACGGAAACCTTCGACGGCGCGTCTCTTGATGATTATCGTGTTACATCCGAGGAGATGAGTGACGCCTATGAATCCATCAGCCAGAAATATATCGATGTGATCCAGGAAGCAGCCATCAACATCCGTCGTTTTCACGAGAAGCAGCTTCCGACCTCCTGGTTCGATACGCAGGAAAATGGAACGATGCTTGGACAGAAGTACACGTCTCTTGATCGTGCCGGTGTGTATGTACCAGGCGGGACTGCAGCTTATCCATCTTCTGTGATGATGAATATTATCCCTGCCCAAGTGGCGGGAGTGAAGCGGATCGTCATGGTGACACCACCAGGACCCGATGGACAAGTACCTATCGGTGTTTTGGCTACAGCTCAGATTCTTGGCGTTACGGAGATTTACAAAGTCGGAGGGGCACAGGCGATTGCAGCACTCGCTTACGGTACAGAAACGGTGCCGAAAGTCGACAAGATCACCGGGCCGGGAAACATTTTCGTCGCCCTTGCGAAAAAGGAAGTATTCGGGGACGTGGACATAGACATGATTGCGGGTCCGAGCGAAATCGCTGTGCTTTGTGATGACTCGGCGCGTGCCGGGGAAGTCGCAGCGGATCTTCTCTCACAGGCGGAACACGACGAACGTTCTTCGAGTATCTGCATAACAACTTCTGAAAGAATAGCGGGAGAAGTGGAAGAAGAAGTAGAACAGCAACTTAAGGGTCTTCCTAGAAGGGAGATCGCCGAAAAAAGCATCCATACCTATGGCGGTATCATCGTTACTGCTACGATGGAAAAAGCGGTGGAAGCGGTGAATGAGCTTGCTCCGGAGCACCTGGAGGTCCTTACGGAGAACCCTTACGAACAGCTCGGAGCCATCAGGCACGCAGGGGCGATTTTCCTTGGACCATATAGCTCAGAACCGGTAGGGGACTATTTTGCAGGGCCGAACCATGTCTTGCCGACGAGTGGCACAGCCAGGTTCTCAAGCCCCCTTAATGTACATGATTTCATGAAAAAATCGAGCGTCATTTCCTACAGTGAAGCAGCCTGGAAAGAGAACGTCGATAAAATAGCGAGCTTCGCGCGTCTTGAGGACCTCGAGGGACACGCTCGCGCAATAGAGAAGAGAAAGGAGCGTTTGGATGACTAGATCTGGGAGTATTACGAGAAAGACGAGAGAAACGGATATCGAGCTCGCTTTCGATGTCGATGGGCAGGGGAAAGCGGACCTTGACGTTCAAGTGCCGTTTCTTTCTCACATGCTGGAATTGTTCACGAAGCACGGTCTTTTCAATTTGACGGTGACAGGAAAAGGGGACGTAGAAGTCGATGATCATCACCTGACTGAAGATATCGGCATTTGCCTCGGCCAGGTGCTGAGAGAAGCGATCGGTGACAAAAAGGGGATGAAGCGGTACGGATCAATGATTCTGCCTATGGACGAAGCACTCGTTACGGTAGCGCTTGATTTATCAGACCGTCCTCACCTTGAATGGTACGCGGATATCCCTTCCAAAAAAATCGGAACATTCGATACCGAAAACGTCCACGAATTCTTTTGGAAGCTGGCCCTGGAAGCGAGAATGAACCTTCATATCGTCGTTCATCACGGTCATAATTCCCACCACATCGTCGAGGCGATGTTCAAAGCCCTCGGCCGCGCATTGGATGAAGCGACGCAACTCGACCCTAGAGTCGAAGGTGTGCCTAGCACGAAAGGAAGTCTATCATGATTGGGATCATCGATTATGGCATGGGAAATCTGTTCAGTGTATCCAAAGCTCTTGAGCGACTTGAGGTCGATTACATCATCGGCGATCATCCGGATATGCTTGAAGACGCACAAGCGCTGATTCTTCCGGGAGTCGGTGCCTTTCCAGATGCAATGAAAGCGTTGAAGGAACACGGCTTCATCAAGTTCATTCATAAAAAGATCGAGGAAGGAGTTCCTTTTTACGGAATTTGTCTCGGTATGCAGCTTTTATTCGAAGCCAGTGAAGAAGGCGGAGAGACGGAAGGGCTCGGTATCTTCCCAGGGACCATCCGTCGCTTTGAAGGGAAGACGGCAGAAGGAAAAACATATAAAGTCCCGCACATGGGTTGGAATCAGCTCGAAATCCATAAGCCGGATCACTTCGTAATGGAGAATGTCGGGGAAGAGTACGTCTATTTCGTCCACTCTTACGTTGTCGATACCAAAGACGAATCGATTTTGCTGGCGACGGCCGATTATCACCAGCAGGTACCTGCGATTGTAGGAAAAGGGAACGTAATGGCAAGTCAATTTCATCCGGAAAAGAGCGGTCGGGCCGGCATGCAGCTTCTGGATAACTTTTGCAAAAGAATGGCTTTAGAAAGCAGGTGAGGGAATGAGTTTTACTATTTATCCCGCTATCGATATGCGCGACGGGAAGTGTGTGCGCCTCGAGCAGGGAGATTTCGATAAAGAAACGGTATACGGAGACAGTCCATTCGATGTGGCCCGGGATTTCAATGATAAAGGGGCGTCCTGGATCCACATGGTCGACCTGGACGGAGCGAAGGAAGGCTCGAAGAAAAACGCGGAAGACGTCATCCGCGTGGCGAAAGAGCTTAAGTGCCGGGTACAGATCGGGGGAGGCATCCGTTCAGCTGAAGATGTCTCTTATTATTTGGACCAGGGAGTGGACCGCGTCATCATCGGTTCTCTCGCTGTGAAGAATATTGAGCTTACGAAGGAATTGCTTCGCAAGTATAAAGAGCGCATCGTCATCGGTCTGGATGCCAAGAACGGCTACGTCGCAACAGAAGGATGGCTCGAAACCTCGGAAAAGAGAGCGGCGGACCTCGGAAAAGAACTTGCAGAAGCCGGAGCCCGTACGTTCATTTATACTGATATCGCTAAAGACGGCATGCTATCCGGGCCGAATACGAAAGAAATTGCTGAACTCGCAGAAGAGACAGGAGTAGAAGTGATCGCATCCGGAGGCATCCAGGGCCTCGAAGATATCAAAGAATTGAAACGTCACCCGAATATCAGCGGCACTATCATTGGAAAAGCGCTATACACCGGACGCTTCACCCTTACAGATGCGTTGAAGGAGGAAGTGTGATGTTGGCTAAACGAATCATCCCCTGTCTTGATGTAAAGGAAGGACGGGTCGTCAAAGGGATTCAGTTCGTCGATATCCGTGACGCCGGAGACCCGGTAGAGCTTGCGAAGATGTACGATGAAGCGGGAGCAGATGAGCTTGTATTTCTTGATATTTCCGCGACGCATGAAGGGAACGAAACGATGATCGATGTCGTGCGGCAGGTCGCCTCAGAGCTCGCCATCCCTTTTACGGTCGGTGGAGGCATCCGTACGCTTGGAGATATGAAAGAGACCCTCAGGAACGGGGCGGATAAAGTGGCGGTCAACTCTGCGGCGGTCAAACGTCCCGAATTGATCAGAGAAGGTTCCGATTATTTCGGTGCCCAATGTATCGTTGTAGCGATTGATGGAAGGTATGATGAAGAAGCCGGAACATGGCGAGTCTACACGGCAGGTGGCAGAAATCCTACGGATCGCCTCGTTGTCGACTGGGCGAAAGAAGCGGAAGCCCTCGGTGCCGGGGAAATTCTGCTTACGTCGATGAATCAGGACGGAGAGAAGACGGGCTTCGACCTGCCGATGCTAGAAGCTGTGCAGGAAGTGGTATCCATCCCAGTCATCGCTTCCGGTGGTGCAGGAAACAAGGAACATTTCTATGATGTATTCACTCACGTAGACGCTGATGCTGCCCTGGCTGCATCCATCTTCCACTATAAAGAAACGTCGATCGGGAACGTGAAAGATTACTTGAAGGATAAAGGAGTGGCGATACGGTGAAAGCAGAAGATGTAGTATTTGACGAAAAAGGGCTTGTCCCTGCAATTGTTCAGGACGCGCGCTCCAAGGCCGTACTGACTCTCGCCTATATGAATGAAGCAGCCTTGAAGAAAACGCTTGAAATCGGGGAAACGGTGTTCTACAGCCGCTCCCGTGAGGAACTGTGGCACAAAGGAGAAACATCAGGAAACACACAGAAGGTGGAGAATATCACCTATGACTGTGACCAGGATGCAGTTCTGCTGCAGGTGATACCAGCAGGGCCCGCCTGCCACAAGGGAACATACAGTTGCTTCCAGGAATCTCTGTCCTCTTCGGAAGAAGACAGATACAGGATCGTTACAGAACTTCAGGAAGTCCTCGCTGAGCGTAAGGCTGAGCTTCCGGGAGGTTCTTATACCTCCGGGCTGTTCCAGGAAGGTGTCGACAGAATCGCCAAGAAAATCGGTGAAGAAGCAGGGGAAGTGATCATCGCAGCGAAAAATGATGACAGAGAAGAACTGGCTCTCGAATCGGCAGATCTTCTTTTCCACCTGCTGATGCTGCTTACGGACCGGAATGTACCGCTCGATGACGTCCTGGAAGTTCTTGAAAAGCGTCATAAAAGTTGATAATTTAACAAGAAATTGCGCAAACCCTCTAATCTCCTGGTCCATTTTATGGTATACTCCATAATTGGTTAGATTTACGAAGCGGAGAGTAGGAGGCAACTCAATGACGACAATGGTAAAGGATGAAAAGAACGTCATTCCCTTTGTCCCAAACAGCAGTTTTTATTTCAGTCACGGCGTCCAGGCGTTTCAGAAACGTTCGTTTGATCGGGCCGTTCGCTGGCTGAAAAAAGCGATTGAAATAAACGAAAACGAACCTTTATATAAATGCCAACTTTCTGTCGTATATACGGAAGTTGGCTCTTATCATGCAGCGAATCAGTTATTGACGGACGTCCTGCGTGATAAGGGGGATGCGTACCCGGATTGCTATTACCTGATGGCGAACAATTATGCACATCTCGGTCTGTTCAAAGATGCGAGCAGGTATGTTGAGACCTATATAGAAAAAGACGAAGATGGTGAGTTCAGGGAAGCTGCCGATCAACTGAAGGAGATGCTCGATTCCGTCGAACCGGAAGAAGAGGAAGAATTTCAGTTCGATGAGGAAGATGAACTGCTCGTTTATCAGGAAACGGTGCACTATCACCTGGAACACCATGAATGGACGGAAGCGCTCGGTCTTCTTGAAGAGATGATGCATCTGTTCCCGAGCTTCCCATTGACGAATCACCAGTATGCGTATGCCCTTTTCCATACCGGGGAGCACGAAGCGGCGATCGCTATGGAGCGGGAATGGCTCGAGGAGTCGCCGGAGGATATCCATTGTCATATCAATCTGATCACATTTTATGTAGAAATGAACCAATATGAGCTGATGAAGCATCACGTGTTCCAATTGAAGAATGTCTTCCCGATGCATGAGGAGCAGCAACTGGCTGTTGCCGTAGCTCTTACGAGGGCGAGTGAGTATGTAGAAGCAGTGGACAGGTTCCGTCAACTTGGAAAGAAAGCAGTGAAGAACCGCTATCAGTATCTGAAATGGTACAGCATCGCTTCATTTCACGCCGGCAATCCTTATAAGTCGGAAGAGCTTTGGAAAAAGGGAGTTCATCGTTTCCCTGATTTGACAAAGTCAGACGGCCCCTGGATTACTGGTTGAGCAGATAAATAGACGAGCTATGATGGATTTACTATGATAATGACAGATTGCGAAAGCGAAGGAGTGAATGGCCATGACAGAAGAGAACATTTATGACGTTATCATTGTGGGTGCAGGTCCGGCCGGAATGACTGCAGCTGTTTATACATCACGTGCGAACTTGAACACGCTGATGCTTGAACGAGGAATTCCGGGTGGCCAGATGGCGAATACGGAAGATGTAGAGAACTACCCGGGGTATGAAAGTATTCTCGGTCCGGATCTCTCCAATAAAATGTTCGCCCACGCGAAGAAATTCGGTGCAGAATATGCTTATGGAGATATCAAGGAAATCATTGATGGCAAAGAATATAAGACGGTAGTCGCCGGAAAGAAAGAATACAAAGCACGTTCGATCATTCTTGCGACTGGTGCCGAATACAAAGAGCTCGGCGTATCCGGAGAGAAAGAACTCGGAGGCCGCGGTGTCTCTTACTGCGCCGTATGTGATGGTGCTTTCTTCCGCGATAAGGAACTCGTTGTCGTCGGTGGTGGAGATTCCGCTGTAGAAGAAGGCGTGTATCTGACGCGTTTTGCGAGCAAAGTTACGATTGTACACCGCCGGGATGAGCTTCGTGCGCAGAAGATTCTTCAGGATCGTGCGTTCGATAATGAAAAGATCGACTTCATCTGGGATACGACGGTCAGCTCCATCAATGAAGAAAACGGAAAAGTCGGAAGCGTCACGCTTTACGACAAGAAGAAAGAGGAAGAGTACGAGTTCAAGACGGATGGTACGTTCATCTATATCGGTCTTATTCCGTTGAATAGTGCGTTCCGCAACCTCGGAGTAACCAACGAAGAGGGCTATATCGAAACGGACGAACGTATGGAGACGAACGTTCCGGGGGTTTTTGCTGCGGGCGATATCCGTGACAAAGAGCTTCGTCAGATTGTTACAGCTACGGGGGACGGCAGTATTGCCGCTCAGTCTGCGCAACATTATATCGAGAATCTCATGGAAGAACTCGAAAAGGTGACTACTTGAGAGTAAAAGAATTTTAATGCGTGTGTAACACGCATGACACATTTTCTCGTTACAATGGTAAGTGAATTATTGACCCCCTTTTTTAAGATATACCTTTGGAGCGCAGGTGTAGATCACCTGCGCTTTTTTTGTGTGAAATGCCTGGAACGATGTATAATATATAGATAGAAGAAACGTTAGTACCGTGAGGGGGAGAATCATGGATCCACAAGCAGCGAAAGCGAAACTGGTCATTATCACCGGCATGTCGGGTGCCGGAAAAACCGTAGCCATTCAGAGCTTCGAGGACCTCGGTTACTTTTGTGTCGATAATATGCCACCAACATTGTTGCCGAAGTTCTTAGAGCTGATGAAAGACCCGAGCAACAACATTACGAATGTAGCACTCGTGATGGACCTGCGCGGAAGGGAGTTTTTCGATTCCCTGATCGAATCTCTGGATCGATTGAGCGAGGAGAACTGGCTCGAAGACCACATCCTGTTCCTCGATGCCGAAGACCAGACACTCGTTTCCCGGTATAAGGAGACGAGACGTTCACATCCTTTGGCTCCGAACGGACTTCCTCTTGAAGGGATCAAGCAGGAAAGAGAGATGCTTGATGAACTGAGAGGGAGAGCTCAGACCATTTTCGATACGACGAACTCGAAGCCACGTGCTTTGCGTGAAGATATCCTGCAGACGTTCAAGGAGAAAGAGCAGCAGGTGTTTTCCGTTCAGATGGTTTCCTTCGGGTTCAAGCACGGGGTGCCTATCGATGCAGATTTGATGTTCGACGTACGTTTTCTGCCGAACCCTCACTATGTGGAACACATGCGTCCGTTGACAGGACTTGATGAAGAGGTGTCGAATTACGTGTTCAAGTGGGCGGAGACGAAGCAATTTCTGGACAAGCTGAAAGATCTGCTGGCGTTCATGCTGCCGCGTTACCGGAAAGAAGGAAAATCCCAAATCGTAGTGGCGATCGGTTGTACAGGCGGTCAGCACCGTTCAGTCGCTATCGCTGAATTTTTGGCAGACGCCTTTAAGGACGAGTTCCTTACAAAAGTGACACACAGAGATATTAAGAAGAGAAAGGGCTTATCATAATGGAACAGGAAGATAACAGAGTCCTCGTCATTGGAGGAGGCACCGGAATGCCGGTTCTTCTGAGAGGTCTGAAAAAACAGCCGATCAACCTTTCGACACTCGTGACGATTGCCGATGATGGAGGCAGTTCTGGGAAACTGCGCTCCGAAATGGAAATCCCGGCCCCTGGAGATATTCGTAACGTGATTGCAGCTTTATCCGATGCGGAACCGATGCTTCTGGATCTGTTTCAGCATCGCTTCCCTGATGGGAACGGGCTTTCCGGTCATTCGATGGGAAACTTGTTGCTGGCGGCACTTACGAATATGACCGGTGATTTTTATGACGGGATCAAGCAGATTTCTCATGTGTTGAATGTTAAAGGGAACATTTACCCTTTATCCAAGTATTCCATGAACCTCCACGCTGAAATGGAAGATGGTTCCGTCGTTTCCGGGGAATCGAAAATCCCTGAATCGAACAAGCGTATAAAGCGGGTATATCTGAGTCCGATGCCGGTGGAACCTCTTCCGGAGGCGATCGAAGCGATCAAGAACTCCGAATTGATCGTCATCTCCCCGGGAAGTTTATATACGAGCATTCTTCCAAATCTCCTCATACCGGAAGTGAAAGAAGCTTTGAGGGAAACGAAGGCGACGATCACCTATGTCTGTAACGTGATGACGCAGGAAGGCGAGACGTCGAACTATTCAGCAGCAGATCATCTTCAGGCTATCATTGACCACGTTGGAGAGGGTATCGTCGATTCCATTATCGTTCATAATCAACCGATAGAATCGGAAGCCCGCAAGCTGTATGCGAAAGAAAATGCGGAACCCGTCACGTATGACCTGGACCGGCTGAAGACTATGGGAATAAAAATCATCGAAGAGGATATCATCGACAGGTCACAGCCTGTGATCCGTCATGATCCGGAGAAATTGTCTCATTTGTTATATTACTTGCTTGAGAATCGTATCGTTTAGAAAGGGGGGAGAATGATGTCCTTCGCTTCGGAAATTAAGAAAGAACTGACGAACATGAAAGCGGACTTCGATTCGAATGAAGCGGAACTTGCTGCCCTTGTGCGGATGAATGGCACGTTCTCACTCAGAAATAAGAAGTACCTGCTTGATGTTCAGACAGAGAACGCGGCTATCGCTCGGCGCATCTATACACTTATGAAGCAATTGTTTCCTTATCCGGTGGAATTGCTGGTCAGGAAAAAGATGCGTCTGAAGAAGAATAATGTCTACATCGTACGTATGAAAGAGCACGCGGATGTCATATTGAAAGAACTTGAGGTGCTGGATGGCCCGCTATCCGTGAACACCAGGATTCCGGCTAAATATGTCCAGACGACCAAAGGCAAAAGGGCTTACTTGCGAGGAGCTTTTCTTGCAGGAGGTTCAGTGAACAACCCTGAGACATCTTCCTACCACCTGGAAATCTATTCATCGGATGAGCATCATAACGAAGCTCTCTGTGAGTTGATGAACAGCTTTGAGCTGCACGCTAGGACGCTTGAACGGAGAAATGGTTTCATCACTTATCTGAAAGAAGCTGAAAAAATCACAGAATTCATCAGCAATATAGGAGCTCACCAGGCGCTTTTCAAATTTGAAGATGTCCGGATCGTACGGGATATGAGAAATTCCGTGAACCGTCTTGTGAACTGTGAGACGGCGAATTTGAACAAGACGATCGGGGCGGCTTTCCGCCAGGTGGAGAATATCCGCTTCATCAAAAGTACCGTGGGTCTCGATGCGATGCCTCAGAAACTGAGAGATCTGGCAGTCGTACGTCTCGAGAACCAGGACGTTTCGCTTAAGGAACTCGGGGAACTGTTGCCAGGAGGGAAGATCAGCAAATCAGGCATCAATCACCGATTGAAAAAAATTGATGAGTTTGCCGAAAAGGTACGACGTGGAGAAGTTACACAAAGTTCAGAGGTGAACTAATGTAATTCCCACGCTTTTATGCTACAATGTGATAAATAGAAACGCTTTCCCTGAGCGGAGGCGTTTTTTTATAAAAGGACTGAATGCGCTTTCAGATAGAGAGTCGTGAAAGGAGAATGTTTGGTGATCGAACGAAAAGTGGAAGTGGAGTTATCTACAGGGTTACAGGCACGCCCGGCAGCACAGTTCGTCCAGCTGGCGAATCGTTTTCATTCGGATGTATTCATTGAAAAGAATGAGAAGCGCGTCAATGCGAAAAGTATCATGGGACTTATGAGTCTGGCTATTGCAAGTGAAGAAGAAGTGATCCTTGTTACCGATGGTCAGGACGAAGAAGATGCCATCCGCGAGCTTGAAGCTTTCGTGAAAGAGTCGTAGCTCTATTTTTGTGAACATATGAACAAAAAACGATGAATAAAAAATGCGACCTGCTGACAGGTCGCATTTTTAAGTGGAGTGATTCCACTTCCTATTCTTAGTCCGGTTACAACGACCAGACACTAGCGACATAAGCAGGACGGCATGAAAAAGGAAAAAGCACCTTTTCCAGTCGTCCTGCTTATGCATTAGTGTCTAAACGGTCGTTTCCACTTCCTATTCTTACTTCTCCATCACCTTGTCGATCAAGCCGTAATCAACAGCTTCGTATGCGGACATGAAGTTGTCACGGTCAGTGTCACGTTCGATGACGTCATATGGCTGACCCGTGCGCTCGGAGAGGATTTTGTTAAGTTTCTCTCTCATTTTGATGATGCGCTTCGCATGGATTTCAATGTCGGAAGCTTGACCTTGTGTTCCGCCGAGCGGCTGGTGGATCATAACTTCACTGTTTGGAAGTGCATAACGCTTCCCTTCTGTACCGGCGTTAAGCAGGAAAGCCCCCATGGATGCTGCCATACCTGTGCAGATTGTGGATACATCAGGTTTGATGAACTGCATTGTATCGAAGATGGCCATTCCAGCTGTAATAGAGCCACCTGGTGAGTTGATGTATAGGGAGATGTCTTTCTCCGGATCGTCTGCAGCAAGGAAAAGCAGCTGAGCGACGATCGAGTTTGCTACGTTATCGTCGACCGGGCTTCCAAGCATGACGATGCGGTCTTTTAATAGCCGGGAGTAGATGTCAT
Organism: Salimicrobium halophilum; assembly: GCF_900100295.1. GTDB lineage: Bacteria > Bacillota > Bacilli > Bacillales > Halobacillaceae > Salimicrobium > Salimicrobium halophilum. The sequence goes on from NZ_FNEV01000008.1 coordinate 68,010, forward strand.
AAGCACGTTCTCCGCGGTTCGTTTGTTCAATGACTGTTGGTACTAAATTCATAATGTATTCCTCCTCTTCATTCTCTATGAATGATTGTGTATGTTCATCATACCTTTATGGTCAATAAAGGTCAAACGAAAAACTTCTATGCACTCTTAACCCATTTTTCCCTCATGAAAAGGAAATAAACATGCGAAGTTTCCTTGCGTTCTTCTTCGTCACCGTTTATAATAGTCCTTGTGTCGATATGCGCCCGTAGCTCAGCTGGATAGAGCGATAGATTCCGGTTCTATAGGTCGGGGGTTCAAGTCCTCTCGGGCGCACTGGGAAATCTAAGAAGAAGACCTTCCACGATCAGAGTGGGAGGTCTTCTTTGTAAATGAAGCAAATACGGACATAGCAAGGGTTTTTGCGGAGTTCAAAGGGTTTTTTCAGGACATTCAGCAAGGTTCAACAGGTATTCGCGGACCTTCCGGGAGATTCTGCGGACCTCATGAATGTGAATAAGCAGGCATGTCTCCAACTATGGGAAAATTCGCTTTTTTCTGTTATAATGGATCATAGTAGGTGTTATCGCTTCGGCCTTAAGGAGGTACTATGTCAAACATTATCCGTTTCAAAATATTGTGGACTGACCAGTTGATCGACAGCCGAAGAATTCATATGTTCGATATGAAAACGCAGAGTAAGATTTCTTTTAACTATGAACTGATGGACCGGGCTCCGAAGTGGTCCGTCGAGAAAGAACTGCGCACGTTTTTAAGAATGAAACAGAAAAAGATAGATAGTGGTTATTACGATGGAAAAGGGCACGCGTCATGAGTGCTCTTTTTTTTGAATGAATGGGATGGTGATTATTGTGAATGAAATCCTATTGTACACAAAGCAGGGATGCCCGCTTTGTGAAGAGGCGAAAATATGGATTGAATTATTGAAAGATGATTACATTCTGGAATTTCGGGAAATAGATATACAGAGCGATGAGACATTGCACGATAAATATGCTTTGGAGATTCCGGTCGTCTCCGTGAACGGAGAAGAGCTTATGTTCCCGCAATTGAGCGAAGTCGAGATAAGACAGCGCTTGCATGATTAATTGCACTTGCACTTTTCGACACCTATTGATAGTATTAACGGTGAAAGAGATATTTTTTTGCTCCGAGCGGGACATTATATGTAATATCGGGACAAAATTGCCCCGGGATTCCCTCTTTTAGTAAAAGGAGCAACGATTATGCGAGAATGGATTGAATTACAGAAAAAATTATATCCGGATGTTCTCGACGTCATACGGCTTCGATATCGACTTTTGCATCACATTCAGTTGATGGAGCCTGTAGGACGCAGAACGCTTGCAGAGAATATGAAGCTTGCGGAGCGGACGATCCGTTCTGAAGTCAATTTTCTGCAAAGTCAGGGAATGGTCCATGTAACGACGAAGGGCCTGCTTCTTACCATAGAAGGTCGTCATGTACTTGAAGATATGGCGGATTACATGAAGGAGCTTGCCGGTGTACAGGTTTTAGAAAACCGTTTAAGGGAAAAACTAAAACTGGATTCTGTCATTGTCGTACCAGGCGATAGCGATCAGCACGGTTGGGTGAAACAGGAAATGGGCAAATCTTGCGTCAGTTACATGCAGTCCGTATCCGATCCCGGTCAGACGATCGCTGTTACTGGAGGAACGACGATGGCTGCGGTCGCCTCTCAGATGACGCCTTACTCGGGAATGGAAGATAGCCTTTTTGTTCCTGCAAGAGGAGGTCTTGGGGAGAGAGTCGAACACCAGGCTAACACGATTTGTGTGGAGATGGCGAGAAAAGTGATGGGGAATTACCGGTTGCTTTATGTACCGGACCCGATCAGTGAAGAATCCTATCAGACCATCATTGAAGAACCTTCCGTAAAGGAAGTGCTAGGCATCATCCGCTCTTCTGACATTATCGTTCATGGGATTGGTGACGCGATTACGATGGCAGAAAGAAGAAAGACCCCCGATGACCAGTTGGAGAATATCAAACATAATCACGCGGTAGGGGAAGCGTTCGGGTACTATTTCAACCAGAACGGAGAAGTGGTACACAAAGTGAGAACAGTCGGCTTACAGCTGGAAGATCTCCAAACGGACAGGCAGGTAATCGCCGTAGCCGGAGGACGATCCAAGGCGGATGCCATCGCATCTTATTTCCGTCCGGGAAAGAGTAACGTTCTCATCACCGATGAAGGCGCTGCGAAAGAGTTGATAAGGGATACGTCCCTTTAAATAAATTTCATGAACATCCTAAGGAGGAATTTAACATGACAGTAAAAGTAGGTATTAACGGTTTCGGACGTATTGGACGTAACGTATTCCGTGCTGCACTGAATAACGACGAAGTAGAAGTAGTTGCTGTAAACGACCTTACAGACGCAAATATGCTTGCACACCTTCTTCAGTATGATACCGTTCACGGTACACTTGAAGAAAAAGTGGAAGTTAATGGTGAGAATCTCGTTGTAGGCGGGAAAGAAATCATCGTTAAATCTGAAAAAGACCCGGCTCAGCTTGGTTGGGGAGACCTAGGTGTAGAAGTTGTCATCGAATCTACTGGTCGCTTCACTCAGCGTGACGATGCTAAGAAACACATCGATGCAGGAGCTAAGAAAGTAGTAATCTCTGCACCGGCTAAAGGCGAAGACCTTACAGTCGTTATGGGTGTTAACGAAGGTGACTACGACAAAGACAGCCACCACGTAATCTCTAACGCATCCTGCACAACGAACTGCCTGTCTCCATATGCAAAAGTTCTTAACGACAAGTTCGGACTTAAGCGCGGTATGATGACTACAGTTCACTCGTACACGAACGACCAGCAGATCCTTGACCTGCCACACAAAGACTACCGTCGTGCACGTGCTGCAGCACAGAACATCATCCCTACAACAACTGGTGCAGCTCAGGCTGTTACAAAAGTATTGCCTGAACTTGAAGGCAAACTTAGCGGTATGGCTATGCGTGTTCCGACACAAAACGTATCTATCGTCGACTTCGTAGCAGAGCTTGAGAAAGACGCTTCTGTAGAAGAAGTGAATGCTGCACTTAAAGAAGCAGCGGAAGGCGAACTTAAAGGCATCATGGGTTACAGCGAAGAGCCACTTGTTTCTTCCGACTATAACGGAAACACGAACTCTTCCGTAATCGACGCTCTTTCCACATTGAGCCTTGAAGGCAATATGGTGAAAGTCGTTTCCTGGTATGACAACGAGTTCGGTTACTCCAGCCGTTGTGTAGACCTTGCTGCATATCTTAAAAAACAAGGCCTATAAGAGGTAATGTTGAAAAGGAGGAGGTCCTATGTCCTCCTCCTTTCTCCATGTATAAAGGAATTTCAGCGTTTTTCCCGCGTGGAATAGTGGAATAATCTATAGCGGGGACACAAAAGGAGGTTGCCTGAAGATGAACAAACAAACAATCAGTGATGTACAGGTAGAAGGAAAGACGGTTTTTTGTCGTGTCGACTTCAACGTACCGATGAAAGACGGGGAAGTGACCGATGATACGAGAATCAAAGCTGCACTTCCGACCATCCAGCACTTGACCGGCAATGGCGCGAAAGTCATTCTGGCAAGTCATCTCGGTCGTCCGAAAGGCGAAGCGCATGACGAACTTCGTCTAGATCCGGTAGCGAAACGTCTGAGTGATCTGCTGGGAGCGGATGTACTTAAATCCGACGAAGTGTACGGAAAAGAAGTGACGAAAGCTGTATCCGAGCTTGAGAATGGAAACGTTCTGCTTCTTGAGAACGTGCGTTTTGAAGCGGGTGAAGAGAAGAATGATGCGGAACTCGCAAAAGCTTTCGCTGACATGGCTGATCTCTACGTGAACGATGCTTTCGGCGCTGCTCACCGTGCTCACGCATCCACTGCCGGTGTAGCTGAATATATTCCGGCTGTTGCAGGATTTCTCATGCAGAAGGAACTCGACGTACTCGGAAAAGCTCTATCTGATCCGGAGCGTCCATTCACAGCAATTATCGGCGGTGCCAAAGTGAAAGATAAAATCGGCGTTATCGATCACCTGCTCGATAAAGTGGATAACCTGATCATCGGAGGCGGCCTTGCTTATACGTTCGTAAAAGCTCAAGGGTATGAAATCGGAAAATCCCTTCTCGAAGAAGATAAAATCGATCTTGCGAAACAATACATGCAAAAAGCGAAAGATAACAACGTGAATTTCATCATGCCGGAAGATGTCATCGTTGCGGATGATTTCGGAGAAGATGCCAACACGAAAGAAGTAAGCATCGAAGAAATCCCGGCTGACTGGGAAGCGCTTGATATCGGACCGAAGACACGCGAGAAGTACGCGGAGATCGTCAAAGATTCGAAGCTTATCATCTGGAACGGACCGATGGGAGTATTCGAACTTGAAACATTCGCGAATGGTACCAAAGCAGTGGCGAAAGCTCTTGCTGAAACAGAAGGCTACTCCGTCATCGGTGGTGGAGACTCTGCAGCAGCAGTAGAGAAATTCGGTTATGCTTCAGATATGGACCATGTGTCTACAGGCGGAGGAGCTTCCTTGGAGTTCATGGAAGGGAAAGAACTTCCTGGCGTAGCAGTATTGAACGACAAATAATAAAAGAGGTGAAGATCTATGCGTAAACAAGTGATTGCAGGTAACTGGAAGATGAATAAGACGCACACAGAAGCAGAATCTTTCATTAATGAAGTGAAAGGCAACGTCCCTGCCAAAGGGGAAGTGGAATCAGTCGTATGTGCTCCGTTTCCTTTTCTTCAGAAACTTGTAGAAGAGACGAAGGACTCTGATGTGGAAATCGGTGCACAGAACATGTACTTCGAAGAAAAAGGCGCATTCACCGGCGAAGTTAGCCCGGTTATGCTGAAAGAACTTGGCGTAACGTACGTCGTTCTCGGTCACTCCGAGCGTCGTGATGTTTTCGGGGAAACAGACGAAATCGTCAACAAAAAGACGCACGCAGCATTCGATCACGGCCTTACACCGATCGTATGTGTAGGAGAATCTCTTGAACAGCGCGAAGCGAATGAAACGATGGATCATGTAGAAGCTCAAATTACAAAAGCGGTTGAAGGTTTGACAGACGAACAGGTGAAGAATCTTATCATCGCTTACGAACCGATTTGGGCAATCGGCACAGGTCGTACTGCATCTTCTGAGCAGGCGAATGAAGTGTGTACACACATCCGTAAAGTCGTAGGAAAGCTTTCAGGAACAGAAGCGGCAGAAGCTGTACGTATCCAGTACGGGGGAAGTGTGAAGCCGGCTAACGTAGACGAGCTTCTATCCCAGTCTGATATCGATGGAGCGCTTGTCGGCGGAGCTAGTCTTGAAGCAGATTCATTCCTTAAACTTGTGGAGGCAGGCAAACATGAGTAAGCAACCACTGGGCGCTTTGATCATTCTCGATGGCTACGCTCTCAGAGACGAAGACTACGGGAATGCCGTCAAAGCCGCAAATACACCGAATTTCGACCGTTACTGGAACCAGTTCCCTCATTCTCAACTGACTGCTTGCGGAGAAGCTGTCGGGCTCCCTGAAGGACAAATGGGGAATTCCGAAGTTGGGCACTTGAATATCGGTGCAGGTCGTGTCGTGTATCAAAGTCTTACGCGTATCAACCTGGCGATCCGTAACGGAGAATTCTTCGAAAATGAAACGCTTCTTGGAGCTGTACGTCATGCGAAGGATAACAACAAGGCGCTTCACGTCTTTGGGCTGTTGTCCGACGGTGGCATCCACAGCCATAGCAATCACGTCCTTGCTATTATGGAGCTTGCGAAGAAAGAAGGTCTTGAAGATGTGTACCTGCATGCATTCCTTGATGGACGCGATGTAGGGCCACAATCAGCTAAGACGTATATCGAACAAGCTCAAGATAAGCTGGAGGAGATCGGTGTCGGTAAAATCGCTACCGTTTCCGGCCGTTACTATGCGATGGACCGGGATAAACGCTGGGACCGTGTAAAGAAAGCGTATGACGCTATAGCCCATGGGGAAGGTCACACAGCGACCGATGCTCTTGAAGCCATAGATCGCTCGTATGAGGAAGATGTCCACGACGAATTCGTAGAACCGGTAGTTCTTACAGATGAGGATGGTCAACCGGTAGCGAAGGTAGAGTCGGAAGATGCGATCGTTTACGCGAACTTCCGTCCAGACCGCGCGATCCAGCTTTCCCAGACGTTCGCCAATGATGACTTCGATGAGTTCGACCGCGGAGACGCGCCGAAAAACATCTATTTTGTATCCATGACGGTCTATAGTGACACCGTAGATACAGATAAGATCATTTTTCCACCGAACGAATTGAAGAACACAATCGGTGAGGTTCTCGAGAAGAATGAACTGACTCAACTCCGTATTGCGGAAACAGAGAAGTTCCCGCACGTCACGTTCTTCATGAGCGGTGGACGTGAGGATGAATTCGAAGGAGAAGACCGTATTCTCATCAATTCTCCGGATGTTGCAACTTATGATTTGAAACCTGAAATGAGTGCTTATGAAGTGACGGACGCGTTACTCAAGGACCTTGATGAAGACAATCACAATGCAATCATCCTGAACTTCGCCAACCCGGACATGGTCGGACATTCCGGTAAAATGGAGCCGACGATCAAAGCGATTGAAGCTGTTGATGAGTGTCTTGGTAAAATCGTGGATAAAATCATCGATAAAGGCGGTTCTGCGATCATTACGGCCGATCACGGTAACTCGGACGAAGTGACGACGACAGAAGGTGACCCTATGACAGCTCATACGACGAACCCTGTACCGGTCATCGTCACGAAAGAAGGAGCAGAGCTTAAGAACGACGGTGTTCTCGGAGACCTCGCTCCTACATTGCTCGATCTTCTGGGTGTAGAAAAACCGGAAGAAATGACCGGCACATCCATCATCAAAAAATAAATCATTAAAGCTAAAGGAGAGATTTTCATGCCATATATTACAGATATTTATGCACGCGAAGTACTGGACTCCCGCGGTAACCCGACAGTGGAAGTCGAAGTATATACAGAATCCGGAGCATTCGGTACAGCGCTTGTACCAAGTGGTGCTTCCACAGGTGAATACGAAGCAGTAGAACTTCGCGACGGAGATAAAAGCCGTTACCTTGGTAAAGGCGTTCAGAACGCAGTAGAGAACGTCAACGAAAAGATTGCACCAAAACTCCTCGGTATCGACGTAACCCAACAGGTGATCATCGATAACCTTATGAGAGAAATCGACGGATCCGACAACAAAGGAAACCTTGGAGCGAACGCGATTCTCGGCGTTTCCATGGCAGCTGCACGTGCTGCTGCTGAGTTCTCCGGTCTTCCGCTTTACAAGTACCTGGGAGGATTCTTCGCTCATACACTGCCTACACCGATGATGAACATTCTGAACGGTGGAGAGCACGCGGATAACAACGTGGATATCCAGGAATTCATGATTATGCCTGTAGGTGCTCCTACGTTCAAAGAAGGACTACGCATGGGTGCTGAAATTTTCCACGCCCTTAAGAAAGTTCTTAAGAACAAAGGCTACAACACAGGTGTCGGTGATGAAGGTGGATTCGCTCCGGACCTTGGATCCAACGAAGAAGCCCTTTCTACGATCATCGAAGCGATCGAAGAAGCGGGATACAAGCCGAATGAAGAAGTTCAGCTTGCGATGGACGTCGCATCTTCTGAAATCTACGAAGACGGCAAGTACAACCTGAAAGGTGAAGGCGTGACCCGCACATCTGAAGAGATGGTCGACTGGTACGAAGAGCTCATCAACAAGTATCCGATCGTATCCATCGAAGACGGTCTGGACGAGAATGACTGGGAAGGTACGAAACTTCTTACAGATCGTATCGGTGACAAAGTCCAGCTTGTCGGAGATGACCTATTCGTTACGAACACAGAGAAGCTATCCCGTGCAATCGAGCAGGGTGTAGGCAACTCCATCCTTATCAAAGTGAACCAGATTGGTACACTTACAGAAACGTTCGATGCGATTGAAATGGCGAAGCGTGCCGGCTATACAGCTGTCATCTCCCACCGTTCCGGAGAGACGGAAGACTCCACAATCGCTGACATCGCCGTTGCGACGAATGCAGGCCAGATCAAGACAGGTGCTCCGTCCCGTACGGACCGTGTTGCGAAGTACAACCAGCTTCTTCGTATCGAAGACCAGCTGCTTGATACAGCGAAATACGCTGGCAAAACAGCATTCTATAACTTGCAGCACAAGTAAGATCATTTACAAAAGTCCCGGTGTGAAACTGGGACTTTTTCTTTTTTTATCTCCATAGTATGATAGGAGAGGGACACCATCGAAGGAGAAAAACAATGAAAAGATTTATTCAGTTCATTTTTGTGATTTCCGTACTATTCGCTGCCCTCAGTGCCTACCAGGTTTGGACATATGGGGTGGAAGGGGAGGAGAAAGCGGACGCCGCAATCGTTCTCGGCGCGGCGCAGTGGAACGGAAGCCCGAGTCCAGTCTTTCATGGAAGGATCAAAGAAGCGATTGACCTTTATCAAAAAGGACATGTGGAATATTTGATCTTCACAGGAGGAAAAAGCGGGGAAGCAGCTTTCTCAGAAGCGGAAGTAGGGAAACAGACAGCAATAGAGGCCGGGGTTCCGGAAGAAAACATATTGGTGGAGGAAACCTCTCTCGTCACGAAAGAAAATCTTCAAGAGGCGAAGAAGTTGTCAGACGAACATTCGATTAATACGTACTATCTCGTCAGTGATCAATATCACCTGAAGCGAGCCGTTACCATGGCGGAGGATATAGGAATGAATGCGGAAGGCGTAGCAACCGATTATTCTGCCTATGAGACCATGGAGACGAAATTTCCGTTCTTCTTTAAAGAATGGGTCTATTACATGGGTTATGAGGTCGGTCACGCCTTCGACCGCCTCGGCTCTTTGATCTAGTGTAAAGGGGTACCCGATTGTGGGTGTCCCTTTTTTAGGTGGTGTGTGACCAGAGGGTTCCATTGCTTGTCTAAGGTATGAGGTGAAATATTCTGGTGATAAGCGGAAATCGTCTGATATCCCTGGGATTCAAACATTATTCTGAAACCTGATGTGAAAATCACCTCATAAGACTTTTTATGCGACAATTTACTTCCTAAGCGATGGAGGAACGTCTTATATCCCCTTACTGACCACACAAAAAAGCTGAGCCAACGCGGGCTCAGCTTTTTTCGTTCGATGATTCCTCTTCTTCATCCTCAGGGTGCGGATCAACGGTATGCTTATAAGCGTATCCTTTGGAAATCGCTGTACCAAAGGCAGCAGCTATACCGATGATGATCGCTACCGATATCAGCATCACAATCGTGAAAGTCATGCGAGCTCCCCCTTCTCAGGAAGTGTCTTGTTCATAGAGTGACACATCCGGGAGAACTTATGCAAGACCTGCTTTTTCTTTGACGAAAGCTACTACTTCATCAGCTGTGCCCATGGACAGGAGTTCATCTTTGTACCCCTTCATTTCTTCCTGGGATAATCCGAGAAGTTGCGTTCTGGCAGGCAGGATAGAAGTTGCACTCATACTGAACTCATCAAGTCCGAGACTCAGCAGGATAGGGATGGCGATTTCGTCTCCGGCCATTTCTCCGCACATACCGGCCCATTTCCCTTCCGCGTGAGCAGCGTCGATGACGTTGCTTACGAGGTTGAGGATGGCAGGGTTGTATGGCTGGTAAAGGTAAGAAACGCGCTCATTCATACGATCGGCAGCCATCGTGTATTGGATGAGATCATTGGTTCCGATACTGAAGAAATCCACTTCTTTGGCAAACTGACGAGCGATTACTGCAGTTGCAGGGATTTCTACCATCATACCGACTTCAAAGTTCTCCGCTACATCGACACCTTCACTCTTGAGGTTGTCTTTCTCTTCCATCAGAATCGCTTTCGCCTGACGGAATTCGTCAAGAGTAGCAATCATCGGGAACATGATTTTCAGGTTTCCGTATACACCTGCGCGCAGGAGAGCGCGAAGCTGCGTACGGAAAATATCGTCACGTTCGAGGCACAGACGGATCGCGCGGTAACCAAGGAACGGGTTCATCTCATCAGGAAGATCGAGATAATCAAGCTCTTTGTCTCCGCCGATATCAAGTGTCCGGACGACCACAGGCTTATCACCCATCTGTTTCAATACAGAGCTGTAGGCATCGAACTGCTCTTCTTCTGTCGGCAGCTGGTTTTTACCCATATAAAGGAACTCCGTACGGTAAAGGCCGATACCTTCTCCGCCGTTGTCGAGTACACCATCTACGTCTTCAGGAGTACCGATGTTTGCGGCGAGCTCGACGTGATGTCCGTCCTCTGTGACCGTAGCCTCATCTTTGAGCTTGGCCCATTCTTTCTTTTTCTCTTCGAATTGAGCCTGCTTTTCTTTGTAGGAGGCGATCTGTTCGTCACTCGGATCGATGATGACATCTCCATCGAGTCCGTCCACAATGATCATGACGTCTTTATCGGCTTTCTTCGTGATATCCTTCGTTCCGACGACTGCCGGAATTTCCAGAGATCTCGCCATGATGGCAGAGTGGGACGTACGTCCACCGATGTCCGTCGTGAAACCTTGGACGAATTCTTTGTTGAGCTGTGCTGTATCGGAAGGAGTAAGATCCTCTGCGACGATGACTACCTGCTCATTGATCAGGGCAGGGTCCGGGAATTCCGCTTCCAATAAGTGGGCCAAGACGCGTTTCGTTACGTCCTGGATATCCGCCGCACGCTCTTTCATATATTCGTTGTCCATGTTCTTGAACATATCAATGAACATGTTAGCTGTCTCATCAAGGGCAGCTTCCGCATTCACGTTCTCTGATTTGATTTTATCTTCCATCGGCTGAATCAGTTCAGGGTCACTTAGAACGAGCAGATGAGCAGAGAAGATCTCCGCATGTTCATCTCCGAGAGAGTTTCTCGTATGCTCTTTGATCTTTTCCAGTTCTGATTTGGAGATCTCAAGGGCATCGTGAAGGCGCTTGATTTCTCTATCAGGTTCTTCGATGGAATTCTTGGTGTAAGAAAGATCAGGAGCTTCCAGGCGGTATGCTTTGGCAATAGCAATCCCGCTGGAAGCTGCAATTCCTTGCAAGTGTGTCATGCGATTACTCCCCCAAGCCTTCGTTCTGCATAGTCTGAGCAAGATGGTCGATCGCTTCCTGCTCGTCATCACCTTCAGCGGAAATTTTCACTTCCGCTCCGGCAGGGATGCCGAGGCTCATGATTCCCATGATGGACTTAAGGTTTACGGATTTTTCTTTATAGTGCAGGTTGATGTCAGATTCGTATTTCCCTGCGTTTTGTACAAGTACGGTCGCTGGACGGGCGTGAACGCCGTCAGCTGATGTGATTTTGAATGTCTTTTCTACCATAATAATTTCCTCCTCAAAAGTGTAGATATATACTTTTCCTAACTACACTATTTTAAGCCTTTGTGAGGTCTTTTTTCAAGAATCCGAGCATAATTGCTGAAATTATCGATCCTACGACGATGGCGACGATGTAAAGTAGGGCACCCGTGAAGCCACCTTCAACGAGACCGATGACGAAAATACCGCCATGCGGAGCTGTGAGACCGATACCGAACAGCATCGTGAGAGCACCTGCGAGTGCAGATCCGGTGATCACCGAAGGTATTACTCGTGCCGGGTCGGCGGCAGCGAATGGAATAGCACCTTCCGTGATGAAACAGGCACCAAGCGCGTAAGCTGTCTTGCCGGCTTCACGTTCTTCTTTCGTGAATTTATTTTTGAAAATGGTACTTGCAAGCGCAAGGCTTAGTGGAGGAACCATACCTCCGGCCATAGCTGCTGCGATGATCGAATAGTTACCGGCATCAAGCGTTGCGAGTCCGAATGTGTAGGCTGCTTTGTTGACTGGACCACCCATATCGACAGCCATCATACCGCCGATGATTATACCGAGAATGGCTACGTTTGCACCGCTCAATCCTTCCAACCAGCTCAGAAGACCTGTGTACACACTTGTGAGCGGTGGATTGATGACAAGCATAATGATTCCTGTACCGAAAATGGCTAGTACCGGATAGAAGAGTACGGTTTTCAATCCATCAAGCCATGCCGGTAAACTTTCGAGCGCTTTCTTCACACCAAGCGTCAAATAACCGGCGAGGAAACCTGCGATCAAGCCACCGAGGAAACCTGAACCGCCGTCTGAAGCACCGGAAGAAACGGCAATATAACCACCTACCATACCAGGAGCGAAGCCGGGACGATCCGCGATACTCGAAGCGATGAAACCGGCAAGGACAGGTACCAGGAAGAAGAACGCGTTTCCGCCGATAGTCGACAACATTTCTGCGAATGGATTGTACTGATCACTGTCTGGGTTAGCTGCATTGATTCCGAAGAAGAAAGAGAAAGCGATCAGAATTCCGCCTCCGACGACGAAAGGGAGCATGTTCGAAACACCGTTCATCAAGTGTTTATAGATGCCGGAGCGTCCTTTCGAATCTTCTGCCGCATCTTTCTTTCCATCGGCATGATAGACGGGAGCGTCCTGGTCCAAAGCGCGATCGAGCAATTTATCCGGTTCGTGGATCGCTTTGGCTACAGGCACTTCGATGACGTGTTTCCCGTCAAAACCGCTCATGTCCACTTTCGTATCTGCTGCCACGATGATTGCATCGGCACGGCTGATATCGTCAGCAGTCAGTTTGTTCTTGACGCCGCTTGAACCATTGGTCTGGACTTTGATCGGGATGTTTCTCTGTTTTGCTGTATCTTTCAGTTTATCCGCTGCCATATACGTATGTGCGATACCGGTAGGGCAGGCAGTGACGGCGAGGATAAGCTGGTCGGATTCTTCCGGCGTTTCCTCTTCGCCGTCCTCTTCTGCTTCTTTAGCGTTGATGATTTCCATGACTTCTTCTTCGGAAGTTGCGTTTTCCAACTGTTTGCGGAATTCGGTATCCATTAAAAAGGAAGAAAGTCGGGACAATGTCTCCAGGTGCGTATTATCAGCACCGTCTGTCGCTGCAATCATGAAGAAGAGGTGAGCCGGCTGGTTATCAAGCGATTCGTAGTCGATTCCTTCTTTGGAACGACCGAATGCGATAGCGGGCTCTTTGACAGCGGCTGATTTTGCGTGGGGGATGGCAATCCCATCTCCTACACCTGTCGTACTCTGTTCTTCACGCGTCTGGATAGCCTGACGGAACTCATCACGATCGTTCAATCGACCGGCATTATGGAGTTTGTCAGCCAGCTGATCCAGACTCTGAGATTTGGAAGATGCGTTCATGTCGAGAAGCATCGTGTCTTTTTTAAGCAAATCTGTAATTTTCATTATTCTTTCCCTCCCTGATGGATGATGATGGATTCATACAGATCGTCTACATCTTTTCGCTTGCCTAAGTCACTGTCGAAAGCGGTAGCACTGCCACAGGCAACGCTCTTCCGGAAAGCTTCTTCCGGTGAGAGGTGTTGCTCTTTGGCTGCTAGAAACCCGGCGACCATAGAATCTCCGGCACCGACCGTATTGATGACTTCCCCTTTAGGGGCGTCAGCGAAAAGGGTAGTTTCTTTATCTACATATACTGCACCTTCGCCTCCGAGAGATACGATGACGTGTTCACACCCTTCCTCCACCAGCTTCCTGGCGTAAAGGGCCGTTTTTTCTTTGGAGTCGATAGGTTCGCCGAATAGATCTTCGAGTTCTTTCTGATTGGGTTTGATCAGATACAACGGGTAATCAAGCAACTCCTTGAGTGCCTGCCCTGAAGTGTCCACCGCAAGCGGTATGTTCTTCTTAATGCATTTCTCGGCGATGGTCCGATAGAAAGAATCAGGCAAGGAGGAAGGAATGCTACCTGCAAGCAACAATCGATCTTCTGAAGTCAGACGATCCAGCTGCTCCAGCAACCTTCTCTGCAGTAAGTCGTTCAACTCAGGGCCTGGCCCGTTGATCTCAGATTCGACGTCATCTTTCAATTTCACATTGATTCTCGTCGGCTGATTCGTTTCAATGAAGGATTCCTCTATTCCTTCCGTTTTCAAAGCGCTTCTGATGAATTCTCCTGTAAACCCTCCGATGTATCCGAGAGCCGTGGAAGGGATGTCGAGCCGGGAGAGGACGCGTGATACGTTGATTCCTTTACCTCCAGGGTAATAATCCGTTTCGGTAGCTCTCGTCAGCCCGCCTGGCTCAAAGTTCGAGACGTGCATCGTATAATCGATAGATGGATTCAATGTGAGTGTGTAAATCATGGGTGTGCCACCTCTATTTCCGTTTTACTTTTTAGTTTTTCTGCGGTAGGAGTGGATGCATCTGTTATCAGAATGGCATCTTCCGGATCTCCGAATTTGGTGAAGGTGCGAGTGCCGAATTTGGAGTGATCGGCCAAAATATAGCGGCTCAGAGATTGGGCCAATACATTCTTCTTGATGGCTGCTTCTTCAGGATCCGGAGTAGTGAGTCCGTCCTCTTCCGTAATGCCGTTCACGCCTACGAAGCAACGATCGAAGCGGTATTGCCTAAGATTCTCCACGGCATTTGCTCCTATGACGGCTCTTGTCCCCGGTTTGACAAACCCTCCTATGAGATAAGTGGTAATCCCTCGTTCAGCGAGCATCGGCAAATGCTCCGGTCCGTTCGTTACCACTGTAATGGAAGGGTCGAGATGAGGGATCATGAGATTCGTCGTCGACCCGGCATCAAGGAAAATCGTTTCTTTTCCTTTGATGAATCGTGCTGCGAAAGAGGCGATGGCTTCCTTCTCGGCGTGGAACTTTTCCGATTTTTCACTCATAGTCGCTTCTTCTTTAGTGAGAGTCGCGGCCGAAGCACCACCGTGTACTCTGTTAAGTTTTCCTTTTTTCTCGAGGGTATCCAGATCTCTACGTATGGTAGATTCGGAGGCATTGGTGTGATCGATGATTTCCTGCAGGCGGATCGTCTGTTTATCCGCCAGCAAAGAAAGGATAAGCTGGTGTCTTTCCGCTGTCAGCATATTGTCCCTCCTTTCGTTTCTGACTTCATAATAAAAGAAGCGCTTACATAAATCAATCATAATCATTCATAAATTATCAAATACGTTCAAAATAACGTTCATTTTCCGTCACAAAATGCCGGATGGAATTAAGCCTTGTCGCAAATGGGGAAATATGCTATATTTGTTCTAGTCATGTGTCCGTTTCAGGAGGTGCAACGAATAAACAATGCAAACACTTACGATTTCATTACTTATTATTGATACAATTGCTTTGATTACACTCGTACTGTTGCAGTCCGGGAAAAGCGCGGGATTATCAGGAGCGATTTCCGGCGGGGCTGAACAGGTTTTCGGTAAACAGAAAGCCAGAGGAATAGACAAAGTGCTTCACCGTGCTACGATTGTAACTGGTGTCCTTTTCTTCGTACTGGCGTTTCTATCCGGGTATATTGTAGGATAATGTTCGTAAGCCGCGCCTTCTAGAGCGTGGCTTTTTCATTGGTATAATTTCATATTTCAGGCAGGGTGGTTGGGGAATTACTTTCTTGTTACAGGAGAGGTATATCTATAAGTGATTATCTCGTCCCTGAACAGGGAACAGGTCTCTTTCCGTCTGTCTTTACCAGCACTGTTAAGCGGGGCAACCCGCTTCTTGAGCTTGAGATGAAGCCGGAGGAACGGCTTCATCTTTCTTTTTATGGATAGAATTTTTTTAGTGGAAAAAGGAAATAGTGAGAATAAGGAGAGAAAAACAATGAAAGTGAAATTACCTGAACCATTTACATTCGAAGGCGGAGATCGTGCTGTGCTGCTCTTGCACGGTTTCACAGGAAATTCAGCGGACGTCCGCATGATGGGGCGCTTCCTGCAGAAAAATGGATATACGGCACATGCACCCATCTACCGCGGTCACGGGAAGGAACTCGAAGCACTCATCGACGTGAAACCGGAAGAATGGTGGGAGGACGTACAGAATGCCCTTCAGCATCTGAGAGACCAGGGGTACGAAAAGATCGCTGTCGCGGGACTTTCTCTCGGAGGAGTTTTAGGGCTGAAACTCGCATACTGTGAGAACATTCAGGGTATTGTACCGATGTGCGCCCCTATGTTTTTCGACAACGAAGAGCAACTGACCCAAGGGTTTCAATATAAAGCGAAAGAATTCAAACAACTAGAAGGTAAAGACAAAGAAACCATTCAAAACGAAATCAATCAACTATTAGAAGAATCAAAGGACATGTTCACTCAGTTAGGCCAGTTCATCAATGAAGTGCACGATCATGTGGACGAGATTTACACGCCGACATTCGTCGTACAGGCCGCAAAAGATGAAATGATCAATACGGAGAGCGCTACTTATATTTATGAAACGGTCGAGTCCGATCAGAAGGATATCAAGTGGTATGAGAACTCCGGTCATGTAATTACGATGGATAAAGAAAAAGAACAGCTGCACGAAGACGTGCTGGAGTTTCTGAATTCATTGGACTGGTCATAAAGGTGAGAGGGACGTGTCCGAATAACGAAAAGGAGGACAATTATGTCTGTAGAACGAAAACAAATATTGGACTTTTTCAGAGAATCGGCGACGCGCCCTTTGTCTGTCAATGAATTAGAAGAAGAATTAGGATTATCAGGAAGTGAAGACTTCAAGGAATTGATGAAAGAACTGAATGCCCTGGAGGAAGAAGGGGAGCTTGTCCGCACAAGGAAAAACCGCTTCGGACTTCCGGATAAGATGAATCTCATCAAAGGCCGGATCCAGATGAATGCGAAAGGGTTCGCTTTTTTGCTGCCGGAAGATGAGGAGAAGGATGATGTCTATTTGCATCACTCTGACCTGAACAGTGCGATGAACAATGATAAAGTCCTGGTACGCGTCGATAAGCGCCAGGATGATGGCCATCGTCCGGAAGGGTCTGTCATCCGTATTTTAGAACGTGCCCAGGCGAAAATCGTCGGTACGTACGATGCGAATGGAAGCTTCGGTTTCGTCGTTGCCGATGATAAACGGATTCCGAATGATATTTTCATTCCAAAAGGAAAAGAAAATGGAGCGGCTGACGGACACAAAGTAATCGTCGAGATTACGAAGTTTCCGGAAGGTCGGATGAGTGCTGAAGGGGAAGTGACGGAAATCCTCGGTCATAAAAACGACCCGGGTATCGATATCATTTCCATCATTCACAAGCACGGCATCCAGGTGGATTTCCCGGATGACGTTATGAAGCAGGCGACAGAAACGCCCGATGAGATCAGCGAGGAGGAAATCAAAAACCGCCGTGATCTTCGTGATGAGCAGATTGTCACGATTGATGGAGCGGATGCGAAAGACCTCGATGATGCCGTCCGGGTGAAGCGTCTCGACAACGGGAACTATAAGCTTGGTGTCTATATCGCCGATGTTTCCTATTATGTGGACGAGGGATCACCTATTGATGAAGAAGCCGCAGAACGTGCGACTTCCGTGTATCTCGTGGACCGTGTCATTCCGATGATTCCACACCGCCTATCGAACGGTATCTGTTCCTTGAACCCACAAGTGGATCGCCTGACGCTTTCCTGTGAAATGGAGATCAACGAAGACGGGGAAGTCGTGAATCATGAAATTTTCCAAAGTGTGATCAAGACAGATGAACGGATGACGTACAAAGACGTCAACAGTATTCTTGTCGATGATGACGAAGAACTTAAGAAACGCTACGAGCCGCTCGTGCCGATGTTCAAAGACATGGAAGACCTTGCACAGATCTTGCGGGAGAAGCGTTTTGACCGTGGTGCGATCGACTTCGATTTCAAAGAAGCCGGCGTTATTGTGGATGAAGAAGGAAAGGCGAAAGACGTGCAACTGCGTGAACGTTCTGTCGGCGAGAAGCTGATTGAGGAATTCATGCTGGCTGCCAACGAAACGGTAGCGGAGCATTTCCACTGGATGGACGTACCCGCGATCTATCGTATCCACGACGACCCTGATTCCGCGAAATTGCAGAATTTCTTCGAGTTTGTAGGGAATCTCGGTTATTCCGTAAAAGGAACATCCGACGACGTACATCCGCAGGCACTTCAGAAGGTGCTGGAAGAAGTGAAAGGAACGCAGGAGGATCTCATCATTTCGAAACTGATGCTCCGTTCCATGCAGCAGGCGAAATATGACCCGACAAACGTAGGTCACTTCGGCCTGGCGACGAACTTCTATACGCATTTCACCTCTCCGATCCGTCGTTACCCGGACCTGATCGTGCATCGTCTGATCCGCACTTACATCATCGAAGGGGACGTAAGTAATGAGACGAGAAAGCATTGGAAAGAAAATATGCCGGAAATCGCCCGTCATTCTTCCGAGAGGGAACGTGCCGCAGTAGATGCCGAACGTGAAACCGACGACCTGAAAAAAGCCGAGTACATGCAGGACAAAATCGGTGAAGAATACGAAGGGATCATCAGCTCCGTCACAAGTTTCGGTATGTTCGTGGAGCTTCCGAACACCGTGGAAGGTATGGTCCATGTCAGTACGCTGACGGATGACTACTATAACTTCATGGAAAAACAGTACGCGCTTGTCGGAGAGAGAACCGGTAACATGTTCCGCATCGGTGACGAAGTGAACATCAAAGTCGTCAACGTAAACCTTGATGAGCGTGTCGTTGACTTTGAAATCGTCGGTATGAAACCGAAACGGGAAAGAAAGAAGCGCACGGAGCAGCCGAAACAGGTGAAGGCGAGCGCCAAGAAGAAAAAGAAACAGAAAGGGAACAAGCCTTTCTATAGAAACAAAGGCGTTCCTAAGAAAAAGAAGAAATGAAAAAAGCCGGAATTTCTCCGGCTTTCTAAATCCTATAGAGTAGCCACTCGCCCCGTGCTTCCTTTTTAAACGGGAGTGGGGCGTCTGTGGTGGTCTGGTTGAACCACGCTCCGTAGTGATCGGGATGGTCATCCAGGTATGCTTTTACAATCTGATGCAGTCCGCGTTCTGTGGCTGCATCGGAGAATGGATAAATGACATTCGTGTATTCATATCCTTTGAAATCCTCCTTCAATAATACATAACGCTGTTCATCCGGATGAAGGAACAGGCGTGCTTCGTCTGTCCGGAATTCACGAAGGAGCGCATCCGACAAAGGGAAAGGATAGTAGCATTCATAAGGAAACAACCGGTCAGGATGCAAAGTTTTGATGATCTCCTCTTTCTCCGATGTAGATTGAACTTCTATCCACTCGTGTTCGGAACTGGGGAGTTTTTCGAATTCACTTCTTGGAACGACGGTATACGTGAGCGGGCCGTAAGGAGTCATGCCCAGTTTCTCAAGAACGCGCCTTCCCTGAGGATTGGTCGTTTCGGTATTGGCTCCGATCCACTCTATATCCCCGCGCTTCCTCAGCTCGTGTATAATATGGTGAAGGAGCTCAGTAGAGTACCCTTTTCCTCGGTGGTTCAAATCGCTACGGAGCCTCCCGAGCATGGCATAGGTTCCTTCTGCGAAAAGGCTGTATCCTGCTGTGGACACGAGTTGTCCCTGCTGGAACATACCATAAAGCGTGTGAACGTCGGAAGTGACGAGTCTTTCAAAAATACGTGCTATGTAATCATCTTCGATTCCGGTCGACATGGAAGCGAAGGATGGTTTATCCTGTTCAGTCAGTTGTTTCATTGTTACGTTCATTTTCAACCCTCCCTGTCAATTATAGTATCCCAACGGTATTCCGGGTGTCTAATGAAATATCTTTTTCATTAAATGAGGGAATTTGGTAGAATGAAAAGCATAGAAGTAAGGAGTTGGTACCCATGCCAAGAGGAGCGGGCCGTACGATTGCCCAGAATAAGAAAGCGAGATATGATTATTTTATTGAAGAAACCTTTGAAGCGGGAATCGTTCTTCAGGGAACGGAAATCAAGTCGATCCGTAATGGCCGGATCAACTTGAAAGACAGCTTCGCCCGTGTCAATAAAAACGGGGAAATGTACATCCACAACATGCATATCTCTCCTTATGAACAGGGGAATATCTATAACCATGATCCGACCCGTGCCCGGAAGTTGCTTCTGCACAGGAAAGAGATCGATAAACTCGTCGGTCAGATCCAGCAGAAAGGGTACTCTATCGTACCGTTGAAGGTATATATCAAGAACGGTGTAGCCAAAGTATTGATAGGCCTTGCCCGAGGGAAGAAGAAGTACGATAAGCGTGAAGCCCTTAAGCAGAAGCAGGTCAAAAGGGAAATGGACCGTGCGATCAAGGATAGTTTGCAAAAATAGTGAAATGTGCTATAATAAATCAAGTAAATGCAGCTTCATTACTGTAACGGGGACGTTACGGATTCGACGGGGATAGTTCGAACTCGGGCTGCAGGTCGAGGCGACGGCTCGTAAAACGTCATTTGCCTAAATATAACTGGCGAATCTGAAGATAACCTAGCTCTAGCAGCGTAAGCTGGCTTGAGCGATCCTTCCCGGCATCGCCTGTGTGCCGGTGCAAGGGTCTCAAACTGAAGCAGGCTACGCGTTTCTCCACCACCTGAGGAGAGACGAAGAGACCAATCAGGTTAGCGTCTGCGAGATGCCGGTCGATAGGCTGAGCAGTTCGCGAAACAGAATATATCGGCTAAGCTTGTAGATGCCCGAGTGCCGTTATCTCCGGACGTGGGTTCGACTCCCACCGTCTCCACCAATACATACTATTGGTGGTTTTTTATTGCCAAAAATAATCATACACATAAGAGACCAGAGTTCCTTTTTGAAGAACTCTGGTCTTTTCTTATAGCTGACTAATGTTCATGCATCTTCTTCAGGTGCATTTCCTGTTACATACAAAGGAATTGTAAATACGAAAGTGCTTCCTTTCTCTTCTTCACTATCCACCTGTATATCTCCACCATGGGCTTTGACGATATATTTCACGATGGAAAGTCCGAGACCGGAGCCGCCTTTTTCCGTTGTACGGGATTTTTCCGCCCGGTAAAAGGAAGTGAAGATATAGGAAAGGTCTTCCTCTTCGATTCCTTGTCCGTTGTCAGCAATACGGACGACGAGTTCTCTCCGGTTCTGATCGGAATGAACGTCTATCCAAATGCGGTCGCTTCCGTAGCGTACGGCGTTTTCAAGCAGGTTATTCATCACCTGACTGAGGCGTAGGGGATCAATCAGGATACTGACCGAATCGATGTTCTCTGTATAAGTGACTTGCACGTGTTGGTCGATCAGTTCCGCTTGGTAGTTGTGCAGAAGATCCTTGAAATAATCAGAAGCGTTCACAACTTCTTTGTCCATTGGAAGTTGGTCGACTTCCATCTTGGAAAACTCGAAAAGGTCTTCGATCAGATGATCCAGGTGAGTGGTCTTGTCATGGATCACTTGAAGGTAGTGTCGCTTCTTCTCCTCGTCTCGCACAATTCCATCTCTCAGTCCTTCCACATATCCTTTGATGGAAGAGAGAGGGGTGCGTAAATCGTGGGAAATGCTGGCGATCAGTTCTTTCCTTGATTCTTCATATTGCTGCTGCTTTACAGAGGATTCCTTCAGATGCTGCCTCATGTAATCGAACCCCTGGATGAACCTGCCTATCTCATCTTTTCTTCTGTACCGGATAGGATAATCCAGATTTCCGTCTCTCATTTCTTCCGTAGCCTTATAGATTTGTTTCAAAGGTGTCAGAATCGTCCGCGATATATATGTTGTCCATATAATGATCATTAACAGTAATGTAAGAAGGCCGATACCTATGCTGAGAAACAGGACGTGTAAAACGTTCGTCATTTGTTGGAATGGCTCTCTTTCAGAAGAACCGGCATCGATGGTCACTTCCCAGGGTGCTCCTGTTTCCGAATCTGTCTGAATGGTAAATGTATTGAAACCAGGCAGGAAGCTGTTCTCTTCGCTTCTCTGACGGTAATTGACCGAGTCAAATAGCAATTGACCGTCCTGGTCACGGATAGTGATATTCATGTCGTAGTGATTTAGAAGCGGCTCTATGTCCTCATAGAAAACATCTCCGTCAGGGAGGTTTTCTTCATGTGCCCTTATTTCCTCCCTCACTTCGATAAATAACCGATCGAGCTGCTCTTCTTCCTCATCAGGATTACTGGCACCGAGGTACATGGTGAGAACGCCGGCAAGGATCGGTACGATAATCGTCGATAGAAATGCGAGAACGAGTCTTGTTTTGAGACTGGAGGTCATGAGAAATCGCTGAATTTGTATCCAACGCCCCAAACAGTCTGCACATATTCCGGTTTTGTGGAATCCCGCTCAATTTTGTCCCTGATTTTGCTCATGTAGACGGTCACAGTGTTGATATCCCCGTAGCTCGTATATCCCCAGATCCTGTCATAAAGCTGTTCTTTGGAAAAGACTTGCCCCCGGTGGGAAAGTAATAAATGAAGCAGCTTGAATTCTGTAGCGGACAGGTTGACCTTTTCATCTCTGACGAAGAGCTCGTGCCGTTTTACATCCAATTTCAGATCCTTGTACTCGATAAGGTTATCGTCCGCCTCTTCTTTTGGCCGGGAAAAGTGTTTGTATCGACGCAAGTGGGCCTTGATTCTTGCGACTAACTCTCCGGGACTGAACGGCTTCGTAATATAATCATCGGCACCGATACCGAGACCGATGATTTTGTCTGTATCGCTTTTCTTCGCGCTCATCATAAGAATAGGGACGTTCGATTCTTCCCTGATTCTTCGACATACCTCGATTCCATCCATCTTCGGAAGCATAATGTCCAGAACGGCCATCACGGGATTTTCCTTGTGGAAAAGGGCGAGGCCTTCTTCCCCGTCGTAGCTTAGAATGGCTTCATACCCTTCAGCGTGAAGGTAGTCCCTCACAAGTTCTGCCAGTTCTTTTTCATCTTCGACGATCAAAATTTTCTCTTTAGGCATAACAACCCGCCTTCATTTTCAATATTAAGCAGCTACATCACGCTTTTTGAACACAACCCATGTGGTAAGGGTGAAAAGGATGAAATAAACAAGTAGTACGATAATAGAGAACGTCATCGTCATCCCCTCCACCAGTGGAGTTCCATTGGTATACTGCTGCAGATTCGTGTTGGCAAACAGCACGTACTTGGCCCAGTCATAGCTACTTAGTAACTGAGTAACCTGAGGTCCTGTAAACAAGAGGAATATGGAAACTCCGATAGCGAGAGAACTGCTGCGGAACACGGTGGAAATCATGAAAGCCAATGTCACCATCATCAGCAGATCGACGCTGTTGAATCCTATCAGACCGATGATATGACTGATCATATTTCTTTCCCGCACCTCTCCCTCATTATATACGAGATAAGGGTCTTCCGCTCCTTCCAGCCCGAAAAACACACTGCCTATGAGGAAAGAGAATAGGAATAGCGATACCATACTGAACAGGGCGAACAGAATAGTCGTAATGTACTTCGACAGAATGATTTTGGTACGACTGACAGGTCTGATCAGTAACAGTTTGATCGTCCCCCAGGAAAATTCACTGGCGACCATTCCTCCGGCAATCACGATGGCAAATAAAGCTATAATACCAGTAAGGTTGGTGGTATCGATCATAAAACCCCAAAGAGACTGGGAGTGAAGAGGAGGAATGTCCTGGTCAATCCGATAGTTGTTGATGGCTATTTGTTTCGTTACGTAGGCTTCCCCGGCACTTTGAAAAGGGCTTTCTTCGAGCTGTCTTTCAAGCTGAAGATTTTCTGCTTCGAGTCTCTGTTGCCAATTTGTATTTTCGCCCGAATCCATAAAAAACTTTGAAAACACACCTATGCCTAGAACGGCTATAATGATAATGCCTATCATGATCCATGTTCCTAAGCGTTTATATAGCTTCATGTTTTCATTTTGGATCAATTTCAGTAGTTTGGCCATTTATTGTCCACCTCCTGTGATTTCGAGGAATTTCTCTTCCAACGTCGATTGAAGCGTTACAATGCTATATACATCCACATCGTTCAGGACGAGGAGTTTATTTATTTCCGCAATATGTTCATGACTCACCGTCATATCGATATAATCATCTCCCTGACCTGTGATGAGCGAATCATAGGGTGCCCCAAGAACTTTAACTGCTTCACTGATCGGGCTGACTTGGAAGCGGACGTTCTTTTTGGAACAGGACCCGACAAAATCCCCGACAGATTCTACACTGATCAACTTTCCATTCTGGATGATGCCGATCTGATCACACATCCGCTGCATTTCAGCAAGCAGGTGGCTGGAAACGAATACGGCGAGATTTTCTTCATGAGCGATTTTTCGGATATAGTTGCGGATTTCACGGATTCCTGCCGGGTCGAGGCCATTGGTCGGTTCATCGAGAATCAACAGAGAAGGGGAGTGGAGCAAAGCTTGTGCCAGCCCTAGTCTCTGCCTCATCCCGAGCGAATAGCTTCCCACTTTGTTCTTAATATTTTTTTCAAGCCCTACGAGTTTCACTACTTCAAGGATTCGTTCCTTTGTCACCTTTTCTGGAGCCATCCTTGCGTAATGGACGAGGTTGTCGTACCCTGACAGGAACTTATACATCTCAGGATTTTCGATGATTCCTCCGATGTGGGCGATGGCTTTCTCGAAATTCTTCTCTACACTATTGTTGTGGATCAGAATCTCTCCTTCTGTAATATCCATCAGTCCTACCATCATCCGGATGGTCGTCGTTTTTCCTGCGCCGTTCGGACCGAGGAAACCGAATACTTCTCCAGGATAGACCTTCAGGGATATGTCATCGATGATCGTTGTTTTTCCGATTCGTTTCTTAACGTTTATCAGTTCTGCGACTGGTGTTTTTTCCATTTCCATCCCTCCTGGGTCCATTATGGCTGGAGAACCTTATCAATCCCTTAGAAAAGTATTAAAAAAGTATTAACATATTAAAAAAAGCCTGGAGATGGATAATAGCATCTCCAGGCTTGCAGTATTCTACACAAAAAGGGGGACGGTCCCCCAGGCATCTACTCTTTGTCTTCTCCAATGATTCTCACTTCACGTTCGAGTTCTACATCGAATTTCTCTTTTACGGTTTTCTGGACATGTTCGATGACTGAAATATAGTCCGTCGTCGTCGCATTGTCCTTATTGACGATGAAGCCGGCGTGTTTGGTGGAAACTTCGGCACCACCGATATTTGTTCCCTGGAGGTCACTGTCCTGGATCAATTTCCCGGCAAAATATCCGGGAGGTCGTTTGAAGACACTGCCACAAGAAGGGTATTCGAGTGGTTGCTTCGATTCCCGGCGATACGTGAGGTCATCCACTACTGCTTTGATATCTTCATAATTGTCCGGTTTCAGGTTGAAGGTCGCTTCTACGACGATGTCCCCGTTATCCGGGATATTACTTGTTCGGTAATCAAGATCCAGGTCTTTGGCGAGACGTTTCACCAGGTTTCCTTCTTTATCCACGACATATGCATAATCAAGGACGTCTTTGATTTCCCCGCCGTAGGCCCCGGCGTTCATGTACAGAGCACCACCGACGGTTCCCGGAATTCCGCAGGCGAACTCCAGTCCCGAAAGACTCTCCTCGAGCGCGTGCATAGAAGCATCGATGATTCTGGCGCCGCTCTGAGCTACGAGGGTGTCTCCTTCACTCTTGATCGTGTTCAGGTGCTTCAGGTTCATCACGACTCCGCGGATACCGCCATCTTTGATGATGAGGTTGGAGCCATTGCCGAGAAGCGTATGCTTGATTCCGATTCGGTTCGTGAATTTCACGACTTCCTGAACTTCTTCAAACGTCGTCGGCATGACGAAATAGTCAGCCTTGCCGCCCAACTGCGTGTACAGATGATCCTTCAGGGGTTCATCGATTTTCACATACTCCGGTTGAACGATACGTTTCAGTTCCTTATATATTTCATTTCTATCCATACTTACACTTCCTACATTCATATTTCTTATCTTATCCTATGCTAGTGTATAACATTACGTAAACATTGGAAAGAGTCGGGGTTCTCAATTTGGAAATTCCGCCTTCACGAAAGTTTTCCCTATTCAGAAAACTTATTGCTAAATCACGGATAAACTAGTATCATCATTGTAAACTTGTTTTGAAAGGGTGCGAGAGATGTCGAAAGATAAAGATCTGCGAATAAGAAGTAATGTCATCAGTGATGATGAAAATAGAGTAGCCAACCGTGCAATGCTGCGGGCTGTAGGTTTTACAGATGAAGATTTCAAAAAACCGATGATCGGGATTGCGAGTACCTGGAGTGAAGTGACTCCGTGTAACGTACATATTGATGAACTTGCAAGAAAAGCGAAAGGTGGAGCCGGGGATAACGGCGGTGCACCTATGATTTTCAATACGATAACGGTATCTGACGGTATTGCGATGGGGCACGAAGGAATGCACTTCTCCCTCCCGAGCCGTGAAATTATTGCCGATTCCATTGAGACGGTAACGAATGCGGAGCGTCTCGACGGGGTCGTAGCTATCGGTGGTTGTGATAAGACGACGCCTGGCTGTATGATCGCTCTCAGCCGACTGAATCTTCCTTCCGTTTATATTTATGGTGGAACGATTCAGCCTGGAAAATTGGACGGAAAAGACATCGATATCGTTTCATCCTTTGAAGCGGTAGGACAGTATCAGAGTGGAGAAATCGACGCGGAGCAGCTGCACCGTGTGGAATGTAACGCATGTCCAGGCGCGGGTGCATGCGGAGGAATGTACACAGCGAATACGATGGCAGCAGCGGTAGAAGCCCTTGGAATGAGTATTCCTGGATCTTCTTCGACACCTGCTGTGAACAATTATAAAGAAGAAGAATGTCGCCAGGCCGGAGAGCTTGTCGTCGATCTTCTTGAAAAAGAGATCTATCCGAAAGATATCATGACGAAAGAAGCGTTCGAAAACGCAATTACAGTCGTGATGGCTCTCGGTGGCTCCACGAACGCCTTCCTTCACCTGACTGCGATGGCGAACGCCGCGGAAGTGGATATCACGCTTGATGATTTCGAACGTATCCGTAAAGAAGTGCCATTCCTTGCAGACATGAAGCCGAGCGGAACATATGTCATGCAGGATCTGTACGAAGCGGGTG
The DNA here is from genome assembly GCF_900100295.1 of Salimicrobium halophilum. Lineage (GTDB taxonomy): Bacteria > Bacillota > Bacilli > Bacillales > Halobacillaceae > Salimicrobium > Salimicrobium halophilum. The sequence continues at coordinate 95,011 of NZ_FNEV01000008.1, forward strand.
GGGTACCTGCTGTCATGAAGCTTCTCCACGACAATGGTTACCTGCACGGCGACTGTATCACGGTTACCGGAAAGACGCTTGCGGAAAACCTCGAGAGCGTGTATCCATTGAAAGACGGACAGAAAGTCATCCGTCCTCTCGATAATCCGATCAAAGCGGAAGGCTCTCTCGTTCTTATGAGAGGTAACCTAGCTCCGGATGGGGCTGTTGCGAAAATGTCCGGACTCAAGATCACCAATTTCGAAGGTCCTGCGAAAGTGTATGACAGTGAAGCGGAGGCGACATCCGCCATTTCGAACAGCGAAGTGAAAGAAGGCGACGTCGTCGTCATCCGTAATGTCGGACCGAAAGGCGGACCGGGAATGCCGGAGATGCTTTCCATTACGGCGATGCTCGTCGGTCAGGGTCTCGGAGGAAAAGTCGCCCTTCTCACAGATGGACGTTTCTCCGGGGGAAGCCACGGATTCGTAATCGGCCATATCTCTCCTGAAGCTTATGTCGGCGGGCCTATCGGTCTCCTTCAAAATGGAGATGTGATCAACATCAGCAGTAAGACCCAGGAGATCAATATGCACGTGAGTGACGAAGAGCTCGAAGAACGCAGAAAGAGCTGGCAGCGTCCGGAACCGAAGTATAAGCGAGGCGTTCTGGCGAAGTATCAGAAGCTTGTGTCTTCCGCTTCCAAAGGTGCAGTCACCGATGATCCGAACGAATAATTTTGCTGAAGCCGCTTTCCCTCATAGGGGAAGGCGGCTTTTAAAATGATAAAAATCCCCTTTTTCGGAAATAGAAGTTTAGCGTGGTTTCTTTCAGGAAACATACATATCAAACACGTATTGAAGGAGTGAAGTGCTTTGGATTTGAAAAAAGAAATTACAAAACTAGAGAATGTTCATTTAATGAAACCGGAAAAGGTATTTACTATGTACTTAAATACAGACCCATCCGACCCTGATCAACAGGGAGGAGAGTGGAAGATCCACCTTAAGAATGGGTTGAACAACTTTGAGCATTATCTACAGGAAGACGGCGATTCCGATGAGAAGCGGAACTACTGGGCTGTCAAAGAGAAAGTGGATAACTATGTGAAGGAAAACGAGCAGAATTTTGCGAAGAGCCTTGTGATCATCGCTTCCGCAGATGAAACGGTATGGTTCGCAGAGCGATTCCAGATGCCTGTCGAAACGGCATTCTACTGGGAAGAGCAGCCGGTCGTCGATCAGCTGAAGAAGATGTACGAAGAGTTTCCTAAGACAGGAGTCGTACTTACACAGAAAGACAATATCAAACTGATTGATGCAGAACTCGGTCAAGTGAAAGATACGAAACTGTATGAACTTGATGTTGATACAGAAGACTGGAAGCTGCACCAGGGGCCTCACGCAGCAGGCGCTTCCATGGGAAGTGGCGGACCGAAACAATCCAAGTCCGATCAGTATAATGAACGTTTCGAAGCCAACCGTTACCGCTGGTATAAGAGCGTAGCGCCGAAGCTTGATAAGCAGGCGAAAGAACTTGGCTGGGAACGCATCATCATGGTCGGAGATAAAGAAGAAATCGATGATCTCCGCGATAACATGAACAAAGAAGCCGACAAGGTCGTCAACAAGAACCTGTTGGATCACGAAGAAATGAAAGTGATCGACCAGGTCGTATACGAAGATTAAAAAGACTGCACCCTTCGGTCCGAGTGGCCGAAGGGTTATTATTGTGCGCAATTGTAAAAAGTTACACGTACATATGTTAAAATAGAAATCATTGAAATAAATGGGAGAGTGAGAAATAATGTACGTCGTGGACTCGAAAGTGACAGTCCCTGATCACAAAGCTGAAGATCTGATTCAAATATATCAAAAACGCTCCCGGTTAGTGGATAGTCAGCCCGGGTTTCTATCTTTTCAACTATTGCAGAATGAACACCGCCCCGGAGAATTGACCGTTCATATGGAATGGGAGGATAAACAGGCTTACCTTTCCTGGGCACGAAGCGAGCAATTCAAGAAAATCCATGAACTCGAAAAGAATTATCCTGACGAAGAGTTGCAGGGATACGTGCCGAAAGTTTCCAAATACGAGGTCGTGGCCACATGAATGAAGAAACGAAACGATTTATTACAGATAGGGTAGTAGAGGAATTTTATACGAATTATCCCTGGCTTCTGGATAAGTTCGGTGAAAAAGGAAAGCGGCATACGAGAGAAGACAATGATCATCACATGGAGCATCTCGAACTATCCTATGAGTTGCAGGACGAGAAGTTCTTCAAAGATTATACCGAATGGTTGAATGATGTATTGGTTTCAAGAGGCGTGGGAACCGGTCTTATCAAGGAGAACTACCGGATGATACAGAAATATATGAAAGAAGTGGAAATGAAAGAAGACGAACGGAATTATCATGATCATTTGCTGGAGACCTCGATTTCATACTTGGAGCAGATGACCAACACGAGGTGACAAGAGAAATGGAAGAAGTATATAAACAACTCGCTTCTCATCTATTGGAGGGGGAAGAGAAAGAGGCGCTCGAACTTGTGCAGCAGTGGAAAGAAGAACGCTCTCTGACAGAAGTTCATGAAGACATTATCACACCAGCTATGTATCACGTAGGGGAATTGTGGCAAAAGAACGAAATCACCGTAGCCGACGAGCATTTAGCGACGGCGATCTGTGATTACATTTTGACGCTTTTATCTCCGAGAACGAGTGAGACCAATGGACGGAAGGCGATATTTTTCAACGTAGAGGAAGAACAGCACCACCTTGGTCTGAAAATGGCAGCGGATCTTTTCCGTGAGCAGGGATGGGATGCAAGATTCCTTGGGGCTGGCATGCCGAATGACCATGTCCTGTCCCAAATCGAGAAATATCAGCCGGACGTCGTATGCGTTTCTGCATCTTTATCATATCGTGTACCGGCGCTGAAAGAAATCATTCGTATTATTGAAGAAACAGTTCCAGGCTCTTATATTCTCGTAGGAGGACGAATTGTCCAGAAGTACGGAATGAAAGAATGGAATACCTCACGTGTCGACACATTAGGGTCCCTCGCTGAGATCAAAGGCTGGCTGAACAAAGAGAAGGAGGGGACGTTCGATGAAACGAGCTGAGTCTGCGTTTCCCCTTCCTTACCTGAAAATAGACGCCAACTGGAATATCCGTGAGTATTCCAAAGAGGCGGAAGAACTATTCGGGCTCCCTTTGAATTTCAGTGAAGTCGTCGATATGGAGACGAAGGAGAAAGCGAAAGAATGGCTGCACCCCAGACACGAGAAGGCGAAGCTGGAGATGAATATATTGAAAAAGGATGACGTTGTATTCTTAGCAGACGCCTATATTACATGGGAGAATGAACTCTTCGCTGAGGTCCTGCTTGTACCAAAGGATAACCAGGTCGACAAAGTGGCTACCAGACTTCAGTCCATCCAATCGGAGCTGACAAAGACCAAAATCGAGCTGGTGGAAGAGAAAGAACGTGCGGAAGCGGTGACTGAACAGAACAATAGACTTTCTGCTCCCTTCATTTCTTTGACGGAAGAAGCGGCCCTTGTTCCGTTATTCGGAGACTTGACCCATCAGAAGATCCGCAGCATAGAACAGCATTTGCTGGATGACGTGCGGGATAGTGAAGCGGACCGGATTCTCTTTGACTTCACAGCGGTAGGAAATATCGAAAGGGATGGATTCGAACTCCTCGCCGGATTGATGAAAGCACTTAGTCACATGGGGCTTGAAATCATGGTGATCGGTCTTCACCCGCGTCATGTTCCGAATATCTACAAATGGGCACTGCCATCTGATGTACGATTCTTGCAGTCTTTGGAGCAGGTCGTACGGAATTACCTGAATGAACGACGAAAACTTTTGGAAGAAAAAGGGGAGTAATGACTCCTCTTTTCTTTTTGAATCGACAGGAATGAAAAAAATAGCAATTAAGGATTGCGAAAAGTCAGAAAGTATTTTATAGTTAAAGAAGAAAAGGTATTCTATTTTTTTGAACCAAAAATGAATGAGTATTCATTCAAAGGATGGCAAGGGGGACAATAACTATGAGTCGAAAAATCAGGCGAGCCGCTGTACTCGGTTCCGGGGTCATGGGAGCCGGCATTGCTGCTCACTTGGCGAACGTCGGAATTCCGGTGCTTATGCTCGATATCGCACCGAAAGAATTGACCGATAAGGAGAAAAAACAGGGACTCACCATGGAAGACAAACAGGTGAGGAACCGTATTGCCGCTTCCGGCAAGGAAGGGTTGAAAAAGCAGAAACCTGCTCCACTTACATCTAAAGACAACTTGCATCTCATTGACGTCGGCAATATGACAGACGACATGGATAAACTATCAGAAGTCGATTGGATCATTGAAGTTGTCGTAGAGAACCTCGATATCAAAAAGTCTGTTTACAAAGAAGTCGATAAACATAGAAGAGAAGGAACGATCGTCAGCTCCAACACATCAGGTATCTCGATCGAAGCGATGAGTGAGGATTGCAGTGAAGATATGAAAAAGCATTTCCTCGGTACCCATTTCTTCAATCCGCCACGTTACCTGAAACTGCTCGAAGTGATTCCGACTTCGAACACAGATCAGAATGTACTCGCGTTCATGAAGAAGTTCGGGGAGGATACGCTCGGGAAAGGTGTCGTAGAGGCGAAAGATACTCCGAATTTTATCGCCAACCGCATCGGTACCTACGGCTTACTCATCACCGTAAGAGAGATGCTCGAGCAGAACTTGACGGTCGGCGAAGTGGATTCCATCACCGGTCCGATGATCGGTCGACCGAAGAGCGCGACATTCCGTACACTAGACGTAGTTGGACTGGATACATTCGTCCATGTCGCAAATAACGTTCACGCTCAAGTCGAGGGTCAGGAAAAAGAGGTCTTTGAAGTACCTGGCTTCATGCAACAGATGAACGAAAAAGGATGGATCGGTGCCAAAGCAGGCCAGGGTTTCTTCCAGAAGAAGAAAGGCGAGAAAGGCTCTGAGATTCTGCAGCTGAATCCGGAGACGATGGAATACGAAGAACGTAGAAAACTGAAAACGAAAGCGACAGAAATGGCCGGACAGGAGAAAGGTCCGAAACGGAAACTCGCTTCTCTTGTGAAAGCGAAAGGCGACCAGGCTGGAGACTTTATCTGGTCCATCGTCAAACCGGTCCTAGTGTACTCTGCGGAGCTCACTGGAGAGATCGCCGATGACATCGTGTCCATCGATGAAGCCATGCGTTGGGGCTTCGGCTGGGAACTCGGTCCATTCGAGATGTGGGATGCGATCGGTGTCCGTAAATCTGTAGAGCGGATGAAAGAAGAAGGAGAAAGTGTCCCGGACTGGATCGAACAAATGCTCGAGAAAGGTTACGAGTCCTTTTATAAGAAAGAAAATGGAAACGTTTACTTCTATCATGATGGTGCTTACCAGCAACAATCGTTCAATGAAAAAGAAATCAACGTGAAACGGTTGAAAGAAACGAAAGAAGTACTCGCAAAAAATGCGGGGGCAAGCATCATCGACCTTGGAGACGGGGTGGCAGGACTTGAATTCCACTCCCAGAGCAATGCGATCGGCATGGACGTCATCCAGATGATGAACAAGGCCGTTGATATCGTCGATGAGGACTTCGAAGGGTTGGTCATCGGGAACCAGGGCAAGAACTTCTGTGTCGGAGCGAACCTCGGCATGATGCTCATGGAAGCGCAGGATCAGAACTTCTTCGAGATCGAAATGGTCGTCAAGCAGTTCCAGCAGGCAATGATGCGGATCAAGTATTCCGATAAGCCCGTCGTTGCCGCTCCGTTCGGTATGACCCTCGGGGGAGGAGCGGAAGTATGCTTACCCTCTGCAGCCATCCAGGCTTCCAGTGAGACGTATATGGGGCTTGTAGAACCTGGAGTAGGGCTGATCCCGGGTGGTGGAGGAAACAAGGAGCTTTATATCAAGCACCTGAACAATCTTCCGCAGGGCATCGATTTCGATCTTCAGAAAATCTCCAACAGCGTGTTTGAAAAGATAGCGACTGCGAAAACATCGACATCCGGGGAAGAAGCTCGCCAGAATGGATTCCTCGACCGGATGGATGCTATTTCCGTCAATCAGGACCACCTGCTGCATGATGCGAAACAGAAAGTGCTAGGGCTGGCCAGGTCCGGCTATCAGGCGCCGAAGCGTGTGCCGATTCCGGTTACCGGAGAGACAGGATTTGCGACGATGCTGCTAGGTGCCAAACAGATGAATCTCAGCGGCTATGCCTCCGAACACGATCTGAAAATCGCGGAGAAACTGGCATTCGTCCTCGCCGGAGGTCGCGTGAAGGAAGGTTCGAAAGTGGATGAAGACTATCTGCTTGATTTAGAGAGAGAAGCATTCCTCAGTCTGATCGGTGAAGCGAAGACGCAGCAGCGGATGCAACACATGTTACTGAAAGGGAAGCCACTACGTAACTAAAGGGGGAGACATTTGTGAGAGAAGCAGTTATTGTGGCCGGTGCCCGTACACCGGTCGGCAGGGCGAAGAAAGGGACGCTGGCGAACAGTCGTCCTGATGACCTTGCCGCACTTACGATAAAAGAAACGCTTAGACGGGCGAATAATTACGATGGAGCGATCGATGACGTGATCATCGGTTGTGCGATGCCGGAAGCGGAACAGGGAATGAACATGGCGAGGAACATCGCAGGACTTGCAGGCCTTCATCATAAAGTTCCGGCTATTACGATCAACCGCTACTGTTCATCCGGTCTTCAGAGTATCGCCTATGCGGCTGAAAAAATCATGCTGGGTCATAGCGAAGCGGCTATTGCAGGCGGAGCGGAATCTATGAGTCTCATTCCGATGGGCGGACACGTCATCAAGCCGAACGTCGAACTTGTAGAAAATGCACCGGAGTACTACATGTCGATGGGGCATACGGCAGAAGAAGTCGCCAACCGCTTCAATATTTCCAGAGAAGACCAGGACGCGTTTGCAGCCCGAAGCCATGAGCGTGCGGCGAAAGCACTCGAAGAAGGGAAATTCGATGATGAAATCGTACCGGTCGAAGTGACGGAGAATGTTGTCGGTTCTGACAATAAAGCGCGACAAGTCACAAAGACCCTGGAGCAGGATGAAGGAGTCCGTCCGGGTACGACATCAGAAGTACTTGCGAAACTGAAACCGGCTTTCCATGTGAAAGGATCGGTTACAGCGGGGAACTCTTCCCAGATGAGCGATGGAGCAGCTTCCGTCCTCGTGATGGATAGAGAGAAGGCGGAGAGAGAAGGTCTTGAACCGCTCGCCAAGTTCCATTCCTTCGCCGTAGCAGGTGTCGAGCCCGAGATTATGGGGGTAGGTCCGATCGAAGCGGTGCCGAAAGCGCTGAAGATGGCAGGTCTCGAGATATCGGATATCGGATTGTTTGAACTGAACGAAGCATTCGCTTCCCAGTCGCTGAGAGTCATCCGTGAACTCGGTCTTGATGAAGATAAGGTGAACGTAAACGGAGGGGCGATCGCTTTAGGTCACCCGCTTGGTTGCACAGGAACGAAGCTTACGCTATCCCTCGTTCATGAAATGAAACGTAGAAATGAAAAATACGGTGTTGTGACGATGTGTATCGGTGGCGGTATGGGTGCTGCCGGCGTATTCGAATTATTATCCTGAGGAGGAGAATGGATATGAGTGATGTAAAAGATATGATCAAAGGTGGAAGTTTTCTGGTAGAGGATGTAGAAGCGGAGGATATTATCACTCCGGAAGATTTTTCTGACGAACACAAAATGATTGCCAAAACGACCGAAGATTTCGTCGTAGGCGATGTGGTACCGAAAGTCGAAAAAATCGAAAACCATGAATTCGAACATTCCCTTGAACTGATGAAAAAAGCCGGTGAACTCGGTCTCCTGGGTGCTGATGTGCCGGAAGAATACGGCGGAGTACAACTCGATAAAATCAGCTCTTCTCTGATTACAGAGAAATTCGCACGTGCCGGTGGTTTCTCCCTTACACACGGAGCTCACGTGGGGATCGGTTCTCTGCCGATTGTATTCTTCGGTAACGTGGAACAGAAAGAGAAATATCTTCCGAAGCTTGCTACAGGTGAGATGCTGGCAGCTTACGCTCTGACGGAGCCGGGCTCAGGTTCGGACGCTCTCGGCGCGAAGACGACGGCGAAATTGAATGATGCCGGTACGCACTATGTACTGAACGGGGAGAAACAGTGGATCACGAACTCCGCTTTCGCAGATGTGTTCGTCGTTTATGCGAAAATCGATGGTGATAAATTCACGGCATTCATCGTCGAAAGAGAATTCCCGGGTGTATCCACAGGACCTGAGGAGAAGAAGATGGGAATCAAAGGATCTTCGACTCGTACACTAGTCCTTGAAGATGCTGAAGTACCTAAAGAAAACGTACTTGGAGAAATCGGTAAAGGGCACATCATCGCTTTCAACATTTTGAACGTAGGTCGTTACAAACTGGCGATCGGAAGTGTCGGAAGCGCGAAGCGGGCGATCGAGCTTTCCGTCAATTATGCGAAAGAGCGTAAGCAATTCCAGACACCGATCATGAGCTTCCCGCTCATCCAGGAAAAAGTGGCATCCGTTGCGGCGAACACTTACGCCAATGAAAGTGCCGTATATCGTACGGTCGGGCTGTTCGAACAGAGCATGGGTCGCTTGTCGGAAGAAGAGCTTAATGACGGAAAAGCGGTAGCGAACGTCATTGCAGAATATGCGATCGAATGTTCCCTGACGAAAGTATTCGGAACAGAACTTCTGGACTTTGCAGTGGATGAAGCGGTTCAGATTCACGGTGGGTACGGCTTCATGCAGGAATACGAAGTGGAGCGCATGTACCGGGATTCCCGTATCAACCGTATTTTCGAAGGTACCAATGAAATCAACCGTATGATCGTTCCGGGCAACCTCGTGAAGAAAGCGATGAAAGGCGAGCTTCCGATCTTCGAAAAAGCGAAACAACTCGAAGAAGAGATCATGACGATGATGCCGGAAGAACCGGGCGACGCGCCACTGGAGCAGGAGCTATACCTTCTGAAAAATGCGAAGAAGATTGGTCTTCTCGCAGCAGGTCTAGCGGCACAGAAATACGGTGAGAAGCTCGAACAGCAGCAAGAACTTCTCGTAAACATCGCCGATATCACCGGAGAAATCTTCAATATGGAATCCGCGATTCTACGTACGAAGAAAGCGATCGACAAAGACGGAGAAGAGAAGCACAGACAGAAGCTTCTTTACACGCAAGTGTATGTACAGGAAGCTTTCAACCGCATTGAAGCACATGCGAAAGAAACGCTAATCCGGGCTGAATCTGGAGACAATCTCCGCATGATGCTTGGTGCACTTCGTAAGCTGACTCGTCATAACCCGCTTGACGTGATTCAGATCAAACGCGAAATCGCGAAAGGTCTCGAAGAATCAGAAAAGTATGTCGTATAAGAAGAAAGGCTGCCGAACAGGCAGCCTTTTATTTTCCAAGAGGGGGCGGGTATGGTAGGATAAATGTGACATCGTTTTGTACAGAAGGGATGAGCGTCATGTTGACATTTTACTGGTATCCGAAATGCGGAACGTGCCGCAACGCGAAGAAGTGGCTCGATGAGAACAACGTGGAATACGAAGCTGTACATATCGTGGATAACCCTCCATCGAAAGACAAGCTTCTCCACATGATGGAAGCAAGCGATCTGCCGCCGAAACGTTTTTTCAATTCAAGCGGTAAGAAGTATCGCGAGCTCGGTCTGAAAGATAAAGTGGGAGACATGTCGCTTGAGGAGCAGGCGGAAGTGCTGGCTTCTGACGGTATGCTGATCAAACGTCCACTCGCTACCGACGGCAAAGACGTAACAGCAGGATTCAAAGAAGATGAATACAAGAATAAGTGGTTGTAAGTTAAGTACATAAAGGAGGGACAGACCAATGGAATTACCAAAAGATTATCGTTACTCGAAAGAACATGAATGGGTGAAAGAAGAAGGGGACAAACTCCGCATCGGAATTACGGAGTTTGCTCAATCCGAACTCGGCGATGTCGTATTTGCTGAACTCCCGGAAGTAGGAGATGAAGTGGAAGCGGAAGAGCCTTTCGGAAGTGTTGAATCCGTAAAGACGGTATCCGAGTTGTACGCTCCTGTCAGCGGCAAGGTCGTCGAAGTGAACAACGAACTTGAAGATAGCCCGGAACTTGTGAACGAATCTCCATATGATAAAGCATGGATGATCGTTATTGAGCCTGCAGACAAATCCGGTCTTGATGACTTGATGGATGCAGACGGATATAACGCAATGATCTCAGAAGACTAATAGAATACTTCAATTTCGGCAGGCCATGATTTCGCATGGTCTGTTTTTGTACAGAGGGTGAGATAGGGATGAATGGAAACCCGGTTATGATCGTGGAGGGCATCACGGATAAGAAGCACATTACGAAAATGCTCGCGCAGTCACTTGAAATTATTTGTACCCATGGAACATTGGGGGTAGAGCGTATGGAAGAACTGATCGAAGACTACGAATTGGATTACCGCCCCGTGTATATTCTCGTAGATGAGGACTATTCCGGTCACAAATTGCGGGAACAGTTCAAAGAAGAACTTCCTCATGCGACCCACCTGTTTATAAATAAAACCTACAGAGAAGTGGCCGCCACACCAGAACCGGAGCTAGCGAGACTTCTCGCGAGCAATCGGTTTCAGATTAAGCCGATCTACATGACTTAGGAGGCAACTATGAAAGAAGTGAAAGATTTGAAGGTGCTGCCGGAAGTAGGGAGAGGGTATGTGTTCATTTACAGTCCCTTCTGCGGCACCTGCCACCTGGCTCGCGAAATGCTTGGTATCATTGAAAAAATGAACGACGAAGATATTTTCTACGAAATGAATGCTTCTCTGTTTCCGGAATTCATGCAGGAGTATCAGGTTTCCAGCGTGCCTTGTCTGTTGATATGGAAAGACAGAAAAGTAGAAGAGAAAGTGTACGCCTTTGAATCAGTGACGAAGATCTTCAATCTGATGAAGGAAAAAGAGAGATTATGAGGAAGCATCCAGCCTTGAAGGCGGGTGCTTTTTTCTATGATTTTGCGCTCCGTTCGTGGAAGGGTTGGGGACTTGAGTGTCCCGCAAATGGATTAGCTGGACGCTCAGGAGGCGGGCTGGCTTCTGAACGTCCGGCACCTGAATTAGCTGGACACTCAGGACGAGGGCTGACTTCTGAACGTCCAGCACCGGAATTATCTGGACACTCAGCACGACAAACGTCTCTCGAGTGTCCCTCTAGAGTTTTCGGAACGTTAAGCAATACTTTTTCAAGGCGAACGGTTCATTTCTTAAGTTATGATACGTTCACAAGAAAAATAAAGCAACGAGCGGTCCAAAAAATAAGAAATGGTACGCTCAAGCGACCCGATCTTGCCGCGAACGTACCACAATCCAAATTAAACTACTTCCCCGATCGCCTTCATGATTGCCATAAACGATGCATCATCCCCGAATTGATGAAGGATCTCTCCTTCAGGAGAAATGATGACCGTCGTCGGCGCGCCTGTACATCCGAATTTATCATAGACCGCCGTACCGTCATCCTCAAGCGTCGGCTGACTAAGAAATTTTTCTTTGTACTTCACGGCTTCTGACCGGTCTCCTTCGCGACCAGCTACGTTGATCGTAAGCATGTCGACCTCATCCGTATTCAATGAGCTGAACAACTGTTCTTTCTTCGGCATATCGACAGCACAATCCGGACACCAGGATACCCAGAACGTCAAAATGACGACTTTGCTCGGTTGCTCTGGTAGTGTATAGCTTTTATCTTCTGTAAGATAAGGGAGAGAGAATACAGGAGCTTTCATTGGTAATCGCTTCCTTTCTGCAAGATACTCAACGAAAATCGTAACATATAGAATTCTTTTGTTGAAGTTTGTTGACAACCTTCAGAGAGAGTGCTAGAATCCATCATATCGCTTTATAAAAGAATATCCGATAATCTCTTATCCAGAGAGGTGGAGGGACTGGCCCTATGAAACCCGGCAACCGTTAAACATTCCGTTTAAAATGGTGCCAAATCCTACAGAGCAGTGAGCTCTGATAGATGAGAGAACAGAATCGACTTTTTATACCGACCTTTCTGTTCTCGTAACAGGAAGGTTTTTTAATTAGGTAAAGGATGCACTTACAGCAGGAGGAAAAACTATGATTTCGATCAAAGGTCTATCTAAAGTATTCAATACGAAAGACCAGGAAGTACGTGCCGTCGATAATCTCGATGCGACGATCGAGTCCGGAGAAATCTTCGGAGTCATCGGATACAGTGGAGCGGGGAAAAGTACATTCATCCGCTTGCTGAACCGTCTCGAGGATCCGAGCGGCGGAACGATCGACATTGATGAGAAACAAATCTCTTCTTTGTCGAAAGGAGAACTTCGCCTTGCGAGACAAGAGATGGGGATGATTTTCCAGCACTTCAACCTATTGTGGTCCCGCACGGTGGAGGATAACATTGCCTTCCCACTGGAAATTGCGGGAGTGCCGAAGGAAGAAAGGAAAAAACGTGTGGACGAGCTTGTTGAACTTGTAGGGCTCGCTGGTCGCGGAAATTCTTATCCATCTCAGCTCAGTGGTGGACAGAAGCAGCGTGTAGGTATCGCAAGAGCGCTTGCGAATCGACCGAAAGTATTGCTCTGTGATGAAGCGACTTCTGCGCTGGACCCCGAGACGACGGATTCGATCCTCGATCTGCTCGTGGATATCAACGCGAAGCTCGGACTTACGATTGTACTGATCACACACGAGATGCACGTGATCCGTAAGATCTGTCACCGAGTCGCCGTCATGGAAGCAGGTAAGATCGTGGAAGAAGGAGACGTTCTTGATGTCTTCCTGAGACCGCAGGAGAAAGTGACGAAGCGCTTCGTCGATCAGGTGATGGGAGACCCGGACCGTGAAGACTCGCTGGCACTGATCAAAGAGAAGTACCCATTAGGGGAAGTGGCGCAGTTCCATTTCGTCGGAGAGCGCACGCACCAGGCACTGATCAGTGAACTCTCCAGGAAGTTCCAGGTGAACATCAACGTGCTTCACGGGAAAATCACCCAGACGCAAAAAGGAGCGTACGGCACACTCATCGTACATCTTGACGGGGAAAAAGAAGAAATCGATCGTGCTCTCGAGTACGTCAAAGAAACATCAGTAGAAGTGGAGGTGGCGATCGATGTTTGAACAGCTATTCCCGAACGTCCGCGTCGAGGACATGATCACAGCAACGAATGAAACACTATTTATGACATTTTTCTCTGTACTTGGAACATTCATTTTCGGACTTCTGCTCGGGCTTCTGCTTTATCTGACAGGGCCGGGCGGCCTTTGGGAGAATAAATTCGCGAACTGGATTACGGCGACAATCGTAAACGTGTTCCGTGCGATTCCTTTCATTATTCTTATTTTGCTATTGTTCCCGTTTACGGATTTCCTTGTAGGAACAATCCGTGGTCCGAAAGCTGCACTTCCGGCACTGATCGTCGGCGGCGCACCGTTCTATGCTCGTCTTGTCGAGATAGCGCTCAAAGAAGTGGACAAAGGGGTCGTCGAAGCAGCGAAGGCGATGGGGGCCAAATATCGTACCATCATTTTTAAGGTGTTGCTTCCTGAATCGACGCCAGCTCTCATTTCCGGTCTGACAGTAACCGCGATTGCACTGATCAGCTATACAGCAGTAGCGGGTGTCATCGGAGCAGGTGGGCTTGGTGACTTCGCTTACTTTTACGGATTCCAGCGTAACAGTTTCGACGTTGTATTCGTATGTACCGTGCTTATTGTAATCATCGTGTTTATTTTCCAGTTCATCGGGGATTTCGCTTCCCGCAAATTGGATAAAAGATAAAAATTAATCATAGAAAAAGGAGAGAGTATCATGAAAAAATTTCTACTGACACTAGCTACCATTGCACTAATTTCCCTACTCGCAGCATGCGGGTCTTCCGAGGAAGGGTCTTCTTCCGACGATAGCAGCTCGAATTCCGGAGATTCCGGCGAAGAAGCAAGTGAAGAAACATCTGAAATCACTGTAGGTGCGACAAGTGTTCCACACGCAGAAGTACTGCAGGAAGCGAAGCCGCTACTTGAAGAAGAAGGAATCACGTTGAACATCGAAGAGTACCAGGATTACGTGCTTCCAAACCGTGATCTGTCAGAAGGTATCATCGATGCGAACTACTTCCAGCACATCCCTTACCTGAACACGCAAATGGAAGAGAACGACTATGATTTCGCCAACCTTGGCGGTATCCACATCGAGCCGATGGGAATCTACTCCAAAGGAATCGAAAGCATTGAAGATGTAGAAGAAGGTACAACCGTGCTGATGAGCCGTTCTGTTGCCGACCACGGTCGTATCCTTTCCCTTCTTGAAAAAGAAGGACTTGTGAAAATCGATCCGGAAGTGGATCCTATCAACGCTCAGCTTGAAGATGTAGTGGAAAACCCGAAGAACCTTGAATTCGATGCGGGTATCGACGCAGCCCTTCTACCGGAGAACTACGAACGTGAAGAAAACTCTCTGGTCGCGATCAACACGAACTATGCGATCCAGGCTGGCCTGAACCCAAGTGAAGATTCCCTTATCCTTGAAGGTTCCGAATCTCCTTACGTGAACGTGATCGCTGCGAAGAGTGAAGATGAAGACAATGAAGCGTTGAATACGCTGGTCGAAGTTCTTCGTTCCGACGAAATCCAGACATTCATGGAAGAAGAGTACGATGGTGCTGTCGTTCCCGTTGATGGACAGGACAGTGGAGACAGTGAATCAAGCGAAGATAGCGAATAAGTAATGACGAAGCACTCATCCTTTCATAAGGGTGGGTGCTTTTTTAGAGGGGAAGCTGTAACTTTTTCCCTGAAAAGATGTTTAAGGGATACATAATGGGGAAATATTGCGATTAAAGACAATGTAAGAGAAAACGGGAGCAATAAGGATGAATGGTAGCAATGGGCTTGCTCAGTTTCATCAGAAGTGGATAACTATGAGTCAGAATGAATAATCATAGTATTTCCTCCTTTTCTTCCTCCTTTTTTATATGGTAATCTTATAATTGTAAATTTTCTGAAAGGATTGATTTATTATTAGTGACAATTTGGGTTTGAACTACACAACTGAGATGGAAAAGGGAATGTTCCAGGCACACGACATCGGATATGAAGAATACGGTCGCAAATTAGATACCCAGATTCATGTAGAACAGAAACGAAATCAGGAATATGCTGAAAGTAAAAAAATCAACTCAGAAATGGAACGACTAATTCACAGATAAGACAGAAAAGTGATAGCGATCGTTCCTTATAGATCGCCTCAAACCAATCACCTGGAGAAGAATCTTCTTCTCCGGGTGATTTTCATTTTAATATGTAACGATTCGTTACATTAAAAGGGGGAATGGCTTTAGTCATCGCTCTTTTTTTTGTTATAATAGGCAGTGGTGCGAGCGGTATTGAGACAGGAAGGAAAAAGTTGATATCAGCTTTGAAATGATTTAAGATTATAATGAGAATAAATTGAGAATGGTTTTAAATCTAATAACCATGCACCCAATTACCCGATTACAATATACAGGAGGTATTATACATGGCAGGATCAACACTTGAAATCAAAGATCTTCATGTTGAAATTGAAGGTCAGGAAATTCTAAAAGGTGTAAACCTTACAATCAACGGTGGAGAGTTCCACGCAGTAATGGGACCGAACGGAACCGGTAAATCCACACTTGCTTCCGCAATCATGGGCCACCCTAAGTATGAAGTGACACAAGGGGAGGTACTTCTTGACGGCGAGAACGTGCTCGAGATGGAAGTAGATGAGCGTGCGCAGGCAGGTTTGTTCCTTGCTATGCAATACCCGAGTGAAATCAGCGGTGTGACGAACTCCGACTTCCTTCGTTCCGCAATCAACTCCCGCCGCGAAGAAGGCGACGAGATTTCTCTGATGAAATTCATCAAAGAAATGGATGCGAAGATGGATACACTCGAAATCGATAAGAATATGGCACAGCGTTACCTTAACGAAGGGTTCTCCGGCGGTGAGAAGAAACGTAACGAAATCCTTCAGCTTATGACGATCCAACCGGACATTGCGATTCTGGACGAAATCGACTCCGGTCTTGATATCGATGCCCTGAAAGTGGTTGCGAAAGGTATCAACGAAATGCGCGACGATGCATTCGGTTGCCTGATCATCACTCACTACCAGCGTCTTCTCGACTACATCACTCCGGATAAGGTCCATGTAATGATGCAGGGACGCGTTGTGAAATCCGGCGGACCGGAACTTGCTAAGCGTCTTGAAGAAGAAGGGTACGACTGGATCAAAGAAGAACTCGGAATCGAAGACGAAACAATCGGCTCTAAATAATCGAAGGTTAGGAGGGATCTCATGGCTGTAGAAGTATCATTGCCATATGACAAGCAATACGTCACAGAATATTCGAATAAACACAGCGAACCGGAATGGATGAAAGAGCTTCGCTTGTCGGCGCTCGAAAAATCGGAAACACTTCCGATGGCGAAACCCGATAAAACAAATATCGAGAAATGGAACTTCACGGATTTCAATCATGATGTAGAAGGAGAAGTCATCGATTCACTCGATAACCTTCCATCTGAGATCCAGGATTTCCTCGATCAGGAGAACCAGACGGAGAACCTTCTGATTCAGCGTAATCATACAGCTGCGTTTACTCAGCTGAACAAAGAACTTGAAGATAAGGGTGTCATCTTCACGGATATCCACACCGCACTTCGTGATCATGCGGATCTCGTCAAAGAGTACTACATGACAGAAGGCGTAGCTGTGGATGAGCACCGTTTGACTGCTCTTCATGCGGCACTTATGAACAGCGGGGTGTTCGTTTATGTTCCGAAAGGTGTCCAGATCGAACAACCGCTTCAGGTGATCTTCTGGCAGGAGGACGATCGTGCCTCTCTTATCAACCACGTACTCGTGGTGGCAGAAGAGAACAGCTCGGTGACTTACGTTGAGAACTACATTTCTCACAATACAGAAGCTCAGACTTCTGCGAACATCGTTACAGAAGTGATTGCCAAGGATAACGCAAAAGTTTCCTTCGGTGCTGTCGACAACTTCGCCCACGGTACAACGGTATATTCCAACCGCCGCGGTATCGCAGGTCGCGACGCTCGCATTGAATGGGCGCTTGGCCAGATGAACGAAGGAAATACAGTGTCTGAGAACATCACTCACCTTGTAGGAGATAACTCTGAAGGAGATACGAAAACGGTTGTCGTCGGACGTGGAGATCAGAAACAGAACTTCACGACGAACATCCGCCACTTCGGAAAAGAATCCGATGGTTACATCCTGCAGCACGGTGTCATGAAAGATAAATCCTCCGCTATTTTCAACGGCGTAGGAAAAATCGATCACGGCGCTACGAAATCGAACGCTGTTCAGGAGTCTCGCGTACTCATGCTCAGCAAGGATGCCCGCGGGGATGCGAACCCGATCCTTCTTATCGATGAAGATGACGTAACAGCAGGTCACGCTGCTTCTGTCGGTCGCGTGGACCCGGTTCAGCTTTACTACATGATGAGCCGCGGTATTCCGAAGAAGGAAGCAGAGCGTCTTATCATTCACGGATTCCTGGCACCGGTCGTGAACCAGCTGCCGGTCGAAGCCGTGAAGAACCAGCTGACTCAGGTCATCGAAAGGAAAGTATATTAATGGATGTAAAAGCGGTACGTGAGGCGTTTCCGATTTTGCATCAGGATGTGAACGGGCATCCGCTTGTGTATCTCGATTCGTCAGCGACATCTCAGACACCGAGCAAAGTCATTGATAAAATCGATGAATACTATAAAAATTATAACTCCAACGTTCACCGCGGCGTGCATACACTTGGATCAATTGCGACGGACGGTTATGAGGGAGCACGTGAGAAAGTACGCTCCTTCATCAACGCGTCGAACACGAAAGAAATCATTTTCAATCGTGGAACGACGACGGGTATCAATACAGTAGCCCAAAGCTACGGTATGGATCATGTGGGAGAGGGAGACGAAATCGTCCTCACTCAGATGGAACACCACAGCAACCTGATTCCGTGGCAGCAACTCGCCAAACGTAAGAATGCAACGCTTAAATATATTCCGATGCAGGAAGACGGAACGCTCGCAATGAGTGATGTGAAAGATACCATCACGGAAAACACGAAAATCGTTGCCGTCTCTCATGTATCGAACGTTCTCGGGACCATCAACCCGATCAAAGAGATTGCAGAAGCAGCGCATGAGAAAGGTGCCGTCATCGTTGTGGACGGAGCGCAAAGTGCTCCCCACCTCAAGATTGATGTGCAGGACCTAGACTGTGACTTCTTCGCCTTTTCCGGTCACAAAATGTGTGGTCCTACCGGAATCGGGGTATTGTATGGGAAAAGAGAACTTCTCGATAAAATGGAACCCGTCGAGTTCGGTGGCGAGATGATCGACTTCGTAAACCTTTACGATTCTACGTGGAAAGAGCTCCCGTGGAAGTTCGAAGGTGGAACGCCGATCATCGCTGGAGCGATTGGACTCGGTGCGGCTATCGATTACCTCGAAGAAGTAGGTATGGAGGAAATCGAGAAGTATGAAGAGGAACTTGCAGCTTATGCTTTGGAGAAACTTGATGCCATCGATGGTGTAACTGTTTACGGACCGAAAGAACGTGCCGGTCTCGTTACGTTCAACGTAGACGGCGTTCACCCGCACGATCTGGCCACTGTTCTCGATGCAGAAGGAATCGCTGTAAGAGCAGGGCATCACTGTGCACAGCCTCTCATGAAGTGGTTGAATGTTACAGCGACAGC
This sequence comes from Salimicrobium halophilum, assembly GCF_900100295.1. Lineage (GTDB taxonomy): Bacteria > Bacillota > Bacilli > Bacillales > Halobacillaceae > Salimicrobium > Salimicrobium halophilum. Next base: position 113,854 of record NZ_FNEV01000008.1, read on the forward strand.
CAGAGCGAGCTTCTACCTTTATAACACGACGGAAGAAATCGATCGTTTTGTCGAAGGACTACAAAAGACAAAGGAGTATTTTGGCGATGTCATTTAATAACTTAGATACACTTTATCGCCAAGTCATCATGGATCACTACAAAAACCCGCGCAACAAAGGGGCTCTCGACGGGGAGCACGTAGCGATCGATATGAACAACCCTACTTGCGGGGACCGGATCCAGCTTCAGCTGAAGATTGAAGATGGTGTAGTAGAGGACGCGAAGTTCGACGGAGAAGGCTGTTCCATCAGCCTTTCCTCCGCTTCTATGATGACCCAGGCAATTAAAGGGAAGACAGTCGAAGAAGCAGTGGAAATGTCCAAACTGTTTTCGGATATGATGCAAGGGGAAGAAGTCGACCCGGAGAAATTCTCGCTTGAAGATATCGAAGCGCTTCAGGGAGTTTCCCAGTTCCCGGCACGGATCAAATGCGCCACTCTATCGTGGAAAGCGATGGAACAAGGGGTAGATGAGTCAGAAGAAGCGTAGCCTAAGGGTCAATAAATAAGGAGGTATGTAACATGGCTAAGAAAGCTCCAGAGATTGAAGATTACAAGTATGGCTTTCACGATAAAGACGTATCTGTGTACCGCACCGGAAAAGGTCTTACAGAGCAGATCGTCAGAGACATTTCAGAACGTAAGGAAGAGCCTGAGTGGATGCTTGAATACCGCCTGAAGTCTCTTGAACAGTTCTACAAGAAACCTATGCCACAGTGGGGCGGCGACTTGTCAGAGCTCGACTTCGACGATATCACGTATTACGTAAAACCTTCTGAGAATACAGAGCGTTCCTGGGATGAAGTACCACAGGAAATCAAAGACACCTTTGATCGTCTCGGTATCCCGGAAGCAGAGCAGAAGTACCTTGCCGGTGTTTCCGCGCAGTACGAATCCGAAGTTGTATACCACAACATGCAGGAAGACCTTGAGAACATGGGAGTCGTCTTCAAGGACACGGATACAGCTCTTAAAGAGAACGAAGACCTGTTCCGTCAGTATTTCGCAAAAGCGATTCCGAACTCCGACAACAAATTCGCAGCATTGAACTCGGCTGTATGGTCCGGTGGTTCTTTCATCTACGTACCTAAGAATACGAAGGTGGACACTCCACTTCAGGCTTACTTCCGTATCAACTCTGAGAACATGGGTCAGTTCGAACGTACGCTGATCATTGCGGATGAAGGATCTTCCGTACACTATGTGGAAGGTTGTACAGCTCCAACGTACTCCTCAAGCTCTCTCCACAGTGCCGTCGTTGAAATCTTCGTTAAGAAAGATGCGTATTGCCGTTACACTACGATCCAGAACTGGGCAAACAACGTCTACAACCTGGTAACGAAACGTGCCGTAGCAGAGCAGAACGCATCCATGGAATGGGTGGACGGTAACCTTGGTTCCAAGCTTACGATGAAATATCCATCTGTCCTTCTTACAGGAGAAGGTGCACGTGGTAACACACTATCCATCGCTCTTGCCGGCGAAGGTCAGCACCAGGATGCCGGTGCGAAAATGCACCACCTGGCACCGAACACGTCTTCCACAATCGTTTCCAAGTCCATCTCCAAAAATGGTGGTAAAGTAACGTACCGTGGTATCGTACAGTTCGGTAAGAAAGCGGACGGCGCCCGCTCGAACATCGAGTGTGACACGCTGATCATGGATAACAAATCCACGTCCGACACGATCCCTTACAACGAAATCATGAACGAGAACATCTCTCTCGAGCACGAAGCGAAAGTTTCGAAAGTATCCGAAGAGCAGTTGTTCTACCTCATGAGTCGCGGACTTTCTGAAGAGGAAGCGACAGAAATGATCGTAATGGGCTTCATCGAGCCGTTTACGAAAGAACTTCCAATGGAATACGCGGTAGAAATGAACCGTCTTATCAAATTCGAGATGGAAGGTTCTATCGGTTAATAACTCTAATCCCTCGTCACTACAGTGGCGGGGATTATTTATAACTATTCATTTACAAAATAGGAAAAAAGAGTTACTATATGGAGAAATATTAAACTGCGATGAAGAGAAGAGTAGGCAGTCATGATTCTTCAAAGAGAGCCCTGGACGGTGAGAAAGGGTATGAATCATTTGCCGAACCAAGCCTCTGAGCATCACATCGGAACCTTTGAGGGGATGGTGTGACGTGCGCTCCCGTTATAGAGATAGGGTATAACCAGTCAGGGTGGCTGTCGTACCTGATAAGGTTAATATGGTGACGTATTAACGAACTGAGGTGGCACCGCGATGACATACCGTCCCGCCCTCGAGACAAAAGTCTTGGGGCGGGTTTTTTTATTCTCTCTCCCCACATTCAGGAGGGGTTTTATGGAAGAAAACAAAATGGTTAGCTCTTGGAGACATCCTATACTGTTGTTATTCGGGATCGGTTTATCGAATATAGGGGACTGGATATACCTGATCGCACTGAACTTGATTGTCCTTGAGATGACAGGTTCTCCTCTCGCTGTTGCCGTTTTGTATATATTGTTACCGACAGCAACGGTATGCACCAATTTCTGGTCAGGGACGCTGGTGGATCGTTTAAATCAAAGAAACCTTATGGTCGCTCTGGATTTCATTAGAGCGTCCCTAATATTTATGATTCCTTTCTTCCCTACCCTTTGGCTGATTTATCCGATTGTCTTTTTGGTAAATATGGCGAGTTCAATATTTAACCCTGCTTCCATGTCATACATTACAAAACTTATCCCTCGAGGAAAGAGGAAAAGGTTCAACTCTTTCAGAAGTCTCATCGACTCCGGAGGATTCCTGGTTGGTCCGGCCATAGCAGGGTTTCTGTTAATGGCAGGGGATCCATTCCTCGCTATATATGTAAATGCCCTGACTTTCCTCTTCTCGGGAATAGTCACTCTCTTTTTACCGGTGACTACTAATATGGTTGAGAAGGCTATGTCTTCTTTTTCCCTGCAGCTATTAAAAAAAGACTGGAACGTTGTTGTGCTATTCACCAGGAATTATGCCTCCGTTATGCTTATTTATTTCCTATTCGGTCTCATGATGGTGATGGCTGCAGCTTTGGATTCGTTAGAGGCTGCTTTTTCGAAAGAGGTCTTGAATCTGACAGATGCAGAGTATGGCTTTCTCGTAAGTATTGCAGGTGTTGGCATCGCTACAGGTGCAATCATAATCGCTCTATTCGCTGATAAAATTTCTACTTCTTTGTTGCTTGGTATAGGTCCGGTTCTAGTCGCTGGAGGCTATATCATTTATGCTTTTTCCGATCACTTCGAAGTAGCAGCTGTAGGATTTATAGTGTTAGCTTTCTCATTGGCTTTTGCAAATACAGGGTTCCACACGTTTTACCAAAACAACATCCCTGTTGAAATACTCGGAAGGATAGGGAGTATATATGGTTTGATTGAGGCAGCTTTTACGATTACTGCAACAATAGTTATAGGAATAGCTGCTCAATTCTTTTCTATCAAAGCAGCTGTAATCACGGGTTCCTTTGTTATGCTAGTAGTCACTTTGATTTTGGGTGTAGCAAGTTATAATTTTGAAAAGAGATGCGAGGCTCCCGTACAAAATACAGCAGTGAGGGGAAAGTAGTTAATTTACATAAAATTGAAGGTGGTGTAGAGTTGCAGTAGTATACGTAAGGAGGCTGACAAGATGGAGTTTAATAGACTTTCTGAAAGGTTTCAGGAATTCGCCGAAACAGAGTGTAAAGGATCCAGCGAACTTTATAAGGAATTATCGCTTCACATTGCAAAAGATAGAACGGTGCTGGAGTTATGTATGGAAGCCCAACAGGACCAACCCACGCCGAATTTGTTGTTGGGTTCTGTCCATTATTTACTTCAAAAAGGGGTGGATCACAATCTTAAATACTATTATCCGAGCATAGTGGATGAACCTAAGAGAGATGGTCAGTTGTTTCAGGTCTTCAAAGAATTTTGTTTGGAGCACCATCAGAAGATAAAAGATCTTTTGCAGCATAAACTCGTCCAGACGAACGAAGTAAGACGCTGTGCTTATCTGTTTCCGGTTTTCTCATACATATACCAACAAACCGGGAAACCTTTGTCCTTCATAGAAATCGGCACAAGTGCAGGACTCCAATTGCTCTTTGATCAGTATGCTTATTCCTATGGATCGGCTGATATTTATGGAAAGAAAGATTCCTCTGTTCATCTTCAGTCAGAGGTAAGAGAGGGAAAGCTTCCTGACCATTTACTGAATCAAGTTCCGCCTGTGCATGAACGAATAGGTGTAGATCTGCACGTCAGTGATCTCACTAATGACGAAGAGCGGCTATGGTTGAAAGCCCTCATTTGGCCAGAGCATACAGATAGGCTAAGGAATTTCGAAGATGCGGCAGAAGAGTTGCAAAAAAATCCTCCTGTTTTGAGAGAAGGAGATGGAGTGGCGCTCCTGCCTGACATTGCAGAAGGTATCTCGACAGACACTTCGCTGTGCATCTTTCACACGCACGTAGCCAATCAACTTCCTGAAGACGTTAAGAAAGAATTGCTTCAGCAGGTTGAAGAAATCGGAGAAAAGAGAGAAGTCTTCCACATTCATAACAATATGGAGGATAGACAGCTACATATCGATTGCATTTCAAATGGAAACTACCAAAAGGAAACGGTAGGGGAGACGGATGGCCATGGTCGTTGGTTCGACTGGAAGGTGGAGCACTATGATTAAAGCAGTGATTTTCGACTTGGACGGCACTTTACTGGACCGGGATGCCACGGTAGAAGTTTTCGTATACGACCAATATGAACGTTTTATAGAGTTCTTGAATCATATTCCGAAAGAGAACTACATGAAGCGATTTATCGAATTGGATGACCATGGGTACGCATGGAAAGATAAAGTTTACAGTAGATTAGTTGAGGAATTCGCTATACAGGGGATTAGTTGGGAAGAGTTGTTACAGGACTATGTAGATCATTTCAATAAACACTGCATCCCTTTTCCGAACCTTTTGGAGACATTAGGGCGGCTTAAACAGCAGGGGTTTCTGTTAGGGGTCATCACCAATGGAAAAGGGCAGTTTCAAATGGATAACATACGGGCGCTCGGAATAGGTGATTTCACAGATACAATTCTTATTTCAGAATGGGAAGGGGTTAAGAAACCTGACCCATTTATCTTTGAAAAGGCAGTAGAGAGATTAAAGGTTCATCCGGAAGAATGTGTATATATCGGGGACCATCCTGATAAAGACGTAAAGGCAGCAGAAGCGGTCGGTATGACAGGGGTATGGAAAAAGAATCATTTATGGAAGCAACCACTGGATAATTTAGTCATCGAAGAACTGAACGAAATACCTGGAATAGTACAAAGTGTAAGCTCGTGAACAAAGAATATGTGGCAGATTCTAAAATTTTCCTTGTTCTTACTAAGAAAAATGTGGAAACTGTGGTACGATAGATTCAATACATAACGGAAGGTGTGATGTCTTATGGCACTACGACGAAACGAAGGAACTCAACTGGTAGATAAGATCGGAAAATTATCAGAACAAAGGAGACATCACATTGAAAACAGAAGAAAAACAGCTATACACAGAAACGGACCGTTTATACATTAAGACCCTGGAAAAAGAAGACTATGAACGCTGGACAGAAGGCTTCCGCCATAGACTCCCGTCTCAGCATAAGTTCGACGGAGACAGCATAAACCTGGAGGAATGGTCCCAGGAAAGATTCGATGGCATGGTTGAACAATTTGAGAAAATGGCTGAGAACGATGACTTATATGTCCTCGGTATCTTCCGAAAATCAGACGATAAGCACATAGGAAAAATCGATCTGAGCACCATCATGAGAGACAATTTCCAATGGGGGATGATCGGCTACAGGATCCACAACCAGTTCTGGAATCAGGGATACGGAACGGAGGCTGTCTCGGAAGGGCTTACCCTTGCTTTTGAAGAGCTCGGGTATCACAGGGTGGAAGCTCATATCAACCTTGATAATCCAGCTTCCATAAGGCTTGCAGAGAAAGTCGGATTGACGTTTGAGTGTACGAGAAAAAGGTTCATTTACGAAGACGACAAGTGGACGGATAATCACGTGTACGTGAAGAATGCTGATTAATCATTAGTGGGAAGCAGGCATAGCCCGAGGAGGGTTGTGTCTGCTTTTTTGCCTGAGTACTGATGAATGTTTAAGTGTCCGTGAGATGGACACCATAGGAAGTAACAGGGAAATGGGGTTTGACTTGACGAGTGGGGGAGCTTTGTTTAATAATATTCAAGTGTCGGAAATCACTATTTCTTAATAACATTTCTAGAAAACATAGTTGCAACCATCTAAGGAGGAAATCTAATATGTCCGTTATCGGAAAAACAGTAAAACCATTCACAGCACAAGCTTACCAAAATGGTGAATTCATGGAAGTGTCAGAAGAGAATTTTAAAGGTCAGTGGACGGTACTCTGCTTCTACCCGGCAGACTTCACGTTCGTATGCCCGACAGAACTCGAAGATCTTCAGAACGAGTATGACAACCTTAAAGATCTCGGAGCGGAAGTGTATTCCTGCTCGACAGATACTCACTTTACACATAAAGCATGGCACGAGTCTTCAGAAGCAATCGGAAAGGTAACGTATCCGATGATCGGGGACCCATCCCACACGCTTCCACAGAACTTCGAAGTACTGCGTGAAGAAGAAGGTCTTGCGGATCGCGGCACGTTCATCATCGATCCGAACGGCGTTATCCAGGTAGCGGAAGTACACGCGGAAGGAATCGGCCGTGACGCTAGTGCTCTTATCGAAAAAATGAAGAAAGCCCAATACGTATACAACAATCCTGGCGAAGTCTGCCCTGCGAAATGGGAAGAAGGCAGCGAAACACTCAAGCCAAGCATCGACCTTGTAGGTAAAATCTAAGGAGTGGAATCAGGAATGCTCGAACAAGACATCAAAGCCCAATTGAACCAGTACTTGGAGCTACTAGAAGACGATATCGTCCTGAAAGTGAGCGCAGGGTCTGATGAGACGTCCAAAGAGACGAAGGACCTCGTTCATGAAATTGCATCCATGTCTCCGAAAATCTCCGTGAAGGAGGCGAAGCTTGAGCGAACACCGAGCTTTTCTGTGAACCGGGTCGGAGAGGATACAGGCGTCGCTTTCGCCGGTCTTCCTCTTGGACATGAGTTCACGTCGCTCGTCCTCGCTTTACTTCAGGTAAGCGGCAGAGCGCCAAAAGTCGACCAGGAAGTCATCGATGATGCGAAGAAGATCGAGAGAGAGCATCACTTCGAGACATTTGTAAGCCTTAGCTGCCACAATTGTCCGGATGTTGTGCAGGCGCTCAACATCCTGAGTGTCCTCAACCCGAATATCACGCATACGATGATCGACGGAGCGAAACACAAAGAGGAAGCGGAAGAGCGTAACGTACGCGCCGTTCCTGCCGTGTATCGGAACGGGGACTTCTGGAACGGAGGACGTATCACCATCCAGGAAATCATCGCTCAATTAGGCGGAGGGCCGAGTGCCGAAGACTTCGCGGACAAAGAACCTTACGACGTTCTTGTCGTCGGGGGAGGTCCGGCCGGAGCGAGTGCAGCGATTTATGCTGCCCGTAAAGGGATCCGCACAGGTATCGTGTCCGACCGCTTCGGTGGTCAAGTTCTGGATACACAGACGATCGAGAACTTCATCAGTACGACCAGCACGGATGGACCGAAGCTGACGCAGGCGCTGGAAGAGCACGTGAAGGACTATAACGTAGATATTCTCGACCTGCAGACGGCGAAAAGTCTGGAGAAGAAGGACATGTTCGAACTTGAACTGGAGAACGGAGCGGTGCTGAAAAGTAAAACCGTCATCATCTCCACAGGTGCCCGCTGGAGAGCCATCAATGTTCCCGGCGAGGAAGAGTTCAAGAACAAAGGCGTAGCGTATTGCCCTCACTGTGATGGTCCATTATATGAAGGAAAAGATGTAGCGGTCATCGGCGGAGGCAACTCCGGCGTCGAAGCTGCCATCGACCTTGCAGGAATGGCCAGTAACGTGAGCGTTCTGGAATTCGCTCCTGAGCTGAAAGCCGATCAGGTGCTCCAGGATCGTCTGAACAGTCTTCCGAATACAACAATCATCCCGAATGCCGCTACGACGGAAATCAACGGTACGGAAGACGTACAGGGTCTGACGTATAACGATCGTGAGACGAACGAAGAGAGATATATCAAAATCGACGGCGTTTTCGTCCAGATCGGCCTCATTCCGAATACCGAGTGGTTGAAGGATACAGTCGAGCGGAACGAAATCGGTGAAATCATCGTAGATAAATACGGCATGACATCCGTTCCTGGCGTATTCGCTGCTGGTGACTGTACAGATACGGCTTATAATCAAATCATCGTTTCAATGGGATCCGGTGCAACGGCCGCTTTAGGCGCGTTCGATCATCTTATTCGAAATTAATAGAAGCACCGCTACTTCAGCTCGAAGTGGCGGTGTTTTTTTGGCTCTTACAAGTTTGATGTTGAATTCTCTATTTTTTGTGTAATAATGGTAGGAAACCTAAAAGTTGTTAGAAAATTGCATCTAGGAGGAATAGGAATGGCTGATACCAGAACGACCTTGATCGTCGGCGGAGGAATTGGTGGGCTTGTTACTGCCCTTAAACTTCACCGCGTTGGCGTGTCAGTGCGTGTGTGTGAAAGTGTAGAATCAATTAAAGCATTAGGCGTCGGAATTAATCTGTTACCTCACGCGGTGAAGGTCCTGACAGAGTTGGGGCTGGATGAGGAGCTGAAAAAGGAAGGACTGCCGACAGCGGAGCTGATGTTCGTCAATAAATTCGGCCAGAAGATCTGGCGGGAAGATCGTGGGTTGAATGCAGGCTACAAATGGCCGCAGTATTCGATCCATCGCGGGCGTCTGCAGATGTTATTATTGAATGCAGTCAAACGACGATTAGGAGAAGACGCAGTACATACCGGTCATCATCTCACTTCTTTCCAAACCAGTGACGACAAAGTGACCGCTCATTTCGAAAATAAAAAAACGGGGGAGCATGTCGGCACTTATAGCGCGGATACAATGATCGCAGCAGATGGCATCCATTCTGCCATCCGTAAATTCTATTACCCTGATGAAGGGGATCCGAAATTCAGCGGCAGAATTCTATGGCGTGGGATTACAGAATCTACTCCTTTTATGACAGGCAAGTCGATGATTATGGCAGGCCATCAGGATCAGAAGTTTGTGGCGTATCCGGTATGCCCGGAAGCTGATGAAAAGGGACGGTCCCTTGTTAATTGGATCGCTGAGCTTACGGTCGGAGAGGAGCACATATCACAAGCAGACTGGAATCGTAGAATAGATAAGGAAAAATTCGCACCTCATTTCGCCGACTGGGATTTCGGCTGGCTGGATGTACCGCAGCTGATTGAAGAAACGGAAGCGGTGTATGAATTTCCGATGGTGGACCGCGACCCGGTGCCACGCTGGACATTTGGACGTGTAACCTTGCTCGGGGATGCGGCTCACCCTATGTATCCAATAGGATCGAACGGAGCATCTCAGGCGATTCTTGATGCCGATGCTTTAGGAAAAGCGATGGTGGAAGAGCCGGGTACAGAAGCTGCATTGAAGGCTTATGAAGAGGGACGACTGGAGCCCACTTCGAATATTGTCCATACCAACCGTCAGAATGGTCCGGAAGTCGTCATGCAGATCGTTGAAGAACGGGCACCTGAGGGTCTTGATCAATTGGAAGATGTCATCACTTACGAAGAATTAGAAGGAATTGCGAATAAATACAAGAAACTTGCTGGATTTGACCGGGAAACATTGAATAGTAAATAGGAGTGTAGCTATGATTGAACACATTATATTAATCAAATTATCTGAAGAAACGACTACGGAACAAAAACAGGAGCTCATCCGCCGCACCCTGGAATTGAAAAATAGCATTCCCGGCATTGTGGATATCCAGCAGGGTATCAATTTTTCAGAACGGAATAAGGGGTATGAGATCGGTATGACTGTGCGTTTCAAAGATAGGGAATCTTTGGAGAACTATGGACCACACCCGGCCCATCAGGATATCGTTTCCTATTTGAAGGAAATCGGCATGGAAGATAGAATCGTCGTCGATTTCGAAATCTGATTTTTTTATGCAGTAACTTTAATACTTGAACGCGTTTAAGTTTTTGAGCATTAATTTACATGATTACAGGGGGAATTCCATGAAGTCTTTACATCCAGGGGAGGTCATTGATAACAGCCGCTTCCATTCCTTTCATACTTCTATCATTTTCTGGTGCTTCTTCATTATTCTTATGGATGGGTATGATGTAGTCATCTACGGATCGGTAATTCCATCATTGATGGAGGAATGGGGGATATCCTCCGTTACGGCCGGAGCGATAGGTAGCTATACCGCTGCTGGTACGGCTGTCGGGGCTGTTCTGTTCGGCTTGTTGGCAGATAAGTTTGGACGAAAGAACATGATCATTCTATGTACCGTGCTATTCAGTCTATTCACCGCGCTATCTGCATTTGCGACAGGGCCAGCGATGTTTACGGTATTCCGGGTCATTGCCGGGCTGGGGCTTGGTGGCGTTATGCCGAACGTGATCGCGTTGTCCACGGAATATGCACCGAAAAAAGTGAGAGCGGCTATGGTATCGTTCATCTTTTGTGGTTACTCGATCGGAGCGATAGCAGCTGCAATGTTCAGTAAGTCTATCTTACCGACGCTCGGCTGGCAGCCGGTTTTCCTGATTGGCGCGCTACCGTTGTTGCTTATTCCTTTTATAGCGAAAAGCCTTCCCGAATCTGCAGGATTTCTATTGGCTAAAGGGAAGGAGCAGGAGTTGAAGAAGGTACTGCATAAGATCGATCCGCAAGCGCAACTGGATAGCAGTACCACATTCGTTCAACCGGAGCGGGAGAAGAAAGGGATGCCACTGGTCAAGCTTTTTGAAAACAAACGAGCCATCAGCACGATTATGTTCTGGATTTCTTGTTTCTCCTGCTTCGTTCTGATTTATGCCATGAATACCTGGCTTCCACAATTGATGATTGAAGCGGGATACAGTCTGGGGTCGAGTTTGGTATTCGTAGCCATGATGAACGTTGGTGCGATTGTCGGAACGATTGTATTCGGACGGATGGCGGATAAGTGGGGCTTCAAAAAGGTTATGGTGCCCCTGTACCTTGTCGGAGCGGTGGCTCTTTCCGCTATCGGTCTGACACAGAATATCATGCTTGCTTATCTGTTGATCGGGATGATCGGAGCTGCCTCTGTCGGCGTACAGAATATCAGCAACGCTTTCGTCTCCCAATATTATCCGCCTTCTATGCGTTCCACTGGAATCGGAGCCGCCATGGCATTCGGACGGGTCGGAGGCATCTTTGCCCCTACGTTCGTCGGTATTATTCTGACGATGAACCTGTCTCCGCAGATGAACTTTACGCTCATCGCTATAGCTGCCGTGCTCGGAGGTGTTGCGGTTCTATTCGTACAAGAGAAGCATGCACATTATAATAAAGAAAATGAAGAATCGAGTGTAGATGAGGAACAGGAAAAGGTAGTTTGAATTCATAAGCAGGCATAACTCTGACGAAGGGGTATGCCTGCTTTTCTACTAACAGTCCATCAGCTATAATAGTTATCAACCATAATGAAAGAGAGGATACTACTCAATGAACGTCACTATTACGGCTTGTACTGAATACGATGCTGAAACGATTCTGGATATAGGTTACGAAACATTCGATGAAACGTTCAGAGATCAGAATACACCGGAGGCTATGAAAGCATATCTAGACGAAGCGTTCACGATACCTAAGATTGAGGGAGAGCTGAACCATCCGGAGTCAAGGTTCTACTTTCTTTACGCAGAAGAAAACCTGGCAGGCTATCTCAAAGTCAATACAGGGGAAGCGCAGACGGAAGAAATGGGAGAAGATACAGCGGAGATTGAACGCATTTACGTGAGAAGCAGGTTTCAGAAACAGGGCCTTGGCAAAGTCCTCTATAACAAAGCCCTTGAAATAGCGAAAGAGCAGGAGAAGGAGAAGATCTGGCTCGGCGTCTGGGAAACGAACCGAAATGCCATCTCTTTTTATGCAAAAATGGGTTTCGAACAAGTGAACTCCCACTCCTTTTACATGGGAGAGGAGGAGCAGACAGACTACATCATGATCAAGCATCTCGACTAACGGAAGGAGACATATGCATGTACATACCAAAACAGTTTGAAGTGACGGACATGGAAGAAATCAAAGCATTTATACAGGCTTATCCGTTTGGAACAATTGTAACTACGCGTGAAGGACGACAGCTTGCTACGCACGTTCCTCTTGAGATGAACGAGGAAAAAGGTTCATATTACATGACCGGTCACTTGGCTTATGCGAACCCTCAATGGAAAACTTTCGAAGGCCAGGAGGCACTTTTGATATATCAGGGCCCTCACGCGTATGTTTCTGCTTCCTGGTATGAAGGAGAGAATGTATCGACGTGGAATTATCAGGCTGTTCACGTGTATGGAACCGTGGAGCTCATGAATGAACAGGAACTGGAGGCAGATCTTGCGAGACTAATGGGAAAGTATGAACAAGGACGGGAGAACCCGGTGCTATGGGAGAACATGTCTGAGAAAGTGAAGAAGCAGATGAATGCCATCGTCGGTTTCAAAGTGAAGGTGGAAGAAGTGCAGGCAGCTTTCAAGCTGAGCCAGAACCGGACAGAAGCGGATTACCAGAATATCATCGATCACTTATGGAAAGAAGAGGATTGCAATTCCCGCGGAGTAGCAGAAGAAATGAAAAAAAGAAGATAGCTCATACCATTTGAATTTCCGTGTGAAAGTGAAGGGGGTTCCTTTTGAAAGAGGATGTAATTCTAAGGAATTCAATGGAAAGTCAAGAACGAGTAAGATGTTTCCGTTTTCCTTGAAAATGTTTTCGTTTTCATGAGCGTTGTTTAAAAGCGGAAAGGAGCGCATAATGAACCTATACTAAAGAAAAGGAGATGAGATAAATGAAAAAAATCGTAAAAGAAATCAAAGAAAGCTACGACATGTATGTGGATGCATTCCAAAGACTTGAAGGAAGAGAACAATAAGCAAAAGCCTTCCCTTCTCAGGAAGACTTTTCCCTACATAAATAACCGTTCAACAATGGACTAAAGGCACGGACTGCTGCTACTCCCTAACACAAGGAGTGGTTTTTTTGTATATTAAACCATATCTAGAAATTATAGTGGTGAAAAATTCTGCTGATCAGCTTTTTTTAGTAAGCACCCAGGCTGAAATAGTAAGCACGATTCCGACAATCACACTTACGTACAGTGGTATACTTAGTTCTGGTCCGAACTCAGGTAAGAATAAGATAAGAAAGAAGTAGACGAGAAACATAGCTCCGCCAAATAGAAAAGTGATAATGAACTCCGTACTCCGTTTGATTTTCCTGAAGGTTGACCAGCGCAGATATTGAATCGTTACATATGTGAAAAAGAAAGCTAGAGGGATGAATATCCCTGTTTCCAACAGGGAGGAACCGATATGGATGGTTCGGGTCGGCTCACTTTGATCCATGATGATATAGGCCAGCAAATCGCCGATTCCTGTGAAGAGTGCGCTTACCCCGAGAAAACCTAGGATCCCGATTGAAATCAGGGAGAATTTTTCCTTCGTCATCATCGTCGGTAACTCACCGACAATATCTTCGGCATAGGCTTTAGGATCATTACCGAACACGTCTTCTGCCGTACGCCCCTGGCTCTGCGCTTCCAGAAGGTGATCCAGCAATTCAGCCAGCACTTCTTCCATGTCCAGTTCTGATTTGCTGTAGGAGAGTCTGATATACAAAAGCATATCCTCGTAGTATTCACGGTTTTCTTCTGTCAGTTCTTTTCGCTTCTCATTATTCGACTTGATCATTTCTTTCTTGTGCATGGTCCGTCTCCTTTCTCAACAGGGAATCTACCGGCGGTTTGATTTCTTCCCAGTTCTTCTGAAAATCCTCCAGGGCCTGAGCGCCTTCCTCCGTCAAAAAGTAATACTTACGGTTCGGACCGCTCGGTGACTTCTTCATTTCTCCTCTGATCAGCTTCTCTTTCTGTAATCGAAGGAGAATCGGATAGATCGAGCCTTCACTTACGGTAAGACCATACTCCTGAAGCTTCACGGATAGTTCGTATCCGTACACCGCGTTTCGTGAGATAATCGCCAGGATGCATCCTTCTAGTATTCCTTTCAAAAGCTGACTTCGCAGCGACACCTTTTCCACCTACCTTGTATTGCAATATAGCTTGCCGAAAAAAATTAATGCTTAAGTATCTTGTATTACATAGTAGTGTATCTTAAAGATTGCTATCTTGCAATACCTGATAGCATAAGAATGATTTGTGAAACTTTTTCCCTTTGTCTTTCGTAAATGAAATAGGAAAGCGAGGGACGATCATGAGAAAAATAATGTTATTACTGAGTTTGTTGATGGTTGCTTTTCCTGTTGGTGTATTCGCTGTGGAATACGAGATCGAGGAGACGATGATTACAGCAGAACTACAGAATAACGGGAACGTGGAAGTCGAAGAAAGACATACGTATAACTTCGAAGGGGAGTTCAATGGGATAACGAGAACGCTGATTCCGAAAGATCACAGTGACATCGAGAACGTGACTGCTTCTGAAGACGGCAAAGACCTGGAAGTAGAGCAGGAAGGGAACCTGTACAGAATTTATCGATCAGGAGAAGACGAAACGGTGACGATCGATATCTCTTACATCATTGAAGACGGGGTGGAAATGTTTACCGATGTGGGGCAGTTTTACTGGCCGTTCTTTGACGACAGAAATGAATCGGATTACGACGATATGACGATCACTGTTGTACCGCCGGAACCGACAGAAGCGGAAGCGGCTTATGGTTATGATGAAGCATACGACACGGCTGATATCTCTTCAGGTGGGGAAGTAACGTTCAGGTTGGGCGAAGTGCCATCTGACCGTAACGGGGATATCAGAGTCGCTTATAATGCAGAAGTATTCCCTAAGGCTGAACTCACCAGAGATGAAGACATGCTTCCTACTATCCTTGGAGAAAAGAATGAATTGGATGAGGCAGCTGCTATCAAACAGGAGCGGCAGGAATTCTGGAGGTCAGCTGGCCCTTATATCATCGGTGCATTTGCAGTCGTAGCTATAATCCTGTTGCTGATCGGCTGGAGAAGAAGACAGGAAACTCTCGTAGAAGCAAAGCGTCAGATGAGTGCCAGCGGTCAGTTTCCGAATAGTGAAATGAGTCTGCCGGCTATGCTAATGTTTGCGAATTACGGGCAAGTCACGACTCCTATGATCACGTCCTCTCTCTTAGAGTTGGTCAGAAAAGGGTGTGTCGAAAAAGTTTCGGACAAAGAGTTCCGTGTCGTACATCGCAATACGGATTACGATCATGAAACCGATATGATAGAATGGCTGTTCGATGAAGTGGGGCAGGAGGGGACGTTCCATATCGAAGATCTAGAGGTATATCTCCAGGAAGAAGAAAACCTCGAACGCTACCAGGAGAGCTTCCATTCGTGGAGTGAAGCAGTAAAAAAGGAAAGGAAGCAGCACCATCTTTACGAAAAGAATACGAAAGCACGCTGGGTTGCAGGACTGGCGGCACTCGCTATTTTGCCTTTCATCATCATTTTTCCGTTTTACGGAGTCCAGGGGTGGATGGTCGGAGCGATAGTGCTATTCGCTTACTTTGCATTATTCGCAGGTGTTTATTCCCCATACACCATTGAAGGGCAGCGGCTCAATCAGGAGCTAAAACCCCTCAAGGCCGGAGACCAATGGAAAGACTGGGAGGAGAAGGATCAGATTACGGCGTTTCTATATCAGATCGGTGCCGGCAAACGGAAACCGGATGTCGATTTACCGACAAGTGCTGTAACAGCGAATGATTTGGTATTGTTCATGATTCTCGCAGGGTCGCTCAATCACAGTTTTGAGGAAGCGAATCAGCACACTTCCGCAGCAGCTTCAGCAGGTACAGGAGTTGCCGGTGGCGGCGGAGGAGTCGGCGGCGGTGGTGGAGGTTCCGGTGCTTTTTAATTAATTGATTTAGGTAGTTCATAAATCTCAAGCACGAGTGCCAATCATCACTCGTGCTTTTTCCATTCACTCAAAACCTGTGTTATCATCGTCATATTAAAGGTATAAAATGAATATCATAGACAAAGAGGGTACATATATGGTTTTTGTTATTATTTCACTCATTATCGGCTTCCTTACCGCATTTGCCGGCAGCATCGCCGGCCTTGGCGGGGGAGTGATCCTCGTTCCTTCGCTGCTCTTTCTGTCGGATTATTTCGATTCGTTTTCCTGGGTCACTCCGCAGCGGATCGTTGCGATTTCTCTGATCGTCATGATCTTCACGGGTATGTCTTCAGCGATTTCGTACATTCGTCATAAACGGGTCGATTTCAAATTGGGCGCCCTGTTCCTTGTCGGGAGTATTCCCGGGGGGATTGCGGGCGCTTATATTAACGGCTTTCTGAATGTAGATGTGTTCTCCCTCATCTTCGGGGGGATCATGATTTTCGTGTCGCTTCTCTTCTTCCTGCCACGGCGTCAGGGGTCCGATCCTCTTTTCAAAAAAGGGATGGAACGCGTCAAGACGGTAGCGGGAGACGACTATCATTATACGGTGCCGATTTCGCTCGGGATGTTTCTGGCGTTCATCGTCGGTACCTTGTCCGGGCTTCTCGGAATCGGTGGCGGTTCGCTTATGGTGCCTGCGATGATTCTGCTATTCCAGATTCCGCCGCATATTGCGACCGCTACGTCGATGTTCATGATTTTCTTCGCGGTGATTCCAAGTTCCATCACGCATATCGGTCTTGGACACGTAGATTGGTTTCGGACG
Source organism: Salimicrobium halophilum (assembly GCF_900100295.1). Taxonomy (GTDB): domain Bacteria; phylum Bacillota; class Bacilli; order Bacillales; family Halobacillaceae; genus Salimicrobium; species Salimicrobium halophilum. The sequence goes on from NZ_FNEV01000008.1 coordinate 130,761, forward strand.
TTGTTTTTCATTCCTGGTGCTTATCTCGGAGGTATGACAGGGGCTTTTGTGAATCGTAAAATGAATGCTAAAAGTGTCGAATGGGTACTTCGTATTCTGCTCATCTTGATCGGAATTCGCCTGATTTCCCAAGGATTATGATAAGGAGAAGAGGCTATGAGAGAAAAGATTTTCTTTTATTACACGAGTGATCTGCACAGTCATTTCGAAAAGTGGCCGAAGCTTGCAGGGTATATCGAAGAGAAGAGACAGGAGCATGAGGCAAGAGGCGAAGATGTCTTCGTTTTCGATAACGGAGATCACGTCGACCGCTTCCACCCGATTGCGGAAGGATTGAAAGGCAAAGGAAACGTCGAGCTTTTGAATGCGAGCAAGTATGATGTGGTGAATATCGGAAACAATGAAGGGATTACATTGTCCGAGAACGAACTGTATCATCTTTACGATGAGGCTGTATTCCCGGTTGTGTGTGCGAACGTCACTCCTATGGAGAAAAAGAATCCTGCATGGTTGAAGCCCTATGAGATCAAGACGACTTCTACAGGGGTTAGGGTAGGTATCATCGGGCTTACCGCTCCTTTCCGTGTGTTCTATCAGCTGCTCGGCTGGAACGTGGAACCTCCGGAAACAATGATGGAGAAGTACATGGATGAAGTGAAGAGTAAGAGTGACATCATCATTCTACTTTCTCATCTCGGCTACCATACGGATCGGCAAATGGCCGAGGATTATCCTGGTCTCGACGTGATTATCGGTGGGCACACCCACCACCTTCTTCCGGAAGGCGAGATGCATAACGGCGTGTTGCTTACTGCTGCCGGCAAACATGGCACCCATCTTGGAGAGATTTTTCTTGACTGGGATCAGGAGCAGAAGACTTTGGTAAATAAAGAAGCCTACACCGTCGCTTCGGAGAAATTGACGAATAGTGAAGCGGTAGAGGAGCGGCTTGATCACCTTGAGTCCAGAGCTCACCGCCGCTTGTATTCGAACGTCGCTGACTTGAAAGAACCGCTTGAAGCGGACTGGTTCGAGGATACTCCTCTTATGAACGAATTAACGGAAGAACTACGCAATTGGACAAGTGCGGATATAGCGATGCTGAATGCCGGTGTTCTTCTCGAAGGACTGGAAGAAGGGCCGGTGACCTATGCAGATCTCCATCGCATATGCCCTCATCCGATGAACCCTTGCAAAGTGCATTTGAGCGGAAAAGAAATCGTCGAAGTCGTCAGGTCCGCGCACACGAAGCAGATCACTGAATTCAAATTGAAGGGTCTCGGCTTCCGCGGAGAAGTGATCGGCAAGATGGTGTTTGCAGGCCTCGAGATTGAGACCGTCACTTCCTCCGACGGGGATGAGCACGTAAGGAAAGTGTTGTTTGATGGAGAACCGATCGAGAGAAATCGCTGGTACAGTTTCGCGACGGCGGACACGTTCAGCTTCGGAAGATTCTTCCCGGAAATCAACCACAGCACAACGAAAACTTATTACCTGCCGGAGATGCTGAGGGATCTTCTGGTGAAAGTCGTACAATCGATGGTAAGTTCCTCTTCCCCTTAATATACATGTAGGAGGGAGGGGAGACGATGCGAAAACGGCGACCAATTCCTTTGAAGAAAAAAATAGCGGGGGCGTTCTTGTTTTTTTTCCTCGTTTTAGGGGTGTCGCTATACATGATCAATCGCGGCCTTACCCCTACGCTTCTTGAAATTGCCGAAACGAAGACGCACCAGCTGGCCAGAGATGCGATAAATGAAGCGGTAAATGAACAGATCGCCGAGGACCTGCAATTCCGGGATCTTGTGGATATAAGGGAAAACGAACAGGGACATATCACGTATATGGGCTGGAATCCGGTCATCGTCAACCGTGTATTGCGTAATACGACGCACCGGATTCAGAGATACTTACGAAGGATGGAACTGGGTCAGCTACCGCTTCAGGATACATCGATGGAGCCGGAGATCGATAAAGACAGAGATAGAGACGCAGCAGGGGAACAGCCCGCTACCTTGATCGAAATACCTGTCGGTCAGGCCACAGGGCAGGCTGTTCTCGCCAACTTGGGTCCGAAAGTTCCTGTGGAGCTCCAGATGATCGGAGACGTACAGTCCGATTTCGAAAGTAAGATCAAAGAATACGGAATCAACGGAGCGTTCTTCGAATTATCCATCAACATTACTGTGCAGGTGGAGACGGTGATCCCCTTTTCCACCAAAAAGTCGAAAGTCGAGACGGACATCCCAATTGCATCGAGTGCCATCATCGGCGAAGTGCCTGAATTCTTCAATGGACTCGAAGGGAAAGAGCCATCCTTTTCTTTTCCGATCGACCCCTTGCAATAGAGACACCGAGCTGATAGAATTAATCCGAACTGAATACGCGTGACCTTATCGCCTCGATGAGGTAGAGGAGCGGGAAACAAGAGTACACGACCAGAGTGTGACAGCAAAGACGGTCGTAGAAAGGGTTCCCTGCCGAAGTGCGGATCTATGTCAACGGATCCCGCGCTGGTACATGTTTGAACAAAGGATGTACTGTCATGCATTACTCAAATGCATGGTGCGCTACTGATCGAATGGAGGATAATCATATTGCACTTAGGGCAATGATGGATTATTTTCTATCATTGCTTTTTTATATGCAAAAAAGTAGATTACTCCTGGATTCAATGTAGTATTTCCATGCAAAATTCATTTTTGGAGGTACGACTCATGGAAGCAACGATTTATTCCCTGATCCCCGCTATACTGATGCTTATCTTAGTAATAGCGACACGTCAGGTTCTACTATCCCTCGGAATCGGAATTCTTGTCGGAGCATTCATGCTTACCGGTTTCGATATTATAGGGACGCTTGATCTCGTATGGCAGGAGCTATACACGATTTTCTATTCAGAAGGTGCCTTGAATATGGGCAACTTGTATCTGTTATCATTCCTATTCCTGCTCGGGATCATGACCGCTTTCATGACCGCTTCAGGCGGAAGCAGGGCATTCGGAAAGTGGGCGGTGAGCCGTGTGAAATCGAAGAAAGGCGCGTCTTTCGTGCCGGCGATTCTCGGTATCATCATCTTCATCGACGATTACTTTAACGCACTGGCCGTCGGTCAGGTGGCACGCCCGGTGACGGACAGACATAAGGTGTCGAGAGCGAAGCTTGCTTATTATATCGATTCGACATCTGCGCCGGTGACCGTCATTTCTCCGATCTCCAGTTGGGGTGCTTACATCATCGGTACTATCGCGACGATCTTGACGGCTAATGAAGTGACGAACATCGGAGCGTTCGAAGCTTTCATCCAGATGATTCCGTACAATTTCTATGTATTCGCTGCACTTCTACTCGTGTTCTTGACGATTGCCCTGAACCTTGATCTCGGAGCGATGAAGAAGCACGAAGAAAGAGCTGAGAAGTCAGGAGAGCTGACCGACCCGAAACATAGAGATATCCCTGGTGACCTGAATGATGAGTTCAAGCCGCATGATAACGGGAAAATCATGCACTTGCTTATGCCGATTGTCGTGCTGATCGCAGGAACGGTCGGAATGATGGTTTATACAGGGATTCAAGGAACGGAAGGCTCTGCGGATATCCTGAGTACTTTCGCTAATACAAACGTGAACATTTCTCTGTTTTACGGAGGGCTGGCAGCTGCGATTGTAGCAGCTATCATGTATGTTGCGCTTCCTTCAGGGAAGTCAAGTCTTGGTAAAGTTCTCGGCGAAGGAATCAAAGCGATGCTTCCTGCCATCTACATTCTTGTACTCGCATGGATGATCGGTTCCGTCATCGATCAACTCGGTACAGGGGAGTATCTGGCAGGTCTCGTTCAGGAGTCTAACCTGAACATCGCTTACCTGCCGCTGCTCATTTTCTTCACGGCAGGATTCATGGCGCTTGCGACAGGGACGTCGTGGGGGACATTCGGCATCATGCTTCCGATTGCAGGGGAGATTGCTGCTGTGACGGATCCGGCGTTCATCGTCCCGGCATTGTCTGCCGTGCTGGCAGGTTCTGTATTCGGCGATCATTGTTCACCGATTTCCGATACGACGATCCTTTCTTCCACAGGGGCAGGGTCCCACCATATCGACCACGTGCTGACTCAGCTGCCGTATGCAATCATAGCAGCGATAGCGGCTTCCGTCGGATATGTATTGTTCGCTATCCTGGGGAGTGTTCTGCTGCCGCTTTTAGCGACGCTTGCGGTCGTAGTAATGGCAGGATTCACCCTTAAATCGAAAACCGAATAGAAGCTATAAAGACCGGCATAGCCGGTCTTTTATATTGTGACAATTTACTGAATTTTCTTTTGACATAGTTGAATCTTCCCATTATAATTTATAGATGATTACAGAGAAATTAAAATAATCACATTTGTCCGAAAATTCGTACATATATTGAACAAGGGCAAATGAAGAAAAGAGGAGGTCTTTTTTATGGAAAATCGCTCACAATGGGGGACTCGGGTAGGGTTTCTGCTTGCAGCGATGGGGTCGGCGATCGGCCTCGGTAACATTTGGCGTTTTCCGGCTACAGCTTATGAAAGTGGTGGCGGTGCATTCATCATTCCCTATCTATTCGCACTACTTACTGCCGGGATTCCGTTATTGATCATGGAGTACACGATTGGTCACAGGTATAGAGGCTCTGCTCCGAAGTCCTATGCCACGGTCAACAAGAAGATGGAATGGATTGGTTGGTGGCAGGTGCTCGTAGCGTTTGTCATATCGACCTATTACGCAGTCATTATCGCCTGGGCGCTGATGTACGCCTTCTATTCCTTTGGACAATCCTGGGGAAGCGATCCTACCGCTTTCTTCGTCGGAGACTTTCTGAATCTTGCGGATCCGGGAACGATAGGTGGTCTCGTACCGAAAGTTCTTATTCCGCTTCTGATCGTCTGGTTAGTTGTTCTTGGAACACTATCCAGAGGTGTTAAGAAAGGGATTGAAGTTGCAAACAAAATCTTCATCCCCGCACTTGTTGTACTGTTCCTCATCATCGTTATCCGTGCGGTGACGCTTCCGGGAGCGATGAATGGGTTGAATAGCTTCTTCGAACCGAATTGGAGCAGAATCATGGATCCCACTGTGTGGGTAGCAGCGTATGGACAGATATTCTTCAGTTTGTCTATCGCATTCGCGATCATGGTAACGTATGCTTCTTATCTTCCCAGGAAATCGGATATCACGAATAACGCATTCATTACCGGATTCGCGAACTCGTCTTTCGAAATTCTTGCCGGGATCGGGGTATTCTCTGCCGTCGGTTTCATGGCTTTCCAATACGATACCACGGTATCCGGACTCGCTGCCGAGAAGGGTGTAGGCGGTATAGGACTGGCCTTTATGGTCTTCCCTGAAATCATCAGTCAGATTCCTGGAATCCCCGGGTTGTTCGGGTTCCTATTCTTCGCCTCTCTCGTTCTTGCAGGATTCTCTTCTCTGATTTCCATTTCAGAGACGTATGTAGCCGCTGTATCCGAGAAATTCAATATGTCCCGTCAACGAGCAGTCATTTTTGGTGGGGGAATTGCAGCACTTATTTCCCTTCTTTATGCGACGCGCGGTGGTCTGAATATCCTGGATTCCGTCGACCACTTCATCAACAGTTATGGTGTAGCTCTTGCAGGACTTGTAGAAGTGGTAGCTATTGCCTGGTTCGCAAGGGCACTGAAAGACTTGCAGAATCACGCGAATGCGACATCCGATGTTAGGCTTGGCAGCTGGTGGCGCTTCTGTCTTGGTGTCATCACACCAATCGTCCTCGGGTTCCAGATGGTACAGAACCTCATTACGGAATTCGCTGAACCTTATGCCGGCTATCCTGTTGATTTCCTTATCATCTACGGATGGGTCGTAGCTATTGCAGCGATTCTTATCGGTTTCGCTATGTCCACGAAGAAATGGCCATCAAGTACGGTTTTTGAAGATCCTACGAAGCCTAATTATAAGGAGGGGTCCCGCTAATGGCAGTCGTTATGTTCATCATCACTATTACCATCATCTGGGGCGGACTCGCTCTCAGCATCACGAACGCAGTCAAGAAATCAAAACAATAAAAGTGCAGAAAGTCCGTTAAGGGGTGGTTCTAGTTGCCACTCCTATGACGGACTTTCTTCTTTTTCCTATCCAGTTACAGCTTCCAGAAACAAAGGGTCAGAAGCACACCGGGTCAGAAAAGATCGTTATCTGACCTGTCTGCTTCTGGCTGAGTTTCTAAGCGGGGATCTTCCACTTTCAACTTAAAGCAGCCTGTTACGATGCAGGCTGCTTTTTACGTTCCCACTGTGTCAAATATGAGTAGGGGTTGTGGGCCCACTCCGTTTTGCCGTTATCTTTGTACATCCCGTAGTGTAAATGAGGAGGGAATTTTCCGGACGTCCCTTTTGGACCGTAACCCGTAGACCCGACACTGCCGATCTGCTGCCCCGGCTCGACGATGCTTCCGATTTCAAGGTCTTCCGGATAACCGCTCAGATGGGCAAAGTAATGATACGTATTGTAAGGGTCACGGATGCCGATTCTCCATCCGCCATATTTGTTCCACCCTTTCATTTCCACAACGCCGTATGTGGTGGCATAGACAGGGGTGCTGTAGTCGGCGAAGATATCCGTTCCTTCATGGATCCGTGCTCCTCCGTAGCCCCTGCCATCACCCCAAGTATTATTGTAGCTGTAGTTCGAAGATAGAGGGACTGGGAAGGCATGTTGATCGAGATTCAGCGTTTGAAACGTTTCGTATAGTTTGGCGTTGTTCATGATGGATTGTACCGTCACTTCCCGCTCATAATAGTTCCATAATGCTATCTTGATATCCTGCCGGGATAACCCGTTCGAAGTGAGATATTTTGCTGTGGAATATAGAGTATCTTCATCAGAATCACGGCTTCCTTTACCGTCCCCGTCCCCGTCCCGGTTCCACCCTTTCATGGAAAGCCCGTCTTCGGTCCCTTGCCAGAACCAGTCGGGGGGATCGAGGCTGATGAGCGTATCCTTATCATTGATCTGACGTTCATATTCATCGACTGCGGCAAGGTAGTGCCAGGGGAGAAAGGTTACAGCTTCGGTTTTTTTGTATAGAGCCATCCGTTCTGCATCGATATCTGTTTCGGCGTAGACATGGATAGGGAATAGCAAAAGTGTAATCAGACATAGAATTATTTTCATAGCGTCACCTGCATTATTTTTAAGAAATCCTGGAGGGATGAGGGAAAACTATTTTAACCTTTTTCTTCGTCATCCGAAAATATGGTATACTGACAACAGTTTAAGAGGTGATCATATGTTGGAATTGTTAGGGAAAAAATACGAAATTATCGAGAATTATCGCGACGCTGTTGCAGAAGAAGACATTGAATCAAGAATCAGTGACATTGTCAGTAAATACGACTATATCGTCGGAGACTGGGGGTATGGTCAACTACGCCTGAAAGGGTTCTATGATGACCAGAACCAGAAAGCGACGTTTGATACGAAGATCAGTACACTCGAAGATTACTTGTACGAACACTGCAATTTCGGCTGTGCCTATTTCGTTCTTAAAAGGATCGACCAATAAGGTTATTCTTCCTTTTCATCGTGCGTAGGGTGAGCGATGGCTCCCTGCCTTGGAAGGTTTTCGTGGAGTTCTTTGTTTTCATAGTTGAAAGCACTGTAGTCTCTTCGCTTTCTTTCCGGTTGTGGAGAAACAGGCTTATATTTCCCTATCGGTGAACCATAGGGACCTTCCGGAGTTTGTTCAGGAACCCTGGTCGTCCTTTGTATTTCTACATTTTTAAAATCGCTGTAGTTGTTTGTATCATCCATTTCATATCCCTCCTATTTGTGTAGCATGTGATACATAAGGAGGGTTTATGTATGGAGATCGACTTTATTTTTGAAGAAGAGAAAGGAAGGGAAAGGTATGTATTTTGTGAACCGTGAAGAAATTGAGAACCTGCTTACATATATGGAAGAATTGATTCCTGAGCTCCAACAGGCGAAGAGGGAGACGATTACGGAGCGCCTTGCTCTGGAGAGAGCTACGCATATGGCCATTGAAGTGATCATCGACGTCGGGAATAAAATGATCGATGGGTTCATTATGCGCGATCCGGGCAGTTATCATGACATCATCGATATCCTTATGGATGAAAAAGTGCTTCCCGCAGAAGAAGAGAAGGAATATAAGCGGATCATTGATATGAGAAAAGCTGTGGTACGCGAATACACGTCTGTCTCTCATGAGGAATTGCTACAGGAGTGGGAAGCATGCCTGGATTCTCTGAAGGAATTCCCTGAACGTATCCGTCACTATCTGAATTCGGAACTCGGTACCGTTTCCGCCTTTACGAAAGGGAAGGAATAATGAAGAACTATAAGGGGCTGTTGATTGATCTCGATGGAACGATGTACAGAGGAGCGAAAGTGATTGAAGAAGCTCCCCGGTTCGTGAAGCGTTGCAGAGAACAGGGGATTCCTTACTTGTTTCTGACGAATAATTCTGCGAAGACCCCGGATCAGGTTGCGGAAAAATTGAATGGAATGGGAATTCCAGCGTCTAGTGAAAATGTCTATACCTCCAGCATGGCAGCAGCCTCTTATGTCAGTCATCACCGGCCGCAAGCGAAAGTATATATGATCGGGGAAGAAGGGCTGAAACAGGCATTGGAGAAACAGGGAATGACTTTCGTTGAAGAAGGTGCAGATGTAGTCGTCGTAGGAATCGACCGGGGTTTGTCATACGAAAAATTGGGACGTGCCGCTAGGAATATCGAGAAAGGCGCGTTGTTTGTAAGTACAAATGGGGACAAAGCGATTCCGAGTGAAGAAGGGTTTCTACCTGGAAATGGAGCGATTACGGAGGCTATTGCACTTACGGCAGGAATACGACCGATTTTCACCGGTAAACCGGAAGCGATTGTTGTGGATGAAGCTTTGGATCAATTGGGGATCTCTAAAGCAGAGGCGTTACTGGTGGGGGATAATTATTATACGGATATTCTCGCTGGCATCCATTCAGGAATCGATACATTGATGGTGGAAACGGGAGCGACATCGTTCAAGGAATTGAACGATGTCCAAGCGCAGCCCACCTACAAAATCAAGACGCTTGATGAGTGGAGCTTTTTCTCCTGAGTCATATTATTATTCTTCGTCGTCACCGGCAGCACTGTGGGCCAGACGGCTGGAAGCGGCAGCAGCGATAGCACCTACAATATCGTCAAGGAAGGTGTGGCACTTGCCGGATGATTTGTCATCGAGTTCTTTAAGGATGCCCGGTTTCTGTTTATCGATGTAGCCGTAATTCGTGAACCCGATAGAGCCATAGACGTTAACGATTGCGAAAGCGATGATTTCATCGATCCCGTAAAGGCTCTCGTCCGTCGCCACCGTCGTCTGAAGCGGTTCCTCGAGCTTGTTCTCTTCGGCGAGTTTATCCATTTGGATGCCAGTGATGATGGCGTTCTGTACTTCTCTTTTCTGTAGAACTTTATGCACGTTTTCACGGCACTCGTCCATGCTGAGACCGTCATGGTATTTCGACTGTAGGAAGTAGACGAGTTCTGCCATATCTTCGATGGTGACGCCTCGTTCTTTTAACCAGTTTCTTGCTGTTTGTTCAAGCTCCGTTACTTTGTCTGTCATAAACGTATCCTCCTAACAACTAATTACATTAGTTTAGTACCCGAGTTTATGAAAGCGCAAACTCGTGAATATAGTATACCAAAAGGATGTACTTACGTCCTAATGAGAAAAAAGGGGGCAGTCATCTTGAAACCTAAAGTGTTTATTACAAGACCACTACCGGAAGAAGTGGTTGAACCGTATCGTGGACGGTTGGACATTGAGATGTACCCGGAAGACCGTCCGATTCCGGAAGCAGAACTCGCTTCGAAACAAGGAGAGATTGATGCACTTATTCCTATGCTCAGTGAAAAGCTCGGCGAAGAGTTCTTTTCAAATACTTCGGCAAAAGTGGTGGCGAACCTCGCAGTGGGGTACGATAATATCGATGTTACAGCCGCAAAGAAACACGGAGTAACAGTAACCAATACTCCAGACGTTCTTACGGAAACGACAGCTGATTTGACGTTCGCTCTTATGCTGACGACCGCCCGACGTATCTCCGAAGCCGAAGACTACATAAAAAATGATCAATGGAAGCAGTGGTCGCCGCTACAGCTTGCCGGCACCGATGTACACCACAAAACGATAGGGATCGTCGGTATGGGACGGATCGGAGAAGCGGTCGCCCGTCGAGCCAAGGGTTTTTCGATGAATGTTCTGTATCATAACCGTTCCCGAAAAGAGGCAGCTGAGAAAGAGTTTGGAGCTACTTATGTTTCTTTTGATGAGCTATTGAAGCAATCCGATTTTGTTGTATGCATGACGCCTTACACAAAGGAGACTCATCACTTATTTAATGAAGAAGCATTCAGGAAGATGGGAGAGCACGCATTCTTCATCAACACGTCGAGAGGAAAGACCGTCGACGAACAGGCGCTTCAGAAAGCACTCGAGGAGAAAGAAATCAAAGGGTGCGGGCTCGACGTCTTCGAGAACGAGCCGATTTCTGCAGATCATCCTTTGCTTAAGCTCGAAAACGTGACGGCTACGCCACATATCGGCTCCTCATCTATGGAGACACGATACCGTATGATGCAACTTTGTCTCGATAATGTGTCGCGCGTACTTACAGGCGAAAATCCTATTACGCCTGTAACGTAACTATATGCAGAGACACAAAAAAAGAGAAGGGAGGCCTTCTCTTTTTGTTATGTCTATTTATTTTTAAAACACCTGTTCCACTTCGTAGATTCCTGGAACTTCCTGGCTCAAAGCGCGTTCGATCCCGGCTTTCAATGTGATTGTAGAACTAGGGCAGTTGCCGCATGCTCCCATCAGACGGAGGCGTACGATTCCATCCTCGACATCTACAAGTTCTACGTCCCCACCATCGCGAAGTAGAAATGGACGAAGTTTATTTAAGACTTCCTGTACTTGATTCTCCATAGTCACTTTCCCCTTTCTCGTATCTTCTTACTTATTACTATATCACAAATAAGAACGAGTTACCTCATGTAATGAGAACTATTATCATTTTATCTTTTTTCTTGAATTTTGTAAAATGAAAGTGACTCTGAGAGAGGGGTGTGCCGATGACTGATGATAAAGTGAAGGTAACGATATATGGAGCCGAAGAACGCTGTGCCAGTTGCGTGAATGCTCCCGGTTCAAAAGAGACGTATGAATGGCTGCAGGCAGCGATCGGTCGGAAATATGGGAATGAGAGCATTTCCTATAACTATATAGATATATTCGATGCAGAAGAAAAAGATGAGTTCATTGAGAAGATTATGGAAGACGAGCTTTTCTACCCACTGGTCCTTGTAGAGGGCGAAGTGGCCGGGGAAGGGACTCCGAGGCTCAAATCCGTATATCAGTATTTGGAGAAACATGGAGTGAAGGAACAGGAGGGATAGGATGAATCCTCTTATCGAGTTTTGTGTAAGCAATCTTGCGGATGGATCACAGGAAGTGAAAGAAGAACTGGAGAAGAATCCGGATATCGATGTGCAGGAGTGGGGATGTCTTAAGCACTGCGGTCTCTGCTCCATCAAAAACTACGCACTGGTGGAGGGGGAGCGGATCTACGCTGATTCCCCGAAAGAGCTGCTTCAGAAAATATATGATTATCTGGAAGAAGAACAATTGGTGTAAAAGAATTGAAGAATGGGCTTTCAGTAGATATACTTGATATAGAAAGGAGAGATTCTGAATGGTACTGAATCTTACGGAAGCTGCGAATTATCGCGTCAAAGAAATGTTGCAGGCAGAAGAATCACAGGATAAATACTTACGCTTTGGTGTGCAGGGCGGAGGTTGCAGCGGACTTTCCTATAAACTCGGATTTGAAGATAACATCAATGAAGACCTGGACTTAGTCGAAGAACACGACGGAATCCGGGTAGCTATCAATAATCAGGATGCAGCGATCGTCGAAGGTACGACGATCGATTTCAAACAGAACATGATGGGCGGAGGGTTCACGATCGATAACCCGAACGCGATCGTTTCCTGCGGCTGCGGTTCCTCGTTCCAGACCGCCACGAACAAAGGGACGCCGGACCCTGAATGTTAATAAGATATTAAAAAAGCTTTCCATTTCGGATGAAATGGAAAGCTTTTTTAGGTTCACGGATTCGTATATGAGCATGTTCCTGGGCTTTTCGAGCAAAAAGCAGGAAGTTAGCCGAACATACTGGTGGAGTGCTTAGGCTGGACGCGTGCTGTCGGGTCGATGTAGTTCTTCGCGTTGTTGACAGCCGTCGGACCTTCGCCGAAACCGGAAGCGATCAGCTTCACTTTACCCGGATACGTACAGATGTCTCCGGCGGCATAGATGCCTTCGATATTCGTCTCCATCTTCTGATTGACGACGATGCTGTTCTTCTCTATGTCTAGCTCCCACTCTTTGATAGGGCCGAGAGAGCTGATAAAGCCATAGTTCACGATGAGATCATCGATATCGATCGTTTCTTCCTGTTCACCTTTGACTTCCTTCAGCACCACCTGATTGATCGTATCGTCTCCGACCAGTTTCTCAGGAGTGAATGGCGTCATCGTGCGTACGGTTGAATTCTCGAGCTGCTCCACGCTGTGTTCGTGAGCCCGGAAAGCTGCTCTCCGGTGTACGAGTGTTACCTGATTCGCAATAGGCTCGAGCATCAGGGACCAGTCTACAGCAGAGTCGCCGCCACCACAGATCATAACGTTCCGGTCGCGGAAACGTTCCATATTATTTACGTGATAATGCAGGTTCGTCTCTTCGAAGCGCTCGGTGTCTTTGATCTTCAGCTTCCTAGGTTCGAATGCACCATTCCCTGCAGTGATGATGATCGTTTTCGTGTAGTGTACGTCTTTGTTCGTGGTAAGTTTGAAAGAACCGTCTTCCTGTCTTTCCACAGTCTGTACGGCTTCACCGAGTGTGACGTCAGGATCGAACGCCATAGCCTGTTCGGTGAGGCTGTCCACGAGCTCCTGAGCTCGAACTTTCGGGAAACCGGCTACGTCGTAGATGAATTTTTCGGGGTATAAAGCTGTGAGTTGTCCTCCGAGATGAGGCAGGCTTTCGATTATATTAACGGAAGCTTGACGCATTCCTCCGTAAAATGCAGTAAACAAGCCAACAGGTCCACCGCCGATTATCGTAATGTCATGAACTTTTTCACTCATTAGGGAACCTCCTGTATATAGTGAGAATCATTTTCATACTTCTTCGCACATTACTAACAATAGATAATTATTGAAAGAATCGCAAGTGAAAGGTTGAAAAACAATGAAAAAAAAGCTAATATGTTATCTGAGACATATTACGAAATCGTGACAATTTTTTATAGCTATCTACATTTGTGCCCGAGTGTGTGAAAAATGTCACAAGCATAGGCTCAAAAAATCTTAAAATGGATGTGATCGGAAATGAACAGACCTAATATCGTTATTTTAGGTGCCGGCTACGGTGGGATCATGACTGCCGCTAAGCTGCAGAAGAAGCTTAGTGCCGACAATGCGAACATTACGCTAGTGAACAAGCACAGCTACCATTACCAGACGACATGGTTGCATGAGAATGCTGCCGGAACCCTTCATCATGATCGTACGAGAATGGAAGTGGACAGTGTCATCGATACGAACAAGATCAACTTCGTGCAGGATACTGTTACCGGAATCGACCCGGATAATAAGAAAGTATCCCTTCTGAATGATGAACTTTCGTATGACTACCTTGTGATCGGTCTTGGTTTCGAAGCGGCTACATTCGGAATCCAGGGACTTCTTGAGAATGCGTTCACGATCAACAGCATTAACAGTGCCCGTCTGATCCGTCAGCACATCGAATACAACTTCGCCAAGTACAACAATGAAAAAGACAAGAAGCAGGAACGTCTGAACCTTGTTGTAGGTGGCGCAGGATTCACAGGTATCGAGTTCGTAGGGGAGCTTGCCAACCGTGTCCCTGAACTTTGTAAAGAATACGACGTGCCACGCGAAAACGTACGTATCATCAACGTAGAGGCTGCTCCGACAGCACTTCCAGGTTTCGACCCTGAACTTGTCGAGTACGCGATGAACTCCCTTGAAGCTCGCGGCGTTGAATTCAAAATCGGTGCGATGATCAAAGAAGTTACATCGGACAAGCTTGTGTACGAACAGGATGAAGAGATCGAAGAGATTCCTACCAACACAGTCGTATGGGCTGCAGGCGTACGCGGTAACACGCTCGTCGAAGAGGCTGGATTCGAATCCAACCGTGGCCGTACACCAGTACGCGACGATCTTCGCCCGAACGGATATGACGATGTTTTCATCGTAGGGGACTGTGCCCTTATCATGAACGAAGAGACAGAGCGTCCTTATCCACCGACAGCTCAGATCGCTATCCAGGAAGCAGAACATACAGCTGAGAACCTGAAGCGTATCGTTGAAGGAAATGACCATCTTGAACCGTTCACACCGAACATTCAGGGTACTGTCGCTTCTCTTGGACACAACGACGCGATCGGTGTCATTTTCGACGATAAGAAGATTTACGGCTGGTCCGCGACAGCGATGAAGAAAATCATCGACAACCGCTACCTGTTGAAACTTGGTGGCCCGGGACTTGTGCTTAGAAAAGGGAAACTCAACTTCTTCAAATAATATCAGGAAGCAAAGGCTCACGTTTGGGCCTTTGCTTTTTTTAGGGAAAGACCGAGGCGCTTGCGCTTTTATTATAGTAGTACTACAATGAGGCTTGTATGTAGTGAGAGTAGGGGGAAGAGAATTGGATATTGTGCAGTTTGCGGTTTCCATCTTACTGTTTTTCGTATTGTTTTTCGGCATATCGTTTTTACTTAATATGATCCTGCGGATGTCGTGGTTCATGCTGTTCGTCTATCCGGCAATCGTTTTCCTGATTGTGGATGACTTTCCGTTGAACCGGTATTTCAGAGAACCCGGAGGAGCGATCAGTGATGTCTGGTCCACCATTTTATCATTGAGTATCTTTGATATCATTATTTTGGTGAGCGGGTTCGCAGGCACGGTGGTTGCGGGGATGGTTATCCGTCTCCTTCGTAAAAAAGGATATCAAATGTTCTAAAGCATCTGAGAGGTTCGGATGCTTTTTTATTTTGCATTAAAAAAGGGAAGGCGTCTGCCTTCCCCTTCAGTATGCCAGGTAATGTACGAAAAAAGTCAGCACAACCCCGAAGACTCCTCCTACAAAGACCTCTATCGGCTGGTGACCGAGCATTTCCTTGATTTCTTCACGCTTTTCGAATTCTTCTTTCGTGCCCCATCCTTTGGCCTGCTCCACAAACCGATGGAAATCGTTCAGCAGGATGTTCAACATGATAGCCTGCTCCCCCGATTGACGTCTTACACCGGTGGAATCGAACATGACGATGATCGCAAAGACGGTGGCCACAGCGAACATCGTGGAATCGAAACCCTGTTCCACACCTACCCCTGTAGCCAGTGCAGTAACGGCAGCGGAGTGACTCGAGGGCATGCCGCCTGTGGAAAAAGCGAGTTTGCCGTCGATTTTCCTCGACGCAATAAATGATATAGGAATTTTGATACCCTGAGCGACTACAATCGCAAGAAGTGCTGCCCAGAGAGGGAAGTTGTAGAGGATCTCCATAGTCGTCCGTCAGCCTTTCTCAGAAAACTTGATTAATGGTAAAACTATTATACTTGAAAAAAGAAGCCTCCTGCAATGAGGAGGTTTCTTCTCAAAAGGAAGATCAGTCCTGGATTACGGCATCCAGTGCGATTTCCATCATATCTGTAAAAGTCGTCTGACGTTCTTCGGAAGTCGTTTCTTCTCCCGTAAGGATATGGTCACTTACTGTCAGTACAGAAAGTGCCTGACGGTTGTATTTCGCCGCCAGTGTATAAAGAGCTGTCGTTTCCATTTCTATTGCGAGTACGTTATAGTCCGCAAGTTTCTGCGTAAATTCTTTGGCATTATCGCGGTAGAACTGGTCACTGGTGAATACATTACCTACGTGAAGGTTCATACCTTTCTTTTCACCGACTTCATAAGCGTTCTTCAATAGGTTGAAATCTGCGCTCGGGGCGAAGTCAACATTGTCGAACGTGGAACGGTTCATGCTGGAGTCCGTGGAAGAAGTGTTGGCCAGGATGACGTCACGCACGTTAACATCCTTCTGGATCGCTCCACAGGAACCTACGCGTACAAGCTTCTGTACGTCATAAGCTTCCATCAGTTCATTGACGTAAATGGAGATGGAGGGTACACCCATACCTGTTCCCTGAACGGAGACTCTTTCCCCTTTATATGTACCGGTATATCCGTACATTCCACGTACTTCGTTATAGCATACAGCATCTTCGAGAAAATTCTCCGCAATATATTTGGCACGAAGCGGGTCTCCCGGTAATAGTATTTTATCAGCGATATCTCCCTTATTAGCTCCAATATGTGTTGTCATTAAAACGCCTCCTTATATTCCTTCACTCATATCTAAATTATCATAACGCTTTCTATAAAACAAATGACTGATACCTGGGGGACTGCTACAATATAAGTATCAATAGAAATAAGTTTCGTCACATATGTCAGGGGTATCTGAATAGGACGAACGGCTTGTCAAGGAGGCAGCGGAATGAATATTTCAGTTTCCCAATTGCCGGGAATCGGACAGAAAATCAGTTTCAAAACGGCAGAAAATAGTCAAATAGTGCTTATCGTTCATCACACAGGGAAAAGGGAACTATACCTGTTTGATGATGCCGATAACGAAGAGGCGGATTTTGCCATTGATTTGACAGCAGATGAAACACGTGAGCTTGGAGCACAATTTCTTGGTGCTACTTACCAGCCGGTGAGTGCGGATAAGTTGAAGATGTTCAAGAACTCGATCGTCATCGACTGGATTGAGCTGAGAGCTGAATCTGTACTTGCAGGGAAGACGATTGAAGAGTCTGAGATCAGAAATCGTACAGGTGCTACGATTATAGGCATTGTGCAAGGGGATGAAACCATCGCCATTCCGGAAGCGGATCAGGTGCTTTCACCAGGGAATGTGTTGATGGCTATCGGCAAACAGGAGCAGCTGGATGTGCTGCAGGCGATGTGCCAAGGAGAGGAAGGATAACCTGTGCATGCGGAATTTCCGTCCTTGCTGGGAGCAGGGCTGATACTGCTTGGAATATTTTATCTAGGATACTTGAGTATAAAAATCAAATTACCCAATGTCATTCTGTACATACTGCTCGGGATCATCTTGGCGGATGTACTTACGGATAACAAATTACTATACTTTGCAGGAGAGATCGGAATTGTCCTATTATTCTTCCTGCTCGGTCTGGAGTTCAACGTTAACAGGCTCGGAGGCATAGCTAAAAAAGTCTGGCCGGCCGGGTTGCTGGATGTTTTTCTAAGCCTCGGGGTGACGACTCTGATAGCGATAGGCTTCGGGCTTGACTTTTTCTCGAGTCTTCTTGTCGGAGGAATCGCTTATGCTACGAGTTCCTCTATCACAGCAAAATTACTGGATGATCGGGAACGGATGGCAAACGCAGAAACGGAATTCATGCTGGCGATTCTTATTTTCGAAGATGTCGTTGCACCGATTGTCGTGGCTGTGCTTGTGGGCATGAGTACGGGAGATGCTTTTACAGCCGGGGCTTTCGGAATACTTATCGGGAAGATCTTACTTTTGACCCTCGGGGCAATCATCCTCGGGAAGACAGTGTTCAAACGGTTTGAAATATTTCTCGACAGAATTGCGGACCAGGATTTCAAAATAGCACTGCTTATCGGTATTTCGCTATCTTACGCTGGGCTGGCTTTATACTTAGGATTATCCGAGGTGCTGGGAGCTTTTCTTGCAGGAATGATGCTTGCTGAAATCGGCAGGATTGAAAAAGTGGAACAGACCGTTTTTCCTATCAGAGATTTGTTTCTTCCCACATTTTTTATATACTTCGGAACAACGGTGGAGCTCGGAGACGGTGTACCCATGGCTGGTCTCCTGGCGGTCGTGCTTCTCTGGTCCATCTGTGCGAAGATCCTGCTTGGTGTCATAGGAGGACCCCTGTACGGACTGTCGAGACGAGCTTCCTTACGTGGAGGACTTTCCATGTGTTCAAGAGGAGAATTTTCCGTGGTTATTGCTGCAGTGGCTACCGGGACCTTGAAAGTGTTCAGTGGTATGTATATAGTGATAGCGGCTTTTATCGGTATGGTGTTGTTTGAACAAGCGCCCAGGTTGACGAACATGGTCTACGGGAAGCCGGTGAAGAAAAAGAAGAATCTGAAAGTACCTGGAGAGTAGAGAAGGGAGTCCTTCTCTGCTTTTTTTGTTTAGATGAGGGGGGATATGAGGTGGTTTTACTGTTCTGCAACATCAAAACTACCGTATAAATTTCTTAATGAGGTATTTTTTGAAGAATGTGATGTGAAAATATATGAAATGCTGAAGAATGAGGTGTTTCGTATGATCTGAATGAAAAAAATACAGGATAAAGCCGGGGCAGCAAGAAATGCTTATGACTGAGGTTTCTAAACGCTCTTCTCCGCTTTTCTTACAGGTCCAGTTGCATCACCCAGAAACCCGAGCCATAAGTAGCCCGGATCAAAAAAGGAAGAGCGCCTTTTTGTGACCGGGCTACTTATGACTTAGGTTTCTAAGCGGGGTGATTCCACACTCCTTACTTAAAATACTGAGTTTCCAAGTCCTCGAGTTGATGAAGGGCTTTCTGGTTGAATTCGGTGTCGCGGCGCATGAGTTTTTCCTTGAAGTTCTGGACGGACTGTTTCAGTGATTCTTCATATTCAGGAATTTCACCATCGAACGGATGGACCGCTTTTTTGTCTACGTTCGCCTTTTCGTGGTGACTGAGTGCTTTTCGCTGATGAAAGAACACTTCTTCCGTCTGGCCCGGATTGTGCAGATCTCCCTGGGCCGGGTGAGTGTGGACGGCGAGGACTTCTACGAGAAACTTGGCTCCCCGGTCTTCTTTCACTTTTCCTATGTATGTTCCTGTTTTGTAAAAAGCTTTTACCGTGTCTCCGACTTGTACATCTTCCATATGACTTCGACTCCTTTCTTTCTTACCGAATGATAACACATCTCCTGCCATCCTCGTCCATTCTTTGTTATAATAAGCGAAGAAGGAGAGTGGTACGTGATGATGGACTTTCTGTATTTTCCTCAGGACAAGGCCGAGTATATTCCGGCATTGCTGATGCTTGCATTATTCATGGCAGCTGCTGTTGCGACCGTTTATATATTTATGAAGGCTTCTAAAAAAGAAGAGGATCATTTGCCCGATCACTTGAAAGATGATCCTCATTATTATGAAAGAGAATAGCTGAAAGAAGCCCCGTCGAGAGTGACGGGGCTTCTTATATAGAATTCTATGCTTTTTGTACAGCCTGGATAAGACGCTCTACCCCTTCAACTACGGTTTCCTTTGGAGCGGCTATATTCATCCGCATGAACCCTTTTCCTTCTTCTCCGAAGGAAGCTCCGTCGTTAAGTCCAAGCTTCGCTTTTTCCTGCATGAATGTCTTCAGTTCTTCATGCTCGAGTCCAAGACCACGGCAATCGAGCCAGAGAAGATACGTGCCCTCAGGTTCTATGACCCGAATCGAATCCGTTTCCTTGTGCAGGCGATCGCGTGCGTAAGTGACGTTTTCAGCCAACTTCTCACGTAAACCTTCAAGCCATTCTTCTCCGTCTCTGTAAGCTGCTTCGAGTGCAGTAAGCCCGAGCGTATTCAGCATGTTGATGCCCTGGCCATGGAACTGTCGTTCAAGGCGCTTGCGTTTCTTTTTATCTTTTGCTACGACATAAGAAGCTTGAAGTCCCGCCAGGTTAAACGTCTTCGTCGGTGAATAGCACGTAACGGTGGCTTCATCGATATCCTCAGATAACGAAGCGATGGATGTGTGCTCATTCTCACCGAGAACAAGATCGGCATGGATTTCGTCGGAAAGAATCGTCACTCCATGTTTCAGGCAGATATCCGCCATTTTTTGAAGTTCTTCTTTCGTCCATACGCGTCCAATAGGGTTGTGGGGGCTGCAAAGGATGAACAAGGATACATTATTTTTTTCAATTTTCTGTTCGAAATCATCGAAGTCGATCTCATAGCGTTCTCCGTCGAACGTAAGCTGATTTTTGACGATGTGGCGTCCATGATTCTTCACAATACTGTAAAAAGGCGGGTATACCGGTGTCTGGATCAGAACGTGGTCGCCTACTTCGGAGAGAGCCTGGACGAGCATATGTAGACTTGGCACGACTCCCGGGCTATAGAAGATCCAATCTTTTTCTATTTTGTAGTCGTAGTGGTTGCTTACCCAATCCACAATGGTCTGTTTCACTTCATCATCAGGCATGGTATAGCCGAAAATCCCGTGGGAGACTCTGTCCTGAAGAGCTTTCGTGACGGCTTCCGGTACCTGGAAGTCCATATCGGCGACCCACATCGGAAGAACGCCTTCGTTTTTGAATAGCATATCAGCGAAATCCCACTTCACGGATCTCGTACCTTTGCGTTCGATTACATCTTCGAAATTCGTCAATCTCTTCACCTCATTCACTTTTGATATACGTATATCTTAACGGAAACGGAAGAGGTTTGTTAACTGTCGTGGCTCATAATCCTTAAAAAAGCACAAAAAAAGAGCAAAGCGACAACAATATGTATCGCTTTGCTAACACAGGGGGAATACGAGAAAGTCTTACATTACACAATATAGCCGCTGAAACATATAGTTAAACATCTTTTTCAAAAAAAGTTTAGGAAAACTGTTTTTGAATAATAAGAAGGCTTGTGCTATAATCAGTAATTGCGTGAAAAGATACGAACAATAATTAAATCAGGAGTTGTATAGTATGTCAGAGAAGTTTCAAGAAGGTCAAGTTGTAGAAGGTAAAGTTACAGGAATTCAACCGTATGGTGCATTCGTCGCTTTGGACGATCAGGTTCAAGGTCTCGTGCACATTTCTGAAGTAACACACGGTTTCGTTAAGGATATCAACGAGCATCTATCTGAAGGTGACGAAGTTGAGGTTAAAATTCTGAACATCGATGAAGCGAAGAATAAATATTCTCTTTCTATCCGTGCGACACAGGAAGCTCCGAAGCGCGCGCCTAAGCAGAACCAAAGGAACCAACAGGCAGCAGTGCAGAAGGAAGATCAAGCTGGTTTCAACACATTGAAAGATAAGCTTGAAGACTGGATCAAACAGTCCGACGACCGTAAAAAATATCGCAACTAATAGCAAGGAATCCGGAGCTTAAAGGCTCCGGATTTTTTTAATGCTACGATTCCATAGCTGGTTCTTTTTTGTCGTTCGGTCCCCAGTTGAAAAAAGAGAAACCGATGATACCTGCGAGACCTACTAGGGTATATATCGTTCTTGCTACCGGGTTCATCTGTTCCCCGCCTCCGAATAGACCTGCTACCAGATCATATTGGAATATGCCGATCAGGCCCCAGTTGATGGCCCCGATTAATATGACGATAAGGGATATGCGTTGCAATGTGTTCATATGATCCACCTCCTCAGATTAGTTTGCACCTATTCGGCTGACGCATGCATTTCTTTTGAGAAAGCTGACCAGGTCCGTCATAATGTAGTCGAAGCCAAAGGAGGAATAGTCATGAAGTCTTTTGTTTTTCATAATCCAACGAAGTTGATTTTCGGAAAAGATCAGGTGGAGTCACTCAATGATCATTTACCGGAACATACACAGAACGTGCTCCTCGTATACGGAGGAGGAAGCATCAAAAAGAACGGCGTCTATGACCAGGTCATGGAGCAATTGAATAAAAAGGGAGTAACGGTTACGGAACTCTCCGGAGTCGAACCCAACCCGAAGCTTACCACTGTCCATAAAGGTGTAGACTTATGCCGCGAGCACAACATCGACTTTATCCTTGCTGTCGGTGGCGGGAGTGTCATTGATGCAGTGAAGACGATCGCTACAGGTGCGAAATATGATGGAGACGCCTGGGACCTTGTTACGAGAAAAGCAGTTCCGCAGGACGCTCTTCCGTTCGGAACCGTACTGACGATGGCTGCTACAGCGAGTGAAATGAACGGCGGATCGGTCATTACGAACTGGGAAACGAATGAAAAATACGGATGGGGCGCTGCTCCTTATACGTATCCGACATTCTCGATTCTCGATCCTCAGAATACGGTGACTGTACCGAAAGATCAGACCGTATATGGTATCGTCGATATGATGACGCACTTGATGGAACAGTATTTCCATGAAGAGACACAGTCTCCCGTACAGGATGAAATGATCGAAGGGGTGCTTCGTGCGATTATCGATACGGCACCGAAGCTTCTTGAAGACCTATCCAATTACGATCATCGTGAAACGATCATGTACGCAGGCACTCTCGGCTTGAACGGCATGATGCAGATGGGTTACAAAGGGGACTGGGCCTCCCACAATATCGAACATGCTGTCTCCGCGGTGTATGACATCCCGCACGCCGGTGGGTTGGCTATCCTGTTCCCGAACTGGATGGAGCACAATGTGGACGTACAGACACATCGTTTCGCCCGGCTTGCAGAGAAAGTGTTCGGTGTCGAGACACAAGGGATTTCCGAGAAAGAAGCAGGTCTTGAAGGCGCGAAAGAATTGAGGAAGTTCTGGAATTCTCTCGGTGCACCGGAAACACTGGCTGATTATGAGATCACGGACGAGAAGTTCGATACGATTGTCGATCGTGCGATGAAACGCGGACCGTTCGGCAACTTCTCTCAGCTTCAGGAAGAGGATGTTTACCGTATTTTGGAGCTTTCCAAATAAGATGAAGATTGTATGAACCGGCAGGGAGCCCTGCCGGTTTTTTGTAATTATAAGGTAGTTCCTGCGTGTTATGAGACGGTTTTTCAGAACGCTGAAGAAAAAATATCTAATAATTCTGTATTTCATACATATTGCCATCATTTTTCATGAAAAATATCGGGTTCCTTAAGATATGCCACGGTTTTCTGTGTCTGGTAGGAAAAACCACTTCATAATTTTATCTGAAGAAGAAAGCGTTTACTGAGAGAGGCGCGCTTGATTTACATTCTTTGATTCTGTAAAGTAAAAAAAGAGAACATAATGACGACCGGGAGGGAAAGGTATGACACACGTACGTTTTGACTATGACAAGGCCCTTACTTTCATGGGAGAGCATGAAGTAAGCTATATGCAGGATGCAGTAACGCTCGCTCACCGTGCGCTTCACGAAGGGACAGGCGTAGGTAATGACTTTCTGGGATGGCTCGATCTTCCAAGAGACTATGATAAGGAAGAGTTCGCCCGTGTCGAGAAGTCTGCAGAGAAAATCAAATCAGATTCTGATGTGCTTCTGGTGATCGGTATCGGTGGCTCTTACCTGGGAGCGCGCGCGGCTATCGAGATGTTGCAGCACAGTTTCTATAATGAGCTAGATAACCGTGATACACCTCAGGTATTCTTCGTAGGAAACAATATCAGTTCGGCTTACATCAACGATCTTCTAGAACTGATCAAAGATAAAGACGTATCCCTCAACGTAATCTCCAAGAGTGGTACGACGACGGAGCCAGCGATCGCTTTCCGTATCTTCCGTAAGTTCCTGGAAGAGAAATATGGAACAGAGGAAGCGAAGAAACGCATTTATGCAACGACAGATAAAGAAAAAGGTGCGCTTAAAACGTTAGCAGACGAAGAAGGTTACGAGAGCTTTGTCGTACCGGATGATGTAGGTGGCCGTTATTCCGTACTTACAGCCGTAGGTCTCCTGCCGATCGCAGCGGCCGGCATTTCCATTCAGGACATGATGAAAGGCGCAGACAAGGCACGCGAAGAGCTTGCCGATGATTCGCTTGAAAATAATCCTGCGTATCAGTACGCGGCGGTGCGTAACGTTTTCTACAATAAAGGAAAATCGATTGAGATGCTCGTCAACTATGAGCCGGCGCTTCAATATTTCTCCGAATGGTGGAAGCAGCTCTTCGGCGAGAGCGAAGGAAAAGACCAGAAAGGGATCTTCCCTGCTTCAGCGAACTTCTCCACGGATCTTCACTCTCTTGGACAGTTTATCCAGGATGGTCGTAAAGATCTGATCGAGACGGTACTTCATGTTGAGTCTCCGAAGTCAGATTATACGATCGAAGCGGAAGACAACGACCTGGACGGTTTGAACTATCTCGCAGGTAAGACGATTTCTGAAGTGAACGAAAAAGCGTATCAGGGGACGATGCTTGCTCACACAGATGGTAACGTACCGAACCTGATCGTTCACGTACCGGAGATGGATGCTTATACGTTCGGGTATCTTGTATACTTCTTCGAAAAAGCTTGTGCCATCAGTGGCTACATTCTCGGTGTGAATCCGTTCGATCAGCCGGGAGTGGAAGCATATAAAAAGAATATGTTCGCCCTTCTCGGTAAGCCTGGCTTCGAAAAAGAAAAAGAAGAACTGGAAAAACGTCTATAATGAAAAGAAATGCTTGCGCCGACTGGTGCAAGCATTTTTATTTTACGGGCATACTGAAAGACAGGAGGGATTCAGTATGGAAAAGCTATCTTCACAGCTTGAAGGCCGTGAATTTATGTTCAAAGAAGTGAAGGAAGCCCTGGAGAAACTGGGGTTTGTTCTCGCTTCGAATTGGGATACGGAACACGGATATTTCGACTACGTTCTCGAGACGGAACCCGCGATCGAAGTGCTCCGCATTCCTTTTGCAGCCGAAGACTTCGAAGGGGAAGAAAGTGGAGGTCACGTAACAATTACCTGCCCCTTCCTTCTGAAACATCAGTACGAAGCTGGGAACGACATAGATGCGAAGGGAGGAGCGATCCGGGGTATGTTCGATCAGTTCCAGAACCCTACGGACAAGGATGCAGCGGTAGACAGTGGAAAGATTGAGCAAGGGAAACAGGTATTGGAGCATGCGGAAGTTTTGCTGATGGAATGAAACTTGCTATGATAAGAGGGAAGGGAGAGGGTACATATGACAGAAAGAAATACGGACTTTTTACTGGAACTATTGAATACGGCTTCACCATCAAGCTATGAGATGGAAATCCAGCATAAATGGATGGAGGCGATGAAGCCTTATGCAGATGAAGTACGGACGGACAATTCAGGGAATGTAATTGCGGTGAAAAATCCGGAAGCTGAAGTTAAAGTGATGCTTGCGGGGCACTGTGATGAAATTGCGCTCGTCGTGAACCGGATCGGTGACGACGGCTACATCTATATCTACAAGATGGGTGGCGTTAATCCGAAAGCGGCAGTCGGAATGAAAGTGGAGATTCTGGGAGCACACGGCAACCTGTCCGGTGTGATCGGAGTGAATGCCCAGCACCATGGTGGGCTGAAAGGGGATTTCGAGCTCGATGATCTGTTCATCGACTGCGGAGCGAAATCGAAAGAGGAAGTGGAGAAATATGTTCAGATCGGTGACCTCGCGATTTATAAAAGAACGCCTGAAGTGATGATGAACCGCTATGTTTCCGGAAGAGGTCTGGATAACCGGACCGGCCAGTTCATCGTAGGAGAAGTGATCAGACGCCTGGCTGACGAAGAAGTGAACGTCGGTGTGTACGCGGCGAGTACGGTGAATGAAGAGACGAATATGGGCGGTGCTTATTTTGCGGCAGCCGGAATCGAGCCGACGATGGCGATTGCTTGTGATGTGACGTTCGCTACGGATTACCCTGGTGTGGACAAGAAAAAGCATGGAGATGTGAAACTTGAAGAAGGCCCTGTGCTGGCCAAAGGAGCTCCGATCAACCGGAATATGAACGCGATGCTTGAGGGTGCCGCTGAACAAAGGAGTATTCCTGTCCAATACGAACTGACTTCAAGAGCCACCGGTACGGATGCCGATCGTATGCGTCTGACAGGAAAAGGAGTGCCGGTAAGTCTCGTGTCTTTACCGTTAAGGTACATGCATTCCCCTGTAGAGACGGCAAGTTTCGAGGATATCGAACAGTGCATTGAACTGCTGGTGACGTTCATCAGAAACATGGATGGGACAGAGAGTCTGAACCCTTTGGATCTGAAATAGAAGTTGAGGAGACCGCCGGGTGGTAACCGGTGGTCTTCCTATGTAGAGGGGTGTGGGCGGTTATGGGACAGTTTTCGTTCGAGAAGAGAGGAAAACACTTCATATTATTTGGTATCCGATGAATTCGAAGCTCCGTCTCATAGAAAGTGTCTCATAATTTAAATTACGGGATGTTTTTCTTCCTGACGAATCAATTTTCGTCTTATTACCCTTTCATCAGCTATAAAAAGAGCGACCGATCGGCAAAATGCCATCGGTCGCTCTGTTATTTACGCTTCTTCCTCTTCGTCGACACGGTTCCGGGCTGTCGGCATCGCTTCGAGACGTTCTAGAGGAATGTCTTTTCCGGAAATTTCACTCTCTCCGTACGTTCCTTTTTCTATCTTCTCCAAAGCGTCGACAGCAGCCATATACCTTTCTCTTGCCGCATCAAAAAGGGTCTGTTCTTTGGCTTGTTCGTGCATTTCTGTACCGGAATCTGCAGGGTGGTCCTGCACACTGGAAATATCTCCGGTGTTGTCTTTCGAGTATTCTCCGTTTTCGTAGTACTCGTGATGACGCTCCATCTCTTCTTCGGCTTCATCTTTGATTTCTAGTAGTCTATTTTTAAAATAGTCCAGTTGTTCTTCAGATAAATTCATCGATATCCTCCTTACGTTTTATAGGGGGACGACTCCAAGCGTGCACCGTGATACAGAAAGTGGCTGTTCCTCTTCATCTGTAACCTCTATCGACCATACCATCGTGCGATTTCCGAGGTGTACAGGGGTAGCAGTAGCATATACAAGACCATCCCGTTTACTTTTGATGTGATTGGCGTTGATCTCGATACCGAAAACCTGTTGCTTCTGTGTATCGATGTTGAGGAAACCGCCGATACTTGCGGCAGATTCAGCCAGAGCCACGTTAGCTCCTCCATGCAGGAAACCCATCGGCTGATGAGTCCTGGTATCCACAGGCATGGACATCCGGACTTTCTGAGGGTCCGCCTGAAGAACTTCCATCCCCAGTGTTTCCATTAAAGTGTTTGTTAACATCTCTTTCATGAACATCATTCCTTTCCAGTTTTCCCTTACTTCTGTGAATCAAACCTGTGTATGTAGCTTTCTTCATTAAAAAAAGATGGGGAGACCCCACCTTTTCATTATCCCAAAAATACAGATATTAGCAATGATATTCCGAGTAACATTCCATAAAATGTGTTCGTCTGTGCCGTGCCTTTCATTGCCGGCATCATCTCTACAGGACTTCCCTTGCCGGAGAAACTCTTAACAGCTCTTATCGCATGGACGGCGCTCAACAGGGAGATCAGTGACCACCATGGCAGCATGCCGAGGAACATATAGAGAATCGTCAAAGCGTAAACGAGGATGAAATTCGCAGCCAGGAAAGTGACAGCTCCTTCATGCCCCAAAAGAATGGCCAGCGTTTTCCTTCCATTTGCTTCATCCCCCGCTCTATCACGGATGTTGTTAGCCATCATAATGGCTCCGATACAGATGGCTATCGGGATAGAAATCGCGATCACTCCCCAGTTGATCACTCCTGCCTGGATATAATAGGCGATACCCACGATGACAGGTCCCATAAAAAACCCGGCTACAAGTTCACCGAAAGGGGTATAAGCGATAGGGAAGGGTCCTCCAGTGTACAAGTATCCTATCATCATGGATACGGATCCGATGACAGCGATCCACCAGCTCGATAAGATACAGATATAGACGCCTAATAGAACTGCGATGGCAAAGAAAGATAATGCGAGGAATAAGACCGTTTTCGGGCGGATGCCATCACGTACAATCGTACCTCCGATGCCTACGGATTCCTCGTTATCGAGGCCCCGGACGTAGTCGTAATATTCATTGAACATATTGGTTGCTGCCTGAATGAGAATCGACGCCAGCATCATGGCAAGAAAAAGACCGAAGGCGATTGTGCCATTCCGGTCTACGACAGCGACCATCGTACCTACGAAGACAGGTACGAAAGAAGCGGTCAGCGTATGGGGGCGTAATAATCGCCACCAGACATGGAAGCCGCCGCGCTCATTCAGAGAAGCCTGGATGTCGTTAGTTGAACCCGAACTCATGAAGCTTCTCTCCTTTTCAGTAATGTCATTCTAAGTTTAGGCAAACAGCCAGGTGGTGTCAATCTATGTAATATTTTAGAGGATTGTCTACGGATTTCTTGAGTCGCGGGATAAAAGAGAATAAAATAGAAGAAGATATGCCAAGCTGTCCCCTGTGGATAGGAGGAAAACTATGCTACAAGTAAAGACTTTTCATATAGAAGATAAAATACGCAAAGTTCATAAAGAAGCGCAGAGAACCAGACAGTCCCTACTATTGAGTGTCACTGAGAAGATAGAGGGAATGGATCCATTTGCATTTTTCGAAAGTGGGAAACAGATAGATGAACACCGTCATTTCTGGAAGAGTGCGGATGAAGACTTCACACTGGTTGGAATCAGCAGTGCTGTAAGTATAACGAAAGAAGGGGAGGACCGTTTCCCCGCTATGGAAAAGGACCTTCTTGGATGGATGAATCGCGTGCGGTCATGGAACCCTTCCGATAAGAAAGGAACGGGAGCTGTAGCACTTGGAGGCTTCGGCTTCTGCGAGGTTTCCGTTGCCGGAGAGCCGTGGGAAACATTTCCGAACAGCAACATGACCATTCCGAAATTTCTACTGACGAATGACCGCGAGGGATCATACCTGACGACGAATCTTCTACTTACGCCGGAGGAAGACGTAGAGGAGATTTCGATGAGTGTCGAAGAAGAGAAAGAACGGCTGCTTCACCCCGTGGAGGAAGAAGGGGTGTCTGTACGCCTCGAAGAGATTGAAGAGGTACGCCCTGAAGAATGGAAACAGACGATTGCAGAAGCGACGGAAGATCTTACGAAAGGATCTCTCAGAAAGGTGGTACTGGCTCGGGAAGTGAGATTGACGTTCGATGCTCCCGCCTCCATCACGAAAGTGTTGCAGGACCTTTCTGAAATGCAGAACGCCAGCTACGTATTCTGCTACGAGCACGGAGGTGCCTACTTTGTCGGAGCTACCCCGGAGCGGCTTGTAAAAGTTGAACATGATGAATTGTTCTCGGCCTGTCTTGCAGGAACGACTCTCCGGGGAGATACAGAGGATGAAGACGACGAACTCGGCGACGAACTTTTACAGGATGAGAAGAATCGGGTCGAGCACGATTACGTTGTCCAGATGATCCGTAGTGCCGTTGAACAGTATGCCGAAGAAGTCGACGTACCTGAGGGGCCTTCCCTTTACAAATTGCGCAACCTGCAACATTTGTATACACCTGTGAAGGCCAGGTTGAAAGAAGGATACTCTCTTCTTGATGTAGTGAAGGATCTGCATCCTACACCGGCTCTCGGAGGTCTGCCTCAACAGGAAGCGGTGGAATATATCAAAAATCATGAAGAGATGAACAGAGGATGGTATGCGAGTCCGATCGGCTGGATCGATGGCGGACGAAACGGAGAATTCGCTGTGGCTATCCGTTCTGCTCTCCTTCATGATAATAAAGCATCCCTATTTGCAGGGTGCGGGGTTGTAGAGAGCTCTGACCCTGAATCGGAGTATGAGGAAACGATGGTTAAGTTTAAACCTATGTTGGCCGTTTTAGGAGGAAAAGAATGAGTTACACGGAACATTTGACAAGATATACGACTCACTTCATCGATCAGCTGGCTGTGTCAGGAGTGAAGCATGCGGTCATTTCTCCCGGCTCACGCTCTACGCCGCTTGCTGTGACGATGGCAGAATACGATGGAATCAGGCACTGGGTCCAGCTGGATGAACGATCAGCTGGATTTTTTGCCGTCGGACTGGCTAAGGAAAAGCAGGAGCCGGTCGCACTGATCTGTACGTCCGGAACGGCTGCTGCCAATTACTTTCCTGCCGTTATTGAAGCCTATTACAGCAGAGTACCTCTGATTGTCCTGACTGCCGATCGCCCCCACGAATTGCGTGACGTCGGAGCGCCTCAGGCCATCGACCAGATTCACATGTATGGGGACTATGCGAAATGGTTTCACGATATGCTCATTCCTGAAGAGAATAGAGAGCTGTATGCCAGAAAACAGGCAGCCCGCTCTGTAGAAGAAGCTTTACGGGGGCACGCAGGCCCGGTACAGGTGAACTTTCCTTTCCGCGAACCGCTTATGCCCGACTTTACTTTAGAGGGACTGTGGCGGGGAGATACGGTTTTTCCAGAGCCGAAGAGAGGCGTCCGCATGCTTCAGGAGGCTGAGCTCACTGATTATGCAACCCGATTCAGCGGTGAAGAAAAGGGTCTTATCGTATGTGGACCCCAGACAGATCCGCATGCTGCAGAATGGATTGCAAAACTTGGAGAGAAGTTGGGTGCGCCTGTATTCGCCGATCCGTTATCCCAAATGCGCGCCGGGAGTTTTTCGAAAACGAATGTCATTACGCATTACGATTCTCTTTTTCGTTCTGAACGCTTCGGTGATTGGTTGGAGGATGTGGATTATGTGATCCGCTTCGGCGCTATGCCCGTCTCTAAAGCCTACCTGAAGTGGGTTCAGCGCACAGAAGACACAGATATGTATGTCGTCGACAGTGACGTAAGTTCCCGCGAACCTGCAGGGGTATCTACGGAATTCATATGGGCGGATCCTCTATCATTCTGTAAGGACCTCCTCCCTCTGGTGGAAAGCGGAAGCGACACTTTTCTTGAGAATATGAAAGAACTGGACAGCGAAGCAGCAGAAGTCATGCTGGAGAAGGGAAAAGACGAATTGTATGAAGGGGAAGCGGTACATGAAGTTTCAGGCTTGCTTGACCCTGGGTCTCTTCTATTTGTCGGAAACAGTATGCCGATCCGGGATGTCGATACATTCTTCCCGGCGGTGGATAAGGATATTTCCATATTCGCGAATCGAGGAGCGAATGGCATTGACGGTGTCACTTCGACAGCGGCAGGTCTCGCCGCAGGAGGTCGCAGAGTGACTCTTCTCACCGGGGACGTGTCGTTCTTTCATGACATGAACGGCCTGCATGCTGTTAAACGGTATGGTCTGGATTTGACGATTGTTCTTTTCAATAACAACGGAGGAGGAATCTTTTCCTATCTTCCTCAAGCCAGTCATCCTGAGCACTACGAAACGCTGTTCGGAACTCCCCTGGATATGGACCTTAGTCACGCTGTCCACATGTACAAAGGGACGCACAGAAAAGTCGGGACGAGACAAGAGTTCGTTCAGGCTTTTCAGGAAGCATCACAGGAAAAGGGTCTATCTGTCGTCGAGGCATTTGTGAGCAGGGAGACGCACGTAGCTTATCACCGGAATAAATGGACACTGTTGGACGAAAAAGTACGGGACAAGGTGGGAAACGATGAATCTCACAGTGAATGATCGGACATATTGGGTAGAGGATGAGGGCTCGGGACCACCGCTCCTTTTTCTTCATGGGTTCACCGGAAGTACGAACATATGGGAAGAAGTGAAGGGCCATCTCCCTGGGTTCCGTATGATAAGGGTGGACTTGCCGGGCCACGGCAAAACGGGAGATATCGGAGTCCTATCTATGGAAGAAGTAGCCTGTGATCTGAAAGCGATGCTCCAGGAGTTGAACATAGAAAGACTCTCTGTCGCCGGCTATTCGATGGGAGGGAGGACGGCTCTGTTTTTCGCTTCCATGTATCCGGACATGGTAGACAGACTTATACTCGAGAGTGCCTCCCCCGGGCTTCGAACTGTGGAAGAAAGAAAGGAACGGATACGGAAAGATCGCAATGTCATCGATCTCTTGGAGAATCATGGCATAGAAGCTTTTACCGATAAGTGGGAAGAGTTGCCTCTATTTGAGTCCATCAAAGAATTGC
Organism: Salimicrobium halophilum; assembly: GCF_900100295.1. Classification (GTDB taxonomy): domain Bacteria; phylum Bacillota; class Bacilli; order Bacillales; family Halobacillaceae; genus Salimicrobium; species Salimicrobium halophilum. The sequence goes on from NZ_FNEV01000008.1 coordinate 162,721, forward strand.
CTGCTTCCCGCCGACATTCTCTTCGCAAAGAACGGCTCGCTAATGATGGAAGTGGACTGATCGCTTCTCTCGAGGGGATGGGGACAGGGGTTCAACCTTCTCTTTGGGATGATCTGAAGACTCTTGATAAGCCCGTATGCCTTATAGCGGGGGAGAAAGATGCCAAATATAAGAAGTTGAATGAAGAGATGGCAGAGATATTTCCACAAGCACAGTTGCACCTCGTGAAGAATGCCGGACATATTCCGCATTTAGAAAAACCGGACATTTTCTCTGAAATCGTTCGGCAATTCATGATATAATTCCCTAGGAAGTGTTAATTAAGAGTTACATATAAAGGAGGACGTTTCATGTCTGTAGAATGGGTTCAGCAACATGAATATGAAGAAATTCTATATGAGACTTACGGAGGGGTCGCCAAAATCACGATCAATCGCCCGGAAGTCCGCAATGCTTTCACACCACTTACGGTTCGTGAATTGATCGATGCATTCACACGTGCCCGTGACAATTCCAATGTAGGAGTCATCGTTCTTGCCGGTGCCGGAGATGATGCATTCTGTGCCGGGGGAGACCAGAGAGTACGAGGCCACGGCGGCTATGTAGGGACAGATGAAGTGCCACGTCTAAACGTGCTCGATCTTCAACGTCTGATCCGTGTCATTCCGAAGCCTGTCGTTGCGATGGTATCCGGTTATGCCATCGGTGGCGGTCACGTCCTGCACGTCGTCTGCGACTTGACGATTGCGGCGGACAACGCTGTATTCGGTCAGACAGGCCCGAAAGTCGGAAGCTTTGATGCCGGATATGGTGCGGGACTGCTCGCACGTATCGTCGGTCATAAGAAAGCCCGTGAAATCTGGTACTTGTGCCGCCAGTACTCTGCTAAAGAAGCGGAGGATATGGGTCTCGTCAATACGGTCGTACCTGTAGATCGTCTGGAAGAAGAGACACTTCAATGGTGTAAAGAGATGCTCGAGAAGTCTCCGACTGCTCTGCGGTTCCTCAAAGCTTCTTTCAACGCAGATACAGACGGTCTTGCCGGTCTTCAGCAAATGGGTGGAGACGCTACGCTATTGTACTATACAACGGAGGAAGCGAAAGAAGGAAGAGATGCGTTCAAGGAAAAACGCAAACCTGACTTCGATCAGTTCCCGCGTTTCCCATAAGTCGAGAAGGAAGGAGCGTCTGAATACAGGCGCTCTTTTGTTTGTACAGGCAGTGCAAGTGAAAGAGCGCAGGTATGAAAGAATGCCCAGTAATTTCAAATGATAGAGAGGAGACTTTTCCATGACAGTCATGCCGCATTGGTTAAGCAAGCAGTCGTTTCTTCAGCCGGACAAGTCGGCTGTCGAATACAAGGATGGATCGTTCGTTACGTTTCGAGAATTGGAAAGGAGAAGCAAAGAGATGGCAGGCGTTCTCTACAACATGGGAGTGAGGGAGAAGGATCATGTCGCCATACTCTCCCCGAATGATCCATCTTTTATGGAAATCGTCTATGGACTCAGTTACCTCGGAGCGAGAGTCGTACTTCTGAATGTACGTCTCACATCTCAGGAGCTCCTTTATCAGGTGAATGATGCAGAGGCGAGCCTCCTCCTTTTTGAACCTTCCCAGTCGGACAAGGTGGAGAGCCTTCGGGAAGAACTGCAAGTCGTTTCCTTTTCAGATCTTGAGGGAAAGGCGACTGTTCCTGGTTTGAAAGAAGAGATCGACCTGGATGAAGTATTCACGATGATGTACACCTCCGGGACGACGGGAAATCCGAAAGCGGTTCTGCATACATACGGGAATCACTGGTTCAGTGCCATCAGTTCCGCCCTGAATCTCGGTCTTACCCAGGATGATAAGTGGTTGCTCAATCTTCCGGTTTTTCATATAAGCGGATTCTCGACCCTTATGAAAAATGTCATTTATGGTATGACTATCGAATTCCATGAATCCTTTGAGGAAGATGAAGTTCTGCGTAGCATGAAAGAACGGGGAGTTACGATGATTTCCGGTGTTTCCGTTATGCTGGAGCGGTTAATCGATGTGGTCGCCAAAGAGGATATCCCGTCTTCTTTTCGCTGCTTTCTGCTCGGGGGGGGACCGGCGACGAAACATTTATTAGAACGGGCGCAGGATAAGAATATTCCTGTATTCCAGACCTACGGCATGACGGAGACGACTTCTCAGATTGCAACATTAGCACCTCAGGACGCTGTTCGGAAGCTCGGGTCTGCAGGTAAGGCGTTAGCTACAGCATCTTTGTACATTGAAGCAGAGAAAGGGTACGTCGGAGAAATCATGGTAGCCGGACCTATGGTATCAGAAGGCTATTATAAAAAAGAACGGCGACAGGGACGCTTTTTCGCTACGGGGGACATGGGATATCTCGATGAAGAAGGATTCTTATACGTATCCGGCCGTAAAAAGGAAATGATCATCTCAGGGGGAGAAAATATTTACCCTGCTGAAATCGAGAACGTGCTTGCCGGTGTAGAAGGAGTGGAAGAAATCGCGGTTGCAGGAGTGAGCGATGAAACGTGGGGAGAAGTCCCGGCTGCTTTTGTTTCCGGAAGAAACGTGAAGCGGGAGGCGATCATCTCCCGCTGTAAACACGGATTGGCCCGTTATAAGCACCCTGCCTATATCTTCCGGGTACCCCAACTGCCGAGAAACGCCTCCAATAAAGTATTGAAACGAAGATTAGTGGAAATGGTCGAAGCAGGTGATCTGGATGAACTTGAGTGAAGCGAACCTCTATCATATTGATGTGCCGATGAAACAGCCGTTCACGACTGCTCACGGGAAACTTGAGAGCCGGGAAGTAATCATCGTCGAATTGACGGATGAATCCGGTCGGAAAGGGTATGGAGAGATTTCTGCTTTCTCTTCTCCCTTTTATACGGGAGAAACGGTGAAAACGGCCTGGCACATTTCACAAACGTACTTGTTGCCTTATATCAATAGGAGAAACTCGCTTTCCCCTTTGTTCGATACAATCCAGGGGCACCCCATGGCTAAAGCGGGGATAGAGCAGGCCTGGTACGATTTGCTCGCGAAGCAGAACAATGTAAGCCTCTCGGAATTCATAGGCGGAGACCGGCAAAAAGTGGCTGCCGGTGGTGTTATAAGTCTGTCTGGTGATCCCTCGGAAGAGCTTGATAAGGTGAAAGATGCCGGCTTTCAGCGTGCGAAAGTGAAAGTGGAAAAAGGCAGGGAACGTGAACAGTTAGCACTTTTAAGAGAGAACGATAAGGATTTTCCGCTCATGATTGACGGAAATGGTGCGTACGATTCTATTGATTCTTTTCTCAACCTCGATGATCTGAACCTTCTCATGATTGAACAGCCGTTCCGTCCAGGGGATTTCTATTTGCACCGGATGCTTCAGGAAAAAATGCAGACCCCGATCTGTCTGGATGAATCGATCAGAAGTTACGCCGATGCTGAGCAGGCATATGCGCTTGCGGCCGCGCAAATCTTCAACATAAAGATAAGCCGGGTGGGAGGCTGGTCGGAAGCCTTATCGATTCATGAGTTGGCGATGGAAAATGATATTCCTCTCTGGTGCGGAGGAATGGTAGAGACGGGTATCGGGAAAGCGCACAGTCTGGCTCTCGCCTCTTTGCCCGGGTTTACGCTTCCGGGAGACTTGTCGGGGTCGGATCGTTATTTCGAGCAGGATATATTGAAAACTCCTATACGTATGGACCACGGATATATCGATGTTCCGCAAGGCATAGGTATAGGAGTAGAACCGGACATGGAAGTTATATCCAGGATGGAGCTGGATCGATATACTTTTACATATTGAAAATGATTCTCAAATTCATTGACAGAAAACTCTTTTCTTTCTAAACTTGTAAGTGAACAGAAGAGGTGACGAACATGAAGTCAGTAATTACAAGAGACGAAGAGAAATTCCTGAATGAACATTTTCGATATTTCACGGAAGATCATAGAGACGAACCTGTATATGAAAGACTGAATGCCGAGAGCCTGCTCTCGAGAGATGGTACTGAGAAAGCCTTGAACCATCTTCATATATACCTTGAATCCGAGTCGTTTCTGACAACAGGATCTTTCCTCGGAAAGCGTTTCGGATACTATGCCATTACAGTACCGATAGTTCTGATGACGCTATTCGATAAATTTCCGGACGTTTCTCCTGCCAATGTGGAGTATGTACGTATCGATGAAAATCCGAAGTGGTTTCCGAAATACTACCTGAAAGACAAAACGACGATATCTCCAGAGGAGAATCGAAAAGCTTGGATAGAAGAGAATATGCGCCAGCTATTCCGTGATCATCTTGCTCCGATTTTCTTCCACATCCACAAGACGACGCGTGTCTCCAAAAAAGTTCTGTGGGAGAATGTCGCGATCTACCTATACTGGCTGTACGAAAGGAAATTACCGGAATGGTATGAAGGGGCAGAGTTGGAGCGTCTGAGAGAAGATTTTCGTTTTATTGTGGAGGAGTTGGATGGAGAGCCTTTCGGAGAGAAGAAGAATCCTTTCACTTATTTTGAATCCCAGCCTGTTCTGCCGACGGGAGCCAGGGAGCGGAAGTGCTGCTGTCTGTCCTATCGACTCCATGAAGACAGCACGTTTTGCAAGGTCTGTCCTCACCTGAAGAGGATGGATGAATTAAAAAATTTATAATTTATTATAATGAACGGTATATTTTTACTGAAAATAAGGTATAATGAAGATACGGTAAGACTTAAGATTGTCTGTAATTTTTATTTCCTTATGGAGGGACGCTTTCGAAAAGCGTTCCTTTTTTTTGTTCATAATACCGCTCCGGCTGTGCATTCTAAGAGAAAAGGAGTGTGGTCGAATGGAGCGTAAAAAGTATTTCGTAAATATGGGGACAAGGGAAATTTCAGTGAACCATGATGCTAACAATGATGACTTCGTTATTCATGCAACGGAAGAGGAAGTGCTAGAGCTGAGGGAGATGTTCGATGAAATGCAGAACGCGGATGAACGATCCTTCTTCCGATCTCATATCCCGTTTGTTCCCTATCACAAAGACTTGCCGAACGACGAGTACGATGACCTGATGGAGTGGGCGTTTACGCTGGTGCATGACTTAGGAGATGAAGAAACAAAATCGACGATCGAAGGTATGGGTGTGTTAAAAAAATAGGCGGAATTCCGCCTGTTTTTTGAATTCAGCTGATAACTATCGCTGAGCTTACTAACAGAAAGTGGCCATCCCTTTTCCGGATCAGTAATCCGAAATCAGGAATGACCACTTCTGTTTATTCAGTTGACGGTAGTTTCCTTTTTTATTGCGCAGGCATTTCCGGAATTTCCATTTCTTTAGCGTTGTTCACCACATCGTCGGGTACGCTCAATTCAGAAATTTCGTTGTAATCGGAGTAAGTGATCTTCGTGTCCTGCACAAGGTTGATGGTCTGTCCTTGTTCTTCAACGGTAATATCCATTTTCATATCCACAGTTTCCGGATAGTACGTTTCTTTGTTCAGAGTGAAGGTGATATCGGTACTGTTGATGGTCGTATTCTTCATCATGTCTTCTGTCAACATCTCTGTCCCTGCTTCTTCCATGACTTTCTGCATAAGTGACTCCATTTCTTCCCCTGTAGCGGAGACACTCATTTTATAATGGTCTTCCGATTCTTCAAGAGAGAAATCTGAGATGTGTTCTTTGAACATATCCAGTTGAGAACCCGGAGCCTGTTGTTCAGCAGGAACAGAAGTATTCAGTTGCTCCTGGAGGACTTCAGGGGCTTTGACCCATTCTCCGCCCATCGGGTTGGTCATATACATCGCATCTTCTGTCACGTATTGTTCCATCGTCTGTGCTGGAATCTCAGGCATTTCTTCTCCCATCATCGTTTCCATATCGATGGACTGATGAAGGATAAGAGGGTCGAATTGCATTTCTCCCGAAGAGGAAACGTCCATACTCATATTTCCTCCCGGCAATCCTTCCGTATCCCCTTCAGTAGTGATCTCCTGGGACATTTCCATCTCCATGGCCACGCTTTCGATGGAGTCACTTGCCTTTTCGGCCTGCTTGAAGATTTCGGAAGCGTCCTCTCCTTCGGCTGTTCCGCAAGCGGCAAGGATCATGGATAGAAAAAGTACAGTGAGTGCTTTTTTCCAATGGTTCATTATAATCTCCCCTTTTTTCATTTCTACTTTCTTTACGCTTACGAACAAAAAAAGTTTCAGGAAATTCCAGAATTTTATTTTCAAAATGAAGGTCAGATGTTCGTTTTTGAATTATCACTCGGAAAAAGAGATGGAACGTTTGTAATTTGTCCTTCGTATGATACGATTTAAACAGAGAATCAGAAGAGTGTTTGGAAAAGGCAGTTGATAATGTATGAAGCAGTTTTACGATTATTACAATAATTTAGTCAGACTATCGTTTGAGGATCACCCGTTCTCTGAGAACCCGAAGCATGTATGGGTTATATGCAGATATCAGGGGAAATGGCTTCTGACAGAGCATAAGGAGCGAGGCCGCGAATTCCCCGGAGGTAAAGTCGAAGAAGGGGAGAGTGCTTCTGAAGCTGCCATCCGCGAAGTGAAAGAGGAAACAGGCGCTGTCGTCGAAAATCTTCGATATGTAGGGCAGTACCACGTGGATGGGAAAGGCGGAACCATCATCAAGAATGTCTACTTTGCTGAAATTGCAAGAATCGATGAAGAAGAACATTATTTTGAAACGAATGGTCCGGTGGTACTTGAAGAGCTTCCGAATGCGTTACGTCAGCAAAAAGAATACAGCTTCATGATGAAGGATGAAGTGTTGCCGACTTGTCTTGAAAGGATAGAAGCTGTTTTGTAAAAAGAGAAGGAAGAAGTCCCTTGTTTATGAGGGCCTTCTTCCTTTTTGTTTGTTTAATGCTTGATTGGACCTGCCTTGGCGATCGTCTCATCAGCATAAGTGAACTTCTTGAAATTTTCATGGAACTGATCGGCCAGTTCCTTTGCCTGCTTATCGTAAGCGTCTTTATCTTCCCAGGCATTACGTGGAACAAGAACGTCTTCAGGTACCCCTTGGCAACTGGTAGGGATGTTCAATCCAAAGACGGGATCCTGATAAGTTTCTGTTTCCGTGAATTCTCCGTTCAGCGCTGCTTCTACCATACGGCGGGTGTAGGATAGTTTCATACGCTTGCCGGTTCCGTAAGCACCGCCGCTCCAACCGGTATTCACAAGAAAAACTTCCGTCTCGTTTTCATCGATTTTCTGTCCGAGCATTTTTGCATAGACAGAAGGAGGAAGTGGCAGGAACGGTGCTCCGAAACAGGAAGAGAACGTAGCCTGTGGTGAAGTGACACCCCGTTCTGTACCTGCAAGCTTACTTGTGTACCCGCTGAGGAAATGATACATCGCTTGTGCTTTTGTCAATTTGCTGATGGGCGGAAGAACACCTGTAGCATCCGCTGTCAGGAAAATGATCGTCTCCGGATGTCCGGCTTTACTGTCTTTGAGAGCGTTATCGATATGGTCGAGCGGATAGGCGACGCGCGTGTTCTCTGTAAGAGAGGTATCAGCGTAGTCCGGTCTTCCGGTACGTGCGTCCAGAATGACATTTTCGAGTACGGCTCCGAATCGTACGGCTCTGTAGATGTCCGGTTCACTTTCTTCTGATAGATCTTTCGTTTTAGCGTAGCATCCACCTTCCATATTGAACACGCCCTTATCCGACCATCCGTGTTCGTCATCTCCGATCAGAAAGCGTTTCGGATCTGCAGATAATGTCGTCTTTCCTGTTCCGGAAAGGCCGAAGAACAGAGCGGTCTCTCCGTTTTCATTTACATTCGCTGAGCAGTGCATAGGAAGTACCCCTTCTTTCGGAAGCAGGTAGTTCATGACGGAGAAAATCGATTTCTTGATTTCTCCTGCATATTGGGTGCCACCGATCAGAACGATTCTATGTTTGAAGGAAACAGTGACGAACACTTCTGAATTGGTACCGTCTGTTTCAGGATCCGCTTTCAACCCGGGAGCAGAGAGTACAGTGAAAGCTGCTTCGTGATGGGTTTCCTCTTCTTTATTCGGGCGGATGAACATTTGTCTTGCAAACATATTATGCCACGCGTATTCCGTGATGACCTGGATAGGAAGGCGGTAGTCTTCATCTGCCCCAGCAAACCCTTTGAATACGAAGCGCTCGTTCGTTTGTTTCAGGTAATCGATGACTTTGTGATACAGATGGAGGAAAGTATCTTCTGTCATCGGCTGGTTTACTTTGCCCCAGTCGACCCGTTCAAAAGTCTCGTCATCCTTCACGATGAATTTGTCATTCGGAGACCTTCCGGTGTAAGCACCTGTCTCCGCCTGAACGGCCCCGGTGTCTGTCAATGTCCCTTCTTGTCTCTCGATCACTTTTTTGATCAGCGAAGGAACAGATAGGTGAACGTGAGTTCCATCTGCCTCAAGCAATTCTTCGATGCTTGAGCGGTCACTTCTTGCATGAATCATCGATATCCCGCCTTTCCTTAATTCCGCATGAAAGCGATTATTTGTAAATAGTATAACACATTGTTTTTAATAGTCCACACTGATTTTGAAGTTTTTAAAAAAGGTCGAAATTGCTGTACTATATAGGTAAGAGAGGGGAGAAGAGGATGAAGAAATCAGTCGTATTATATGATGCGGAATGTCCTTTGTGTATACGTACAAAGAAGTGGGTGACTCTATTTGATTGGAACAATCGCCTCCTGTGGCTATCCCTGCAACAGATGGAAGCTCAAACGGCACTGAGCAGCGAGAAGAAGCAGGAGATCCGGGAGCAGCTCCACCTTTATGATCCTGACAGACAGGAGCATATCGGATATGATGCTGTCACATATATATGTAAAGAGTGTCCCCTTTTATACGGATTAGGGAGAATCCTCGGAGTTCCTGCTATACGGAAGGCGGGGATCCCCGTTTATCGATATATCGCCAACAACAGGTACAGGGTGGGGATCCACGATTGCAAGGATGGATCCTGCTCTATATAATTGACAATCGTTCCTGATTTGATATGATAAAATGCGAACGGTAACTCTCTTATCCAGAGTCGGTGGAGGGACAGGCCCTATGAAACCCGGCAACCGTCTTCAGACATGGTGCTAACCTGACGCAAGAGGTGTCTCTTGGACGATAAGAGCGAAAGGAAAATGCTCCCTTTCCTCTGTATAAGGAAAGGTTTTTTCTTTTTATCCGGAAGGTTTTCCCTCCCGGTCCTTTGCAGAATAATAGTAATGATGAAACAGGATGTCCCTGACGTAAGTGCTTGTTACATACATGTAGCTTTTCGGATGATAGTCCTGTAATAAATGATCAGTAGAGATAAGTGCTGGTAAAGAGTACCGTAATCAGAGTATTTTGAAGGAGGAGTCTTGAAGCATGCCTGTAAATCGCCGATTGTTCACATCTGAATCGGTTACGGAAGGTCACCCCGATAAGATATGTGATCAAATTTCTGATGCCATTCTTGATGAAATATTGAAAGAGGACCCGAATGCACGGGTGGCCTGTGAAACGGTGGTGACGACCGGACTGGTTCTCGTATCCGGAGAGATCAGTACCACGACGTATGTCGATATCCCGCAAGTGGTTCGTCGAACAATCAAAGAAATCGGTTATACGAGAGCGAAATTCGGCTTTGACGCTGATACATGTGCGGTACTGACAGCCATTGATGAACAATCTCCTGATATCGCCGGAGGAGTCGATGAATCGCTCGAGTCGAGAGAAGGTCAGATGAGTGAAGAAGAAATCGACGCGATCGGTGCCGGAGATCAGGGACTTATGTTCGGATACGCGACGAATGAAACACCGGAACTGATGCCGCTCCCTATTTCGCTCGCTCATCAGCTCTCGAAGCGCCTGGCTGATGTCCGTAAAGACGAAACACTTTCTTACCTGCGCCCGGACGGAAAGACGCAGGTAACCGTGGAGTATGATGAAAATAATAAACCGCTGCGTGTGGATACGATTGTCATTTCCACTCAACACGCAGAGGAAATCATGCTTGAAGATATTAAGAAAGATTTGAGAGAGCACGTGATTGCTCCGGTAGTGCCGGAAGAATTAGTGGATGAAGAAACGAAGTATATCCTGAACCCGACAGGACGTTTTGTCATCGGTGGCCCTCAGGGGGATGCCGGACTTACAGGAAGAAAAATCATCGTCGATACGTATGGAGGGTACGCCCGCCATGGCGGCGGTGCTTTCAGCGGAAAAGATTCCACGAAGGTGGACCGCTCCGCTGCTTATGCTGCGAGGTACGTAGCTAAGAACATCGTGGCGGCGGGGCTTGCTGATACGTGTGAAGTCCAGCTCGCCTATGCAATCGGTGTAGCGGAACCTGTTTCCATCTCGATTGATACGGACGGCACCGGTAAAGTGACCGAAGCTGAACTGGTGAAGGCTGTTCGTGATCTTTTCGATCTCCGTCCGGCAGGCATCATCCGCATGCTAGATCTGAAGCGTCCGATCTACAGGCAGACGGCTGCTTATGGACATTTCGGGCGTCCGTCGGATCAATTCCCGTGGGAGAACGTGGATAAAGTGGATATATTGAAAGCGAAGTTGAAAGAAGCGCAGTAATGAAAGAGCTGTCCTGTACGTTACGCAATGTGACGTTCAGCGACAGCTCTTTTTTCTTCATTTGAGGACGTGAGGGGCATTTTTGCGGACCTTAGGCTGGTTTTTGCGGACGTTCGACAGAATTCGACGTCTATTTGCGGACTTCGCCCAGAATTTTTGCGGACCTCTGGCAGGGAATTTCTAAACGGAATTCTGCCTCTCTCTGTAATAGCGACCTTTTTCCACATAACTCTCGCGAATCCGCCTCATTTCCCGGTAATCTTCGTCAGTGAGCTCCCGGACCACTTTTGCCGGACGACCCATAGCCAGGGTGCCGGCAGGAATGGTTTTGCCGGGAGGCACAAGACTTCCTGCTCCGAGGAATGCCCCTTCTTCTACAGTAGCCCCGTCTAAAACGAGAGATCCCATCCCTATCAGGGCATTCTTTTTGATCGTAGCCGAGTGAAGTGTGACTTGATGACCGACGGTGACCCCTTCTTCGAGAATCAACGGCATACCCGGGCTTTGGTGCAGCATGCTCAGGTCCTGGACGTTGGTCCCTTTTCCTATTTTTACAGGAGCGACGTCCCCGCGGATGACTGTTTTGAACCAGATGCTCGCTTTTTCTTCAATGGTTACATCTCCGGTGATGACGGTATCTTCAGCTATATAAGCCGTGTCGGAGATGGAAGGGTGCTGACCTTTATATTCGCAAATCATCGAAAACCTCCTTATACTGTATAATATATCAAGTATAGCAGACGAAGGGAGAGGGGCAAGAGATGCTGAAAGAATACATAGCTGTAACTCCGAAAGCGGTAATCGTCATTGTGCATGGAGCTTTTGAACATGGAGGGCGTTATCAGGCGCTTGCAGAGAAGTTCCAGGCCGATGGCTATTCCGTCGTTGTCGGTGACCTGCCGGGGCAAGGGGACGAAAAAGGCAGACGCGGACACATTAGAAGTTTCCGTCAGTATATAGAAACGATCGAAGGGTGGGTAACTTACGCCCAGGATACCGATCTGCCGGTTTTTCTCCTCGGTCATAGTATGGGTGGGCTTGCGGTCATCCGTACCCTTCAGGAAATGAAGCTGCCTGTGCGTGGTGTTATCCTTTCTTCTCCTGCACTAGGAATCAAAAATGGAGCAGGGAAACCACTCGAAGCTGTATCCAAAGTTCTCGACAGAGTCTCGCCTACCATGCGGGTTGCCTACCCTTATAATCCGGAAATCGTAACGAGAAATGAAAGGGTATGGGAGATGGACCGGAAAGATGATAAAATCCTGGACCAGGTTTCCGTGCGATGGTACAAAGAATTCCAAAGAGCCATCAAGAAAGCCCATGTCCAAGAAATGTCAAACCTGCCTCTCCTGCTCATGCAGGCAGGAGATGATAAAATGGTGAAGATCAAAGATACAAAGCGTTGGTTCAACAATCAGGACATGACGGAGAAAGCTTATAAAGAATGGCCGGGATTGTACCACGAGATTTTCAATGAACCGGAGAATGAAAAAGTTTATCGCTACACACTCAACTTTTTAGAATCGCATCGCTAGAGGAGGATATTGTTTTGTCGACACATGTACCAAGCCAGCCGGTATCCCTGATGTATCAGGGGTACCGCTACATATTTCCGGAAGTGTTCCGGCAACTGGATGAATGGAAAGAAAAAGCGGAGGCTATTCCGGATGATGAATTGAGAAGCCAGGCTCTGGATAGTATTGAGCAGAAAGCTTTCCATTGTGAAGGGGGAGGGCTTTTTTCACTCGTTTCGGGTGATGCCTGGAAGCAGACAGTCACGTTTGTCGTAGCTTATCAGACCATCTGTGATTATCTTGATAATCTTTGTGACCAGAGTGCTTCCCTCGACCCGCGTGATTTCGAAAGCCTGCACTATGCTCTCGAGGATGCCGTCCATCCGGAGAATCCGCACAGGGACTATTACTATTACCGGGAAGAGAAAGAGGACGGGGGATATTTGGAGGCTCTCGTGTCCACCTGTCAGGGGATAGTGAAAGAACTCCCTTTCTATGAAACGGTGAAACAGGAGGTGGCGGAGCTTAGTGCCCTTTATGGAGAATTCCAAGTGCATAAGCATGTCACTGAAGAAGAGAGGATCCCGCGTCTCAGAAACTGGCATGAAGAAAATCGAAGTATAGTTCCTGACATGGAATGGTATGAATTTTCAGCTTGTACAGCTTCTACGATGGGGGTATATACGCTGGTTGCTTATTGCGTAGGAGACCGGGTGAATCAGGAATTGGTGCGACGAGTGAGGAATTGTTATTTCCCTTACATGCAGGGGATGCACATTCTTCTTGATTACTATATCGATCAGGCGGAAGATGAAGCGGACGGAGAAATGAATTTCTGTACGTACTATGAATCGAACGAGGACCTGAAGAAGCGGATCGGGGACTTCATGGATGAAACCGACCGGAAGATCGAAGAAATGCCGGATGCCAAATTTCATCGGATGTTGAGAGAGGGTGTCGTGAGTATGTATCTTGCAGATGAGAAAGTGAAAGATCTGCCGGGTGCTGCTTCAATGGTTCCTTACCTGTTGAACAAGAGTGGCAGACGTACGTGGTTCTTCTATGCCAATGTGAAAGCTTTTCATAAATTGAAAGCCTGACCGTAATAGGTCAGGCTTTTTCTAATGCCAGAATGAAAGGCGCGTTGTTCTTTTGATTGATGAACTGATACCGGAGAACGTGGACGAATCTCTGATCGAGATAAGAAGCATATTCAATGACACGTTCTTTTTCCTCTTTGCCGCCCTGGTGTCCGTGATAGATGACGAGAACGATCATACTTCCCTTAGGCATAGCTGCGAGCATCTGATCAATGGCTGTAATCGTCTGATCAGGAGTCGTGACGACCGTTTTATCACTTCCAGGGAGAAAACCGAGGTTGAAGATGGCTCCTTTGATTCTGGAGTGGTCCTTCTCCGGGATATGATCCAGGGCCTTCGCATGAGAGGCTTCATGAAGAGTGACCCGGTCGGTCATCCCTTCTTCCTTCAGTCTATCTGAAGTGGCATCAATCGCTTCCTTCTGAATGTCGAAACCGTAGACATGCCCGTCTTCTCCGACGAGGTTCGCCAGATACAAGGTATCATGTCCATTTCCGCAAGTAGCATCGATAGCTATGTCCCCGGGGGAAACGGTTTTCTTCATAAGTTCGTGGGAAAAGGGTAGGATTCGGTCCAATTGCATGATATTTCTCCTTTGTTTCTAAATGATGAAAAATATTATATCACACGCACACAAGAAACACCGCCTTTTCTTACTTAGGCGGTGTTCGTTTTGTGGAAGCTCTTCGTTTTGAAATCGTATCGTAGGCCTTCTTGGCGTATTTCTTCGTTTTCTGAGGGTTTCTTTTGGCGTAAGATACCGCTTTTCGTACTAGATTTCTCATTTGATCACCTCTCTTCTATTATCATTCCCTTCTCTCACCTTCTGAAACGTGGGAAAATAGTTGACAAAGAGCCTCTTATTCATTAAGATACGGGTATAATTGCGAAGACGTGGAAGAGGATTAGTAATAGACGAAGGAAGCTCAGAGAGACAGCGGCTGGTGGAAGTTGTCCTTTTTTCGGTTATGAACTCGCCTTGGATGTTGCAGAAGGGATAAGCTTCTGCCGGTTCAGCCTCCGTTACCGGGATCGAGTGAGCGTAAGAGACGCTAATTTGGGTGGTACCGCGAGATAGAACCTCTCGTCCCATGGTTATGGGATGAGGGGTTTTTTGATATACTTAGAAGATGAACAGGAGGAATAGCAATGGCTTTCAATCATAAAGAGATCGAAAAGAAATGGCAGTCGCACTGGCTGAATGAAAAGACGTTCAAATCCAGTACGGATACAGATAAAGAGAAATTTTACGCGCTTGACATGTTTCCTTACCCTTCAGGAGCAGGTCTTCACGTTGGGCACCCGGAAGGATATACAGCGACAGACATCCTTTCAAGAATGAAACGGATGCAAGGATACGAAGTGCTTCATCCGATGGGGTGGGACGCATTCGGTCTTCCGGCTGAGCAGCATGCACTCGATACCGGGAATGATCCGGAAGAGTTCACCGCTCATAACATCAACACCTTCCGCCGTCAGATCCAGGAGCTTGGCTTCTCCTACGATTGGGACCGCGAAATAAATACGACGGACCCGAACTACTACAAATGGACGCAGTGGATCTTTCTGAAACTTTATGAAAAAGGACTCGCTTACATAGACGAGGTTCCGGTAAACTGGTGCCCGGCACTTGGCACGGTACTCGCGAATGAAGAAGTCATCGACGGAAAGAGTGAACGGGGCGATCATCCGGTGGAACGCCGCCCGATGAAACAATGGATGCTGAAAATCACTGCGTATGCAGATAGACTGCTTGAAGACCTGGAAGATCTTGACTGGCCGGAGAGCATCAAGGATATGCAGCGCAACTGGATCGGAAAATCGGAAGGGGCGGAAGTCGAGTTCGATATCGACGGACACGGAGAATCGTTCAAAGCTTTCACGACACGTCCGGATACATTGTTCGGAGCGACGTATGCCGTTTTCGCTCCGGAACACCCGTACATCGATAGCATTACGACTCCCGAACAGAAAGAAGCGGTACAGAAGTATGTGACGGAGGCTCTTCATAAGAGTGATCTTGAACGTACAGACCTTGCTAAAGGAAAAACCGGTGTATTCACAGGAGCTTACGCTATCAACCCGGTAAATGGTGAAAAACTTCCTATATGGGTGGCCGATTATGTGCTGATGAGCTACGGGAGCGGTGCCATCATGGCTGTTCCTGCTCATGACGAGCGTGACTATGAATTCGCGAAGAAATTCGATTTGAAGATCACCCCTGTCGTTGATGGTGGAAATGTGGAAGAAGAGGCTTATACGGAAGATGGTCCACATATCAACTCTGATTTTCTGAATGGCCTATATAATGACGATGCGATAGCTAAAGCAATCGACTGGCTGGAAGAGAACGGAAAAGGGAAGAGAGAAACGACGTATCGTCTGCGGGACTGGCTGTTCAGTCGTCAGCGTTACTGGGGAGAGCCGATTCCTATCATCCATTGGGAAGACGGATCGGTTACTCCGGTACCTGAAGAAGAATTACCGGTGGAACTTCCGAAAACGACAGAAATCAAACCGTCCGGCACCGGCGAGTCTCCACTTGCCAATATTGAGGAGTGGGTGAATGTCACAGACCCTGAAACGGGAATGAAGGGGCGGAGAGAAACGAACACGATGCCGCAGTGGGCAGGAAGCTGCTGGTATTACCTCCGTTATATCGACCCTGATAATGATGAAATGTTCGCTGACTTCGAGAAGCTCAAAAAATGGCTTCCGGTGGATATTTATATCGGAGGAGCGGAACATGCCGTACTTCACCTTCTTTATGCCCGTTTCTGGCACAAAGTCCTTTATGATGCAGGTGTCGTACCTACCAAGGAACCGTTCCAGCAGCTGTTCAACCAGGGAATGATCCTCGGGGAAGGCAATGAGAAGATGAGTAAGTCCAAAGGGAATGTAGTGAACCCGGACGACATCATCCGTACCCACGGGGCAGATACACTTCGTCTGTACGAAATGTTCATGGGGCCTCTGGAGGCTTCGATCGCCTGGTCCGAAAACGGTCTTGAGGGGGCGCGTCGTTTCCTCGACCGTGTATGGAGGCTTATAGCTCCTGAGGGTCAGTTGAATCCTGCAATCAAAGAAGATGCTGATACGGAAGCTCTGGAGAAAGTTTATCACGAGACGGTGATGAAAGTGACGGAGAACTTCGAACAGCTTCGTTTCAATACAGGGATTTCTCAAATGATGGTATTCATCAATGATGCTTATAAAGCGGAGGAACTGCCTAAGTCGTTCATCGAAGGATTCGTGCAGTTGCTTTCCCCGGTGGCACCTCACCTAAGTGAGGAGATGTGGGAGATCCTCGGTCATGAAGGAACCATCGCTTACGAGCCGTGGCCACAATTCGATCCAGAGAAACTTATAGAAGAAGAAGTCGAAATCGTTGTCCAGGTCATGGGCAAAGTCCGTGCTAAAATGATGGTGGACAAAGAAGCCTCGAAGGAAGACCTCGAGAAAGCGGCACTTGAAAATGAAGATGTCAAACCGTGGCTTGAAGGCAAAACGGTGCGTAAAATCATTGCCGTTCCAGGAAAACTGGTCAATATCGTAGCCAATTAAGACGAAGCTTGTCTTCCTTTAAAGGGGGGGCGAGCTTTCTTCTTGACTTCTAACTATTATTTAATAAAATAACAATTGCACATCAAAATAAGGAGGATGGTAAAGTGAGTACTATTCCTGAAATGAATGCAGAAACGCTGAACCGAAAAATCAGCGACGGAGAAGATATAACGATCGTCGATGTAAGAGAAGATGAAGAAGTGGAAGAGGGAATGATTCCAGGTGCACTCCACGTACGTCTGGGCGAACTTCCACACAGATATGACGAATTGAACAAAGAAGATCACCACGTATTAGTGTGCCGTTCAGGTCGAAGAAGCATGAAGGCGTCCGAGTTCCTTAAGGACAATGGATTCTCGAATGTCACGAATCTCGAAGGCGGCATGCTCAGCTGGTCCGGAGATCTTTCTTACAAATAAAGAAGGTGAAAGCTATGATGATTTGGGGTATAACGGCTGCTTTGTTGGTCATGTTGTATGCCGTGACGCATACCAGAGGGTGGAACGGGCTAAAGACGATCAATGAGCAGGAACTCAGTAAAAAAGATTATTGTGTCATCGATATAAGAGATTATATTTCCGCTCATCGTTCACCGTATCCGGGGGCGGAAAATATCCCTCTCAGTTATCTACCGAGGGAACTGAAGGAGCGTTTTGACTGTCCGAAGAAAATACTCCTCGTTACAGATGATGAACGCGGAGCTGTGAAAGCAGCAAGGTTACTTCGAAAAAAGAAGAACCAGTCTGTATATTATGTGAAAGCTTCTTAAAGGACGCGCCGTTGTTACAAACGGACGTTCTTTTTTTATGATTTATCTCGAATTGAAGATTTATTACTTGAATATTCATCAAGTGTGTAGCAAAGTAAAAAAAGAGAGGGAGTGAGTCGTTATGGAAAAGAAATTTTTTGAAGCACCGTCCAGTTTTATAAGAGATATAAAGCTCAGAGTAAACGATCTTGATACGTCTATTGCTTTTTACGTGGACACGCTGGGTTTTACAGTGAAACGTCAGAGTGAAAAGGAAGCTTTTCTTTCGGCAGGAGATGCGGGTGACATCCTTATAACTCTTGTAGAATCAGCGGATAATAAACAGAAGATACCTCGGAGGACAGGTCTTTACCATATTGCGATATTATTGCCTGATCGATCGTCTATCGCTAAAATGCTGAAACATCTGGTCGATTGTAACGTGCAGTTGGGAGCGGCTGACCACGAAGTGAGCGAAGCGTTGTACTTGAATGATCCGGATGGAAACGGGATAGAGATTTATCATGATAGGGATTCCGTGTCATGGAAGTGGGAGGGGGATCAAGTGAATATGACGGTGGATCCTCTGGATGCGGAAGGCGTGATGGAGGAGTTTGATGGAGATACGTGGAAACAAATGCCTACAGGCACTGTACTCGGTCATATTCACCTGCATGTTAGAAATCTGGAAGAAGCCCGGGGATTTTACGAATTGCTCGGATTTCACATTGTATGTACCTTAGGTCAGCAAGCTTACTTTATGTCCACGAATGCATATCATCACCATATAGGGTTGAACACCTGGGCAGGAGTAGGATCCGAACCTCAACCTTCAGACCGCCCGGGATTAGAAGAATATTCGATTTCATTTCCGTCCGAAGATGTACGCAATAAGATAGTAGAAACATTAAAAAGCAACAATGAAGAAGTTTTTATAGAAAAAGAGGGTTGGTGTGCAGTCGATCCTTCCGGTAATAAAATACTTTTGCTGGCATAATAGTAACGAAGAAACCGGAACAAAGGCCGTTCCATTAAGATGGAGAGCCTTACTGTTCCGGTTTTTCATAATAGAAAAAAAGAATCTTAAAATATCGTTGACATAGTAATTGATAAAGTGTAATATAGTTTTTGTCGCTTTGAGGAGCGGCAGCGCAAAACAAACGAATTAAATTCTTTTTAAAAAACTATTGACTCATTCATAGTTTTGATGTAAATTAGAAATTGTCGCTTTGAACAGCGCAGTTGTGAAATTGTTAATTATTCCTTTAAAAAATTCATTGACTCTTAACAAAGTTAAATGATATAATAATTTTGCTTCACAATATTTGACTAGATCTTTGAAAACTGAACAATGTTTTATGCCATGCGTCAATTTTTTAAAATTATTATTGAGCTAATCAATACTCTTATGGAGAGTTTGATCCTGGCTCAGGACGAACGCTGGCGGCGTGCCTAATACATGCAAGTCGAGCGCGAGAAGCGAGATGAAGCCCTTCGGGGCGGACGCTCGTGGAACGAGCGGCGGACGGGTGAGTAACACGTGGGCAACCTACCTGTAAGACCGGAATAACCCCGGGAAACCGGGGCTAATGCCGGGTAACCGTTCGGTTCTCCTGAACCGAACGTAAAAGGATGGCTTCTTGCTATCGCTTACAGATGGGCCCGCGGCGCATT
>NZ_FNEV01000005.1:2500-269265 GCF_900100295.1 Salimicrobium halophilum
GAAGATGAGACGGTTGAGACGGAATTGAATCTTTACAGTAAAAGCGATGAGCAGAATTCCTACTATGCATTTGTGAAAGTGGTCGCTCAAAAGCAGACACTCTATATGTTCATTCCGGTGTCTACGGAGTACTTCCAGATTACCGAGCAGTTGCTGGAGATCAATTCTGATTTCTCCAATTTGTATTCAGAGCTCTACAAAAAGAATGAGATCATCGAACAGCAAAAGCAGGATTACTATATGTTAAGCGTCACTGACTCCTTGACGAAGCTATTCAATCGACGATATTTTTATGACATCGTAGAAGAAGAAGTGAAGAATTCCTGGAAGGAGCAACGATCACTAAGCTTTTTGATGATTGATATCAACGATTTTAAGAAAGTGAATGATCAGTACGGCCATCATGCTGGAGATAAACTTCTTGTATCTATTGCCGATATGTTACTTGAGAACCTTCACGAGGAAGAGAAGGCTTTCCGTTTCGGGGGAGACGAGTTTTTGATTGTATTGCATCGTTCCAGAGAGGATAGCTTGAAGTGGGCAGGACATATCAGTGCAATTTTTACTACGCTTACTTCGATCGCCACTCTTTCTTATGGAGCGGTCGAATATACAGGAGAGATAGAAGATATTCCTAAACTGTTGAAAGAAGCGGACAAGCACATGTATGTATTCAAGAAGAATGCGAAAGGAAGATTGGAAGGGAGGAAACGCTCATGAATCAGGCTGAGTTTTCAGAGGAATACTTGGGATATATCATGGATTCAGATAAACAGGCGGTATTTAATTTGGTGAAGAACGAGCTTGAGAACGGGGTACCAGTGGAAAAAGTTTATCAGGGAATCGAAGAAGCGATGTATGAAGTAGGAAGGAAGTGGCACAAGAATGAGATTTCGATTGCTCACGAACATTTAGCCACAGCTATTACGCAGTGGGTACTGATGACGGCTTTCCCTCAGCTGATCCATGATTATGCGAGTGAACAACCGAATAAGAAGGTGATGTCCTTCACGGTAGCAGGAAATAATCATGACTTAGGGATTAAGATGGTCAATGATATTTTAGAGAACAAAGGTTTTTCCGTGACGTATCTCGGTACCAACCTTCCTATCAAAGGGGCTCTGGAATTCATTAAAGCTCATGGACCGGATTATATTCTCATTTCAGTAGCTCTTCCTGTAAATGTTCCTTATGCCAAAGAAGCTACTCAAATCATCAGGGAGACAGAAGGGTTGAAGAGTGTAAAGATTATCGTAGGGGGATACTGCTTTAAACAGTTCCCTGATTTACTGGACAAGATGAATTATGACTATTATGCATCTGACCTCGACGAATTCATCGAGCTTGCCGATAAACTAGGATAGAAAGAGGTTCACAAGTTGTTCACAAAGTGTTGAACAACTTGTGAAATGTTGAACAATATTATTTTTTTTATAAATTCCTGTGCTACACTGTAAATGTAATAAGAAATCATCACATCCAATCATGTGAAACATTGAGCAAGTAAAAAACAAAGGAGGAATCGAAATGTTTACAGATGTCCTAAGAAACAACAAGGTAGTGGCGGCGGTTCTTACGTTTTTGAGAGTGTATATCGGATATCAGTGGATGGTCGCGGGCTGGGGTAAAATTACTGGAGGACAATTCGATGCGAGTGGATTCATTCAAGGAGCCATCGGAAAAGCAGGTGGGGAACATCCGGCTGTTCAAGGCTGGTGGGCAAGCTTTCTTGATGCGGTAGCTCTACCGAATGCAGGGCTGTTCACGTACATGGTCATGTGGGGAGAGTTACTGGTAGGGATTGCGCTTATTCTTGGATTATTCACGAACTTCGCAGCATTGATGGGGATTGTCATGAATTTCGCTTTTCTATTCAGTGGAACCGTCAGCACGAATGCTCAAATGGTAGTATTGACGATTTTCCTTCTCGTTGCAGGATTCAACGCAGGAAGATACGGGCTGGATCGATGGGTCATCCCTTTCCTTCGTACCCAGACAGAAACCAGAATCAGAAAGCACAAAGTTCAGACAGCATAAGCGGGTGGTTCACACCCGCTTTTTGCGGGTATAGAAACGAGTGGAAGGAGGTGACAGGATGTGAAAAGGCATGAAGCGCTGATTCCTTTATCACATCACCATCATCACGGCCTGGTGCTTGCTCAGAAGCTGAAGAAAGTGGAAGAGAAAGATAAGTTCCGGGAATTTATGAAAGAAATCGATGCTTTTTGGGAGAAAGATGGGCGGGCTCATTTTCGGGAAGAAGAAGAGATTCTGGTTCCACTTTATAGCTGCTATGCTTCGATTGAAGACGATTCCGACATACAAAAGATGCTTACCGACCATGCTGAGATCCGCGGACTTATCAAGAAGATTAAAAGAACAGAAAGGTATGACCATGAATTATTCAAGGAACTCGGAGAGAAATTACACGACCACATACGACTCGAAGAAAGAGTGATTTTTCCGAAGATGGAAGCAGCAATTCCCGATAAAGAACTCTATAAAGCCGAAGGGCAGTTCCACATCGATTCTCATAGTGGCAGGTAGAGCAACTTTCATAAAAGTTGCTTTTTTTTCTGAAAAAAGGTTGCAACCCTTAAGTTCGATTGTTACAATGATAATTGTCATTTCGAAAGTTGTTCATACATCTACACGCGGGTGTAGTTTAGTGGTAAAACCTCAGCCTTCCAAGCTGATGTCGGGAGTTCGATTCTCCTCACCCGCTCCATTACTATTTGAATTAATAATTCCATACCACGTGCCAACGCAGTGTTTCGTTTAAAAAGAACGAAGCATTGCGTTTTTTCTTGAGGAAAAAAGGAAAGATATACTGTAGCGAAAAAATAAGGAAAAGGAGTGTCCACCACATGCAACAGTTGAAAAAACAACTCCAACAAATAGATGGAAAAAGCTATAAAGGGTATAAGCAGATCCAGGGGACCTATTCGTTCCAAGATTACAAGCTTCATATAGATTATGTACAGGGAGATCCTTTTGCGGCTCCTTCTAAAATAAGATTGCGCATTCCTGATGCGAAGCGTACCATCAAAAAGGAATGGACAAGCACAAAATCGAGAAGGATTTTCACAGAAGACATTATCACTCGTCAAGTTGCAGCAACGGTGAAGAAAAATAAATCCGACGTCAAAGGGTCCGGAAAGAGTGGGAATGTCGGAGTCGATCAGCCTGGCCAGGAAGTTCTTGAGCGGACGGCAGTTATGATCGAGCAGGATTCCACGGTGATCTGTTTGACTGTAGGACTACCGGCGAATGGACGTCGGATCAATGGAAAAGAAGCGGAAAAGTTGTTCTTCGATGTTCTTCCGTCTATCGTCAGTCAGTCGATCATGGCCATGAAAGATGAAGAGATAGAGGAAGCTTGTGAATTGGCGGATCAATACGACGCCATCCGTGAAGAAATGAAAAAGAATGAATGGGAAGCATTTATCGCAGACGGCTCTATTTTGCCAAGAGAGAGTGGTATCAGCCAACGTCCGATGAAAAATGCTGTTCCATTCGAAAGCCCGGAAGAGAACCGCGTATCTATTTCTATTCCACACAGGAAAGAGCCGATCACCGGAATGGCTATCAAAAAGGGAATCACGCTGATCGTCGGTGGCGGTTATCACGGGAAGAGTACGCTGCTTCAGGCTATTGAGCGAGGAGTATATCCGCACAAAAAGGGAGATGGCAGAGAGTACGTCATCACCGATCCGCAAGCGGTGAAAGTGAGAGCGGAAGATGGACGGAAAGTGTCGAACGTAGATATCTCTTCTTTCATCAAAAATCTCCCTCATGGTACAGATACATCCACCTTTACGACCGAAGACGCAAGCGGTAGTACATCCCAGGCAGCCAATGTCGTCGAAGCGCTGGAAGTCGGAGCTAGTGCTCTCTTGATTGATGAGGATACGAGTGCGACCAACTTCATGATCCGTGATGAACGGATGCAGGAATTGGTAGCGAAAGAAAAAGAGCCGATTACCCCATTTATTGATAAAATAGAACAAATGAGAGATGAACTCGGAGTCTCTACGATTCTTGTCATGGGAGGATCAGGAGAGTACTTCCATGCTGCGGACCACGTCATCATGATGGATCAATACGTGCCTCACGACGTGACAGGTCAGGCGAAAGATATCGCCTCCCGCTATCCGAGTGAACGGAAGAAAGAAGAGAATGAGTTCGGCAGACTCCCTGCGCGTTCTTTCCTTCCTGCTACCATCCAGGCTCAACGTGGCAAGAAAGATAAAGTACAGGCGAAAGGGCTGTACCATATCATCATGGGTAGGAATGATATTCAGATCGAGGGGCTTGAACAGCTCGTGGATCCATCACAGACAAGGTTCATTGCGGATCTGCTCGCTCACATGAACAAAAAAGGAATGCTGAAGAAGAAGCAGACATTGAAGGAACTTGTGCAGGCGATCGATAAAGAAATTGATGCACAGGGACTATCGTTTGTTGCTCCATTCCAGGGTCAGCATCCCGGGGAACTGGCAAGGCCGAGACCGTTTGAAATTGCAGCTACGCTGAACAGAATCCGCACAGCCAGGGTGGATGATTTTAGATAAAGGAGGCAACCGAATGCTGGATGTTCATCAGTTGAAAGAAGACATCATCGCTTATAGTAAGGACATCGGTATCGATAAAATCGGTTTTGCGAGTGCGGATGTATTCGGGGAATTGAAATCCCGACTTATTCGACAGGAGCAGCTCGGGTATCAGTCCGGATTTGAGAAGGGGAGTGTAGAGGAGCGCACGGAGCCGGAGCGCCTTCTGCCTACTTCCCAGTCCATCATTTCGATTGCTCTCGCTTATCCTTCAAAGATGAAAAACCCTCCTAAGAACGAAAAGGGAGCGCGACGTGGCCAGTTTGCCCGTGCTTCCTGGGGAGAGGATTATCACACGGTGCTGAGGGAAAAACTGCAGCTTCTCGGTACATTCCTTCAGGAGAAAGTGCCGGATGTCGACCTGAAATGGATGGTGGATACCGGAGAGCTGTCTGATCGGGCGGTAGCTGAAAGAGCCGGGATAGGGTTCAGTGGGAAAAACTGTGCCATCATTACACCGGAGTACGGTTCCTACGTCTACTTGGGCGAACTCGTCACCAATGTACCTTTTGTGCCGGATGAGCCTATCCAGGACGGTTGTGGTGACTGCAACATCTGTGTGGATGCCTGTCCCACCGACGCACTCGTCCAGGGGGGACAGCTAGATGCCAATCGCTGCATAGCCTTTCTTACGCAGACGAAAGGCTTCCTCGAGGAGGAGTATCGGACGAAGATCGGTAACCGGCTTTATGGCTGTGACACATGTCAGACCGTTTGTCCGATCAATCGTAAGAAAGATTTTCATAATCACGAAGATTTTGAGCCGGATCCCGAGAAAGTGAAGCCGAAACTCCGTCCACTTCTCCGTATATCGAACCGTGAGTTCAAAGAACGGTTCGGACGTATGGCAGGGTCCTGGAGAGGGAAGAAGCCGATTCAGCGGAATGCCATTCTGGCGCTCGGTCATTACAAGGAAGTAGAAGCTGTCGATGACCTTATTTTCCTTATGGAGAACGACCCGCGTCCGGTCATCCGTGGTACAGCGGCCTATAGTCTAGGCAAGATCGGCACATCCCGCTGTTACGAAGCGATCACGGAGGCTTTGGATAAGGAGAAGGAAGAAGAAGTGAAAGAGGAAATGGAAAAAGGACTCGCCTTTCAAGTGTCCTGAGAAAGGGGAAAGACATATGAGGCAGTTTTACCAACAGAAAATACGTACGCCACTGGGTCCGATGCTCGCAACAGCAGATGAAGAGAAGCTGATTCGTCTGGATTATGGGAGTTTTTCAGACAAAGGAGAGCTCCATGAAGCACATATTCGTAAATTCCTGGACGATGATCCTCACTTTTCAGAAGAGAAGATCGGGGTGCTTCAGGAAACAGAAAAGCAGCTGGCTGAATATTTCCATGAAAACCGTCAAATCTTTTCTCTTCCGTATGAATTTCACGGAACTACTTTTCAAAAAAAGGTATGGGAAACCCTGGCAGAAAACGTGCCGTTTGGGCATACCTGTTCCTATAAAGAGCTTGCAGCATCTGCGGGCAATGAAAAAGCGATCCGTGCTATTGGAGGGGCGATGAACAAAAATCCTTTCTCCATCATCGTCCCCTGCCACAGGGTGGTAGGACATAACGGGAAACTGACCGGTTATGGCGGCGGTGTCGATAAGAAAGTATACCTTCTGGATATGGAAACCACTCGCATGTAGCGGGTGGTTTTTTCGTAAAGATAAAGCAGGAGGGAGAGCGATGACCGATTGGTTGTGGAGAAAAATTGCCTGTTGGGAAAATAGAGGAGCCAGTCCTCAGCGACTCACGTATGAGCACGTCCCTTATTTGAGAGTACGAAGAGAAGAGGGGGAGGATATCTTTTCTTCGATATCTTTTGAACTGCTGGTGAAAGACGGCCGAGAAATGTTTCTCGAGGAAGGTCGTTTTTTTCAAAGAAATGAAGAGATGTACGAGAAGCGGGCTTTTCTGCATGACCCTGCATCAAGAGAGAACTCTTCCAGCTATCGACCACAGCGTGCTACGTATAATCGCCGTCAAGCGGTCCGCTATGCGGAAAGGTGGTGGGACGGAAGAAATCCTGCTTATCCGGAATTCCAGAATGACTGTACGAATTTCATTTCCCAATGCTTGCGTGCCGGTGGAGGGGAAATGTGGGGGAGTCCTGATCGAAGCAGAGGGTGGTGGCTGCAAGAAGGGAATTGGAGCTATAGCTGGTCGACAGCTCATGCTCTGAGGTGGTATTTGAGTGGAGCAAGACAGGGGTTACGTGCAAAAGAGGTGGAGACTCCCGAACAGCTCAGACCTGGAGATGTAATATGCTACGATTTTACGGGGGACGGCAGGTTCGATCATACAACCATCGTCGTCAGGAAGATGAATAATGGGATGCCTCTCGTCAATGCCCATACGACAAACAGTCGACATCGTTACTGGTCTTATGAAGATTCAGCGGCTTATACGGGAACGATCCAGTATAAATTTTTTCAAATCATCGATTGGGAGATGTGATATAATAACCGGGTTGAACAAATAAATGTCAGAGGTGAAACAAATGCCGAACCATGTGGTATTATTTCAACCGGAAATCCCGGCGAATACCGGAAATATAGCGAGGACGTGCCTCGCCACAGATACCTCTCTTCATCTGATCCGCCCCCTCGGCTTTTCGACAGAAGATCGGATGGTGAAGCGTGCCGGGCTCGATTACTGGTACGATGTCACGATCCATTACTATGATTCTCTCGAGGAGTTATATGAGAAATATCCGGAAGGAGAATTTTATTACATTGAGAATTTCGGAGGGAAGTCTTTCACGGATGTAGATTATACGGACACTTCGAAAGATCAGCTCTTTGTATTCGGAAGGGAAAGTGATGGGATTCCGCATGAATTGTTGGAAGGGCTGGAAGAGCGCTGCCTTCGTATTCCGATGACGGATAAAGTGAGATCTCTGAATCTCGCAAATACCGTATCGATCATGCTGTTCCATGCATTGCAGGAGCAGGGATTTCCAGGGCTTATCAAGTGATGAATTTTATTAAAAAAAG
Organism: Salimicrobium halophilum; assembly: GCF_900100295.1. GTDB lineage: Bacteria > Bacillota > Bacilli > Bacillales > Halobacillaceae > Salimicrobium > Salimicrobium halophilum. Next base: position 10,113 of record NZ_FNEV01000005.1, read on the forward strand.
ATCGCCTTTTCAGAGGGCGATCTTTTTCTATAGAAGCGGGCCTTCTCCGCTTTTCTTATTGTCTAGCTCCATCACCCAGAAACTCGAGCCATAAGCAACTCGGATCAAAGAAAGGAAGAGCGCCTTTCGTTGACCAAGTTGCTTATGACTGAAGTTTCTAAGCGGGGTGATGCCGCTTTTCATTATGTCTAGCTGCGAAGCCCAGAAACCCCGAGCCATAAGGAGAACAGATCAGAAAAAAGAAAGAGCACTTTTTGTCTGACAGTTCTCCTTATGGCTGAGGTTTCTAAACAGGGCTTCTCCGCTTTTCTTATTTAGGTGCGCCAGGTTTTTGGTCCCGGCCCGCAGAGAAGATAGATGCGAGGAATGAAATGCAAACCATCATAATCAATGTCATTTTCATGAGTTATGCCTCCTTCGTATTCCGATCAGTCTTCCTACATTATACATGAGGACATTTAGAAAGGGAATGACCCTCTAGAAATTCGTGCTGGACAACTGTTCGCCTGATGTCTCTTCATACCCTTTGGCATATTCCATTCTTCTTTGAGCGGTCGTTTTGTTCACTTGTTCATCCGCATGGTAAGAGGAACGTACGAGCGGTCCTGCTTCACAGTGACTGAATCCTTTTTCGAGTGCGATTTGTTTCAGCTCTTCAAATTCATCCGGATGGTAGTATCTTTCCACATTCAAATGCTTTTTCGTCGGCTGCAGGTACTGGCCGAGTGTGACGATATCCACGTTATTGGCCCTTAAATCGTCCATCGCTTCGATCAGTTCTTCTTTCGTTTCCCCGAGACCTACCATGATACTTGATTTCGTAGGTGTATTCGGACGCAATTCTTTCACGCGACGAAGCAACTCGAGGGAACGGTCGTACATAGCGATAGCCCGGACACGTTTAGTGAGGCGGCGTACCGTTTCGATGTTGTGGTTGAAGATATCCGGCTCCCCTGCAAGAAGCGTAGACAAACTCTCATAGTCGCCTTTCATATCAGATGGCAGGATTTCCACGGAACAGCTTGGGACCCTTCTTCGGATAGCGCGTACCGTTTCACCAAAAACGGCAGCCCCTCCGTCGTTCAAATCATCACGTGCAACAGAAGTGACAACTACGTGTTTCAGTCCCATGATTTCAACGGATTCGGCGACACGCTCCGGCTCGCCCCAATCGAGCTCGTTCGGAAGCCCGGTTTTGACAGCACAGAAACGACAGCCACGCGTACACGTATCTCCGAGAATCATGAAGGTAGCTGTCTTCCGTTCACTCCAGCATTCGTGGATGTTCGGGCATCTAGCTTCTTCGCAGACTGTGTTCAGCTTTTTGTCTTTCATCAGTTTCTTCAGTTTCATGTAGGATTGGTTCGTGTTCAGTTTGATTTTCAGCCATTCAGGTTTTCTGATGTGTTCGTAATATTTAGCCATGTTCCCGCTCCTTTGTTTATCGTTTGAGGTTCCATTCATCCGACGCATACTTGGTTTCTGCTAACGCTTCGACTTCTTTCCAATCATCCTTCGTAAGTTCCAGAGGTTCAAAGGCTACCTCTAGTCCTTCACGGAATCCTTGTAAAAATGCATCGTGGACGTATTCTACCGTTACCTCTTCGTCCATAGCGTCTTCAATGCTGACAGCTTTATGTTTGAAGCCGTTTTTCGCCCGTTCTTTCACTCGTTCACTCGGGTATGTGAACATATCGAAGAGTTTGGCTTCATCTGTCCGGATCGGTATGGATCCGTGTTGAAGAAGGACACCTTTCTGTCTGACCTGCGCACTACCTGCCGCTTTTTTCCCATGGATGGTCAGTTCATACCAGGACGGCTCTTCGAAGCAGACGGCCGATTGATTGTTCATTCGTTCTTCTTCCGGGATGGCATACTCCGCTTCGATTCCGAGTCTCGAATATCCTTTCATAAGACCTTCGGATAATACAAGGTACGCTTCTTTTACTGTGTTCGGAATCATTGGATGATCCTCTGCTATGATTACGCTATATGTAAGTTCATCGTCATGAAGAACCGCCCGTCCCCCGGTGAGGCGTCTTACTATGTCTACCTGATGCTCGCTTACCCCTTCTTTACTGATACGCCCGTCCGTTTTCTGGAAGTGACCGACGGAAAGTCCGGCGGGACTCCACGTGTAAAAACGTAATACGGGAGCGATTTTTTTCTCCCGGTGCCATTTCATCAAGCTTTCGTCCAAAGCCATGTTCATGGCAGGTGTCAAATCTGGGGTGTAAAGGAAGCTCCATGTGTCCAAACTATTCACTTCTTTCTTCATTTAAAGGATTAAACGCTTCGATTCTAACAGCCTATGTAATAGATGTCAAAAGAAGGTAAAAGACTTCTCGGACATGAATAGGTTTCTCCTTACATAAGATAGAGTAACTCAAATGTCCAAGGAGGGGTGGCCGTGGATTTATTAAAGAAGGTACAGGATTTTCGGAAACGTGCAAACGAATTGAGATGGGAAGGGACATTTGCTGAATATTTACGTTTATTGAAAGAAAAACCATATTTGGCTCAGTCAGCCCACTCACGTGTATATCAGATGATCAAAAGTTCAGGAATCCGTGAAGAAGGTGGACAGAAGCATTATAACTTTTTCGATGAAGAGATCTATGGGCTCGAAGAATCGATGGAACATCTGGTGGAGGAATATTTTCATCCGGCAGCCAGAAGACTTGATGTGAAGAAGCGTATTCTCTTGCTCATGGGCCCTGTGAGTGGAGGGAAATCGACCATCGTGCAGCTTTTGAAAAAAGGGCTTGAGCAATATTCGTACACAGACGAAGGTGCCGTTTACGCTATAAAAGGGTGTCCTATGCATGAAGATCCACTGCATCTTATTCCGCATTCCCTTAGGAAAGATTTCGAAGAGGAGTACGGAATCCGTATAGAAGGTAGTCTTTCTCCATTGAATACGATGAGACTCGAGGAAGAATATGGAGGGCGCATGGAAGATGTGATGGTAGAGAGAATCTTTTTCTCCGAAGATAAGCGCGTTGGAATCGGAACGTTCAGTCCTTCCGATCCTAAATCACAGGATATCGCTGACCTTACGGGGTCGATCGACTTCTCTACGATAGCGGAATATGGATCGGAATCAGATCCGAGAGCGTATCGGTTCGACGGGGAATTGAACAAAGCGAACCGCGGGATGATGGAATTCCAGGAGATGCTTAAATGTGATGAAAAGTTCTTATGGCACTTGCTGAGCCTTACACAGGAAGGGAATTTCAAAGCTGGACGGTTCGCACTGATTTCTGCAGATGAGTTGATCGTGGCCCATACGAACGAAGCGGAATACGAATCGTTCATCGCCAATAAAAAGAATGAGGCGCTTCATTCGCGGATGATCGTCATGCCTGTGCCTTATAATCTGAAAGTCAGCGAAGAAGAGCGGATTTATCATAAGCTTATCGATGAAAGCGACATGAGGGACATTCATATTGCCCCGCATACCCTGAAGGTGGCTGCGATTTTCACTATTCTCACCCGTCTGAAAGATTCGAAGAAAGCGGATGTGGATCTACTTAAGAAAATGCGCCTCTATAATGGGGAAACGGTAGAAGGATTCAACGATAATGATGTGGAGGAACTGAAACGGGAGTACACGGATGAAGGAATGAGCGGAATCGACCCGCGTTACGTGATCAACCGTATTTCTTCGACGATCATCAAAAAGGAAATGTCCTCCATCAATGCTCTCGACGTGCTCCGGTCACTGAAAGAAGGGTTGCATACGCATCCTTCTATCACAAGTGAAGACCAGGAGAGGTATCTTGATTTCATTTCCCTTGCAAGGAAGCAGTATGACGATATTGCTAAGCGGGAAGTCCAGAAAGCTTTCGTATATTCGTATGAAGAATCGGCAGTGACCCTCATGGACAATTATCTGGATAATGTGGAGGCCTACTGCAATCAATCGACGATCAGGGATCCGCTCACAGGAGATGAGGTGACTCCGGACGAACGGCTGATGAGGTCAATAGAAGAGCAGATCGGGGTATCGGAGAATGCGAAGAAAGCATTCCGTGAAGAACTATTGATAAGAATCTCGGCATACGCAAGAAAAGGGAAGAAATTCGATTATCGTTCACATGAGCGATTGAGAGAAGCCATCCAGAAGAAACTGTTCGCCGATCTGAAAGATATCGTGAAGATAACGACGACGACGAAGACACCGGATGAACAGCAGTTGAAGAAGATCAATGAAGTGGTCGCTACCCTTATTGATGAACACGGCTACAATTCGACCTCCGCGAATGAACTGCTTCGGTACGTAGGAAGTCTGCTTAATCGTTAGTTCAGGGCCCTTTCCAAGGGCTCTTTTTCTTTCTGTTTATCTTCCGTGTTTAAACGGGAAAGAAAAAGGGTTAAGTAATAGGTGTAGAATTTGTCATTTCGTGTTCACATTATCCTTTTCTTGTTATAATGATAGAAGAAATGGCTATAGTAGGATAGTAATCAGGAAAAGCGCATGAAAAAAGAAAAAAGTGCTAATAGCTATTGAAGGTTCATGGTTACAATTCTATAATAGAGTTTGAATTTGCAAACGTTTACGTTTTACACATCATCCAAGACAAATTTGGGGGTAATTTTCGTGTCGAATCCAGAATCCAAAGAAACATTTTGGTCTACATTTCATGGTCCCAATATGGGATACATAGAAGAACAATACGAGCGCTACCAGGAAGATGAGACAACGGTCGACGCTTCACTGAAAGAGCTCTTTGATAAGCACGGAGCACCGGTGCAGGCGAATGGTGCAACGACGCAGACCGGAGAAGGGTCAGCTCCGTCATCTCAGGATATAGTGAAAGTCTCCGCAGCATTGAAGCTTGTAGAGGCTATCCGCCGGGACGGTCATTTGGCTGCAGATATTTATGCAGTAGGGGGATTTGACCGTCCGGACGCAGAATTGTTGGAACCGGAAACGTATGGAACATCGAAAGAAGAACTGGAGCAACTGCCTGCAGAATGGGTTTGGCCGGAAGCGAACGTCAAGCTTGAGAACGCATGGCAGGCGATTCAGACATTGAAAGAGAGATATGCGGGAACACTCTCGTTTGAATACGAACACGTACACAACGAAAACGAACGTTCCTGGTTGAGGGACCGTGTGGAATCGGGATCTTTCAACGTCAACCTTTCCAATGAAGAGCGCAAGCAGCTTCTATACCGCCTCGTGGAAGTGGAAAATTTCGAGCATTTCCTTGCCAAGACATTCGTAGCTCAGAAGCGTTTTTCTATCGAAGGTCTCGATGTCATGGTTCCGATGCTTGATAAGATGATCCAGGGAGCAGCAGGCGATCATATTCAGCACGTAATGATGGGGATGGCCCACCGCGGGCGCCTCAACGTATTGGCGCACGTTCTTGGCAAGCCTTACGAAAAGATTTTCTCTGAGTTCAATCATTCTCCGGAGAAAGAATTGATGCCTTCAGAAGGTTCTCAGGGAATCAACTACGGTTGGACAGGCGATGTGAAATATCACTTCGGTGCCAAGCGTGAAGTGAAAAACGGTGACGATAAACACTCCACGCGCGTAACCTTGAGTCATAACCCTTCTCACTTAGAGTTCGTGAACCCTGTTGTCCAAGGGTTTACAAGAGCTGCTCAGGATTACCGGGAAGAACCGGGTAATTCTGTCATCGACGAAGACGCTGCGCTCGGTGTATTGATTCACGGGGACGCTGCATTCATCGGCGAAGGTGTCGTTGCAGAGACATTGAACTTAAGTGACCTTGAGGGGTACCGTTCGGGTGGAACGGTGCATATTATTGCGAACAACCTGGTCGGATTCACAACGAATAGAAAAGATGGAAGATCCACGCGGTATGCCAGTGACCTGGCCAAAGGCTTCGAGATCCCTATCATGCACGTGAATGCAGATGATCCGGAAGCTTGTCTTTCTGCTATGGCGCTTGCCTATGAATACCGTCAGAAATTCCATAAAGACGTATTGATCGATCTCGTGGGCTATCGTCGTTTCGGACATAACGAAATGGACGAACCGAGAGCGACACAGCCTCGTCTTTATAACGAAATTGACGAACATCCGACAGTGGCGGACGTTTATGGCGAACGACTTCTTAAACAGGAGGTCATTGAAGACGGGGAGCTGGATGAATATAAAGAGAAAGTGACCTCGAACCTGAATGACATCTATAACAGTATGAAAGAAGAAGAAACCCATGAGCCGGATGTCCAGAGCCGTCCTCAAGGGGTGGAACGGTCCCTTCAGGAATTCGACACAGTAGTCGAATTGGACCGGTTGAAAGCATTGAACGAACAGATGCTAAAACGTCCGGAAGGGTTCAACGGCTTCAAAAAACTCGAAAAAATTCTCCAGAAACGACAGAATATGCTTGAAGAAGGCAACAAAGTCGACTGGGCTACAGCAGAAGCTCTCGCTTTTGCGACCATCCTCGAGGAAGGTCAGCCGATCCGGGTGACCGGTCAGGATACACAGCGCGGAACATTTGCACACCGTCATATGGTACTCCACGATGTGGAAACAGGGGAAACCTACTGTCCGCTTCATGGCATCGAGCAGGCGAAAGCATCTTTTGATATATTCAACAGCCCCTTATCGGAAGCAGGAGTGTTAGGGTTCGAATACGGATATAGCGTCCATTCTCAGGAAACGCTCGTTATTTGGGAAGCGCAGTTCGGTGACTTCGCTAACGCCGGACAGGTGATTTTCGACCAGTTCGTATCATCGGGCCGTGCAAAGTGGAACGAACAGTCGAATATGGTGTTCCTATTGCCACATGGCTATGAAGGGCAAGGACCGGAGCATTCCAGTGCCCGTTTGGAACGTTTCCTCCAATTGGCTGCTGAGAACAACTGGACGGTGGCTAATGTTACATCAGCCGCCCAGTATTTCCATTTACTTAGAAGGCAGTCAGCCATCAGCTGTAAAGAAGAAGAACGACCGCTTGTGCTGATGACACCTAAGAGTCTGCTCCGGAATCAGCGGGTAGCTTCGGCAGCCGATGAGTTTACGGAAAGTGGCTTCCATACGATTGTCAGACAGCCAGGTCTTACGAAAGAGAAGAAGAAAGACAAAGAGAAAGTGGAAACCCTACTTCTCGGAAGCGGGAAGATTATGGTAGATATCGAAGACCGCACGGAGAAAGAAGAGGCTTCTTTCGAGAAAGTGGATGCTGTACGTGTCGAGCAGATCTATCCTTTCCCTAAAGAGAAACTGAAAGAAATCATGAAAGAATATCCGAAACTGAAAGAGCTTGTATGGGTACAGGAAGAACCGCAAAACATGGGAAGCTGGTACTTTGTGGAAGGCATCCTGTATAATTTGCTCGGAGAAGGACAGATTCATCGTTATGTAGGACGCCCACATCGTGCTTCTCCTTCTGTCGGTGAGCCGAATATTCATAAAACAGAACAGAACCGCATCATTCAGGAAGCTCTTCAAATCTCTAAAGGAGGCAATGCACAATGAAGGAAATAAAAGTACCGGAACTGGCAGAATCAATTACAGAAGGAACGATAGCGGAATGGCTCGTAGGCGAAGGGGACAAGGTAGAGAAAGGCGACCCTGTTCTTGAACTTGAGACGGATAAAGTGAACGTGGAAGTCAACGCAGATACAGGTGGTGTCATCACGGAACTCCTTAAAGGGGAAGGGGATGACGTCGAAGTCGGCGACGCGATTGCCAAGGTAGACGAGACTGGGGAAGCTTCCGGGGATTCCGGATCCGACAGTGGCTCCTCTGAAGAGGATACTTCTAAAGAAGAAAAAGAGGAATCCGATCAGGAAGAGAAGCAGGAGGCAAAAGAAGAATCTGAGCAGGAAGAAAAGAAAGAACAGAAGGAACAGTCGAAAGAGGATGACTCTTCCGGGGACGATAAGAAGAAAGAAGATGTCATCGCTACACCGGCAGCCCGTAAACGTGCGCGCGAATTGGGAATCGATCTCAGCGAAATCTCTGCCCGTGATCCTTATGGCCGTGTTCGTCCGGAAGACGTGGACGAACATGCCAAAGGCGGTTCGAAGAAAGAAGAGAAACAGTCCTCTAAGTCTTCTTCTGATAAGAAAGAAAAAGAAGAGCCGAAAGAAGAATTCGATAAGCCGGTAGAGCGTGAAAAAATGTCCCGTCGTCGACAGACAATCGCTAAGCGTCTCGTAGAAGTGCAGCAGGAATCTGCTATGCTTACAACGTTCAACGAAGTGGACATGACCAACGTTATGAAACTTCGTAAAGAGCGGAAGGAAGCGTTCCAGGATAAACATGGCGTGAAGCTTGGATTCATGTCCTTCTTCACCAAAGCAGCCGTCGGAGCTTTGAAAGAATTCCCGCTTTTGAATGCGGAAATCCAAGGCAAAGAAGTTGTGAAGAAGAAATTCTATGATATCGGTATGGCTGTATCAACAGATGAAGGCTTGGTAGTACCTGTCGTTCGTGATGCTGACCGTATCGGCTTTGCAGGTATCGAAAGTGAAATCATCCGCTTGGCAGAACGTGCCCGTAATAAAGAACTCGGACTGGAAGACCTTCAGGGAGGTTCTTTCACAATTACGAATGGTGGTATTTTCGGTTCCATGCTCTCTACACCGATTCTGAACTCTCCGCAGGTCGGAATCCTTGGACTTCATAACATTGAGAAGCGCCCGAAAGTCATGCCTGATGATTCCATCGAAGCGCGTCCGATGATGTACATCGCGCTTTCCTACGATCACCGCATTGTAGACGGAAAAGAAGCGGTGCAATTCCTGCGCCGCATCAAAGAAATGATCGAAGACCCATATGACCTTCTTCTTGAAGGGTAAATGACTTAAGGTTACGTGAAGACGACCCATCTCCGGGTCGTCTTTTTTTGTATAAGTTTTTCTTCCCCTTGCATAGAATGGAGTAAGCTATGACGATAGGGAGGAAATATAAATGGGAGGAAAAGTAGTCGTCACCGAAGATGATTGGTCCCTGCACCGAAAAGGGTACGATGACCAGAGACGCCATGAAAAGAAAGTGAAAGAAGCATGGAAGAAGCAACTCCCTGACTTGATTACAGAAGAAAACATCATCATGTCTCATGGAGATAAGATGATCAGAATCCCGATTCGATCGTTGAATGAGTATAAAATCAAATACAATGATGAAAAACGGAAACATGCCGGACAAGGAGATGGAAACAGTGAGGAAGGAGATGTGCTGGGCAAAGCAGATACAGGAGGAGATAAGGGTCAGCAGGCCGGTGAGGAAGAAGGGAAAGATTATTATGAAGCAGAGGTAACGATATCCGAGATAGAAGAAGCGGTATTCAAACACTTATCTCTGCCGAATCTCGAAGATAAAGAAGTGGATATGATCTCCGAAGAATCTTATGAATTTACTGATGTCCGGAAAACCGGCCTTGAAGGGAATATGGATAAGAAACGGACGCTCATCGAAGCATATAAGCGTAATGCACGGACCGGGAGTCCCGAGTTCACTCCGATCCTGCCGGAAGATCTACGTTACAAAACATGGAGAGAAGAAGAGAAGCCGATCCACAAAGCTGTCGTTCTGGCTATGATGGATACCAGCGGGTCGATGGGGAAATGGGAAAAATATATGGCTCGCAGCTTTTTCTTCTGGATGACCCGTTTCCTCAGAAAAGAATACGAAACCGTGGAAATCGAATTCATTGCCCACCATACAAAAGCGAAGGTGGTAACGGAAGATGATTTTTTCTATAAAGGAGAGAGTGGAGGAACCGTATGTTCTTCCGCTTACGAGAAAGCACTTCAACTGATTGAAGAAAAATATTCTCCTTCCCGCTATAATATTTACCCGATCCATTTTTCAGATGGTGATAATTTATCCTCGGATCTGAATAAATGTTTATCCTGTATTGAGCAACTGATGCAGAAATCACAACTGTTCGGTTACGGAGAAGTGAATCAGTACAATCGTCTTTCGAACCTGATGCAAAGTTACCGCAAGATTGATGATGACAAATTCCGTTCTTACATCCTCCGTAAGAAGAAAGATGTGTTCTACGCTTTGCAGGCAATGTTTTCAGAGACAGGAGAAGAACTTAAAGTCCAGAGATAAATGTAGCGCTCCGCACACAGGGAAAACGTGTCCGGGGCGTTTCTTTTGCTTTTGAAAATAAGTCTGTTTTCCCGTCCGAAGAAAGGGGAATTCTATGTGGTAGGAAAAGGGGAGCAAGCCCCATTTTCTGAAGCGGATTATAATAGAGAAACAAGGGTGATGGGAGATACATAAATGATACAGGAGCTTTTGGAATCGAATCAGTTTTTGTTGCTTATTGCTTTACTTTTGATCATCAGTGTCGTCGTGACGAAGTTCTCAAGCCGTCTCGGCGTACCGTCGCTTGTCCTGTTCATCGCTGTCGGAATGATCATCGGCAGTGATGGTCTCAAGATCGTTTACTTCGATAATGCGGAAGTGGCACAGTTGATCGGGGTAATGGCGCTGGTGGTCATACTCTTTGAAGGGGGAATGCAGACGGACTGGAAGGATATAAGAGCGGTGGCTGTCCCCTCCGTGGCACTGGCGACCATAGGGGTGCTTCTGACGACTGCGATTGTTGCAGTGACGGCAAAGTTCATCATCGATCTCACCTGGCTGGAGTCCTTCCTCGTAGGTTCTATTGTCGGTTCCACCGATGCAGCGGCAGTATTCGCCGTTTTAAAAGGGAAGAATATTCGTGAAAAAGTCTCTTCCACGTTGGAAGCGGAATCAGGGACCAACGATCCGATGGCAGTGTTTCTGACTGTGACATTTATTCAGTTGTTAGCCTTTGAAGATACCAACGTTTGGGTCGCGATCGGTTCTTTCTTTTGGCAGATGGGAGCAGGGGCTCTTACCGGGGTACTGATCGGGTACGCAGCCAGTAAGGCGCTGAATCACATCAATCTGGATTCGAGCGGTCTGTATCCGCTCTTTGCCCTGGGATTCGCCTTTCTCGCTTACAGTGTAAGTTCCCTTATTGAATCGAGTGGGCTTCTTGCCGTCTATGTAAGTGCTGTCGTTATCGGAAACGGGGAGCTTGCTTATCGTTATTCCATCCTTCGTTTCCATGAAGGATTCGGGTGGATGGCTCAGATTCTCATGTTCATTCTCCTGGGGCTGTTCGTTTTTCCTTCCGATGTGTTTACAGGGAACGTGATGTGGAATGGTATTATAACGGCACTTGTTCTCATCTTCATCGCTCGTCCGATCGCGGTCCTTTCGATCCTGAGTTTTTTCAGATTTACGGTAAAAGAAATGCTGTTTCTTTCCTGGGCCGGTTTGCGGGGAGCAGTGCCGATTGTTCTTGCCATCTTCCCTATGCTCGCAGGAATTGGGAATAGCCAGACGATTTTCAATATTGTATTCTTCATCGTGTTGATATCCGCCCTGTTCCAGGGATCGACGATTATGTGGGTGGCTGAAAAGTTCCACCTTGTATCCGAGAAGAGGATCAATCCGATTCATTCTCTTGAAGTCATCTCTATAGGGAAAGCGAATGTAGAAATGCTGGAGTATGAGGTGACTGAACAGAACCAGATCGCAGGAGAAACGCTCGAGGACTTATCGCTGCCGGACCGGGCGCTGATCAATGCTATAATACGAGATGGGGACATGATTACCCCATACGGACAGACGATCATCCAGCCGGGGGATACGCTTTATATACTTGTTGCACGCAAGGCAAAGAAACAATTGAAGAAAAGGCTCCAGGCCGAGAAGGAATAGAAGGCATAAGTAAGAGCCAGGTGTAGAAGGGTACCTGGCTCGATTGCAGTGGTTATGATATTTGGGGTGAAGCATTATGATATGATTACGGTTTCTATTATAAAGGTCCCCCTACATTTTGTAAACCTTTTCTCAGAAATTATAACTTTTTCCGAGAGGAGATTGTTATGGCAATCATAATTCGTTAAAATGAAAATCATTAAAGGAGGCGATCGATTTTGGTAAAAAACATAGGCTTTATTGGCTGCGGTAACATGGGGCAGGCAATGATTCAGGGAATGATCCGATCAGGAAGCGTCTCTATCGATCAGATTGCAGCAACTGCAATTACGGAAGAAACGATTGATTTCGTCAGTGGAGAGATTGGTATACGCATTTCGGATGACAACAAACGACTGGCTGCCGAAAGTGATATTCTGTTTCTCGCTGTCAAGCCATATATCTACCAGGGAATCATCGAAGAGATCAAGTCTGAGCTTTCAGAAGATACCATTATCGTTACGATAGCTCCAGGTATTAATCTTGAAACCATGAGGAAATACTTAGGTAAACATGTGAAAGTCATCCGGTCGATGCCGAACACCCCGTCTCTTGTCGGAGAGGGAATGAGTGTATTATGTCCGAACAATCTGGTTACAGACGAAGAGCTGAACCAGGTATTAGAGTTGTATGAAAGCTTCGGGGAAGCGGAAGTCATCAAGGAGAACCTTATGGACGCTGTGCCTGCCGTGAGTGGTTCTTCTCCAGCTTTTGTCTATATGTTCATCGAAGCGATGGCGGACACTGCCGTGCAGCAGGGTTTCCCGAGGGACAAAGCCTATAAGATGGCAGCCCAGGCGGTGAACGGTGCAGCCAAGATGATATTAGAAACAGGAGAGCATCCTGGGAAATTGAAAGATGATGTCTGTACACCAGGAGGAGTGACGATCGAAGGTGTCACTGCTCTTGAAAAACACGGACTGAGACGAGCTATCATCGAAGCCATGAATGCCACGACGGAACGCTCCGAATATTTATCAGGACACTGATTGGAAGAACCTCTCTTTTAGAAGAGAGGTTTTTTGTATAAAATTCCTTCCCTTTTCCAAACTAAGCGTAATGTTTTTGGAAAAGGAGAGACTACAGTGAAAATATGGTGGTTGTTAGCGGCCGTACTCACGATGATGGTAGCTGTACCAAGTGTTGACGCGGCTGAAGATACGTACACGGTAAAACGAGGGGATACGCTATGGAAGATCTCTGTCAGATATGAAATAGGTCTTTCGGAAATCATTAATGCCAACCCTCAATTCGAAAACCCTGATCTCATTTATCCTGGAGATGAAGTAACGATCCCGCTGAAGACAGAAACGAAATCGATCGAACAGCTGGCGGTGGAGAAAACGAATGAACAGCGAAGGGCGAATGGACTCGCTCCTCTGGAGATCGATTGGCAGCTGGCAAGGGTGGCGAGATATAAATCCCAGGATATGAGGGATAAAGGATATTTCTCGCACCAGTCTCCTACCTACGGTTCTCCTTTTGAAATGATGAGGCAGTTCAACATCTCTTACAGAAAAGCTGCAGAGAATATTGCTGCAGGGCAATCTACAGCGGAAAGAGTCGTGAATGGCTGGATGAATAGCCCGGGACACAGGAAAAACATCCTGGATCCTGATTTTACTACAATCGGTATCGGATATGTGGAAGGCGGATCATACGGTCATTATTGGACGCAAATGTTCATTACGAAATAAGTCGGCAGATGCCGGCTTATTTTGTGTTTTACGTTGCCGAGGTTAAAATGTTAAAAAACACCTTTACAATTAGGGGTGGAGCGCTTACTATGTTATTGATAATGATTTTCAATTAAACGGGGAGGAAAAAGGATGAAACGTTATGTTGCACTTTTAAGTATGATTGCTTTTGTACTATTCCTTGCTGCTTGTGGAAGCAGTAATGATAATACTTCTAACGACTCTGGTGACGATTCCTCAGAGGAGAGCGAAGAATCTCGTAAGATTGAACACGAAATGGGAGAAACGGAGATCACAGGAACTCCTGAGAATATTGTAGCTCTTGAGTTTTCTTTCGTAGATAACTTAGCCTCCCTTGGGATCACTCCTGCGGGAATCGCTGACGACGAAGATTCCGAACGGATTATCGAACCGATTCGGGAAAAGATCGGAGACTATACGTCTGTAGGTACGAGGAAACAGCCATCACTCGAGGTGATAAGCTCCCTTCAACCGGATCTGATCATAGCTGATTACCAGAGACACCAGGATATATATGACCAACTTTCAGAAATTGCTCCTACCATTATTCTTCCATCTTTGGCTGCGGACTATCAGGGAATCGTTGATAGCTTCGAGACAGTAGCGAAAGCGGTAGGAAAAGAAGAGGAAGGTCAGGAAGTTTTAGAAGAACACAAGAGTAAAATGGAAGAACTCCGCTCTCAGGTTCCTGAGGATGAGTCACGCACCGTTCTACCGGCCGTCGTAGCAGATAGTGGTTATTTCGCCCACAACTTCGAGTCTTATACAGGTTCTCTTCTCGAATCGATAGGATTAGAGAACGCTATTCAAAGCGGGGATGCAAGATATAATAAGATAAACCTCGAGCAGATTGTCGAAATCGACCCGGATGTCATGTTCCACATGGTTGCCGGCGATCAGACAGTCGTCGATGAATGGAAAGAGAATGATCTATACCAGCAGGTAAGTGCCGTTCAGGAAGAACAGGTCTACGAAGTGGACCGTAACATGTGGTCAAGGTTCCGCGGCCTGATTTCCTCCGAGCAGATCCTTGAGGATGCTATCAATCATTTATACGAATAAGCAGTAAGAGCGGAGACGAGTGCTCCGCTTTTTCTTGGTTACATAAGAAGTTTGAATAGGGTGGATGTTTATGAAGAAATCCAATCGAATGATTGCAATGACTGTGTTTTCGGGGGTTCTGCTTTTGTTTCTGTCCCTGTTCTTCAGTCTCAGTATCGGTGCTTATACCGTGCCTTTTTCTGACTTATGGGGAGGTCTGACAGGCACCTCTTCCACAGAAGCGGCTGAAGTGATCAGGACGTTGAGGTTACCGCGTGCTCTTGTAGCTATTCTGATAGGAGCAGGGCTTGCGGTGGCCGGCGCTATTATGCAAGCCATGACGAATAACCCTTTGGCTTCGCCTCAGATTTTTGGTGTGAATGCTGGGGGGTCCCTTTTGGTTGTTATAGCTGTCGTGCTTTTCCCGGATTTCTCACCTTCCGAAATCGTCTATTTTGCATTCATTGGTGCAGCTCTCGGAGGAGGACTCGTCTTCTTCGCCGCTTCTTCCGGAGGAGGGATGACTCCGGTGAAGTTGGCGCTAGCGGGAATTACGATTCATATGTTCCTTACTTCTCTCATCCAATCAGTTGTCATTTTCAACGAAACCTCTACAGAAGATGTACTGTTCTGGCTTGCCGGCGGAGTGGATGGAACGAATTGGGGAGATGTACAGCTTCTATTGGTATGGGTTGGAATCGGTCTTCTCATTGCATTAATGTTTTCCCCGTCTTTCACCATCATGAGCCTGGGGGAAGAGGTGGCTCGCGGCCTGGGACAGCGCATTGCACTGATGAGGATCGTTGCCTCCCTCATCGTGGTACTCTTAGCAGGGGCTGCAGTAGCTGTAGCAGGACCGATCGGATTTGTAGGACTGATTGTACCGCACATTGCCCGCAAATTGGTCGGGACTGATTATAAAATCGTGCTTCCTGTCTGTGCGTTATTCGGAGGGATTCTCTTATCAGTGGCCGACGTTTTGTCCAGGTTCATCGCGTTTCCTGCTGAATCACCGGTCGGTATCGTAACAGCATTGATCGGCGCTCCATTCTTCTTATATCTCGCCCAGAGAGGAGGACAAGCTTCATGAAAACAAAATCTCCTTTCTTCATCATCAGTGTACTGATCGGAACCGTCATCGTCACCGGATTGTTATCAGCGGGAGTAGGGGCCGTGTATGTATCGCCTGTAGCGATTTTGAGTGGAGAACAATCATTCCTGTTCATGAATTTCCGCTTGCCCCGTATTGTTCTTGCTCTTCTCGTGGGAGCGGGACTGGGGATCTCCGGAGCTATTCTGCAAGCAGTGATCCGGAACCCACTTGCTTCTCCTGATGTGATCGGAATTACCAAGGGTGCCGGTTTCGCAGCGGCAGCTACGATTATTCTATTTCCAAGTTTGCCACCTGTAGCTCTTCCGGTCGCTGCATTTTTGGGAGCGGGACTGGTCACGGTCGGACTTTATCTGTTCGCTTTTCGGCAAAAGGTGCAGCCAGCTACGCTCGCCCTGGTAGGGATAGCGCTCGGAGCCATTTTTCAGGCGGGCATACAATTTCTCACGGTTCGTTACCCTGTAGAGACGAATGCGGCACTCGTCTGGTTGACTGGCAGTCTGTGGGGAAAAGACTGGAGCGACATCTGGATGTTATTGCCATGGATTCTCGTATTTTTCGGAATAGCCATGTTTCTGACAAAGAAAATGGATCTATTACAGCTCGGGGATGATGTTGCCGAAGGTCTCGGGGAAAGTGTCAGAGGAGCAAGGATTCTTCTGCTTCTCGTATCCGTCGTCCTGGCCGGTGCTTCTGTGGCTATTGTGGGTACGCTCGGTTTCGTAGGTTTGATAGCTCCGCACATTGCACGGCAGCTTGTCGGAAACAAGCATGTGGTACTGCTTCCGGCTTCCGCCCTTACAGGTATGGCCTTGCTACTTGTTGCCGACGGGTTGGGCAGAGGGCTGTTTCCACCTACAGAAATACCGGCTGGGATCATTACAGCAGTGATCGGGGCTCCGTATTTCCTATATTTGCTAAGAAGGATCCAAAAGACTTAAGTAATATTAGAAAATTGAATCTATTTATTTATTTCTTGCATGACGTCTGACAACCTGATAAAATTCTCTATGAAAGCGTTGCATGAAAGTGTTTTCATTTTGATCTATAAATTATTAAGGGGGATGTACACGTGGTCAGTATTCTACTAGGCTTAGCAGCCATCGTTGTCGTTATCGGGATTGCCTTTCTCATGTCCAATGATAAGAAAAACATCAACTTTGTAGGCGTCGGTGTTATGCTTTTGGCTCAATTGGTTACGACTTTCTTCATGTTCCAGACACCATGAGGAGAAGCGTTGATTAAGGGAGTCTCTGCTGTTTTCAATAAATTGATCGAGTTCGGAACGGAAGGGGTCAACTTCATCTTAGGAGGAGTTGCAGTCGAAGAAGGAGGATCCGTATTCTTCTTCAACGTCCTATTGTTGATCGTATTCTTCTCAACTATTCTTTCCGTTCTTACACACTTGAAAGTGTTACCATTCATCATCAAATATTTGGGACTCGGACTATCTTTCATTACCCGTTTGCCGAAAGTTGAATCGTTCAACGCCGTGAACAGTATCTTCTTCGGTCAGTCCGAAGCGATCATCGCGATCAAATCACAATTCCAGCACTTGAACAACAACCGTCTTTATATTGTAAGTGCTTCGGCAATGGGCTCTGTATCGGCTTCGATTGTAGGGGCTTATCTTGAAATTCTGCCTGAACAGTTCGTTCTTGTAGCTCTGCCACTTAATATGTTCAGTGCTCTGATTGTAGCTTCGATCATCGCACCTGTGAAAGTTCCGAAAGAAGAAGACCACGTGGATATCCAGGAGGTTTCCAATTCGAAAAGTATCTTCGAAGCCATGGGTAACGGTGCACTCGATGGTGGTAAAATCGCCCTTATCGTTGCAGCGATGCTTATCGCATTCATCGCGTCTCTAGAGCTGGTGAACTTCGTCATCTCCGGTATCTTTGCAGGCGTAACATTGCAGGAGATTCTCGGTTACGTTCTAGCTCCTATCGGATTCTTGATGGGGATTCCAGCATCTGAAGTTGTTGAAGCAGGATCCATCATGGGTACGAAGATCATCACGAACGAATTCGTAGCTATGCTTCAATTCCAGGGAATGCTTGAACAGGTATCTGATAAAACTATCGGAGTGGTAACGGTATTCCTTACAAGTTTCGCTAACTTCTCCTCGATCGGTATCATTGCCGGTACGGTTCAGGGGATCGACGCCGAAAAGGGTGCGAAAGTATCCGGTTTCGGTATGAAACTTCTTATCGGTGCTACACTCGGATCCATCCTTTCCGGTACTATGGCCGGTCTATTCCTATAATGGACAAGAACCTGACTGCCTCGCGGGCGGTCAGGTTTTATTTTTGCCGGGAATGAGGTAGTTTTTGAACGGTGAGAAGTAATTTTTGTCTTATATTACCAAGTACAATGCAATTTTGGTTCCCCGCGGAGAAAAAATGTAGGTTTCTCTGATTTATCAGATGTTTTCTTCGCTGACCCCGGGAAAAATCACCGCATAACTGAGACACGAAATCTTCAGAACGATCTTCTTCACTTTTTTGATCAGTGTGATTCCGCTTTCAGTCATTTGTTTACTCCATAAGAAATAAGGAAATATAACGACTATAAACAAATGGATCAAAGGAGTGGAACCATGGAAGAATTCAAACTATACATCAACGGCGAATGGACTGCTACGAGTGAACAGTCAGACGTTCTCGATAAATATTCAGGGGATACTTACGCAAGTGTGCACCAGGCTTCCGAGAAAGAAGTGGATCAGGCTGTGAAGGCTGCGGATGAGGCGTTCCGTGAAGGACCTCTCCCTCCATACGAGCGGTTCAAAGTGTTAAAAAGGGTCAGTGAGCTGATGCAGGAGAGGAAAGAAGACCTGGCGCAGACCATCACGAAAGAGGCCGGCAAACCTTTGAAGCAGGCACGTACAGAAATCGATCGTGCCACCCAGACGGTAGAACTCTCCGCAGAAGAAGCGAAACGGATCAACGGGGAAGGGGTCCCGGTAGAGGCCGCTCCCGGGTCTGAGAATAGAATGGCCTTCACCATCCGCGTACCTGTAGGAGTGGTCGGTGCGATCAGTCCTTTCAACTTCCCACTCAATCTTGTCTGTCATAAGATAGCACCGGCTATTGCAGCGGGGAACGCTGTCGTACTGAAACCTGCGAGCAAGACACCAATTACAGCACTTAAGCTGGCTTCGCTTCTTCATGATGCAGGTCTTCCGAAAGGATTCTTCAACGTTGTAGTCGGCTCAGGCTCTACGGTCGGGAATCAGATGATGAAGGATGAAAGGATTTCCCTTTACACATTCACAGGGAGTGCGGAAGTCGGACTGAAGTTGAAACAGAACACCGGTATGAATAAACTAATTCTCGAACTGGGCAACAACTCTCCGGTCATCATAGACAAGCATGCGGATATCGAGAAAGCAGCGGAGAACACGGCAGCGAAGAGTTTTGCGTTCGCCGGTCAGGTATGTATTTCCGTTCAGCGTCTCTATGTCCATGAAGAGGTACGTGAAGAATTCCAGAAGAAATTCATCGAAGCGATTAAGAATCTCAACGTCGGCGATCCGAATGACCCTGATACCGATGTCGGACCGATGATAGGGGAGGACGAAGCGAAGGGTGCTGTCGAGTGGATAGAAGAGGCGAAAGAGAACGGGGCAAAAGTGCTTCATGGTGGTAAAAGAGAAGGAGCACTCCTCGAACCGACAGTACTTACAGATGTGGATGAATCGATGAAAGTCGTCTGTGAAGAGATCTTCGCCCCGGTCGTCAGTATTTTGCCATTTTCCGATATCAAGGAAGGTGTCAAAGAAGTGAATAAGTCGAAATACGGGCTGCAGGGTGGCATCTTCACCCAGGACGTGGACACCGCTTTTTATGCTGCGAAGAACGTACAGGTCGGCGGATTCATGGTGAATGATTCTTCCCAGTACCGTGTGGATCTCATGCCGTATGGCGGAGTGAAAGAAAGCGGCTGGGGGAAAGAAGGTCCGAAATATACTATCGAAGATATGACAGAAGAACGGCTGATTGTGATGAACTTGAACAATCCATCTTAAAGGGTAAGGCAAAAAAGAGAACGCTGTTGGTGCGGGCAGCGTTCTCTTTCAATAGTTTGTTTTAGACTGAAGACGTATCATCCTTAAGAGGAGGACGATAGCTCCCACAGTCAATCCGATGATGAGACTCATCCAATAGCCATAGGGACCAAGAGTCGTATAATTGGCCAGCAAATAGCCACTGGGAAGACCGATGATCCAGAAAGAAACGAAGGCCATCACAAGGGTGATATTCACATCTTTGTATCCTCTGAGCACTCCCTGGATCGGAGCCCCGATAGCGTCAGAGAGCTGATAAAAGATGGCGAGGAACAGGAAGTTTTTCGTCCATTCCATCACTTTGTCGTCATTACTGTAGAGAGCGGCTATCTGATCATCTAATACATAAAGGATCAGCCCGGCAAATACAGATAACAGGATGGCTCCTGTGATGCCGATCCATGAGTAGGTTCTTGCTTCTTTGTGTCGTCCCGCCCCAGCTTCATAAGCTACAGCAATCGTAAGAGCAAAAGAGATGCTGAGCGGAATCATATACAATAGAGAAGCGAAGTTCATAGCTGCCTGGTGTGCGGCAATTATGGTAGTGTTATACACAGTCATGAATAAAGTGACCGCGGCAAAGATACTCGTTTCAAAGAAAATGGCGAGACCGATTGGCACTCCGATTTGTAATTGTTCTTTGAAATGTGGAAGGGAAGGACGGTGCCAGTCACGAAATACCCGGTAGGATTGCAGGGATGAAATAGTCTGGATACAGATGAATGCAATGAATAGAGCTGTCCAGTAAGTCAGGGAGGTAGCAATCCCCGCTCCGATACCGCCTAAGGCAGGAATCGGCCCTTTCCCGAAAATCAGCAGATAGTTGAATAGGAAGTTCAGAGGCACAGTCATAAGAATGATCATCATGGAAATCCGCGTTTTCCCTAAAGCATCAATGAACGAACGGAGCAAATTGAACAGAAATAATGGTATAATACCAGTGCCTAGAGCAATCAGATAATAGTAGGCGATGTGTCTTACTTCAGCCTCGAGCGAAAACCATCCGAGCACTGTTTCAAGAACGGAGTACCCGATGAGGCTGAGCAGCAGAGCCAGGATGAGGGATAGATATAACCCCTGTTTGATGGAAGAGGAAATGCCTGCTTCTTCTCCTTTTCCTTTTAACTGGGATACGATTGGGGAGATGGCGATAATCACTCCGTTGAAGAAGGTGAAGACGGGCATCCACAAATTCGAACCTACAGCGACACCCGCGAGATCCTGAGCGCCGAACTGTCCGGCCATCACCGTATCGAAGAAATTCATAGCATACATACCGACCTGTGTTATTAGAATCGGAAGTAGCAAATGAAAAAGTAACTTTATTTTTTCTTTGTTTGTTTGAGTCGGATACATAACCACTGCCCTCCTGTAAGCATAGAGGATTATAGCAGAATAGATGAGGAAAGGAAAGATTTTCATGAAACGGATTTTATTCACCGGTGGAGGAACAGCCGGTCATGTCATCGTTAATACAGCTCTCATTCCTTCTTTCCGGGAAAAAGGATATGAGATTGATTATATCGGTTCTTATGAAGGAATCGAGAAGGAATTGATCGGACATATGGACGATGTCACTTATCATGGCATCTCCACAGGGAAATTGAGAAGGTATATGTCGAAAGAGAATGTGAAAGACCCCTTCAAAGTGGCGAAAGGCATCCTGCAGTCCCTATCTATCATTAAAAAAAGAAAGCCCGGAGTCATTTTCTCCAAAGGAGGATTCGTCAGTGTTCCTGTCGTCATCGCAGCGAAATTGGCAAGGGTTCCTGTCGTCATCCATGAATCGGATTTCACTCCGGGACTCGCGAACAAGCTTTCTTTCCCATTTGCCAACCGTATTTTGACCACGTTTCCGGAGACGACAGAACATGTACCGGAGAAAAAGGCGGAATACATCGGTGCGGTAATCCGGGATGAACTTTTTCAGGGAGAGGAAGAGAAAGGGAAGGAAATGACCGGGTTCAAAGACGGCAAACCGGTACTTCTCGTGATGGGAGGAAGTTCAGGCTCTGAGAATATCAACGAAGCCATACGTCATAACCTTGAAGCACTGACGGAGAGATATAATATTGTCCACCTTACAGGAAAAGGACATAAAGACGATTCATACAGCCGAAAAGGGTATGTGCAGTTCGAATATGTCACGGATGAATTGAAGGATTTATTGAAACTTGCCGATTTAGTCGTGTCACGTGCCGGGGCCAACGCCATTTTTGAATTCGTGGCCCTCAAAAAACCGATGCTCCTCATCCCCTTGTCCAGAAAGGTGAGCCGGGGCGATCAGATCCTTAATGCAGAATCTTTCGAACGCCAGGGGTTTGCCCATAGTTTGGATGAGGAACAGATAACAGATGAAACATTTCTGCAGGCAGTGAACAAACTGGAAGAGGATAAGGAGAAGTTGAAGGAGAACATGAACCGGTACGAGGTGCAGAAGTCCAAGGACCGGGTGATAGAGTTGTTGCAGCATTATGAAAAAAGGAAGGGGTAAGCGATGAGCCACGTTTGTCACTATTGTAAAAAGGAGATACGTGACAGGGATGAACTGGTCACAGCCTCGAAATGGTTGAGTATCCGTCCTTATCACTATCGCTGTTATGATCTGGCCATTCAGGAAATAGAAACGATAGGAAATAACGAAAAACCATTGAATAACATCCCGAATACTGTCATTTCTATCGTAATGCTGGTTGTAGCTGTATATTTTCTTGCTACAGCTGCCCTCGGTTCTGTCGGAGATCTTCTCGGTGTTCTCTCCCTTTATCCGATAATCATGAGGTTGATCTCTTACTTCAGGTACGAACGCTCTCTGCCTGCATTTGTGGAAAATAAACGCTAGAGGAGTGGTCATTTGAATATTGCATCTACCGTTACGTTATCAAATGGAGTGAAAATCCCCCAATTGGGACTTGGTGTATACAAAGTCGACGAATCAGAAGCGAAGGATACGGTTCTATCTGCTCTGGACCTTGGTTATCGTCACATCGATACGGCATCCTTCTACGGAAATGAGCGTCAAGTAGGTGACGCGCTTCAAGAGACCGATATCCCAAGAGAAGACATCTTCGTCACGACGAAAGTGTGGAATGACGAGCAGGGATATGAGGAGACGATGAAAGCTTTCGAGCGAAGCATTGAGAAATTGCAGACCGATTATGTTGATTTGTACCTCATTCATTGGCCGGTACCCGGTAAATTCCAGGATACGTGGCGCGCGCTCGAACATCTGTATGAACAGGGGCGAGTCCGGGCAATCGGTGTCTGTAACTTCCAGGAACATCACTTGGAGAAGTTGCTTGAGACAGCCGAAGTCACTCCAGTCGTCGATCAGGTGGAGTTTCATCCCCGTCTTTACCAAAAAGGTCTTCTCGATTTCTGCCGGGAGAAAGAAATGCGGGTGGAAGCGTGGGCGCCACTTGGAAGAGCTAAATATTTTGACGCTCCTGTGCTGCAGTCTCTTGCAGAAAAGCATAAGAAAACCCCGGCTCAAATCATCCTTCGCTGGGAACTTCAACATGGAATCATTACCATTCCAAAGTCCACGAAGCGACAGAGACAAAAAGAAAATGCCGAGGTCTTCGACTTCGAGCTCAGCCCTGAGGATATGAACGAAGTCGATGAAATGAACCGGGATGAGCGTTTGAGCAAGCACCCGGACGATTTTCCTTACAATCAGTCATAGAAAGTATATACGAAATGAGAACCGTCCGTGACCTATGGACGGTTCTTTAGTCTATAATGCCGTATCTTTGCAGTTCCACATTTACTTCGAAGGTAACGTCCAAATCTTTGATCCGGCTCCGCCATTCTTCATCGTTCAGAAGATTCTTCCCATGGGCGGAACGATAACGTTTGCCGAAACCTATAGGGTCGGTTTCGTGGTCCTTCAGTATCTCCATGAATTCCTCCAGTTTTTCTTTCACTTCTTCTTCAATTGCTTGTTCAAGTTTTTTGATTAATTGTTCATCCTGAAAATGAAGCTGTAATGTCGACTCCAGCAGTCGCTGTTTCAAACTGATACGAACAGTCTGCTTCGCAGGTTCCCCTTTTCGGGAATGAAAAGTGGATGAGCTTCTGATTTGCTGTAGAGCGATATCTAGAGGTGTATCTTTATTTTCTTCATAAGATTCCTCGCGTATATAATCTTTGAAATCTTCTGCATCAAGAGAAAGTTGCAATTTCCCTTTTCTGTAGGGATTTTTGAGAAGGAGCAAGTAGAAAATCATATCTGGATCAAGGGCTGTCACCATCCTGTCGTCCTGAAAAAGAGCTACGCTGTAGACTTTTGTTTTCTCTTCTTCAATATCCAACAGAGGTAGTACAGGATCGATGCCTATATCGTATAAGTCATGGTTGAATTTGTGCAGGTTCGATTCCGGTAACTGCTCATTCGCTACGTTTTTTTCGATAAGCCTTTGGATATAGTTACCCGGAGTAGGTGCCCCTTCAGTACTTTCTGGCTGTAACAGTTTTCCTGCCTCGCCTTTGGCTATGGTTAGGTAAAGCAAATCTGTGATATTGGGGTCTCTAGCCAGTGTATCCGTCAGAGAAAGCAGGCCGTTCTCTGCAAGTGCCGTACTATAGAGAACCACACGTAACTGGCCCATGACTATCTCGTGACTGGCTTCACGATCTGCATGAATGCGTATTCCTTTAGTCGTATCATTTTCCCCGGTAATGATATGAGAGATATTCGGAGAAGCGGGATCGAATTGCAAAATGGACAATGTTCCTCTAAGGAGGTTTTCTTCCCCTTTATCATAAGCGATTCCTGTAACAATACTCATTTTTTCAAGATAATTTTTATCTGCACATCCACTGACAAGAATGCAGATGATACATAGGGTGATGGTCGTTTTCTTCATGACGATGATCTCTTCTTTCTGAAGCGGAATGACAAAGAGACGACGAGAAATAAGAAAACAGGGTATATGAATACAAGCCAGAGTCCTGCCAAAGAAGCCCATTCGCTTATTCGAGTAATCGTCTGTCTGGTATCTATTATAATCGTACTTGTAATAAGGAAAGTCGCAGTGGCAATCATAGAATACATGGGCTTGATATTTTTCAGGCGGCGCAGATTTTCCGTTATTATCCATAAGAATAAAGTGATGTTCGGAAGGATGACCGCCATCCATAATGCGACTGCCACAAAATCGAATCGTTCAATGAACGTATAGTGAATGATTTTAAACATGGAGAGTGTCGGCCATACCGTGTGCTTAAGCTGATCCTGACTGAAATAACCGATGGATGCGACGGTTACGAGTATCAGTATAGAAATGGTTGCTATAATCGCGATGTGAGCATAGCGTCCGACTTTATCTTTGTTTAAGATGTAAGGATATACGAAGAAGAGCACTTCTATTCCAAGGAGCGAATACACTGATTTATGTGCGCCTCTAAAAATGTTCTCCCACGGTTGCTGAAGAATAGGTGTAAAGTGGTTCCATTCCATAAGACGGATGGGTTCAGCTATAGTGAAAGTAAGCCAGATGGCACCGAAGAAGAGTAAGAAAGCGATACCCGTCACGACCCGGAACCCGCCGCTCACCCCGTACACGGCCAACGTGAGTATAAAGGTAGCAACCAGCCAAGTAGGAAGCGAAGGGAAAATGAATACCTGGACCACTTCTATATAATTCATCATTACGGATAGAAGAATCAAAAAAATATAACCTGTAAATAGAAGGGTGAGCATCGCGCCTATCCATTTTCCGAACACATCCGCATGAATACCTGCAAGGTCGGCATTATCATAAAAACGAAGTGTTTTTATGATAATCCAGGCGATGAAATGGACATACACTGCTGCAATCAAAAGAGCTGCCCAGGCATCGGGACTCACTTCATCAGCAATCGTTCTGGGCGCAGTCATGATCCCGGCTCCTACCTGGAGGGTATGAACGAGAAAAAATATATACAAGGCATTTACTTTTACGTCTTTGGAAAGTGTAACGTTAACTTTCATGTCCGTCTCACATCTTTTTTCGCCTTCGCCTTATCGAAGTTAGCTTTGTAGGTGTCTTTAGGCATATTCGTGTAAGGACGATTTATATTCCGGGAAGGCGGCAGGCGGAACAGGGATTTATTTAAATCTTTCCATTCAAAAGGATATAACGGAGCAAGGTAAGGTCGCCCGAGGGATGTAACTTTCAAAAGATGAATTATAAGGAAGCATAGACCGAACACGGTACCGAGAAACCCCCACATTCCCGCCAAGATAATCATCGGGAAACGTATGATGCGGATTGCCGTTCCCATTAAATAGCTCGGAGCGGTAAAAGAAGCGAGAGCACTTAAGGCCACGATGATAATCAGGATATTACTGGTGAACCCTGCTTGCACAGCTGCCTGACCAAGTACGATACCTCCCACGATACCCATCGTCTGTCCGACTTTTGTGGGCAGACGTGCGCCTGCTTCACGTAATAACTCTATAAGGAGTTCAAGTAAAAGAGCCTCAAATACAGGAGGAAAAGGGACAGTGGCTCTGGATTGGCCAAGGGATACAAGTAAAGAGGCGGGAATCACCTCGTAATGGAAGGAAAGGGCCGCTACGTATAAAGGTGTCAAAAGCACAGAAACAAACATGGCAACGAAACGGAGCATGCGAATGAAACTTCCCATATTCCATCTCATGTATGTGTCTTCTGTCGATTCAAAAAAACTGAAGAGAGACATAGGAGCAATCAATGATGTCGGACTTTTGTCGACCAGTATTCCTATCCGTCCTTTCTCAAGACTATGGCAAAAGCGGGAAGGCAATTCCGTAACAAGAATCTGAGGAAAGATGGACAGCGAACTGTCTTCGAGCATCTGCCCGAGAACGGTCGTGTCTTCAACTGTATCGATTTCAAGATCTTTGATCCTCTGTCGGCACGTATCCACATTCTCTTCATTCGCAAGAGACTTCATATAGATAAGCCGTACTTCTGTCGGAATGCGTTTTCCCACTTTGAACTTCTCTATGTGAAGATCATTTGTATGAATGCGCCAGCGGACAACATTGAGGTTGGTTCGCAAAGACTCTGTGAAAGCCAGTTGCGGTCCAAGAACGAGAGATTCCGTTTCTGCTTTTTCAAGGGCCCTGCTTTCTCTTTTCTCCATACCGAATAATACTACAGAGGGAGATCCTTCGATATAAACGCTGACACCGCCCCGTAGGAGTTTGCTGATGATTTCATCTATATCTGTAACAAGAGCGCTGTCCGCAATCGGAGCTGTATTCTTCAATTCTTCTGACGTCCACCGCTTTCTCGAAGACGTAAGGAACGTCAACAACTCTCTTTCTAGTTTCTCTTTGTTTGTCTGGTAGGAGATAAAATGGACGAGGATGGTGATTTGTTTATGTTTCAGTTTCAATGTTTTTAAATCGCATCCATCCATTTTAGCCTTCATAAAATTATCGTATGTTTGCACATCCATTGGAAATATACTCATCGCACGCTTCCTTTCCCGGGAATTGAGACGATTATACAAGTAGTATTTCCCGGGAAATGTTTGTTTATGTAGAAAGCTTGTAAGATGATAAACTGAAGGAAAGAGGTGAACCCAAGTGCGTAAAGATGACATGGATGAAGATCTGAAAGAAAATATTGACGAAGAAGAAATGCTGGAACTGATAGAAGAAGAACGCCGAAAAGCTTGGGCGAAGAAAGAAGAGGCGAAAGAGGAGAAGCGCCCCTTTCCGAAATGGCTCATACTGCTGATAGCGTTCTCTATGTTTTTCAGCGTCATGAGTGCTATTCCTCAGACATTTTCTATCCCTGCTATAGACTTTCTTATAACCTCAGCGAAGCTGTATACGGATGAAGACGTAAGAGAATACAAACAATCGGTCGTGGTCGTCGAAGCTGGAGATAGCAAAGGGACGGGCTTTGCTTATACGCCGGGTGGGAAAATTCTCACGAATCATCATGTAATCGAAGGAGAGCCGAGGATTTCTGTTTCTTTTGAAGAACAGGGATTGTACCAGGCTGAAGTAGTGGAGGAATATGAAGATATCGACCTCGCAGTCCTGGAAGTGGAAGCCGAGGATCTTCCTCACTTGTCGTTGGCGGAAGAGGCTGATATATCCGAAACTCCCCCGATCACGTTCATCGGAAATCCTCTCCGTTTCATTCGTATTGCGAATGAGGGCGAAGTGATAGGGAAGAGGGACCTGAAGGACTGGTCGAAGAAAGTGATGGTTCTCGATGCTCCTATTTATAGAGGGAACTCAGGAAGTCCGGTCATCAATGAGGAAGGGGAAGTGATCGGTGTCGTATTCGCGACCCTTCGAACGGATAAGGAAGGGAAAGTTGGTCTGGCGGTTCCCATCGATTACTTTCATGAAATGAATAAGTAAAAGGGATTATTTTTTGCAATCGAAAATTAAAAAAATGTAATCCCTATGTACTCGCTTGTCCTTTCGCCATTCAGTACAATAGTCGTGTTCTGGAAAACACACATCCCTTACACGCTTCATCTGATACGAAACTGTAATCTCATTGAAATATTTTTGATAAAGACCACCATAAATACGTTGCTCGCAACGAAAATTCTTAATAGTCGGGGGTGAAAAAGGTTGATCAGACGTCTGTTTAAAAAAGAGGACACCTCCCTGCACAATCAGGTGATCGCTGCCCAGGAAGGCGATGAGGAAGCACGGGATGACCTGATTTCCAAATATCAACCTTTTATAGCCAAATGTGCTTCCGAAGTATGCAAAAGATATATCGATCCTAATCAGGATGACGAGTTCAGCATTGGACTCATCGCTTTCAATGATGCTATAGACTCTTATGCGAAAGACAAAGGAGCTGCATTTTTGTCATTTGCGAAACTGATTATAAAAAGAAGGATCATCGACTTTATTCGACAGCAGAAATCCCATGTAATGTTCACCTCCCTTGATGAAACACAAGAAGATGAAGAACAGATGGAAAATTCCGCGGAGGTACGTCTTTCCAAAGAGAAATTCTCCGAAGAGATCGAAGCCTGGTATCGACGTGAAGAAATACAGGAATTCCAGAGTCACCTGCAAAAGTTCGGACTAACTTTTCTGGACGTGACAGAGGCTTCTCCTAAACACGCAGATGCCAGAGAATCTGCTATTCGTGTCGCTTATATCGTTTATGAGGATAAAGCATTACGGTCGAAAGTCCTTGAAAAGGGGCGGTTGCCAATCAAAGAACTTGATGCAAAAGTCGACGTCAGCAAGAAAACACTGGAGCGGAATCGTAAATATATCATCGCTCTTGTACTCATCCTATCGGGAGATTACGTTTATCTGAAAGATTATCTGAAGGGGGTGAAGGTGTGAGGAAAGGTGTGGTCCTGGAACATAAATACCGCTCTACTATAGTGATGACGAAGCGTGGAGAGTTTATCCGTGCAAAAAAGGTCACTGGAGCGGATGTAGGGGAAGAAGTGACGTTTGAACCGAAACCGTCCCCTTCATTGGGATTTTTCACCCATAAGAAAGTAAGTGTAGCCACCATAGCAATCATAATGATATTCAGTATGTTTCCTGCTTATTTCTGGTATGGGAATAACCAGGCATATGCTTCTGTAAGCATTGATATAAATCCGAGTATTGAAGCGAAAGTGAATCGTGATATGGAAATCATCTCTATCCGTTCTATGAATGAGGACGGTAAATCTTTACTTGCAAACCTTCCTGATTTTGAAGGCGAAAAACTCACTGCGGTGACATCGAAGGTTTTCCGTTTTGTGGAGGAAAAGGGGCTTTTATCAAATGGTAAAAGTGCACTTATAGGGGTTTCTTATCTTACAGATCATAAAAAGGTAGATGTCTCTGAAGAAATACAAGGGTTTTTTGATAAAGCGAACGACTCGTTCAAAGTAGCTACTTATACCATTCCTTATGAGTGGATGGAAGAAGCTGAAGAAAAAGGAACATCCGTCCATTCCGTTGTGAATGAGCGAATGGACAATGACAGAAAGATGATTGACCTCGAAGAAGACGATCGGGAACTGATCCGTTCCTTTTTTCAAAAAGATGATGATTCCGAAAAGCTGAAGGACACTACAACGGAGGAATCGACTCCTGCGAAAGAAGATGGAGAGAAGGAAAAGAATCCAACTCAAGAATCTACCGAGCAGCCTTCGACTGATAGAGAGGAAGTACCTGCTAAGCAGTCATCTGATGCCGAGGAACAGAAGCGGGAGACATCGCCATCGAAAGCGAATTCTTCTTCCGTAGAAAAGGAAAACAAGGGAAAAACGACTCCTGAACCCGATTCAAAAGGGAAAGACCGTTCGAAAGAAGAGAAACAACCGGAGAACAACAATGGAAACGGAAACGGTCCACCTTCAAAGAATGGAGATCACCCGGGTAATAATGGAAATGGCCACGGTCCTCCAACTGAAGGGGAAGATCATCCGAGTAAGAAAGGGGAAAACCATCCCGGCAACAAAGGGAAAGATCATCCGAGTAGCAATGGAAAAGGGAATGGTCCTCCCCATAATTGATATCCCGTTGTTCATTATAATAATAGAAAGCCTCACGGGTGCAATTTTTCCGGGAGGCTTTCTTTTTGATGTCTATGGTATTGTCAGGTGCGCGGGTAGTCCTGGATCATCGGGTGAAGGTGCATTTCATCGATTTGCATGTGTTTCGGAGCGGAAGCCATATGAAGGAGTCCTGCTGCAACATCATCCGGCTTTAGCCAGTCTTTCTTGGATTCGTCCCCTTCCGTACCGCCTGCGAAATAGGTGTCCGTCATCCCTGGATTGATGGTGCCGGCTCTGATTCCGAATGGTTTCAGTTCCTGGGCGATAGAACCCATGAATCCCTGAACGGCATATTTCGTTGAAGTATAAAGAGCTCCGTTTTCAGGAATGGTATAGCGGGAAACATCAGAAGCCACAGTAAGGATGGTACCTGATTTCTGTTTCTTCATTTGCGGAAGTACAGCTTTCGTAGCAAGAAACACACCCTGCACGTTGATTTCGAACGTTTTCTTCCATTCTTCGAGTGTCACTTCTTCGACAGGTTGAAATTTCCCTACTCCTGCATTGTTAATGAGTGTATCAATACGACCATACGTATTAAGAGTGGAATGGATGGCTTGTTCAATTTCCTCCTCGCTCGTTACATCTCTTGTCAATGCCACAACTTCCGGGAATCCGGCTTCTTCTAGCGAAGCCTTCGTGTCGTGAATGTCATCAGAACTCCCGATAATCGTAAGTTTAGCTCTTGCTTTGGCAAAGTGGAAAGCAGCAGCTCTCCCAATCCCTCGGGAAGCTCCAGTGATTACGACTACTTCATTATTCATACCTTTGTTCCTCCTACTCCTTGGATTGTTATCAAAAATAATTTTTCAGTAGCTCTAATTTTTACGGACTCCGTTCTGCCTTATCATGTCACTTGTAGCAGGCTTGTAATCGTTAACTCAGAATACCTTCATTTTATCATTACAATGTATCAAATAATAGTGGAGAGCGATTCATGAGTGACACTTCCTCCCGCAAATGGAAGGCTTGTCACGGTTAGGGAAAAACGAGGTTTAGTCAATAAATAGTAAGGGGAAGAAAATAAGGAAAATGTCGGATTTCCTGTGATATAATGAATGAAGTTTGTATGAGTGAGGGGGAGACTAACGTATGAAGGAAAAGAACTGGCTGTGGCTGGTCGTTGCAGGCGTTTCTTTGTTCGGGATATTTGTGATTCTAAGTGTAGTGACGCTGAACACTGATACGGTTCAAAGGGTTTTTGTCATTCTTAGCGAAGTGTTCGGTGTAGTGACTCTTGCTTTTTCTATCTGGGGATGGGTCAAGATTCCATCTCAAAAATGGTTATATATTGCTCCGGTCGCTTTTTTGGGCAGTTGGCTCATGATCGGAATCGCTTATGAAATCGGGTTTGATGCCACGATGGATCATGGATGGGTCTGGTTCCTCGTGTATTATATTGTAGCAGTTGCCAGTAGCGTGCTGCTTCGATTTTCCATAGGAAAAACAGAAGGGAAACAGGCGCTGATGCCGATTTCCATGTTGTTCGTTCAGAGTATACAAATCGTTTATGTCATCATAATACATATTATCTGGATGCTTCCGTTTTAGCTTTTTTTGTAAAGTATATTTCTTTCTTCCGCGCTCAAACTAAGCACAAGCTGCTTAGGAGGTGTAGGAATGAATTGGAAAATACCGATGATTGGACTCTTGTCCCTTTCAGCTCTGACGGCATGTCAGGCCGATCAACAGGCCACGGACAATGACGCGGGCTATCAAGGTGTAGAAAACACCAGGTTCGAACGTATGGCCGACGATTTGACCGATACGAATAACGGGAATAATCGGGCGGATACGGATCTCGACCGTACGAACGCAGGTGATAATAATTATCAGCTTGCAGATAAAGCCGCTGATAAAATTGAACAGGATGTCAAAAGTGTGGAAGGCGCATCTGTCCTGAAGACAGATAACAACGCCTATGTAGCTGCCGAAATCGACAATGAAGGCGGCGACGAAAATGTCTCCGATCAGGTGGAACAGCAGATCATAAAAATCGTCAAAAGTGTCGATCAGGACGTCGATCATGTCTACGTGTCATCGAACCCTGATTTTGTCGACTTGACGAACCAATATGCAGATGATGTAGATAATGGGGAGCCGATGGAAGGGTTCGCCCGTCAATTCGGAGAAATGGTCGACCGCATCTTCCCGGATGCAGACCGTGGATAAGAACTTTCAGATGAGCAGCTCTCGACTGTCGATGGAACAGTTCGGGAGCTGTTCTTAATTAGTGAGGAGGGAGCAAGGTATCTCATTTTCAGGAAGTCTGCTTCATATAGTGGAAGCAGGAGGGGAACTACCATGGAAAAACTTGTACAGGCGATTGAAGAAATTACGGAGATTGCGGACGACTTCGGCCTTGATTATTTTCCGATGCGATATGAAATATGTCCGGATGATGCGATATATACATTCGGAGCTTATGGCATGCCGACACGCTTTTCCCATTGGAGCTTCGGTAAGCAGTACCATAAAATGAAAGTGCAATACGACCTTGGGTTAAGCAAAATTTATGAACTGGTAATCAATTCTGATCCATGCTACGCGTATTTACTAAATTCGAACAGTCTTGTGCAGAATAAGATGATCGCTGCCCACGTACTTGGTCATTCGGACTTCTTCAAGAACAATGCGTACTATGGCAGAACGAACCGGGAAATGGTGACTAGTATGGCGGCGACGGCGGAGCGGATACAGGCGTATGAGTACGAATATGGAAAGGATGAAGTGGAGCAGTTTCTCGATGCTGTTCTATCCATCCAGGAACACATAGATCCTTACCCTCGAAAGGAAAAAGATAAGGAACTGCCGGATAAAGACCTGTTGTATTACATCCAGGAGAACAGCAGATACCTTAAGGATTGGCAAAGGGATATCATTACGATGATGAGGGAAGAGATGCTTTACTTCTGGCCTCAGATGGAAACGAAAATCATGAATGAAGGCTGGGCGAGCTTTTGGCATTTGCGTATCATGCGGGAGCTTGATCTTACAGAAGAGGAAACGGTTGAATTCGCTAAACTTCATGCAGGGGTCATTTCTCCGCAACAGACTTCGATAAACCCTTACCGCCTCGGTCTCCGGATTTTCGAAGACATAGATGAAAGGTACGGGCGTGAGAAAGTATTCGAGGTGAGGGAAGTCGAATCTGATACATCTTTCCTCAGGAATTACCTGACGAAGGAGATCGTGGAGGAAGAGGACCTCTATTTATTCCAAAAGCAGGATGACAAGTATGAAATCGTAGAAAAACAATGGGAATCCGTTCGGGACGAATTGATTGATATGAGGGTGAACGGTGGTTTCCCCTATCTTGTCGTCGAAGACGGAGACTATTGTAAAAACGGGGAGCTTTATATCAGGCATGCATTCGAGGGGATAGAGCTTGACGTATCCTATCTCGAAAAGACGATTCCCTACATCTATGAACTGTGGGGACGAACGGTCCATATCGAGACGGTCATCGATGATCGGGAGGTCGTTTTTTCAAGTGGAGGAGGAGACGTAACGAAGCGATACATCTGACTTATTGACATGCAGGGAACGGATGATATACTTGATTGGAAAAACGGAATACCCCGCTTCGGGAGAGGTTCTTAGCCGAAACCCTCTTTAAAAAACTAAGGATGTATGACGCCATATCCCTTAGGATGTGGTTTTTTTTATAGTAAATACTACATATCGTTAAAGGAGAATTTTCATGAAAAGAGATGAAGAATTGAAAGATCTGTCCCTGCTTGGAAGTCAGGATACCGCGTATTCTTTTGATTATACACCTGAAGTACTCGAGACGTTCGACAATAAACATCCGAATCGCGACTATTTCGTAAAGTTCAACTGTCCGGAATTCACGACCCTTTGTCCGAAGACGAACCAGCCTGATTTCGGAACGGTCTATATCAAGTACATTCCGGATGAGAGAATGGTGGAGAGTAAATCACTGAAGCTTTACTTGTTCAGCTTCCGCAACCATGGAGATTTTCACGAGGACAGTATGAACATCATCATGAACGATCTCATCGAACTTATGGAACCGAGGTATATCGAAGTACTGGGGAAATTCACTCCCCGCGGCGGAATCTCCATCGATCCGTTCTGTAACTACGGGAGGCCGGGGACGAAATATGAAGAAATGGCGGATTACCGTATGATGAATCACGATCTATACCCTGAAAAGGTGGATAACAGGTAACACTATATATTTTCTCTAAAAGAAGAAAGGGTTAAGAATGATGCTTTTATATTTGAATGCGCTGTTCGTAGGATTGCTTGTGGTCTCCAATATACTCGGTGTGAAATTATTCAGTATAGGGGAGTTCGTGCTGCCGGCAGCGGTAATCGTTTATGTGGTGACGTATATAATAACGGATGTCATCGGAGAAGTATATGGGAAAGATGCGGCAAGACAGACGGTCCAGGCCGGCTTCTTCACTCAGCTTGTCGTGCTTGTGTTCATATTGATAGCGATTGAACTTCCGGCCGCTCCCGTATTCGGTGCTCAGGAAGAGTTTTCGACGATACTGGGAGGGAGTTTCCGGGTGATGGTTGCAAGTCTTCTTTCCTACCTGGTGAGTCAGCATCTGGACGTTTCCCTTTTCCATGGCCTGAAAAAGAAACATGGTTCCCGTAAGCTGTGGCTTCGTAATAATGTGTCTACAGCGAGCAGTCAATTGGTGGACACGTTCATCTTCATAACAGTGGCTTTCGCCGGCACGGTACCACTCACAGTATTGATAGGCATGGCAGTTACTCAATATGTATTTAAACTTATTGTGGCTATCGTCGATACGCCGATCACTTACTTGCTCGTCAGAATGGCGAAGAAGGAAAAGCAGCCATACGAACGTGCCGCATAACGTTCTCTTTTTCATAATAGAATCAGAACAGGGAAGTTGCTCTTTAGAGTAAAAATACCCTGTGCAGGTGCTTCTCTTCTGGTAAACTGGGAGGTACAACTACGAAGAGCAGAAGGAGGAGAAGGAATGGGACTTTATGATGTAATGTTGACCGAAAAAGGATTCGTACAAAAGGAAGAGCTGACGTATCCCTTCGAAGAGAGAGGTTTGCAATTCGGGGACGGGGTTTATGAAGTCATCCGTATCTATGAAGGAAGGTATTATCTCTTAAAGGAGCATGTGGAGCGTCTGTATCGTTCTATGGCAGCGATAAAAATCTATCCGCCGTTTTCCGAAGCGGATCTGTATGACTACCTCGATCAATTGTTGAAGAAGAACGGTGTAGTTTCGGACGCTAAGCTATACTTGCAGGTGACGAGAGGGTCTGCACCGAGGAATCACGAATTCCCATTGAATACAGGCGCTAACCTGTATGCGTATGTGAAAGATTTCTCCCGGAATACGGACTTGATGCGTAATGGGATCAACACGATAACCCTTGAAGATATAAGATGGGAATGGTGCTATATCAAAAGCCTGAACCTCCTTCCGAACGTCATAGCCAAGCAGGAAGCCAAAGAGAACGATGCCCAGGAAGCCATTCTCCATAAAAACGGTCTGGTTACGGAAGGAAGTTCCTCGAATGCTTATCTCGTCAGGAACGGGAAGGTTTATACCCATCCTGCGACGAAACGTATCCTCGGCGGGTGCGTCCGCATGAAAATCGAAGAATTATGTAACAGGCATCAGATTCCATTCATCGAAGAGGCGTTTCAGGTGGAGGATATCGCGTATGCGGATGAGGTATTCATGACGAGCAGTACGGCTGAAATCCTTCCTGTTCTGAAAGTCGATACTGTCACTGTCGGAGATGGAGAGCCAGGAAGGATAACGAGAGAGCTACAGCGTCTGTACGAAGAGGACGCAGGCATCCGAACAGAGAAATCGTTGTTCTCTAAGAACGAGTCTTAGAGGAATATGGTTTTTTTATGTGTAATTGTATAGGATTGGAAAGGAAAAAATAGTATAATCAAACAAAGGAGGGAAGAGTGTGACGTATCATACATTGGAAATCACGAAAGACCAACTTCGTACCATGGTAGCCTCCATGTTTCTATCTACATGGGTAGTGAATTATCCGAAACAGGAGTTGGACGAAGAATTCGAAGAAGTACGTAACCTCGTTCTTAGTAAGTATCATGAAACTGATCCTCAGGGAGAAGTGGAGTATCAGTCGTTTGCTGATGTGTATGAAGTAAATCAGGAAACAGAGAACGGTTGGATGGAGAAGTACATTCAGGAATACGAAGAGCACAGTTTCTGGGATCAATTGATCGAAAAATTGACTCAGAAAGAAATGGTGGACGAACTCGGAGAAGAAATTCTGAACCGCCCCCTTTCTGAAGAGGAAGTACAGAAGCAGTTGCAGATAGAACAGAAGGTGGAAGAGAAGCTCGAAAGGAATGGTTTATGGGCGCTCACGTGGGATGAGTGAATCGTCGAATATTCAGAAGATTATCTCTTATTTCGTGTGTGCGGTTTCACCGAAAAAAATACTTTTAAACTGGTGCAATTTCGTGTAGAATATTGCTTGTTGCCGACGTCTACCATTTGGAATCGGTGACTATATTTTTTATTTGCTCAACCGTTTATACCTCGAAATGAGCGGTTTAATCATTTTATTATAGGAGGGTTTTTTTATGAAAAAAGGTTGGTTATCAATCTTGCTTGTGACAGCGCTTTCCGTTATTCTTGCTGCCTGCGGAGGCGGTACAGCGGATAATAGCGGTGAAGACTCCGGAGACGGAGAAGGAAGCAGTGAAGGCGGTACGGAATTCGTTCAGATTCTTACTGGTGGGACACAGGGTACATACTACCCGCTAGGTGGAGCTTTTGCGAACATTCTTAACAGTGAACTTGATAATGTAGAAGCGAACGCAACATCCACAGGTGCATCCGTTGAAAACATGAAGTCCATGCGTGATGGAGATGGACAGCTTGCATTTACTCAGACAGACATCGCTTCTTATGCGAAGAATGGAGAGGTTATGTTCGAAGAGCCTGTAGAAAATCTTCAGGCGATCGGTACGCTTTATCCTGAGACGATCCAAATCGTAACGACAGCGGATACAGGTATCGAATCCGTAGAAGATCTTGAAGGGAAAGTCGTTTCTGTAGGAGCTGTAGGTTCAGGTACACGTGCCAATGCCAACAACATCCTTGATATCCATGGCCTTTCCATCGAAGATGATATTGAAGCGCGTAACCTTGCTTTCGATGATTCCACTTCCGGTATCCAGGATGGCACGATTGATGCAGCGTTCATCACATCCGGTACGCCTACAGGTGCGGTAGAAAGCCTTGCTGCGACTTCCGACGTGAACATCGTTCCTGTTACAGAAGAGAAGGTTCAGGAATTGATCGATGAGTATGGCTACTATGCCCAGGACAGAATCGCCGAGGGCACTTATGGACTTGAGTCTGAAGTGAGCACAGTCGCTGTTCAGGCGATGCTCGTGACAGATTCCAACTTGAGCGAAGACCTCGTCTACAATATGACGAAAGCGATCTTCGAGAACACGGATCAGGTCCAGCATGATAAAGGTGAACAGATCACTGCTGAAAGTGCTCAGGAAGGTGTAGGAATCGAACTTCACCCGGGAGCGCAGAAGTATTACGATGAACAATAAAAAATAGCTATAGGGTAATAAGAAAGGGACTGTCAGACAGGGTACTGTCCGATACAGTCCCTTTTCTTCTCTATAGGAAGGTATGAGATATGAAGAAATTTGGGATTATCGCACTCATTGTCGTGTCAGGAATCGCCGGCTGGTGGTGGATCTTCTCCCCGTCTCACTATATCCTGGCGATTGAACCTATGCCTGAAAAAGAAGAATTGTATTTTTTGCCTGTATCGGAAAGTGATCACTTTCAATTGCAATTCATCCACTCTGTCCACCTATCCGAAGTCGTGGAAGAATATGAATTGCAGAAAGACATGCTGGACCCTGTCCGGCTCATCTACGAAGACACAGCTATTGGAATGCCTTCCAATGCAGGCGAAGGAGAAACGTTTGAAATGAAAAACGGGAAATATTACATTTCCGATCTTCAGGGAAGTCATTCCAGTCTGGATTTGAATATCGGGCAAGTGGAAGCTGAACATACGATCAATTATAAAGGTCGTTCCCACTTATTGAAGGACACCATCGAGGCAGGATCCTGGGTGCGAATAGAACCGAAACGAGTATCTTATTGGGAGTTGTGGAGAGGAGTGGAACTCAAGTGAGTGAAAAAAATGAAGCGATAGAAAAACAACAGGAAGTGATGGAGAAATACGACCCGGATTCCAGTGTCCGAAAGTTATCCGGTAAGATAGCGAAAGTGGTATTCGTATTATTGCTTGCGTTTTCTCTGTTTCAATTATTGACATCAACCGTTTATCCGATACAGGCACAGATTTTGCGATCTGTTCACGTCGGTTTTGGTCTCGTTCTCATTTTCCTTTTGTATCCCGCAACAAGAAAAAACAGGGATAAAGGAAAAATCGGATGGTATGATATCAGCCTCTCCATATTAGGAGCAGGCGTCGGATTATACTGGCCATTATTTTACGAAGACATCGTTCTTCGTGCAGGTGATATGACACAGCTCGATTTCTATGTTGGAGTGCTGGCTGTCGTGCTTGTACTCGAAGCCACAAGAAGAGCTGTCGGCATACCCATCACCGTCATAGCGATTTTGTTCCTCGCTTATGCTTATTGGGGAAGGCAGATGCCTGGTTTCCTTGTCCACCGGGGAGTGGATCTCGATAATCTCGTGCAGGCTATGTTCTTCACGACAGAGGGGATTCTCGGCACACCGATCGCCGTATCCTCGACCTTCATCTTTTTATTCCTGTTGTTCGGTGCGTTTCTCGTCAAGACGGGAGTAGGCCAGTATTTCAATGATCTGGCGGTCGCCCTGGCAGGAAGAAGGACCGGGGGACCTGCGAAAGTAGCTATTTTCTCGAGTGCTCTACAGGGAACGATCAGCGGTAGTTCGGTAGCGAACGTTGTTACATCCGGGTCTTTCACCATCCCGATGATGAAAAAACTCGGCTACCGTCGTGAATTTGCAGGTGGGGTAGAAGCTGCCGCTTCCACCGGGGGACAATTGATGCCGCCCATCATGGGTGCAGCCGCCTTTCTGATGATCGAGTTCATCGGTATCGACTACTGGTCGATTGCCAAAGCGGCTCTGATTCCTGCAATCCTTTATTTCACCGGTATTTGGATCATGACTCACTTCGAAGCTAAGCGAACGGGCCTCAGCGGACTTCCGGAGGAAGATATTCCGGATAAGAAAGAAGTATTGAAGAAGCTGTACCTATTGCTTCCTATCGTTGCCACCGTCGTGTTCCTTGCTAGTGGACTGAGTGTCATGCGTTCTGCTCTTTACGGAATTCTGACGGTGATACTCGTCGGCCTGCTGCGGGAGGAGAAGTTCAGGAAGATTTACCTGATCGCTTTTGCCGCAGGGTTCGTAGGGTTCGGCATCTACAGCATGACTCAGGGCGGATTCTCCATACTGAATTCGCTTGTAGCTGCTACGATTGTCACGATCGTCGTCAGTTACTTCTTTGATGGAAACTTCACGGATTCCATCGAGGCGCTGGTCGATGGTGCAAGAACGGCTCTCGGGGTCGTTGCAGCTACAGCCGCTGCCGGTATCATCGTCGGGGTCGTTACGAAGACCGGCCTCGGTCTGAAGATGGCGAACAGTCTTGTATCGCTCGCGGACGGGCAGATCCTGATTACGCTATTCTTTACGATGGTAGCAGCGATCATCCTAGGGATGGGATCCCCGACGACGGCTAACTACGTCATCACTTCGACGATTGCGGCACCTGCCGTCATTCTTCTGGGAGTCCCTGATCTCGCGGCTCACTTGTTCGTGTTCTATTTCGGAATCATCGCGGACATCACGCCGCCGGTAGCTCTTGCAGCATTCGCGGCATCCGGGGTCGCTTCTTCGGAACCGATACGGACCGGGGTGAATGCGGCCAAGCTGGCGATTGCCGCGTTTATCATACCTTATATGTTCGTACTATCGCCGGAACTACTGATGATCGACACGAATATCGGAGAAGTTTCCTGGATTCTCTTCACCGCCATTTCCGGTATGATGGCGATCGGCGCCGGTCTGATCGGATACTGGTTCAGAAAAGTGGAATGGTATGAACGGATTCCAGCTGTTCTGGGCGGATTGACACTCATTTATCCAGGGTTGTGGAGTGATATCATCGGTTTGAGTGTATTCGTCATTCTGCTTGCCCTGCAGTTCCTTGTCAAAAAGGACCAGCTCGGTGTCCCTGTCAGCAGACCGAACCGTGAACCTGCCAAGTAGACAAGAAACAAATCGTTTGTGAATGGTTTAAGAGGTGTTTTTGCACAATTCGAAAGTCGAAAGCATCTCGTGAAAGTAGCAATGGAATACTTTCCGTTTTCAATCACTGGTAACTATCTCATTAAAATGTTTATGCGATAGTTCTCCCTGGGATTTACTGAAACTCACCGCATAAATGGAAAGTGTTTCTGAGAGATTATAAAAAAGCAAGGGATGCAGAAAATTATTCTGCGTCCCTTGCTTTTTGTGCATCTGTCCATAAAAAGGCGACTGGTCGCGCCAAAGGAAAAGACCACTGGATGAGAGGACCGAGTAAAAATACGACGAGCACTGTCCCTACGCCTACCGGACCACCTAACAAGTAACCGGTCAGTGCCATAGCCCCTTCCATCAGGTTCCGGACGACGCCTTTCGACTGCTTCGTCTTCGTGTTCATGACCATCATGAAATGATCGAGAGGAATCCGGGGGAATGGCGTGCGCAAATAGAACGAAATGCCGACAGCGGTAGCCAGGATTCCGATGGCGAAAATCAACGCCTGCATATACCAAGTTTCAGGATTTACGTTTTCGAGGGAGCCATAAAGGAAAATATCTAGTGTACGTCCCCGAATAATGCTAGGAATCAGTGATTCATACTGAGGTCGTTTTTTCTCTACAATCGCATTGACGATGACGAGAATCGCGAATGCGATAATCATGAACGTTCCGACCGTAACAGGTGTGTGATAAGATAATCCTACAGCGATGCTGTCGCCGGGACCTGCACCCAGGTTGGACTTGATGATCAGGGCGAGTCCAAGACTCGAAACGAGAAGCCCTGCTGTATATATCAATGCTAAAACGAAATAGACCATAGACGACTCCTTTAAGATTAGCTGATAATAGCATACTTATTTGCAAGAAAAATGTAAAGGAAAGAGGAGGAGAAGAACATGAATTTTGTCATAATTACCGGAGATTCGAAAGGACTTGGAGAGTCAGCTGCTAAACGTTGGCTCGAAGATGGGAATCATATCCTGGGGATTTCCCGTACGTACAATGAAGAATTAGAGAAGGTCGCCAAGGATAACTATGTTTCTTATAATCATTTCGAGTGTGATCTGACGGATGAAGCAGAAACGAACAACACCCTTGCTTCCATTCATAACCTGCTTCAACGAGAAGAAGTCGAATCACTTACGCTGATCAACAATGCCGGGATGGTCGAGCCTATAGAAAGAGTAGGGAGCCTTGATATACCTACCGTAGATCGACATGTCAGGCTGAATGTCTCCGTACCTATTTTATTTTCCAATTACATTCTCGGTCTCGCTGACGAATGGGAAGTTCCTCTGACACTTGTGAATATCACTTCAGGAGCTGCAGAGAAGACCACGGAAGGGTGGAGCGTATATAGCGCTGGAAAAGCGGCCATCAATCGCTTCACGGCTGTCACTGCCAAAGAGCAGGGAGGAAAAGGTCACACAATCATCGCATACAGTCCGGGAGTGATGGATACAGAAATGCAGGAAGAGATACGCTCCGCTTCGAAAGATTCTTTCAAAGATGTAGATAAGTTCAGGGAGTTGAAAGAGTCAGGAAAGCTTACTTCCCCGGACCGGGTGGCAGAAGTATTGAAGAATCTGTTGAGTCAGGAACCTATCCAAAACGGAGAAGTGTACAAGCTTTATGATTATATCGATAAGTATTAATGAAAAATCATCCGCCGGCCCTAAAGCCGTGAGCGGATGATTTTTTGTTACGAGGTTTTGGTTTTCACTTTGTTTTCGACTTCCTGTTTCGCTACATGATTGTTTTTCAAGAACATATAAAATGAAGCGCTGAAAATGATGACGTACCCGAGAACGCTCCAAAGTGTCGGAATCTGACCGAATAGAATGACACTCAAGAGGGCGGAATAAACGACGGTGGAGTAAAAGAAAATGGAGATTTCACTTGCCGGAGCGTACTTATAGGCAAGCGTCACCCCGAATTGACCAACAGTCGCGAATGCCCCTGCGAGTAACAGGAAGACCCACTGAGTCAGACTCATCGGCTCGTAGAAGAAAATCGTAAACGGTAGTAAAAGGACGGTTGTAAAGAAAGAGAAATAGAACACGACTGTATAGTGTTTCTCTTTATTCCCCAGGACCCTCAGCATCGTATAGGCACCGGCTGCAAAGACCGCACCAAGCACACCGACGATATAAGGGATGATTTCCACTGAAAACTCGGGCTGAATAATGAATAACGTCCCGATGAATGCGACAATGATGGAAATGATCTGATATCTTCTTGCATGCTCCTTCAAAAAGATGGCAGAGAAAATGATCAGAATGAACGGGCTCAGCTTATTGAGCATCTCGGCGTCCGACAATACCAGGTTGTCAATGGCGTAGAAATTAAGAACGATTCCGACGGCACCAAGAGCAGACCTGGATAGAAGAAGTTTCTGGTTCTCTTTCTTTCCGAAGACCCGCTCTTTATGCTTCAGAACGAAACCGAGTGTAATAGCTGCAGCGACGATATTACGGAAGAATGCTTTCTGAGTAGTGGGCACATCCCCCGATAATTTTACGAAAGCTCCCATCATCGAAAATCCGAGAGCTGAAATTAGTAGTAGTAAGATTCCTTTATTTCGATCGGACATGGCTCGTCCCTCCTGTTTCTAGCCTGTCGAAAAATCACTTTTACTATCCTAGTACAAAACAGGAAGAATGGAAAGGGATTTGCTTCTTCTGACAGGTCATCCGCTCATCCGTTCAAAGGAAAGGCGTGCCCGTTTTTTCAGTATCCTTGTTCCGATATAGCTATAGAGAGATAGCGCAATAAAAACGAATGGCAGGGAAACCAAAAGGTGCTCCATATAAGGAAGTTTCCATAATAAAAGGAGCATCGGTGCAAAAGCGAAAGCCGCGAACAGTAATAGAAGCAGATTGATGAGTCGATGCTGAAACACTTCTTCTTCGCTGGACCAGTGGAGCTTCGGATTATCAGTATCAAGGGCCACTCCTATCAAAGTAGTGACAAACAGGATCATATAAGAGAAGAGAAGCCAGCTCACCCATAATATAAGCGGCAAAGGTACAAAGACCAGGAATGCGACACCGAATAAACTCATAGCCAGTGCAGGCACCGTCCATGCTACAGCCACTTTACTGTAAAGAAGCTGTTCGAAAGTCACTGGAACGTAACGGAAGTGCGCAAGCGTCTGACCCTCTCTCGAGAAGGAACTTGTTGATGCTGTGCTCGTCGCTCCGATGACCGCGGAAAACCCGAGAAGAATGGCGAGTACAGCATTTCCATTCAGGTCGTCAGCTCCCGCTCTCCAGAAAGAGAAGGAGTTGCTTTCAAGGAAAAGCAATACGAGTAAAAACAGAGGAGCGAAGAACTGATGACCGATGATCTGGGTGAAGAACACAGGGGTGCGGATGATCGTTTTGATATCCCGGAAACTCAGTGTGAGGAAAATGCTCTGCTGTTTGCTTCCCCGTTTCTTGTCAGAGGACGAAGAACGATTACCTCCGGATAGCCCCCGTACTCCCTTGAAGTACAGTTTTTCACTGAAATACAGAAAGAAAAATATGCCAAGAACCGTTATACTTAGAAATCCGACGAAAGCCAGAAGTCCTTGCAGCGATAAGGGGTTACCCAGAGCGACAGCTGCAAGTTCTGCATTCGGAACATATGTCGTAATATAAGAAAGCAACCCGCCTTCCTGTAACATAGGAGTAAGTACATCTTCATCATTACCCCCGTTGTCCTGTCGTATTACGATATTGATGCCGAGAATGAATAGAAAAGAAAGAATACCTCCCATCGCTTTCGCCCGGTCTTTATACTTCGAAATGTTGATA
This sequence comes from Salimicrobium halophilum, assembly GCF_900100295.1. Lineage (GTDB taxonomy): Bacteria > Bacillota > Bacilli > Bacillales > Halobacillaceae > Salimicrobium > Salimicrobium halophilum. Next base: position 54,449 of record NZ_FNEV01000005.1, read on the forward strand.
AACCGCATCACAATCATCAGTAAGGTACTAAGCAGCACGAAAGGAAGAATCGGAAGTGTTGCCCAGATGACAATCACATAAAGGAAAAAGACGACTCCGCTATCGGCCTGAAGCATATACATAAGCAATAAGGGAGCAGTAATGGTCAAATTCCACAGATATATCGTCAATAAAGGGTTAGCGGCCTTCCCTAACATAATCTGATAAGGCTTCAGTGGTAAAGGGAGATAGGCTTCCACATTTTCTGATAAATAAAAGGAGTTGATAGCCGGGACGAACCCTGTGAAGATAAAAAGAACGGTCATCATGAGAAAGATCAAGCCGAGTAACGCGGTTTCGTTTCCTGTGACGGCAAGCGTCTGGTACATATCTTTGAATAAAGCATAGAACAGATTATATAATAAAATAGCGAACGGTATAGCAAGCACAAGGAAAAGCCCTCGCCACACCCCTCCTTTTTCCTTCCGTAAGAACTCCATTTTGACCATGATCTCCATCAAAAGATAAGCGTTACGCATCTCCGGTCAGCTCCAGGAACAGGCTTTCCAGGTTTCTTCCTTCCCGGAATTCTTCTTTCAGTTCATGCATGTCTCCCTGGAAGCGGAGGGTCCCCTTGTCGATGATCGCCACTTCATCACACAATTGTTCTACCACTTCGAGAACGTGAGAGGAGAAGAAGACGGTTTTTCCGGCATCCGCCTGTTCTCTCATCAGTTTCTTTAATGTGTGCGCCGATTTAGGATCGAGTCCGGTGAGCGGCTCATCCAGGATCCAGACGTCCGGTTGATGCAGCAGAACACCACAGAGGACGGCTTTTTGGCGCATGCCGTGTGAATACGTATGAATCTGGTCCTCGAGCGCATCGTGGATTTCAAGTTCCTCCGTATAGTAGGCGATTCGCTCTTTCCGCTTTTCTTCTGTCACGCCGTAGAGATCTGCAATGAAATTCAAGTACTCTCTCCCTTTCAGTCTAAGGAAGGAATCCGATTTATCCGGAACGTATCCGAATTGACGTTTCGCCTTCAGCGGCTCCTCTGTTATATCTGCACCGTTAATGACGATATGTCCTGTGTCCATCGGGAGGACGCCGGTCATCATTTTGATCGTCGTCGATTTCCCTGCTCCATTAGGTCCGAGAAACCCGAATATTTTCCCGTCCGGAACATGGAGATTGAGGTTATGTACAGCGGTTTTTCCGCCATAATCTTTAGTGATATCGGTGATTGTAATCATAGAAGACTCCTTTCTCTTCCCTAAATAATACGATTTACGTAGGCGATGGTTTCAATTCTCGCCCGGATATTATAATATAAGTAATGGAATAATTGTTCAAAATGAATAAACCATAGAGAGAAGATTAAGAAAGGATGGGAGTCATGATTAAACGTAAAAGCAAGAGAGAAATCGAAAAGATGAAAGAAGCCGGAGAATTGCTCGCTTCTGTTCACAAAGAATTGCGTTCGTTCATTAAGCCTGGGGTAACTACGATGGAAATCGAACAATTCGTAGAACGCTATCTGAAGAAGCATGGAGCGACCGGGGAACAGAAAGGGTATCAAGGGTACGAATTCACGACATGTGCCAGTATCAATGATGAAATCTGTCACGGGTTCCCTCGTAAAGAGAAGCTTGAAGACGGAGATATCGTAACCGTCGATATGGTCGTCAATTTGAACGGCTTTCTTGCAGATTCTGCATGGACTCATGCAGTCGGAACTATCAGTGATGAGGCTCAAAAGCTGATGGACGTATCGAAGCAGGCCTTGTACAAAGGGATTGAAGCTTCCAAGGTCGGTAATCGAATCGGCGACATCGGCCATGCGATCCAGTCTTATGCAGAAGGGGAAGGATACTCTGTGGTTCGTGATTTTACTGGTCATGGAATCGGTGAATCGATCCACGAAGATCCTTACATCCCTCATTTCGGAGAAGCAGGGAAGGGTGCCCGCTTGAAAGACGGTATGGTCATCACAATCGAACCGATGATCAACATCGGTACCTGGCAGAGTAAGATGGACGATAACCAGTGGACGGCAAGAACGGTAGATGGGACGCTTTCTGCACAATATGAGCACACCATAGCCATTACGAAAGAGGGACCGATCATCCTTACAGAGCAGGATGACTAAAAGGACATTCGAACAGCCCAATCGGAGAGAAAGCGGTTCTTCCTCTGGTTGGGCTGTTTCTATGGATTATTGAACAAAAGAAAAAACTGCTGGAACAGCAGTCATTTTTGGACGTTGGAGGCCTGCAGGCCACGGCGTCCTTCTTCGATTTCGAATGTTACGGTTTCTCCCTGTTTTAATGTCTTGTATCCATCCTCATTGATAGCGGAAAAATGAACAAAAATATCCTCATCCTGGTCATCAGATTCGATGAACCCGAAACCTCTGTCATCACTGAACCATTTAACCCGTCCTTTCAGCATGAGAATTTCCCCCTTTGTTCCTGATTGATAATTATTTTAGCATTTTTTTCGTCAAATAGGAACGAAATTTTTCAGTATTTTCAAAAAATTAATCAATATTTAAAGAAGGATTGACTCCGGCGAGAGCATCGAGTTCCTGTTTCATCTTTTTGCCTTTCATCGGTGTTCCGTGTCCGGGAACGACTATGGATGGGGAAAGCTTCTGGAGTTTCTGAATGGAATGTTCGGCTTCCGCTTCATCCATCGTGAAGTAAGCAGGAGGACCATGCAGGTGCTGGTACTGAGTAATGACAGAAAGAAGTGATTCCTGATTTACGGTAAGTAGCGCATCCCCACTTATTAGCAGGCGGTCCCTGGAACGGAACAATGAAATGTGTCCCGGCGTGTGACCAGGTGTTTCAATATATTCCCACTCATCAAGAAAGGGAAGAACTCCTCCCGGGGACAGATGTTCTACGTGTTTTAGATGTTTCGGATTCGTAGGGTAAAAGGGGGAGAGTAATGTAAAAACTCCACCGCCTACGGTCGCATTTCCGACGGGGTAATGTTTTTTTCCGGTAACATAAGGTTCTTCTTTTTCATGGACATAGATAGGAACTTTCCAGTGGCGGGATAGCTTAGCTGCGGACCCTGAATGATCGAAGTGTCCGTGGGTCAACACTATAGCTCTTGGGGCAAGTGTTCCATAGCGTGATTCTGCTGCGTGTATGATTCGTTTTTCATATCCTTCGATCCCTGTATCGACAAGGATCCACCCAGGTGTGTGTTCTTTTCCTATAAACACGACATTGACGATCCGTGCCCGATAAAACGCGACGTCATCGGTGACCGGTTCTGCTACAGCGTGCGACATGTGATCCATGATTACTCCTCTTTTCCGTTCTGTGATCTGAATCGTTCTATGAACAGTTTGACCGTAATAAAGAGGAGTTATACAACAAAAGCAGAAGCTCTAGGAAGCTTCTGCTTTTGATTCAGACTTTTTTGTAAGTGTTTTTCCTGTAAAGCCGAAGATGATGGTAAGGATCGGTGATAACAGGCAGAAAAAGGCGAATGGAAGATATTCAAGAACAGGTACCCCCAGTACGCCGGAAAGAAAGACTCCGCAAACACTCCAGGGTACGAGCGGATTGATGACGGTTCCTGCATCTTCGAGAGTTCTGGAAAGGTTCTTCTTGGCAAGGCCCGTTTTTTCATAAATATCCTGGAATGCTTCTCCGGTCAGAAGAATGGATAGATATTGTTCTCCTACGGAAATATTGATTCCGATGGCGGTGAAGGCAGTAGCCAGCGTAGCTGAACGAGCTGTCCGCAGTCCGTCCTGAACGTTTCTGAGAATGCTCGGAATGATACCTGTCGTAAACAGCAGCCCACCGAGAGCCAGTGCGAGTATCACGATAGAGATGGTGAAGAACATGCCATTCATCCCTCCTCGAGAAAGCATCTCCGTTACTGCTTCGTTTCCGGACTCGGCCTGGAACCCACTAAACCAGGAACCGAACAGAGCACCCCATTCCATGGTTCCGCGTACCCCTGCAATGACTGTAGCTGTGATGCTTGTAACGGCCAGGGAGATGAAAGCGGGTTGTTTGGTCACTGTGAAAAGGATGAGAACGACGAGAGGAATCCATGAACTCCAATGAATCAGTCCCGTTTCTGCAAGCCCCTGCTCGAAAGGTGACAGAGCCGACTCCTGGTTTGCGTCAGGAGAGAGGAAGATGAACAGGATGAAAGTGATGACAAAGGCTGGAAGCGTCGTCCACGTCATATTTTTGATGTGTTCGAACAGATCGACTTTAACCACGGTGGAGGCAAGGTTCGTCGTATCAGAGAGCGGAGACATTTTGTCACCGAAGAAAGCCCCGGACACGATTGCACCGGCCATGATCGGAAGCGACAGGTCCATGGACTGCGCGACTCCGATGAATGCCACACCGACAGTTGCTGCAGTAGTGAAAGAACTGCCGAGGGCGACTCCTGTAATAGCTGTAATGGCAAACACCAGAGCATAGAGCCATGGTCCTCCCGTCAAAGAAAAAGCGACGTCCATCAATGCAGGGATCGTACCACTGGCCATCCAGCTGGCGATAAGAATGCCGATGACGAAGAACAAAAGAACAGCAGCCATGCCTGATTGGGCACCCTGGATCATGCCGTGCTGAAGGTTGTCAAAAGTGAATTTCCTGATCAGTCCGTAAGTGATAAGAATAAGAATCCCTATAAGAATCGGAGTATGGGGGCTGGTCCCCACACCGATGATGAAATAGCTTATAACTGCAAGCACCAGAGCAAGCATAAGAATCGATTCTGCAAGTCCTGGGAGTTTTTTTGGTTGTAGATGAAGCATAAAATCCCTCTTTTCGAAAAATTCACACGCCTTTTTTACTTAGACGCTTTTATGTAATGAAGAATATGGTGTAACTATAGAGCAGGAAGGCAGGTATGTCAACGACTCCGACAAATTCTTTCCTTCTTTCGAAAAATTTTTTTCTGTATGTATTTCTTAATGATGTATAATAGTAGAAAATTTCAAGTTAGGAGGGGGATTATGGATACATACGAAGAATCACTCCCTTCCTCCGGCAGAATTCAAATGTTCAGAAAAGGAATGGCCGCAGGGTCTCCGATTATTCTCGGTTATATACCTATCGCCCTGACATACGGAGTGCTTGCTTATCAGGCGGGTTTGTCGTTGTGGGAGCTTACGTTCATGAGCATAGCGGTATTCGCAGGGGCTGCTCAATTCCTCGGGGTCTCGATGATTGCAGCAGGTGTCACAGCCGCGGAAATCATTATCGCTGTGTTCGTATTGAATTTCCGGCATTTCGTCATGAGTCTTTCTTTTGTGAATCAGATACAAGCCGAAGGAAAGAAAAAGCAGTTCCCATTAACTCTTTTATTGACGGATGAAACGTTTGCCATGTCTTCGATCCATAAAAGAGAAGCCAACAAAGTGGATGCCTTCTGGTTTTATGGAGGGATCATGATTGCTGCTTACAGCTCGTGGGTACTCGGCTCCCTCGCTGGAGGGCTCCTTGGAAATGTCATGCCTCCGTCGCTGAGTGACAGTATGGGCATTGCTCTTTATGCTATGTTCATCGGGCTTCTTGTCCCTTCTATGAAGAACTCGCTTGCTGTTACTGGCATTGCGCTCACAGCTATGGCTATCAATAGTTTGGGGCAGTGGGCCGGAATGACGTCCGGATGGGCGATTGTCGCCGGTACGATCCTTGGGGGAGCTTTAGGGATTTTCGTGTTGCCGGATGAGGAGGGTGAAGAATGATGTTGTGGACTATTGTAGGAATGGCACTCGTTACTGCCGTGCCGAGAGTTGTGCCTGTGTTCATTATGGAGAAGCTTAATCTTCCCGGGTGGGGGAGAAAGTGGCTTGCCGCTATTCCCTATGCTGCACTCGGGGCCCTCATTATCCCGGGTATATTCACCGTCATCGAAGGACAACCGTGGATCGGTATGGCAGGAGGCGGAGCTGCTTTGACAGTAGCATGGCTCCGGGCTCCGATTATGGTGGTCGTTCTGGTAGCGATAGCTATAGTATTCATTTTGAATGGATTTCAATCGTTGTAAGGTTCAGTGTGGATGTGAGCGTAATGGATATGATGTTTCTGTTCGAGAAGGATTTCAATTTCATCCGTAATGTCATGAGCCTTTTGTACAGTAATGCCTGGTGATACGAGGATGGTGGCGTCTACGAGCGTTTCATTACCTTGAAGTCTCGCCTTCACATCTTCCACTTTCTTGACACCGGGGTGGGCGTCGATCGTCGCTTTTATTTCTTCGAGTTCTTCTTCGTCAAAGCCATCTGTCAATAGGTGGGTGGCATCTGTGAAAATGTCCCAGGCCGTTTTCAGAATGACGACCCCTACGATGGTAGCTGCTGCAGGGTCGAGCCAAAGAATCCCTGCCATTGCACCGAATATACCGACGGCCGCTCCTATGCTGACAAGGGCATCGGAGCGGTTATCCTGAGCCGCCGCATACAATGCGCGGCTTTTCACTTGTTTTGATAGTCTTAAATTGAACCTGTACACCCCGTACATAATGAAAGCGGAAATGATAGCTGTCCATCCGGTCAGCGAGGAGGGAGTGCCGAATTCCTGATTGATGATCGTTTCCCCGGCTCCGATCAGCACTTCGATCCCTATCGTGGTCATAATGAAAGCAGCTATCAGAGAGGAAATGGTTTCAGCTTTCGAGTGACCATAATGGTGGTCGCTGTCCGCAGGTTTCCTGGATATACGTAACCCGATGAGAACAGCCAGTGAGGCGATGATATCCGTTGTATTGTTGAGCCCATCAGCGCGAAGAGCATCAGAAGTACCGATTTCTGCGATGATCAATTTTGATACAGCGAGGATAAGATAGGTGATGATACTTACCCAGGCCCCTATTTCACCTTTTTTCCATTGGTTATTTGCCATGGCTATACATCTCCTTGTCATCTCTTCATCATAGCAAATATTTACTTTCGAAGCCATCTGACTGATAAAAGACAGAATAAATAGAAGCTTCTAAAAAAGATTAATATTTCCTTTTACGGGGTAATAATATGGAAGAAGAGGGAGGGATCTTTGATGAGGAGAGAATCGATCGTCATTGAAGGGGAAGTCAACGGCATGCGATTTGAGAAGTATATCAATGTTTATGTCGAGGGCTGGGAAGATGTGGAACATGCTATACTCCGGTTTTACGGATCTTCAGCTGATTCGTTCTCGAAGCTGATGATGGAACAAGGTTGGAGAAATGGTGTATGGACCTATGCGATGGAAGAAAGGATTTCCGTTGTTCAGTAAAAAATCTCGATGACGAGTGTTTTTAATTTGAGATTAACTACTCTAAGATATATAATTGTGTATGTATCCATATAAGAAACAGAAACTAAAATCAGAATGAGGAAATTCAAGGAGGATTATGCATGACAACAAAACTGGCAATCATTTACTACAGTTCAACAGGAACGAACTACCAGATGGCGAAATGGGCCAAGGATGAAGCGGAGAAACAAGGGGCGGAAGTGAAACTTGTACGTGCTCCTGAACTTGCACCAATGGAAGCTATTGAACAGAACCCGGCATGGAAAGAACATTTCGAAGCTACCAAAGATGTAGTACCGGAAGCGAAAGTCGATGATCTCGAATGGGCGGATGCTTTCATCATAAGCGCTCCGACCCGTTTCGGAAATGTACCGGCACAAATCAAGCAATTCTTTGATATGGCCGGAGGACTCTGGGCTCAAGGTAAACTCGTGAATAAAGTAGCGAGTGCTATGTCGTCTGCGCAGAACCCTCACGGTGGTCAGGAAGCTACGATTCTGAACATTTACACGACGATGTACCACTGGGGAGCGATTGTCGTTTCTCCCGGTTATTCCGATGACGCCATCTTTGCTGCGGGAGGAAACCCGTACGGCACAAGTGTGAGTGTAGACGGAGAAGGTAACATGAAGGAAGATGTAGAAGGAGCAGTTCGTCATCAGGCGAAGCGTACACTTGAGGTAGCAACGAAATTGAATCAGTAATGGATGAAGCCGGCAGATGTTATTTCGATCTGTCGGCTTTTCTGACGTTTCAAAAATATAATTCGGGGAATATTATAATTAAATATTCAGAAAATTGTTGCTAAATCACTCGTTATCTTGCATAATGAAAAAAAGAGTTGAGGGGGTAATCTCATGAGGAAGCAAAAAAGTGTTTATGTCCTTCGTCGTTTCCCGTCTTACAGGGGTAGAACTATTACTGCGAAACGTGAGTTGTCCTATGGAATTAAGTTAGCCTCCCGGTTGTTTCTTGATCAAATGATGTATGAATTCAATAAATCCCGTTTAGACGCTGCTATCAACGAAGCGATTGACAATGAGGACAGAGAAGCGTTTGAGAAGCTTTCTGTCCACTATCAGCCTTATACGTGGGAATAGCATTACGTTCGGTCAACAAAAAGTGTACCTGCATGCAGCGGGTGCACTTTTTGTTTTGCGGAAAATGCGGATTTTGATGAATTCCGTTAGAGTTTGTAGACCTTTGTAGTATCATAAAAAAATCCAAGGAATTTTATTGAAAATAAATGAATGTTCATTCAAATTGATATACAATAGGTGGAAAGGAGGGGGAAGAAATGAGTGAATTGAAGAGAACATTGATGGAAAGGCAGAACAAGGTATTGACGAATATTTTGGTAGTGTCTGTCATTTTGGGTTTAACGGTAGAAATACTTGTAGGAGCTCCACTCCCAGTTATGATGACGATAGGTGTGGGAGGCGGCGTAAGTATACTACTTATACTTTTGATGCAAAAGTATAAGAAATATGAGACCTTGGTGCCCGCGGTCATCATTGTAGGAGAAGCGAGCGTCGCGTTTATGGTCGTATTGAATTCTTCATATGTGACGAACATTCTTTTTGCATTTTTCCTTATCGCTATTGGAGCGCTCTCTGTTTCCAACCGATCTCTTTCTCTCTCCGCTTTGTTCAGTTCAGGTATTCTTTATAGTTTTTACATATTCCAGGGAGAAGCGGCAGGTTTCAATACAAGAGCATTATTTATGAGCATGTTGTTCCTTCTGCTGGTTTATCTTGTCTTGTTTATGCAGGTGAAAATTACCGGCACATTAGTGAGAGACGTAGAAACACGTGCTACAGAGAACGATCGACTGCTACGACATAATGAAGATAGAACAACCCGTCTGCTTCATGTCTCCGAGGAAGCAGGAGTGCAACTGAACGAAATGGAGCAAGCCGGAGATAATCAAAAGCAGCGAATGAACAATATGCTCCATGCCTTCCGGGAAGTAGCGGAAGCTTCTTCGTCACAGGCTTCTACAGCACAGACGATAACAGAAGAATCATCCCGGACAGACCAGGTCGCCAAGGGGATGATCCGATCTTTCGAAGAAGTGAAAAAGCAGGGAGAACGTGCCAATGAGCAAACACAAATCGCTGAGGAGAATCTGGAGAAATTGAACGAAGTCATTCATGACCTGAAAAGCATTTTCACGATGATGCAAAGAAGAACGTCCGAATTGAGTCGTGAAGTGTCGGAAAGTGTGTCCTTTACGACTGAGATCCAGAACATTGCGGATCAGACGAATCTTCTGGCGCTTAATGCGAGTATAGAAGCAGCTCGTGCCGGAGAGGCAGGGAACGGGTTCGCTGTCGTGGCAGAAGAAGTGAGAAAGCTTGCTGAAACGTCGAAAGGGACAGCGGATAAGATCAGTTTGAATCTTACTTCCATCAAAAGTCATGCTCAGGAAACGAATGACCAGGTGGAAGAAAACGGAGAAAGGCTTGAAGATGGCCTCACCCTTACGAAGAGAACTACGGAATCTTTGCAGCACGTGCGGGAGGACATGGATCATCTGGCGAATCGAATGAGCGACTTTGAAAGAGAGGCGTCTTCTGTCGAACAATCTTCCGTAGCTATCGATCAGTCCATCAATGAACTTGCCGCAGTATTCGAAGAAACAGCTGCCACGATTGATGAACTTGAACAAGCGGTCTCCCATGGAAACAAAGACCAGGAGAGACTTGCGGAAGCGATCCGGGAAGCGAACCGGACCATGGAAAGGCTTAAGGAGTAACCCGACGATATACAAATCAGGAGTATCCGTGGTATAGTATGTAAGGATATTTTTTACACAAGGGGTACATACAATCATGAAAAAGTGGATCATACCTGTTTTAGTAAGCATAGCAGTTTTCCTTACAGCGTGCTCGGAAGATACATCTGAGCAGGAAAAAGAGGACCCAGAAAAGGCTGCTCCGAAAGAAACGGAAGTCTCTGAGAAAGAAGAGCCTGATCTGCCGGCATCAGCAGGGGACAGAAAGGTGTCGGAAGATGGCAGTATGATTGAAGTCGAAGAACCGGAACGAATCGATGTCATCGTGAATAAGCAGCGGAAGTTACCGGACGGGTATGAACCTCCGGATTTGACGGAGCCGGATGTTCCTTTTTCCTTTGAAGAATTCCATCCTAAAAAGCAGATGAGGGAAGAAGCTGCGAGAGCTCTTGAAGCTCTGTTCGAGGCTGCGGAGGAAGACGGGCTGGACTTAGTGGCGGCATCCGGATACCGCTCTTATGAACGTCAGAAGACGATTTATGAGAATTCGGTCGCTGAAAACGGAGAAGAATATGCAAATCGGTATTCTGCTAAGCCGGGTACGAGTGAACACCAGACAGGGCTTGCGATGGACGTGACGTCTGCTGAAATGGCTTTCCGTCTGGAACAATCGTTCATCGAAACGGATGAAGGAAGCTGGCTTGAGGAGAATGCTCACCGCTTCGGATTTGTGATCCGTTATCCGGAAGGGAAGACCGATATTACCGGATACGCTTATGAGCCGTGGCACCTGCGTTATATCGGAGAAAAACTGGCTGCTGAGGTACATGAACAAGAAGAAACGTTAGAAGAATTCTTCGGGCTTTACCCGACGAATTAGGAATAATCGTATAAGAAATGGAAATGAATCTCCCACAGTCAGTAAACGGCTGTGGGAGATTTTTTTAAAGGGCGAGGCCGACACGGACATTTTTATAAGAAGGGGAAAGTATTTCCCTGATGGCGATGTCAGCTACATCCTGCACCGGAGCTTTCTTTCCTTCTTCAGGCAAATAGTCGATTTCTTCCCGGAGTGGTCCTTGAGTCTGTTCGTCCGGCAGATAAGTCGGGCAAAGGATAATCCATTCTCTGTCCTCTTCGGCGAGAGTACGAAATACTTTCTCGTGTTCTTCGGCAGCGAAGGTCAGGCGACGCTTGGATTCATTCGTCTCGTATCTGAGTTTCCCTTCTTCGGTTCGGCTGTTCAGAATGCCGGCTGTACCGATCGTGATGATCCGGGGGACACCGTTTTCTTTCATGATTCTTATGACTTCAGGGATGGATTCGGATAAAGTCGTGGTCTTGTCGGTGCTGAGTCCGCTGAATACAACGTCTTTATTCACCAGGGCCTGGGTCAGGGATTGTTCATCGAGTACATCACCTTCGATGAGGGAGATGTCCGAATCGAGCATCTGATGGGCTTTATCCATATTCCTCACGAGAGCCGTCACGTTATGTTCTTTTGCCAGGGCGTTCGCGACTGCGCTCCCTACACGCCCTGTTGCTCCTAATATTGCTATGTCCATGAAATTCCTCCTTTTCTACCCATACCTTTTCCCTGTATAAAACAGAAGTATGCCGTGGTCCATGATTTCTGAATGTTTTTACAGGAATAGATGATAGTTGAGCGGAAAGTTGATACAATAAATAGGAACCATTTTTAGGGAGGGACCACGAATGGATTATCGCATTGAAAAAGATACATTGGGTGAAATGAAAGTACCGAATGATAAGTATTGGGCTGCACAGACGCAGCGAAGCAAGGAGAACTTCCCGATCGGCGAGGAACGTATGCCGAAAGAAGTTATCGAAGGATTTGCCATTTTGAAAAAGAGTGCAGCGCGCGCTAACGAAGAGCTGGGTCTTCTTGAAAGAGATAAAGCGGCTGCCATCGCTCATGCAGCAGACCGGATTGTAGCAGGGGAACTGGATGAACATTTTCCTCTTGTCGTCTGGCAGACAGGCAGTGGTACACAATCCAACATGAACGTGAATGAAGTGATCGCTTATGTCGGTAACGAGTGGCTGGAGAAAGAAGGAAAAGAAGTACGTCTCCATCCGAATGATGATGTCAACAAATCACAAAGTTCCAATGATACGTATCCTACAGCGATGCACGTAGCAGCGGTGCGCAAAGTGGAAGATGTTCTCCTGCCTTCATCCAAGCAGTTGAAGCAGACGTTAAAGGAAAAAATGGAAGCGTTTAACGAAATCGTAAAAATCGGACGGACCCACTTGCAGGACGCTACTCCTCTGACGCTGGGGCAGGAAATCAGCGGGTGGCACCGTATGCTTGAGAAGACGGAACGGATGCTCGAGGAGAGTGTTACATACGTAAAAGAGCTGGCCATCGGCGGAACAGCGGTAGGTACAGGATTGAACGCTCATCCTGATTTCTCCGAGAAAGTGGTTTCCTACATTAATGAAGATACCGGAAAAGACTTCATTTCCGCTCCGAACAAATTTCATTCTCTTACTTCCCATGATGAACTCGTTCATACGCATGGGGCGATCAAAGCACTTGCGGCGGATATGATGAAGATAGCGAATGATGTGCGCTGGCTCGGAAGCGGACCAAGATGTGGCATCGGTGAGATCACGATCCCTGCCAATGAACCGGGAAGCTCCATTATGCCGGGGAAAGTCAATCCGACGCAGAGTGAAGCGGTCACGATGGTCGCAGCTCAGGTCATGGGGAACGATGCGACGATCGGTTTTGCTGCCAGTCAGGGGAATTTTGAACTGAACGTATTCAAACCGGTCATCGCTTATAATTTCCTTCAGTCGGCCCAAATCATGGCAGACAGCATCAGAAGCTTTGATGAGCGTTGTGTGGCAGGGTTGGAGCCGAACATGGAGAAAATCGACGAATATTTGCGCGATTCCCTTATGCTGGTGACGGCACTTAATCCACACATCGGCTATGAAAATGCAGCGAAAATCGCGAAGACAGCTTTCGAGAGAAGTCAGACACTCAAAGAAACGGCGGTAGAACTTGATATATTGACAGAAGAGCAGTTCGAGGAATACGTTAATCCGAAAGAAATGACCAAGCCGAACGCTAAATAACGTGCCATTTTTCACTTCCCTGTAATTACCATGAATCTTTTCTCATAAAAAATTGAAAGAGAGTTCATACTACGATTACACACAGGAGGTGAGATACAATGGCAACTAGAAATAATTCTTCTAACGAACTAGTCGTACCTGGTGTACAGCAGGCTTTGGATCAAATGAAATACGAGATTGCTCAGGAATTCGGTGTACAGCTGGGTCCAGACGCTACTTCCCGTTCGAACGGTTCTGTCGGCGGTGAAATCACGAAGCGTCTTGTGCAAATGGCTGAGCAACAATTCGGAGGCCAACAGCAACAATAACGGTGAAAGGGAGAAAGGGCTCAGCCCTTTCTCTTTTTTTATGTCTGAAATGTATAAAAAAACGTTTTCATGTATATTTATTTCTGTCTTGAATCGATGGTTCGGGGCTCGTAAAAAATTTTTTAAAATTTAATGATAGCGATTACATACTTGATATTGCAAAGTTTCTCGAAAACGAAATAAGTTACCTGGCGTGCAAAAAAAGTGATTTTATACTATAATTATGCGATACAACGAATTAAACAGAATTTTTCTAATTTTAAACAACTTACTTATTTATCATATTTAGGAGGTTTTGGGGTATGGAAAAACGAGGTTATCCTGCACCGCAGGGACTGTATCATCCAGATTTTGAACACGAAGCTTGCGGTATCGGAATGATTGCGAACATCAACGGTTCGAAATCCCACGATATCGTAAAAAATGCAGTAACCATCCTTTGTAATCTAGAGCACCGCGGCGGTCAGGGCGCGGACGTCAGTACCGGAGACGGTGCCGGTATCATGACTCAGATCCCCCACTCTTTCTTCGAGAAACAGTGTGAGAAAGAAGATATATATTTACCGGAAGCCGGGAAGTATGGGGTCGGCATGGTGTTTCTGCCGAAAGACAGAGACGCCAGAAAAGAAGCAAAGAAAATATTCGAAGATATCGTAGAGAAGGAAGGACAGGAATTCCTGGGATGGAGAACCGTTCCGATCAACGCATCTTACGTCGGGGAAAATGCGAAGACGACGATGCCGTTCATCTCCCAGTTGTTCATCGCTCCTTCAGAGGATATCGAAAGTCGCATAGAGCTCGAGCGAAAGCTTTATATCATACGTAAGCAGGCACTGCAGACGCTTGAAAAAAGTGAAAAGTTCAAGGAATTCTATATGTGCAGCCTTTCCACGACAACGATCGTCTACAAAGGAATGCTTATTCCAGAACAGCTCGATTCCTTCTACATCGACTTAAACCACCCTACATTCAAAACTGCTTTCGCTTTAGTCCATTCCCGTTTCAGTACGAACACATTCCCTTCCTGGAAGAGATCTCATCCGAACCGCTACACCATCCATAATGGTGAATTCAATACGCTTCGCGGAAATGTGAACTGGATGCGTGCCAGAGAGAAAATGTGTCAATCGGAAGCTTTCCATAATGAGGATCTTCAAAAGATCTTGCCTGTTATTGACGAAGATGGCAGTGACTCTTCCATGTTCGATAACGCTCTTGAATTCATGTATTTGTCAGGGAGATCTCTTGCTCATTCCGCAATGATGATGATTCCGGAACCTTGGGCGAACGACGAAACGATTCACCCGAAGAAGAGAGATTTCTACGAATACCACAGTACACTTATGGAACCATGGGACGGACCTTCTGCCGTATGTTATACAGATGGAAAGCAGATCGGTGCCTGTCTCGACCGTAATGGTCTGCGTCCGGCCCGTTATTATGTAACGAAGGACGGAATGATTGTGCTCGGCTCTGAAGTAGGGGCACTTGATATTTTTGCGGACGATATCGAATACAAAGATCGTCTTCATCCAGGGAAGATGCTTCTTGTCGACCTTGAAGAAGGGCGGATTATTCCGGACGAAGAAATCAAGCTCGGCATTGCTGAGGAGAAACCGTACGGGAAGTGGCTCGAGGAGAACAAGTATGATCTCTCCGATCTTCCTGAAGCGAAAGAAGAAGCACCGAAAGTCGAAGTCGATCAATTGATTGAGCACCAGCTCAATTTCGGATATACGACGGAAGAATTGAATAAAATCATCAAACCGCTCGTCATGGATCAGAAAGATCCGGTAGGTTCCATGGGTTACGATTCGCCTCTTGCTGTGCTTTCGAAGAAACCGCAGCTATTGTACAGCTACTTTAAACAGCTGTTCGCACAGGTGACGAACCCGGCAATCGATGCGATTCGTGAGAAGATCATCACGATGGCGGAGACGACGATCGGAAAAGAAGGAAGTCTTGTCGCTCCCCAACCGGCCAGCTGCCGTCATATCCGACTGGAAACGCCGATTCTTACAAATGAGGAGCTTCAGAAACTTAAAGAACAGACGATTGAAGGATTCGGCACGGAAACCCTTTCGATTTTATTTGATGTGCGCGACGAAGACCTACCGATGAAAAAAGCGATGGATCGTTTGTGTGCGCAGGCGGATGAAGCTGTTGAGAACGGCAGTACGTTCCTCGTCCTCTCAGACAGAGGGATTGATGAGAACCATGCAGCTATTCCTGCATTACTCGCTGTATCCGGCTTGCACCACCACCTTATCCGTCAGGGAGTTCGTACGAAAGTCAGTCTGATTCTTGAATCAGGAGAGCCGAGAGAAGTCCATCACTTCGCTACGCTACTGGGTTATGGAGCGGAAGCTATCATCCCTTACCTGGCGTACGAGACGCTCCGTGATCTCGTAGAACGTAAAGAGATCCCTGATCAGACGTATGAAGAAAGCGTATTGCAATACGTGAAGAGTGTGACTGATGGCGTCGTCAAAGTTCTCTCTAAGATCGGAATTTCCACCATTCAAAGTTATCGTGGTGCTCAAATATTCGAAGCAGTGGGAATCAGCCCGGAGGTTATCGAACAATATTTCACGAGAACAGCTTCACGTCTCGGTGGAATCGGTCTTGAGACAATCGAAAAAGAAGTACGCCTGCGACACAAGAATGCCTTTGAAGAGAAGCGTGTAAATATGAAAACGCTCGACCCGGGTGATGAGTATCAGTATCGGATGAACGGGGAAGACCATCAGTACAACCCGCAGACCATCCATACCCTTCAACGTGCAGCTCGTACTAATGATTATGATCTTTTCAAAAAGTATACCCAAATGATCACGGATGAAACGAATAATCTTCAATCCCTTCGTGGTTTGATCAAATTCAAGGATCGCCCTTCTGTACCACTGGATGAAGTGGAACCGGTCGAGGAGATCGTGAAGCGATTCAAGACAGGAGCCATCTCTTATGGTGCTATCAGTCAGGAAGCACACGAAGCACTTGCAGTGGCTATGAACAGTCTTGGAGGCCGCAGTAACAGCGGGGAAGGCGGAGAATCTTCAGACAGATTCACGCCGGATGACGACGGAAAATCGAGAAGAAGCTCCATCAAGCAGGTAGCATCCGGTCGTTTCGGTGTAACGAGTCATTACCTCGTAAATGCTGATGAAATTCAGATCAAAGTATCTCAGGGGGCGAAGCCGGGAGAAGGTGGTCACCTTCCGGGTAAGAAAGTCTACCCGTGGATCGCTGAAGTTCGTGGTTCGACGCCGGGAGTGGAACTGATCTCCCCGCCACCACACCATGATATCTATTCGATCGAGGACCTGGCGGAACTGATTCATAACTTGAAAAACGCCAACCCTGAAGCTCGCGTCAGCGTGAAACTCGTATCCGCTGTAGGAGTTGGAACCATTGCAGCCGGTGTTGCCAAAGGTCGTGCCGATCTTGTTCTGATCAGTGGGTATGATGGCGGTACAGGTGCTGCCCCGCGCACAAGTATCAAACACGCAGGAATGCCTTGGGAGATAGGTGTGGCGGAGACCCACCAGACGCTTCTGCTCGACGGATTGCGTGACAGAATAACAATTGAGACCGACGGAAAGCTCATGACAGGACGCGATGTCGTAACTGCTGCGCTTCTCGGAGCGGAAGAGTATGGGTTCTCAACGGCGCCATTGGTCGTTCTCGGTTGTATCATGATGCGTGTCTGTCATTTGGATACGTGTCCGGTAGGAGTAGCGACACAGAACCCTGAGCTTAGGAAGAAATTCATCGGAGACGCCGAAGACGTGGCCAACTTCATGCGTTTCATCGCGGAAGAAGCACGTGAGCTGATGGCTGAACTCGGATTCCGTACGATGAACGAAATGATCGGACGTAATGACGTTCTTGAAAGAAAAGAAGAGATTGATCACTGGAAAGCGAAAGATGTCGACCTTTCCGCCCTTCTTTACCGTCCTGAGGTCGGTTCGAATGTCGGCCATTATGCACAGATCGAGCAGGATCACGGCCTGGAGAAATCCCTGGACGTACAGGAATTGCTGCCGCTTTGTAAAGAAGCGATCGAAACGGGCAAACCTGTCGAAGGTACAGGCTCGATCCGAAACATTCACCGTGTGGCAGGTACGATTCTCGGAAGTGAAATCTCTAAGAGACATGGAGAGAAAGGCCTGGCTGAAGATACGATCCGCCTGAAATTCAAAGGATCCGCAGGGCAGAGTTTCGGGGCCTTCGTTCCTCGAGGTGTCACGATGCGTTTGATTGGAGATGCGAATGATTACGTCGGAAAAGGACTATCCGGAGGTAAGATCATCGCTCATCCGTCTCCACGCTCTACGTTCAAAGCGGAAGAGAACATTATTGCAGGGAACGTCTGCTTCTATGGTGCGTCCGGAGGGGAAGCGTATCTCAACGGGAAAGCCGGAGAGCGTTTTGCGGTACGTAACAGTGGTGCGAAACTGGTCGTCGAAGGTGTCGGAGACCATGGTTGTGAATATATGACCGGTGGCCGCGTAGTTGTCCTCGGCGAAACGGGACGTAACTTCGCTGCCGGTATGTCCGGAGGAATCGCTTATGTACTGGATGAAAAAGGAGACTTCGGCAGAAAGCTGAATAAAGAACTTGTCCTGTCAGAAGAGATCACGGATGAAGAGGAAGAGCGTGAGCTTTACGCTCTCATCGAAACGCATGCCAATTACACGCAAAGTGAAAAAGCCCAACGTATTCTGGACAACTGGGAAGAAATGCTGCCTCGCTTCAAACGCGTCATTCCTGTAGCGTTCCTTGAAATGAGAAGTCGGATTGAAGGCTTCAGAAATGAAGGAAACGACAAATTCGAAGCGGAAATGAAAGCATTTGAACTCAGTCAGAAGAGCGAAGAAGAACAGCGTACAGAAGAAGAGAAGGAGGAGGAGCATAATGGGGAAGTCGACCGGGTTTATGGAGTATGAGCGTCAGGGCCGTCCTGAGCGCGATCCACAAGAAAGAGTGAAAGATTGGAACGATTATACGATCCCTATGTCAGATGAAGAGGCTCAAAGGCAGGGCGCCCGCTGTATGGACTGCGGGGTCCCGACCTGTCATACCGGTACGGAAATGGCAGGCGGTACCTCCGGGTGTCCGGTGTACCACTACATTCCGGAATGGAATGATCTCGTATACCGCGGACAATGGAAAGAAGCATTGTTCAAAGCTCATGAACAGAACAATTTCCCTGAGTTCACAGGAATCGCCTGCCCGGCACCTTGTGAAGGGGCATGCGTCCTCGGCCTGAACGAGAACCCTGTAGCTATTCGATCCGTAGAACGCTCTATCGTCGAGAAAGGGTTCGAAAATGGCTGGATCGTTGCAGAACCACCGAAGACACGTACCGGCAAAAAGGTGGCTGTCGTCGGTTCCGGTCCTGCCGGTCTGACGGTTGCCGATCAGATGAATAAAGCGGGGCACACGGTTACCGTGTATGAACGTGATGATCGCCTCGGTGGTTTGTTGACGTATGGAATTCCTGAGATGAAGCTTTCTTATGACGTTGTCCTGCGCCGGATCCGTCTGATGGAAGAAGAAGGGATCACGTTTGTCACAAATGCGGAAATCGGCAAAGACATTCCTTCCGCTCAACTTGAAGAAGAGAACGACGCAGTAGTTCTATGCGGAGGTGCTGCCAACCACCGCAACATCGACGTCGAAGGTCGTGACCTGGATGGCGTGCATTTCGCTATGGATTTCCTTCATGCGAACACGAAGAGTCTTCTTGATTCCGATCATGAAGACGGCCAGTACATTTCCGCTGAAGGAAAAGATGTCATCGTCATTGGTGGTGGAGACACAGGTACGGACTGTCTCGCTACATCGATGCGTCATAACTGTAAAACACTGACTCAGTTCGACATTTATGATAAAAAGCCTGCGGACAGAGATGAAGCAGTGAACCCTTGGCCACAATATCCAGTCATTCACCGTATTGAATATGGACAGAAAGAAGCAGAAGCAGTGTTCGGAGACGATCCTCGCGCTTACGCTGTTCAGACGAAGAAATTCGTAGGGGATGAGAACGGACAGATCAAGGAAGTTCACACGGTTAACGTGAAGCTGAAGTTCGACGAGCAGGGGAACAAGTACCGCGAAGAGATTCCGGGCACAGAGAAGGTCTGGAAAGCGGATCTCGTCCTTCTTGCTATCGGTTTTACAGGACCGGAACAGCAGCTCATTGAAGAAATGGGCATTGAAACGACGAAACGTACCAATGTCAAAGCAGACTTGAACACGTATCAGACGAACAAAGAAGGAGTCTTCGCAGCTGGAGACATGCGTCGCGGCCAGAGCCTGATCGTATGGGCGATCAACGAAGGGCGTGCCGCTGCAAAAGCTTGTGACGAATACCTCATGGGCGTTGCTGAGCCAGTTTAAGAAAGAAAAGCGGAGACATCCCGCTTAGAAGCTCTGGCATAAGCAGGGGTTTCTCTTTTCAGGGGTTCTTTCCTGAAAAAGAAATCACTGCTTGTGACATGTGCTTCTGGATGTCGTAGCTAGACAAGAAAAGCGGAGACGGCCGTTTAGAATAAACCCTGGCCAGGTCCGCAAAATTCGGCTGATGGTCCGCAAATGACTGTCGAAGCTTGTCGAAAGTCCGCAAAAAAGCGACCCAGGTCCTCAAAAATGATTGATACGTCCGTAACTGGACTAAGAAAAGAAAATGATAGCAAAGAACGACCCGTCTGAAAAGATGGGTCGTTTCTGTATCAAAAATCAGCACAGTGTATTGACATTTTTCTAAAAAGATATATCATAGGCATAAATATACGTTTTTATAAATATTTATTCATAACTCAGAGGAGGAGTCTCAATTTGGTACACGTTGGTATTGTAGGAGCCACCGGTTATGGTGGAAGCGAATTATTCCGACTATTACACAATCATCCGCACGTGGGTGACGTTTCTTTATATTCCTCTTCCCAGGCAGGGGAGCCTTATTCATCTTTTATGCCTCAGGTATCCGGATGGTTTCAGGAGGAGCTGCGACCCATAGAGGAAGCACAGATGAAGAAGGACCTGGATGTATTATTCCTTGCTACTCCGGCGGGTGTGTCCAAGGATCTTACCCCTTCTTTTCTCAATAGTGGAGTGAAAGTGATCGATTTATCCGGAGATTTGCGTCTTAAAAAAACCGAAGATTATGAAAAATGGTACAAAAAAGAATCCGCTTCCGAAGAATTACTCACAGAAGCGGTATATGGATTGGTTGAAACGAATAGAAAGAATATCGAAGCATCTGAAATTGTGGCAAACCCCGGATGCTACCCCACAGCAGTACTCCTTGGTACGGCTCCATTGGCGCACCGGGAAGGGTGGAACGGGGATTCGTTGATCATTGATGCAAAATCAGGTATATCCGGAGCGGGTAAAACCCCATCGGATAAGACGATTTATGCGAATACAGAAGAGAATTTCAGAATCTACAAAGTGAATGAACACCAGCACATTCCGGAAATTGAACAGCAACTGGAATGGTGGGGAGGAGAAACATCTCCGATCACTTTCAGCCCTCATCTGGTGCCGATGACCCGAGGAATCATGGCTACGATGTATGTCCAGGGCGATGAAAATGTATCGGCGCAGGAATGGCTGAAGATTTATCGTGACTTTTATGAAAACAGTCCTTTCGTCCGGATAAGGGAAGAATTTCCGTCGACGAAGGATGTGTATGCTTCTAATTTTTGTGATATCCACCTGACCGTAGACGAACGGACCGGACGTCTGACGATTGTTTCTGTCATAGACAATCTGTTAAAAGGAGCTTCCGGGCAAGCGGTGCAAAATATGAATCTAATGCTAGGGTTTGAAGAAACGGAAGGGTTGAAACTCTTACCACTTTACCCGTAACAGTGAGCAGAAAGGAGTCAACAGTTGATCGATACGCTAGAAAAGTTGGAAAAGGTGAAAGAAGGTACCATTGTCACTCCGAAAGGGTTCAAAGCCGGAGGGGTTCACGTAGGGCTCAGAAAGACGAGAAAAGATGTAGGTGTCATTATGAGTGATGTTCCGGCTGTGAGTGCTGCTGTGTATACGCAGAGTCATTTTCAGGCGGCTCCTTTAAAGGTGACGCAGGATAGTCTGGCGGATGGGATGATCCAGGCAGTGATTGTGAATAGTGCTGTAGCGAATGCATGTACAGGAGAGCAGGGGATGAAAAACGCTTTTCAGATGAGACAGTGGCTGGCAGAGTACCACGGAATCCCTGAAACTGCTGTAGCTGTATCATCGACCGGGGTTATCGGAGATCAGTTGCCGATGGACCTCGTGAAGAAGGGGTGTTTCGGAGTGACTCCGACAGATGATGGGGGCGAAGATTTCGCTTCTGCTATTTTGACGACGGATAAAGAAACGAAATCATCCTGCTACCGGATGAAAATAGGAGAGAAAGTGGTTACTGTTGCAGGAGCCTCCAAAGGATCCGGGATGATCCACCCTAATATGGCAACGATGCTAGGGTTTATTACGACGGACGCAAACATAGACCCGGATGCCTGGAACCGCCTGTTGAAATCTACGGTTGACCATTCTTTCAACCAGATTACTGTGGACGGGGAAACGTCGACGAACGACATGGTCCTGGCTATGGCTAACGGCATGGCGGAGAACGAAATGTTGGATGAATCACATGAAGACTGGCACGTCTTCGCTTCTGCTTTTTCGGAAGTATGCTGTGAACTCGCCAAGAAAATCGCTGCGGACGGAGAAGGTGCTACGAAACTCGTAGAAGTCCAGGTCAATCAGGCACGTTCGGAGGAAGAAGCGAGAGAAGTGGCTAAGAAGATCGTCGGCTCCAGTCTGGTCAAAACGGCCATTTACGGAGAAGATGGGAACTGGGGAAGGATCATCGGAGCGATGGGGCACAGTAAAGCGGAGTTCGAAGCTGATCAATGTATCGTTTCCGTCGGTCCTTATACCGTATTTGA
This sequence comes from Salimicrobium halophilum, assembly GCF_900100295.1. Classification (GTDB taxonomy): domain Bacteria; phylum Bacillota; class Bacilli; order Bacillales; family Halobacillaceae; genus Salimicrobium; species Salimicrobium halophilum. Next base: position 76,819 of record NZ_FNEV01000005.1, read on the forward strand.
AAAAGGCGGAGGCGTCGATTTCTCAGAAGAAGAGGTTTCTGATTACCTTTCTCAAAATGAAGTACGGATCACCGTGGATCTCCAGGCAGGTACGGCATCCGGAACAGCCTGGGGGTGCGATCTGACGTATGACTATGTCAAAATCAACGCCAGCTACCGGACATAAACCACTGCTCGTTCTGAAAATAGGCGGCAGTATGCTTGATGAACTGGAAAAAGAGTTCCTGCAGAGCGTAAAGGAATTGAAGGAGCACTACGACTTTATCGTGGTTCACGGAGCAGGTCCTGATATTTCTTCGAAGTTGAAAGCGTTAAACGTGAACGCCCCTTTTATACAGGGACTTCGTAAGACGACAAAGCCGGCTATGGAAGTGGTGGAGACCGTACTCAGTGGTACGAAGAACAGGGAGCTCACGGGTAAGTTCATTGAGGAAGGAGTTCATGCTGTCGGGCTGAAAGGGTGCGACGGCATGATCCGTGCCGATTACCTTGATTATGACGCTTACGGGTATGTAGGAACGTCCCCTGAGGTGGAAACAGAGCTCCTGTCCCACCTTCTGAGTGGAGGCTTCTTACCTGTCGTGGCTCCACTTGGACGCACGGAGAGTGGAGATATCGTAAATATCAATGCAGACACGGCTGCTGCCGGAATCGCGCGAGCGCTTGATGCAGAAAAGCTGATTTTCGTTACAGATGTTCCGGGCGTGATGAAGAATAAGGAAGTATTGACTAAGCTTACTTCCCGGGATATCAATCAGCTCATCGAAGAGAAGACGATCGATGGAGGCATGATTCCCAAAGTGAGAGGAGCGGAAGAAGCTCTTTCCGAAACGCTGGAGGAAGTGATGATCACCAGCGGCAAACAGCCGATTATACAGAACAACGCGTGGCAGGGAACCATTATTCATAAAGAGAGAAAGGAGACGATGACATGAGTCTATTTCCTACCTACCCTCGTCTCCCTATTACGATTACGGATGGAGAAGGAACGATAGTCCGGGATGAGAATAACGATGAGTATTTGGATTTCATGGCGGGGATCGGTGTGAACAATCTTGGACACCGGCCGATCATGGTACAACGGGCGATTGAGGAGCAGATGAACCGGGTATGGCATGTCTCCAACTTGTTTCCGATACCGGCTCAGGAAGAAGCTGCTAATCTTCTTACAGAGCACTCGTCCATGGATGCTGTGTTCTTCTGTAACAGTGGGGCGGAGGCGAATGAAGCTGCCATCAAACTGGCACGTAAGCATACGTGGAAAGACAAAATCGTTACGTTCCATCAGTCCTTTCACGGACGCACGTTTGCTACGATGGCAGCTACCGGCCAGGAAAAAGTGCGGACCGGGTTTGGTCAGATGCTCGAACCATTCGAATACGCTGTATGGAACGACAAGGCCAGTGTAGAAGCTGCCATCGATGAAAATACAGCAGCGTGCCTACTGGAGGTTGTCCAGGGAGAAGGTGGAGTCCGTCCTGGAGATCAACAATTCCTCGAGTACGTGCAGGCTGTATGTAACGAAAAAGGTGTACTCCTTATCGTCGATGAAATTCAAACGGGCATAGGCCGTACCGGAGAGTTGTTCGCTTATCAGACAGTCGGACTCGATCCTGACATTATAACGGCAGCGAAAGGGCTCGGCAGCGGTTTCCCGATAGGTGCGATGCTTGGAAAAGAATATTTGAAGGATGACTTCGGACCTGGGGCACACGGGTCCACATTCGGAGGGAATCCACTGAGCGCGACAGCGGCAAAAGCGACGCTTGAAGAAATACTGCGTGAAGATTTTCTGGAGGAAGTAAGAGCGAAAGGCACGTATATCAAACAGAAGCTAGAGAAAATCGTTTCTGATCTCCCCGCGGTCAAAGAAGTCCGCGGTCTCGGATTGATGATAGGCATCGAATGGGACCACGAAGCGAAACCTTTGATCGAAGCGGCCAGAGAGAAAGGACTGCTGGTGCTGCCGGCGGGACCTAACGTTATCCGTCTCCTGCCTCCGCTGACGGTAACCACCGAACAGTTGGATGCAGCATTGGCTATACTTGATGAAATATTTCATGACAAGAAATCCACATGAAAAAACAGCGCTCCTCAATGGGGCGCTGTTTTTTTGAGTCCATTATTCCGGAATGAACGGTAGATCTTTTTCGTTCGGGTTGTTGATGACGTGAGTGTTGACGTAGGAAGTCAATCCTTCTTCTCCGTATTCACGACCGAGACCGGATTGCTTCACACCACCGAAGGCATAACGTACGTCCAGTCCCTGGATAGCTGCTGTGTTGATCATCGTCGTTCCTGCTTCAATCCGACGTGCGACTTGTAAAGCTTCTTCTTCCTCGCCCCATACCGAACTAGTGAGGCCGAAAATACTGTCGTTGCAAAGGTCCACACCTTCATCCACATCTTCATAAGCGACGATAGGGATGGTAGGGCCAAACTGTTCTTCGCCGACGATTCGGGAGTCGTGGTTCACCCCCGTCACGAGGGTCGGCTGCATATAGTATCCCTGATCGAAGAGTTCTTCGTCCATGATTTTTCCTAACTTGGTTACCTCCGCACCATTTGCTTTGGCATCGTCGACCAGTTCCTGAACGAATTCCACCTGTTCTTTATTGTTGACCGGCCCAAGCGTTACGTTCTCATCCGATGGATCTCCTACACGTATCCACTTATCAGCAGCCTCTTTATACTTTTCCACGAATTCGTCATGCATCGACTGTGGCACATAAATGCGTTTGGCAATCATGCATATTTCTCCCGCTGTTACAAAATTGGAGATGACAAGGCGACGCATCGCTTTCTCATCATTAGGATCAAAGCTCGGAAGAATGAGAGCAGGGTCGTTCCCTCCGAGTTCGAGGGTAAGCTCTTTGATAGTATCAGCAGCGGATTCCATGATTTTTCGTCCTGTAGCTGTCCCCCCGGTAAAGGCTATCTTGCTCACTTTTTCATTCGAAGTGAGTTCAACACCAATGTCCGCTTCTCCGTTAAGGGAATTGAGGACTCCGGCAGGGAATTCACTTGCAATGATTTCGAGCACTTTTTGGACTGCAAGTGGTGCCAAAGGACTTGGCTTCACTATTATAGTGTTCCCTGCTAATAGGGCGGGAGCGACTTTGATGGTAGAGAGAGCAATCGGATAGTTCCACGGAGAAATAGCGGAAACGACTCCTATCGGATCTTTGGCAATTATGGTTTGTCCGTCTTCTGTGTTTTTCACTTCATCTTTCAAAAGGTCTTCCGCCATACTGCAGGCGTGCTCCATCCACATGATCGAGATTTCCATTTCGCCGTTCGCATCATAAACGGGTTTCCCGTGTTCCCTCGAGAGCAGTCCGGTGATTTCCTCTTGAGATTCACGCAGTTTGGAAATGGCACGCTTCATGCGTTCTACCCGGTCTGAGATCTCCGTATGTCTCCATTTCTGAAAAGCCTGATCGGCAACGTCAACAGCGTGACGGGTGTCATCTATCGTATTGAGCGGGGCATACCCCACAATCTCTTCAGGGTTTGCAGGGTTCTCCCTGGTGATGGAGTCTTCTGTTTCCAAATGTTTTCCATCTACAAATGCATGCATCGTTACAGGTTGGTGCGTCATTTTAAATTTCCCTCACTTTCGAAATATTGTAGTTAGAGGTTTTCCCAAAGGAAGGAATATGCAAACATTTGTATCCTTGTTGAAGGGTGCGCTTCGCCTTTATACGATAGTTTTTCATTGGGGAAATAAGAAAAACGCCGCAAAAAATTCTTTTGCGACGTTTTTCCATAACATAAGCAGCCACCCCTGTTTAGAGAAAGGACACTCGAAACCAGGGCCGTCTGCTTATCTTTGAGCTTCTAAACGTTTCACCGCTTTTCTTATTGTCTAGTTACGACACCTAGCCCTTAGCGACATAAGCGAAAACCACCCATAAAGAAGTAGGGCGCTTCTTTAGGCTGATTTTCGCTTATGCGATAAGGGCTGAGCGAGGTGTCTTCACTTTCCTTACCTAATCCGTAGTTCGCTGTCTTTGTCGAAGAAGTGGGCTTTGTTCATGTCGAGGCCGAGTTCAATCGTTTGTCCGCCGTGGACCTCAGAGCGAGCATCGACACGGGCAACGAATTCCTGCTCTCCGACTTTCGAGTATAGGTAGGATTCCGCACCCATGAGCTCTGCCACTTCGATGTACGCTTCGATTTTCTTATCAGCGTTCGCATCGAGGAAAAGCTGCTCATCGTTCATGTCTTCAGGGCGGATGCCGAGAACGATTTCTTTTCCGACGTATCCATGTTCACGAAGGGTTTTCATTTTCCCTTCCGGTATTGCGACTTTAATACCGTCGATCTCCATACTCCCTTCTGAAAGTTCTCCGGAAAGGAAGTTCATGGCAGGGGAGCCGATGAACCCGCCGACGAACATGTTCTCAGGTTTGTCGTATACTTCTTTCGGTGCACCGACCTGTTGGACGATTCCATCTTTCATGACGACAAGGCGGGTTGCCATCGTCATCGCTTCTGTCTGGTCGTGAGTTACGTAGATCGTTGTCGTCTGAAGACGCTGGTGAAGTTTTTGGATTTCTGCACGCATTTGTACACGAAGTTTCGCATCAAGGTTTGATAGCGGCTCATCCATAAGGAATACTTTTGCGTCACGTACAATCGCACGACCGAGAGCTACACGTTGACGCTGACCACCGGATAGGGCTTTCGGTTTACGGTCGAGCAGTGCTTCAAGACCAAGGATATCTGCGGCACGTTTGACGCGCTCATCGATTTCTTTCTTATCCATTTTACGAAGTTTCAGTCCGAATGCCATATTGTCGTAGACATTCATGTGCGGGTAAAGGGCGTAGTTCTGGAATACCATCGCAATGTCGCGATCTTTCGGTGCCACATCGTTCATGCGGTCCTCATCGATCATGAAATCGCCATCTGTGATATCTTCAAGACCGGCGATCATACGAAGTGTCGTGGATTTTCCGCAACCGGAAGGTCCTACGAATACGACGAATTCCTTGTCATCGATATGTAAGTTGAAGTCTTGTACCGCGTGCACGTTTCCATCATATACTTTCTGGATATTATTCAGATTAATTTCAGCCATCGGGTGATCCCTCCATGTGTTTGTTTGAAATCGCTTTCTCTGTATTTCATAGTCTATCGCAGATGGGGGGATATGAAAATGGACAAAGTGAACAAGAATATTCAGAAGGTTTTGTGCACGTTGTCAGGTACGCACGTGCAAGATGGATAAATAAACGAGGACTCCCGTCGGGAAGTGCTTGATGTCCATCCCCGTCACTTCTGAAAATTTATCTATCCGGTACTGAAGACTATTTCTGTGCATGTAAAGTTCTTTTGCTGTAGCAGAAACGTTCGCTCCGTGTTCAAGAAATACTTTGACTGTATCGAGAAGTTCTGTATCTTCTCTGGCTTCCCCGAGTATGAAAGAGGAAAGCATGTCTCTTCTTTCTTCTCTGACACCATCCATATAAAGGTAGAAAGCGGAATCGAGAGGAGTTGCAAAAGTTCCCGGCACATAGCGTGTTGCGATTTCTGCCATTTTCTCCGCAAAAGAGAACTGTCCCTGTACGCTGTGGAAGTCATGGAAGAATTCACTTACATAAAAGCGGATTTTCATATAGAAATCGCTCATAAGTACGTCCATCACCTCTTCAAAAGAAATAGCCCCCTCTCCGCGACCCGATTGTTCTTCTATGAGAATTCCTTCTCTGCTGTTTCTCCATAATATGGGCACCTTGAAAGGGAAAAGTGCCTGGAAGGCTTCGTGTAGCGTATCCTGGTCTTCAGTCTGGTGCTCAGCGGTAAAAAAGATGAAACGGTATCGCTTCGGGGGTGGGGTTAAGGTCACTTCTTCCTGATGAAAAAGGAGACGTCTCCACTGCTCCTCACGAGTGGCTTCCCCGGGGTGTGCTTTTGGAAATAGTTCAAGGAGGAAGGTGTGCTCTCGTTCTGTTACTTCTTCACGGGAAAGGCCGACCTTACCTTTATCTGTTTCGAACCAAAAAAAATTGTCATAATCCTTGCTCGAAATATCTTCGATTGGGGTATAAGAAGAGTAGAGTTTTTTTAACTGTGATGCATTCATAAAATGATATCCTTTCTTTTGTATAATCCCGAGTGATGTAGTAGTATTAGAAGAAATTAGGTGAACAACAAGATGAGGGGGCTCCTTATGGAAGATATAAATAAGAAAAGCGAATATGACCAGGACGTAAAAAACCGCCTGAAACGGGTCGAAGGTCAAGTCCGCGGCGTGCTTAAGATGATGGAGGAAGGGAAAGAGTGCAAAGACGTCGTCACTCAGCTATCCGCTGCGCGTTCTGCGATGGATCGTTCCCTAGCTTATATTGTAGCAAAGAATCTCGAAACATGTATCCGTGATGCAGAAGATCAGGGAGAGAATGCGGATGATGTCATCGGGGAAGCTATACAGATGCTCGTGAAGAGTCGTTGATACGTACCGTACTTACGGTACGTATTTTTTTGTGGCAAAACGGACACTTGGACGTACCCGTAGTCACTTTCGGATTTTTGATGTTCTATCTCTCCCGCTTGCTATGTAGGATAGTAGAAAGGGGGAGATCCGTGTGGAAGAATGGACCGGACAACTCAAGGAAATAATCCATGGAAAATGGTCGGATTATTTATTATCGGAGAGGCTGGTAGAGATAAGGGATGAGTCGTGGGAGCAGGAGTGCATCCGGCAGATCATGAATGATGAGAAGCATCATTACGAAGCTTTTCAAAGGCTTCACCATCAGATTACCGGCGATTACTTTCGGTTCGAACCTGACTTTTCAAGAATTCAGGATTACAGAGGGGGACTGCACGAGGCTCAGCAAAAGGAGATAGAGAACTACCGGTGGTACAGACATATGCTGCTTACAGCTCCATCCTCGGAAGTATCGACGCCATTTTATATCGCAATGACAGATGATATCGGGCACGCTATCCTTTTTGGTACGCTGATTGCAGCAGCGAACTGATTGCACCGATTTCCTCGCTTCGCTTATACTTAAAGGAGTATAAGCGGAAATGGGGATTTTTTTATGAACCCGATATTATTTACGATTATGATGATGGCCATTGGCGCATTGATTGGAGGGGTGACGAATTCGTTGGCGATCCGTATGTTGTTTCGTCCATATCACCCTATATATATAGGAAGATTCAAGCTCCCATTCACTCCGGGTCTTATTCCTAAGCGCCAGGGAGAATTGGCAAGACAACTCGGTAATATGGTGGTAGAACATCTGGTGACACCCAGTGGACTAAGGAATAAATTGCTTAATGAAACATTCAGGGATACATTGATCCGTAAATCGAGGAAAGAAGTGGACGGTTTTCTGCAGTCGGAGATTACACTCGGTGAGCTTCTCGCACCTGTAGCCCCGGAACTGACAAAAGATAACGTGCACCTCGAACTCGAGAAACAGTTGAAAGATAGAATAGGTGGCTGGCTGGATAGGAGAAAGGACAAACAATTGAGGGAGCTCGTTCCAGGAAAATGGGAAGAGCAGGGAGAAATCGCTACAAAGCGTGCAAGTCGTTATGTCCAGCAGAAAATCGCCTCCTATCTTGAGAGTGCAGACGGCAGATATCGTGTGAAAGCACTGATCAATGATTATTTCGAAAAGCATGGGATGTTCGGGCAACTGCTCTCTTCTATATTCGGTTCGAAGAGTATCAGTGAACGTCTGCATGGAACGATGGTCCGCTATGCGAGCAAGGAAGAAACGAGGCAATGGATCGAAGATATCATGCTTGAGGAATATGACTATCTGCTCGGGCTCACCGTAGAAGACGTAGAGAAGAAAGTGGATAGAGAGGAAGTACTCACTTCTTTTGCCGAAGCCTTGACCAGTCTCGTTCCGCTTGAGAGATACTGGGACAAACCGCTCTCTGAAATTTCCTCACCGATCCGGGACCGGGTCGTAGAAGACGGGGTCGCTTTTGTCGTGCCTAAAGCGATCGATTTTCTGTCTGCCCAGATGGAAAGTATCATCAAACATCTGCATTTATCCGACATCGTGAAAGAACAGGTGGAAGCTTTCGAAGTAGCGAGGCTCGAGGATCTGGTGCTCGGCATCTCCCGTCGTGAATTCAAAATGATCACCTATCTCGGGGCGATGCTCGGAGGGTTTGTCGGGTTGTTACAGAGCGGTATAGTACTACTTATAGGATTGTAGGTTTTTGGCTATACAGATAGAAACTCGTTTGTTATAGTGGGGAAAGAGTCAAACTTAGGAGGTAATTGTTCAATGGCTAATATTTATGATTACGCATATGATCTAGAGAAAGCACTTCGCAACAGTGAAGAGTTCACTGCACTTAAAGATGCTTATGAAAAAGTAATGAGTGACGAATCCTCGAAGCAGATGTTCGAAGATTTCCGTCAGACACAAATGACACTACAACAGAAACAGATGCAAGGGGAAGAAATCTCTGAAGAAGAAGTAGAAAAAGCGCAAAGTGTTGTGCAGCTTGTTCAGCAGCACCCTGACATCTCCAAGCTCATGGAAGAAGAGCAGCGTTTGAATACAGTGATCAATGACGTAAGTCAGATCATCACAAAACCACTGGAAGAGCTTTACGGCACTCCAGGACAGGAAGAACAATAAAAAGTCGCCAACCGGCGGCTTTTTTTGTGCGTAAAAATAGGTGCGTTGTCGTAAAAGTTGTTCATTTTGCATGAGCCAGGTTCATACGGAATCGCATTTACGGACGTACCGGGCGTTTTTGCGGACCATTGGCGCTTTTTTTAGGACTTTAGACAATATTCGACAGTCATTTGCGGACCCTGAGGCGAATTTTACGGACCTGGTCAGGATTTCTGAGCGGGGCTTCTCCGCTTCGCATTTGTCTAGCTTCTAAACGTTCTTCTCCGCTTTTCGTGTCTAGCTGCAAAGCCCAGAAACCCCGAGCCATAAGGAGAACAGATCAGAAAAAAGAAAGAGCGCTTTTTGTCTGACAGTTCTCCTTATGACTGAGGTTTCTAAGCGGGGCTTCTCCGCTTTTCCTTTTCATGATCTAGCTGCACCATCCAGAAATTCGTGTCATAAGTAGTCCGGATCAAAAAAGAAAGAGCACTTTTTGTGACCGGTCTACTTATGCCAGTATTTCTAAGCGGGATGCCTCCGCTTTTCTATTAAAATGAAGGAATATTCAGTTTCCTGTCGAAATACACAGGGGAATAGGTTTTTACAAAAAAAGGGGGAAGCAGGTTGAACTATTTTCGATTAGAAGAAAAGGAAACGTACGTGCATATTCAACTGGCAAGACCAGAGAAATATAATGCTCTGGACGCTGCTATGCTGAAAGAGTTCCGTGAGGTCCTTGAGAAGGTTCAGGGGTATGACCAGAAGCTTGTGCTACTTTCTGGAGAAGGGCCGGGCTTTTGTGCCGGTGGCGATATTTCCATGATGAAGGATTTCTCGAATGATGAAGCTTATAATGAACTGATGGATAATATAGATGCGATCGTGACTACCATCTATACGATGCCGAAAATTGTAGTGGCATCTGTGCACGGAGCAACAGTAGGTCTCGGGTTAAGTATCGCTCTTAGCTGCGATTATATCGTCGCGAAGAAAGATGCTGTTCTTTCCATGAATTTCATAGGTATCGGACTTGCTCCGGATGGAGGGGGGCATTACTGGTTGAAAGAAAGACTCGGCGTTCATCACGCAAAACAGTATGCCTGGGAAGGTTCCAAGCTCTCCGGAGAGGAAGCTGAACACCTGAAGCTTGTAGACATGGTCACAGAAGAACCGGTGGAGCAGGCGGAAGCCCTGATTCTAAGTTGGAGTCGCAGACCTCTGCAATCCATGATTGCGACGAAGACCCTTTACCATCAGGCCGGCAAAGATGAATTGGCCTATTACCTCAGTCAGGAACGTTCCAACCAAAGAAAATTGAGCGAGACGAAAGATCATCAGGAAGCGGTACGTGCTTTCATGGAGAAACGAAAGCCTGAATTCAGAGGAGAATAAAAAAACGGCCCTTCCTCATTGTGGTGAGGAGGAGCCGTTTTTTATCTGTGAAAGAGAACCAGGTGCCCTTCAGGAGCTGCGCACCGGTGAGTCATTTCGTCATATCCCTGTTCTTCGAGTTTCTGTTTGCCGATTTCGCTTGCTTTTTCGTCGTTCTCCGCTTCGAATGTTTCATCTACTATATTCGTACCATCCTTTTCAAAGACCGTGAGAAAATACGTTTTCATGTCATGTCTCCCTTCAGAAAAAATGAATACTCATTCACATTATAAAAGTTTTCTTCGAAAAATGAAACGGTTTTCTTATCAGAAACGTAGATAATTATGGAAGGAGTGAGGAAACCTTGTTGAAATTAGAAAATGTAACGAAGAAGTTCGGGGATTTCACTGCTGTCGACGATCTTTCCTTAGAGATACCGGAAAAGCAGATGTTCGGGTTTCTCGGGGCAAATGGTGCGGGCAAAACGACGACGTTCCGTATGGTGCTCGGATTGTTGGATCAGACGGGAGGAGAGATTTCCTGGAACAATGGAAAGATTGGGTACGGCGAAAGTCATCTTGTCGGGTATCTACCGGAAGAACGGGGGCTCTATCCGAAATTGAAAGTGGAAGACCAGCTCGTGTATTTAGCGAAACTGAGAGGGATGAAAAAATCGGAGTCGGTACCTGAAATAGAGAAGTGGCTGAACCGCTTCAAAGTACCTGAATACCGCTCCAAGAAAATCGAAGAACTTTCCAAAGGGAATCAGCAGAAAATCCAATTCATATCTGCCGTCCTACATAAGCCTAAACTGTTGATTTTGGATGAGCCGTTCTCGGGACTCGACCCGGTCAACGTAGAAATGCTGAAAGAAGCCGTCGTTGAATTGAAAGAGGCGGGAACATCGATCGTCTTTTCCTCTCACCGCATGGAACATGTCGAGGAGTTGTGTGAAAGCCTCTGTATCATGCACAAAGGAAGACCTGTGCTGCACGGAAACTTGAGGGATATCAAGAGATCATTCGGAAAGAAAAACGTCCGTATCGATGCGGACTTCGATCTCGGGTTCCTTGAGGAGAAGGAAGAAGTCATTCATTACAAGCATACGGCAGAAGGTGCCATGTGTCAGGTAAGGGAAGAGAAAGACGCCCAGGTTCTTTTTGAAGCATTGCAGGGGAGAGGGTTTGTGAGAAGGTTCGTTCTCGAAGAGCCTTCGCTTGAAGAAATTTTCATTGAAAAGGTAGGGGAGTCATATGAATAAATTTTTCGTAATCTTATCCCACACCTATAAAAATCGTGTAAAGTCCAAGGCATTTATCATTACGACAGTCCTGACACTTGCGGCTATCCTGATCATGACGAACATTCAGACAGTCATGGACACTTTTTCCGGGGATGGAGAAGAGGACTCATCGATTGCCATCATTGCCGAAGAACCTGTAGCTTCCACTCTGACCTCTTCGCTTGCCGGTGGTGAGTTGTTCGAAGGGGGAGAAGAAGAAGGGAAAGAAGCCGTGCTCTCCGGAGAGTATGAAGCGCTTCTCGTAGTAGACCTGCAGGAAAGTGGACTACCGGAAGGTCATTACTACACGGAGCAGCTTACGTCTTCTTCCGATGCGGAAGCGAGACAGGTCCTGCAGCAGATAAAGACGAACATCGCTGCGGAGAATCAGAATCTTTCCGGCGAGACACTGACTGCCATTTCTTCACCGGTCGCTTTTGAAAGAACAGCCCTGGAAGAAGGAGCTAAATCAGAAGAAGAGTTGAATCAGGCGCGTGTTATCGTCTATATCATGCTGTTTGTGATGTATTTCGCTGTCATCATGTATGGAAATATCATTGCTACGGAGGTGACCACGGAAAAATCCAGCCGGGTCATGGAAATTCTGGTCTCGAGCGTATCTCCCGTGACACAGATGTTCGCGAAGATCACCGGAATCGCTCTTCTCGGTTTAACCCAGTTCGCTTTATTCATTCTTGTCGGTTATTTGGGAATCACCCTTGCGGATAGTACGGAAGGATCCCTTATCCAGATGGTAGGGCTCAGCAACCCGGATTGGGGAGTCGTCGGCTACGCCGTCCTATTTTTCATTCTGGGTTATTTCCTTTATGCGACGCTTGCAGCAATGCTCGGGTCTCTTGTCAGCAGAGTCGAAGATGCCCAGCAGACAGTGACCCCTATGATGATGATGATCATCGTAGCTTTCTTTCTGGCTATTTCTGCTCTTGGAGCTCCGGAGGCGACTTACATTGTTATAACCTCCTATATTCCTTTCTTTACTCCCTTTGTTATGTTTACAAGAATGGGGATGGTGGATGTCGCTTTGTGGGAGACGTTGCTTTCCCTCGGTATCCTTGTCGGAACCATCTTATTGCTTGGGTTCATCGGAGCAAGGATCTATCGAGGCGGGGTTCTGATGTACGGAAAAGCTTCTCTATGGAAGAATGTCAAAGAAGCTCTGCAACTTTCGAAAAAAGAATAAGGAAGATGTTTCCCTGTCCCCGCGACAGGGAATTTTCTTTAGGAAGGAAACAGGCCGAAAGTAATATTTGGAGATTGTACGGAAGGAAGCGAGCATTCCGGAGGATTTTTTGTTAGAATTAATGGACAAATAAGAAATGAAAGTACAGGAGGGGTCCTCCATTGGAATATAAAGATTGGAAGCAGTATGAGGAGACCAAGGAAAAATTCATCCAGGTGATAGCGAAAAATATGAATCTATATGGAGTAACGCCATCAATCGGTCGTTTGTATGGCGTACTTTATTTTGCCGAGGAGCCGATGACCCTCGACGACATGAGGGAAGCTCTCTCTATGAGCAAAACAAGTATGTCTACAGGCGTCCGAACATTATCAGATATGAAGATGGTGGAACCGGCCTTCAAAAAAGGAGTAAGAAAAGACTTATACAAATCGGAAGAAGATTGGTATAAATCATTCACTTCTCTCTTCGGAAGCAAGTGGAAGAGAGACACCGAAACGAACATCGAAGAAGCGGATGAAACGATCGAAGAGTTCAGAACGTTACAGGAAGAGACAGACGATCCGCAATTGAAAGAGCGTATCGAAGAAGATATAAATAAATTGGAATACGCTAAGAATTATTACAAGTGGCTGATGAATTTCATCCGTGTTGTAGAATCAGGGGAAATTTTCAACTACGTCCCTAAAGTGAATCAGTCTGTCGGGAAAGGGGAAAGTTCATGAGTGAAGGAATTGCCCATTATCAGGTAGGGGAAACATTCGATGATTTTTTGCTGATCACTTCTGCCACTAAAAGCATTGCCAGTAATGGGAAACCTTTTCTCGCTCTGCTGCTGCGTGATGGTACAGGAGAGATCGACGCAAGACTATGGGCTGCCAAGAAAGAAGATGAGACCCTGTTCAAAAAGGGAGTAATCGTGAAGGTGAACGGGGAAATCGGACAATTCAGAAATAAGCCCCAGTTGAAAATCCATCATATCCGTCAGGCTCAGGAGGGAGATAACGTAGAGGTAAAACAATTCGTCGAGAAGGCTCCTGTAAGTGTGGAATGGCTCGAGGAGCAGATCAAAGAATTTATGTTTGAGATGATGAACGCCAATCTTCAGAGATTGACGCGTTATTTCGTCAAGGAATACCATGAGGAACTATTCGCTTACCCCGCAGCGACGAGAAATCATCATAATTACGTATCTGGACTCGCACATCATATTGTCACAATGCTTAGATTGGCACGGGAAATTGCGGGAATTTACCCGGAAGTGGACAAAGACCTTCTTTATGCAGGTATCATCGCCCATGATCTCGGTAAAATCAGAGAGCTTTCAGACCCGGATTCTCCGACATATACGACAGAAGGCCGCCTTCTCGGACATATCTCCATGATGGTGGAAGAAGTGGAGAAAGCAGCCAAAGAACTTCAAATCGAAGGAGAAGAAGTGATGGCACTGAAACACCTCGTACTGAGCCACCATGGAAAGAATGAATGGGGAAGTCCGAAAACTCCTCATATCCGTGAAGCGGAGATTCTCCATTATATCGATATGCTGGATTCCCGGATTCAAATGATGAACAATGCTCTTCAAAAGACGAAGCCGGGAACGTTTACGGAAAGAATCTATCCTCTTGAACAGCGATCTTTTTATAAACCTGCATTTCACTCCGAGTGAATAATCTATTTTTCCTCTCATAGACTAATAGTAATACTACCGAGGAGAGGAAGGATATCTTGTTCGGAATACCGTTATGGGTGCTCGCCTGTATGTGTCTATTGGTTTTCAGTGGAATCATGACAGTCAGGACAATGAGGCAGGAACAGACGAAAGAAGAGAAATTCATCGAACGCGAAGGCCAGATGTACATGCATCGGATGGAAGAGGAGAGGAAGCGTAGACAATCCTCTGCTGAATAAAAAAAGACAGACAGGAGGCATTTATTCGCCTTCTGTCTGTCTTTTTAGTTACCTGGATTCATTTATTCTTCCGAAGAGCTGTCCTCTGAAGAATCTTCGCTTCCTTCTGAGGAATCACTGCTTTCACTGTCTGAAGAACCGCTGTTTCCGTTACCCTGACCAGAGCTCTGTTGCTGTTCGAAGAGCCCCTGGAATTCTTCGATTTTCACATCGATGTCAGCGTCCGCCATGATTTCGTTCATGTGCTGCTGAAGCTGTTGCTGGTCGACCTTCTGGCTTACAAGCGTACGCTTGATTTCAGCTTTCGCTTCTTCGTAAGGTTTCACATCTTCTGCTTCCCGTTTATCCGTCACTTTAATGATATGGTAACCGAACTGTGTCTGTACCGGCTCACTTACCTCGCCGGCCTCAAGGTCATAAGCGGCTGCTTCGAATGCCTGAGCCATTTCCCCTGGACCGAAATAACCGAGTTTCCCGCCTTGCTGAGCGGATCCGTCTGTAGAGTACTCGCTTGCAAGATTACCGAATTCTGCTCCGTTATTAAGTTCTTCAAGAACCTTGTTCGCTGTTTCTTCATCTTCTACGAGGATGTGGCTCGCCTGAACTTCCGTTTTCATGCGTTCGTAGTAGTCTTTCATTTCTTCTTCAGAAATATCTACCGTTTCAGCGGCTGCCTGCTCCTGAAGAAGGCTCATACGAATCGTTTCTTTGAAGGCATCTTCGTTTTCAAAGCCGCTCTGCTGAAGGACCATTTCGAATTGATCTCCATACTGCTCTTTAAGGGAATCGAGTTCGCTTTGGACAGCTTCGTCGCTCACCTCATACTTCTCGGAAAGTACTTTATTTGTAACAAGTTGCTGAAGCACTTGTTCTCCGTGCTTACTCTTCAACTCATTATAGAATTCTTCTTTTGTGATTTCACTGCTTCCGGTTTCTACAACTGTTTCAGAAGACTCATCGGAACTGCATGCTGCGAGTCCGAAGATGCTTGTAGCCAAAACAGTAGTCAGTATCGCTTTTTTCATTTCTGTCGTACACTCCTTGTATATAATTTGTAGAGGTCGGCTGTTTGACTGCCTAAAAGATAATATAACATACATTTCCTTCTACTTACTACTGCAAAATGTAGGAGGGTGCCTATTCCTGATCCCTACTGAAGCATAGGATAGTAAAGGAAAAGGGGGTGGAGTGAATGGGTAAAGATTATGGAGGACATTTTGCGTTGATCGTGGTGTTGTTTATCCTTCTGATCATTGTAGGTGCAGCCTGGTTCTAAAATAGAGAAGAATGAACTTCCCGAGAAACATGAAAAGACCTCCGCAGGAATCCCTGCGGAGGTCTTGTTTTTAAACAGTATAGAAATGCTCAGCCCATGGTCAGACTTAGCGGCAAGCGGAACATTTCCCCTTAGTCATGTCTTCTCACTATAGAACATTGAGGACTTCTACATATGAAGAAATCAATAGGATAGTAATGAGTATATTGATAGTACGAAAAACGCGAGATTGTTTTTCCTTCTCCATTTTCGCTTTTAGACATAGGGAGTGTGTTAATGAGTTGAAAATGAATAGTACGACTAATGCAAATACACCAAATACGACTGCAAAGCTCACAGACAGCCCCTCCTTTACTCTTACCGATACTTTATCAAAAACTTGAACAAATGAAAAGACAGCCCTCTTTGAGGGACTGTCTTTAAGCTTCTTTTCGGTGGATCAAAATATCATAACCATCTTTGGCATTCTCTATGATACAACGACGCGGAGCTTTCATGAAGTGATACAGATAGAGAAAATCCGTGAAAGACATTGCGACGTTTACAGATGTGATGATCATAAAGTAAACGAAGTAGTCGGGGAACATGAACGCCATCATATAAGAAGGGATGGTAATGAACAATGTCGGCCCGAGAGCCATAAGAATGGAAGTTCGTTTTGAAAGTTTCGATTTGCACTGATAAAAGAACGTCGGGAAGAAGCGTCTTCTGAATTTGAAGAAGACTTTCATCCGTTTATACGTCAGCATCAGTGGCAACATATGCATCAATCGATGCAACAAAGGGAGAAGGAACAATACAACGACTACTGGCAACAGCCCATAATCTTTTACATCGTTCGTTCCGTGATACATAGATAACGGGATGAACAGAAACAGAAAAGATAGTAGTCCGATCAATACGGAAAATAGATAAATACGGTTCAGGCCGAATTCTTTATTGATGTTCACTGATTTCCAGCAGTTCATCATAGAGAATCCCTCCTTTGTTATATAAATTAGTGGGAATTTTGCTTTATACTGGGTATGATAGGAATAACAAACGTTTGTTTTTTCAAGGTCACAAAAGGAATAATAGTATGTTTACGAGGAAAAAGCAATAGTTTTTTCGTAAAGAATTTTAAAGGCGGCAGGTCGGGGGTTGAAAGGTCTTCAGAAAGGGGGAGCGAGATGTCTGTCTGGAAATTGGAAAGTCTTCTTTTTTATATGGAGTTATGGATGAAAAAAGGGACGTCGGATCGTTTTCCCTTTCTTGCTTACCTGATTGAAAAAGAGGCGGATAAAGAGGTGTATGATGAGGTTATGAAGCTCCTTGATCTATTGGAGAAGCAGTGGAAAGCGGAGCAGGAAGAAGGGTTGCTCTGCTTTGAATCGCTTGCCTTTCATTATGTAGGGATGCTTCCCCCTGAACTTGAGCCGGTGGAAACATTGGAAAAGTTAAAGGAAGAAAATATACATAAAGAGATAGTGGAAACATTATTGGAATGGATACAAAAATAATCGGCGAAAAGCCGATTATTTTTTTGAGGAGAGGGTATAGAAGAGTTAATCATTACCCCGTTTTGTTGAATCAAGCATGTTACAAAAAGCATCAGCGACCCATTCGTGGAAAGCCTTCATTTCTTCAGTGCGTTCGTACAAGTAATTGGCATGTTCTGCGATGTTTTCCTGGTGAAACTTTTGATAGTCTGTCTTCATTTCTTTTTGTATCTGATCGAGGTTCATCTTATGTGTGTTGGCGGATTGTATCCATTTTTCGATGAAGCAAGATAGAAAGCTGCGATAGAGTTCTTCATTGGCCTGGTAGAGATCTTTTCGAACTCCTTTGACCCATACCCGTTCGACAAGGCCCTGTTCTAGTAAGCTTCGAATACCTGTACTCATGGAAGTTTTACTTTTTCCGAGAGTAGCACTCATATCATCGAGAGTCATTGGAGAGGGGTTGATATATAGAGTGGTGAATAATCGGGCATCTCCGGGAGCGAGACCGAACATTTCCAGGGTTTTTGAAAATTCATGAATCGTTTTTGTCTGAAATTCTTCTAATGCAGGATTGTTCATTATTATCATAGAATCCTCCTCCAGTGACGGTCTAGTAATAGGTTACTATAAGGTAGAAAAACTCTAAAATAGAAATGTGCCCAGTATTTTGTCGAAAATCGAAGAAAAAGTAAGCAAAACCTTTTGTCTATTGTGTACAGTTTAAACTGTACGTAATTTTTGGACTGAATCAGTTGTGTATGTTGTTTGAATTATATATATCAAATAGGTTACAGTATTACACGTGCTTAACAAAAACGTAACAGAGACGCTGATAACAAAAGAGGTGAGGAATATGCCAGTAATCGACGTTAAAGATTTGTCGAAGATATTTGGAAAGAATGCAAAAAAAGCAACCAAATATCTGGATGAAGGATTATCAAAAGAAGAGATTTTGAAAAAGACAGGAAATACGGTTGGGGTCAATCGTGCCACTTTCAGTGTGGAAGAAGGTGAGATTTTTGTCATAATGGGACTTTCCGGGAGTGGTAAGTCTACCTTGGTTCGTCTTGTGAACCGCCTGATCGAGCCTACAGAAGGAAGTGTCATGATTGACGGCCAGGACTTGGCAAAAATGGATAATAAGTCCTTGAGGGAAGTTCGTCGTAAGAAATTAAGCATGGTCTTTCAACGTTTTGCTTTATTTCCACACCGCACTATTCTGGAAAACGCGGAATTCGGACTTGAGATTCAGAACATAGACAAAGAGGAACGCCGTAAAAAGGCACAGGAATCTCTCGAAATGGTAGGACTGGGAGATTATATCCATCAATTTCCGGGTCAATTGTCCGGTGGGATGCAACAACGTGTAGGACTGGCAAGAGCGCTTGCGAATGATCCGGAAGTTCTTCTTATGGATGAAGCATTCTCTGCGCTTGACCCGCTTATCCGTAAAGAAATGCAGGATGAGTTGCTTGAACTTCAGGAATCGATGAAGAAAACGATTCTGTTCATTACGCACGATCTGGACGAAGCACTCCGTATCGGAGATCGCATCGCCCTGATGAAAGACGGGAAAATCGTTCAGATCGGTACACCGGAAGAGATTCTGATTAATCCGGCCAACGATTATGTAGAGAAATTCGTAGAAGACGTGGATCGTTCGAAAGTACTCACTGCCGAACACATCATGAAGCGTCCGGAAACGGTCGATATTGAGAAACACGGTCCACGCGCTGCGCTGGAACGTATGAGGAAAGAAGGACTTTCGAGCATCTACGTTACTGATGCGAAGCGGAACCTTAAAGGGTACGTAACAGCTGATGACGTGTCGGAGGCTGTGAAGAACGAAGAAGATAACCTTAAGAATATATTGCGCACGGATATCGTGGAAGTCTCCGAAGATACGTCGATGCATGAAATATTCAATGTGATTCATGATGCAACAGTGCCTGTTGCCGTGACCGAAGATGGAAGACTGAAAGGAATTATTGTGCGTGGTGCAGTTATTGCAGCACTTTCTGGAAGCGAGGTGAGTCTGAATGGGGATCTTTCCTGAAATTCCGGTAGCTGAGTGGATTACAGCGGCTACAGAAGGAATCCAAGAGGCACTAAAACCCATTTTTACGTTTTTACGTGAAGATTTCGGGGATTTTATTGAAGTATTTGCGGAAGACTGGTTAATGAATGTACCTATATGGCTATTCATTCTCATCGTTGCTGTTCTGGCATTTTTCGCTTCAGGCAAGAAATTCGGACTGGTCGCTTTCACAGTCATTGGGCTTTGGTTCGTAGCCAACCAGGGGCTTTGGGAAGAGTTGATGAATACCTTTACGCTTGTCATATTCGCCAGTCTGATTTCGGTGATCATCGGTGTACCTTTCGGGATATGGATGGCGAAGAGCAAAGCCGTCGAAAACATTTTGACTCCGGTGCTCGATTTTATGCAGACGATGCCGGCTTTCGTTTATCTGATTCCGGCCGTTGCATTCTTCGGTATCGGGATGGTACCCGGGGTGTTCGCATCTGTAATCTTTGCGACTCCACCGACAGTTCGTTTCACGAACCTGGGTATTCGCCAGGTTTCCGGTGAATTGGTCGAAGCAGCTGATTCTTTCGGTACGACTGGCGCACAGAAGCTATTTAAGGTCCAACTACCTATGGCTAAAAAGACCATAATGGCTGGTATCAACCAGACAGTCATGCTGGCACTTTCCATGGTTGTTATTGCATCCATGATCGGTGCGAAAGGACTTGGTCAATCTGTTATTACCGCACTTCAACGTGCGCAGGTAGGACCAGGTTTCGTTGCAGGTTTTGGAATTGTTATTTTGGCTATCATCATTGATCGCTTTACGCAGAATCTTAATACCCAGCGTGGCGACAACCCATAATACTTGGAGGAAAGGCGTAAGCAGCCTTTGCTATATATTAATTTTAAAAAAGGGGAGATTTACATGTTTAAATTAGACTGGAAACGTCTAAGTATGACAGCTGGTTTGTCATTGACACTACTCGCAGCAGGTTGCGGATCCGACGAAGGATCTGAATCCACAGACGGAGGAGACTCCGGATCTGAAGGAAGTGGAGGAGAATCCACGGAAGAAATGAATTATGGTGAAGAAATGGGCTACGAAATTACAGGAATCGAAGCGGGAGCCGGTGTAGTAGCTGCATCCCAGGAAGCAGTAGAGACATACGATAGTCTTTCCGGATGGGAAGTTGCTACATCTTCCTCCGGTGCGATGGCAACAGCTCTTGGAGAAGCCATTGAGAATGAAGAACCGATCATTGTTACTGGTTGGACGCCTCACTGGAAATTCGCTGAATATGACTTGAAGTATCTTGAAGATCCAGAAGGTGTATTCGGAGATGCTGAACAGATCAAGACAATGGCGAGATCTGGACTAGAAGACGAGAAGCCGAATGCTTATATGATTCTAGACCAGTTCATGTGGGAAACTGCTGATATGGAAGAAGTTATGCTTGAGATCCAAAACGGTGCTTCCCCTGAAGAAGCAGCGCAGAACTGGATTTCCAATAACGAAGATGCCGTTTCTTCCTGGACAGAAGGTACAGAGGAAGTAGATGGTACAGAGGTTGAACTTGTATACGTAAACTGGGATTCTGAGATCGCTTCTACGAACGTAATTGCTGAAGTTATGAAAGAACAAGGCTTCGAAGTGACGATTACTCCATTGGATAATGGTCCGATGTGGAGTGCTGTTGCAAACGGTGAAGCTGATGGTATGGTAGCTGCATGGTTGCCGGCCACTCACGGTTCCCAGTATGAGCAGTATGGAGATCAGCTGGAAGACCTTGGTGCGAACCTTGAAGGTGCAAAAGTGGGACTTGTTGTTCCTGAGTACATGGATGTAGATTCTATCGAAGATCTTCAGCCAGCTGAATAATGGATGAATGACAGAGAAGACCTCCGGAATTGACGGAGGTCTTCTTTTTTGTAGTATTCTACGAATTCGATGGTCGGGGAGGATCCTGTAAAGAAATTTAAAAAAAGCACCCCGCATAGGGATGCTTTTATTGCTGAGGAGTTTCGGATTCAGTTGTGCGGTGCTGTCTTGCTTTTTCTTCAAGGTCGGCAAGACTATCTTCAATCTGTTCAAGGTAGTTTTGGATGTTTTTCTGGTGAGGGGCAATCGTTCTTTTCCAACCTTCAATCGAAGTACTTATGTCTTCGCTTAAATGACGGATAAGTGATAATGTTTCTTTCGATGTCTTCGTGACTTGATCCTTGAATTGGTTTCCTTCTTCATTGAGTCCGTTCAGGACATTGCTCAGTTCTTTGCTTTTCAGCACGGCATTGGACCGGAATTCTTTACCGGAAGAAGGGGTGCTTAAGAGTACATACAAGGCTCCAGCCGCTCCTCCGGAAACAATGCCAAGAATAAACGGTTTGACTTGGACCATGGTGATTCCTCCTTTACTCACTAACGTGAACCTACTTATTAATTTCTCCTAATATGTATGCGTTTAAACCTTTTCCTGTGAAAATGGGTATACGACCGCGGGTAGCGGCCGTCCCCCAAATGAATCAGGATGCGCGTAGTGCTTTGGACGGAGAACGCCTGAGGATCTTTTCTGCTACAGGCTGTAGTACCATCATGAGCACCGTATTCAGTAGCGCTGTTGGAAGTACTACGGTAAGGAACATAGCTATGAAGCCAGCTTCCATCAGACCGATGACGAACAAAACGAGACTGAGGAAGATGGAACCGCTGATGATTGTCCCTGCTGCCGTGATAACAGCTGCTTTCACACGTTCCTGTGTGACTTTCTGCATTGCGAGGACCGCTCCGAAAACGATGATTCCGGTAATCGGTTTTTCAATAAGGTTCGCAATCTGTCCTCCTGGCACCGTCGTGGTAAGAGCCGATACGAACCCTGTCGCTACAGAAAGAACAAGGACATAGGATAGCTTAGGAAACATAAGGATCCCTAAGAACATCATAGCAAGTAACATATCCGGACGCATTCCGAAGAATATCGGTGGCATCACAGCATGCAGCACAGCTCCAATCCCTACAAACAACGACAACAACACTAAAACACGAGTATTCATCTAATCTCTCCTCTTCTAACCTGAACTATTTTTCGCTCCAGCCGTATCCTCATGATCGGCTGCGAACGTGTTATAAGTATAACAAAAGACCCGGAAACTTTCTAAGAAATCTTCTCTGAAATCGATTGAGCGGCTTCCTGAAGTTGATCCTGGGTATATTTCTCGCTGTTATCTTCCCATTTAAGACCGAATCCATCTCCATCTCCGTATCTTGGAAGAACATGAATATGTAGATGGAACACGGACTGGTGGGCTGCTTCATCATTATTATTGACGATGTTCACACCATCTGCTCCGAATGCTTCTTTGACAGCTGAAGCGATTTTAGGAAGGCGTGCGAATAAATTAGAAGCTACCTGCGGATGGGTTTCATAAATGTTTTTCGTATGCTGTTTAGGAATAACGAGGGTGTGACCTTTCGTCACCTGACTGAGATCAAGGAACGCGTACACCTCTTCGTCTTCGTACACTTTCGCGGATGGAATATCTCCATTCACGATTTTGCAAAAAATACAATCTGTCATAAAATTCCCTCCTTAAGGAATATTGTATCATAGGGAGGAGGGGAAACTGTATTAGGACGGCAAACTGTGATACTATTTTTTCAGATGGGACGGAACTATAATTTTTAAGGAAAGAGGGATTGGATTGCAATCATTGTTACATATAGAAGAATTGCACGGAGGATATACACATAAGAATGTTCTCCACGGTATTTCTCTTCGTGTAGAGCCGAAGGAGATCGTTGGACTGATCGGGTTGAACGGTGCAGGGAAGAGTACGACGATCAAGCACGTCATAGGAATGATGGAAGCGAAACAGGGCACCGTATCCATCAATGGTACGTCTTTCAGAGAAGAGCCGGAAACCTACCGGAAGCAACTGGCGTACATCCCTGAGATGCCGATTCTGTATGACGAACTGACTCTCGAAGAACATTTACGACTCACAGCGCAGGCTTATCACATTGATGAAGAAACTTTCAAGAAAAGGTTACCTCCTTTAATGAAGGAATTCCGGATGGAAAAGCGATTACACTGGTTCCCTGTCCACTTCTCAAAAGGGATGCGCCAGAAAGTGATGATCATGTGCGCTTTTCTGATTGAGCCTTCTCTTTATATCGTGGACGAGCCGTTTGTAGGGCTCGACCCACTTGGGATCCAATCCTATCTCGAATGGATGGAAGAAATGAAGCAGAACGGGGCTGGAGTGCTCATGTCCACGCACATCCTTGCAACAGCAGAAAAATATTGCGACAGATTCGTCATTTTGCATGAAGGAGAAGTGAAGGCTGAAGGTACGCTACAGGAATTACAACAAGCGTTCTCCATGCCGGGGGCTTCCCTTGACGATATCTATGTCCGGCTGACGAAGGAAGAGTCCTATGATTGATGCGAAACAGTTTTGGAAAGAAAGGATGGGAGAGCATGTAAAGGAACTGAACCGATATATGCGCTATATATTCAATGGGCATATTGCGGTTGTTCTTTTCTTTCTCTTTTCCGCCGGTGCATACTTCTACCAACAGTGGCTGCAAACGATTCCTGAGGATTTTCCGGCAGCCTGGGTGGTAGCGGTCGTTTTCGGGAGCATCGTCACCTATAGCCCGGTGCGTACCATGGTCAAAGAACCGGACCTCGTCTTTTTATTACCTGCAGAATATGAACTGAAGGATTACTTCAGGCGTTGTCTGTATTACAGCTACACCGTGCAGCTATATGTCATTTTTCTGGCTGCTGCTGCACTGGGCCCGCTATATTTTACGGTTTATCCTGAATTCGGCATGAGCCATTACCTGCAGATTGTTGCAGGGATGCTCGTAATCAAGGCGATGGTTATCCTGTCCAACTGGTGGATGCTCCAGGAACGGGAACCGCGCATACGTCTGTTGGACCAGGCGGTGAAGTGGGTCCTTTCTGTATTCCTCTTCTACTTTGCGGCTGTAGGGTCATGGATCTTCACAGCTATTGTGTTGATCTTACTTGTTGGACTGGTCTATTATACGAGGTACGTATCCAGGCAAAAAGCCGCCCTTGCCTGGGACCTTCTTCTTGAGAAGGATCAGGCTCGAATGAGAGCATTCTACCGGCTCGCGAATATGTTTACGGATGTCCCACACTTGAAAAGCAGGGTGAAAAAGAGAAAGTGGCTGGTGTCCGTGCTTACGACTCGACTTCCGTTCACCAATGAGAAAACGTACACGTACCTGTATAGGATCACTTTCGCCCGTTCCGGGGATTATATTGGCATGTATGCCCGTCTTGTCGTGATAGGCGGTCTGGCTATCTGGATGGTGCCAAATACATGGGTCAGTGTTATCATCGGCGTTCTGTTTCTTTACCTGAGCGGATTCCAGATGATTACGTTGTGGCATCATCACCGTACCATTGCCTGGCTCGATATATATCCGGTATCGTTAAAACAGCGAAGAGAAGCACTTGTCACCTTTTTGAAACAGCTGCTTTCCACGCAGACATTGATCTTTGTTCTCCTATTCGTTTTTCAAGCCGAATGGGTGGCTGGTCTTCTTATGGCTGTCGGTGGAGGTTTATTCAGCATACTATTTGTCGAGACGTTCGTTCGTAGCCGTCTCGAGTAGTTGCAATAGAAAAAGTTTTCAGAAAGTATTGACGTCGTTCCTGTTACCAGCTATAATTGGAAAAAATTAAACAAATTACATGGACTCTTATCCAGAGAGGTGGAGGGACTGGCCCTTTGAAACCTCGGCAACCGTCGCATAATGCGGAATGGTGCCAAATCCAGCAAAGCGTATGCTTTGAGAGATGAGAGGCCGGCGGTATACATACGTGTAGAAGTCGACCTCTTTATAGGAGGTCGACTTTTTTTGATGGAAAGGAGCAGGAAGATGCCATACGAAACGGATACGAGACTGGCGCAAGTCGGAAACAGAACAGATGCAAAGACAGGAGCTGTAAACCCTCCCGTTTATTTTTCCACAAGCTATGCCCATCCCGGTATGGGGGAATCCACAGGATTCGACTATACGAGAACGAAGAATCCGACAAGAGCTATCCTGGAAGAAGCGCTGGCTGATCTCGAGAAGGGAGACGGCGCTGTTGCCTGCAGTTCTGGAATGGCTGCGATTCATACGGTGTTCGGACTTTTCCGTTCCGGGGAAGAGGTCGTCGTCCCTTACGATTTGTACGGAGGTACGTATCGACTGTTTGAAGAGGTGTTGTCGAGATACGGAATACATTTCAGATACGCGGAACTTACAGATGTGTCTACTTTCGAAAAACAAATCACGGCACAGACGAAAGCTATTTTTCTCGAATCACCGACCAACCCGCTCATGAAAGAGGCGGATCTCAAAGAATATGCGGCTCTTTGTAAGAAGTACGGCCTGTGGCTGATCGTGGATAATACGTTCTATACGCCTCTCCTGCAAAAACCTCTCGAAGAGGGAGCGGATCTCGTTATCCATAGTGCAACCAAATATCTGGGAGGACACAACGACGTGCTCGCCGGAGCTATTGTTGCGAAAGGGGAAGAGCTTACGGAGAAAATCGCCGCCTTGCAAAACGGAATTGGAGCAACACTTTCCGCGATGGACTCCTGGCTTTTGATGCGAGGAATGAAGACACTCCACCTCCGGATGAAGCAGCATGAAGAGAATGCTCGACACGTCGCAGAATTTCTTGAGAATCATGAAGCAGTGAAAGACGTATTGTACCCGGGACGGGGCGGAATGCTTTCCTTCCGGGTGAATAGCGAAGAACAGGTACCGGTTTTACTGAGGTCTCTTGGGCTGATCACGTTTGCGGAAAGTCTCGGGGGTGTGGAAAGTTTCATTACATACCCTGCTACCCAGACACATGCTGATGTACCGAGAGAAAGGCGGATGAAATACGGCGTCGATGACTGTCTTCTTCGTTTTTCCGTAGGTATTGAAGATTGTGAGGATTTGAAGAAAGATTTGGCACAGGCTTTAGGAAATTCACTGATAAAGGAGAGAGAAGCATGACGAAAAGAAGCTTGGAACAACGATTGGAAGATGGAACAGTGATTGTAGGAGAAGGATACTTATTTGAACTTGAACGAAGAGGTTACCTGCAGGCAGGTTCCTTCGTACCGGAGGTGGCCATCGAGAATCCGGAAGCCTTGAAACAGACGTACCGGGATTACATGCTTGCTGGATCAGACGTAGTCCTGGCTTTCACCTATAACGCTCATCGGGAGAAGATGAGGATCATCGGAAAAGAAGACCTTCTCGAACCACTGAATAGAAACGCGATCCGCCTTGCGAAAGAAGTAGCCAAAGAACACCCTAGGGAAGAAGCGCTTGTAGCCGGGAACATTTCTAATACGAACGTTTTCGACCCGGAAGATGAACAGAGCAAACAACAGGTTCGTGAGATGTTCCGGGAAATGGTGTCCTGGTGTAAGGAAGAAGGGGTGGACTTCGTGAACGGAGAGACGTTCTACTACCATGAAGAAGCGCTCATCGCCCTTGAAGAAATAAACAAAGCCGGCTTACAGGCGGTCATTACGTTAGGTCTGATGGGAGAGAATATTCTGCGTGACGGCTACACGGTTGAAAAATCCTGCGCTTCCCTGAAGGAACACGGGGCACTCGTCGTAGGCATGAATTGCTTCCGCGGTCCTGATACAATGCAGCCTTATATCGAAAGAATCAGAGAAGAAGTGGACGGCTACGTAGGAGCGTTACCGATTCCGTACCGCACGACAGAGGAGCATCCGACGTTTTTCAATCTTCCTGACGGAGGGTGCAGCTGCACTTTGCCGACGGAAACGACCTTCCCGACATCACTCGACCCCCTCTACCATAACCGTTATGAGCTGGCGGAGTGGGCGAAAGAAGCACATGGCATCGGAGTGAACTATCTTGGTCTCTGTTGCGGAGCTTCACCGGCGATGATCCGCTCCGTCGCGGAGGCTGTGGGAATCGAAACGGTGCAGTCCAAGTATTCCCCTGATATGCACAAGCATTTCCTGTTTGGACAGGAAGATAGCCTGAACAAGGAAAATTTGAGTTACCGTTCAAAAGCATAAGTGCACAGGAACCCGAAATTCCGGAAATCACCCGGAGCTTTCGGGTTTTTTGTTTGCTCACTGGGACGGAAGGGAAGGAGAGTAGGAAAGGAAAGCAGAGTAGAGGAGGAAAAGCTGTTGTTATTTAAAGGGACACATATTTCGAATCCTACACGGGCTTCCATCATACTGATGATTGCAGGTTTCCTTGTGATCGGAGGAGGATTCTTTTTCGTCGCTTCTCTCGGAGAGGAAGTGTTGGAACAGGAAAAATTCGCTGTGGACGGGTTGGTGAGCGATTTTGTAAGCACAATCAATCCACCATGGATGGCTGAGACGATGGGCTATATTACAGAGGCCGGTTCCGTATGGTTTCTGACATTGCTGTCGGTTCTGGTAGTAGCTTATCTTTTGTTCATTTCGGATAAAAGCAAATGGGTAGCCCTGTTTTTGGCAGTGAACATGCTCGGAATCAGTGGACTCACGAAAGGGTTGAAGCTGCTATTCGAAAGACAGCGCCCGGAAGTGATCGAGGCTTATGACGGCGTCGGTTACAGCTTCCCAAGTGGTCATTCGACGGGAGCAATCACCTTCTATGGATTCATGATCTATTTGGTAGTGGTCAGTCGTTTCAAGAACAGTACTAGATGGATACTCGGTATACTTCTTGGTCTGTTCGGCGTGACGGTTGCAGTAAGCAGGATTTTCGTCGGCGTCCACTATTTCACAGACGTTATGGCAGGAATCGCTCTAGGCACTGCGTGGCTGCTCGTATCTATTGCCGGGCTAGAGATTATGCTCTTTAGAAAGAGAAGGAGAGCGAGGAAGAAAGAAGAAAAGGTAACATCATGAAAGAATCCTGTAGAGGCAGATGCCTGCTCTACAGGATTTTTGTCTTGTATCAAGAATGGTTTTGATAACTGAGGTACGCCTGCATCAATGTTTTAGCCCCGTGCAGCATCGCACGTTCATCGAAATCGAACTTAGGGTGATGATGAGGATAATAGTGATTAGGAAGCTTGGCGCCGGTGAAATAGAAGGCGCCCGGCTTTTCCTGAAGGTAGTAGGCGAAATCTTCCCCGGCCATCGAAGGTTCCACTTCTCTAGTCTTCAGAGAAGCATCGGCATGGGACGCTTCTTCAAGGATGAGCGAAGCTTCTTTTTCATGGTTGACCACAGGAGGGTAGCCCTTCTGGTAGGAGAATTCGTAATCTGCTCCTGCAGCTGTGCAGACGCCCTTGATGATCCGCTCCATTTCTTCGATGATCGTATCCTGGACTTCTGTTTCGAACGTTCGCACGGTTCCTGTAAGTGTTGCGGTGTCTGCAATCACATTGAACGCAGTTCCGCCTTCGATCGTTCCAGTCGTAACAACAGCGGTTTTAAGAGGGTCGATTCTTCTTGCGACGATCTGCTGCAGGGAAGAGACCAGATCGGAAGCGATGACGATTGCGTCCTTAGTCTGGTGGGGCTGGGCTCCGTGCCCGCCCTTTCCTTGTATTTTGATTTTGAATCCATCTGCTCCGGCCATGAAAGCTCCCTTGCTGACATCAATCGTTCCATAGTCCGTATTCACCCACAGATGTGTGCCGAAGACAGCATCCACATGGTCGAGCGCACCGGATTCGATTATAGGTTTTGCTCCTCCGGGGGTGAACTCTTCGGCATGTTGATGGACGAGTACAAGAGTGCCGGGGAGGTCTTGTTTATGTTGCCATACGGCTTCTGCGAGACCGAGCAATTCCGCTGTATGGCCATCATGACCGCAGGCATGCATGACGCCCTCATTTTTCGAACAGAAAGAGAGGTGGTCATTCTGTTCCTGGATGGGAAGTGCATCGAAATCTGCCCGAAGTGCCACTGTTTTGCCTGGCCTTCCCCCTTCAATCGTGGCGATGACACCATTGCCTCCAACATTCGCTTCATAAGGAATACCGAGGTCGCTATATGTATCAGCTATGTATTTCGCTGTTTCTGTTTCGTGAAAAGAAAGTTCCGGATATTGGTGGAGGTATCTTCTTGTTTCCACCATTTTGTCGTACAGGGTATCGATTGTTTCAAAGATAGAGTGATCCATGCATCTATTCCTCCATTTTTTATCGTTATATATCCAGCTGTGCAGCTCTGCAATTTAATCTGAGAGTTAGGTCTTCACTTTTCCTTTTGTGTCTAGCTACGAAGG
Source organism: Salimicrobium halophilum (assembly GCF_900100295.1). GTDB lineage: Bacteria > Bacillota > Bacilli > Bacillales > Halobacillaceae > Salimicrobium > Salimicrobium halophilum. Next base: position 106,219 of record NZ_FNEV01000005.1, read on the forward strand.
CCAGAAACTCGAGCCATAAGCAACTCGGATCAAAGAAAGGAAAAGCGACTTTCGTTGACCAAGTTGCTTATGACTGAAGTTTCTAAGCGGGGCTTCTCCGCTTTCCCATTTTGTCTAGTTGCGACATCCAGAAGCCCGTGTCCTAAGTAGCCCGGATCAGAAAAAAGGAAAAGCACTTTTGTCTGACCGGTCTACTTAGGCCAGGACTTCTAAACGGGATGTCTCCACTTTTCCTTTTATGTCTAGCTACGAAGGCCAGAAACTCGAGCCATAAGCAACTCGGATCAAAGAAAGGAAGAGCGACTTTCGTTGACCAAGTTGCTTATGACTGAAGTTTCTAAACGGGCCTTCTCCGCTTTCCCTTTTACTATATCATTATATGGAAAAAAAGAAAAAAGCGGGCGCCTTGGAGGAGGTTCCGCTTGTCTGTGTTCTGTTGCGCTTTTCATAATCAGAATCCTTCGTAAATGGGACAATCTTCAGAAGGGGATCATAAAAAGTGTCGCAAAAGTATCGGTACGAGATAGATATGAAATTTTGCGATATAAAAATGTATCATATCATTTTTAATGCGACGGTTTTTGCAAAGGAAGTATGCAATAACACTTCATTTCCAAGCCCCAGTCAGGAATCCTAAATGAAGAAGCCCCTCTTAGAGTAGATCTTTTAAGAGGGGCTTGTATGCTTTTCTTTTCATTCAAGTCCAGCTATGGAAATTCCGAGCCATAAGTAGATCGGATCAGATTCCCGAGGGGAGGGCGAACGTCCTACCCGGCTACTTAAAGAATATCCCAGAAAAAATAGGTCAACCAGATAAACTGGTTAACCTTATAATACGAAGCGGGGTGATTCCACATTTCATTCATGTCTAGTTCCGAATTCCAGAAACCCCGAGCCATAAGGAGAACAGATCAGAAAAAAAGAAATAGCACTTTTTGTCTGACAGTTCTCCTTATGACTGAGGTTTCTAAGCAGGACTTCTCCACTTTTCATTTATTCATGCAGGCGGGAGTCACGTAGTAAACGGTCGATTTCCTCCATGTGGCCTGTTTCATCTGCGATCATGTCGTCGAGTTTGACGGATAGTTCAGTAAGGTTGAGGTCGTCTGCTTGTTGTTTTCTTTTTTCGTAACGTTTGATGGTCGCTTCTTCAGCGTCTCTCGCAGCTACTAGCATATCTTTTACGTGGGATTCCTGCGGTACATCGGCCGGCTTCGTCGTCGGAGTGCCACCAAGGGTGCTGATTTTTTCTGCGAGATAGAGGGCATGTCCCTGTTCGTCGGCGATTTCCCCTTCAAAGAATGGTTTCAATACAGATCGGTACAGTCCTGAAACGACGGCAGCGTTATTTGTGTACATAATAGAGGCTGCATACTCGTGAGACAAGTCTTCGTTCAGTCCATCAATCAATTCCTTCATTTGCTGATCCACGACTAATCATCCTTTCTGTTTAAAAATACTTCTAATATTTGTATTCCCAAGCCTAAGGAAGTTAAACGGAGAAAAAATGTCGATTTCGTGAATTGGAGTCCCTTGTTTTCAATTCCTCCCGTTCCCTTGTATAATACAAAAGGAGAGGATGAAGAGAGCATGGAAAGTTCCAATCGTTTATTCGCAGCATGGGCTGTAGCTCTTACGGCTATGCTTGGAAGTTTGTTCTATTCCGAATTTATGGGATACACGCCATGTGAGTGGTGCTGGTATCAGCGTATCCTTATGTACCCGCTTGTAATCATCTATGGGGCTGCTCTTTTGAAGAATTCGAAAGAAATGGCTTTCCCCGGGCTGATTCTCAGTGGAATCGGGGTTCTGACATCTACGTATCATTATTTGATGCAGAAAGTGTCTATACTTCAGCCACCAGGCGGTAGTTGCGGAGCGGTTCCGTGTACGGTGGAGTACGTCAATTATTTCGGTTTTATTACCATCCCGTTTTTGGCGGGGACAGCATTTATCATTATCTTTATCAGCCATGTAACGATGTTAGGGAAGAAGGAGTAGTGTACAAATGAAGAAAAAAATGATTATATTCGGTTCTGTATTGGTCGTATTGATTGCTGCTCTGGCAGTTGTCGTAAGCCTTCAGAACTCAGAGAAAACAGCAGATAACCCTTACAACAAAGATGACCTGGAGCAGTCGACTATCGATCAGCTCGACGATCCGAACTACGGCAATCAGATTCTTCCGGATGAACTATCGGAACGAGTGGAGTCCGGCGACCCGGTAACCGTCTATTTCTACAGTCCGGAATGTGTGTATTGCCAGAATACCACCCCGTACCTTGTACCACTGACAGAAGATATGGGCGTGGATATGAAGAAGATGAACGTATTGGAATTCCCGCAGCAGATGGCTGAATATGGAATTGAAGCGACCCCTACGGTCGTCCATTTCGAAAATGGGGAAGAACAGGACAGAATCGTCGGGCAACAACCGGAACAAGCCTTCCGTGACTTCTTTGAGAAGAACGTAACGGATTAAGGCAAACCGGAACGGCAACTGTTGCATAGACGAGAAGTAAACCAGCCTCAGGTCGAAAACAAGCACCTTAATAAAAAAAGTGAGCGGTACAACCGCTCACTTTCCCTTTATATTATTACGACTCAGGATCAATCATGTGATAGTGGACGATGTAAGCATCCCCGTCGATAAAGGAAGGCTTCTGTTTGTGGTCAGGACCTGATTTCTTGTGAGCCTGCTCAAACGACTGGGAATTACGCCAGTTCTCGAAACTTGCGTGATCACGCCACTGCGTAAGGACCACGTATGTTTTCCCTGATTTCGGACGAAGAATCCGTATCGCCTGGAACCCGTCCATCCCTTCGACGTTCCCTTTACGATTTTTGAACCGATCTTCGAATGTCGGTCGCCCTTCTTCGGAGACAGGGATATTGTTGGTGACGACGAATCCTTCCTCTTCTACCGTTCCGACGGAGTCTACGATTTCGTAATCCCGTCCTTCGGAGAATACGGAAGGGGAGTCGCCTTCGTAATAAGCAACAGTGGAATCGCTGCCCTGCATGAAGCGGATGTTCTGGTCAGGGTGCTGGTCTTTTACTTTTTTTAAGAAATCAATCGTGCCGTTTGTCATCGATACTATCATCTTAAAGATTCTCCTTTCCTCTTAGGTAGATTTTAGCAAGAGGAGGAGAGGAACTGCAAGCAGGAAGAAAGGATGGCCGAGCTTGAAACGTGAAGAATATAAACAACTGAGAAAGCGCAGGATACGATTCAGGAACGCCTTCATCGGCGCAGGGGCTTTGTTGTTTGTGGCAGCAATGGGGCTTCTGGCACTTATGTTCGGAGGAGCTCTATTCGTATCGGACGATGATCTGATGCTCGATACGGCCTCTACAGTTACAGCGGATGGAGAAGAGATAGAGCAGATCTATTCGGTTAATCGGACACTCGTGAATCTGGATGAAGTACCTGAATTTTTGCAGCAGGCCTTCATCGCTACAGAAGACAGCAGATTTTATGAACATTCCGGGATTGACCCACGTGGAATAGCGAGGGCTTTATACAGGGACATCATAGCCTGGGAGAAGGTCGAAGGTGCCAGTACGATTACCCAGCAGGTTGCGAAGAACCTGTTTTTCACGAACGAAAAGTCCTGGATGCGAAAAACGAAAGAAGTCATGGTCGCTCTTTATCTGGAACGGAACCTGACTAAAGAAGAGATTCTTGAACTCTATGTAAATTCCATCTATTTCGGAGAAGGAACCTACGGAGTAGAGGCGGCATCTGAGCGCTACTTCGGTACTTCAGTATCGGATGTTACACAATCTCAGGCAGCTCTTCTGGCCGGTATGCCAAAAGCTCCCAATAGCTATTCCCCCGTCAATGATCCGGAAGCTGCGAAGGACAGACGGGATGTAGTGCTTATGCGGATGGAAGACGAGTCTTATATTTCCGGAGAAGAAAGAGAGAATCTTTCGAATCAACGTCTGGAGTATAAAGAAAAAACACAGCCTGAAGAAACATGGTCCAATGCTTATGTGAACGCAGTAGTACAGGAAGCAGTGGAGAGGTATGGGATTTCAAGAGAAGCGCTGAAGACGGAAGGATACCGGATTGAAGTAAACATGCACCCGGAAGCACAACGAATAGCTTATGACACGATGCAGGACGCTTCCTATGCTTCAGGGTCCGTGAAAGGGGTGGAAGGTGCATTCGTTCTTACCGATCAATCAGGAAAGGTTACCGCTATCGTAGGTGGAAGAAGTTATGAACATGGAGAGAGTAACCATGCACTGACGAAGCACCAGCCGGGATCCGTGATGAAACCTCTGGCTGTCTATGGTCCTGCTCTCATGAGTGACCGGTATACACCGTACTCCGTTTTGAAGGATGAAGAAACAAGTTACGGGGACTATACGCCTTCGAATGTCACCGGAGGTTATGAAGGGCAAGTTACGATGTACGAAGCATTGGTAGAATCCAAGAATGCGCCAGCCGTATGGTTGTTTGACCAGATTGGTGTCGGGGAAGGGAAGACTTACCTTGAAAAACTCGGGTTGTCCACCGAGGACGAAGGACTTTCCATCGCCCTTGGGGGTTTGTCTGAAGGTTTCACTCCAATGGAAATCGCAGGAGCTTACCAGACGATTGGCAATGGGGGAGAAAGAAGACCGCTTCAGACCATTGCAACGATAACGGATCGTAACGGAGAAGCGGTAGAACCGAAAGAACAGGCAGAAGCGACTCGGGTTTTTAATGAAGAAACAGCTTTTCAATTGAGAGAAATGATGGAAACCGTCGTTTCTGAAGGAACGGCAACAAGCGGCAGCTACCAGGGGCCCCTTGCCGGAAAAACAGGGACAGCGGGGCACCCCTCTGTAGAAGGACAGAACCGGGATGTGTGGTTCGCCGGCATAACCCCTAATTATACGATGAGTATGTGGATGGGCTACGAGGCTTCCGGCGAAGACTATTACCTTACAGATTCAAGCAGTGTCCCGACTTCTCTCTCGAAGGAACTGATGACGAACCTGAAAGAAGTAATCGATCCCGGTACGGAGTTTACGAACCCCGAAGGAATGGATTCCCTTCAAAAACCGGTGGAACTTCCGGATTCCACTGAATTGCAGGGTACTTTAGATATCGGGGGATGGGCTTTTGTTCAAGGAGAATTGAACTGGGAAGCACCCGAAGATGAACGGGTTACCTACAGGGTATACCGGGCACGTGGCAACGACCCGGAACTGATTGCAGAGACAGAAGCGACGAGCCATACCGTTCAGGCTTTCGGCCTGCTGGAGTCCCGCACGTACTTTGTAGTTCCTTATGACCCTACGACCGGGCGGGAAGGGGAACGATCGAATGAAGTAACCCTTTCATGGTAGGAAAAGGTACAAAATCGTGACAGATGGACCTTAACGCTATACAGAAAGATGAATCATCCGTTATAGTTGAAACGGATAGAAAACAAAGGAGTCAGGTACTATATGGGGAACACGTTTAACGACACAATTCTTAAAGCATTCCGTGGAGAGAAGACGGAGCACACACCCGTCTGGTATATGCGTCAGGCAGGACGTTCTCAACCGGAATATCGGAAGTTGAAAGAGAAATATTCATTGTTTGAAATCACTCATCAGCCTGAGCTGTGTGCTTATGTCACCCGTCTGCCGGTGGAGAATTACGGAGTGGATGCAGCCATTCTGTATAAGGATATTATGTCGCCGCTTCCGGCTCTCGGGGTGGACGTAGAAATAAAGAAGGGCATTGGTCCCGTCATCCATAACCCGATCCAATCCCGTCAGGATGTGGAACGGCTTGGAGAGATCGACCCGCAATCGGACGTACCTTACGTACTCGATACGATACGCCTGCTCACCGAAGAGCAGCTGAACGTACCACTTATCGGTTTCAGCGGTGCTCCGTTTACGCTTGCGAGTTACATGATTGAAGGGGGACCTTCGAAGAATTATCATAAGACGAAATCCCTCATGTACAGTGATGAAGAAACGTGGTTTCTGTTGATGGACAAGCTTGCGTCGATGATCATCACCTACGTGAAATCTCAAATCAAGGCAGGCGCACGAGCGATTCAGATTTTCGATTCCTGGGGAGGAGCGCTTCATGCTCCTGATTACCGGAAATATATCAAACCATCGATGGATCGTATTTTCAGAGAATTGAGGAATGAAAATGTGCCGCTTATCCTGTTTGGTGTCGGGGCCCGTCATCTGATTACAGAATGGGATGATCTTCCGATTGATGTGCTGGGTCTTGACTGGCGTACGTCGATCAAAGAAGCGAGAGATCTCGGAGTGAAGAAACCGCTTCAGGGTAATCTCGATCCTGCCGTTTTACTTTCCGATTGGGAGGTAATAGAGGAGAGAGCGAAAGCCATCATTGATGAAGGGAAGCAATACGGTCCTCATATCTTCAATCTTGGTCACGGGGTCACGCCGGAGATCGAGCCGGAAACATTGAAAAAGCTGACAACATTGATTCACACATATTCCAAAACAAACTAAGGGGTGTTCAGGAAAATGGCTAACAAACAAGTCGGTTTACTCGTAATGGCGTATGGAACGCCATACAAAGAAGAAGATATCGAACCTTACTACACACATATCAGAAAAGGGAGGCAGCCATCGGAGGAAGCGCTTCAGGATCTGAAGGATCGTTATGAAGCGATCGGGGGAATTTCTCCGTTGGCGCGTATCACAGATGAACAGGCAGAGGCTCTTCGTGATGAGCTTAATGATATGCAAAATGAGGTAGAGTTCAAACTTTATATCGGGTTGAAACACATCGATCCGTTCATCGAAGATGCTGTCGATCAAATGGCGAAAGACGGAATCGAAGAAGCGGTATCGATCGTTCTTGCTCCACACTATTCTTCTTTCAGTGTGAAGTCTTATAATGGGCGAGCTCAAGAGAAGGCGGATGAGCATGGCATTCGCATCAGTTCTGTGGAGAGCTGGTATGATCACCCGACCTTCATCGACTTCTGGAAAGATGGAATCCTTGGAGAGTATGAGAAGATGAGCGAACAGGAAAAAGAGAAAGCATGCCTGATCGTTTCTGCTCACAGTCTACCGGAAAAGATTCTTCAGGGAGGAGACCCTTATCCACAACAGCTCGAAGAAACGGCGAAACTCCTCTCCGAAGCCACAGGAATCACCCAGTACGAAATCGGCTGGCAAAGTGAAGGGAATACGCCTGATCCGTGGCTTGGTCCGGACGTACAGGATTTGACGAGGGATCTGTTCGAGCAAAAAGGGTACACTTCTTTCGTTTACGCTCCCGTAGGGTTTGTTGCGGACCATCTGGAAGTGTTGTATGACAATGATTACGAATGTAAGGTAGTGTGTGACGAGGTCGGTGCCAACTATTATCGTCCTGAAATGCCGAACACCAACGAGAAATTCATTGAGACGCTGGTGGATGTAACCTGGACGAAATGGAAAGAAGAGAAGTAATATGAGCAAAAAAGTATTAGTTGTAGGCGGCGGGATGACGGGGTTATCCGCCGCCTATTATTTACAGAAGGCAGGAATCGAAACAGAGCTTGTGGAGAAATCCGACCACCTGGGTGGAAAGATTTCGACGATTCATAAAGATGGATTCACGATCGAACGGGGACCGGATTCTTTTCTCGCGCGTAAGACGAGCATGCTGAAGCTTGCGGAAGAAGTAGGTATGAGTGAGCATGTAGTCAAGAATGCGACGGGAACAGCATACATCCTTGCGAAAGGTCGTTTGAACCGTATGCCCCAAGGCTCCCACATGGGAATTCCTACTCGACGTCGTCCATTGTTGAAGTCCTCTTTGTTTTCTCCTGCTGGTAAAGGGAGAGCTCTACTTGAGCCATACCAGCGGCTGAGACTGAAGAAGGAGGATGAAGCGCTGGGGTTATTTTTGAGACGTAGGTTGGGCAACCAGGTTGTCGAAAATGCAGTAGAACCGCTTCTATCGGGCATTTATGCAGGTGATATCGATCAGCTTAGTATGGATGCAACCTTTCCTCAGTTCAAAGAATTGACGAAGGAACATGGAAGTCTGGTTCGTGGCCTCAAAGAGACGGGAGCAGTACCGCGGCAGAAAAGGAATAATAGCAAGCCGAGTGCCTTCCGTGCTTTCGCAGGTGGTCTATCAAGTTTCGTTGAAGCTATCCATGCTCAATTGAAGCCCGGGACGGTCCAGCTTTCCGTCGGAGTCGATCATATTGAGAAGAAAGAGGAAGGCTACCATGTACTGATGAGTAACGGGGAAGTGAAGCACGCAGATGATATCATTCTCGCAGTGCCCGCTCCGGCTGCCGCTAAGATGCTTGCTCAATATGATTGGGTGGAACCGTTGAAGCAGATGAAAGCGACGTCTGTCGCTAACATCGCCATGGCTTTCGATCAGTCAGCCATCAAGAAGGATATTGATGGTACAGGTTTTGTGGTAGCCCGTACGAGTGATGAGTATCGGATCACCGCCTGTACGTGGACTCACAAGAAATGGGCCCATGCTGCTCCTGAAGGAAAAGCTCTTCTTCGCTGTTATATCGGAAAACCGGGAGATGAAGAAGTCGTAGATAAGACGGATAAAGAAATCGAAGACATCGTACTTCGTGATCTCGGAAAGATTATGGATATTACAGATCAACCTGATTTCTCTGTCGTGACCAGGTGGCACGATGGGATGCCACAGTATAGTGTCGGCCATAAGGAACGTCTTACGAAGCTCGAACACTACATGAAAAAAGATGTTCCAGGGGTCCAGCTTGCGGGAGCATACTATTATGGCATAGGCTTGCCGGACTGTATTAATCAGGGAAAAGCAGCGGCCAAACGGATCATCGAACGATAAAATTACAAGAGAAAAGCTTGTAGAGACTGTTAACAGTTTCTGCAAGCTTTTTCTATAGGTGTAGTTTACTGATGCGGCTATACGCTGATATTCACAGTCTGTATGGAAGAGAGGGGCAAGCTTTGCGACAGTTTTTAAGACTGAAATATGGCAAAGCACCGCAAAAGAATCTTTATCCGATACTTTTTGATCAATAGGAAGGACAAAGTATCTTATAGTATTTTTTATGCGGTGTTAATAGAAATATAGGAATGAAAAACGCCCCATATCCGCTTGGGGATAGGAGGCGCTTCTAAACGTTCTTCTTCGCTTTTCATGTCTAGCTGCGAAGAACAGAAGCCCGAAATATAAGCAGCCAACCCTGTTTCAAGAAAAATCACTTGAAGCCAGGCTCGTCTGCTTATATTTGAGCTTCTAAACGTTCTTCTCCGCTTTTCATGTCTAGCTGCGACATCCAGAAACTCGAGTCATAAGCAACTCGGATCAAAGAAAGAAAAGAGCGCCTTTCGTTGACCAAGTTGCTTATGACTGAGGTTTCTAAGCGGGATGTCTCCGCTTTCCTTTTTCATTTCAAATTTTTTCGTATATATTTGATCGTTTCTTTCAGTTCGTCGGCGTGTGGACGTCCGAATGGGTTTGTCTGACGTTGCTGGTAGAGTAGATTGCCGTGATTATCAACCAGGAAGTAAGCAGGCTCCGGATGGTTCCCGTGGTCTTCGTAGGGAGCTTCTTCCCCGTGATAGTATACTTCATAGTCCTTCAGGAAGGAATATTCCTCATCAAGCAGAATCGGGAAGGTCAGCCCGTGTTCATCGGCCATATCTTTGAGATTCTGTTCATCGTCATGAGTGATGGTAATGATATGGATGTCGTGTTCATTGAAATCAGCCTGTTCTTCCTGCAATTGCTTCAATTCCTTTTGACAGGCAGGACACCAGGAACCGCGGAAGTAAACTAGAAGGTGCCAGGCAGATTCAGCTTGTTGTACATCAGAGAAAGTGAAGTCTTCTCCTGTTACATTCTTTAATTGAAAATTCGGGACTTGCTGATTGAGTTGCATGGAAGTCATCAAAACACTCCTTTATCGTAATTACATGCATCTTACCCGTTTCAGGAGTGTTTTAGTGTTTTTTTCGTGAAAAAATAATCGGATTTTTGTTAAAATTAAAAAAGAAGCAGCCGCTACTGCTTCTTTTTATAGGAAGTGCTATATCTCAGGGTTAGCGTATGCCAGGAGCTGAAGCTTTCTTAGCGGGCAGGACCATCGCAGTCATGGCAAGTGTTACCGTAGCAGTCCGCCTGCTCCTGGATTACGCTTCCACATTTAGCACACTGTTTCTTAGGCAAGTTACGGAAAAATTCAACAACGTTCATCATAATGTAATTCCTCCTCTGTTTTGATGTTGAATTCATTGTATTATAACAGTATGAATAAATCAACACAATGTTATAAAACAACTCAAAATAAGACTAAAGTATTAGAAAAGAGGTAATTTTGTGAAAATTACAACAATAGGGTATTGGGGAGCTTATCCTGCCCAGAACAGTGCCACCTCCAGTTATCTCGTCGAAGACCAGGGATACAGGCTGCTCGTGGATTGCGGCAGTGGAGCACTGTCACGCCTTCAAGGATATATTTCTCTCAATTCTCTGGATGCTGTCATCATTTCTCATTATCACCATGATCACGTAGCGGATATAGGTGTTCTGCAACACGCGCGACTTGTGCAGACGAAGCTTGGTCACGTAGAAGGGGAACTTCCCATCTACGGCCATGAAGAAGATGAAAATGGGTTTGAAAGACTGTCCTCTTCTTATACAAAAGCGCACCCTTATGATCCTGAGTCTTCTGTGTCCATCGGCCCTTTCACTATTTCTTTCCTTAAGACGGTTCATCCGGTACCGTGCTATGGGATGAAGATTACAAATGGTGACGATACGATTGTATATACTGCGGATACAGCCTATCAGAAGGAGTGGATAGATTTTTCGAAGGGTGCCGATCTTTTGATTACGGATACGAATTTTTACAAAGGGATGGATGCAGCCCAGGCCGGGCATATGACGAGCGAAGAAGCGGCCTCTATCGCTGCGGGTGCAGAGGTGGAAGAACTCTGGCTTAGTCATCTTCCGCATTTCGGTAACCATTCCAGGTTGAAGCAGGAGGCTGCGGATGTGTTTCATGGAGAGGTGAAACTGGCTACCGAAGGGTTACGATGGAGCAGTGAATGATTGCGAAGAGAAATCGGCTCGCTTATACTTGAAGGGAGCAACGGAACGAAAGGATGAGAACAATGCTTTTTATTGATAACGAAGGAGTAAACGATCCGACAATCAATCTGGCTATCGAAGAGTATGCGCTGAAGAACCTGGATATCAGTGAAACGTATCTGCTGTTCTATATCAACGAGCCTTCGATCATTATAGGGAAGAACCAGAATGCCATCGAAGAGATCAACACGGATTTCGTAGAAGAGAACGGAATTCACGTGGTCCGCAGACTCTCCGGAGGCGGGGCCGTTTATCACGATCTTGGAAACTTGAATTTCAGCTTTCTGACGAAAGATGATGGAAACAGCTTTCATGACTTCGCCAAGTTCACAGAACCGGTTGTCGACGCTTTGAAACAACTTGGAGCTCCGGCTGAGCTTTCCGGTCGAAATGATTTGACGATTGAAGGACGGAAGATTTCAGGGAATGCTCAGTTCACGACTAAAGGCAGGATGTTCAGTCACGGCACCTTGATGTTCAATTCAGAAGTTGAAAATGTCGTGCGCAGTCTGAATGTGAAGTCGGAAAAAATCCGCTCGAAGGGAATCAAATCGATCCGTAGTCGGGTAGCGAGTATTGCTGAATACCTTCCTGAAGGTACGACGATGGAAGATTTCAAAACGATGATTCTCCGCTACATTTTCGACGTGGAAGATGTGAACGATGTTCCGCAGTACAAACTGACCGAAGAAGACTGGAAAGCCATTTATCAATTATCCGAAGAGCGCTATCGAAATTGGGACTGGAACTACGGAAAATCTCCGAAGTCGAACATCCAGCAGACGAAGCGTATTGAAGGAGCAGGAACATACGATATCCGGCTTGATGTGAATAAAGGATATATCAACAATGCGAAAATCTATGGAGACTTTTTCGGTATCGGTGACGTTACGGAAGTGGAAGACCGCCTGATCGGTACGAAATATGAAAGGGAAGCAATCAGGGAAGCTGTAGAGGACCTTGATATTTCCCATTATCTCGGCAAGGTTACTATGGAAGATTTTCTTACCATTGTTTATTGATGGACATACCCGGTTCAGAGAGAGCCGGGTTCTTTTCAAAGGGGCAAGCAACACAGTCGTGCCGTAATAAAAGATTGTTCTACTTAACCTTAGGGGAACATATGCATGGGAAGATAAATGTCACTTTTCACGAATAACTGGAGGGATTGCATGATCACCTGGAAAGAAGAGATTATGATTGAAGCCGACATTGATACCGTTTGGGGGCTTTTCAAGGATGAGCATATTAAGCGCATCATGCCCCAGGTGGAAGAGCATGCCCTGATCGAAAAAGAAGAACATGAAGTAGGTGCGAGACACCGGCAGACATACCGGGAAGGAAAACGGACGGAGACTTATATAGTAACGACAACCGCCTATGAAAACACTGAGGAATATAGGAAGAAAGAGGTCACTTTTACGGTCGGACGTGCTTTCGACATACGTACCTCCTATGAATTTCACAAAATAGGAGAAGAAGAGACAAAGCTCGTTTACGAAGGTACGAATGAAGGGGTGAATATTCTCGGCAAAGTGATGTTGAAATTCGCTACAGAGAAAAATAACAAAAAAGTTGTCCGCGAATTTTTGGAACGTGTAAAGGAAGAAGCGGAGAAGGAGAAAACTGATGTTCATTCATAAAATAGATGAAGAAGTAAGCTTGCGTCTAATTGAAACGAGGGATGCAGAACGTGTTTTCGAACTGGTGGATCGTCATCGTCTCCACTTGCGGACATGGCTTCCGTGGGTGGACCACACAACAAAAGTGGAGGATACGAAGGAAGCGATTCAAGGGTTCAGAAAAGGGTATGCGGAAGATAAGAGTATGACGGTGGTTATCCTTTACCGGGATAGCGTCGTCGGCATGACCAGTTTCAATAAGCTTGATTGGACGAATAAGGTGGCTTACATAGGATATTGGCTTGCAGAAGATTACCAGGGGAAAGGTATTATGACGAAGAGTGCGAAAGCGATGACGGACTTCGCTTTTTCTTCCCTCAAAATGAACAAGGTCGATATCACCGCTGCGGTTGAAAACAGGGCGAGCCGTGCTGTTCCGGAGAGACTAGGATTCACAGAAGAAGGAGTGATCCGGGAGGAGGAGTGGGTGAACGACCGCTTCGTCGATCATGCAGTATATGGGATGTTGCAGAGAGAATGGTGCTGAAATAAGTTTGCGAATACTCGGACAATATTTTATAATAATAAATGAATTCGATATAATGAATGACTATTCATTCATTTCAATCAATAAAAGGGGGAAACTGTCGATGAATGTAAGTGAACGGCTGAAACAGACAGCTCGGGAAATGCCTGAGAAGGATGCCTATATTTTTCAGGGGGAAAGGACGAACTATCAGACTTTTGATGCTTCGGTGACGAAATTCGCAAGTGCGCTGAAGAATCTCGGGTACGAAAAAGGGGATCACGTAGCGCTGATCAGCGGAAATAGCCCTGTCTTTATGATCGGATTATATGGAGCGCTCCGCGCCGGTTTGACCGTTATCCCGATCAACCCTACGTACACATCAAAGGAAATGGGATATATTTTGAAGAATGGAGATGTTAAAGGTGTCATCGCTCTTGACATGATTGTCAGCCAGTTGGATATCATCGATGATGACCTGATGGTAGAGCATTACTTTGTAGCGGACACAGGAACGGGAGTGAATCTTGACTCCTATTCTATAGCACCAAAAATGAAACCGTTTACAGAAACGGTGGCCTCCGGATCTCTTGATTTCACTCCTCCATCCCTCGATGAAGAAGACCTTGCTGTAGTATTATACACATCCGGAACGACCGGAAAACCTAAAGGGGCCATGCTGACACATAAGAATATTTACTCCAACGCTACAGATGTTGCGGAGTATCTAGAGATCAGTGAAACAGACCGGGTCATCGCGACATTGCCGATGTTCCACGTGTTCTGTCTGACAGTAGCTCTCAATGCTCCGATCGCAAACGGAGGAACGGTTGTCATTATCCCGCAATTTTCTCCTGAAGCTGTCTTCACTGCAGCCAGAGATTATAAAGCGACCGTCTTCGCGGGGGTTCCTACCATGTATAATTATCTGCTCCAAACAGGGGATGGGCAGGAGGACTCCTTTGGACATATGCGAATCAATGTCTCCGGAGGATCATCGCTTCCGGTATCGCTTCTTGAAGCTTTCGAGCAGAAGTTCAATGTCAGAGTTTCCGAAGGGTACGGGCTGTCTGAAGCTTCCCCGGTTACAGCTTTCAACCCGCTCGATCGACCACGGAAAGCGGGATCGATCGGTACGAATATCATAAACGTGGAAAACAGAGTAGTCGATGAGCTTGGAGAAGAAGTTCCGACAGGGGAAGTTGGAGAGCTTGTTGTAAAAGGACCGAATGTCATGAAGGGCTACTATAAGATGCCTGAAGAGACTTCTGTCACGATTAAAGACGGATGGTTGTACACAGGAGACATGGCGCGCAAGGATGAAGAAGGTTATTTTTACATCGTTGACCGCAAGAAAGACATGATTCTTGTGGGCGGATATAATGTCTACCCGAGAGAAGTCGAAGAAGTTCTTTACAAACACCCTAATCTCACAGAAGCTGCCGTTGTCGGAGAACCCCACCCAGAAGCAGGAGAAGCGGTCATCGCTTTTGTCGTCTCGGACGACCCTGCGCTTGATGAAGCGACGGTCATTGATTACTGCAAAGAGGAACTTGCGAAGTATAAGCTTCCGAAACGGATCGAGTTCCTCGAAGAGCTCCCGAAAAATACTACAGGTAAAATTCTGAGAAAGAGCCTGCGTGATCAGCTAAGCAAAAATTTGTAGTTGTTAGGTGTCAACAATTAGAAACTTCGCAAAAACGTGTGCGTTCCGCCGCAAAAACATTTCGGTGAGATTTTTGCGTACTTGTACTACAATAGTATTTGAGAAAGGCAGTTCTGATAAAGAACTGGCTGCATAAGAGGAAAGCCTCTCATTAGTAAGAGCCTTTCTGATTATGTAATTCCCTCACTCAAAAGTTAACCAGTCGTCTCTTTTGGCCAATGCTCTCGTAGCATTGGCTCTTTTTTTGTTAGAAAAGTGGAGACACCTTGCTCAGCCCTTCTCGCATAAGTGAAAATCAGCCTAAAGAAGCGTTTTTCTTCTTTATGGATGGTTTTCACTTATGTCGCTAAGGGCTAGGTGTCGCAACTAGACATAGAAAAGCGTAAAAGGCCCGCTTAGAAACCCGAATAAATTACGATATGCGACGCTTTCTTCCTTCTCCGACCCTTGAAACATCGCATTGTAAAGACTATATGATGTTTTCTGCTTCGGCAGATAAGAAACCACCGCATAAAATATGTTATGCGGTGATTTTACTTATTCTTTTCTGAAAACTGTCGCAAAGGCGAACACCACTCTTCGTTCGGGTTCTATCATTAAGGGAGTCTTATTCCAAAAAAGAAAGCTTCCTCTCTCAAAAAGAGAAGGAAGCCTAGTCCCGCTTATAATCAACCATATATTCGTCTTTCGTTATATAAAATGTTCTCTCCGGACGGTGAGTGATCAGACCGAGACGCTCCAGCATATAACAATTCACTCGGCGATAAGGATCGTTTTCGATGATCGGAAGTTCTCCTTCCTGCTGCATATACGTATCCACGGCTTGTTGCATCATATCGATATCTTTCGCAAGCTGCAGGTCTTCTTCCTCGAATAATTCATATGTTTCCCGCGACATATAATACGTTTTCTGCGGTTTGCCTGCAATGAAAGGAGCGAGCAACTCATAGTCGATAGTAAGATCCGGCTTTATGATGACGCTCAAAGGAACGCCATCCGGTTTCATTTCTGCGTACTCGTTAATAGCTTTTCTGACATCTTTGAGCGTAAGGTCCATAACCTCCAGCTTCTTTGTTGCGACCTGCGCTTGCTTCTTCTTTCTTCCCCACATAGTTATCACCTTCACTTCCCCTTGAAGTTATATGTCTATTATAGCAAAAATATCGAAATTTTCGGAAAAATAATTCGTATTTTGTAGACGAGGGAGGGAGAATCTGCTATAGTAATGAAGAAAATATTGGAATTAAAAGAAGGGGAATGGTAACGATGAACGAAGCGCTGAAAACTGAATATGAAGTGAATGAGAAAACGATCGCTCTTCTTGCTGTAGAAGAGGACGGGAAGATCAGAATGAAGGTGATGGAAGAAGATGATTTTTTCATTGTGGATAAGTCCCCTACGAAAGTGATCGATGCTTCCTGTAAATATTTCGGCAGTGATCTCTCCGGAAGAATCTCCGGTACAAAAGCGATTACCAACTACACACATAAATCCCCCATTGTCGTCTCCGGAATGCTTAAGCTTTACTATTTCCCGACGATGTCCCCCTCCCGGGTTGAATGCTCCTGGATCTCTCACAATTTTGTCCGTGACTTCTTTCCAAGCGAAACGGATTACAGAAAAACGATGGTACAATTCATGAATAATGTCTGGGAAGAACTCGCAGTTTCTCCGGGTGTGTTTTCCAATCAATTGGAACGTACCGCCCAGTTCCGATTGATGTATGAAAAACGTTTCATTTCTCCAGTGAGGCATTCGTTCGTCTCAGAGCCTTCTCCATCAACTCCTGTAAGATAAGTTCCACTTTTTTTCGAATGGCCGGATTGAAATAGTTCCGTTTCTCTTCATATCCTTCCGCGATGAAAGAAAAGGTAGTGAATGACTCGTGCCTCGATGTTTCCACCACCTGTACGTGATGATCATCCATGAACTTCCGCAGGTGACGCCTTTCCTCCCGGGCCACCATTTCCATTTTTCCGATCAGTTCCAGGTAAGGCTCTTTGATTTTGTAGTTTCCGTTTATGATATGATGACGGTCCTGTTTTATGACAGTGAGTGCCATCGTAAGGAACAGATAGCGGGAGGCTTTATCGAGTTCTTTTTCTTTGATATGGGCCATCGCGAATTCTCCTCTCACGTTTTCGAACGTATGTTCTCATTTTAGTGTATCACATGTACACCATAAATATGAAATCCAATTTTCGGGAATACTTTGCAGTAGGCAGACGGGCGAAATTCCATTAAAATGAAAGTACTATATCGAACAGAGTAGGATGAACTTATTATGCCAACGCTCGAGGAACTGCAACTATTAGCTGAAAATGATCAACTGTTTGATTACGCCATCCGTCAGTTGGAGAGGCTGGATCGTTTCGGACCGCTGCCGGGAATACTCCTTCCGCTGATTGAAGCCTTCCTTCCGATTTTACCGCTTCTTGTATTCGTGGTTGCAAATGCAGTGGTATACGGTCTTTTCGAAGGGTTTCTCTATTCATGGATCGGAGCGACCACAGGGGCTGTCCTTGTGTTTCTTCTCATCCGTAAACTGGGGCGGCAGCGTTTTTTCCTGTTTTTGAGGAAGCATAGGCAGGTAAAACGGGTGATGGTGTGGCTCGAGGAACACGGCTTCGGCCCATTATTTCTGTTGATGTGTTTTCCTTTTTCTCCGTCTGCCATCATCAATGTCGTTGCGGGGTTATCTGGAGTGAAGACGAGAGATTTCCTGCTCGCGGCAGTTCTCGGGAAATCCGTGATGATTTTCTCCATCACATTCGTAGGGGACAGTATCACTTCCTTCACATCAAATCCGGTCAAAACCATCGTCGTTCTCATCTGTATCAGCCTTTTCTGGATGCTCGGGAAATTCCTTGAGAAGCGTCTGGCCGTTCGTGCAGAGAGAAAGAAAGGTTAAAGTTTCCTCCGCGTGGGTAAGATATTACTACTAAATACCTGTGGAGGAAGCAGAATGAAAAAATACAAACATCTGATCCGTACAATCATTCTAGCCGTTCTGGTCGCTATCGTATTCCGGGCTTATTTCTTCGCCAGTTACATCGTGGACGGAGAATCGATGGAGCCCACCCTTTATGACGGGAATCTGCTGATGGTGAATAAAGTGTTATACGATTGGACCGATGTGCACCGGCATGATATTATCGTGTTTCATTACAACGAGGAAGATGATTACGTGAAAAGAGTGATCGGCTTGCCGGGGGATCATGTAGCGGTGAAGAATGATACCCTATATATCAACGGAGCGCCGGTAGAGGAGAAGTATCTTGATGAACTTCGTCCGGATGATGGTCGGGTTTTTACGGGAGATTTCACGTTAGAAGGGGTCACTGGCAACTCCGAAGTGCCGGAGGGCCAGCTCTTTGTTATGGGAGATAACCGAAGGGACAGCCTTGATAGCCGCAGCTTCGGTTTCATAGATATCCAGTCGATCGTCGGCAAGGTGGAAGTCCGCTACTGGCCGATGTCTCAACTCGGAATGACGTTTCGATGAACTGCCGCTTTGGTGGTTCATTTTCTTTTTGTATTGTAAAATAAGGGAAAAGGGGGAAGGCGGATGAGCGTCAGATTCATTACCGGCCGTTCGGGGGCAGGGAAGAGTGAGTACTGTCTTGGGGACATTGAAGCGAAGTTGAAAGAAGAACCGAACGGGCGCACCATCGTGTATCTCGTTCCGGATCAAATGACGTTCCAGCAGGAGTATGCGCTGTTGAAACGGGGCAACATCGACGGGGCGACCAGAGCTCAAGTGTTCAGTTTCTCCAGGCTCGCCTGGAAAGTGTTTCAGGAAACGGGAGGGGCGACAAGGTCGTACATAAGCTCCACAGGCGTGCAGATGCTTCTTCGTAAAATTGTAGAAGAGCGGACGTCTGATTGGAATGTGTTCCAGAAAGCGATGGAGAAGCAGGGATTCATTCATCAGCTTGAAGAAATGATCACAGAGTTCAAAAGGTATCGGGTCACACCGGAAGACCTGAGCAGACAAGTGGAGTCGATGGAAAGCTTTGTACACAGGACACCGGGAGAACTCGCGTTGCAGGATAAAGTCGAAGACCTGCATTATATTTACAGCCGACTTACCAGTTACATGGAAGGGAGCTACGTCGATGGAGAAGACCAACTTAAGCTTTTGACAGAGAAGATTCCACACTCTGCGTTTCTTGATGGAGCAGAAATTTACATAGACGGGTTTCATAGTTTCACTCCACAGGAATACGAGGTCATCCGCGAACTATTTCAACAGGCAAGTCGCGTTCAGGTGACGCTGACGCTCGACGAGGAGAAAAGCGAGGTCGAGGACGTCGATCTCTTCAGGGAAACGAAAGAGACGTGTGCAGTGCTGAAAGAGATGGCGAAGGAAGGGAACGTGGAAACAGAAGAATCGCTCCAGCTTTCCAACACGGAAGGACGTTTTCAGGATAAACCGGCGTTTCTGCATATGGAGAAACATTTTGAAGAGCGTCCGGCGCCTGCCTTCGAAGGGAAAGTACCGATCGGCATTTATGAAGCTGTCCACCCCCGTGCTGAGGTGGAAGGAGCGGCTCAGGAAATTTTGCGCCTCGTACGGGAAGAGGGATATCGGTACCGGGAGATAGCCATTCTTATGAGAGAGCCGGGAGTGTATCACAGTCTGATCGATACGATTTTCTCCGATTATGGAATCCCTGTGTTTCTGGATGAAAAAAGGACGATGCTGAATCACCCTCTTCTTGAATTGGTCCGCTCAGCGCTTGATGTCATCGAAGGAGGATGGAGATACGACGCTGTCTTCCGATTGTTGAAAACGGGATTCATTCCTTCTTCAGACCGCGTTCACCCGCTGGATGAGGATGCGATTGATGAGCTGGAGAACTATGTTCTTGAGTATGGCATACGCTCCAGGCAGCAATGGAGATCTGATGAACCATGGATCTACCAGCGGTTCCGGGGCTTTGAAAAAGCGGCTCAGACAGACGAGGAGAAGAAGAAACAGGAACGCATCAACGCATATCGTCTTCAAGTGACGAAGGCTCTTGAAGTCCTCGACGATGAGCTGCGGGGCAGAAAAACGAACGAGCAGCGTGCTGCTTCCTTGTTTGAGTGGATGAGTAACATCCGGGTGCCTCAGACGCTTGAAAAATGGCGTGAGTATTATGATGAATCAGGGGAAGTGGAAAAAGCTCGCGAGCAGGAACAGGCGTGGGATAATGTGCTGCAGCTGCTCGATGAGATGGTGGATATGATCGGAGAAGAGACGATGTCGCTTCAGGTATTCCGACAGGCTTTCGAGAGCGGTCTCGATGCCCTGACGTTCGCGCATGTGCCACCCAGCCTCGATCATGTCGTCGTAGGTAGCGTAGATCGGTCCCGACTGAGCGGAATGAAGGCAGGATTCCTTCTCGGAGTGAATGAAGGGACATGGCCGTTGAAACCGCCTGGCGATGGTATGATTTCAGAAGAAGATAGGGAGGTTCTGGCCGGATACGGGATAGAACTGGCAGCAGGAAGCAGAGAAAAGTTATTGTATGACCGGTTCTATATGTATCTCGCCGCTACGATGCCGGGAGAGAAATTATGGGTCAGCTATCCCCTGAGTGATGAAGAAGGCCGTACCAAAGCGGCATCACCGATGATCGGACGTATAGAGGCACTGTTCCCTGCTTGCAGCGAGCATATTCTGCTACAGGACCCGGATGATCTGGAAGATGCGAGCCGTTTCATTACGACCCCGGTCAAGACGAGGTCCGCCCTTACCGCTCAACTCGGTCGTTACGTTAAAGGTTACCCGATGCGGGACGAATGGTGGGGAGTATTGGACTGGTATATAGAAAGAGAGGAGAAGAATAGCACAACAAGACGTGTGCTGGAGAGTCTCTTCTATAAAAACGTCCCCGTACCATTGAAGAAGGAAACGGCGCATCGGATGCATAAGAAACAGGTGAAGACGAGTGTATCTGCGCTTGAATCGTACTATAGCTGCGGTTTCCAACATTTTGCCGGAAAAGGGTTGAATCTCGAGGAACGACGGACGTACAAACTCGATGCTCCGGATATCGGACAGCTTTTCCACGAGGCCCTTCGTCAGATCACCGACTGGATCGGAGAAGATGGCAGGCAGTTTTCTCAGCTTGATCGTAACGCGGCTACGCAGTATGCACGCCGGGCCACCCAGGAACTTGCTCCTGTCCTTCAACATCAGGTGCTGAAGAGTTCGAACCGCTATCAGTATATCCAGAATAAGCTCGAGAATGTCATTGCGCAGGCCACTTATATCCTCGGGGAACAGGCGCGGAGGACGAAATTCGCTCCTGTAGGGCTTGAGCTCGGGTTCGGTCAGGTGAAAGATGCGGAATTACCTCCGATGAGTGTAGATCTACCGAACGGCTTTGAATTGATGCTTCGTGGCCGGATCGACCGGGTGGATCAGGCGATGGAGAATAATGAATTGTTCCTTCGTATCATCGATTACAAATCGAGTGCGAAAGGTCTTAATTTATCGGACGTGTATTACGGGCTGTCGCTTCAAATGCTTATTTATCTTGAGGTCATCCTGCAAAATGCAAAAGACTGGCTCGGCATGGAAGCGACGCCGGCGGGTGTCCTTTACTTCCACGTTCACAACCCGATGATCACCGGGAAGAAGTTATTGAACGATGACGAAATCGAGCAGGAGATCGTGAAAAGCTTCAAAATGCAGGGACTTCTGCTCGAGGATGAATCGGCTGTCCGGATGATGGATACCGAAACGGACAAAGGACATAGCCCGGTCATCCCTGCAGGTCTGAAAGCGAAAGGCGGGTTCTATTCGAACTCGAAAGTAGCCGACCGTGAGATGTTCCAGGCGCTCGATACGTATATCCGGAAGCTGATGACGAGAGCCGGTATGGACATCACCGAAGGTACGATTCCGTTGAACCCTTACCAGAAGAAGCAACAGACGGCATGTCAATTCTGTTCGTTCCGATCGGTCTGTCAATTCGATCCGACCCTTGAAGAGAACCAATACCGGAAGCTTACAGAAATGAACGATACGAAAGTTTGGGAGAAACTGAAAGAGAAGGGGGAGGCCGATGGTTAGTTGGACGAAAGAACAGGAACAGGCCATCTATGATCATGGCCGCGATATGCTCGTATCAGCGGCAGCGGGTTCCGGCAAAACAGCCGTGCTTGTCGAAAGAATCATCCAAAAAGTGATCGACCGGGAAAGCCCCGTCGATATTCACGCCCTGCTCGTCGTAACGTTTACGAACGCCGCGGCCCAGGAGATGAGAAACCGCGTGACCGAAGCATTGAATGGTGCCCTGGAACAGAACCCGGGCTCGCTTCATTTAAAGAAGCAGCTCTCTCTCGTTCAGAGTGCATCGATTTCTACCCTCCACTCCTTCTGCCTGGAGATGATCAGGAAGTATGCCTACCTTCTGGATCTCGATCCTGCCTTCCGGATTTCTGATGATGTGGAAGCGGATCTCATGAAACAGGAGGTGCTCGAAGAACTGCTGGAGGACTGGTACGGAAAAGAAGGAGAAGAGCGTCGTGAATTTTTCGAACTCGTCGATCGTTTCTCCGGAGACCGTCACGATCTGGATGTGGAGTCGCTTATTCTGCAGATGTACACCTTCTCTGAGCAACATCCGTGGCCGGAGACCTGGCTTGAAGAGGTGGCAGAGATGTATAACGTCACTCCGGAGCATGAGGAGGCGGACCTCCCCTGGTTCACCCTCCTGAAACGGGAAGTGCACCATCAGCTTGATGCCATGGAGAAAGAGGCGGAAGAATTTCTCTCCCTTACACGTCAGCCTGACGGTCCCTATACATACGGAGAAACGGCAGATAAAGATCTTGCCCTCATCCGTGAAGCGAAAGCGAATCTCGCTATCTCCTGGCAATCGCTCGAAGACTATGTAAAAGAAGCGAAGTTCCCGGCACTATCGAGGAAGAAATCGGAGGTAGCTGAGGAGAAGAAAGAAGAAGCGAAAGATGTACGTGAGAGGTATAAGAAGCGCTTCAAGCAGATCCAGGAAGAGTGGTTCGCAAGGCCTCTCACCCGTTACCTCGAAGAAATGGGAGAACTTTACCCTGTAGTAAGACAGCTGACGGTCGTAGTGAGAGATTTCAAACAGCGTTACCAGGAAAAGAAGAAAGAAAAGGCTGTCGTCGATTTTTCCGATCTGGAACACTTTGCGCTCGAGATTTTGCGGGATGGGGCTTCTACTCCTGATAACCTTATTCCTTCTTCGGTGGCGAAGGGGTATCAACGCCAGTTCACAGAAGTGCTCGTGGATGAATACCAGGATACGAACCTCGTTCAGGAAACCCTGCTGCGTCTGCTGACAGACAGTAGCGAAGCGGGTGATCTCTTTATGGTGGGCGATGTGAAACAGAGCATCTATCGTTTCCGTCACGCAGAACCTTCTTTATTCCTTGAAAAATATCGTCGCTTCCAGACGGAAGAAGACGAAGGGAAAAGGATCGACCTTGCCCGTAACTTCCGGAGTCGCCATCAGGTGCTCAATGCGACGAACTACCTGTTCCGTCAGATTCTTGATGAGGAAGTCGGCGAAATGGATTATGAAGAAGAAGTCGAACTTATTTATGGAAATACTTCGTATGAAGACTGGACGGAAGAAGACACAAGTACAGAGCTTGTAATTGTGGATAGGGAAGACCCGGAAGAAGAAAAAGAGGACCCGGAAGAGGAAGATTTCAGGGATCTTGAGAAAGCTCAGCTCGAAGCTCGTACGTATGCGAGGAAAATAAGAGCATGGCTCGGCTATGATGGGCATGCACCGATGCAGATCGTAGACAAGGAGAGCGGGATGCCTCGTCCTGTAAAATTCCGTGACATCGTTCTTCTGCAGCGATCCATGACGTGGGCTCCGGTCATCGTTGATGAATTGAAGCAGCAGGGGATTCCGGTGTATGCGGAGCTCTCTACCGGTTATTTTGAAGCGATTGAAATCCGCGTGATGATCAGTCTGTTGAAGACGATCGATAACCCGAAACAGGATATCCCACTTGCCTCTGTTCTGCGATCTCCGATTGTCGGACTGGACGAAGATGAACTGGCCCGTATTCGTTTAGCAGATAAGAAAGCTGGATATTACGAAGCCATGAAAGCTTACCGGAATACGGAATCGGATGACCTCACCGGTAAATTGGATGATTTCCTTGAGACGCTGCATGTCTTCAGGGAAAGAGCCAGACAGGGAGCGTTGTCTGAGCTGATCTGGGATATCTTCCGGGAAACGGGATATTATGATTTTGCAGGTGGGATGCCGGGAGGGCGCCAGCGTCAGGCGAACTTACGAGCCCTTTACGACCGGGCGAAATCCTACGAATCAACGTCCTTCCGCGGACTGTTCCGCTTCCTTCGTTTCATCGAAAGGATGGAAGAGCGGGGCGACGATCTCGGAGCCGCACGGGCCCTCGGAGAGCAGGAGGATGTGGTGCGGATCATGACGATCCATAAAAGCAAAGGCCTTGAATTTCCGATTGTCATTCTCGGAGGTATCGACAAACAGTTCAATATGAGAGATCTTCATTCCCGTTATCTGCTTCATAAAGATCTTGGTTTCGGCTCGAAATATATCGACCCGAAGAGGCGCCTCATATATCCGACGATTGCCTACCATGCGCTCAGAGAGAAGAAGAAGCGGGAGATTCTTGCTGAAGAAATGCGGGTTCTTTATGTAGCACTCACGAGAGCCAAAGAGAAACTGGTTCTCGTCGGTAACGTTCCTTCTTTCCAGAAGAAGCAGGACAAATGGAAACGATTCGCAAATTACGAACCGTGGATGCTTCCGGCTTCGGACCGTCTCAGTGCAAAGTCTTATCTCGACTGGATCGGTCCGTCCCTTATCCGCCACCACCAGGCCGAGGTGCTGACAACAGAAGATATCGAGGTGAAAGCGCCTGAATCGATTCATCAGGATGAATCGGAGTGGAACATCGATGTCATCCACGGGAGTGAGTTATCTACAGTGGAAGAGGATATCGAGAAAAGGGATGAAGCAGTGAAAGAAGCCGTGGAGGAATGGAAGCCCGTCGGTCACGGAATAGAGCCGTTTGTAGAGGAGAGGCTGGATTACAAGTATCCTTATGAACAGGCAGCCCGACGCCGGGCCAAGCAGACGGTGACAGAAATAAAAAGAAAACAGGAAATCGATGAATATGCGGACACGTCCGTCGCTGTCCCGTATCGTGCTCCGATGAGGAAACGTCCGAAATTCATGCAACAGGAAAAATCCCTCACTGCCGCTGAACGTGGAACAGCGATGCATACCGTGATGCAGCATATTCCGCTCCGCCCTCACTCGCCTTTAGAAGTGGCCGAGGAAGTGGAAAGGCTCGTCGAAAGAGAAGTGCTCACCCGTGATGAAGCCGACGTCATTGACACTGATGCCATCTCCCGTTTCTTTGATACAGAGATCGGTGAACTCACCGTATCGCTTAACGATATAGAGAGAGAAACGGCTTTCAACTACATGCTTCCGGCTAAAGAAATTTACGCGGACTGGGAAGGTGACGAGGATGAATGTGTATTCATCCAGGGGATCATCGACCTCGTCCTCCCTTATAAAGATGGGTACATTTTACTTGATTACAAGACCGATCAGCTCGACGGGTCGGAATCTGAAAAGAAACTGGCTGACCGTTATCGTACGCAAATTGCCATTTATACGCGTGCCCTCGAATCCATCAGGAAGAAAAAGGTGCACAAGCGACTGCTGTACTTTTTTGACGCAGCGAAAGTCGTTGAGGTGGAAGGAGAATAAACGGATGGAAGACATCTGTGAACTGTGCTGGCGCTACCCGGTGAAAACGACAGAGCATCATCTGATCCCGAAGCAGCATGGAGGGGTCCATGGACCGACTGCTCAACTCTGCAGTCCCTGTCATCGGCAGATTCATGCTCTGTTCTCCAATCAGGAGCTGGCTCGTTTCTACAACAGGCTGGAACGGATTCAGGACCACCCCGATATGAAGAAATACTTGAAGTGGATCCGTAAGCAGGATCCAGCTAAGCGCATTACGACCAGGAAAGCCAACAGACGAAAATGATGGGGGAATCAGCATGAAGGAAGGAACACCTATACAAGGGAAGGAACGTCTGGAGTGGGTGGACACTGCAAGAGGACTGGCGATTTTAGGGATTTTCATGGTGAACGTTCCAGCGTTCAATGCTCCGTTCTTCCTCTATGGAGGGGGAGAGGAGTATTTCCCATCTGCGACGAGTGACGCAGTAAGGGCGATCATCGATATATTTTTTCAGGCAAGTTTTTATACCCTATTCTCGCTGATGTTCGGCTTCGGTCTTCAAATGATGAAAGATAGGCTTGTGCAAAAGGGAACAGCCTATGAAGCGGTGCTCAGAAGACGACTCTTCGTGCTGTTTCTATTCGGTGTGTTCCATGCTTTTGTAATATGGCACGGAGACATTCTACTGACTTACAGCGTGCTCGGTACTTTGGTGATTTTGTTCATGAAACGAAAGGACCGGACAGTTCTCGCATGGGCCTATGGATTGCTGCTGGCTGTCACGGTTCCTTTCACCCTGATGTTGTATGCGGCAAGGAATTATGGTCTTGAATATATCAACAGAGACGGAATAGAAGCAGCAATGACGAATTATGGAAATGGCTCCCTCCTGGATATCTGGTCGCAGAACACAGCTGACTGGTGGTATACGAACAGTCCGGGGAACTGGCCGTTTCTCATTATGAGCATGCTGCCGATGATGTTGTTCGGCATGTACATAGCGAGGAAGCGCTGGCTTCATGAGCCCGAGAGACACGAAGCGACGCTGTGGAAGTGGTGGAGCATTACGGGCTTGCTGTTCTTCTTGTTCAAGCTAGGGCCGTATTTCTTCGGAACACCTGCCTGGTTCGATATGGCTCAGGACAATGTAGGAGGTTCTGCATCTGCTGTATTCTATGTCCTTTCCGTTACATTGTTATATAAAAGCGCAGGGAAAGCATTGATCCGCCCTCTGAGGTGGGTCGGGCGCATGTCACTGTCCAACTATATCTTCCAGTCGGTGATCAGTTTCGTCGCTTTCTACTCGGTAGGTCTCGGCTGGTACGGGAATGTCACTCCTCTTCAAAGTGTACTCTTCGTGTTCGTTGTGTTCTCAGGTCAGATCATCATCAGTAGATGGTGGCTCTCACGGTACCGCTTCGGTCCTCTGGAGTGGGTATGGAGGACAGCGACGTACGGACGGAAGGTATAAAAATAGAAAAAAGATGATTCCGAATCGCTTCGGAATCATCTTTTTTTGATATTATGCAGCGCTGAGCACTTCTTTGATCTGTTCGATCGCCCAGTCCAGGTCCTCTTCAGAGATGATGAGAGGAGGAGCGAAACGGATGACATTCTCGTGGGTTTCTTTACAGAGAAGTCCTTTTTCTTTCAGCTGTTCACAGTAGCTGCGGGCAGGTTCATTGAGCTCTACACCGATGAATAACCCTTTTCCGCGCACTTCTTTGACAATCGGGTTATCAATGGACTTCAGTTCTTCCATCATGTGATTTCCGAGTCTCAAGGAACGATCGGCAAGCTTTTCATCCTCCAGCACTTCAAGAGAGGCAAGGGACACAGCGGATGCAAGCGGGTTTCCACCGAATGTAGACCCGTGGGAGCCCGGGTTGAATACGCCGAGGATGTCTTTGTTCGATACGACACAGGAAATCGGGAAGACCCCTCCGCCGAGGGCTTTTCCGAGAATAAGCATGTCCGGGTCTACATCTTCCCAATCACAGGCGAACATCTTACCGGTTCTTGCGAGACCTGCCTGGATCTCGTCCGCAACAAAGAGAACATTTTCCTGTTTGCAAAGTTCAGACGCTTCTTTCAGGAAGCCTTCCGGAGGCATGACGATTCCAGCCTCACCCTGAATCGGTTCAAGAAGGAATGCTGCTGTGTTTTCCGTAATCGCTTCACGCAAGGCATCGATGTCGCCGTAAGGGACGATTTTGATGCCTGGTAGTGTCGGACCGAAGCCACGCTTGTTTTCTTCATCAGAAGATAAGGAAACGGCGGACATCGTACGTCCGTGGAAGTTACCGGTACAGGCGATGATTTCCGCCTGGTCTTCTTCCACACCTTTCACGTCATAGGCCCAGCGGCGTGCAGCTTTGATTGCTGTCTCCACAGCTTCTGCGCCTGTGTTCATCGGAAGAGCCATTTCCTTGTTCGTGATTTTACAAATCTTTTCATACCAAGGTCCGAGCTGGTCGTTATGGAAAGCACGGGAGGTAAGTGTTACACGGTCAGCCTGGTCTTTCAGTGCCTGGATGATTTTCGGATGGCGGTGGCCCTGGTTGACGGCTGAGTAAGCACTAAGCATATCCATATAACGGTTGCCCTCGGGGTCTGTCACCCATACGCCTTCTGCCTGTGAGATGACGACAGGAAGCGGGTGGTAGTTCTTGGCACCGTATTCTTGGGTCTGGTCAATGATTTGCTGACTGTTTCTGGTCATGGAAATCCTCCTTCAAAACTTTTCGACAATTCTTATCCATTATAACAGGTTTATCTTTGTAATTCTTCACACATTTTTCGTTAGTCACATCAGGAAAGAAGTGGTACGATATAAGGAGAAAAGGAGGTTGTATTATGGCACATCTACATATTACGTCATGGGTATTGGCGTTTGCCCTGATAGGGCTGGTGACGACATTCACCAGAAGTGGAAATGAGAAAGCTGCGAAGATCTCCCATATGATTTTGCGGGCGGATTATTTGTTGATTCTTTATTCCGGAGGGTCTTTGTTCGCGGCTTATTCCAGCTACGGACCCCTTGTCATCATCAAATTGTTGATCGGTCTTTGGACCATTGCAGCAATGGAAATGGTAACCGTGAAGTACAAGAAGAAAAAGCCTGCGAAGAGTTGGTGGATCCAGCTTTCCATAGCAGCTATTCTGGCATTGATTCTCGGTTTCGGATTCCTGCCACTTGGTGTATTGCCTGTATAGAAATATGAAAAAGGAGTGTTCCGGGTCAGCGGAACACTCCTTTTTCTATTGTGATAAGGGGGTCAGGCACGGGGGAGTGCCTTTCAGCTATGTTTCAGGATATGGTAACCAAGAGGTGTTATCCTCAATAAATAATGATAATCATTCTCAATTGTAAAGTCAATGCTTTTTCGGGAAAAATTTAATAGAAAACCGTCCTCCAGGTTAGGAAAACGGTCTTCGTGTAGTTGCTATTTGATTTTAATCGGCATGTGTGCGGTTGTTCTTCTTCCGATCCAAATGAGAACGGCCAGCAGGACAGAGCCTGCGAAAATAGCAATTATTCCCCGGTATGCTAATGTATCAGGAAGAAAGGAAGGAGAGGTATCCGCATCAATATTCAACAAGCCGTCACTGAAGATGGTGATCGCTAAAGCAGTAAGGATGAAAACTGTCATCCCTATCCCTCCGAATCGGAGATACCCGGCCGTAATCATCCATCCAGCCATATAATTGATGAAGATGTGTACAAACAAGGTTAGAATAGCCAGAGCCCAGGGTTCAGGAAATCCGCCTGAACCTAAAAGGAAACTTTCTGCAGCCGAAATTATTGAAATGGTGATAGCAAGGCAGGCGGTGATAGTGAATGCAGCGATTATGTTTCCGGCATAAGTGGATTTTCTCGTCGTTCCCAACCTCACAAACGGGGAGAACATCGTTCCGCCTGAAATGATTCCAATGACAAGAGAGAAAATCCTGGCTGGTTCGTAGGCGAAATGGAAGAAGGTCTCTCCTCCGAGATAGATCGGCAAGATTCCCCATTTGAAAATAGCGTAAATCATAAGCAATATCCCGAGAAGCCATCCTGCCCATTGAAAGTGCATCGAAGATATCTCTTTGGCCACATTTCCTTTATTGTTCATGAGATGGACCCTCCTTGGTCATATGAATGAATAAATCCTGCAGAGAAGCAGACGAAAGTTCAAGTCCAAGTTGTGCTGCGTGTTTCTTATCTTCCTGTGAGGGGGTATGAAGCGCGAACGTGGTGACCGTTGGTCCGTACCTTTTTTCTTCCCCTGCATGTTTTCCTTCCATCCATTGATGAACATTCTCTTTCCTTCCCGTAACGAAGACACCTCTCTCTATGGCGTGATCGGTGGAGTCGCGGAGAATGACTTTTCCTTCGTGAAGGAAAATCACCTCTTCGAACAAGTGATCCATCTCGGATACAAGATGTGTCGAAAGGATGAAGGTCCGGGGATGACGTTCGAAATCTTTCAGGATCTCCTCATAGAAGATTTCCCGTGCCGGAGCATCCATGCCTGAGTACGATTCATCGAAAATAGTGATGGGAGCTCTGCTGGCCAGACCGATGATGACCGTAGCGATAGATTGCATACCTTTCGACAGCTTCTTCATGGGTTTCTTTGCAGGAAGACCGAACCGCTCCACGAGCTCTTCAGCATAGGTCGTGTCGAAATAAGGACGGAACTTCTTGGTGGACTTCATCATTGCCCTGATAGATCGCGTTTCTTCGCTATAATCTTTCTCATAAGAAAAGCTGATATGGGACATGAGGATTTCATTTTCATAAGGATCTGCTCCGCCGATGGTGATGTTGCCGCTGGTCGGTCGTCGGAAAGAGGCGAGTACAGATAGTAACGTGGATTTTCCAGCGCCGTTTCTGCCGATCAGACCATAGATTTTGGCAGCGGGAAGGATCAGGTCTATATCTTTCAGCGCTTCCGATTTCCGGTAGGTTACGTTCACTTCTTCCATGCTGATGTCGAAATTCATAACTCTTCGCTTCCTTTCATCATAGATATCAATTCTTCCCGGGAGATTCCAAGCTTCTCCGCTTCCTCGAGCATCGGTCTCATATACTGATCAAGAAAAGTTTCCTTCCTTTCTTTCAGCAATTGATCTTTGGCATTCTCTGCTACAAACATGCCGACCCCGCGTTTCTTGTAAATGATTCCATTTTCGACAAGAAGGTTGATCCCTTTCGATATCGTTAGATGGTTGATTTTGTAAAGTTGGACAAGCTGTGTCGTAGAAGGAATCTGTTCATGCTCTTTCAGCTGATCGTTGACGATCTGGTCTTCGATCTGTTCTTTGACCTGCAAAAAGATGGGTTTGTTTTCATCGAATGTCATCAATATCCCTCACCACCTTTATCACGCTCCTTGAACTATGGTTATATAGTTATGTATATAAGTATATATGTAAAAATGGAAAGCGTCAATACAATTGATTTTTCACATATAGATAAAGAAAGGCGTATGGTACAAAGGAGAAAGGATGATAGGCTATGTGTGGAATTGCGGGATGGATCGGAGAAGAGAGAGAGGACCATAGAAGGGACGTCGTGGATCGAATGACTGCGAAGATCGCTCATCGTGGTCCCGATGATCATCAGCTATGGATCGGGGAAGCTGCAGGCTTCGGCCACCGACGGCTCGCAGTCATCGATCCTTCTGGTGGAAAGCAGCCGATGGTACGCTCCTTTCAAGGAGAAACGTATGTACTCTGTTACAACGGCGAGCTATATAATACAGATGAGGTGAGGAATGTACTTCAACAGAAAGGATGGACGTTCCATACTCATTCCGACACGGAAGTAGTTCTGGTCAGTTATATGGAATGGAAAGAGAAAGCTCCGGAATACCTGAACGGAATCTTCGCTTTCAGTATATGGGAGACAAAGAGGAAGCGTCTGTTCCTTGCCAGAGACAGGATGGGAGTGAAGCCTCTCTTTTTTTCTGAACTGGCGAAGGGGTTCATTTTCGCTTCCGAACTTAAAGCGCTTCTCGTCCATCCTGACATGGAAGCGATTCTGGATCACCAGTCATTGAGCGAATTTTTTGCTCTTGGACCATCGAGAACACCTGGGAGTGGAGTCTTCAAAGGGGTCTATGAATTGAAACCGGGGCATGCCGGTTTTTTAGAAAACGGATCGTTCCGGATATTTACCTACTGGACTCTGAAAGGAAAAGAGCATACGGATTCTTTCGAAGAAACAAAGGAAAGGGTGCGTGAATTATTCCTGGAAGCCACCCGCAGACAGCTCGTATCTGATGTGGAAATTGGAACGTTCCTCTCGGGTGGGCTGGATTCGAGTGCTATCACTTCTGTTGCAGCAGGAATGAGAAAGGACCTTCCCACTTTCTCGATCGACTATGAAGACCAGGCTTCCCATTTCAGGAAAAATGACTTTCAGCCAGACCTCGATGCCCCATTCATCGAAAAGGTATCAAAAGCCGGAGGGACTAGTCACACGGTTTGTACGGCTTCTATCAGCGATCTTGTCGGGTCACTCGAACAAGCGGTGGAGCTCCGCGATCTTCCGGGGATGGCCGATGTGGACAGTTCACTTCTTTGGTTTTCCGGGCAAATGAAAAAGCATGTCACGGTCGCGCTTTCCGGAGAGTGTGCAGATGAAATATTTGCAGGATACCCGTGGTTTTACCGGGGGAATGAAGGCGGGTTCCCTTGGATCAGGTCTGAACGGGATAGGCAGCACCTTATCAGGAAAGAATGGAAGATGCGTCTGCCACTTGAGGAGTATGCAAAGAAGAAATACGAGGAAATAACTACAGAAGCTCCTCTGTCAGGTGAGGAAACAGTTATGGAAAAACGTCATAAGCAATTGATTTATGCGAATATGAACTACTTCATGCAGGTGCTTCTTGAAAGAAAAGATCGGATGAGTATGGGAGCGAGTCTAGAAGTCCGGGTGCCTTTCAGTGATCACAGGTTGGTGGAGTACGCCTATAATATCCCGAGAGACTATACTTTCCGGGAAGGACGGGAAAAAAGTCTGTTGAGAGAGGCGTTCCAGGGGATCGTACCGGAAAGCGTGAGGCACAGGAAGAAGAATCCATATCCGAAAACCTTTCATCCGGATTATACGAAAGCCGTATGTGACTGGATGGGGGATATTGTTTCGGATGGGAACCAGCCACTGTTCGATCTTTTTTCCCGGAAGCACATCAAGAAACTTTATGAGTCGGAAGGGAAGCAGATGAAGGAGCCCTGGTTCGGGCAACTGATGACAGGGCCGCAGTTGATCGCTTATTTGTGCCAGGTGAATCACTGGCTGAAAACGGTGCAGCCCAGAATAACAGTTGACGGATAATGGCACGGGGAGATAATCTTAAAGAATGAGTGAAAATAGAGGAGGAGCGGAAGATGAAACGACGAACAGGACTATTCATCATCCTTTCGTCTCTTCTTTTTTGTGTGCTTGGGGGACAGGCGTCGGCAGAAGAGACAGAGAGTCTGAAAGGCGAAAGCATTTACTATATAACGGTGGACCGGTTCATGAACGGGGACTCGTCTAACGACGGAAATTTGGAAACGGACACCCCTGATGGTTACCACGGAGGGGACATTCAGGGGGTTATCGAAAGACTGGGGCATGTGAAAGACCTCGGCTTTACGACAATCTGGCTGTCACCGCTCATGAAGTCTTCGGATTTCGAAGGGTACCAGGTAGAGGACTATCGAAGTGTCAATGACCATTTTGGAACCATGGAAGAGGTCCGGGCGCTTGTAGAAGAGGCCCATGCTATCGATATGAAAGTGGTTATGGATATGCCGGTGACAACTGTCAGTGCTGAGCATCCGTGGGTGGAGTCGGGATGGACAGAAGAGCCTGGCGACGGAATAGCTTCCGTGAATACGGGAGATTCTGAAGTTCAGGAAGAGTTTTCCGATATTCTATCCTACTGGACAGAAGAAGCCGGTCTTGACGGGTTCGGCTTCCCTGATGTAGAGAAAGCGGAGCCAGAATTTTGGACAAAAGTTACATCGGGTCTGGGATCTGGAATCACCATCGGTAAAGGGGAAGATGAGTCCTATCTGGATGGCGGGTTTGACATATGGTACGACGAAGAGTACCAGAAGACTATTTCTGAAGTATTCGCTAGTACAGGGGAAGTGGAAAGCCTGAAGGACCCGGAAGCGGAAGTTTCTGCAAGTGCTGTCGATTTCCGCGACACGAAGAGATTCACGACCATGGCGGAAGCGAATGGGTTCAACCCGATTACGAGATGGAAGCTTGCACTCACGCAGCTCTATGCGGATCAGGACGTCCCCGTCGTCATGTACGGAACCTCTATTCCAATGGGAGAGAAGCCAGGGATCGGCAATCTGCCTATGATGAACTTCGGTGGTACGGATGAAGAAGTTACGCAGCGGATCGAAAAGCTGAATTCAATGCGCTCAGAATTTCCTTCCCTGATACAGGGGGAGAAACAAGAGTTGTACAAGCAGGACGGGATGGCGGTCTATCAGGTCGATGGAGACCAGACCATGGTAATGGCGATCAACAATTCGGAAGAAACGAAGACGACGAACCTTACGTCCCTCGAAGATGAGAAACAGCTGCGAGGATTGATGCATGACGGGCTGCTCCGTCAATCGGAAGATGGGGATTATCCGATCGTTCTTGAGAGGGAAACGGCAGATGTATTCGTGGTTGAAGACAATGCCGGTCTTAATTGGGCATTCATCGGTTTTGTCGGTGGGATTCTGTCTCTTTTCGTCATATTTGTCGTGGTCGTCACGATGAAAAATAGAAGAAGTGAAAAAACGAACACTGATTAATCAGTGTTCGTTGATTTTTGGTCAGAAGCACTCCCGCTTTTTATTTATAATCCTCATTCAAGAAAAAGAGAGCTATCGTACCAGGTCCCGAGTGGGCACCTACGGCTGATCCGACCATGTCGATATGGATAGATTGCGGAGAGAAGCGTTCTTTGATCATGGAAGCCAAGTGCTCTGCTGTTTCGATACTGTCTCCGTGACTGATAGCGATTCGCTGGTTGTTAAGGTCTTTGCCGCGCTCTTCCATCAGATCGACCATCCGTTTGAACACTTTCTTCTGGCCTCTCACTTTCTCGAGTGGGATGAGTTTTCCATCTTCGACGTGAAGAAGCGGTTTGATTTTGAGGAGGCTTCCTACAAAGGCTTGGGCTTTGCTGACCCGTCCGCCACGATGGAGATATTCCAGATCGTCGACAGTGAACAGATGCTCCATATGAGCGGAATGATAAGAGACGAGACCTTTGACTTCCTCTAATGTGGCGCCCTCTCTACTTTTCTCTGCAGCTCTGAGAACGATGAGTCCGTAACCGAGAGAAGCGGCTTTCGTATCGATGACATCGAATGATGCGTCCGGATACTCTTCCCTGAGCTCCTGTTCCACAATTTTTGCTGATTGATATGTACCGGAAAGTTCAGAAGAAAAAGCTACATAGAGAAAAGGTTGGCCTGCTTCGATTTTTTCCACGAAAAGGTCACGGAAGGCCTGCCCCGTCACTTGAGACGTCTTAGGTGCTTCTCCTGCACGCATGGCATCATAGACTTCTTTCGGGGATATATTCTTCCCGTCTTCATATTCCTTCTCTTTCAGCAGAACTTTCAAGGAAACCATCTCTACGCCGTGTTCCTGCAATGTGTCCCGGGAGAGATCACTCGCCGAGTCGCAGATGATTTGTACGGTCATGTTTTCACCTTCATTCTTTGGTATTATGGTCTAGGTTTAAGTTTAGGTCTAAGAGGTTAGTTAGTCAAAGTATACCATATAGAAGTATGTCTATTTGACGAAAAATGAATTATAATAAATATACATAAGGGGGAACGTCATGTTTACATTCGAAGCGAAACGGATCGTTGTCGTAATTATAGGAGCGTTGTTCAATGCGCTTAGTCTTAACTTGTTCCTGATTGAAGCGAACGTTTATGCCAGCGGGTTTACCGGAGTGGCCCAGCTGATTACAAGTATTATCCAGGACTTTCTGAATATCCACTTTATAACTACAGGTATCATTCTGTTTCTACTGAACATCCCTGTGGCTATTCTGGGTTGGTTGAAAGTAGGCAAGGGATTTACCATATATAGTGCTATCTCTGTCGCTTTTACTACACTTTTCCTGGAAATCGTACCACTGACTCAGCTTTCTGGGGATATTATATTGAATGCCGTTTTCGGAGGGGTGCTTGGCGGTGTCGGTGTCGGGATCACGTTGAAGTGGGGTGCTTCTACAGGTGGTCTGGATATCATAGCTATGGTGCTTTCAAGAATGAAAGACCGTCCGATCGGAACATATTTTATGATGATCAACAGTGCTATCATCGCGATTGCCGGTTTGATTTATAAGCCGGAGAATGCGTTGTATACATTGCTTACATTGTATGTAACGACGCGTGTGATCGACGCGATCCATACCCGTCACGAGAAACTGACAGCTATGATCATCACTTCGAAAGCCAAGGAGATGGAAGAAGCGATCCATGCCCAGGTGGTACGGGGGATTACAACACTTCCGGCCAGAGGCGCGTTTACCGGGGAGGACAAGAATATGCTCGTGATGGTCATCTCCCGCTATGAGCTGTATGACCTTCAGCATATTATCCATGAAGTGGATGAACGTGCATTTACCAATATTGTCCAGACAACTGGTGTATTTGGCTTCTTCCGTAAAGAATAAAAATGTTGTACCCTAAAGATATACATTAATCCTGAAGGGGGATACTTATATGAGAAAGTGGTTCTTATCGATTCTGATGCTCGCCCTGGTCGTACTGGCAGCTTGTGGCTCCAGCGAAGATACAGAAACAGGTAGCGAGAGTCAGGATGAAAACCAGGAAGAATCGACAGACGTCGAAGCTTTGGCAGAGCAACTGACTTTGAACAGTGAAGTAGAGACAGATAATCAGGAAGCGAGCATCCGTTTTTCCCTTACGAATGAAGGAGAAGAAGCGGTGGAATTAGGTTTTGCTTCCGGTCAGCAATTTGATGTTCACATTGCTGATGAGAATGGGGAGAATGTTTATACGTATTCTGCCAACCGTTCATTCACCCAGGAACAGTCGACCAAAGAACTGGATGCTGATGCAGTGATGGAGAATGCTGTTCAATGGGACGAGAACGTGGAACCGGGAGAGTATGAAGCGACGGTTACTTTCCTTATCGATACGATCAATGGAGAAGATGTGGGCGATCGCGAATTCGAGTCTACCTCAATGTTCACGATAGAGGAAGCGGAAGAAACTTCTTCTGACGAGGGAACAGAAGGCAGTACAACCGATGACGCCGGTGATGACAGTTCCTCCAATGAGGGGGATTCGGATGAAGGACCCTCGAGTGAAAATAGTTCCGAAGGAGAAGAAACGACTTCCATTGACGGAAATGATGCCTTCCGCAACCTTGAACTCAGCGGAGAAAACGGAAATTATACGATTTCCGGAGAGGCGAGAGTGTTTGAAGGAAGCTTCCTTTATCGAGTGGAAGATGGACATAATGAACTTATCGGGGAGACACCGGTCCAAGTGGATTCCGGTGCACCAAGTTGGTCCGAATTCAGCCTGGACATTTCCATCCCTGAGTCTGATCTTCCTGATTTCGGCACGCTGACACTGATGTTGTATGAGAACAGTGCCAAAGACGGAGAACCGACGAACGTCAACTATGTCCCACTTGAACAATTCAATGGAGAATAAGTAAAAAAACCTTGAGGCAGGAATTTGCCTCAAGGTTTTTTAGTATCCGGCTTCTACGATAGTAGCTTCCACTTTCGGTGTCAGCTCGTCCCAATCCGCATCCGGCTTTTTATTTACGGTAATGAAATTCTGGAAGCCGAAAACGTTATCGACCCCTTCAAGCTCCATCAATGCATTCATGATCGGAAACTCACTGCTCTGCCCGGGCATGACGGAAACGCTACCGTCTCCAGGGAAAATACGGGAGTCTGTCGTGAATTTTCTTGCGTTCGGGTTCGGTGTTTCTTCTACAACTACGCCCATTTCAAAAACCTCCTCTTACCTTTCTACTCATTCATTCTAGCAGAAAACACCCGTGAGCAAAACGAAAGAAACAAAACATTCCTTCTTATCTACATGCTTGTGATACAATGAAACCACTTTTTGAGTCAAAAGGGGGAAAGAGATATGAAAACACGTCTGAAAGAATCTTTGGAAATGATCAAAGAAAATGATTATGAACTCCCTGAACATATGAATCAGCAGGAAATCACTACAGTTATGCTGCAGAATATAGGGGCAGTCGATCCCTATTTGCGCGTTGATTTAATCAATAATATTTTATCCACTTTCATTGAAAGGAACTCCTATTCCGAACAACAGCTGAGGAATATGCTGACGTCCCTGATGAATAAAAATTATCTGTTCTACAGAATCAATACATCCAAACAGGAAGAGGATGCGGTATTTCGTCGCAGTTATTCCGTTCTTCTGATGTCTCCGATTTTAAGAAAGCATACGGAATCTTCTTTTTTATCAGAGGACACCCTGCACCGTGTCTGGGAAAATCTGAAGAAGTACATGAAGCAGGAACAGGATCACCGGGGTCATGTGAAAGAGAAGGGATGGGTGCATACGATGGCCCATGCCGGAGATGCTCTCAATAGCATTTCGGAATGTGCCTGTATCACATCGGAAGAAGTGAAAGGTATGTTGCCGATCATCCGGGAACAGTTCCTGATTGATCGTCCTTATCTTTTCGATGAAGAAGAACGTATGGTTACTGCGATCATGTCTATGTTCGATAAAATTGAAAAGACGGAGAAAGTGGAGTGGCTCTGGACGTTTCTTTATAAACGAAGAAGTTGGAAGGACCCTGCAGAAGACTTGATCATAAACAACAGTAAGCACTTGCTGCGTGCCCTCTATTTCCGGATGCTCGAAAACGAAGAAAATGACATGTGTGAGGTTTTACTTCAGATATTAAGGGAATTAAGAACACAAGAACTTTACTGAAAAGGAGGGGACAGCTATGCTCAAGAAGCTCGGAACGTGGATCGGAACGATTGCAGGAGTCGCTCTTGGTTCATTCATGTATGCCATCGAAAAAATTTTTGGGCTTTCTGTCTATACACTCCTTTTAAACGTCGATTTTATTCCGGGCCTTCGCCATGCCATGGGGAACCCGGCACTCGAATGGCTCCTTCATCTCATCGTGTCCTGGGTAATCGGAATCTTGTTCGTTTATGTTCTTCACCATTGGAATAAACAAACGTCTCCATTTCGATATGTTCTTTCGGGAATATTGTCTCTGGGGGCGGCAAGTACGTATGTTCCGCTTACTATTCTTGCCATCCAGCCCACCCCTTCTATTACAGACAAAGAAGCTGTGAGTTATTGGCTGATAGGGCATGGTATCTATGCATACGTGCTGGTATGGAGTTATGACTTATTACTGGGCAAAAAGCACAGTTCTTACTTCGGTTTAGCTCCTGCATAATGTCTACATTCAAAAAAAGAGCACGTCACCGGCTGGTGACGTGCTCTTTGTACATCTTTCTTAATGGCGTCTTTCAAGCTCTTCTTCAAGCTGTTGAAGCTCTGCACGTTCCTGAGGAGAACATTGCTCATACGCAGCCTGAATCGCTTCACGGGCTGATTGCATGTCGTTATCCTCGATATCGCTTTGTCTTTGTCTGTTTGTCACGCGTTCAACTGCCTGTTTTGCCTGGTCAAAAAAACGGTTCTCCATCTTAAAACCCTCCTCGGCCAAGTCGTTCCTGTTGGATTTGCTTGCGTTTTGCATCATCAAGACGATCCGGTTCCATTCGTTTTTCATCGAATCCCCGACGTTTCTTCTCGTCCATGAACGCTCCTCCTTCATAAAAAAAGCCTGAACGTATCAAACGTTCAAGCTTAGTATGAAGTGAGTAGTACTCCTTCATTCATGGAAATTTTATCCTTACTTGGCTGTCTTGTTGGTGCGAAGATACTCATTCAGGAAATCGGCGATTCCGTCTTCTTCATTCGTACCGATCACTTCATTCGCGATGGATTTCAATCCTTCGATGGCATTTCCCATCGCTACACCTGTACCTGCATAATCGATCATTTCAAAATCATTATCTTCATCCCCGAAAGCGATGATCCGTTCTTGAGGAATACGATAATAATGAGCGATCTTGTGCACGCCGACGGCTTTGTTCAAACCGGAACGAACGATTTCAATGACATGCCATGGGGCGCCCCAGCGGCGATGGTCGATGGCTTCCGCATGTTTATCGAGCTCTTCGCGGATTTTTTGGACTTTCTCCATATCCCCTTCTTTGGGCTGAATCAAGAGAGAAGTCGGATCCGTTGTAAGGTGGCTGGATAGAGGTCCGATAGTGACAGGGTGTTCATTCGTATCGAAAATCTTCATCATCTCTTCGTCATGATAATGAAGGTGTACGTGATCTTTCACTTCTGCAAGTATATTCTTTACTCCCATCTCTTTTGCCATGTGAGCAATTTCTCTCGCCTTTCTCAAAGGAAGGGGAGAATGGATCGCATCCCATTTATTATTGAGGGGATGGTGGATGAGTGCACCGTTGAAATTGACCATCGGCGTCTCTAATCCGAGTTCATGATAGTAATTGATACTTGCACGGTGAGGGCGGCCGGTAGAAATGATGACGACATGGCCATCTTTTATAGCTTGTTGGACTGCCGCTTTCGTTTTCGGGCTGATTGTTTTTTCATCTGTAAGTAACGTGCCATCAAGATCCAGAGCGATCAAATGTTGTTCCATAGTGTCACCTCGACTGATGGAAATATGAAAAACTTTCCATGCAAATTTTGTGATGTTATCATAAATAAGAATAGTCGTATTTTAACAAAATAAAATAGAGAAGGAAAGGAAATGACTAATGATTACAGTACAACGTGAATTGTGGAAAGGCATTCCTGTTCTTCATGTAACTGAAGCTGCTAAACAGGAAGAGCCGCTACCTGTATTTACATACTTCCACGGATTCACTTCCGCTAAAGAACACAATTTACCTCAAGCCTATCTCCTGGCAGAGAAGGGGTACCGGGTCCTGCTTCCGGACAGTCTGTATCACGGAGAGAGAGAAGAGAACCTTCATCAACAACAGCTGAACCTGAAGTTTTGGGATATCGTTTACCAAAACTTAAAAGAATTACAGACGCTATATGATGAACTGGAAATTCGCGGACTGCTCGAAGAAGGACGGTTCGGCGTCGGTGGAACATCGATGGGTGGGATTACGACGGCGGCAGCTTTGACGATGTACCCGTGGATTGATGTTTCATGCGTGATGATGGGGTCGCCGAAACCGGTCGAGTTTTCGAAAAAATTGATCGAAGATGTAAGGGCGAGTGGAGCAGAGCTTCCGGTCAGTGATGAGGAACTGGAGAGCCTGTATCGTGCGCTTTCCACCATCGACTTATCCCTGCAACCTGAAAAACTGAAAAGTCGTCCACTGTTTATGTGGCATGGCGATGCAGATCCGGTGGTGCCGTTTACGCATGGCTATGACTTCTATCATGAGGTCGAATCCATGTATGAGAATAAGCAGGCGATCCGTCACGTGAAAGAACCGGGACGGGACCATAAAGTCAGCCGTTTCGCTATTCTCAGGATGGTGGACTGGCTTCAGAAAATGCTGTAGCGAAAAATTTAACGTACGGAAGATTTTCCGTTATAATGCGTATAAGAGTATATGAAGGAGGTTGAGCAATGACTACTGCACTTGAAGAAAATGCAATGGGTGCTTTGGAGAACGTTATTGACCCGGAACTCGGTATAGATATCGTAAACCTTGGACTCGTTTACGGAGTAGATGTAGATGAAGAAGGGAAAGCTGTTGTGACGATGACACTCACAGCAATGGGGTGCCCGTTGGCTGGTCATATCGAACAGGACGTGAAGCGCGCGCTTTCCGATCTTCCTGAAATCGAAGAAATCCAGGTGAATATCGTATGGAACCCGCCTTGGAGCAAAGATCGCATGAGCCGTTATGCAAAAATCGCTCTTGGGATTCCGGATTAATAAGAATAGCAAAAAAGCTTCCCGCTTGAGGGAAGCTTTTTCTATTATCTTCTAGAGGAACATCAGTACAAGAAGTCCGACGATGAAACAGTAGTAAGCGAAATATTTCAGGTTGCCGTTGGCCATGACGTTCATGAACCACCTCAGTGAATAATAGGAAGCGATAATCGAGCCTACAAAGGCAAGCATATAAGCTGTCCACATCTGTCCACTTTTCGCACCGAGGATATCTTCAAGAGAGAGAAGCATCGATCCAAGACTGACAGGGATGAAAAGAAGGAAAGAGAAGCGTAAGGCGGTTTCCTGTTTCATACCCAGTAGCATGGCTGCCACGATGGTCGCTCCGGAACGGCTGATTCCAGGGATCAGTGCTACCCCTTGAGCCAGCCCAACGATAACAGCGTCTTTCATCGTGAGGCTTCTATCATTTTTATTACCGCGAATATTACGTATG
This sequence comes from Salimicrobium halophilum, assembly GCF_900100295.1. Classification (GTDB taxonomy): domain Bacteria; phylum Bacillota; class Bacilli; order Bacillales; family Halobacillaceae; genus Salimicrobium; species Salimicrobium halophilum. The sequence goes on from NZ_FNEV01000005.1 coordinate 148,337, forward strand.
ATCCACAAAGCCAGCCCGGTGACGAGAAGTGTCGCACCTACAATCCATACGGCATCAAGATTACTGTCGATATAATCTCCGAAGACGACTCCGAGGACGCCAGCTGGAATGGTTGCGACAATCAGATAAAGGATGAAATCGAAATCATCTTTGTATGCCTTGTCCTGTTTCAAAAGATAACCGAGTCCGTTTTGGAACAGACGCAGAATATCTTTCCGATAAATCATAAGAACAGCAATCAGAGAACCGAAATTGACGAGAACGAGAAAGTCGAGACCTTCATCTTTCAATGATATGATTTCCTGTAAGATTACCAGGTGCCCGCTTGAAGAAATCGGAATCGGCTCTGTGAAGCCCTGAAATATACCGAGTAATAAGTATTTGATCCATAACCATATTGCTTCCACTGTGAAGAAGCCTCCTTCATAAAAAAACTACTGCTCTATTATATGTGTTTCTTTTCCATCTTTCCATTAAAAAAAAGAAGCGCATCGGCGCGCTCCTTTTAAGCTTCTTCCTCTTTGAGTCCTACATCCGCCAGTAAAACGACTCCAACGGTGAATACGATAGTCATCATGATGACCTGGAGAAAAGAGAAATCGGCCTGGTTCATGTTACTGACTACATAGGCAGTCATGAAACTGAATACAAATGACCAGAAAATCGTGTAAAGAAAACGCATTATCATTCACCTCATTTATGTACATTCTTATAAACAATAGTACCAAAGAAAGGACAATAAATAAAACATAAAAACAAACTTTGCACTTAGGTAGCGGTATGTGTAAAATAAAGATGATACGATACCGTGTATAGGAGTGTTTATGTGATTCGGACATTAGCATCGATACTCATGATCATCATATTAAGTGGATGTGCCTATAATGTAAGCGGCACCCAGACGGAGAGAGTCGGGATGCTGGTAGAAACATCCGTCGAAGACCAGGCCTGGGGACAAAAAGGATACAAAGGGCTGAAATCGATCGAAGAGAACTATGACGTCGACATTTATCATAAAGAAGGCATTGATACCTATCAGAAGACATCTTTAGCAGTACAGGAACTGGTGGAAAATGGAACGAAAGTGATTTTCGGTCACAGTAATTCCTACGGGGAATATTTTCAGGAACTGCACGGGGACTACCCGGATGTGCAATTCATCTATTTCAATGGAGATTACGTAGCTGATAATGTAACGAGCATCAATTTCGATTCGACGGCTATGGGTTTTTTCGGAGGTATGGTCGCTGCTGAAATGTCAGAAACGAATAAAATCGGGATGATTGCATCATTCAGTTGGCAACCTGAAGTCGAAGGGTTTTATGAAGGCGTGAAACACGTCAGCCCTGATGCCAGTGTGCATGTCAATTTCACGAATAGTTGGGACAACACGAAACGTGCTTATGAAATTTACCGTGAGATGGAAGCGCTGGATGTAGATGTCTTTTATCCGGCAGGGGATCAGTTCTCCGCACAAATCATCCAACAGGCAGAGAGAGATGGGCACTACTCGATCGGCTATGTCATGGACCAGTCCGATTTAGGAGCGCGGTCTGTGTTGACGAGTACAGTTCAACATGTGGATCAGCTCTATGTCTCTACGATGGAATTAGTGATGGACGGAGATCTTGAAGGGAAGAAATACACCTATGATTTCGGGAATGACGCGATTTCATTAGGAGAGTTCAGCCCTGAAGTCCCTCCTTCCGTGCAGAGTGATATAGAAAAAGATATAAATGAATATAAAGATAGTGGAGAATTGCCGAACCGGCCATGACCGGTTCGGTTATTTTTATGGCGCGATTAATTGCTGAGAGTATGGTACAGTTTCTCTTGATTTTATCGTGAAAGTGTCTAATAAACCTGTTTATGGAATAGTTTAGAAGTAAGGGGAGCATTATTGTTTCATTATCTTAGATTTGAGGCGCTTTTGACTGTTTGCTTCGTAATTTTGTAGCATTCTTGTGTCTGGGAAGGTAGTCAGGCTCGCCCGCTTATATTAGAGCTTCTGAACGGGCTTCTCCACATTTCATTTGTCTAGCTGCGCCATCCAGAAGCCCATGAGCCAAGCAGCCCAATCAGAAAAAAGAAAGGGCCCTTTTTGTCTGATAGGTCTGCTTAGCTCAGAACTTCTGAGCGGGATGGCTCCACATTTCATGTCTAGCTGCATCACCCAGAAACCCGAGCCATAACTGGACCGGATCAGTGAAAGGAAAAACGCCTTTCAACTGACCGGTCCAGTTATGACTGAGTTTCTAAGCGGGGTGATTTCACATTTCATTTTAAAAGCTTGCAGGGGGAGTGGTTTTACATTAAAATTAGTACCAAGTCATAAGATTAGATTATACCTTAAGGGGATGAATATATGAACGCAGGATTTCTAGGAATCGGTCATTATACGCCGGAGAAGGTGCTTACGAACAAAGACATGGAGAAGATTGTGGATACGAATGATGAATGGATCCGTACGCGTACCGGAATCGAAGAGCGAAGAGTCGCTGCGGACGGAGAAGATACTTCTCACATGGCTTACAAAGCTGCAACATCCGCTATCGAAGATTCAGGAGTAAAAGCGGAAGAGTTGGATATGATTATCGTAGCGACGGTGACACCTGATCAGCCTTTCCCTTCCGTTTCTGCTATGCTGCAGCATCAGCTTGGAGCAACGAACGCAGCTGCTATGGATGTAGGAGCGGCTTGTGCCGGGTTCATGTACGGAGTGATCACTGCCCAGCAGTTCATCGATACCGGAGCCTATAAGAATGTTCTTGTAGTCGGAGCGGAGAAGCTTTCCAAGATTACCGACTGGAAAGACAGAAATACTTGTGTCCTTTTCGGGGATGCGGCTGGAGCAGCTGTCATCGGACCTGTAGAAGAAGATAAAGGGATCCTCTCTTTCGAACTGGGGGCTGACGGTTCAGGCGGTGGACATCTGTATCAGGATCAGCAAGATGCTATCCAAATGAATGGCAGAGAAGTATTCAAGTTTGCGGTACGTCAGATGCCAGAATCTTCTGTAAACGTGGTGAAGAAGATCGGTCTGAAGGAAGAAGACGTCGACTTTCTAGTACCACACCAGGCGAATATCCGTATCATGGAAGCTGCAAGAGAGCGCCTCGGTATTCCTGCGGAGAAGATGTCAACGGCTATCAGGAGATACGGCAATACATCTTCTGCGTCGATTCCTGTCGCTTTGTCAGAAGAAGTGAAAGCAGGTAAAATCAAAGAAGGAGACCTTGTCGTTCTCGTCGGATTCGGTGGAGGATTGACGTGGGGAGCCGTAGCACTTCGCTGGGGAAAATAATGCAGAATGACGATTGTCTTGTTGAAGAGAATCGGCAGGATATGAGTTTTTCCTGAATAGCAACTTACGAATTTCCTGAAGGAGGATGAAACAATGGATAACAAACGAGTTGTCGTTACCGGGCTGGGTGCTGTTACACCGCTCGGTAACAACGTAGACGATACATGGAGTAATATAAAGAGCGGAAAATCCGGGGTAGGACCAATGACGAAGATGGATCCGGAACAGTATCCGGTTTCGGTTGCTGCTGAATTGAAGGACTTCGATCCGTCTGTATATATGGATAAAAAAGAAGCACGCCGCATGGACCCGTTTGTCCAGTATGCAATGGCTGCTTCTCAGATGGCTGTAGAAGACGCCAACCTTGAAATCACGGAAGATATCGCTCCTCGTACGGGCGTATGGATCGGCTCAGGTATAGGTGGTATGGGAACATACGAATCAGAATTCGAAAAGTTCCAGAAGAAAGGATATCGTCGGGTGAGCCCATTCTTCATTCCGATGATGATACCTGACATGGCAGCTGGACAAGTATCGATTTCTCTCGGAGCAAAAGGGATCAATTCCTGTACCGTTACGGCCTGTGCTTCAGGAGCGAATTCTATCGGGGATGCCTTTAAAGTCATCCAGCGTGGCGATGCGGACATCATGATTGCCGGAGGAACAGAAGCACCGATGATCCAAATGGCTTTCGCAGGGTTCTCCTCGGCTAGAGCACTTTCGCTGAATGAAGACCCTCACACCGCCAGCCGTCCGTTCGATAAGAACAGAGATGGCTTCGTAATGGGAGAAGGAGCCGGTATTGTGGTTCTTGAAACACTTGAATCCGCGAAAAAACGTGGAGCGAAAATCTACGGAGAATTGACCGGTTATGGTTCGACCGGGGATGCCCATCACATTACAGCTCCCGCTCCGGAAGGCGAAGGTGCGGCACGTGCGATGACACAGGCTCTTCAGGATTCTGGTCTGGAGAAAGAAGATATCGACTATATCAATGCACACGGTACTTCAACAGAGTTGAACGATAAATTCGAAACGATCGCGACGAAGTCTGTGTTTGGAGATCATGCTTACAAGTTGGCGATGTCTTCGACGAAATCGATGACCGGCCATCTGCTTGGAGCAGCCGGAGCTGTAGAAGCGATCATTTCCCTAAAAGCTATCAACGAAAGTATTCTTCCACCGACGATCAATTATGAAGAAGCGGACCCTGACTGTGATCTGGATTATGTCCCTAATGAAGCGAGAGAACAGAAGGTCAGCAAGATCATGAGTAACTCCCTCGGTTTCGGCGGGCATAACGTAGCGCTCATTTTTGAAGAATATAAGGAAAAATAATGAATAACAAAAAATCCTTTCCCGAACGGTGGGAAAGGATTTTTTGATTAGGTGTTTAAGCGGGATGGCTCCGCTTTTTACTTCATAATCTAGCTCTGAAGCCCAGAAGTCCATAACATAAGCGGCCACTTCTGTTTCGGAAAAAAGCATCCGAAGCCAGAACCGTCCGCTTATGTTAGAACTTCTAAACGGGCTTCTCCACTTTTTATTTCAAGAATTCCTGGATCGTTTCTTTCGTTTTCTCTTCATCATGAGCGAGCACCAGGCCGATCGGATATTCTTTCCGTTCGTTCCAGACGTTTTCATCTGTCGGGATTCGAAGTTTTTCGATGTCTTCTACCGGATTAAGGAGAAAATCCTTTCCAAGCGAAAGGGTCTTTCCTGTTCCGATGTTCATATCCATATATGGTTGCACTGTTCCGATCAGGCGGGGAGCTTTCAGAACCCCGTTTAAGGAAATGAGTTCTTCCTTTAGACGGCTGATGACCTGTTGCTGACGTCTCACACGTCCATAATCGCCTTCCTGGTCTTTCCGGAATCTGGCATATCCGAGAAGTTCTTTTCCTGATAGTTTTTGTGTACCTTCCTCAAGGTCGATGATTCCAGTACTGTCTTGATAATACATATCCTTCTCCACATCTATTTCCAGACCGTTAGGAGCGATGGTATCAACAATTTCGGTGAAGCCGTCGAAGTCGACAACTGCGAAATATTCCATTTCCACACCGAAGTTTTCTTTGATGGTTTTTCTCATGAGTTCGGGGCCTCCGATAGCGAAGGCGGCGTTGATCTTATTGTACCCATGCCCTGGAATCTTTACGTACGTATCTCTCATCAGAGATACGAGTTTTGCAGATTGTTCTCCAGGTTCATACTGAGCGATCATAATCGTGTCCGTACGGGCTTCTTCGTTCTCACGCTGGTCGCTTCCGAGAAGAAGGACATTCGTTTTTCCGTCCCCGTTATCGGTGCCGTTCCATTCTTTGGCATATTCGCTCTTTTCTTTTTCGAGAGTGTCTTCCGCATTTGCAGAAGATTTCCCTTCAGCATTCTGTTTTCCGTTGATGTATTCGACAGCAGTGTAACCTGCTACTGTCAGGGTCATGATCATAAGAAGCGCGACGAGTAGCTTACGCTTTCGTTTCCTTCTTTTTCGTCTGCGCAGTGCGCGGCTTGGAGCCATAATGATTCTCCTTTCTCCATAAACCTCCAATTTAAATGTACCGTGAATTCCGGGATAAGTAAAGGACAAGTTAGGTATGAAACGGCTGGTTGTCCCATATCATAGAGAAATACGAAAAACAGGAGGAAAATCTGTGTGGTTTTTCTTATTTTTAATAGGGTTCGGTCTTGCCGTCTCAGGAGGAACGGTCACGATAACATATCTTAACCTTATACCTGCAGGCCTTGGATGGAAGAGTTTCGTATACATGATATTCACGCGTCCGGAGTGTGTGCTTTTTTTCATAGGACTGGCTGTGATGCTCTTAGCTATTTGGAAAATCGAGCTATAGGAGATGGAATAAAAATGAAAAGGATGGTCATACTGATGCCTAAGGAAAGAAGGTAAGAAAGTGAGGGTGCTGATATGCAGCTGATACATGATGTATGGGTAAATTGGTTCGAAGGAGAAGAAAACAGTTATAATGTCTGCCGTTTCCACGAATGGAGAAAGAAAGACAAGATTGAACTTCTTGACCGTATCCCTGTAGTGAAAGTGGAAGAGGAATTGTATGAATTCATCGAAAATGATCTGCAGGATTTGCCGAAGAAACTTCTTTTTCTCATCTACAAACAGACACGCATGAAGAAAAATCAAAAGACGTATCCGGTAGAGCATGCGGCTATCGTTTCAAACGGGAAAGATGTCATTGCCTTTGATACGCTCGGGTATAATATTCCGGTGAAAAAGAGTCGCCTAATCCCACGTCATGAAAGGCAAGTGCTCGACATGGTCGAAAACATGAATGTCTTACCGCTCAGAAGCAAACGGAAAATCGCAAAAGACTATCACATTCTATCTCTTCCTCCTGCTGCCATGGCCGGTTTGACAAGAAGGGAAAGGCAATTGAAGCAGGTTCTGATGATGGCTCTCGATCAACTTAAGTATACGGAACACGAGGAAGAACTGAGGTATTGGCTTACGGAGTGGAATCCAGAGTATTATCCATTCATCAAATCGATCAAGCCGAAACAGGCATGGAAGATGTTGTACAAGGAAACGAAAGAAGGCTGGAGTATGCAGCACGAAGAATTTTGTCAGAAGCTGATAAGAGGACAGGCTTTCTTCGAGTCCTTATGGAAACAGGAACACAAAGAAGAGAAAGCGAAAAGCCAGAACTGAGAACAGTTCCGGCTTTTTTGATGGGTCATCTTTTTCTGTGTACGCGGCCAAGGCCCATCGCTTTTTTCGCTTTCTTGAGTGTTTTCTCGGCGGAGCGATTAGCCTGTGCAGCGCCCTGGTCGAGAATCTGGTCCAGTTCTTCGGATTCCAGAAGTTCATAATAGCGTGTCTGAATCGGTGAAAGGACCCCGACGACCGCTTCTCCGGCATCCGTTTTGAAATCTCCGTACCCCTTCCCTTCGTACGCTTCCACCAGCTCATCAATAGAGCGGCCGGAACATACGGAATATATGGTAAGCAAGTTGGAGATTCCCGGTTTATTCTGAGGATCATACTCGACGATGCCTTCCGAATCAGTGACGGCACTCTTGATTTTTTTGCGGATCGTCTTTTCATCATCAAGCATGGAAATGAACGCTTTCTGATTGTCATCAGACTTGCTCATCTTATTCGTAGGTTGCTGCAGGGACATGATGCGAGCACCCGCCTTCGGTATGCTGACTTCAGGTACCGTGAAGATATCATTGAACTTGTTGTTGAAGCGTTCGGCCAGATTCCTTGTCAACTCGAGATGCTGTTTCTGGTCGTCGCCCACTGGTACGACCTCGGTCTGATAAAGAAGAATATCAGATGCCATCAGAGGAGGGTAGGTGAGGAGACCGGAAGAAACTCCCTCTTTTCCTCCTTGTGATTTATCCTTGAACTGGGTCATCCGTTCAAGTTCTCCGATGTAGCTGACGCACTGTAGCATCCATCCCAGTTGGGTATGCGCAGGAACTTCAGACTGGATGAATAATGTCGATTTCGAAGGGTCGATTCCGACGGCCAGATAAAGGGCTGCCAGGGAACGGATGTTGTCTCTCAGCTTCAGTCGATCCTGCGGTACAGTGATTGCGTGCTCGTCGACGATGCAGAAATAACAGTGATTATCCTCCTGCAAATCGACGAAATGTTTCAGAGCTCCGAGGTAGTTGCCGAGCGTCAATGTACCACTTGGCTGAATACCTGAAAAAATGACGGACATACATATCTCTCCTTTTACTATTGAAAATAAGGTACAAAAAAAGCACCCGTCTCTGCCTGTGCAGGGACGAATGCTTCGCGGTACCACCCTGATTGCTGCATCTCTCACATGCAGCCATCTTTATATCGTTAACGCCGATCTACGAAAAACTCCGAAAGCCCAGGTTCTGCATAATATCTCCGCTGTTTGCACCAACCACAGCGTCTCTATCGCTTGAGATGATTACACGTACTCATCTTTCATCAACGTTTCTTACTCTTTATTTCATCGTGATAAAAGTATAAGGAATCGGGGACGATTTTGCAACTTATACATAGTAGATCGCAAGCAGAAGAAGCATAGCGATAAGCATGAGACTGCCATGGAAGAAAAACATCCTGAGCCATGAGTGGTTGATGGTATCGGAAGGGAGGGGTTTTTCCTTCCATTCTTCCAGATAATCACGTTGCTTCGACACTTTACTGTAAAACCTGCGAAAGCTGTAGGTAACGCCGTCGAAGAACTTTCCACGGATCACCCACATAAGAAGGGCTACGAACAAGTAGAAAAACACAATGTAAAAAACGGAGTTGATGTAGTAGAACAAGGTATACTCAGGTGCATTCATAAGAAACATAACGCTGGCAATAAGGAAATTCAACAAAACGACGACAGGTGGTCTTTTGATTACTTCCACAATTACACCTCTTTTTAATTAAAATCGACATCATTATAGCATTGAATTGTGTCCTTTCATAGAAAATTAATGACCTGTAATTGTAATTATATTGCAACAAAGCATAGTTCTTTCGACTCAAATAGATGAGTGTATACGCATTCACGCCGGGGATTCTTTAAAAAAGTTTTAAAAAATTAATGCAAAATTTTAAGAAAACTTGTATAATTCATATTGCGGGTTGTTCGAACCGCTGAATTTTCAGAATATATTTATTTTAAGGGGAGGTCTTTTCCACATGAAGAAGTCGAATTGGCTATTGCTAGTGCTAGCACTGGCTCTAAGCATGTTCCTGGCTGCCTGCTCCGGCGGAGGCGACGAGAGCGCTGACGATGGTAGCGGCGAAGGATCAGAAGACACAGAACAGCAAGAAGGTAATGAAGGGGAAGAAGGGACAAGCGGTGACAGCGAACAGGTGTTGAACCTGAGTGACACTGCAGATATCCCTACAATGGATTCATCCATGGCAACAGATACGGTTGCATTCCAATGGCTAGGATCTACGAAAGACGGACTTTATCGTCTTGATGAGAACGCGAACGCAGAGCCAGGTATCGCAAAAGATCACACGATGAGTGAAGATGGTACAACATACACATTTAACCTTCGTGAAGATGCAAATTGGTCCAACGGTGACCCTGTAACTGCTAATGACTTTGTTTATGCATGGCAACGTGCCGTGAACCCGGACACTGGTTCCGAGTACGGTCCATATATGATGAGCGGTGTAATTAAAAACGCAGAAGCAATATCCACTGGTGAAATGGAAGTCAGCGAACTTGGTGTAACAGCTGTTGATGACTACACGCTAGAAGTTCAGCTGGAACAACCGACACCATATTTCGAATCTCTTACAGCGTTCGGTACATTCCTGCCACTTAATCAGTCCTTCGTTGAAGAACAAGGCGACAGCTATGCGCAGGAAGCTGAAAGTCTTCTATCCAACGGTCCTTTCAAGTTTGAATCCTGGGATCAGGGTGAAGGCTGGACAGTAGTGAAAAACGAAGAATACTGGGATGCTGAAAATGTTCAGCTTGATGAAATCAACGTGAACGTTGTAAAAGATACCGCAACAGGTGTCAACCTTTACAACTCCGGAGAAATTGATCGGACTAACTTATCTTCTGAATTTGTCGATGAGTACCGTTCTTCCGAAGAATTCCAGATCAAAGATGAACCTACTTTGTTCTATCTTAAGATGAACCAGACTGGTGATATTCTTTCCAACGTAAATGCACGTAAAGCGATTCAATACGCAATCAATAAGCAAGACATGACAGACGTTATTCTTAACAACGGTTCTAAACCTTCAACTGGACATATGCCTGAAGGTTTCGTCTCAAGCCCTGGTACTGATGAAGGCTTCCGTGAAATGAACGGAGACCTTGTCACTTACGATCTTGAGAAAGCGAAAGAACACTGGGCTACTGCAAAAGAAGAGCTTGGTATGGATTCTATCGAACTAGAATATCTTGGTGGAGACACAGAAACTGCTAAGAAACTTGATGCTTATATCAAAGACCAACTTGAGCAGCTGGAAGGTCTTACAGTCAACGTATCATCCGTACCTTTCGAAGTACGTCTTGAGCGCGACACGAACATGAACTACCAGCTTCAATTTGCCGGTTGGGGTCCTGACTACATCGATCCTAACACGTTCCTTAACATGTGGTTGACGGATGGCGGAAACAACCATACTGGTTACGCAAGTGAAGAGTATGACAGCCTGATCAACGAAGCGAACACGGATCTTGCACAAGAGCCGGAAGCTCGTTGGGACAACTTCCTTGAAGCAGAGAAGCTTCTAATGGATGACGCTGTACTTGCTCCACTTTATCAGCGTAGTCTTGCTCAGCTACAGAAGCCTTATGTTAAAGGTGTATATGTAAACCCTATGGGTGCTGACTATACGTACAAGTATGCTTATATCGAAGGTAAGTAATTCGAACATTCTTAACTTTATATAGGCTGTAATGAAGGAGAGAGTATATGTCACTGGACGTATGCTCTCTTTTTCCCTGTTAAGGAATTTTTCCGATAATACGGAACTTTCAGTCAATTACCGACAAGATGGGAACTTTATAAACACACACAGGAGGTGTCGGCATATGGTGCGTTACATTTTGGAACGTCTCGTCTATATGTTCATTACGTTGCTTTTGATTGCTACACTGACTTTCTTCCTGATGAAGCTTCTACCGGGTACGCCTCTAAGTGCGGCGGATAAGCTTTCGGAAGAACAGCAGGCAATCGTTCTTGAAAAATACGGATTGAATGATCCGGTTCCTGTTCAGTATTTCAACTATATCACTGGACTGTTTCAGGGAGATTTAGGATTGTCCTTCCAGTTCGATAATAGAGAAGTATCAACGATTTTACTTGAAAGAATGGGACCATCTATGACACTCGGGGCACAGGCGCTCCTATTCGGTACTATCATAGGGATGCTGCTCGGTTTGATAGCGGCTATCTATCATAATGGTTTCCTCGATTACGGTTCTACTTTCATTGCAGTTGTAGGTAAGTCGATTCCGTCTTTCGTATTCGCTGGTATTCTTCAATTCTATCTAGGCGTTCAATGGGGGCTCTTTCCAGTTGCTCTTTGGGAAGGCTGGGAATATACCGTCTTACCAACCATTGCGTTGGCCATCTTCCCAATTGCAATTGCTGCCCGTTACATGCGGACAGAAATGCTTGAAGTCCTGGGTTCAGACTTTATTACAACGGCAAGGGCGAAAGGGGTCAACCGTTTCGGTGTCGTGTTCAAGCACGGTCTCCGTAATGCTCTAATCCCGCTTGTAACTATCATAGGCCCGCTTGCCGTCAGCCTTATGACAGGTACACTCGTAATCGAAAACATTTTCTCGGTGCCAGGAATCGGGGAGCAGTTCGTCAAATCGATCAATACTAATGATTACCCGATTATCATGGGGACGACACTTTTCTTCTCATTCCTGTTCATCCTTATCATCCTGATCATTGACCTGTTATACGGGCTCATTGATCCGAGAATCAGACTGACAGAAGGAGATTAATTGAGTATGGAAAATCATAAACCTTCAAAAGATTTATTTGTACCTGTCGAACGCGAAGAAGAAGAACAGCATGAGATAGGCAGACCGAGTCTTTCGTTCTGGAAAGATTCGATGATTCGCCTACGTAAAAATAAAGCAGCTATGGTAGGGCTCGTCCTCTTGATTCTCATTGCATTCATGGCCATCTTCGGCCCATATATGAATGAATATACGGCGAACGAGCAGGATCTTGGCCGAGCGAAAATCCCTGCCAAAGTCGAAGGTCTCGGCTGGTTGGGCATGGATGGTACGTTGTCCACAGTAGAAGAAGGAGAAACGGTGGAAGATGCTCAGGCAGATGCGCTCGCCCGCTTCAAAAATGATGAAGAAAATACGGAGATCAACGTATTGAGTGACGGATCTGATGGTGGTCAGGCTAGAGTAGAAGCCATCCATGATCCTTATGCCGCAAAAGATATAGAAAATAATTTCTGGTTCGGTACCGACGGACTCGGACGTGACCAATGGACCAGGGTATGGGAAGGTACGCGTATTTCCCTTTATATCGCTCTCTTAGCAGCAGCTATTGATATGGTCATCGGGGTTGCCTATGGTGGTATTTCCGCTTACTACGGCGGACGTGTGGATAACTACATGCAACGTTTCATTGAAATCATCACAGGTATTCCGAACCTTGTTGTCGTCGTTCTGATGATTCTGATCATGGATCCCGGGATTCTGTCGATTACCATCGCACTAGTCATTACCGGGTGGATACCGATGGCACGTATCGTGCGGGGGCAGGTATTGAAACTGAAAAGTCAGGAATTCGTACTTGCTTCACAAACGCTCGGTTCTTCGGATGGACGTGTGATCCGTAAGCACCTTGTGCCGAACGTCATGGGATTGATCATCATCAATACGATGTTCACAATTCCTTCGGCCATTTTCTTTGAAGCATTCTTGAGCTTTATCGGACTTGGGCTGCCGACGCCTCAAGCCTCTCTCGGTACGCTTATCGATGAAGGGTTCAAATCACTTCAGATTTACCCGTTCATCCTGTTCTGGCCGGCTCTTGTCCTGTCGATATTAATGATTGGGTTTAACGTACTAGCAGATGGTCTTCGTGATGCATTCGATCCGAAGATGCGCGAATAGGAGGTAGGTGTTACAACATGGAAAACTTACTCGAAGTAAATAACCTGCACGTATCTTTTGACACCTACGGCGGGGAAGTCAAAGCAGTTCGAGGTGTAGATTTCAGTGTGAAAAAAGGGGAGACGCTCGCCATCGTAGGGGAGTCCGGCTCCGGCAAATCCGTAACGACCAAAGCGCTTATGGGTCTTATCCCACAGCCGCCGGGTCGTATCAAAGAAGGAGAAATCCTTTTTGAAGGTAAAGATTTGACGAAAATGAAAGATAAGGAACTGGCGAATATCCGCGGGAAAGACATCGCAATGATTTTCCAGGATCCGATGACGTCCCTGAACCCGACGATGAAAGTCGGAAACCAGATCATGGAGGGACTGATCAAGCACCAGAAGAAGAGTAAATCGGAAGCGAGAGAACGGGCTCTTGAGTTGTTGAAGCTTGTAGGGATACCTAACCCTGAACAGCGCATCAAACAGTATCCTCACCAGTTCTCTGGTGGAATGCGTCAGCGTGTTGTAATCGCGATTGCTCTTGCCTGTAATCCGAAGCTTCTTCTGGCGGACGAACCGACTACCGCTCTTGACGTAACGATTCAGGCGCAGATTCTTGAAGTGATGAAGGACATCCAGAAGGAAATGGATTCAGGGATCGTCTTTATCACGCACGACCTTGGTGTCGTAGCAAACGTCGCAGATAGAGTCGCGGTCATGTACGCAGGTAAAATCGTGGAGATCGGAAAAGTGGATGATATCTTCTACAATCCGAAGCATCCATACACATGGGGACTGCTCGGTTCTATGCCTTCTCTCGAGAGTACAGAGGACGAACTATATGCCATCCCCGGTTCTCCACCCGACTTGCTGAACCCTCCGAAAGGGGACGCTTTTGCTCCACGAAGCGATCATGCAATGAAGATCGATTTCGAACAGGAGCCACCGATGTTCAAGGTATCGGACGATCATTATGCAGCGACTTGGCTACTTCATGAGCATGCTCCTCATACAGAACCGCCGAAAAGTGTACAGGATCGTATGAAGGGTATGGCCCGTGAGCGTTCGGAAGGAGATAAAGTATGAGTACTACCAAGGAAAAATTGCTAGAAATCAATAACTTGAAACAGCACTTTAAATCCGGAAGAAAAGGTGTCATCAAAGCGGTGGACGGTCTTGACTTCGATATCTATAAAGGAGAGACATTCGGTCTGGTGGGAGAGTCCGGTTGCGGGAAATCCACAACAGGACGAACCATCATCCGCTTGTACGATGCCACTGACGGAGAAGTCCGATTCAACGGAGAAGATGTCCACAGCGTAAAGAATAAAGATGAATTGAAGCGGTTCAACCGCGAGATGCAAATGATCTTCCAGGATCCTTATGCATCTTTGAATCCACGTATGAAAGTCGAGGACATTATTGCAGAAGGTATTGATGTCCATGGCCTGGCTTCCAATGATCAGGAGCGAAAGGAAATCGTCGTAGATCTGCTTGAGACGGTAGGTTTGAATGAGGACCACGCTAACCGATATCCCCACGAATTCAGTGGCGGACAGCGTCAGCGTATCGGAATTGCCCGCGCCCTTGCTGTGGATCCGAGTTTCATCATCGCAGACGAACCGATTTCGGCTCTGGACGTTTCCATTCAGGCACAGGTCGTAAACCTGCTGAAGAAACTTCAGGCGGAAAAAGGGTTGACGTACTTGTTCATCGCTCACGATTTGTCTATGGTGAAATATATCAGTGACCGGATCGGCGTTATGTATTTCGGTAAAATGGTAGAGCTTGCGGATGCTGATGAGTTGTACAAAAATCCTATGCACCCGTATACCCAGTCGCTTTTATCAGCGATTCCACTACCGGATCCGGACTACGAACGGAACCGCCGACGTTTCAACTATGATCCGAGTGATCATGATCAGAGCGAAGAGCCGGAATTTCGGGAAGTACGCCCAAATCATTGGGTTCTTTGCACACAGAAAGAAATGGAGAAATACCAAAAAGATTTTCCGGTATCCTGAAGGAAGGAGGCCGCTCTTAATGGAAGAGCGGCCTTTTTCTGATTTTTTTCTTAAAAATATGGAAAATGACTGTTCATTTATCCTGAAAATCTTATATAATGAAGGAAGAGAAAAAATCTGGTAAGGGACGGTTAGAGATGAAATATTTGCACCTTAAGATGTTGCTCGCTTTGTTTATGGTATTCGGTTTTGCCTCCGTAGTTCATGCGGAAGAGGGAGAAGAACTTCCGGGAAAAGAAGTAGCGAAGAAAGAAGTGGGAATGAAAGAACTTCCGCTTCCAGATAAGATTCAGCGCTTTTTATATGACTCCGGACTCGATTTTACATACCCTGATGCTGTCCGAGGCATCTACGTAACAGCAAACTCCGCAGCAGGATCGAGAATGTCTGAGTTGAAGGAACTCGTAGGTTCTACGGACTTGAATGCGATGGTCATCGATGTGAAAGAAGACCATGGAAATATTATGCTTGAACCACATAACGAAAAGTACAAAGAAATGTTCGAAGGTCGTTATGAAAGTGTCATGGATGACCCCCGAGCCATTCTTGAAGACCTCGAAGAACAAGGTATCTATCCGATTGCGCGAGTCGTCGTTTTCAAGGATAACGTGCTTGCAGAAGAACGACCGGATCTTTCATTCCAACGGAACGGCCAAATCTGGAGAAACGGAAAAGGCGAAGCGTTCGTGAACCCATTTGAAAAAGAAGTCTGGGAATACAATGTGGAAGTCGGAAAGATGGCTGCAGAGTTAGGCTTTAAAGAAATTCAGTTCGATTACGTACGGTTCCCTGAAGGGTTCGCATCAAGAGATGATGAGCTTCAATACGGGAAAGGCGATTATAATGTCGAAGGTGTAAATGATGTACAACAGCGGGTGAATGCTGTGACTGATTTCGTAGCCTATGCGCGCGAGTCCCTTCGCAATTATGATGTGGATGTAGCTGTAGATATCTTCGGGTACTCCGCAGTTGTACCGGAAGAGCCGAATATCGGTCAGAACTTCTCGAAGATTTCATCGAACGTTGATGTCATTTCCTCTATGATTTATCCGAGTCACTGGGGGCCTTCCTTCGGTATAAGTAAGCCGGACACAGAACCGTATCGTCTGATTGATGAATATGCGAAGGTCGAGAATGAACGTCTCGCCACCTTAGAGGAGGCACCAACTTCCCGTCCATGGATCCAGGACTTTGAAGCTCCGTGGCTTTATTCAGGAGCTACCAAGCAATATGGGAAGCAGGAAGTCGAAGCACAGATCCGTGCTCTTAACGAGAATGGTATCGAGGAATTTCTTCTCTGGAACGCAGGGAACAGCTATACCAAAGGAGTAGACTATACGCCTTAATCACGAAAGCCGCCGGATATTCCGGTGGCTTTTTGTATATACTGGAAAGAGGTTTTTTCTATATGTAGATGCTCGAACTTCTAAGCGGGATGTCTTCACTTTTCCGTTGTCTAGTTGCATCACCCAGAAATCCGAGGCATAAGTAGCCCAGATAAGAGAAAAGAAAGAGCGCTTCTCATCTGACAGGTCTACTTATGCCTAAGATTTCTAAGCGGGGTGTCTCCACTTTTCTTGATCTAGTTGCGACATCCAGAAACTCGAGCCATAAGCGACTCGGATCAAAGAAAGGGAAAGAACACCTTTCGTTGACCAAGTCGCTTATGACTGAAGTTTCTAAGCGGGATGTCTCCACTTTTCCAGGTCATTTAACAAAGTTAAAGAATTTCGTTATAATAAGTATGACTACGAATAAGGGAGTAGATCGATGAACTGGTTTGAGAAGCTTAATCAGTATTTTCCAATTGAAGAAATGAAATCTCAGGAACACATGGAAACCCTTTTGAAGGAAAAAGGGGATGTCTATCATAAAGACGAAGGTGAAAAGCATGTATTGATGTATGCGGAATTTCCTACTTTCGTATTTATAGACTATGTGTATGTATCCGCCGCTGCCCGGGGAGAAGGTCTCGGTCATAAGCTGATAGAAAAAATGAAACAGAAGAACAAGCCGATTATCCTTGAGGTGGAACCGGTCGATTATGAGGATTCTGATACAGAGAAACGACTCAGGTTCTATCAGAGGGAAGGTTTCACGCATGCCAGATCGATCGGGTACTCAAGACGCTCGCTGGCCACGGATGAGTGGAGTCAGCTCGAGATTTTGTACTGGTCTCCGGAGGATGCGGATGAAGAGGAGATCTTCGAGCAGATGAAACAGATGTATGAAGAGATTCATACGTATAAAGATGAAACATTTTACGGGAAGTCTTATCAGCCTGTAGATGAAGTACTGAAAATCGATGAGAAACGATCCGTCACAAATATGATGGATGAGCTCGATGATAAAAAATGACCCTATAATAGCCTTCTGTGTCCATGCAGAGGGCTTTTTTCAATGAGCGGGGAACAGTTGATAATGAAAACTTTGTGAAAATCTTAATTAAGAAGGTTTTAGGTGTGGGTGTATGTGGTATAATAACAGGGAAGCAGTTGATAGCAAGAGTATATCCCCGTTATTGCAGTGGTTTTTTTAGAAGTGATATGGATTTCAGAACTATTTTGTGTTATAATGAACATAGGATGCAATTTAAATTCATTTTAAATTGATAAACAATGTCACTTAAAGTTTGATTATATTATATAATGAGGAGTGAAGTTCTACATGGTTACACTTTATACCTCACCGAGCTGTACATCATGCCGCAAAGCCAAAGCCTGGTTAGAAGAGCATAATATCGAATACACAGAAAGAAACATTTTCTCAGAACCGCTTACGATTGATGAGATCAAAGAAATTCTTCGTATGACGGAAGATGGAACGGAAGAGATTATTTCCAAACGTTCAAAAGTATTCCAAAAATTAGATACTGATTTCGATCAACTGCCTATGCAAGAGCTATTCGATTTGATCAAAGATAATCCGGGTCTATTGCGCCGCCCGATCATCATCGATGATAAGCGCCTACAGGTTGGTTACAATGAAGATGAAATCCGTCGTTTCTTACCGAGAAGCGTACGTACTTTCCAACTGAAAGAAGCACAACGTCTCGTTAATTAATAAAGAAAGCTATGCCTCTGAATGGGCATAGCTTTTTTAATTAGTACGGTAAAGAAGTCTTCCCGTCCATAGTACAAAAACAACGAGGAACATAGAGAAGAGAATAGGACCATAAGCAATCTGTGTCACTGTTTCTGATACTTTTTCGTTCTGAAGGATCAACTGTCCGGATGTATAGGCGAGAATTCCTGTACCGATGTAGAGAAAGAGCGGAAAACGGTCGAGAACCTTCAAGATTAATGTGCTTCCCCATATAATGATAGGGACGGAAAGTAACAAACCGAAGATGACATAGGTGAGACGATTTTCTGAAGCTCCGGCAATGGCCAGCACATTATCAAAACCCATAACGATATCCGCAGTGACTATCGTACGGATAGCCTGCCAGGCACTCACACCTCCACTTACGGATAATTCTGCTTCCTTCGGGTTCAGCAGCTGAATAGAAATGTAAAGAAGCAGGATTCCTCCAATCACAGTGAGGAAAGGGATCTGAAGAAGATAGATGGCGACGGCAGTCATGAAAATCCGGCACCCGATAGCAAGCCCTGTGCCGAAGAATATCGCTTTTTTTCTTTCCGAATCAGGGAGATGACGGCATGCGAGGGCAATTACGACAGCATTGTCCCCCCCGAGAACGAGATCGATGGTAATGATAAGCAGTATGGGTTCAAGCATGTCCAAATCCATGGGGAAAAAAGCCTCCTTATCTAGTGACAAATTGTTGCAAATAGTCTAAAATATAAAATCAACCTCATCTTCGATTGAGAAAGCAATTCATTTTGAAGTCGAGGAAACTTATCCTACAATAGAGATAGATAACACACCGAATTTATTAAAGCTTGATTGAAGCCATTCACTTTCGGGTATTGTGTTAATCAATAGAGCAGTCTCTTCAGCCTGTTATACTACTTCGAAGGGAGAGAGACGAAATGGAAATAGAACGGATCAATGAGAACACAGTCAAATTTTATATAACGTATAACGATGTGGAGAAGCGCGGATTCAACCGCGAAGAAATCTGGTATGATCGTGAGCGTAGTGAACAGTTATTCTGGGAAATGATGGATGAGGTGAGTGATCAGGAAGACTTCTCACCGGAAGGACCTCTTTGGATCCAGGTCCAGGCTATGGATAAAGGAATGGAGATCATTGTGACGAAAGCTCAGCTGTCTCAGGATGGTCAAAAACTTGAGCTTCCTGATAATGAAGACAAGAACATCGACATTCCGATGGATGAGAAGCTCGAATCCCTGCTTGAAAGTGAGCCGGCGGATACGGCTAAGAATGATACCGAGGAAAAAGAGGAAGAGGAAGAAGAAGGCTCTGAAGAACCTCTTGCTTTCGCGCTCCGTTTTCCGGACATTGAAGATGTCATCCAGTTGAGTCATTATGTGACACTGCCTTCCACCGTTCATGATTCGCTTTATCACTATGAAGATGCCTATTATGTATATATTCAGTTCACCGATGAAAATATGAATGATCGGGATCAGGAAAATTACTTGAGCCGTCTGATGGAATTCGGGTCGGAAACGACGAATACGATTCATCTCATAAGTGAATACGGAAAGACGATTTTTGAAGAGGATGCTCTACAATCGATCGCTAAGCACTTTTCCGCTTAAGGAAAGTGCTTTTTTTTGTCTTTTTTTAACCTAGCCTGCTGCCTTTTGTTGCAGGATTCTTCCGACTTTTGTCGAATAGTTTCTAGATGACACAATTCTATGGATAGGTGGTGGGACATGTTTTCAGCATTAGATGACCACGGGGTTCCGTGTGTATTGTACCGTCGTTCAACGAAAGAAATAGAACATCTGAAAAAGGGTGGTCCTTTTTATTGTCCGATGTGCGAAGAAGCAGTGCAGCTTCGTCTCAGTACGAAGCGTGCCCCGCATTTTGCCCATTTGCCGAGGAGTTCCTGTTCATATAAGGGAGAATCTCTTCGTCATCAGAAAGGCAAACTGATGCTTTTTGAATGGCTTCATAGACAAAAGTTGAAACCCAAGCTCGAGCATTTTCTTCCTGCGATCGGACAACGCCCCGATGTCTATGTCGAGTGGAAGACATATAAGTTCGCATTAGAATTCCAGTGTTCCGTTATTTCCCCCGCTGAAGTGAAGAGAAGAACCAGGCACTATCAGAAAGCAGGAATTGTTCCATTGTGGATTATTTCCGAAGACAAGGTGAAAGGCAAGCCCCCATTACTTTCCTTTTCTGAATTCCTACGCAATTTCATCTATTGTTTCGATAATCATCTACACTTCTATACCTTCTCCCCTGAATCGAAGCGCTTCTCCATCCTGGATATTCACCAGTCTCTTTCTTCGAGAAAAATACTTGTCCGTCCAAGGTCGACATTCCTGCCATCGTTATCTTTTCCAGATTTATTTCGAGCACGCGAAGCCTCTATCCAATGGGAATGGTGGGAACGTAGTGTCTATCGCTATCGGACAACTCCGATTCTTCGTCCTTCCGGGAAAGACCGTCAGTTTCTCCAGTTCCTATACTTGAACCGTATCCATTATTCTCTGATCCCTTCCGTCTGTTTTCTGCCTCTTCGTTACCAACCCTTATATGATAAACCTGCTCATTTGTGGCAGACGAGAGCGATTGTCAGCCACTTTCTTCCTTTGAAGAAGGGGGAGATACTTCGTATGCCTTCGATTCCTGTACGGGATATTCTTGGAAAGAAGACGATCGATTTGATGGATGAATACCTCGAAGAACTGGCATACTTAGGATATGCAGTGAAAAAAGGGGAGTGCTGGTATAAACAAAGTGATATCCCTTTTTCGCAAAATATAGAGCAGGCGCTGCGGCAGGATAAGGAATTAATGATACAATTGAAACATAGGGATGATAAACCTTAAGTAATTTCAGAAGAAAAGAGGAGGCTATTCATTGGCTCAAACGAAAGAATTACCGAAACGTGAAGAGATTCCCACAGAACGTACGTGGAGACTCGAAGATATCTTCGAGACAGACGAAGCGTGGTACGAAGAGTTTGAACAACTGAAGAAGGAAACAGAAAAGATTCCCCCTTTTGAGAATACGTTAGGAAATTCCGGAGAGAGGCTTTATGAACTGTTCGATTTCCAGGACCGTTTCTCGGAACGTTTAGGGAAACTATTCACATATGCACACATGCGCAGCGATCAGGACACGACGAATGCGTATTATCAGGAAATGAATACGAAAGCGGAGTCCCTGCTTACAGAAGCTTCTCAGGCGATGAGCTTCATCGTTCCAGAGATTCTCTCGCTGCCAGAAGGTACGATAGATAAGTTTCTCGAGGATTACGAACCGCTGAAGCATTACGAACATACATTGAATGAAATCACTCGTCAGAAAGAACACATACTGAGTGAGAAGGAAGAAAAACTGCTCGCCGGTTTTTCGGAAATTTCCGGAGCTCCGGCCCAGACTTTCGGAGCACTTAACAACGCTGATCTTACTTTTCCTTCGATCAAGGATGAAGAAGGGAACGAGGTGGATGTAACGCACGGTCGGTACTTGAATTTCCTGAAATCCGATAATCGTAAAGTTCGCGAAGATGCTTTCCGCGCAATGTATGATACGTTCGGGTCTTTCAAAAATACGTTCGCTTCCACATTGAGTGCCAATGTGAAGAAGAACAATTTCAAAGCGACTGTACGCAATTATGATAGTGCGAGACAGGCGGCTCTCGATTCCAATAAAATTCCGGAAAGTGTGTACGATAACCTGATTGAAGCTGTACACGATCGTCTGGATCTCATGCATCGCTACGTCCGATTGAGAAAGCGTGTATTGGGGCTGGATGAAGTGCACATGTACGATCTTTATACACCGATTGTAAAAGATGTGGAAATGAAGGTGACGTACGAAGAGGCACAGGAGAAGGTATTGGAGGCTTTGAAGCCGCTCGGTGAAGATTATGTGGAGAAGCTGAGTGAAGGGTTCCAGAATCGTTGGATCGACGTGGAGGAGAACAAAGGGAAGCGCAGTGGTGCCTATTCTTCAGGTCACTATGGCACAAACCCTTACATTCTTATGAACTGGCAGGACAATGTGGATAACCTGTTCACATTAGCTCACGAGTTGGGTCACTCCCTCCATAGTTATTACACCCATCAACATCAGCCGTATCGTTACGGGAACTATTCCATCTTCGTTGCAGAAGTCGCTTCCACGACGAACGAAGCGTTGCTGAATGATTACATGGTGGAAAATACGACAGATGAAAAAGAGAAGCTGTATCTGTTGAACAACTATCTCGAAGGATTCCGTGGTACGGTATTCCGTCAGACGATGTTTGCGGAATTCGAACATGAGATCCATAGACGGGAGCAGGAAGGCGAAGCACTCACGGCGGAGAAGCTGACGGAGATTTATTACAATCTCAACAAAAAATACTTCGGGGACGATACGTTCATCGACGAAGAAATCGGCCTGGAGTGGGCGAGAATTCCTCACTTCTATATGGGATACTACGTGTACCAGTACGCCACAGGGTTCTCTGCAGCGACGGCCCTCGCCAATCAGATCCAGGAAGAAGGGGCTCCTGCCGTTGAACGATACAAAGACTTCCTGAAAGCAGGAAGCAGTGATTATCCGATTGAAGTGCTGAAGAAGGCCGGAGTAGATATGACTTCCAAACAGCCTGTCCTTGAAGCATTGGATGTATTTGAGCAGAAGCTTGAAGAGATGGAGCGTCTGCTTGAAGGATGACTATAATCAGAGAGAGCCGTTCTCATCAAGGAGCGGCTCTTTTTGCATGAAAAAAGCAGATGTCCATTCAGACATCTGCCTCTTTCTCTAGTTATCGCTGTATTCCCAGAAGACACCGTGTTTCACAGGGACTTCGCGTACTTTTCTTTTCAGTACGAGTTTTCGCATTTCCCGTTTCGCTTCCTTCTCCGTCCAATCGTAGACGACGGCTATTTCTTTGTTGGCGACGAAACGGTACTGTTTCATGAATTCTTCGAGATTCGGTTTCAGAGAGGGAGCAGGGTCCTGTTGCAGCATATCTTTTAATACTTTTACATAAATATGATAATCATAAAGTCCGGTGATCTTCAGGCCTGCGTCTTCTTCCGATTCGTTGAAAATGACGATGGTCGGTGTCTCGTCCACTTCCATTTCTCTCATAAGTTTCATGTCTCCCCGAAGCGCGCGTTTCGCCGTTTCGGAGTGAAGGTCCTTCTTGAATTCTTCCACATCAATGCGACTCTTCTCCGCACATTCAATCAGTACTTCTTCCTGAGACACATTCCGTTTCTCTAAAAATACATACTCCTGCACCTTCCTCAAGAATCTCATGCCGGCTTTTTTGCCCTGGAACTCAGCCGCTTTCACTGCAAGTGCTGTAGAAAGCGGGGAAGAAACCGGATTTTCAAGCCATACATCGCCATCACAGCACATCCCTGTTACGGAGGTCATGTGATCCCATTGTTTCTTCAGCCGTTCCGGATTATCCGGACAGCTTTTCTGCAGGGTGGTCAATGATCCGCTCAGAATAGGACGTATTTTAAAGTAACGTCCGTATTCGAGAGTGAGTTTTTTGAGGAAAGGTTCGAGCGACCAGCATTCAGGACAGAGTGGATCCACGAATACATAGATCTCGATCGGCCGCTTCTGTAAATTGAAAAAACCTTCCTGAAAGCCCTGGACTGCTTTGTCCGGCTGGCCTAAGCTTCTCCAACTCACATAGATTCCCCTTTCTCGTCTTCCGGTGTATTCATCATGTGATTCGCTGTCATCGTAAGTCGTTCGAGCATAATCCGTTCGTACGGCTGTTCAATGCCGACTTCAAAGACTGCTTCTCTCATGCAGGAAAGCCATGCATCCCGCCTTGTCGGTGTGATAGGAAAAGGCAGGTGTCTCGCCCTCAGCATCGGATGACCGTGTTCCTGAATATACAGAGGTGGTCCCCCGAAAAATTGGGTGAGAAATTGCTTCTGTTTTCTTTTCGTTTCTGTCAAATCATCCGGGAAAATCGGTTTCAGTTCCGGATGGTCTGCTACACGTTTATAAAAAGCGTCGACAAGAGCGTGCAGACGCTCTTCCCCGATCGCTTCGTAAATGGATCGATGTTCCTGAGTCATAATCTTGATCCCTTCCTATCTATACTATTCATTGTAGCAAGGGGGAGAAGAAGCAACAACTAATCTGATTGCATCCTCGCTTCATAAAACCTCCGGATCTTGTTTTTCGTTTCCCTCTTCGGGATGGAAAAACGGTCCAGAAGCTCTTCGAAGACTGTTTCTCCCTGGGCTTTTGAGTTCGCTTCAATTTCCAGTTCATAGTCCTGTACTTGGAAATATCGACTGTAATCGAGAGTGACGGTCGTATTTTTGTAGTCGATTTCTCTTCTTCTGGTAGCCAGTGATCCAAGAAAGCGTAGATCCGCAGAATCGATCCCCATCGCTTCCAACTGTTTTGTGATATTCGGTTGCTTAGCACCTCTGTTCTGGATCCACTGATCGGCCTGTCGTTCATCGATAGTATCGTGCGTTTCGAGTAGCCCTTCCGGATGCGGTTCTTTCAGCGTCATCGTCCAGCTGTCCCCTTTATGACGGATGCGAAGGGCTGCTCCGTTCTCTTTCAGTTGCATATCTTCTGTTTCAAAGTAGTAGTTCGTCTGTTCGGTGAATGATTCTTTCTCAAAAGGCAAACCCTCAAGCATTCTCATATATTCTTTCTCTGTAAGCAAGTTTTTGAACTCGATTTCAATTTCCTGACTCATCTGATTCACTCTCCTCTGTAGAAATTTCGCATCAGGCAGGGGCGCGGACAGCCTGTTTCCTATGGTATTATGATACAATGGATTTGAATCAAAAATCACTTCATAACCATTATTAGATGTCTGATAAGGTGGTGCGCGGTATGAATTGGGAAGCTTTTTTTGCACCGTATGCCCAAGCTGTGGAAGAGTTGAAAGTCAAACTCAAAGGAATGCGGCAGCAATATGATTTCGAAGGAGAAGAATCTCCGATTGAATTTGTGACAGGAAGGGTAAAACCTAAGAGTAGTATCATTGATAAAGCTAAGAAGAAAGCCATCAACCCGGAAAACATCGAAGAAGAAATGCAGGATATCGCAGGTGTACGGGTGGTCTGTCAGTTTGTGAGTGACATTTACGTCGTCTCTGATATGCTGCGTCACCGGAATGATTTTTCCATCGTGGAGGAAAAAGACTACGTATCTGAAAAGAAAGAAAGCGGCTACCGTTCTTACCACGTCGTTATTCGAT
Source organism: Salimicrobium halophilum (assembly GCF_900100295.1). Lineage (GTDB taxonomy): Bacteria > Bacillota > Bacilli > Bacillales > Halobacillaceae > Salimicrobium > Salimicrobium halophilum. Next base: position 173,542 of record NZ_FNEV01000005.1, read on the forward strand.
ACCCTGTCGAAACGATCCACGGTCAGAAAAACTTGCTGGCAGAGGTTCAGATCCGAACGCTTGCCATGAACTTCTGGGCAACAAACGAACACACATTGAACTATAAATACTCCGGACAGATCCCTCCGGAAATCAAAGCCAGATTGAAGCGGGCAGGGGAAGCGGCTTTCCGCCTGGACGAAGAAATGTCCAAAATCAAGGATGAAGTGTACGCGGCCCGTAAAGAATTCCGCAAAAAGGACGAATACAAACAGAGGGATAACCGGGACTGAAGAGGTGAGAAAATGAAATTCGCTATCCTTTCTAAAGGAGATCGCAAATCGAACGAGCTCCGGACGAAAATCAAAAATTACTTAAGTGAGTTCAAATTGGAGTACGACGAAGAAGCTCCGGAACTCGTCATCTCCGTCGGTGGAGATGGCACGCTTCTCGAAGCTTTCCATACTTATTTGAATCGCCTGGATGACACGGCCTTCATCGGAATTCATACGGGGCACCTCGGATTTTATGCGGATTGGATGCCAGAGGAAGTGGAGAAGCTGATCATCGAAATTGCACGTACACCTTTTCAGGTCGTCGAGTATCCCCTTCTTGAGGTGGTCATCAAACAGAAGGATCACGAAGAAGAAGAGCGCCATCTCGCACTTAATGAGTGTGCGATCAAGACATCAGAAGGGTCGGTCGTCGTCGACATCGATATCAAAGGAGACCATTTCGAAACCTTCCGGGGCGACGGGTTGTGTATCTCGACTCCATCCGGAAGTACAGCTTATAACAAAGCTCTTGGAGGAGCGATTCTCCATCCATCGCTTGAAGCGATCCAGGTAACTGAAATGGCTTCAATCAACAACCGGGTGTTCCGTACGATCGGATCTCCGCTTGTATTGCCAGGCCATCATACTTGCGTGTTCCGTCCACTGAATGAACGGAGTTTCCTTTTTACCATCGATCACCTCACGAGGACCTACAGCAACGTCGAATCCATCCAGTGCCGGGTAGCGAAAGAAAAGGTGAGATTCGCAAGGTTCCGCCCTTTTCCGTTTTGGCGCAGGGTTCATGATTCGTTCATATCCGATCAATATACGGAGGAAGGGAAGGACAAGTGAGGAAGGTATTCTCCGTATCAAGAGCGGGGACCGTACAGGAGGCGCTTCGTCTGGATGCATCGTTGTCCCGCAGAATGGTCAGAGAAATCAAGAGAAGCGGAACGTTACTACTGAATGGAAAGCCTGTCCTGCACTACGAACAGGTGAAAGAGGGAGATAGCCTGACGGTTCATTTTCCTGTTGTAGATACTTACCCTTATGAGCCGGAATATGGTCCGCTTGACATAGCATATGAGGATGAAGATCTTCTGATCATAGATAAACCTGAAGGCATGGCCATGACCCCTTCTGCTCAGCACCCCTCCCATACCATAGTACAGCGCGTGCTGTCTCACTACGAAGCTTCAGATTGGAAACAGACAGTGCACCCGGTGACGAGACTGGACCGGGATACCTCAGGCCTTTTGCTTATTGCGAAACACCCTTACATTCATTCTCTTTTCAACCGGAAAGAGATGATCCGCCGGAGTTATCTTGCTCTCGTCGAAGGGGTACCTGAACAAGAACAGGGAACGATTTGTGCATCGATAGCACGTGCGGAGGATTCGATCATCCGCCGAAAGGTAGCTGCAGGAGGAAAGGAAGCAGTCACTCATTATAAGGTGGTGGATACTGACGAAGGTAGAAGTATCATTCAGCTTGAACTCGAAACAGGCAGAACGCATCAGATCCGCGTCCACATGGCTTCCCTGGGTCATCCGCTCGTCGGGGATACGCTTTATGGAGCTGCTTCCGATCTGTCTCATGGACAGGCGCTTCATAGTGCAAAGCTTTCTTTTACACATCCGTGGACGAAAGAGGCGATGAGCTTCAGTTCTTCTCCACCATTCGTCTGATCAGTCTCCTTAGGCTCGAGGGGATGCCTCCGCTTTTCTGATCTAGTTGCATCACCCAGAAACCGGAGCCACAAGCAGCCTCGCTTTTTTAGGGATAGAACGCCCAAAAGAAAACAAGGCTGCTTGTGACTAAGGTTTCTAAGCGGGGTGATTCCACTTTTCTTGATCTAGTTGCGACATCCAGAAGCCCGTGCCCTAAGTAGCCCGGATCAGAAAAAAGGAAGAACGTTTTTTATCTGACCGGTCTACTTAGGTCAGAGCTTCTAAGCGGGATGCCTCCACTTTTCTTTTCTCTACTCGAATTTCCTGAAGCTCTCTGGTTGAAAGGGAAGAGAGGATGGGACTTGGACAATTTTCTCCTCAGGGAGTCTTAGGGCGGTCAGTTTGTTTCCGAAGACGCAACCGGTGTCGATGTTGACCGTGTGATTTTTGAACCTCGGTTCCAGGACGGGTGTATGTCCGTATACGATTCTTTTATTACCTGTATATCCGGCTGCCCAGTCTAGACGTTCGGGGCGTCCATCCGGCATTGTTTTTCCTGTAGTTGCTCCATATAAGACGAAGGAGCGAATCCGCTTGTTCATCTGCCCGATATCTTTTTCGAGGATGCCGGCATGAGCAACCACTGTATCGATTTCGGGAAGCTCAAGGTAAAGAGGAGAGGATTCGACCAGGGTCATGAATTTATCCCGGACGATGACTTGTTCTTTTGAAGGAAGGGAACGATATTCTTCTGTCGTAGTCTCGAGCCCGTGCTTTTCCTGTACGGGATTCCCTCGGAAGTAGCGGTACAGTTTATCACAATGGTTCCCTGGAATATATCGGCCTTTCTGATGGGTGATGACGAGATCATGGACGAAATCGATCGCTTCGATCGAGGAAGGGCCGCGGTCGGTGATATCACCAAGGAATACGGGAATTCTGCCTTCCGGGTGGACAGGGATACCTCTTTCAAATTGGTAACCGAGGTCTTCGAATAGTTGCTTCAGTTCATCGAGGCAGCCGTGAACATCACCGATAATATCGTAAGACATGAGCAGTACTCCTTTTCAATAACAAGATTTTCGTTTACATTCAGTATTACCCCTATGAAGATGTAAATCATACTTCTTTTAAGATGAAGGATTTAAAGTAGAGGTCTGATTTATACCTTCATCGGGACAAACTCACTTTTCATTATAACAAAGGAGGTGGACCGAAATGGAACATCTGGACGAACAGGAACGTCAGAATGCCTGGAATGAAATCGAGGAGTCTTTGAGAAATGGGAAGATCGATCAGTTCCGTGCTGAATTTCTGGAATTGCATCCATATGATCAGGCAAGGATCTTCGAGGAATTGGAAGAATCGTTGCGCCAGGAAATATATATGTACGTCTCGCCTGAAGAAATGGCGGATGTCATGGAACATGTGGACGATGAAGAAGTAGAGCCGTATTTTTCGGAAATGGATCCGCGGTTCGCCTCGGACGTATTCGCTGAAATGTCTTCGGATGATGCCGTAGATATCATGAATCAGCTGGACAAGGATAAAGTCGCCAGTTTCCTGACCATCATGGAACAGGAAGACGCTCAGGAAATCAAGGACCTGCTTCATTACGAAGAGAAGACGGCCGGCTCGATCATGACGACAGAATACGTTTCTCTCAAAGCTTCGATGAAAGTGCAGGAAGCGATGAATCACTTGCGCACAGAAGCTCCTGATGCAGAAACGATTTACTACACCTACGTCGTTGATGAAGATAAGCGATTAGTCGGTGTGATCTCCCTCCGTGACTTGATCATCTCTGAGCCGGAGTGGACAATCGAAGAGGCGATGAGTGACCGTGTCGTAAGTGTCTCCGTAGCGAAGGACCAGGAAGAGATTGCGCAAATGATGCGTGACTATGACTTTCTGGCACTCCCGGTCGTCGACTTTCAGGATCATCTTCTCGGGATCATAACGGTTGATGATATCATGGATGTCATGGATGAAGAAGCGAGTGATGACTATTCCAAGCTGGCGGCGATTTCAGACGTGGATGGACCGAATGACAATGCGTTCACTTCCGCCAAGAAGCGTCTGCCATGGCTGATCATTCTGCTGTTTCTCGGAAGCCTCACAGCGAGCCTGATCAGTCAGTTCGAAGAGCAGCTCAATCAAGTGGCGATACTCGCCATTTTCATTCCGTTGATTGCCGGTATGGCCGGTAACACAGGGACGCAAGCGCTTGCCGTAGCAGTGCGTGGGATTGCTACGGGGGAAATAAGGAAGCAGGGGAAAGTCCGTATGATGTTCAGAGAAGCATCTACGGGGTTGATCACCGGTGTCGTTTGTGGATTGATCATCATGGGAATCGTCTACGTATGGCAGGGGAATTTCTTTCTTGGCGTACTCGTAGGTATTTCCATCATGTCTGCCCTGATTGTAGCGACCATCGCAGGTTCGTTTGTGCCGCTCATTATGGACAGGCTGAACATTGACCCGGCTGTCGCTTCAGGTCCGTTCATTACTACGATCAATGACCTGATTTCTATTCTCATCTATTTCGGCATGGCATCTGCTTTTATGAATTTACTCGTGTAATTGTATTTTCGAGCGAGGTATAATAAAATAAGAGCAGGTACTAATAACAAATACTAACCTCAAGGAGGGGTTTTCATGAATTTTTCATTAGAAGGCCGTACATACGTCGTAATGGGCGTGGCCAACAAACGAAGCATTGCATGGGGAATTGCACGTTCGCTGCACGAAGCCGGTGCGCGTCTCGTATTCACATACGTGGGCGAACGTTTCGGGAAATCTGTGCGTGAACTCGCAGAATCGCTTGATACAAGTGAAGGACAGGAACCTCTTTTCTATGAGTGTGACGTGACAGATGATGAGTCCATCATTCAGACGTTCGAAGCGATCGGTAAGGATGTAGGAACCATTCACGGACTTGCCCATTGCATCGCCTTCGCTAATCGCGATGAGCTGAAAGGGGAATTCCTCAACACGAGCCGGGACGGATTCCTGACGGCGCAGAACATCAGCTCTTATTCTCTGACTGCAGTCTCCCGCGCCGCGAAACCGCTCATGACTGAAGGCGGGAGTATCCTGACGATGACTTATCTCGGCGGAGAGAAAGTTGTTCAGAACTATAACGTCATGGGTGTAGCGAAAGCAAGCCTTGATGCAAATATGCGCTATCTCGCAAGTGACCTTGGAAAAGACAGTATCCGTGTGAATGCTATCTCTGCTGGTCCGATCCGTACGTTGAGTGCAAAAGGAGTCGGAGATTTCAACTCGATTCTTTCTGAAATCGAGGAGCGGGCCCCGCTTCGTCGTCCAGTAACACAGGAAGAAGTCGGAAGTACCGCTTACTACCTGTTGAGTGATCTGTCCCGCGGCGTGACGGGAGAAATCATCCACGTCGATTCCGGGTTCAACATTATCGGTTATTAATCAAAAAAACGGTGCCTTCTATGGAAGGTACCGTTTTTTGTGGTTATCGTTATGGAGCGTTTTTTATAAAGAAGAGAGGAGAAAGTACCGCATAAAAATAGATATGCGGCATTTTTCATGGATGTACTATATTTATCATGCAATACAAAAATGTATGGGACAGAAATATTGAGAAAAGAGAAAAATACTGCCCTATAATCGGTAAATCAAGGAAGATTTCGCAATTCAAAGAAGCATTCGTTATAATGGAAAACAGGAAGGAGGGAGGATATGCGTCAATCTCCCGCACATCATATCGAAAAAACAGCGATTGCCGCATGGCGATGGACCGCTGTTCTGTTTTTGTTCATACCTGTACTTATAATAGCTGCATCCATTCTGACTTACATATATTTTTCATGGCCTTGGTGGGTAATCGCCCTGGCTGTGCTGTTATTCGTCATCGATCTTGTTCTGTCCGTATTCCTTGTCCCGGCTCTCCGGTGGAGACGCTGGAAATATGAAGTGTTTGAACAGGAAATTTATATCCAGCACGGAATCCTGATACGAAGAAGAACGATTGTACCGATGCTCCGCGTACAGCACGTCGATACGAAGCAGGGCCCGATTCTGAAACACTTCTCCCTTGCGACAGTGACTATATCGACGGCCGCTACGACCCACGAGATTCCGGCTCTCTCAGATGGAGAGGCTTCTGATTTACGGGATAGGATTTCAGAGCTTGCAAGGGTGGATGAAGATGATGTCTGAAAAGCGATTGCACCCGGCAGCTATTTTGTTCCAGTTCATAAAATCGCTCAAGGATATGGCACTTGGTCTCTTACCGATCATCGTCATTTCCTTCAACGGAGATACCCTCTGGTATGCAGTCATCGGCGCAGCGGTGCTGGTTGTATTGTTGTCGCTCATGGCGTTTGTAAAATGGTTGAGATTCTCTTATTTGATTACAGAAGATGAACTTCAAATCAAACAGGGTATAGTCATACGAAAAGAACGACGCATCTCGAAAAATAGAATTCAATCCATCGACTTGACGCAGTCTTTGATTCACAGGATATTCGGTTTGACGAAAGTCCAGATTGAGACCGCAGGGAGCGATGAGAACGTGGACGCTTCCCTGTCGGCTGTATTGTTCTCGGAAGGAGAGCGGGTCCAAAGCGAACTGAAGACGGGGAAACGTACGAGCCTGGAAGATGAGGAAGAGGTGGAAAAGGAGTATCCATCTGAGACGCTCGGTTACGGAAGACTTGCTCTCACGGGAGCCACGTCGGATAATGCGATTATCATATTAGGGTTGATGTGGCTGTTGTACTCGCAGGCGAATCAGATCATTCCGGACGAAGTGTACGAGCAGGTGACGACATGGGTACTGTCGTTGGCTATACAAGTACTTGTCTTCTTCCTGTTGTTGTCTGTGTTTATCGTTTGGGGAGCGGGAGTGCTCTGGACGATAGTGAAATATGGGAATTTCACGATTACGAGATACGACAAGGAGCTATATATGACGTATGGTCTGCTTGAAAAACGGCAGCGCACCATCCCTGTCCACCGTATTCAGGCAGTGATTGTGAAGGAGAATCTGATCCGTCAGCTGTTCGGTCTCTGCTATGTGTACGTCGAAGTTGCAGGAGGAGTCAGTGGAGGCCGTATGGAAGAGGGGACGGTATATATGCTTCCTTTACTTAAGAAAAAACGGGTTCCCGCTTTTCTTGAGATGTACCTGCCCGAGTATTACCGGGAGGAACCAGGGATTAAGCGTCCCCCGCTCGCAGCTATTCCTTATTACGTATGGAAAGGCGCTCTTGTATCTATAATTGCGGTCATAGCGGTATTCTACTTTTCACCTTCCTGGATTGCTGTACCATTAGTAGCTGTTCCGATTTTCCTCAGCTGGGGGTTATTCCGCTGGCAGACAGCAGGGATCGCTGTGGATGATCCATACTTGAACCTGCGTTTCCGCAAGATCAGCCGCGAAACGGTAACTCTGCAGAAGCGACGCCTTCAAGCTTTCGAAAAAAATGAGAATTGGCTTTATAAACGGCAGCAGCTTGCTACCATCGATGTAGCGATTCTCAACAACACGGCGGGCCGCCACTTTATCGTTTCCGCTCTTAAAGAGAAGGATGTAACCGAGGCATCTGCACAATTTTCAAGCGTGCCTCATATACATACAAGTGAGCAAGAACGATAAGGAGGAAGTCATATGAAGCAGGAAGGAACTTATATTACGAGACCGAAGCTTTATATAACGCAGCCACCCTTGCCTTCGATCGAGAAGAAAGGGCAGGAGACTTACCGCTCATCACCGGAAGTAAAGAAAGAAGAGAGTGGGAACGACCATGCTCCAGGAGAACGCCGTCGACGTTTTCAGGATATGGAGCTTGAAGAAAAAGTGAATTATTTCGTGACATTACCTTCACAAATGCCTAAAATGAAGTGTGTTGTCGAAACTAAAGAGAAAGAGATCCAGGGATACGTTATGTCTTACGACGGGACGGACGTAGGAATGAAGACATTTCGACGCCCTTACCATGAAACAGTGCCGTTTGAAGAGATTACTTCTATACGGCTCCTTGGCTTTTGATTAGAAAGGAGGGGATATTATCCATATCCCTATTATATATGAGGACAACCATCTACTCGTTGTCGAAAAACCTGTGAATGTGCCCGTACAGGAAGATGCGAGCGGAGATGACGATTTGTTGTCGATACTTAAAAGAGATCTGAAAATCCGATATGACAAGCCCGGGAATGTTTATCTCGGACTGGTCCATCGTTTGGATCGCCCTGTCGGTGGTGTGATGGTGTTTGCAAAGACATCGAAAGCGGCGTCGAGACTCTCCGATCAGATTCGTAGGAATGCGATGGAAAAGTACTATCTGACTATTGTCCATGGAGAAATGGAAAAAGATAGAGGACGACTGGAGAATTATCTCGTCAAAGACAGGAAAAAGAACGAAGTCTATGTTGTAGGAAAAAGCAATAAATACGGAAAAGAGGCCGTGCTCGAATATGAAGAGAAAGAACAGGAAGCCGGGTTCAGTCTTTTGGAAATCGATCTTCATACCGGTCGCCCGCATCAGATCAGGGTCCAACTATCCCATCATGGTTGTCCGATTTTCGGTGACCAGAAATACGGACAGGATGTGAATCATCCGGGTCAACAGATTGCATTGTGGTCTCATCGTCTGGTGTTGACTCACCCTACGAAGAAGGAAGACATGACATTCACTTCCCACCCGCCAGAGGAGTACCCATGGAGTATATGGCCTTCTTATACAGAGAAGAAATAGTGACTTGAATTATGAAAAATAGAACGGTGAAGGGAGAGCCCTTCACCGTTCTTGTTTTTGGATCAGGATAATGCTTCGACGGCAGGAAGGCAAGTGATGTGGCAGAAGCAGTCGACATCGACAGTGATACAGATACCAGTCGCTTTCAAATTCTTCGTGAATTGTTTGACTGGAGACTCCGGATCCTCGCACGTGTCATGCGGGTCTCTTAGAAGCTCCAGTGTTGCACAGTCGTGACTATCGATAGATTTCACCCGGAAGTAAAAGCTTGCCATAATATCTTTGATTGCTGTCTTCTTCGCTCCATACCCTTTGAAAGGTTTACATGTACCTTCGCAGTAAAGTAGCACAGGAACGGTATCAAGGCCTGTAGCCCCCGTATCTCCCAGCAGGTCACTGATGGATTGCTCGCAACTTGAGTCACAGTCGTGCAGAACGTCCGATTGGGCGTCCACAATTTCTTTCAGAATGTTTGAAACGCAATTCTTGGAATCAAATTTTTCTCCGCAGCCCATATGTCCGTCTCCTTTCCTCTTGGATTGACGTGGTGTCCTTATTAACCTATGTCGCTACACGAAATGCGTATAGGCTGACGTCCCCTTTATCGTTGATTTCGTCTCCGTATTTTCATAAGCTATGTTAGCTTCACATTGAGATTCTTCCGCTTAAAGTTCTGTGAAACGGGTATACAGAAAGAAGAAGGGAGGAGAAAGCGATGGGTTATATTCTGCCGATCAACCATTATCAGTATCAGGATTACCAGCATCGTGTCGTTCAGCGGGAACGTTCTCCGGTTGGCCTTGATAAAGTATGGAAGATCGTATTGGATCAGAAAGTGAAAGAACGAAAACAGATGAGGGAAGAAGATCGTTTGGAATACCAACAGCTGAGCGACTTGATGTACACACCATCTACTATTCATAAGGCAGAGAGTAAGAGTAGACATGTACCTAGTGAAGTACAGGAAAAAGTTTATTCGAGTATGACAGGAAAAGGATCCTTTTTCAGCGAATCTGTATGAGAGAGGCTGAAAGGGGAGAGTAGATTGAGTTTTACAACCATCACTGAAGATATACATTATTACGATAGTGCCGTTAACATTGGATATGTAAAGAAAGGATCGACAGGACTGTTGATCGATGCAGGTATTGATCGTTCCGCCGCTAAGAAGGTAATGAAAGAAATCGAAGAGAAGAATTGGCCGCTCACCCACTTGTTTATTACGCATGCACATGCGGATCATTATGGGGGAGCGGCTTTTGTGCGCAATAAATACAAAGTAGAAACGTGGGCACCTCCATTAGAAGCTGCTATCATGGAACACCCCGTAATCGAACCGCTTTATTTACATGGAGGAAATGATCCACTTCCGGAGATGAGGAATAAATTTCTTGAAGGGCCTCCGGTAACGATCGATATGCTTAGAGAAGAGGGAGAAGTACGAATCGGGGATATACATGCGAACGTCTTCATTCTTCCCGGTCACAGCTATCGTCAGGCCGGCCTTGTGATTGATGGAATTCTGTTCGCAGCAGACAGTTATTTCGGCGTGGACTACCTTCATAAACATAAAATTCCTTATATCACCGATGCTCATCTTCAATTGGAGACCTTAAACAGGCTGCTCGATATGGAGGTGTCCGGCGCAGTTCCCGGGCATGGGGAATTTGAGAATAACTTCAGAGATACTGTAAAGGAAAATATAAAATATCACCAGGAGGCGATGGATTGGGTTGAGGGATTCATTAAGGAAGAAGAAGAAGTAAGTCACGAGACACTGGTTGCTGCGATGTGCGAAGCGTACGATGTTTCCGTTACGAAGATGCCTGCCTGGATGCTGTATCGTACAGCCGTCACAGCATATATAAACGGTCTGCTACGCAATGAAAAAATCAGCGGTTATCTCAAAGATTACCGCTGGACATTTTCCATATTATAATTTGAGCAGAAACAGGGATTCCCCTTCTTTATATTCTGCGTACATGACTTCTTTGGCAGAATCGATTTTTTGTTTCTTGAGCTGGCGATGTAACCAGGTTTCGTCTTTTCCAAGTTCCTTCAGGTTATCTTCGATGATTTCTCCATCAGTGATAAGCGCCCGGGGTAGTGGAAGGTTCTGGACAGGGAAAGAGAAATCATCTTTGGTAGGTACCTGGGCCGGATCGTTTTTCATGACAGACACCGTGCCATCCGTCTCAAGAATGGCATAGGCGACATCCTGGACGGAAAATACATCCTTGGCACGAAGCAGGTGAAGCAATTGATTGACGTCGAGCTTATTTTTCTTCAGAGACTGACGGTCTATTTTTCCATGATTGATGATGATGGAAGGCTGACCTTCAAGAATGTTTCTTGTACGTTTCCACTTCTGGGTAACGATTTCCGTCGTGTAGATAAGAATCCCCCATAACAAAATAGCGAAGCCGATTTCAACGATTCCCGTATCCGGGTCGTAGAGAGCGTTTCCTACCAGCTCCCCAAGCACAAGGGCAGCAATGAAATCGAAGGCAGTGATTTGAGTGATCTGTGTTTTTCCAAGCAGTTTTGTAAGGATAAACAACCCGAGAAAGCCGAACAGGGTATCAAAAGTGATTTCAACATAGTTCATTTACTAAACTTCCTCTCCCGGAATGTAAGAATGATCGGGCCGAACGACTCCCGTTTCCTACTCCTATTCTGTCCGTGAAGAGGAGGGGTTTATACCCTGGATGTCCAAGAATTGTTCAGGGATGATCTTGTTTTTCCTAATAAACGTGGATCGATTCGTCATTCTTTATCATACCTTACCTGTAAAAGTCGAAATACGTATACAGAGCATTTCCCGGGAAATAATAATGAAAACGTTATCAAAAAATGTTTGACAATATTGTGAACAAGGGTAATAATAGAAGTAAGAGGTGATGAAAATGAATTCGAAAACGTTGAATGCAGTACAATATACGGGTGCAACGATTCTTATTATGGGAATTGTGACATTTTTGTTAAGTGTGATGGGAGTCGGTGACCGTACATTAACGATGGTAAGTGTCGGGCTGGTCATGGGATCGGTATTCATTTTCATGATGGGACTGTTCCTGGTCATGTCCGAAGAATTGACGTTGCGCTTCAAAAAAGACAAACGACTAAATCATTAATTGTAAGAACCCTAATTCTTGATTGAATTAGGGTTTTGTTATGGATGAAAAATGGAATACGTAAAGATGAGAAGCAACGATGCATGGACAAGGGGGAAAGATACATGGACTATCGTCCGCTTGATATCGATGACGCACAGCAATTTTTGAAACTCAATAAAGAACTGGATGAGTCCGGGTACATGCTTTATGCACCGGGAGAAAGAAAGATGAGTGTAGAAGAGCAGCAACAGCTTATACATAAAATCACGGAAGACCCTTCATCGGATCTTTTGGTCGGAGAAGAGAATGGAGAAATCACCGGTTTCATTTTGATGAAAGGGAATGAGCTCGAAAGGAATCGTCATGCTGCTTATTTAGCACTTGGCGTCAAAGAAGCGTGGAGAGGACAGGGAATCGGCAAAGCGTTATTACGTCAGGCATTCAGATGGGCGAGAGAAAAAGGGGTATCACGTCTTGAACTGACGGTTTTGAAGGGAAATAAAACTGCGATCCATATGTATAAACAGATGGGATTCAAAATAGAGGGGGAAAAGGTGCACTCCCTTAAAATCGATGGGGAGTACCGTAATGAATACTATATGTACAAGCTTTTGAAGTGAATAGAAATAGGTGAGCCCGGCTAATGAATGTGATTCCATCAGCCGGGCTCTTTTATTTAACATATCCAGTCGTCTCTATTTTTAATTTGTTTCTTAGTATCCCCATACCATCGCAAGGAGTGAACCAAATACGATAGCAAGGGCAATGAAGATTCCGTAATACGTATTTACATAGATCGAATCGGAATCCGGTGATTCTCCGGCGTGCATGAACACGACAAGCTGCAGTCCTGCCTGTGTGAAGGCCGTAAGAAGTAGAATGATCATGCCGAGCTGGAAGCTCATATCGATGAAGTACACCAGCAGGGCGATGACAGTCAGAACGAGAGATGCAATGAACCCTACGACTTGCTTCGCTGGAAATAGCTCTCTCATATTACATCATTCCTTTCAGGTAGACGAAGCTGAAGATGAAGATCCAGACAACGTCCAGGAAGTGCCAGTAAAGGGAAAAGATGAACGTCTTATTCGCTGTGCGAGGAGTGAATCCCCGTTTAGCCAGCTGAATAATGATTGCAATTCCCCAGAAAAGGCCGAAGGAGACGTGAGCCCCGTGTGTCCCGAGAAGGGTGAACAGTGCTGCAGAAAAGGCGCTCGTCTGAAGCGTCAGTCCTTCGTGTACATATTCATAAAACTCATAGATCTCGACACCGACGAACCCGAGACCGAGGATCAGTGTGATGATCAGAAAACCGATCGTTGCACCTTTGCGACCGACCCTCATAGCGTTGACAGCCAGACCTATCGTAAAACTACTCGTCAAAAGAACGAATGTCTGAATCATCAACGTCGAGATGACGAAAAGATGCCCTGCGGAAGGACCGTCAGCGACGCGTCCTTCCAAAATGAAATAAGCTGCGAAAAGGGTAGCGAACAACGCGATTTCGGCTCCGATGAACACCCAGAACCCGATGATATTCAGGTCATTCGTTTCAGTACTATATTCAAGCGGCTTGGAATGATCGATATTCATCGCGTGTCACCTCCCATTTCTCTTTCCGTTTCACGTACATCTTCCTCGTGGATATGACGGCCATCATCCTTCTCGAAAGAACGATAGAATAGAAGGACAGCGATACCAGCGGCTGCAATGTAAACCAGCAGCCAGAGACTGAACACCAGACCGAATCCGAGAACAAAGAAGAAAGAGCTCATAATGAATGGCTGACCACTGTTATTCGGCATGTGGATGTCGGTGATCTTCTCTTTAAAGAGTTTCTCTCCTTCGTACTTGGAGTCCCAGAACGGTTCACGGGTATTCACTTCCGGTTCTACCGCAAAGTTGTACTCAGGCACAGGAGTGCGTGTCGCCCATTCAAGCGTACGTGCATCCCATGGATCGTCTCCGATATCGCGGCTTGCATAGCGGGCGCTGTAGTAAACGTTGTATACGATGAGTATGAAGCCCATCGCCAGGCCGAGTCCTCCAAAGAAGGAGAGAAGGTTCCAGACACCGAATCCGGCTACTTCCGAATACGTGTACATTCGGCGCGCCTGTCCATCAAGTCCAGCGATGAACATCGGGAAGAACGCGAGACAAGTACCTATGGCAATGTTCCAGAATGCCCATCGTCCTATCCGTTCGTTCAGCATGAAGCCGAACATCTTCGGCCACCAGTAAGTCATTCCGGCAATCATCGCAAAGACGACTCCAGGGATGATCACAAGGTGGAAGTGAGCAACGAGGAACATCGTGTTGTGATACTGATAGTCCGCACTTGCGATACCTAGCATTACTCCGGTCACACCACCAATAGTGAAGATCGGGATGAAACCGATGGAATAAAGCATCGGTACGGTGAATTGTATCTTTCCTTTCCACATCGTAAACAGCCAGTTAAATATCTTGATTCCCGTCGGTATGGCGATGGCCATCGTCGTAATCGAGAAGATACTGTTTACAAATGCGCCTTGCCCCATCGTAAAGAAGTGGTGCACCCAAACGAGGAAGGCGAGTGTGGATATGACTACAATGGCGACAACCATTGAAGTATAACCGTATAAGTTTCGTTTGGAGAACGTAGAAATAACTTCACTGTATATACCGAAGGCGGGAAGCACAAGAATATATACTTCCGGGTGTCCCCAGACCCAGAAGAAGTTCGCCCATAGCATGGCCATACCGCCGTTATCGATTGTAAAGAAGTGGGTACCGAATAACCGGTCCATCGTTCCCATCGCGAGAGCCACTGTAAGGACAGGGAATGCGAATACGATCAACAGGTTCGTGATCAGAGCACTCCACGTAAACAGAGGCATTTTCATAAGAGTCATGCCCTTCGCGCGCATTTTGAAAATGGTGACGATAAAGTTGATCCCGGTGATTAATGTACCCAAGCCGGCGATCTGCAGGGCGATCATGTAGTAGTTCGTACCGACGTGTTCCGATAACTGATTACCGGCTAGCGGAAAGTATGATGTCCATCCGGAGCTCGGCGACCCTCCGATAACGAAGGAGATGTTGAAAAGCATCGCTCCCATGAAATAAAGCCAGAAGCTGAGCGCGTTAAGGCGTGGATAAGCAACGTCCCGTGCTCCGATCTGAAGCGGTACAGCAAAGTTCATCAAAGCTGTAATGAAAGCCATAGCCATGAAGAAGATCATGACGACTCCGTGTGTCGTGAATATCTCATTGTATTCGGCTGCACTTAATAACTCGTTGCCGGGCCTGGATGTCTGTGCACGCATCATAAGAGCGTCGACACCACCACGGAATAGCATGAGTAGCGCGGAGATCAAATACATGATTCCGATTCGTTTATGGTCAACCGTCGTCAGCCATTCCCTCCAAAGGTATCCCCATTTTTTGAAATAGGTAATACCTGCCAGGACCGCAATCAGTGTGAGACCGATGGCGACCATGGACAGATAGATGGTGGGAGTGGGGTTCGGGACGGCAAATTGTTTGAAAAACTCCATCCGTAAGACTCCTCTCTCTTAATGTTCCGAGTGTTCCATATCCTCTTCGTTCATTTCTTCCTTGTTCATGTCCCCATGGTCTCCATGTTCTTCCGGAGCAGGATCGAACTCGAGGTGTGTACCGGTAAAGGTCTTCTGACCCAAATGACCGGGTTCAAGTAGTTCATCAAATGTTTCTTCATCAATAGGTTCTGCGGTTTCCTGAACTTCTTCGACCCATTCATTGAACTCTCCCTGAGAGACTGCATTTACGTTGAAGGTCTGTTCGGCGAACCCTTCGCCAGAGAAGTTGGAATTTCGTCCCCACATCTCTGCTTCTTCCGTAGCTGCCAAGTTCAGTTTCGTGAGCATCCCTGTCATGGCGTATTTTTGTCCGCCTAGTTGAGGAATCCAGAAGCTTGAGATGGCATCAAACGAGTAAAGGCGGAATTCGATAGGACGATCCGTAGGGATATAAAGGTAGTTCAACGTTTCGATATCTTGTTCCGGGTAGCTGAAATGCCATTTCCAGTTTGAAGAAGAAGCGTAAATCACCATAGGTTCCTGGTCTTTGAACCCTTCAGGTACGCTTTCTGCCTGATACGTACTTTGAACTGATACAAACGATAGAAAAACGATGATCAGAACAGGGATTCCGATCGTAGTGATCTCCACCCATATGTTTCCTTTGATGATTGGTGGTCTATAGTCTGACGCCGTTTTCGTAGAACGATATTTGACTAGAATATATATAAGCAAAACGAAGACGACAACAACGACAAACAGCATCGTCCAAATGGAAATCATGATGACGTCTTTCAGTAGTGCTGCCTGAGGACCTTTCGGATCAAGCACCGTGACCGGTTCACAGCCGCCGAGAAAAAGAATGACCGACAGCAGGAGACCGGAGAACAGCCATTTTTTATTCATGACCAGACTCCTTTCTGAGTAAGTTCTGTAAGCGTGTATTCCTATCATAGGGGGTGAGGACAGACGTTCGCAATGATTATGTCAACAGTTCACAAATTGTTCATGTTCAGTGAAAAAAATGTCACAAAGGTGTGACGAAGTTGTGAAAAAGTGGAATAAAAAGCGGTTTGTAGACATAATCTTCACAATTCATCGAAAAAACGCGTCACCTATCATTTTACAGAAGAACGTGTCGAATTGATAGGCTAATAACCAAAAAAGAATCCTGAAGGAGGACCTTCAGGACTCTAGTACGTTTTCTATAAATAAGTCTACGAGTTTAGGATCGAATTGTGTGCCGGAATGATTCTTAAGCTCCTGGATCGCTTTTTCTTTCGATAAAGCTTCCCGGTAGGGAGTTTCACTGATCATGGCATCATAGGCTTCTGCAATCTGCAGAATACGTGCTTCGAGCTTGATATCTTCTCCTTGTATTCCAAGGGGATAACCGCGTCCGTCGAAGTGCTCATGGTGGGAAAGGACGACCATAGCGATATCGGCGAATTCTTCGGAAGAATTAAGAATCCGGTGGCCGACTTCCGAGTGACGCTTTACTTCTTCGTACTCTTCCGAAGTAAGTGGACTTTCTTTGTTGAGAATCGAGTGGTCGATGGCTATTTTCCCGATGTCATGAAGCATTCCTGCTGTTTTCAGGCTGAGTAAGTGCGTATCATCGAGCTGCAGCGCCTGGCCGAGCTTTTCGGCCAATTGACTGACCCGTTTGGAATGGGCTTCTTCTCTTGGAACTTTTTCGAACAGACTTGCCATCATACTGTTGATATAGCTTGTCCGATGACTGTTTTTCTGGAACAGTTTGTTCCGGTACATCCTGTTCTCAGCGAGCTGCAGCACTTCCTCTGTCGGCTGGAATGCCATCTTCTTCACCGAAGAGCCAAAGGACACGGTGATATGGAGGTTGTTTTCATGCTTGATGACACAGGAACGCTCAAGTCTTGATCTTACCTCCTTCACTTCTTTCTCTGTCGCATTCGGAAGGATGATCGCAAACTCATCCCCTCCCAGTCGGGCGACGACATCTCCATCTCGAGTATTGCGACAGAGTTCTTTGGAAACTTCATGAATGATTTCGTCTCCTTTTTGGTGTCCGAATGCATCATTGATAAGCTTCAATCCGTTGATGTCTGCCATAATGAACCCAAGAGGGAAGTAGCGTGTAGAATCGAATTCTTCCACTTTCTGTTCAAAGTGACGACGATTGTACAAGTCTGTCATCTGGTCATGGATAGAAAGGTGTTCGACATGCTTCTGATGTTCAACCATTTCTGTCTGATCCATACAGGCGATGCGATACTGACCTTTATTGACGAAGTTACTTTCAATCTGCATATGCTTTTCTATACCATCGATGATAAAAGTGATATTCGCAGGATGCGCTTCCTGATGGTGCTCAAGCTTTTTCGTATGAAAATAAAAAGCGTCCTGGCTATCTTCTTTGATCCACTGGTAGAGCTTTGTTCCTTTCAGGTCCCCTGTACCGAACAATTCAGAGGCTTTCTTGTTGTAATCTGTAATCAGAAAAGTGTCATCTACGAGCAGATAGGGTAGTGGCGCATCATAAAATAAAGACTCATATTTTTCTTTCATGACGGTTAGCTGATGGTTCGTCCGTTTCAACTCTTCATTCTGGAAGCGAAGTTCTTCATGATAGACAGAGAGCGTGGAGAGGATCTCTTCTTTCGTTTCATTCTTATAATCTTCAACGTTGTTTCCCTGAAGTATTTGTTCGATCACTTCTTCCATACGTTCCATAAAATCTATTCTCCTTGTTCTTTGTAGTTGGAAATATCGATGATGGTACCTCCGATGCGTGTAGGATCTTCATCATGGTCCTTTTCTAGAACTCTACCGAGAAGATGGACCGGAATGTAGCTATCATCGTCGCATCGATAGGAAACGAATATATCAATGTTATCCTTATACCCGTTAAGCATATCTTCAAAAGCACTTTTTACGCGGTTTGTCTTGAAATAATTACTTATATCCTGAAGGGTAGTCGGGAAATATTCTTTATCATAGCCACAATTCTTCAAGAACGAAGAAGAAATATCAAAATGATCGCTCCTTCCATCATACTCCCACCATCCCATATTGCTGATCTCGAGTACCTGCTCGAATTTTTCTCGGGTTTCTTCTACTTTAGTACGTTCCGCTTTCAGGGTCGTGATTTCGATGAGCGTTACGATGATGCCGTCCACAGAATTGTACTCTGTACGATAAGGGCGTATGCGTACGAACCAGTGGCGTCCTTCATTGTCCTCGATTTCTTTTTCCTTTTTGTTCAGGGAGTCCAGTACTTCGTATACATCATCGACGATTTCCGGGTATCCGGACATGACGGAAATATGCGAAATCGGTCTTCCGGTATCTTCTTCTCGTATGTTCGATACTTCGTTCATAATCGGTGTAATGCGACGGATGCAAAGTTTATCATCAAGGTAAAGTGCGCCCATCTCTGTATTATTAAGCAAGTTGTTCA
The DNA here is from genome assembly GCF_900100295.1 of Salimicrobium halophilum. Lineage (GTDB taxonomy): Bacteria > Bacillota > Bacilli > Bacillales > Halobacillaceae > Salimicrobium > Salimicrobium halophilum. Next base: position 192,303 of record NZ_FNEV01000005.1, read on the forward strand.
AGTCGTTATTCGCTTTGGTTAGTTCTTCGATTTTTTCCTGATACTCATTGTTGACCGTGTAGAGTTCCTCATTGACGGATTGAAGCTCTTCGTTCGTACTCTGCAGTTCCTCGTTTGAAGCCGTCAGCTCTTCATTCGAAGACTGGAGTTCTTCGTTGGAGGTTTCCAGTTCTTCGACAGTCGCCTGTAATCCTTCACGTGCCAGCTGCAGTTCAGATTCGAGGTAGCGGACCCGCTCTTTCATTTCATCAGACATGTTCACGTCGCTGTTACCTTCCTCTTCTTCGCTTTGAGAGGATTCCACGAAGCTTACGAAATAGAAGATCTGGTGCTTCATTTCGATGACATGCCCATTCAGGGAAAGGGTCGTGTCTTCCTTCGCTCCATTCATAATATTGTTCAGTTTGATATGCTGACGTTCCGCTTTCAGTCTGCGTAGCATATTGTTTACAAATAGAGACAGCTCCCGGGACATATTCGTATTGAAATTGTTCGAGAACTTGCCTGGTTGTGGTCTCAGATAATCGGACATGTCGTTGATGACATGAATGATCTGATCGTTCCCGTCAATGATGAGAGACGGCGGTGAAATGCTGGAGACCGCTTTTTGCAGGACGTTTTCAAGATTCACATTCGTGGAGGAGGGTTTTGACACCTGACTTTCTTTCTCGATTTCCGGATTCTTCTTGTCATAGAAAGAAATGCTTGAGGGAACGTCCGGCTGATATCCTTCCCGAGGTTGGAATATCTTCCACTTATTATCGATCGGGTGATAGGCTTTCGTCATGTCTCCAAGGGTCTCACTATTACCAAGGAACAAAAATCCGTCTTTCTGTATCGAATAATAGAACTTATTCAGAACATATTGCTGCGTTTCGTTCTTCAAATAAATGAATAGGTTACGGCAAACCAACAGATCAAGACGGGAGAATGGCGGGTCTTTGATTAGGTTATGTTTGGCGAAGACGACCATCTTCCGGATAGGGTTCGACACCCTGTATCCTTCTGCTTCTTTGATGAAATATTTGGCGATCAGTTCCGGGTTCACATTCGCCATCAGACTCTCGGGGTACGAACCGGTACCGGCCATTTCCAATGCTTTCTCATCGACATCTGTGGCGAAAATTTTGACGCTGGTACGAATATTGTTCTTCTCCATGTATTCATTAAGGAGAATCGCCAAAGAATATACCTCTTCGCCGGTAGAACAGCCAGCAGACCATATCCGGATCGCATCTTTGTTATAGTCCAAGTTCGGAAGCACATTCTCTTTCAGGCTGTCGAAAGCTTCCGGGTCCCTGAAGAATCCGGTCACACCTATGAACAGCTCTTTTTGTAGAATGTTCCGTTCTTTCTCGGATTCTTTCAGGTACTCCACATACTCTTCAAGACTTTGAAGACGGTTGATTTTCACTCGTCGATTGATGCGGCGGACCATCGTCGACTCTTTATAGTTATCGAAATCGATCTTCGAATGGGTACGCATCACCATGTTGATGCGTGATAATACGTCTTTATCCGGTGTCTCTTTGCCGTTGGAAGCATCCGGATTCACCGGGTGTTTGATGAAGTTGATCATTTCTTCCGACATATCATCCGGTGGAAGAATGTAGTCAGCGAGACCGGTGGACACGGCGCTCCGGGGCATTCCATCGAATTTAGCCGTAGCTTCGTCTTCGACCATGACCATCCCGCCAGCTTCTTTCAACGAACGTACGCCAAGGGTACCATCACTCCCTGTCCCTGAGAGGATGATTCCAATCGCATTCTTGCGCTGATCCTCAGCGAGGGATTTGAAGAAAATATCAATAGGTAGATTCAAATGCTTCCGTTCATTCTGTTCACTCAAATAAAGCGTTCCGTGATAAATGGACAGGTTCTTCCGGGGAGGGATGAGATAGACGGCGTTCGCTTCAGTCTCCATCCCGTCCTCAGCTACGCGGATGTCCATACTTGTGTAACGGCTCAGCAGATCATCCATATGGCTTTCGAAATCCGGAGAAAGATGCTGGATGATGATGAAAGTGAGCCCTGTATCGTTCGGCATCGTCTTGAAAAAGCGTTCCAGGGACTCCAGTCCTCCGGCGGAAGCACCAATTCCGACGAAATGCCGTTCTTCGGTCTGTGTCATAATGTCACCTCTGTCACTTAGATTGTTGATATTCCCTATTCTACATGAGATGAAAAATAATGATAATCAAAAGCATACAAAAAAGGTTCTTTTCCTCAAATACCTTGAGGAAAAGAACCAATTGATTGAAATGGGCCGTGCTGGGATCGAACCAGCGACCTCTTGGTTGTCGACCAAGCGTTCTCCCGCTGAACTAACGGCCCGTGTTTTGTATTTGTGAATGGGACATGTAATAATATACTATGTGTCTGAGGTGAATGTCAATCGTTTTTTTGAATAACAATACCCTTATTTAATATGGTAAAATGATAAGGGGTAAGTTTATTCGGCGATGCAGCAGGGAAATCATTATCAGCCAACTTCATAGACTAGGGGTGTTGATGTGAAAAGAAAAGGAACATTCGAAGAACATATAATATCAAGCGACTATCTGAAAGAAGATATGAAACTCAGAGTATACTTACCAGAGAATTTTTCTGAATTATATAAATACCAGTTCTGTATCATGCAGGACGGAGAAGATTATTTCCAGATGGGACGGGCTGCAACGCTGAGTGATGAGTTGCATGAATCGAAAGAAATCGATCCTACGATTTTCGTCGGGATTCATTATGAAGACAAATTCGACCGTCAGGATAAGTACCATCCGGAAGGGGAGAGACAGCAGAACTACATCGATTTTATCGTCAACGAGGTCACACCTTTCCTGGATGATACGTATCCGAGTCATTGCATGGCGAGTTGCCGGACTCTTATAGGTGATTCACTTGCCGGATCACTTGCGTTTATGATTGCCTGTCGTTATCCATACACCTTCTCGAACTGTATTATGCAAAGTCCATTCGTGAACGACACAGTAATGGAAGATGCGAAAAAAGCCAGTGATTTCACTCCGCTTTCCATCTATCATACGATCGGGGATAAAGAAACGGAAGTGACTACCACAGAAGGCATCGTGAAGGATTTCTTGAACCCGAATCGTGAATTGAACAAGTATTTGGAGAAGAAACCGTTCGATTACACGTTCCATGAAATCGAAGGAGGAGACCATACGTGGGGCTCCTGGCAGAAGGATTTCAAAAGGGGACTTCTAACTATATTAGGAAAATAAACTAGGAGGGATAGAGAATGAAATACGGAATTGCCATTTTTCCATCTAAAAAAGTGCAGGATGAAGCGAACTCGTACAGAAAGCGTTATGACCCGCATTATGCGTTGGTGCCACCACACATAACACTGAAGTATCCATTCGAATCGGATGATGAAGAGATTGAAAAGTCGATCATCCCGGCTCTGGATGAGATTGCTAAAAATCATAAACCCATCGATATCGAAGTGAAGAAAGTCGGTTCGTTCAAGCCGGTGGAGAATGTCATTTACCTTAAGATCGAGCCGAATGATTACCTTGAAGCTCTCAGTGATGAAATGCATAAAGGTGCGATGGAAGGGGAGCGGGAACATACCTTCGTGCCCCATATAACGATTGCTCAGAAGCTGTCGGATGATGAATTCTCTGACGTGTATGAAAGTCTGCGTATGTCGAAATTCGACCTTACAGATCGCATTGATCGTTTTCAATTGCTGTATCAGCTCGAGAACGAATCGTGGAGCGTATATGAAACGTTCCGTCTGAAAGGGGAATAATGTTGGATATAAAGGTCGTAGAGACAGAACAAGAGAAGAAAGACGCATATAGCGTACGTCGGGATGTATTCATAGAAGAACAGGGAGTGACGGAAGAAGAGGAGCATGATGGGCTAGATGAAGTCGCAGTCCATTTCGTAGGGTACGAAGAGGGTAAGCCGGTGGCGGCATCACGCTTGCGGCTCATGGACTCATACGGGAAGCTCGAGAGGATCTGTGTAATGAAAGATCATCGAGGTCGTTCTTTTGGCAAAGAAATCATCCTGGAGATGGAAGAGTACGTAGCGAAACAGGGGCGCGACACATCCAAATTGAACGCCCAGACCAGGGCGGAAGGATTCTATCAGAGTCTCGGCTACCATACTACTTCCGGAGAATTTATGGACGCCAACATCCCGCATGTCGCTATGGAAAAAAGTTTTAAATAAAGAAAAGCGGAATCACCCTGTTTAGAAACCTTAGTCATAAGCAGAACCGTCAGACAAAGGTGCTCTTTCCTTTTTCTGATCGGTTCTGCTTATGGCTCCGGTTTCTGGGTGATATAGCTAGATCGAAAGAAAAGCGGAAACACCTTGCTCAGCCCTTCTCGCATAAGTGAAAATCAGCCTAAAGAAGCGCTTTTCTTCTTTATGGATGGTTTTCGCTTATGTCGCTAAGGGCTAGGTGTCACAGCTAGACAAGAAAAGCGGAGCCATCCCGCTTAGAATCTGACATATGGAAAACCCGGCCGAAGTTGCCGGGTTTTTTGTTTTGGAAAATATTCCTGCGTAAAACGAAGCAGTGGATGCAGGTATCCGATGTTATTTTGTCCGTTAATCGAAAAAGTGTTTCATATTTTAAGATATGAAACACTTTTTCCACAAGATTAAGGACTTGACTGTATGCTCTCATAAAAGTGCAGGATAACAGGCGAAAGTTCTTCCAAAGAAAAAAGCAGCAAGCGGAATTAACCGTTTGCTGCTTTTTGCCGTTCTTTCTCCACTTTTCGTTCCTCTGCTTCACGTTCCCATTCGTCCCATTGTTCATCGGACGGGGGACTTGTCCGTTTTATGAACAGTGCCATGATGACAGAAGCTGCAGAAAGCGCAGCTATTACCATGAAGGCGAAGTTTACACCGAAAATGTCCGGACGGTCCGTGAAGGCCAACGAGTCGGCTGTCTGTCGGGCTGTCGTCATGAGGGTAACGAGAACGGCCGTACCGACAGAGGCTGCGATCTGTCTCATCGTATTGCTGACAGCGGCTCCGTGCGGAATCAATTTATTCGGAAGTTCATTGAGTCCGGATGTCGTCACCGGCATCATGACCATAGAGAACCCGAACATACGGATGGCGTAAACAGCCATCAGATAAACGATGGAAGTTCCGGTGTCCAGAATACCGAGAAGAATCGTTCCGATAGTCATTATGGTAAGACCGGTCACACCAAGAATCCTTCCGCCTATCCGGTCGAAAATCCGTCCGGTGATGGGAGACATGAGCCCGGAGATAAGAGCCCCCGGTAGAAGGACAAGACCGGATTCGAACGCAGAAAAATCACGCATATTCTGCATATAAAGCGGAATCAATGTTTCTGACCCGATCAGTCCCATAAAGGTGAAAGCGGCGATGATCGTCGTAAGCGAGAACGTCTTAAGTTTGAATACACGGAACTCGAGCATCGGATGTTCCATGGAAAGCTGTCTTCTGATAAAAGCGAACAGGATAAGAGCACCTGCTGCAAGTGCTATCAACGTAATCGGGTCTCCCCACCCGTTGTTTCCTGCACTGGTGAAGCCGTATAAAAGGCCACCAAAACCGAAAGTGGACAGTAACACGGAGGGGAAATCGAGTTTCGGGTCTTTCAATTCCGTCACATTTCTCAAAATGAAAAATGCTACCACCATCATGATAACGATGAGCGGAAGAATGAAATAGAACAGGTAGCGCCATGCGAATTCCTCCGTGATCCACCCGGAAAGGGAAGGACCGATAGCCGGCGCGAATGAAATCACAAGACCGATATACCCCATGGCTGTCCCTCTTTTTTCAACGGGAAAGATAAGAAGGAATACGGTCTGCATCAATGGAAGCATGATACCGGCTCCCGCTGATTGAATGACTCGGGCGGCGATCAGACTTTGGAAGTTGAAAGCGACCGCTCCCAGCAGCGTACCAACCAGGAAGGTCCCCATTGCAGCCATGAACAGTTGCCGTGTCGTGAATTTCTCTATCAAAAAGGCGGTGATTGGAATCATGATTCCGTTCACCAGCATAAATACCGTCGTCAGCCATTGGGCGGAGTTGGCTGAGACGTTCATCTCTTCCATAATAGGAGGGATGGCCGTGATCATCAGTGTCTGATTAAGAATCGTAATGAATGATCCTGAAATTAAAAGAGCTGCGACCAGGACTTTGCTATAGTTTTGTTCCGCCATGAAATAACCTCCTTTTCCGTTCATAAACTAATGAACCATTATACGCTTCCCTCCAAAAAGTGACAACGAATTTGCAACCGCTCATAGAAAACTAACGTTCAAGAAAATGTAATAAAAGACTAACAGGAACATCAAGATAATTTTCACAGACAGTGCGTGGGGGAATATTAGCGACAATCCCCCGTTAGATATGCAAAAAATTGCTTTCCTGAACGCGCAGTTATTTTTTTTACCGGTTAAATATAGACACAAAAGTGCTAAATATTTACTATGAATTTAAGATATATATATAAGGTACATTTGACAGCGGTCGGGGGTGAGCATTTGGAATTAAATAACAACACAAGACTACTATTGCTGCAGCGTATTCTTTTCGAAGAAACGGACGAAAATAACGAATTAAGTATCGCAGAACTGAGTCAAAAGTTACAGGAACATTTTAATGTAGATAAAGAATTCGATGCGAGAACCCTTAAAAGCGATATGAGTGTGCTGGAAGAGATCGGTTATGAAATTATGAAGAACCGCGGAAAATTCGGGAAAGTATACTACAGTTTCCAGGATCGCCTTTTCGAAACGTATCAGCTGCGCCTTTTGAATGATGCGATACTTTCCGCAAGATTCATCAACGAAGACGAGAAGAAAAGCCTAATTAAAAAACTGGGCAAACTTACGAGCGTTCATATTGCAGCTACCCTCCCTGATCCACTCATTTTTTCACAGATGACGGCGAACGATTATGATCAGGTGAAGATCAACATAGACCATGTCCACCGGGGCATTTCTGAACAGCGCATCCTTTGTTTCAAATACGGGAAATATAATATGGAGAAAAATTTCGAGTACCATAGGAACGGGAATGAGTATCAGGTTGAGCCCTATGCACTTATCTGGCAGAATGATTTCTACTATCTGATCGGATGGTTCAGAAAAACAGGAGAGATGCGCCATTACCGGCTGGATCGTATCCGTGACATCAGAATATCGGATGAGCATTTCTCAAAAGGGGATTTCAATGTACAGAACTATGTGAATCAAAGCTTTCACATGTTCTCGGGAGAAAATATGCGTGTGGAAATCGAATTCCACCAGTCCCTCTTGAACGTTGTGCTCGACCGGTTCGGACTTGAAGCGTCTGTAAAGAAGTTGGACGAAGAACATTTCCTGCTATCGACAGAAGGGAAAATGAGTACCGGTCTTGTGACATGGGTGCTTCAATGGGGGCATAAGGCTCGTGTCGTGTCGCCTCGGACCCTCAAGCAGGAAGTCGAAGAAGAAATTGAAATGATGAAACGTCTATATGAAGAATAGAGAAGCCGCTCCCTAATAAAAGAGCGGCTTTTTGTATAGGGAAAAAGAGAGAGCGGATACTAAGAACAGGGAGGAATAGAAATGCGGATAAAAATCATTATGATGCTGACATTTTTATGGTTCATCGCTGCTCCTGTTCACTTAAGCGCAGAGGTGACGCCGGATAAACAGTGGACGATTGAATTCAACGTAGATATAGACCCGGATTCCGTTGAAGGGAATGTCTTCGTCAGAGAAGAAGGTTCAGATGCTAAGCTCGATCAGATCGTGTCCGTCGAGGATCGTCTTGTCACAGTAGAAGCGCCAGAAGAAGGATACGCGCCAGGAGAGACGTATACGCTGTATATCGAAGGGGTGGAATCCTCTGAAGGTGTAGAGATGGAAGGAACGGTGACCGAGTCTTTCAAAGTCAGAAGTGTTACTCCTTTAGAAGTGCACGCCATCGACGTAGGTCAGGGAGACTCGATTTTCATTGAATATCCGAACGGGAAAACGATGTTGATCGATGGAGGAGAACCGTCTGCCGGAGAGGAGATCGTTCAATATTTGAAAAGAGCCGGAATCACGACCATCGATCAGGTCATTGCCACTCATCCTGATTTTGACCATATCGGTGGTCTTATTCCGGTTCTTGAGACCTTCGACGTCAATAGAGTGATCGACAGTGGCCAGACTCACACGACGGATACCTATGAGGACTATATATCGGTCATTGAAGAGAAGAATATTCCTATCGTTTCACCGGAAGAAGGTGCATTTTTGGAAATGCATCCGGTTGTGAAGACGCAAGTTCTCAACAAAGAAGATCCTTCTGCGGAAAATAATGCAGGCTCCCTCGTCTTTAAGTTGTCTTATGGAGAAATGGATGTGCTGCTTACGGGAGATGCAGGCGAGGAAGAAGAGAAAGAGATGGTGGAAGAATTCGATGTTGAGGCCGAGATATTGAAAGTCGGACATCACGGTTCGACTTCATCAACGACAGAAGCCTTCATAGAGGAAGTGGATCCGGAGGCGGGAATTCTATCTTACGGGGAAGATAATCCATACGGTCATCCGGCTGATTCCGTGCTGGATACGTTGGAAGGTACAGATTTGTACTCCACCGCCGCTCAGGGAGATATCCTTTTCACTATTACGGAAGAGGATTATAAGGTGAACCTCGAACCATGGGACCAGGAAGAAGAGGCCCGAACAGAAGCGATCAACGTTAATGAAGCCGGATACGAAGCGCTTCAGAAAATCCCGGGCGTCGGAGAAGTCATCGCAGGAAACATCATCGATTACCGGAACGACCGCGGAGGATTCGAGACGAAAGCGGAACTCGACGAAGTTGCTTACATAGGACAAGCGACTCTCGAACAAATGCTGGACTATATTGTGCTTTGAAGAGGACAATGATAAAGCAAATGGAAGCACTTCACTCCGATTCTGCAGAAGAGTCCCATACGTGAATTTTTTTAAGGAAACATTGTAATATATGATGAAATTTGATATGTTAGAGGTAATTAAAAACTATATCTTATTTCAAATGATGTTTGAAGTAAGGGTAGAGGTGCAATAACCATAAGTAGGTGCAAGGAGAAGCATGAGCTTCCTCGAATTGTGTCGAAAGGGGAAATTGCCGAAGTGGAAGGACCTCATGATCCGGACACTGGTTCTGGTATTTAAAAGATACAGAACTGTCATATAGGAGACTATATGGAGGGCTATCTTACGGAGGAACGATGATACATGTTCTAACGGCAACAGCGGCTCTCGATGCTCGTTGTTGCCTTTTGTTTTGGTCCTCCACACCTCACTTAAAAATTTTGGAAAAGGGTGTGTAGCAAAATGAACTTTGGACAAGTACTTACGGCGATGGTAACACCGTTTGACAATCAGGAGGACATTGATTATAACCGTACGAGGAATCTAGTGGAGCATTTGATCGCTCACGGATCGGACGGTCTCGTTATTGCAGGGACAACTGGAGAATCGCCGACACTTACAGCAGAGGAAAAGATCGAATTGTCTCGCTTCGTTGTAGAAGTCGTCGATGGACGTGTGCCTGTTATTGCTGGTAGTGGATCGAACAATACGAAAGCATCCATAGAATTGACGAAGCAGATAGAACAGGCAGGGGTGGACGGAATCATGCTTGTCGCTCCATACTACAGCAAACCGTCCCAGGAAGGACTGTACCAGCACTTCTCGAAAGTGGCGCAAGCGACATCCCTTCCCGTCATGTTGTATAACATTCCGGGGCGAAGTGTAGTGAATATCGAACCGGAAACGACGATCAGACTTGCGGAAATCGATAATATCGTTTCTATTAAAGAAGCGAGTGGCGATCTGGACGCTGCGACGAAGATCATCACAGGAACTCCTAAGGATTTCTCTGTTTATACAGGAGAAGACAGTCTCACATTGCCGATGCTTTCCATCGGCGGAGCCGGAGTCGTTTCCGTATCTTCTCACATCATTGGAGATGAAATGAAAGATATGGTAGCGAGCTACAAGCGTGGAGACGTAACGACAGCTGCGAATCTGCACGGTTATATTGTTCCGATGATGAAGCGTATGTTCGAACAGCCGAGCCCGACACCTGTAAAAGAAGCACTCAACTACATCGGCGTTCCCGTCGGAAGCGTACGTTTGCCGATGATTCCGCTGAACGAGTCAGAGAGGGCCTCCCTCTACAACATGGTGTCTATTTATCAACAGAAAAAGGTAGCAAGCATTTGAGCCTTAAGTCATAGCCTCCCTGAAAGCAGGGAGGCTTTTTTTATGTATAAATATTAATACCAGGTCTTAACTTGGGACATTCGCTTGATGTTCGTTTTATAGAAAAACTGGTACAATAAACATACCGGGTGGTAGGACCCGGAGGAAAAGGAGGGGTAATTATCGGTAAACAGGTAAGTAGTGTCATCATTACAATTCTTTTTATTCTGAGTGGTGCTTCCATTGTCTCCGCGCACGAAGGCGAAGAGAAAAAAGTGGACGCATCTTCCCTTCTTTTGAGAGAGGCCCCGGATGAAGAGGCTTCGGTACTGGGCGCTATTCCTGGGGGAGAGACAGTAACAGTGAGGGAAGAGAAGTACGGCTGGGCGAACGTTGATTATAATGGTACGCATGGATGGGTCGCCGGCTACTACCTCGTATCGACTTCTGCTTCTGAAACCTCGTCGGCTTCACCACCTTCCGCTTCCATCAACGTCCAGGGTGATTCTGTACGGTTGCGAGGCGGTCCTGGTACGAGCTACCGGATTCTCGGGGTTACGAACCGGGGCGATACGTTTCAAGTACTGGAGAAGGAAAATGGATGGGTGAAAGTCCGTAGAGGTGATGGAAGTGCGGCATGGATTGCCGGCTGGCTGACGAGTGCCGGGGGATCTGCTGTATCGGAATCTGCCGGAAGATCTGCTTCAAGCAGTGCAAGTAGCCTCCAGAATGCCACAATCATTGTCGATGCCGGTCACGGAGGATATGAACCGGGAGCCATCGGCCGGGACGGAAGCCTGGAAAAAGATCTTACGCTTTCCACGTCCCAAACTATTGCAAGCGCTCTCCGTTACGCAGGAGCGGATGTAGTAATGACAAGGACATCAGACCGCTACCTTTCATTGGCTGCAAGAGCCGCTACCGGAAACTCTCACGGAGCAGATGCTTTTGTGAGCGTGCACTACAATTCCAGTAAGCATGAAAACGCACGCGGGATCAGCACTTACTATTATGGCTCTCCATCACTCGCTTCACCGATTCAGAGCCGTCTGGTCGAGCGAACATCTTATCAGGACGATGGGACAAGGCACGGAGATTTTCATGTGTTACGGGAAAACGGCGTACCCGCTGTACTGCTTGAGCTCGGCTACGTATCGAATGCCTACGAACTCGTACAGGCGAAAACCCGTAATCATAGGGAACAGGTCGCGCAAGCTGTGACCGAAGGATTAAGAAATTACTTCGCCGACTGACAACTAGACTTAATACATAAGAAGAAAAGCGGAGAAGCCCCGTTTAGAAATCTCAGCTATAAGTAGAACCGTCAGACAAAAAGTGCCATTTCTTTTTTTTCTGATCTGTTCTACTTATAGCTCGGGGTTTCTGGGCTTCACAGCTAGACAAGAAAAGCGGAGAAGAACGCTTAGAAGCTCAAATATAAGCAGACAGCTCTGGCTTCGAGCGTCTTTTCTCGAAACAGAGATGGCTAGATATCAGTCACTTTCTTGGTAGATCTGATAAGAGATCGTTGCATTCTCCTTTTTTTGCGATGTTTTCCCTGAATCTCCACATGAAAACTATCGGATAGATTAAAGAATGTGCCGTCTCCAATCACAGAAAAACCCCCGTTCCTCAATAGGAGCGGGGGTTACGTCTTTATTACGCCATTTCACGGTCGAAGAAACGGTGAGCGGCAACAGCTTTGATGAAGTCTTCTCCAAACGATTCGAGATCGTCCGAGGTGATAACACCTGGCTGGTTCGTCATCTCTTCTTCTTCGAGCCAAGCCTTCCCGTCATGCGTAGCACCGATCGGTTTGAAGTGCATATAGGCTTCTTTCGTGAAGTATTTAGCTTTGTCCTTGTAAGCTTTATCAAGGTTAGGACCGCCTACCACATAAACGGCATCGAACAGTACAGAGTCTCCGGTAAGGAAGGTATGATCCGCTTCTACCGTATCTCCGTTGTCTGCTTTGATTTTACCAAGCTTCGTACTGAATATCTCCGCATCTGCACCTGCTTTATCGATCCCATCGAGAACACCCTGAACTTCTTTTCCGTTGAACCCTTCTGCAAGAAGTACGGCAACTTTGCGTGTCTCAGGAGTTTCGATAGTATCAGCCATACTGAGGGCAGGGGAAGATTTCGTAATATTTTCCGCCTGATCCTGAGGCGCCGCAAGGCCAAGATTATCTGCTACATAAGATGCAAGGTCGATACTGATATTAGACAACATATCAACGACTTGTTCGCGGACGGATGTCTGCTGACATTTGCCCAGTTCGAAGCTGATAGCGTCTTTGATATGTCCTTTTTCGTGATCGCTCATGCTGTTCCAGAACAGGATGGCCTGGGAGAAATGGTCTTTGAAACTTTCGCTGCGTTTTCTGACCTTGTTCCCATCGACTTTCTCCTGATAATGTTCGAATCCGCCTTCTTCCGGCGGAACTGTACGAGGGTGGTTATCCGCCAGAGAGTTATTGTGGTAGCTGGATTGACCACGGTTTATCGTCATCCGGTGCATGCCATCGCGCTGGTTGTTGAAGAATGGGCATACAGGACGGTTGATCGGAATCTCGTGGAAGTTCGGTCCACCGAGACGGGTAAGTTGCGTATCTGTATAGGAGAATAGACGTCCCTGCAACAATGGATCGTTAGAGAAGTCGATGCCTGGAACGACATGACCCGGATGGAAAGCAACCTGCTCGTTTTCCGCGAATACGTTGTCCACGTTACGGTTCAGCGTCATTTTTCCGACGATTTTCACTGGTACTTCTTCTTCCGGCCATACTTTCGTAGGGTCGAGGATATCAAAGTCGAAGGAATGCTCATCTTCTTCCTTGATAATCTGGAATCCTAATTCGTATTCCACATAATCACCGTTTTCGATCGCTTCATACAAATCGGCACGGTGGAAGTCCGGATTCTTTCCGTTCACTTTCTGTGCTTCGTCCCATACGAGAGAGTGTACGCCCAATTTCGGCTTCCAGTGGAATTTCACGAAGTGTGCTTTCCCTTCTTTATTTACAAGACGGAATGTGTGCACACCGAATCCTTCCATCATGCGGAGGCTTCGTGGGATGGCACGCGGACTCATCGCCCACATAATCATATGTGCGGATTCCTGGTTGTTGGCAATGAAGTCCCAGAATGTATCGTGAGCACTTGCTGCCTGAGGCATACCGTTGTGCGGTTCAGGCTTTACAGCGTGCACGAGGTCCGGGAATTTGATTGCGTCCTGAATGAAAAAGACAGGTATGTTATTTCCTACTAAGTCAAAGTTTCCTTCATCTGTGTAAAATTTAGTTGCAAATCCACGGACATCACGTGCGAGGTCTGCAGAGCCTTTGGAGCCTGCTACCGTAGAGAAACGTGTGAATACGGGTGTTTTCTTGCTTGTATCCGTCAAGAAGTCGGCACTCGTATATTCTTCGAGAGACTCATACAGTTCGAATTCTCCGTGTGCAGAAAAACCTCTTGCGTGTACAGCACGCTCGGGAATACGCTCATGGTCGAAGTGAGTAATCTTTTCTCTGAAGTGAAAATCCTCCATCAGGGTCGGGCCGCGCTCGCCGGCTTTCAGAGAAAATTCGTCCTCCGAGAGCTTTGTCCCGTGGTTCGTCGTCATATCTTTATCGCGATCATCGGCTGTGAAGCGTTCTAACTGCTCTTGTTTCTTGCTTTGTTTATCGCTCACTTGCATCCTCCTTTAAAACTGAGTCTTAGAAAATGTACCCATAATATGACAAAGTAAAACACATTTTTTATAGAGATTATGAGATTATAAAAATTATAATCTGTGTCTGCGGGTTACTTTTTACCTCTTCCGTGTATAAGAAACGGAAGAAAGAGGGAATACAAAAACCAAAAGGGGGAGAAGCGATGATAGAGTTGAGTCGAGTGACCCATACATTCGGTAAGAAAACAGTGATCGAAGACGTCGACTTGTCGGTGCGGAAGGGGGAAGTGTTCGGACTTCTCGGACCCTCGGGATCCGGTAAGACAACGCTAGTCCGGATCATGACCGGCATGATTGAACCTTCCGAGGGCACCGTGTGGCTACGGGAACAGCAGATGCCGAAACGCGTTCTCATGAAGCGGTTCGGCTACATGGCTCAGGAACATGCTCTGTATCAGGAGCTGACCGCGAAAGAGAATCTCGACTTTTTCGCTTCCTTTTATCTGCGAAAGAAGAAGAAAGAGCGGATTGATTATTGCCTTCAGTTGACGAAGCTGACGGAAGATAAGGACCGTATCGTTTCCACTTTTTCCGGGGGGATGAAGCGGCGGTTATCGCTTGCAATCGCTCTCGTCCACGATCCGGAGATTCTGATCCTTGATGAACCGACGGTCGGGCTCGATCCCGTGCTTCGTCATGAAATATGGGAAGAATTTCACCGATTGAAAAACGAGGGGACGACGATTTTCGTTACGACTCATGTCATGGATGAAGCGGAGAAGTGCGATCGCCTGGCGATGCTGAGAGATGGCCGGATGATTGCTTCGGGAAGTCCCTCGGAGTGGAAAGAAGAGCTTCACGTGGAAAGTATTGAAGATGTATTTCTTCATTACGGGAGGCGGAAAGTATGAATGCAGGGATTGTAGCGAGACGGATATTCCGGCAGTTTCTTAGGGATAAGCGCAGCGTGGCACTCATGATTCTTGCTCCTATTCTCGTGCTCACGTTACTGTGGCTCGTACTCGATACAGATGAACGTGCCGTGGAAATTGCAGTCATCGAGGCGCCGGAGTCCGTTTATGAACGTCTTGCATCCGGTGGCATGGAAGTAAGAGCCCTGCCAGAGTCCGAAGCTCAGGAGGCTCTGAATGAAGCGGAGATCGATGCTCTTCTGCGCTGGGATGAAAATAGGCCGTTACTTATGCTTGAAGGCTCGGATCCCACCAATCATAGTGCGATCAGGACCGCTATCCAGCAGGCGATGGGAGTGAATTTGCGTGATGTCGTCAACGTGCAGTATTGGCACGGGTCGGAGGATATGAATATCTTCCATTATACGGGACCGGTACTCGTCGGTTTTTTCATTTTTTTCTTCGTCTTTATCGTCGGAGGAGTTTCGTTTCTCCGGGAACGTACCGGTGGGACTCTCGAACGTGTACTTACGACGCCGATCCACAGATATGAACTCGTGGGAGGATATCTGCTCGGTTTTGGAATATTTACGGTTATTCAATCACTCATCATCGTTTTGTTTTCCATTTATCTATTGGATATGTATATGGCCGGAAGCTTGTGGCGGGTGATTTTCATTACAGTACTTCTCGCATTGACGGCTCTTAGCTTGGGAACACTTCTGTCCGCTTATGCAAAGAATGAATTCCAGATGTTCCAGTTCATTCCGCTTGTCATTGTACCGCAAGTATTTTTCTCAGGCCTGTTTCCGATCGAAGGTCTTGCAGGATGGATCCAGGCCATCGGAAAATTCATGCCTCTTACCTACGGGGCAGAAGCACTCCGCGGCATTATGCTTAGAAACGAGCACCTCGGCGAATTACAGTGGCAGGTATTTATGCTGCTGGCTTTCTTTGTCCTGTTCACCCTCTTGAATGTAAAAGTTCTGAAACGTTATCGAAGACTTTGACACCGGGACCCCGGTGTCTTTTTTTTGTGAACATTAAGCGACAATCCCTAGCTGGTTTATTGACTTTTCTATAGTAAAACGGTATCATTATCGGTGATAATCATTCTCATTGTTAGACAGAAAGGAGTGCCTGGCTGTGGGCCACATGCACATCGATCACTTGGACGTTGGATACAATGATAAAAAAATCATTGAAAATATGAACGTGGACATTCCGAGCGGCAAAATCACGACCATCATAGGCGCGAACGGGTGCGGGAAGTCGACGCTTCTGAAGACGCTCGCGCGAATCCTTCCGAAACAGGGAGGCACTGTAACGCTCGATGGGAAAAATATCAGCAAATACCCGACCCGGGAGTTGGCGAAGAAAATGGCCATCTTGCCACAGGCTCCGGACGGGGCGCCGGGTCTTACGGTAGGAGAGCTTGTTTCGTATGGGCGCTTTCCTCATCAAAAGGGTTTCGGTAAATTATCGAAGAAGGACCATGACATGATTGATTGGGCCCTGGAGATGACGGGAGTGCTTTCCTTCAAATACGATGCGATCGATGCCCTCTCCGGTGGTCAGCGTCAGCGAGTGTGGATTGCGATGGCGCTTGCCCAGGAGACGGAGACGATTCTTCTCGATGAGCCTACGACGTATCTCGACATGGCGCACCAGCTTGAGGTGCTTGAACTTCTCGAACGTCTGAACCGCGAAGAGGGACGCACGATCGTGATGGTGCTGCATGATATCAACCAGGCAGCGAGATTCGCTGATAATATCATTGCGTTGAAAGACGGAGAAGTTATCAAGTCCGGGAACGCCCACTTCGTCATCCAGTCCGAAACACTTCGTGAAGTGTTCAATATCGAAGCCGATGTCGTGCCGGAACCACGCACAGGCAAACCGATCTGTTTTACGTATAACTTGTCAAAGGGAGAGAAAAGCGATGAAAAAATGGATAACCCTGTTCCTCTTGGTAGCGCTCGTCGCGCTTAGCGCCTGTGGAACGGACGAAAGTAATGGATCAGCATCAGAAGGTGGAGAGGGAGAAGGGGAATCTTCTTCTGAATCTTCCGAAATGAGAACTTATGAAACAGAGAACGGGGAAGAAATCGAAGTTCCTGCCAATCCCGAACGTATCGTTGTTCTTTCCTCTTATGCAGGAAACGTACTTAAGCTTGACGGGAATCTTGTAGGAGTCGATTCCTGGTCCAAGATGAACCCGAACTTCGAAAGTGAACTCGAAGGCGTAGAAGAAGTGACGGCTGATAACTTGGAGAAGATCATTGAACTCGATCCGGACCTCATCGTAGGACTTGCGAGTACAGAAAATGTGGATCAGCTGAAAGAGATAGCTCCGACAGTCACTTATACTTATGGGCAGCTAGGTTACCTGGAGCAGCACGTGGAAATCGGAAAGCTTCTCGGTAAAGAAGAGGAAGCTCAGCAGTGGGTCGACGATTTCAAAGCCGACGCACAGGAAACAGGGGAGAAGATCAAAGAGAAAATCGGTGAAGATGCTACCGTTACCGTAATCGAGAACTTCGAGAAAGAACTTTACGTTTTCGGTGATAACTGGGCCCGCGGGACAGAAATCCTTTATCAGGAAATGGGTCTGAATATGCCTGAGAAGGTGAAAGAGATGGCGCTTGAGCCCGGGTTCTATGCGATTTCTCCGGAAGTTCTCCCGGAATATGCAGGAGACTACATCGTCTTCAGTAAAAATTCGGATACGGACACCTCTTTCGAACAGACAGAAACGTATCAGTCGATTCCTGCTGTAGAGAATGGAAATGTATTTGAAGCGGATGCGAAGAAATTCTACTTCAACGACGCGATTTCCCTTGAATACCAGCTGGAGTTCTTCAAAGAGAAGTTCCTCGGGGAAAGTGAATAAATATCAAGGGGACAGATGGCCGAAGGAGGTCATCTGTCCATTGACGTTTCACGCTTGACCAGAAAATACATAAGAAAAGTTGGGCTTTTATGCGTATTGTAATGTGGATCATCAGTATAGTAGTGCTCGTCGCTTCTTTCGCGATAGCTATGACTTTCGGAGCCGCTGATTCAGGGGTGAAAGAAGCATGGCAGGCGATAGCAGGGGAGAACCTTGAAGGGACAGCACTCATTTTAAGAGAAATCCGTTTGCCTCGTGAAGTCGCAGCGATGCTGGTAGGAGCGGCATTGTCGGTAGCCGGGGCAATTATGCAGGGGCTTACGAGGAACCCGCTTGCGGATCCGGGACTTCTTGGCCTGACAGCAGGAGCGAATGCGGCTCTTGCTTTCACCTATGCCTTTCTCCCGGATGCGAACTACTTCATGATCACTATCGGTTCCTTCATCGGAGCTGGTGTCGGCATGGCGCTTGTATTCGGGGTAGGGGCGATGAATCGCGGAGGGTTCTCCCCGTTCCGGATTGTCCTTGCCGGTGCTGCCATCTCCGCTTTTTTGTTCGGAATAGCTGAAGGGGTCAGTTTGATTTTTAAAATCTCTAAAGATGTATCGATGTGGACCGCCGGAGGTCTCTCCGGAACAAGTTGGGGACAGGTACAGTTGCTTGCGCCCCTTGTTCTAGTCGGTATTTCCATATCTATGTTTTTTGCGAAGCATTTGACGATCATGAGCTTGAACGAGGAGCTTGCCATCGGTCTCGGCCAAAAAGTGAACCGCGTGAAATGGGCGCTATTTGTCATTATCGTGCTTTTAGCCGGTGCTGCGGTTGCACTTGTCGGAAATATGGCATTCCTCGGTCTGATGATTCCGCATATCGTCCGGCCGCTGGTCGGGTATGATTACCGGAATGTACTACCGGCTTCTGCAGTAGTCGGGGCGAGCTTCATGCTGATTGCCGATACACTTGCGAGAACGGTGAATGCCCCATATGAAACACCGGTGGCCGCCATCGTCTCCTTTATCGGACTGCCCTTCTTCTTATTCATCGTACAGAGAAAGGGGCAGAGTTTCTCATGATCCATCCGTCGGTACTTAAAAAATTCAAAATTTACCTCGTTACGTTGACGCTGTTGATTATAGCTACAGCGATAGTAGCTATGGCTCTCGGGTACTCGTCTGTCGCTTTCTCGAGACTCCCGGCTGTATTCATGGGAGAGGGAACCTTCAAAGAGAATTTCGTGTTCTTCCAGGTCCGTCTGCCGCGGATCATTGTGACAGTACTTGCGGGTATGGCCCTGGCGCTCTCCGGTGCGATTTTGCAGTCGCTGTCGCGGAATGACTTGGCCGATCCCGGAATTATAGGAATCAATGCAGGGGCAGGAGCGGCAGTGGCCGTATTTTTCCTGTTCGCGCCGCTCGAGCCAGGCAGTTTCATCTACCTGCTTCCGGTCGTTGCTTTTCTGGGCGCGCTCGTTACGTCTCTTCTGATTTACCTGTTCTCGTTCGATAAACGGGCAGGTTTCCAGCCGATCCGTCTCATTCTTGTAGGTGTCGGTTTTTCTATGGCACTCTCGGGATTAATGATCATCCTCATTTCGTCTGCGGAACGGGAAAAGGTGAACTTCATTTCCCAGTGGCTCGCCGGAGATATATGGGGAGCGGACTGGCCGTTTATTCTGGCTCTGTTACCGTGGCTAGTCGTTTTGATTCCACTTACTTTCTTCAAAGCGAACCGGATGAATATCCTGAATCTCTCGGAACCGGTCAGCATCGAGCTCGGCCTTCCGCTTGGACGCGAGCGGTTCACGATGCTGATGGTCGCAGTGGCCCTTGCCGCTTCTGCCGTTTCCGTAACAGGCGGCATTTCGTTTATAGGTCTGATGGCGCCACATTTGGCGAAAACGATCATCGGTCCAAGGACGCAGCTTTACATGCCGCTCACGCTTCTCCTCGGAGGTTGGCTGCTTCTGGTAGCGGACACGATCGGACGGAACGTACTCGAACCGGATGGATTGCCGGCGGGTGTGATGACAGCGCTGATCGGAGCTCCGTACTTCATTTATCTTTTGACAAAGAAATAGTTCATGACTATCCCGTATCGTTCTGATGCGGGATTTCTTTGTAGAGTTGTAGTGGAAAAGTTATGAGATGATTTCGGAGGTTGAGTCGGTGAAAACGTCTCATAACTTTTTGGATGAGACAGTTCTTAGGCTACTCCCCTAAGAAAATAGGCTATAAAAGTAGATATCCCTCATTATTTCATCCTTTGCAAAAAATAATGAACCATAGTGCACAGCCTTCGATAGAATCTTCTTTGCTTTCTTTACAATTTTCTACAATTGGTGTTTTTTCTCCCTGTAAAAAAGGTAAAGAGAGAGAAAGGAGGCGGTATCGATGGCAGGGTCAGGTGTCCGGGTAAAAGGAGAAGCCGCTTATCGTTACAAAAGTTCATGGTTCCAGCTTTCGCGCCCGATGACATGGTGTGGAACGATCAGTCCGATTTTGGCGGGCAGTGTTCTGGCTGCAGGCACAGGTTCCTTCCGATTCGATCTCATGGCGATTCTTCTGGTTTCTGCTATTCTTATTCAGATAAGCGCCAACATGCTGAATGATTACTTCGATTTCAAAGGAGGCCAGGATCAGGATCGGTGGGAAGAAGCCCTTGATAATCAGGACAGTCGCCCCCTCCACCATCAGATTCCGATAGTAGCTGTCACTCTCCTTACGATCGCCGTGCTTCTCGGAGGCTGGCTGGCGATTGTCGTAGGGTGGTGGATCACGTGGATCGGTACAGCTGGCATCGTGGCAGGTGTGTGCTATTCAGCAGGTAAGAAGTCTCTCGCCTCTCTCGGTCTCGGTGAAGCGACGGCTTTTCTTTTTCTAGGTATGGTAGCAACGCTTCTCGGTTTCAGCGTCCAGACAGCCACGGTCAGTTTCCCGGCGGTCGGCGTCGCTTTGTTATACGGATTGTTGATCAGCCTGATGATTTTGACGAACAATTTGAGGGATATCGACAAAGATGAGGAGTTCCGAAAAACGATGGCGATCCGGATTGGAAGAACGCATGCCCGAACCGTTCTTTCTATGCTGGTAGCCCTGCCTTATGCGGGTCTTCTCTTACTTATGGTGACGGGAGCCATTACACCGTTCGCTGTTCTTGCTGTTCTTGCTTTGCCCTTCTCCAGCCAACTACCCCGTGCCTTCGGAAAATCGGGAACGAAAGAAACCGAGCAGCTTGCAATGAAGGCGGCCGCCAGGCATCACTGGGTGTTCGGAGGACTGCTTGTTCTCGGATTGTGGACAGGGAATTTTTTATAAGAGAGAAGGGAGACGATCATGATCAGACTGAAAGCAATGCTTGCATCCCTTCTTTTTCTCTTCGTTTTAGGGTTGGCTGGTACAGCGTGGTGGTGGATGCAACCTTCAGAAGAGACGGTGATCAGGAAGGAGACGACGACTGCATCTTCCGTGTATCCAGGCGTTTCCATCCGGACACTCACCGAAGAAGACGATACGTATCGCAGTTCCATCCAGGTTCCGGTCTTACCGGATGAACAGATGAATGAAAAGATTGAAGCATACATAACGAAAAAGGAAGCAGCTTTTCATGAGAAGCGGAAAAGCCAGCCTCTCAAGTTCCTCCTCGAACGTCCGGCTGCGTTTTCAGTTTCCTTTGATATCCATTCTGTCGGGCGAGCCGTGCACTCCCTCGTTCTCAATGTCGACAGTTTCACAGGGATCAGAGAACCCCGAGAGAAAAACGCACTTATCATCGATTTGAACACCGGGAAAAAAGTGATTCCCTCGGCACTGTTCCAAGAGGGAGAATTCGAAAAGGTCAAGAAACTACTTAAAGCAGATACGGAGAGAGAGGAAGATTTTTTTCAGAAAGTATTTCTGACGGAGAAGGAGGTCGTCATGATTCGTGAAGATGGAGGAGAAGTTTCTGTTCCTTTCTATGAAGTGAAGGATCTTTTAAAAGAGGAGTGGCAGCCGATTCTTCATACGGAGAAACCAGAGCCTAAGGAGTCTATATCGAAAGATGAAAGTGAGAATAAGCGGGTAGTTACTCCGGAAGCCATGAAAAAGAATCCGGAGGGGAGACAAGTAGCGCTTACATTCGATGACGGCCCTCATCCTGAATACACGCCTGAAATTCTTGAATTACTCGACGAATATAATCAGACAGCGACGTTTTTCCTGCTTGGCAGCAGAGTTGATTTCTATCCTGAACTCGTTGGTGACATCGCCGAGAGTGATCATGAAATCGGTAACCATACGTGGAATCATAAAGATTTGACTACGTTGACTGAAGAGGAGATCAGAAAAGAGATTACGGACACCGGACAAGCCATAGAAACTATTACAGGGGAGGCGCCCACCTACTTCCGCCCGCCTTATGGAGCGGAGAATACGAAGGTGCGCCGGGCAGCAGGTCTTCCATCGATTCTATGGACGCTGGATACGAAGGATTGGAAACTTTCCTCTTCGGAAGCCATAGCCACCAGAGTTCAAAAAAAGATAGAGGACGGCTCCGTAATCCTTTGGCATGATATCCAGAAGGCGACCCCGGAAGCATTGGAGAAAGTACTGATTTATCTTGAGGAGGAGGAATTCGAGACGGTGCCTGTTTCAGAAATGTATGAGGTTAAGGCAAATGAATAGAAACGTGAGAAGATGCATGGAAAGCAAGTTCGCTTTCATGCATCTTTTTTTTGGTTAAAATTTTCAAAAAATAGGTTGTGTGGTAAGAAGGATCGTGTTATCGTAATTAAAACATAGTAAATAGGTAAGTTTTATCAACATTATGTGTTTTAGTGCATATCTTATCGAGAGAGGTGGAGGGACTTGGCCCGACGAAGCTTCGGCAGCGGCTCATGAAGAGACTGTGCCAATTCCAGGAAAGATAAGAGAGTAGGATGAATTCTAAGCCTCTCTTCTTACTCGGAAGAGAGGTTTTCTTATATCCATAGAAAGGAGTCGGCTATGACTTATACGACCGTTTCATATGAAAATTTCACCGGTGATCCTTTCAGCAGTTTATCTGTTGATGACGATACGAAAGGAGCCCTTGAGGTTCTGAAGTGGGCTTATGAAGCCTATGATTCTATTACGTATGCCTGTAGTTTCGGAGCAGAAGGAATTGTGCTCATCGATTTGATTTCACAAGTGAAAAAGGATGCGAAAATCGTGTTTCTGGATACCGGAATCCATTTCCAGGAAACCTATGATCTTATCGAAAAGGTGAAGAGAAACTACCCATCCCTTGATATAGAAATGAAAAAGCCGTCCCTGACGCTGGAAGAACAGGCGGAGGAACATGGGTCAGCCCTTTGGAAACGAAATCCGGACCAATGTTGCTTTATCCGTAAGATCAAACCTCTGGAGGATGCTCTCGATGGTGTGGGAGC
The DNA here is from genome assembly GCF_900100295.1 of Salimicrobium halophilum. Lineage (GTDB taxonomy): Bacteria > Bacillota > Bacilli > Bacillales > Halobacillaceae > Salimicrobium > Salimicrobium halophilum. The sequence continues at coordinate 215,397 of NZ_FNEV01000005.1, forward strand.
CTGGGTTTCCGGATTAAGGCGAGAGCAGTCGCTTAGCCGCAGCAATACGGATTTTGTAAATAAAGATGAACGGTTCAAATCGATAAAAGTGTGTCCGCTTATCTACTGGACCTGGGAAGATGTCTGGTCTTATATCCGACTAAATAAATTGGATTACAATGAATTGCATGACGAAGGCTACCCGAGCATCGGCTGCATTCCCTGTACCTTCAAAGCTGAAAGCGGAGGAAGGGATGGTCGTTGGAAAGGGATGGAAAAAACAGAGTGTGGCCTCCATACAAGAGGTCAATCGTGACGAGGGGGAAGAAAAAATGAGTAAAGTGTACATCGTCGGGGCAGGACCAGGAGATGCGGACCTTATCACTGTCAAAGGACTGAAAGCAATACGCCAGGCGGACGTCGTTCTGTACGATCGCCTCGTGAATCAGGAGTTGTTGGAAGAAGCAGGAGAATCCGCCCGTCTTGTATATTGTGGGAAAAGTCCGGATCATCATTCCCTGACCCAGGAAGAAATCAATGTGCTGCTTACTGATTTGGCTGCGCAAGGGCTTACGGTCACCAGGCTGAAAGGCGGCGATCCGTTCGTATTTGGGCGCGGTGGTGAAGAAGCGGAAGTGCTCGCTGCACGTGACATCCCCTTCGAAATTGTACCAGGCATCACTGCAGGTATTGCAGCCCCGGCTTACGCGGGAATCCCGGTTACTCACAGAGAACACAGTTCTTCGGTCGCTTTCATTTCAGGTGTAAGCAAACTCGGGATGGAGGATGAAGTTTACTGGGAGCATGTTGTGAAAAGTATGGATACTCTTTGTATTTACATGGGGGTACGGAAATTGCCGGATATATGTGAAAGGCTGACCCGTCATGGGAGAGAAGGGACGACACCAATCGCTCTTGTGGGTTGGGGAACGACTGAATGGCAGAAGACAGTTACAGGAGACATCGACTCCATCGTAGAGAAAGCCGAACATGTTGAAAATCCGGCGATGATCATCGTCGGTGAGGTGGTCCGCTGCAGAGATTCCATTCAGTGGTTCGAGAAGCTTTCCGAAGCGAGAGAAGTGGAGGTAACCGGATAGTATGCAGGGAGTATTATATGTGAGTCATGGAAGTCGAATCGAAGAGACAAGAGACGAAGTGGAACGCGTCGTGAAAGACGCAAACAGCGGTGTGAATGCTACACTTCACGAGCTGTGTTACTTGGAAATCGCTTCTCCGAGCATCGAAGAAGGAGCAGATAAATTGATAGCGGACGGTGCTGATCGGATAGCGGTTGTCCCGATGCTCTTGTTCAGTGCCGGTCATTATTACTCGGATATTCCGGAAGAAATAGAAATTCTTCAGCGTAGGCATCCGCGCGTCACCTTTACATACGGAGAACCTCTCGGTGTACAGGAAGCTTTGATAGATACGCTTGCATCCCGGTTGAAGGAACACAAGGGAAGAGATGCGTTTCTACTTGTTGCGCGGGGGAGCAGGAATCCGGAAACGAAACAGGTGATAGAAACAATTCGAAAACGCCTCGAAGGAAAAACAGGAGGCATGCGAGGAGAAGTCTGCTATCTTGCTGTTCTGGAACCGACGTTCGAAATGGGGTTGGAAGACGCAGTAATAAAGCATCCAGAAGGATTGATTGTTCTGCCATGCCTTTGGTTCACCGGCCGTTTGATCCAACACATTGAAAAGGAAGTCGGAGCGTTGAAGGAGGAAGGGTGGAAGGTAGACACTGCCCATTATCTCGATAATCACCCGTTCATCATCGAAATCCTGCGAAACCGTGTACGGGAATCTATAGACAAGGAACCGTTTTTTCCCACAACGGAGAAGGGGGAAGTTCATGAGCCATCTGCCACTCAACATTGATGTGAAAGGGAGGCGAATTATCATCGTCGGAGGTGGGCCAGTCGCTGAGAAGCGTGCGAAGGCATTTCTGGGAACAGGAGCTATGATCACTGTAGTAAGTCCGGAAGTCACCCCTACCCTGGCGAACTGGGCGGGAGAAGAAGATTTACACTGGTTAAGAAAAGAGTATGAACCAGAAGTTGTGAATGGTGCGTTCCTTGTGGTAGCTGCGACAGGAGTACGAAGTGTGGATAGGGAAGTGAAAGAAGCCGCAAAAGAAGTTCCACTTGTGAATATAGCAGGAGAGGCAGAATACGGGAATACGCACTTCCCTTCTTATCTCTCCCGCGGACGACTTTCGATTGCGGTGTCTACCGATGGGGCGAGTCCGGCTCTTGCTTCTCGTATCAGACACCGACTGGAAGAAGAATTTGATGAAGATTACGCAAGGTACATAGATTTTCTGTATCTTTGTCGGATGAAAATAAAAGAGTTACGACTCTCCAAGAGAAAGAGGAAGGAAGTTCTTGAAGAGATTCTTGATGAAAAGTACGAGAAAGAAAGAGAGCAGGAGCGTATGGTGGCATGGTTGGAGGGGATCACGTGAACAGTTTGAAAGACAAAAGAATAGCTATTGCTGCAGATAGGCGTGCTTCAGAACTTGGAGCGCTCATTGAGAATTTTGGTGGAACGCCCGTTTATACCGCTATTCAGGGAGAGCGGCAGCTGCATGATAATCGTATTCTCGAAGACGTTCGTATCCTGTTGGAACGTGATTTTGAATGGGTTGTTTTGACGACAGGCATCGGGGTTCGGGCACTTGAGGAGGCAGCTCGTAAAGAGGGGATGTATGGGGCTTTCATCGAAAAGATGAAGACTACGAACATTGCCGTACGTGGAAAGAAAACGCAGGCCCGACTCAAGGAAATCCAACTCAGGGCTGATGTCGTCTCCGAAGATGGAACCATGAAAGGAGTGGTGCAACAGCTTGAGATAGAATCGGGAACAGCTTTTTTTCAGGCTTACAATGTCGATGATGAAGCTTGGAGAGAAACGTTCGAAAAGTCATTCAAAAGCGTATATCTGTCTACTCCCTACGAATACAAGAGACCATCAGAAGTCGTGAGAGATAAGTTGAAAAGAAAGATCTTGAACGCCGAAGTTCAAGCCGTTTTATTGACCAGTAAAAACCAGGTAAGAAATCTTTTCGAAGAAGAGGCTTCTCATGCTGAACTGATCACCTCTCTGAATAACGAAGTGAAAGCGATAGCCACAGGAAAAGTGACAGCACAGGAACTCGAGAACTTCGGGGTTCGGAAGGTATTGTTCCCGGAAAATCAGAAAATGGGAGCCATGGTTGTGGAGACGGCCCGCTACTTTGAAGCAAGTAATGATAAGGGGGAAAGGGAACATGCGAGACAAACAGGAGGTGGAAACGGTGCAACTCGAAGTGATGAACAGTCCATTCAATGAAAAGCAGGCCGACCTTTTAAACCAGTTGCTATCTTCGATGACGGAAAATCAGAAAATTTGGCTGAGTGGCTATCTTGCCAGTGCTCCGGTCCTTACAGCGGAGACACCACCGGCGACAGATTCAGGAAAAGATGAGAAGACAGAAGCAGGGAAGCGGACGATCACCATTTTGTACGGATCCCACACAGGGAACTGTGAAGAACTCGCAGACCAATTATCACAGAACCTGAAGAATAAAGACTTTCAGGTGACGGTTTCTTCCATGGACGATTTCAAAACGAAGAACCTTAAGAAAACGGAAGACCTGCTCGTACTGACGAGCACGCACGGCGACGGTGACCCGCCGGATAACGCCATGACGTTTTATGAATTTCTCTTCAGCAAGCGTGCACCTGAATTGACAGACGTGAGATATTCCGTGCTTTCTCTTGGAGACAGTTCGTATGAGTTTTATTGCCAGACAGGGAAAGATATCGATCGAAGACTTGAAGAGCTTGGTGCAGAGCGATTATACGAAAGGGTAGACTGTGATCTTGATTTTGAGGAGCCCGCAGAAGCATGGAAAGATGGGGTGCTCCAAAAGCTTGATGAAGAGAGTGGCTCCGCTCCAGTCGAAGGCTTGCCGGAGAAGAACGAGGCGGGCATAAGCCCTGTTTACTCAAAAGCGAATCCGTTCCGTGCGGACATTCTCGAGAATATCAATCTGAATGGGCGTGGCTCGAATAAGGAAACCCGTCATATCGAACTGGATCTAGAAGGGTCAGGAATCGACTATGAGCCGGGGGATAGTCTGGGGATTTTGCCGGAGAATGACGAGACGCTCGTCGATGAGCTGATTCAGGAAATGAGCTGGGACGGGGAAGCTTCGGTGACGATCACCAAAGACGGAGAAATCCGCTCAGTAAAGGAAGCACTGTTATCCGTTTATGAAACGACAGTATTGACGAAGCCGCTGCTTGAGAAAGCCTCTGCTTTTACGGATAACGATGAATTGAAAGAAATCCTGGCTGATCCGGAAGCCGTCAAATCATATATTTACGGACGCGACTTATTGGATTTTGTACGGGATTTCGGGCCTTGGGAAGTGCCGGCTGAAGAATTCCTATCGATACTCCGTAAACTTCCAGCCCGTCTCTATTCGATTGCAAGCAGCAGCGCAGCGAACCCTGATGAAGTTCATCTCACAATTGGAGCTCTGCGTTATGAAGCGAACGGCAGACAGAGAAATGGCGTTTGTTCCATACAATGTGCAGAACGGGCAGGAGCAGGAAGTACACTCCCTGTATTCGTTCAGAAAAACCGTAATTTCCGCCTGCCTGAATCAGGAGATACAAAAGTCATCATGATCGGTGCCGGTACCGGTGTAGCCCCGTACCGGGCGTTTCTCGAAGAACGTGAAGAAAGGGAGGACGAAGGGGAGAACTGGCTATTTTTCGGGGAACAGCATTTCGTCACCGATTTCCTTTACCAGACCGAGTGGCAACGCTGGAAAAAAGACGGCCTGCTCAGCCGGATGGATGTGGCTTTTTCGAGGGACACGGAAGAGAAAATTTACGTACAGGACCGTTTGTGGCAACAGCGGGAAGAAGTATTCCGTTGGCTCGAAGACGGAGCGTATATATATGTGTGCGGTGATGAATCACGTATGGCGAAAGATGTAGAAGGGGCGCTTAAGGCGATTGTGGAGACGGAAGGGAAAGTTTCGAGGGAAGAAGCGTCTGATTATATAAAAACACTCCGAACAGAAAAACGATACCAGCGGGATGTGTACTGAACCGCTGCAGGAAGAAAGGAAGAGAGAAATGTCTGAGAAACAGCCGGGACCACCGAGTGATATGGAGAAATTGAAGGAATCAAGTGACTACCTGAGAGGGTCCCTCGTCGAGAGTTTTCAGGAACCACTGACCGCGAGTATTCCGGAAGGGGATGCGAAACTACTGAAATTCCACGGCAGTTACATGCAGGATGACCGTGATCTGCGTCTCGAGAGGAAACAGCAGAAACTCGAACCCGCCTACCAGTTCATGACGAGAGTGCGGGCCCCGGGCGGCGTAGCGACTCCTGAGCAGTGGCTCGTCATGGATGAAATAGCCAATAAGTATGGAAATGAGACGCTGAAGCTGACGACGCGCCAGGCTTTTCAGACGCACGGGGTATTGAAATGGAACATGAAGCCTCAGATACAGGCAATCAATGAAGTGCTTATGGATACACTTGCTGCCTGTGGAGATGTGAACCGAAACGTAATGGCCGGAGCCAATCCATACCAGTCGGAAGTACACGGCGAAGTATACGGGTGGTCGAAAAAATTGAGCGATCACCTTTCTCCACAGACTAACGCTTACCATGAAATTTGGCTCGATGAAGAGAAAATTGTCGATACCAGATCGGAAGAGGAAATTGAACCCATGTACGGCAAATACTATCTTCCGAGGAAATTCAAAATCGGGATCGCTGTTCCCCCATCGAATGACGTGGATGTCTATTCCCAGGATCTCGGATTCATTGCGATTGTGGAGGAAGGAAAACTGAGCGGTTTCAACGTAGCGGTCGGGGGTGGCATGGGGATGACGCATGGAAACACGAACACGTATCCTCAGCTCGCCCGTGTCATCGGCTTCTGCAAACCGGAAAATATCGTAGACGTGGCAGAGAAAGTCATCACTATCCAACGGGACTACGGCAACCGGTCCGACAGGAAGAATGCCAGATTCAAATATACCATCGATAAGCGTGGACTCCCGTGGGTAAAAGAAGAGCTCGAACAACGCCTGGGATATGGACTCGAGGAAGAGCGTCACTTCCATTTCGATCACAACGGAGACCGGTATGGCTGGACTGAAGGAAACGGGGAGTGGCACTTTACACTGTTCGTTCAGAACGGTCGGATCAAAGATGAAAAAGGCTACAAGCTAATGACGGCTCTCCGTGAAATTGCAAAAGTCCATGAGGGAGAATTCCGATTGAGTCCGAACCAGAATCTCGTTATTGCCCGCGTATCGGATGAGAAAAAGGCGGAAATTGAAGCACTGGTCGAAGACTATGGACTGACCGATGGCAGTTCGCATTCGGCTCTCAGGAGAAACTCGATGGCCTGTGTCGCAATGCCTACGTGCGGACTTGCGATGGCAGAGTCGGAAAGGTATTTGCCGACACTGATCGACAAACTCGAGGACATCCTTGATGAAGCAGGTCTCCGTGAAGAGGAGATTGTGATCCGTATGTCTGGATGCCCGAACGGCTGCTCAAGGCCGGCTCTTGCAGAAATCGGGTTTATCGGGAAAGCCCCAGGCAAATACAACATGTATCTCGGCGGCGGGTTCACCGGGAACAGGTTGAACCGTCTGTACCGGGAAAGTATCGGAGAAGAAGAAATCCTCGAAACCCTGCGTCCTCTGTTCATCGAATATGCAACGGAAAGAGAAGAAGGAGAACGGTTCGGTGATTTCGTCATCCGTAAAGGACACATAAAAGCCGTATCCTCAGGGCTCGATTTCCATTCGGAGGTGAACGTATGAAAGTGAAAGCTCAAGCGAAGAATCAAGAAGCCGCCCTAACTCATCTGGATAGACTGGAAGCTGAAGCTATCTATATCATCCGCGAAGTCGCAGCGGAGTGTGAGAAACCGGTCATGCTGTATTCGATCGGGAAAGACAGCTCGGTAATGCTTCATTTGGCGATGAAGGCCTTCTATCCCGAGAAACCTCCGTTTCCGTTCATGCATATCGATACGACGTGGAAGTTCAGAGAGATGATTGAATTCCGTGATCGAAAAGCCAGAGAACTTGGCATCGACATGATTGTCCATACTAACCGGCAGGGTGCGGAAGAAGGCATCAACCCTTTCGATCATGGGGCGAATTATACCGATATCATGAAGACCCAGGCGCTGAAGGAAGGGTTGGATAAATACGGATTTGATGCAGCCTTCGGCGGGGGACGAAGGGACGAAGAGAAGTCACGTGCTAAAGAAAGAGTCTTTTCATTCCGTAACGAGAACCATGCCTGGGATCCGAAGAATCAGAAACCGGAGATGTGGAAGTTGTACAATACACGGATCAACAAAGGCGAATCAATGCGTGTCTTCCCATTATCCAACTGGACGGAAAAGGATATCTGGCAATATATCCGGAAAGAGAACATCGACATCGTACCTCTCTATTATGCGAAAGAACGACCGGTCGTCTACCGCGAAGATAACATCGTAATGGTCGATGATGACCGGATGCGCTTCGAGCCGGGAGAGGAAGTCGTAAACCGGAAAGTCCGTTTTCGTACCCTCGGGTGCTACCCGTTGACCGGTGGTATCGAGTCTGAGGCGGAAACGTTGGATGAAATCATCGAAGAGACACTCGGGGCGGTATCGTCGGAACGCACGAGCCGAGTAATCGATCAGGAAGCGGCCGGGAGCATGGAACGCCGGAAGAGAGAGGGGTATTTCTAACATGAAAAGTCTGCTGAAATTCATTACGTGCGGGAGCGTGGATGACGGAAAGTCCACGCTCATCGGGCACATGTTGTATGATGCGAAACTTCTGTTTGCCGATCAGGAGAAGGCGCTTGAACTCGACAGTAAAATCGGGAGCCGCGGAGGTGACATCGATTATTCGTTGCTGCTCGACGGACTGATGGCTGAACGGGAACAGGGAATTACCATTGATGTCGCCTACCGTTATTTCACCACGGACGACCGCTCATTCATAGTAGCCGATACACCCGGTCACGAACAGTATACAAGAAATATGGCCGTCGGAGCTTCTTTTGCCGATCTCGCAGTGATTCTCGTCGATGCCAGCAAAGGGGTCATCTCCCAGACGAAGCGCCACGCGAGAATCTGCTCGTTGATGGGAATACGGCACATGGTGCTGGCCGTCAACAAAATGGATCTCATCGACTACGACGAGGAAGCTTTCAGTAACATCAGACGCGACTTCGAAATGTTCCTCTCCACGTTTACAGATGTAGAAGCGACGGTGATTCCTGTATCCGCCACCGAAGGCGATAATATAACGGAAAACTCATCAAATACACCGTGGTACGACGGTCCTTCACTACTTACATATCTTGAAGATGCGGACCTCACCAAAGATGAAGGGGAGGTACCGTTCGTCATGCCGGTTCAACGGGTCTCCCGTCCAGGGAATCACTTCCGTGGATTCCAGGGACAGATCGAGTCCGGTCAGATTCGTCCGGGAGATGAAGTGCTTACGCTTCCAAGCAGAGAAAGAGCAAGCGTCAAGAGTCTTCTGGTGACGGATGAAGAAGTGGGAGAGGGGGTTGCAGGGCAACCGGTGACCGTGCAACTGGACCGGGAAGTGGACGTCTCCCGAGGGAACGTGCTCACCAACACAGATCTTCCGGTCACGGACCGTTTCACCGCAAGCCTTCTCTGGATGGATGATGAGCCGCTGACGGAAGGGAAGAATTTTCTCGTGAAAGCCGGGACGAAGACGATTCCGGGGACGGTAGTCGCCATCCATTATAAAACGGATATCAATATCGGGAACCAAATCAAGGTATCGCGAGGAGAGAAGAACGAACTCCTCACCATTGAAGTTGTCACAGCGGAAAGGAGTGTATTCGACACCTTCCGCAGCAACGAAACATTGGGAGGTTTCATCCTGATCGACCGTGTAACGAACAGCACTGCAGCAAGCGGCGTCATCGAAGAAACGATTCAAAGATCTCCGAATACGGTTTGGGAAGACACTTCTGTCACCCGCGATTTACGAGCAGGACAAAAAGGCCAGAATCCGGTCACCCTCTGGTTCACAGGATTATCAGGCTCAGGGAAATCAACACTGGCAAGTGAGGTAGAAGAACAACTTGTACGGGAAGGTTATCATACGATGCTTCTCGACGGAGACAACGTACGCCATGGTTTGAACGGAGATCTCGGTTTCGATCCCGGCGACCGTTTCGAAAATATCCGCCGCGTTGCGGAAGTCTCGCGTCTTATGAATGAAGCCGGTTTGATTACACTGACCTCGTTCATCTCTCCGTATCGAACGGATAGGGAGAAAGCGAAGGGAATCATCGGAGAAGCATTCGTGGAAGTTTACGTCAGCACTCCTCTTCAAGTGTGTGAAGAGAGGGATGTGAAAGGGTTGTATAAAAAAGCGAGAACCGGAAAGATTTCCGATTTCACAGGAGTATCGGCTCCGTATGAACCACCTGTGAATCCAGATGTGGAAATTGATACGACTGACGTTCCGCTTGAAGTAGCGGTAAACAATGTGCTGAAAGAAATCAGGAAGTACCTGGAATAGAAGGCGTTTGTCGTGTTGACATGGAAAAGGGGCTTTTAAGTATATGACGATAGAGATGGGGTTGGTTTTTGGTATTGTCGGACTTATGCTGATAGGTCTCATTATGGAAGTGGGACGGCCGGAGTTGCTCGTGCTGATGACTCTTTTCGTTTTCATCGTATTCGGTTTCATTTCTCCTGAGGAGGGGCTCGCTGGGTTCTCCAATCAAGGAATGCTGACCATCGGTTTGCTGTTTATTGTCGGAGGTGTCCTCGAGAAAAGCGGACTTGCAGAAAAGCTCGTCTCCCGCCTCCTCTCAGGTGCAGGAACGGAAAGAAAAGCCAGAGGTCGTCTTCTGCTGCCACTGGCTGGAATGTCAGGGTTTCTGAACAATACACCATTAGTAGTGACGCTGACACCGGTCGTCCGCAAATGGTGTGAAGCTCACAATCTTGCCCCATCGAAATTTTTGATTCCCTTGTCTTATGCAGCAATTCTCGGAGGCACGATGACGCTTATGGGGACATCTACGAACCTTGTGATCCACGGGCTGCTTCTTGATTTTGATGAAGGAGGGTTCCGTTTCTTCGATTTGGCGATTGCGGGGTTGCCTGTCACAATCGTCGGATTGGTTTACCTTCTTCTGTTTGCTCCTGTGCTGCTTCCGGATCAAAGGAAAGAAGAGGACGAAGAAGAGACACAACCGAGAGATTTCCTTAGTGAGCTTCGCATTCAGCCTCATTTCCCCTATTCAGGAAAGACTGTCCGGGAGGCGGGGCTTGGCGATTTGAAAGGACTGACCCTTATAGAAATAAAGCGGGGGAATAAAAAGATTTCTCCCGTTACCGGAGAAACAATCGTTTTAAACGGAGATCGTCTTTTTTTTACCGGTGTGATAAATTCGATAGCGGATCTCGGAAAACGTCGTGGATTGCTTGTTGATACAGGGACTGATCTTAGCATCGCCGATTTGAAGAAAGGGACGAACAAATTGAGAGAAGGCATTGTTTCCCATCAGTCATCTCTTTTGGGGCGAACGGTGAAAGAGAATCGTTTCCGACAGACATATGATGCTGCTGTTGTAGCAGTTCATCGTAACGAAGAACGGGTGGAAGGGAGAATAGGGGATATCCAACCGAAAGCGGGTGATGTGTTACTGATGGTCGCAGGCGAGTCTTTCGATAATCGGGCGAAAAGGCATCGTGACTTCTATGTGACCTCTCCTGAAGGGAAAGAGAAATTTTATGAAGATGATCGCACTGGATGGAGCACTCTTCTCATTTTCATTTGTGCGCTCATCTGCGTAATGAGCGGATTCCTCAGTATTTTCGAAGCGATGGCCATGGCCGTCGCTTTGCTGCTCACGTTCCGTCTCGTATCTCCGGAAGAAGCATTGAAGATGATTCAGTTCAAGGTGCTTGTTCTTATTGCAGGAGCTCTCGGAATCGGGAATGTCATCATCGAATCTAAAGCGGCAGCATGGATGGCCCAAGAGCTTTCGGTAGCGATGGAACCCTACAATGTAATAATGATCCTGGCAGTTCTATATGGTACGACAGCGTTACTGACAGAAATAGTTACAAACAATGCCGCGGCAGTCATCATGTTTCCTGTCGCATATCAAATCTCTGAGGGGATCGGTATGGACCCGATAGGTATGGCGATTCTCATTGCCATAGCTGCATCTGCAAGTTTTCTTTCTCCCATTGGATATCAGACGAACTTGATTGTTCTCGGTCCTGGTGGCTATCGCTTGAGAGACTACTTGAAAGTAGGATTGCCGCTTACTATTTTGACATCTGTCGTTACCATCGGGATTATCTGTAATTATTATATGTAGGGGACAATCTTTAAGAAAAACAGCGCCTTCTCTCCTGGAGGGAAGACGCTGTCTATTTTTGTGTCTGCTTTTTCTTTTTCATACGGTGGTGGATGACCTGCTACTTCCGTTTACTGCTTCGCCGTAACCATTTCCCGCTTCTTGTCCGCTTGGCACGCTTGGCTTCTGCCAGTTCCTGTTGTTTTTTCCCTTCCGGTGTCTTGCGGAAGTCCTCTTCGAACTTCTCACGGGCTCTTGTATACAGCAAGGTCATCGTACTCCCTCCTTTCCCAGGGAAGTTTCGGAAAGGGTGGAAGGGAGGAATCGATCCTTCCCTTCAGAGTCCGTCCGGAATGGGTGGGGCGTTCAAGGGGGAATAGGCTCCGGATAGGTATCCCTTTCTTCTATATAAATTCCCTCTGTGTATACCGGTTCAAACCAGATTCCACACTATTAGTATATGCAGAAGTTTCCCTTTCTATGATTATGTTTATTTCTTTTCTATTAGGCAAAAGAAGAGAAGGGATGGAGAAAGGAAGGTCGTCATGGACACACACAGAAAAATCATCGGCATCGTTGCGGCACCTGGTTACTCGGACAGAATCGGAGCAGGACTGGAGGAGGCTATGCCTGAACTTCTCGATTACTATGTCGATCACAGCACAGAATGGATCGTGGAGAGCGACATCGATTCCCTTACCGGTGTCACAGAGAAGACGGAAGAAGTGATCGCTTCCCTTCTTGAGAAAAAAGAAGACCGGGGATGGGACATGGCGATCTGCCTGACGGATCTTCCACTTTTGTACGAAGGAAAGCTGGTTATTGCAGAAGCGAATGAACAACGGGGAGCAGGACTTATCAGTCTGCCGGGACTGGGTGCGACGCCTCTGATCAAAAGGCTCCGTGAGGCTGTCCTTCATCTGATCAGTGAAATGCATGATGGCAGTACGGATGAACAGAGGAAGAGAGTGGGAGAACGGTGGGAGCGAAAAAGCACACCGCCTTCCACCTTGAAGAAGAAAGATCCGATGATGCTGATCCGGAAGCGGGGATTCGATCGTCTCTCTCCGATTTACCGCTCCGTGACAAATGACGAAGATAATAACATTGATGTCCGCTTCCACGTGGAATCCAGACCCCGGGGAGCGCTCCGTATGGTCACAGGTATGGTCCGGGCCAATCGTCCGTGGCGGATGTTCCCGTCTTTCTTCCGCATGGTTGCAGCTTCGTTCGGTATCGGTTCCTTCTGTCTGGTTTTTCCTACGCTCTGGATGCTCAGCAATCACTATACGGTACCGAGAATCGCAGGGTTAGCTTTGATGGCCACTGGGCTTCTGACTGTCTGGCTCATCGCCGCTCATAAATTATGGGAGAAACCGAAAGAAGCGCACTCTGCTTATCTCAGCAGGTTATACAATGGAACGACACTGCTCACGCTGTTGACTGGTGTCCTGTTTTATTACGTATTATTATATATTTGTTTCCAGGGCATGGTGCTGCTTATGGTACCGCTCGATACCGTCGATTCCGAAGTGACAGGAGAATTGAAGCCGAAAGCCTATATTTATATGGCCTGGATCACTGCAAGCGTATCGACGATTCTCGGAGCGCTCGGAAGCACGCTCGAAAAAGAGGAAACGGTACTCGACGGAACGTATGGATATCGTCAAAAGGAACGATATGAGTGGGCGAAGGAACAGGAGAAAAAGAATGGATGAAAATCATAGAGAAAGCCGGTCCCTATCGTAGAAGGACCGGCTTATTTGATTCTGTTCAGAAAAGTCGTTTTACTGCTTTTTTCATGTCCGGCAAATCCATACTTCCTGTTTCGAAGAAATTCTTGATGATGTACTGCGTGTAGTTTACAGCAGAGGTATAGTCGATATGACCCGGAAGAGGGGCCATGTCTTCGATGCATACATCAATGATCGCCGGTTTATCGGAGAGGAAAGCCTGTTTCATTTTCGTTTCCATTTCGTCGAAGGATTCGATGCGGTACCCTTCTCCGCCACAGTTCTCAGCGAAGCCTGCAAAGTTCACGGGTCCAAGGTCTGTTTGGTAATTCAAATGACCCATCTGTTGCTGTTCATACTGGATCATGCCGATCGCTTCGTTATTGAGGACGATGACTTTGATTGGTAGCTGATATTTCACGGCCGTAACGAAATCATGCATCATCATCGAGAACCCTCCGTCTCCGCAGATGGCGAGTACCTGCTTATCCGGGTGCACGATTTGAGCAGCGAGAGCTCCCGGAAGTCCGATACCCATGGTTGCGAGCTGACCGGAAATCAGGAATTTCTGATCGATGAACGGAAGGAAACGGGAAGCCCAGACGGTGACGTTGCCGACATCTGCCGAAACGATGGCCCCCGGTTCGAGAAGTTTTTCCACCTGATACATGACTTGTGGGGCCTGAATCGGTGTTTTTTCTTCCCGTTTCTCTTTTTGCAGGGATATGCGCCACTCGTTCATTTTCTCTTGATATTTCTCGAGGTAGGAAGTATCTTCCGTCTGCGTCATTGTCGAGGTGAGGGCGGATAAGGTCGACTTCGCATCCCCGGCGAGTCCGACGGTTACCGGGTAATACTTCCCGATATTTTCCGGTTTGTTGTCGATCTGTATTCCATCTACCCCCTCAGGGAAAAAGTCTGAATACGGAAACTGCGTGCCTATTAGAATCAGGAGATCTGTCTCCTTCACCGCATGATAGGCGGGCTTTGTACCTATTTGTCCGTGATGACCGAGGCAATACGGATGATTGTCAGGAATCAGCCCTTTGGCGAGAAGACTGAGAATAATCGGAGCCCCCGCTTTCTCAGCGAACGAGAGAAGTTCTTCCTGTGCCCCGAATGTACCCTTTCCAGCCAGAATCACCGGCTTTTCCGCTTTTTCGATCAGTTCGCGAGCGGCGTTCATGTCTTCCTGGGCAGGGAAAATGTTCGGACGGAAGTAGGTGCTCGTCGTAAGGGACGCTCCGTCCTTCTGTTTCTCAGCGAACAGATTGTCCGGTACGATCAGTACAGAAACCCCTTTCTGTGCATAGGCTTCCCGGATTGCCTGATTCAAAAGATCTGGGAGTTGTTCAGAAGATTGCGCCCGTTTGTTGAAGACGGCCACGTCGTCGAACATGCGCTCCAGGTTGATTTCCTGGAAGGCATCTGTTCCTACGGCGGTACTCGACACCTGTCCGACGATGGCAAGTACAGGAGCGTGATCCCCTTTCGCATCATACAAGCCGTTCAACATGTGTACCCCGCCCGGACCTGCAATGGAAAGGCATACGCCGAGTTTCCCTGTCAGTTTCGCTTCACTGGAGGCGGCAAGAGAGGCAGTTTCTTCGTGACGCACTTGGATGAAATCAAGGGATTCTGATGTTCGTATGTCATCTATTAATTCGTTGATCGAATCACCAGGGAGTCCATAGATATGTTCGACTCCCCAATTCTTCAGTTGGTCTGTCATGATTGCTCCGGTTCTTTGAGCCATTTGGTGGTTCCTCCTTTTTCCTATCGCTAAAGAAATAGTAACCCTTTTTTGATACCTCTAAACCAACTACTTTTTTCTCTATTAATTAAATAGGAAGAGATACGTCGATTTTACGTTTTATCAGTAGAACAGGGTGGTAACTTCTAATTAATGTACACAGAAATTTCAGGAAAGGATAGGAGAAATGGTGAAACATATCAGAAAAATGTCGTTCTTTTTTCTATTACTGGTGGCAGGCTGTGACATCCGTGTGCTTGATCCGGCCAGTGAGACCGGGAGGAGGATAGAGGATCTTATCGGACTGAGTTTCTGGATGATGATGCTCGTTCTGGTAATCGTTTTCATTCTATTTATCCACTTCATAAAAAAATACCGTGTCAAAGATGATTCTTACGTACCGCCGGAGGAGAAAGAGAATAAATGGCTCGAGATCTCATGGACCGTACTCCCGATCATTCTTCTGATCATTTTGGCGATACCGACTGTGATTGCTACCTACAACCTTACATACAAATCGGAAGCAGAGGAAGATTCGTTGAAGAAAGAAGGGCTCCATGTAGAAGTGACAGCGGGACAGTTTTCTTTCACTTTCACGTATCCGAACGGGAAAGAATCGACCAACCAGCTACTGTTGCCGGTGGATAGAGAAGTGACGTTTACGTTGACCTCGAAAGACGTGATTCACTCGTTCTGGGTACCGGAGCTTTCCGGGAAAATCGATGCGATACCCGGGAAACAGACGCATCTGAAATTCACCCCCAATCAAGTAGGGGGATATCAGGGGAAATGCGCTGAATTTTGTGGTTCGCATCATGCGATGATGCGCTTCACTACCAGAGTCGTCGAACAGGATACATTTACCGAATGGATGGACAAATAGAAGGGAGGTTTCTGTTATGAATCTACCAGTGATAGGGAAAGTACCGTCTGATGTCGTCGTCGCCTGGATGGTGATGCTGATACTAGGGGCACTTACAATCATCTTTTTATCGAAAAAGAAAAAATGGTCACTTTTGTGGGAATACATGCGTACGACGCACCATCGGAAAATCGGAACGATGTACATTATGGCGGCAATCCTATTCTTCTTCCGGGGAGGGATGGACGCTCTGCTTATCCGGACACAGTTAGCAGTACCTCAGAACGATTTCTGGGTCTACCAGGGAGATAAGTACAATGAACTGTTCACCTTCCACGGTACCGTGATGATCTTCTTCGTCGCCATGCCGCTGTTGATCGGTCTTATGAACGTAGCCATCCCCCTTCAGATCGGAGCGAATGATTTGGCGTTCCCTTACCTGAACGCTGTAAGTTTCTGGTTGTTTTTTGCAGGGGCGATGATTTTCAACATGTCCTTTTTCTTCAACGCTGCACCTAATGCAGGGTGGACAGCCTACGCTCCGTTATCGACGGATGCCTACACGGCCCAGGTGAACAACAATTACTACATATTCGGATTACAGGTGTCGGGGATGGGGACGATTCTGACGGCGATCAACATGATTGTCACCATTTTTCGCCTACGTGCTCCAGGGATGAAGATGACGAGAATGCCTCTTTTTCCGTGGTCGACTCTCGTGACATCCGTGCTCATTCTCGTCGCCTTTCCGGTGTTGACGATTGCACTGACACTCCTGATGTTCGACCGCTATTACGGCACTCATTTCTTCATGTCCGAGATGGGGGATCCCGTCTACTGGCAGCATCTGTTCTGGATTTTCGGTCATCCGGAAGTATACATTCTCATCATTCCGGCGTTCGGTATCTTCTCGGATATCATTTCCCACTTCTCCAGACAGAAAGTATATGGTTATAAATCGATGGTCGGAGCTATCGTACTCATTGCCATGCTCGGTTTCATGGTGTGGGCACACCATATGTTCACGGTGGGACTCGGAGCGTTCGCTAACACTTTTTTTGCCATTACGACGATGATGATCGCTGTACCTACCGGAATCAAGGTGTTCAACTGGCTGTTTACGATGCGGCACGGTGCTATACGGATGACGACCCCCATGCTCTTCTCACTCGGATTCATTCCGACGTTCGTCATGGGCGGGGTGACAGGAGTGATGCTAGCTGTAGCCGCTGCAGATTATCAGTACCACGATACGTATTTCGTCGTTGCTCACTTCCATTACACGATGGTCGGGGGTACTGTCCTCGGGGCGTTCGCAGGAATCTATTACTGGTTCCCCAAGATGACTGGGAAAAAGCTCGATGACAGCCTTGGGAAATGGCATTTCTGGTTGTTTGCGACAGGCTTCCACCTGACGTTCCTTCCCCAACATTTCGCTGGATTGAATGGAATGCCGAGGCGTGTGTACACCTATCTGCCGGAGGACGGCGTGGCTATTTATAACGGAGTCAGTACGGCAGGTGCTTTCCTTATGGGGATCAGTATGCTGTTTCTGCTCTACAATCTGTATAAGACCGCGAAGTCGAAGGAGAAGGCAGCGGCTGATGCGTGGCTCGGGGACGGTCGGACGCTCGAATGGACGGTCGCTTCTCCTGCGCCGGAGCACCCTTTTGAACAAGTCCCTTATGTAAAAAGCGTCGATCCCTTCTGGTTTCATAAACGTCGCATACAGAATATGCCTATGGGAGCGAATCCACGTCCATCCCCGGTATCTGTGAAGACGATCCAACCGCTTCTGTTCGTATTGACCATAAGTATGATGAGCATCGCATTCATCTATCATTGGATATGGGTTGAAATCATTTTCGGACTGCTCGTGTTGATGTTTTTCCTCCTTCGTACTCTGACGGATGAGAGGGAAAGCGTCTATAGGAAGGAGGGGGAAGCATGACGGCAGTCACACAGGAACTGTTCAAAGATAAACGTATGGGGTTTTTCCTTTATCTCGGGGTGGAAGCGGTCATGTTCCTCACTCTCTTCGCTACCTATATCATTTTCACTCCCCCTGATACAGGAGCACGTCCGGAAGAAGTGTTCAAAGCCAAAGAAGTTCTTAAAACATCTGCGGCCCTGCTTCCGTCGAGTTTGACGCTTTTGCTGGCGGAAAGGGGGCTGGTTAAAGGGAAGCGGTCGTGGGTGTGGGGCGGTCTTGTACTTACATTTCTGCTCGGATCCACTTTCCTGGCTCTCGAGATAAACGAATTCTACAGGTACGCTGCCCACGAGGGGTATGTATTATCAATGAATAATTACCTTGCATCCTTTTACGTCCTGGTCGGTCTGCACGCTTCTCACGTCGCATTCGGATTGATGTGGATGGTGATATTGATGTTCCGGTTGTCATTCTCGAAATTACGCGATTACTTTATCGAAAAGCATAAAATTTTCAATTATTACTGGCATTTCGTAGATATCATCTGGGTGTTGATCGTCCTGATCGTCTACCTGCCATACATCATCTGAAGGAGGAGAAAATACAGTGCAGACCATTTTGTTAAGTATTCTTGTCGCTTTTGTAAGTATTATTGTCCTGATCCCATCCCTCATTGCTTTAAGGCTTTATTTCCATGATAAAAAACAGGAAGAACACGCGATACTGAGGAATTACCCTGTTCTCGGAAAAGCGAGGTACATCATTGAAAAGATGGGACCTGAATTGCGTCAGTATCTATATAATAGCGAAAACGAAGGAAAGCCGTTCAACCGTCGCCAGTTCGTGTTCGTCAACAAAGCGGGGAAATATAACACCCGGATGATCGGTTATGGGTCTCAGAGGGATTTCGAAGAAGGGGGTTATTATCTGAAGAACGCGCTCTTCCCGACGCTCGAGAGTGAAATGAAGATGGTACAGGAGCCGAAGATCGAAACGAAAACCTATCAGGTGGACAAGGAGAGATTGTTCGATCGCAAAGAGCATAATGAAACAAAGGAAATCGAGCCTTACTATCTTTCAGAAGACAATGAAATCGTCCTGGGAGAGAATACGGTGGATCAGCCTTTCAGAATCAAAGGGCTGATCGGTCAGTCAGGCATGAGCTTCGGTTCTCTCGGCGATCGAGCCATCACTACACTGTCGAAAGGGCTTGGCATGGCAGGGGGGACCTGGATGAATACGGGAGAAGGAAGCTTGTCTCCTTACCACTTGAAAGGAAATACGGATATCATTATGCAAATCGGCCCCGGACTTTTCGGAGTGCGGACCAAAGATGGAGAATTTTCCTGGGAAGAATTCAGAAAGCAAGCGGATCATGTTCAGGTGAAGGCGTTCGAACTGAAACTCGGACAGGGTGCGAAAACCCGCGGTGGTCACGTCGACGCAAGCAAAGTGACAGAAGAGATTGCCGAAATCCGGAATGTCGAACCGCATCAGGATATCGATAGTCCGAATCGTTTTCATGAATTCAACGATGTCCATGGAATGATGGATTTCATTGATCGGCTGCGGGAAGCTGGTGGGAAGCCGGTCGGAATCAAAATTGTCATCGGTAACGAAGAAGATACGGAAGGGATGATCCGTACGATGAGTGACATCGGGAATGTCCCTGATTTCATAACCGTGGACGGGGGAGAAGGGGGGACAGGCGCGTCATATTATGAACTGGCTGATTCTGTAGGCTTACCTGCATTCTCCGCGCTTCCTTTCGTCGACGATTTGTTGAAAGAATACGGGATTCGCGATCAGACGCACGTCATCGCCTCTGGAAAGCTCCTTACACCGGATAAAATTGCGATGGCACTTTGCTTAGGCGCGGATATGGTGAACATTGCCCGTGGGTTCATGATTTCTACCGGTTGTATCATGTCTCAGGTCTGTCATACCAACAACTGTCCGGTCGGCGTAGCTACGACGGATCCTGAGCTTCAGAAGGCGCTTGAAATCGAAGAGAAGAAATACCGTGTCTGCAATTATCTCATCACGCTGCGCCAGGGGTTGTTTACAGTAGCAGCGGCAGCGGGTATTGATAGTCCCACGAAGTTTTCAAGAGAACATATTCATTATCAGGAAGCTTTCGGGAAAGTGGAGAATGACCCTGTCCAACACAGGTGACCGAATGCTTCCGGGGAGGAGGGACTAATGTATTTTTCAAACAAAAAATTCACAGAACTGAACACCGGGAGGAAATCACTACTCTATGCGGCGCTGCTCTTTGTCTTGGTAGGCGTAGCGATGTCCATCTGGATAACGCTTGCTATCACTCCGAAAGATAAACTCGCTATCGATGAAGCGGCTTTCGATGTGGTAAGGGCCATCCACGTGCCGGTGGTGGCGGCTATATTCAAGGGGATATCGAAACTCGGATCTGTGCCGGTGCTTGCTACGGCGTCTGTACTGATCGCTATTTATTTTCTGTTTTTATCTTCATTCAGTCGTTGGCTGGCGCTTTATTTCGCTATAGCGATGGGAGGCGTAAGCGGCATCACCAAATTGGCGAAATCTCTGACCAGTCGGGATCGCCCGGAATTTCTCGGAGGCTACGACGGGGCGACATCCAGCTACCCGAGCGGCCATGCCTCAGGAGCTGTCGTCTTTTATGGGTTTCTGATTTACATCCTCGGCGCTCAGGCGATTGGGCGTAAATGGAAATGGATGATCAACACCTTGCTCGTACTCATCGTTTTAGGCATAAGCTTCAGCCGTGTATATCTCGGCGTCCACTATTTCACAGATATCGTAAGCGGCATTTTCCTCGGGTGTCTTTGGTTGTTGCTGTGTATCATCGGCGTGGAAGTCACTCTTCGGCGCAAAGCGAAAAAGGAAAAGGAGGAAGCGGCATGACAAATGACGATTCACTGCCAAAGGACAAAGGATTCGATCGCTCTCTTCAAATGTTGAAGGAGGGGTATACCTTCATAAGGAACAGAGAAAACAAATACCACTCTCCGGTATTCGAAACGAAGCTGCTTGGAGAGAAAACGTATTGTATGGTTGGTGAAGAAGCTGCAAAGGTATTTTACGATAACGGTAAATTCCGTCGTCAGGATGCAGCACCGAAAGCTGTAGAAAAAACATTATTCGGTGAAGGCGGCGTTCAGGGGCTAGATGGAGAAGATCACCGTCAGCGGAAGGAAATGTTCATGTCTCTCATGACGAAAGATAGTCTCGATGATATTCAGTCAATCACAACGGGGGTATGGAAGAAGTACGTAAATCGCTGGAAGGACAGGGAGAAAGTGACGCTTTATGACGAATCGAAAAAAATGATGGCTGAAACTGCACTTACCTGGGCCGGTATTCCATTTGAAGAAAAGGATGTGGATGAATGGGCGAAAGAGTTGAGCGATTTGTTCGAAAAAGCTGCAGATGTAAGTATCTCTCATTTCCTGTCTCGTCGCTCTCGTAGCAAAGCAGAAGCCTGGATAGAAGAACTGGTGGATGAAATCAGAAAAGGAGAAAGGAAAGTCAGGGAAACTACTCCTCTTTTCAAAGTCAGTTTTCACAAGGATAAAAACGGTGAACTGCTTGAATTGCATACAGCTGCAGTCGAGATTCTTAATCTCATTCGTCCCATTACGGCCGTTTCTGTTTACATCACGTTTCTCGGTCTTGCCCTTCATGACTTCCCCGTAGCAGCGGAAGAGGTGAAGGAAGGAGGCGAAGAGGAACGGAAAAGGTTCATCCAGGAAGTACGTAGGTATTATCCATTCTTTCCATTCGTCATTGCCCGTGTTGATAAGGATTTCACGTACCATGGCGCTTCTTTTGAAGAAGGTACCCTGACGCTTCTTGACCTTTACGGTACTAATCACCACCCGGATAGTTGGAGCAAGCCGGATAGCTTTCAACCTGACCGTTTCCATAACTGGTTCGGGAGCCCTTTCGACTTCATTCCTCAGGGAGGAGGAGATCATGAAAAGGGGCACCGCTGTGCCGGAGAGTGGATTACGCTCCGGATACTTAATGAAAGCCTTCGCGTACTGACAGATTCTATAACCTATCATTTACCTGAGCAGAATTTGAAGTATGAGCTGAATGATATTCCCAGCCTGCCGAAAAGTGGAATTGAACTCGAATATGTGAAGAAGAAAGGATAAGGACTAAAACCGGTCCGCTATGAAAACGGACTGGTTTTTTCCTATTTTCAAGGAGGGAAGATAGTGAAATCAAAAGGGAAAATCATCGCTTCCGTAACGGGAGTACTAGTACTTATCATAATCGTTTGGGGATTGATCGAGCCATATCAAATGGAAGTTGAAGAAGAAAAGGCGGTCGTAGCTGACCTTCCGTCTTCCCTCGAAGGAAAAGAAATCATCGCTATCGGAGATTTTCAGGTAGGCATGTGGATGGATAACTCATCGAAAATCCCTGATATCGTCAATGAAATCATTTCCCGCTCCCCTGCGGCGGTCGTACTGCTAGGAGATTACGTCTATCATTCGGTCAATGATCACCAGAAGGAGATGGAGAAAGTGGCCTCGTGGATTGAACCGCTGACAGAACAGGATTTCCCTGTATATGCCGTGCGAGGGAACCATGACTACAATATGAGTGGTACGAAGAAAGAGCCGGATTATGAGATAGCCGAACGGGTAGAGCGGGATCTGACAGAGGTTGGAGTAGAAGTTCTGCACAACGAGTCGGCGAAACTCAAGGGAGAGGACTTTCACGTCGTAGGCATCGGCGCTCGTTGGCCCGGAGAAGATGACATCGAACAGGCTTACGAAGATGTGGGGGAAGAGGAAGGACGATTCGTTTTTATGCATAACCCGGAAACCTTCGACGATATACCTGAAAATCAGGCTCCTGTCGCTGTAGCGGGTCATACGCACGGCGGGCAGATCAGAATCCCCTTCACCCCTCACTGGTCCTGGAAGAATCTATTATCGGGCGGAGCACACGTAGACGGATGGATAGAAGAATCCTACGGGGAAGAGGAGAATCGTCTGTACGTCAACCGTGGCATAGGTTTAAGCATCGCACCGATTCGGCTGAATAATTTTCCGGAGATTACATCGTTCGAGCTGACAGCGAAGGAGGCTAAGAATGACGTCGAGGGATAGAGTGAGAAATCTCTGGTACGACAAACCGGCATTCCCTTACACTGTCTGGGCGCTCGCCGGCGTGGCGATTATCTATCTTCTTGGTAGAATGGATGTTTTCCAACCATTTTTGACAGCTTTCTGGACGCTGTTCTACCCGGTGTTGATCACCGGATTTCTCTTCTACCTTCTGCGTCCTCTTACCCGAGGGCTTAGTAGAAAAACGGGAATTCCGTTATCTGTTTCCGTTCTTCTTGTATTCACCGTAGTCGGGGGTATAATGTACGGAGGCATCCGTCTGATCATTTCGAGATTCAATAACGGCATAGGAAGTATTTCACAGCTTCCAGATAAAATGAAAAGTATGAGCGATCAGCTGGAGGAGAAGCTGAATAGCAGCAGCTTCGCCAGCGGCTTCGAATTCGAAATTTCGAAGTACTATAATAGTCTCAGCCAGCAGATCACCGGCCATTTTGGACAGATTTTTTCTACCGTCACGGAAGCAGCTACTACTCTTTTCGTGATACCGATAATCTTGTTCTTCTTTTTGAAAGATGGAAGGAAGATGATTCCCTATGTGATGAGGCTCGTACCGGAGAAGAAAAAAGAGGGGACAATCGACGTGATGCGTAAAATGGATCGTACTATCAGCGCCTACATCACCGGTCAGGCGATTGTTGCCTTCGTAGATGGGACGCTCATGTATATCGCCTACCTGATCATCGGCCTCGAGTACTCCCTGCTACTCGGCGTTTTCCTCATGTGCATGTCCATCGTTCCTTTTTTTGGACCATTAATCGGTGTGGTGCCTGCGGTGATCATCGGGTTCATGAACGGACCTTTCGTTGCCGCACAGGTTCTTATAGCTTTATTGATTGTGCAACAGCTGGAAGGGAACCTCGTCGCTCCTTATGTACTGGGGAATCGTCTGGACGTTCATCCGGTAACTATCATCTTTCTTCTTCTTGTAGCTATGCCTTTAGCAGGATTCATCGGCATGGTGGTCGCTGTTCCGGTCTACGCGCTTATCAAAACGCTTACGAAAGAAGTCATGGAACAGAAGAGAACAGAGGGAGCGTTGGATTCTTCGTAAAAAAGAAATGCATGAACCGGGGACTTTATCTCCGCGTTCATGCGTTTCTTTGTTCACGTTTTCTTCCAATAAGCTGCTTCGTGATCGGAAGGGGAAGGAGGGAAAGGATCTCCTTGAGCCATTTCGATAATGGCATGATCTCCGCTCAGATATCCATTTACCAGACCGTCTATTTTATAGGTGCCTGGAATGGGAGCCGTTTCCCCTGTTTTGTACCGTGTTTCATTACTCATGTATACGTTCCTCCTTTTTTTATGTACTGATATATATTCCATGAAAAGGAAAAACAAAAACATAATAAAGAAAAATGTAACTTAAATGTAATATTATACAAAGGTTTGGAAGAATGTAACTAATCTCACAACGTGAGATTCCGATTATTAAATAAAAAACAGCGTCGCCATGAATGAGGGAGACGCTGATGGGACCTTCAAATTATTTTTTCTTGCTTTGTTTGTTGAACAGTTTACCGCTTTTCGTCTTCGATTTATTGTCTGATTTCTGTGTCTCCGCATTTTGTGCGACACTCTTCTTGAAATCCTCTTCCATAAGTTCGCGGCCTTTTGTGAATAATAAAGTCATGATGATGAACCTCCTCTTTAATATTTCTGTGAATAGGAAACTCACCAGCCGGGAGAGCATCCTTTCTTAGAGACAGGTTTTCCTCATGATTTGTGATATAAAACATAGGATTCTAAAAAATTTATGGAAAAAAACAAATAATTTAAAAGACTAATCAAAGAAAGGAAAAAGAGCCTTACCTATGATTAGTCTTCTCCGTTCTGAATTTCTGAAAAGAGTGATTCCGAGTTTCATTGTGCCTCGAGAGCCTGAAGAAGGCTGCTATGGGTTTCGATTTGTTTCATATTGATGCCGAGCTGTACCATCGTCTGGGCGATATCCGGACGCAGCCCGGAAAGAATGGCGTGTACACCTGAGACTTCAAGAGCTGTGATCACTTTGAATAATTGATCGGCTACCATCGTATCGATGACGCTTACTCCTTGAAGGTCCATAATTACCGTGTCCAGTTCGTATTCTGCAGATTGATTCAGGGCGTTGTTCATGATGGCCTGAGCTCTGTTCGTGTCTATATCTCCTATGATCGGAATAACTCCGGTATTCAAAGAGACGCGGACAAGTGGCACAGACAGCTCTTCTACTGCGTACTGAGCATTCGTCAATGTACGCTCGTGTTCTTTGACATACGTACGGCTGATGATGTAGCACGCTTCATCGATAATATTATGGAAATGCGTCATCGATTCATAGAACTCGTCGAGAGAGAGCCCTTTTTGTTTTGCCTCTTCCTTGATGACATGACCGATGGCGTCACGGTAGTAGTCGATTTCCTGAAGTGCCAAATCAAGTGGAAGATTGAGCTCTACAAGCTTATCACTGAGTTCGTCCGCCCATGCCTGCAGCAACTGTTTCGGTTGTTTGGACTGATCGGTGAGACTTTGAGCAAACACCTCCAGCAAATGAAAACGCCATGGCATCAGTTCACTGGAAAGATGACTGTTCGCCTGGATCATTTCTTCCGGCATCGCTTTTTTTGCAATGTCTTCTTTATTGATAAGAATTTTTTCCTGGACTTGTTCAAGCCAGGATTGTTGGGAAATTTCCATTGAATATGCTCCTAAAGGTTGAAGTTGTAAAGTAGTACCTGTTCGCTATTTTACACGAACGTTGCTATCATTTCCAGTTTCTCGAGAGAAAAGCATTCATATTTCTGCAGATTTTTAAATAAATTCCTGTTCTTCATAATTTCTGCACATTTTATGGGCAGTTTACTACAGAAGCATCCGTTGATGACTTCTGAATACATAAAGAAGGGTCACGGGTGGAATAATTACTTTTCAGGAGGAATGAAAAATGGCTCACCAACAACACCAGGAAACATTGAAGGTATTGCATGAATGCATGGAGGCTTGTAATCACTGTTTCGACGCCTGCCTTAAGGAAGACGATGTGAAAATGATGGCAGGGTGTATCCGTCTCGACCGTGAGTGTGCAGACATGTGCGGGTATCTCGAAGCTGCAATCACAAGAGGCAGTGCTTATGTATCTGAACTCGCCTCCGTTTGTGCGAAAATCTGTGATGACTGTGCAGAAGAATGCGCCAAACATGACCATGATCACTGCCAGGAATGTGCAGAAGCTTGCCGTAAGTGCGCAGAGGCATGCCGCAAAATCGCTTAATAGGAAAAAAGGTCGGCGGAGAGCCGATCTTTTTTTCATTTTCTTAGATGTATCCATAATTTCTGCACAATTAAGGGAAGAAGAATAGTGCAGAAAAAATTTTGAAGGTTTAGAAACCATACCCGGTAAGGGTAAAGGAGATGATCGGAATGGGTGGAATGATGGACGGATATGGAATGGGTGGAGGTTTCTTCGGTAACTTCTTCGGATTCGGATTGATTTTTCTGCTTCTTATCCTGGCTATTGTTGCCATTGTAATCTGGATGGTAAAGCCCGGGGATTCAAAAGATAGCGGTACGAGAAATTCTTCTTCCGAAAATCATGAAGGTACATTGAAGAGCCGGCTCGCCCGGGGAGATATCTCTGAAGAAGAGTACGACCGATTGAAAAAGAAACTGAATGAAAATTAGTGGAGGCGACAGGAATGAAACGGTATATTACGGGATCGATTATGATTGTGATTCTGCTTGGTATCGGAGGATGGGTGTTGTTCCAGACTCCTTTTCTGCAGAATTCAGGAGACGGAGAAATCAACACGGATGAAGAAGGGATAAGCATTTTGGATTTGCCGGCTGTCGAAGCGGGGGAACGCCCGGTGAAAGAATTTGAGCTGACAGCAGAGGAAACGTCCTGGACGGTGGAGGGTGAAGAAACAGTACAAGCATGGACGTATAACGGAACGGTTCCGGGAGAACCTCTTCGCGTTCAGCAAAGGGATTTCGTCAGAGTGGAACTGACGAATGAGCTGGACGTACCCGTAACAATTCACTGGCACGGCGTTGTTCTTCAGAATAGAATGGACGGAGTGCCGGGAGTGACGCAGGATGCGGTGAAACCGGGCGAATCCTTCACTTATGAATTTATAGCAAATAATCCGGGTACGTATTGGTATCACTCCCATCAGCATAGTTCCCTGCAGGTGGATAAAGGGTTATATGGGCCTTTAATTATAGAAGGAGACGGTCCGTCAGTGGATAAAGAAAGGACCTATATGCTTGATGAATGGGCGGTGAATCAGGAGCGTCAGGACTGGACGAACATGGCGGGTATGATGATGGGGTCCATGAACGGTGATGGAGAAGCGGACACAAAGCAGATGTATGACACATTCACCATCAATGGAAAAGCAGGCTCAGCCATTGAACCTTTGGAAATGAAAGAAGGGGAAACAGCGAGACTACGATTTGTGAATGCGGGGTATCAATTGCATCGTCTCGTCTTCCCGGAAGGATCGATGGAAATGCTCTCCGTGGACGCAGAAAAAGTAGAAAGCGCTTCGGAACGAAACGTGTTGGAAATTGCTCCCGGAGAAAGGATGGATGTTCTGTTCACTAAAGGGGAAGGTGCACAACAGATCGCTCACACCACAGATGTGGAACACGCAGCTGATATGAAGATTCCCGTTCTATCACCTGACTCGGAACGAACAGCCGCTTCTGCCCCAAAAACGGATACAGAAGCTGTGAAAGGTACATCTTATAAAAGTGAAGAACTGTTGTTTGATAATGTGCCGAAAGCGGATGTTTCCTACGATATGGACCTCAGCATGGGAATGAATATGGGTGAGGGGATGGCTTGGCAAATCAATGAAGAAATATTTCCGGATACCCCTCCGATCCATGTAAACGAAGGAGATATCGTCAAAGTGGACATCACGAATGAAGGAAGACTCAATCATCCGATGCACCTTCATGGGCACAGATTTCAGGTGCAGTCGGAGTCAGGTGGCGGAGTCGTCAAAGATCTGATCAATGTGAAACCAGGAGAGTCTTATACGATTTATTTTGAAGCGGATAACCGAGGTGAGTGGCTGTTTCATTGTCACGACAACAACCATGCGGATAGAGGTATGGTAACGGTTGTCGACTATGAAGGGGTATACTCTCCGTTCGAGTTGAACGAAACCAATTCACCATAGGAAGGAGGATTATGAATGGCACAAGAACATCATAATCATAACGAGCAGAAACATGACGAAAATAATCATGACCACGAAGAACACAATCACCACGATCATGGAGATCATGATCACGAAGGGCACGACCATGGAGCGATGGTAGATGATTTCAAGAAGCGGTTCTACATCTCGCTGATTATAACGCTTCCGATTCTGTTATTGTCACCTATGATTCAGGATCTTCTTGGATTCAGCATCACCTTTCCTTTTGATCAGTACGTTCTTTTCGGACTTGCAACTTTTGTATTCTTCTACGGCGGTTGGCCGTTCCTCACAGGCGCTATAGATGAAGGGAAGAACAAAAATCCCGGAATGATGATGTTGATCGGTCTCGCTATTGTAGTCGCTTATGTATACAGTTCCCTTGTCGTATTCGGCTGGGAAGGACGTAATTTCTTCTGGGAATTAGCGACTTTGATTGACATTATGTTGCTTGGTCACTGGATTGAGATGAGATCAGTGATGGGAGCATCGAATGCTTTGGAAGAACTCGTCAAGCTCATGCCGGATAAGGCTCATAAAGTGAAAGAGGACGGGTCGACGGAAGAAGTGAAAGTGGGGGATCTACAAACTGGGGATAAAGTACTTGTGAAGCCCGGGGAAAAGATTCCGGTGGATGGAACAATCACAGAAGGGAAATCTGCCATAGACGAATCGATGCTGACCGGCGAGTCCGTACCTGTCGAAAAAGGAACCGAAGAAGAAGTGATCGGAGGTTCCATCAACAAAGAAGGAAGCTTGACTATAGAGGTTAAGAAACTCGGGGAGGATTCCTACTTATCTCAAGTGATCACGCTCGTCGAGGAAGCGCAGAATTCCAAATCACGGGCGCAGGATTTCGCGAACCGTGCTGCGAAGTGGTTGTTCTATCTTGCTCTTAGTGCAGGTATCATCACATTCATCGTCTGGCTATCACTAGGGTATCCGGTAGATATGGCGGTAGAGCGTATGGTTACCGTTATGGTTATCACGTGCCCTCACGCACTCGGACTTGCTGCGCCACTGGTCGTAGCTGTATCCACTTCTTTATCTGCGAAGCAGGGGCTTCTGATCCGTAACCGCACCCAGTTCGAGAATGCACGTAATGTAGATGCCGTCATTTTCGATAAAACAGGGACGCTCACGAAAGGTGAATTCGGAGTTACGGACATCGTGGCGAATGACCGGGAAGAAACGGATGTACTTTATTGGGCAGCTAGTTTAGAGCAGAAGTCGGAACATCCTCTCGCGCGAGGTATCCTTGATCAAGCGGAGGAGCATGATATTACGCTTGGAAACGCGGAGGATTTCGAATCAGTTACAGGACGTGGCCTTCGAGGTAAGGTCGATGGGAAACATGTACAGGTCATGAGTCCCGGGTATATGCAGGAGAACGACATCTCTTATGATACCGAAGCTTTCGGCCGTATGTCGGAGGAAGGGAAAACCGTGGTATTCGTCCTTGTGGATGAGGAGTATATAGGAATGATCGCTCTCGCGGATATGATTCGTGAGTCGGCGAAAGAAGCTGTGGCAGACCTGAAGGAACAGGGCATCCGCTCTGTAATGCTGACAGGGGATAATAAAAAGGTGGCCCACTGGGTAGCTGAACAGATCGGCATCGATGAAGTATATGCGGAAGTAATGCCTGATCACAAAGCGGATCAGGTGAAGAAAGTGCAGGAAGAAGGCCTGAAGGTAGCGATGACCGGTGATGGAATCAATGATGCGCCTGCTCTAGCTACTGCGGATGTCGGAATCGCTATCGGGAGCGGAACGGATGTTGCGGTCGAGACGGCTGACATCGTTCTCGTGAAAAGTGATCCGAAAGATATCGTATCCGTCGTGTCTCTATCCGATAACACGTATAAGAAAATGGTACAGAACCTTTGGTGGGCGGCAGGCTATAACATTTTTGCCATTCCGCTCGCGGCCGGTGTTCTCGCACCTATCGGTATTCTACTGAGCCCGGCTGTCGGAGCGGTGCTGATGAGTTTGAGTACCGTGGTCGTAGCTGTAAACGCCAAACTATTGAAAGCTGCTTAAGAAGAGAGGGATCATTGGTAGTGCGCCCCGGAAGTTAGATTTTTCACTCTGACTTTTAGGGGTCGCTACCCCCCTCTCTTTTTTTGTGTTCAAAGGTCAGGAGAGGATAGTGGAAGGATTCCTCCTTTCTCATTAAATTCTGCATAATTTTTCTGTACCCTTGCAAGTAAAGTCTGGGGGGAAGGGTATGTATCAATTATTCAATGAAGTAAGTCGATTCTTCATCGAGCCTTTCATGGAGCTGGCCGCACAAAATGAAGGGATGCCGCTTGCAGGAGCATTTTTCCTGGGGCTTGTCGGAGCGGTGGCCCCCTGTCAGATGACGGGGAATATCGGAGCAATGACGATTTATGGAAATCAGACATTCAAGGACAAAGTTCCGTGGGGCCACGTCACGTATTTCATGCTTGGGAAAGTGCTGGTCTTTTCGCTTCTCGGTCTCGCTGTGTGGATCTTCGGAAAGGAAATACAGGGGATGCTCTCATCCTGGTTTCCCTATCTCCGCAAAGCGATTGGGCCGATGCTCATAGGGATAGGTCTGTTCATGACCGGTTTCTTTTCCATGAAATGGACGTTTTCTCTTGGAAACAGATTCATTCCTACTATCAGGAACAGCAAATTAGGCAGCTTCCTGCTCGGAGTCAGCGTAACTCTCGCTTTTTGCCCGACGATGTTCGTTTTGTTCTTCATGACGTTGATGCCTATGGTGCTGACGACTTCTTACGGTGCCGCTTTACCGACGGTATTCGCCATCGGTACGTCCGTACCACTATTATTCTTTCTGTTTCTCTTCACCTGGTTCGGTATTGATAAGAAAGTGTTGATGAAGAAAGGGAGGAAGATCGGAGGACGTATCCAGAAAGTTGCAGGTGCTCTTCTTCTGCTGATCGGAATTCTTGATACCATGACGTACTGGTTGTAAGCTGTTCAAGAATCAGTCAGGGAATCTGCAGAAAATCTCGACATTTATCTGGCAAAGTGGAAGAAGTCCAATAGAGGAGGAATTCGGAATGAAACATATAAAAACGACGCTTGCAATCAGTGGCCTGGCCTTATTTCTGGCGGCTTGCAGCGGAGAAACGACGGTGGAAAACGGTTCAGAAAGTACAGAAGGGACTCAAAAAAGTACCGGGACAGAAGAAGTCGAGCTTGAAGAGTTCACCGGCACGATCGAGCACGTGCATGGGATCGGTTATACGGATGCTGGAGGAGTTACATTCGCTTCCCACAGCGGTCTGAAAGTGTACACGGAAGATAAATGGATGGAGAGCCCTCATCACAAAAATGACTATATGGGATTCAATGCTACAGAAGAGGGGATGTATGTATCCGGGCATCCGGGGGAGTCTTCTGATTTACCGAACCCTATCGGTCTCCAAAAAGGGAAAGTAGGCGAAAGTGACCTGAACCCTCTCGGATTTGTCGGGGAGAGTGATTTCCATCTGCTTGGTGTAGGATATGAAAACGAAGCTATTTATCTTCTGAACAGCCGTCCGGATGATAATCTCGAAACCGGCTTCCATCGGAGTTTTGATGGAGGAGAAACCTTCGAAGTGATGGCAGCTGAAGGTCTTCCGGAAAAATTATTCCAGTTGGCTGTACATCCGACAGATGAACAAACGGTAGCCGCTGCTGCCGAGTCCGGCGTTTTTTTAAGTGCAGATGCCGGAGAAACTTTCGAACGGATTTCTGAAGAAGGACAGGCGTCCGGGTTAACTTTCACAGAAAATCGATTATATTTCGGACTGCTTCAGAACGAAGCCTCATTCCGGAGCTATGACCTCGAGTCGGAGACGACGAGCGACATACCCCTTCCTGATTTTGGGCAGGATGCGGTTCTCTACTCAGCTGTACACCCTGATAAGGAAGAAATCACGATTTTTACAATGAATGGTAGCAGTTATATAACGGAAAAAGAAGGGGAGTCCTGGGAGAGAATACTTAATAGTGGAACCGTGAAGTAACTTCCTTACGAATCTTAAAGACATTCAGTATTGTCGTAGATTATCTCTCCTTTGAACGTGTATGATGATCATAGAAGAATGAATATCGATAAGCTTCAGCAGCACGGGAATGATCGTGGAGGGAATGGTATGAGACGGAAACTATCTGTTAAATTAGGGCTTTTATTTTTTGTATTGATGCTTCTCATCGAATTGTCCCTGTTTTTTATCCTTTATTCGACCATTGCTTCTCATCGGGTGACCGAAGTGATGGACGGGCTGCTGGCAAAAGGGGCGGGACACAGGGACGTGCTCGAGAACAACTACGATGAGTCCACTTTGCATCACGTCATCTTGATGGAAGAAGAAGCATCCACGGATGTCATCATTACGAATGCGGAAGGAGAGATCGTCGACCGTTCGTCGAAGAAAGAGGATCCATTCCGGACCGGCATGGTGCAAAACATCTCTCCAACGGATGGGACAGAAGACAGAATCGTTGAAGAGGAATGGAGAGACAATCCTTATGTAGCGACAGTCTCACCGATTGTAGTGGATGGAGAGCACCGCGGGGATGTATTCATGTTTTCGCCTTCTCAAACGATCCGGGAAATTCTCTCTCATCTTTCCGAGCAGTTCCTGTTCGTGATGGGAATGATCGTATTCATCACCCTCATTCTCGTATTTGCACTCTCTCAGGTTATTACCAGACCGCTTGTACGAATGCAACGGGTCACAGAAAAGCTGAGTGAAGGGAAAGCGGATCTCGAACTGGACGAACGCCATAATGATGAATTAGGGACGCTTGCTGTGTCCATCAACAGGCTGTCGGAAGACTTGGAACGGCTCAAAAAAGATCGCAACAACTTCCTGTCATCCGTCGCTCACGAACTGAGAACCCCGCTTACTTATGTAAAAGGATATGCGGATGTAGCCTCCAGAAAAGAGACATCGGAAGCGGAACGGGATAAATATCTCGCAATCATCCGTGAGGAAGCGGACCACCTTACGTCGATGGTGAGGCAACTATTCCAGCTGGCGAAAATGGAGGAGAATGCCTTCGTAATCGAACCTTCCATGATTCGGCTCTCTTCTTTATTCGATGAAGTGGAAACACAGATCGCCCCTTTCGTCCAGGAAAAACAGGCGGAGCTTTCTATCCACGTGCCGGAAGATTTATACGTGAACGCGGATCGGACTCGGATGAAGCAGGTGATTTTCAACGTTTTGCAGAATGCTCTTCAATATGGAGGGGAGCGCCCGTCCATCCAGATAGAAGCGAAGCAGCAACAGCGGGAGATGATTTTGCGGATTTCTGATAAGGGGCCCGGAGTACCGGAAGAAGCACTTCCCCGTCTATTCGATCGTTTGTACCGGGTAGATAAAGCGAGGTCCCGCGAACAGGGAGGGTCAGGACTGGGTCTGGCCATTGTGAAAGAAATAGTAGAGATGCACGGCGGTACTGTGAAAGCCTTCAACGAAAATGGACTGACGATACTTATAACCCTGCCGGAGGAAAATGATCATGACACAAATTCTTATAGTGGATGATGAACAACGGATGCTTGATTTGCTTGAACTTTACCTCAACCCGCACGGATACAAAGTGACGAAGGTGTTACATGGAGCTGAAGCACTCGAAAAATTGAAAAAGGAGCCCTTCGATCTGGTGGTTCTGGATATTATGATGAAAGACATGGACGGATTTGAAACGTGTCGGCGTCTGAGAGCGTTCAGTGATATTCCTGTACTTATGCTGACAGCTAAGGACCAAAAAGAGGATGTGATTAAAGGGCTGAACATAGGAGCGGATGATTACGTCACGAAGCCGTTTGATGAAGAGATTCTTGTTGCCAGAATTGAAGCCCTTTTGCGTCGAAACGCCCCTTCTTCGATTAAAGTTGACGGATTACATTGGAATGAAGAGAGGTATGAATTGTCATACGGAAATTATTCCATACCACTTACTCCGAAAGAATTCCAGTTGATCGGCCTTTTATTAAAGCGGCCGAATCATGTATATGAACGTAACGACCTGCTCGATTTGGTCTGGGGATTCGAATCGAATACAGAAGGTCGGACTATTGATTCTCACGTCAGGAACGTGCGTGAAAAAATCAGACGTTCCGGATTTCCTGTGGATGAGCACCTTAAAACGGTGTGGGGCGTCGGTTACAAATGGATGAAGAAGTGAAGAAGGACACCTGTTTTCTCATGGAACACTTAAAGGGAACGGGTGTTTTCATGTGCTTTGAGAAGCATCGTGAGGACAATTCCTCAGTTTGAATGATAGGGGAAAGGGAAAAATTTTGTATAACTACCTAAAGGCTTGAAACACTAGAGTGTAAATCTTTTTATGGAAATTCATGTAATTGAACGGAGCTATGAGAATTATAGGAAGAAAAGGGGTTGCCCCATGGAAAATAGAATCACAGTAGGAATTGTTACAGCTCCAGGCTATGCGAATAAAATCGGTGAAGGGTTGCATTATGCACTCCCGAGTCTTCTTCAGGAATATATTTCTTCCGATGTTGAGTGGGATGTCGACTATATTTACAGTCCACTGACGGGATATACGGAAGA
Organism: Salimicrobium halophilum; assembly: GCF_900100295.1. Taxonomy (GTDB): domain Bacteria; phylum Bacillota; class Bacilli; order Bacillales; family Halobacillaceae; genus Salimicrobium; species Salimicrobium halophilum. The sequence continues at coordinate 249,968 of NZ_FNEV01000005.1, forward strand.
GAAAGACGAAGTACTTGAAGCGCTTATGGATATGAAAGAAGAGAATGGGTGGGATATGGCCCTGACTCTTACCGATCTTCCTCTGTTCAACGGGAGGAAACTGGTTGTCGCAGAAGCGAATGGAACGGAAGATGTCGGGATGATCAGCATTCCCGGATTGGGGGCATCCCCGCTTATCAAAAGGATACGCGAGTCGGTTCTGCAGCTGATCAGTGAGATTTACGAAGGCTCAGGTCAAGAGGAGCGTAATCGTGTGCAGAAAAAAGTCGGTGAAATGGATGGACGCAAAAGTGAGAAGAGAAACGCTTTCGAATTGATTCGGAAGCGAGGATTCGACCGTCTTTCTCCTATCGAGAGGGAAGCGCCGGAAGAAGGGGAAAACTCAGAGGTGCGTTTTACGGTCCAATCCCGGATTCGCGGAGCGCTCCGGCTCATTACCGGTATGGTACGCGCCAACCGTCCATGGATGCTATTTCCGGCTTTTATGAAGGTGGTTATCCTAGCTTTTACGACAGGTACCTTTGCACTGATCTTCCCTACCTTATGGCGACTCACGAACAGTTATAATCTTTGGCGTCTTATCATGATCAATGGCATTGCAATCATGCTGCTCGTATTTTGGATTATCGCTGCCCATAAGATGTGGGAAAGGAAATCGGATCATTCCAACAGCTATATGCGTAAGCTTTATAACAGTACTACATTTCTCACATTGTTTACGACCGTCAGTTTTTATTACACGATTCTATTTCTCTGTTTTCAGGTCATTGTCTTCGTCTTATTGCCGAAAGAGTTCGTCGCCGGAGAAATGAACGGTACGATGAAGACAGAAAGTTATTTCTTTATCGCATGGACAGCCACGAGTATTTCAACCATCATCAGTGCTCTCGGTTCTACAATCGAAGATGAGAATGTGGTTCTTTCCGGAACATACGGGAATCGGCAGCGTCAGCGCTATGAATTGATGAAAGAAGCAGAAAAAGAGAAGAAAGAAGCGGCCGAGGAGAAGAGGGAAGCAGCCCGAGAGAAAGAAAAAGCGGTCCGGGAACAGGAAGAAGCCGAAAAGGAGAAAGAATACGTTACCGGTAAGGATAGCGCGTGAGTCGTAGAAGATAATTCTACGGCTTTTTTTCTGTTTTCTTTTTGGGTGGAGGGGAATCTATCAGTAACAACATCAGGAGAGGAAGGGACGACCATGATAGGAAAACGTGTGAAGAAAAGAAAGTGCAGGAAATGTCAGAAGATGTACCCGGCTGCTCATTTTCAAGATAGGAAAGTGACACACTTGTACTGCAATCTATGCCGTGATCACTCGTGGAAATGAATAGGAGAATCCGGAAAGTTGACGTTTCAAAGAACGGAGAATAAAATGGGTGCATCAATCATTTTTGTATAAGGGCAAAAAATGAAATGCTTCAGTAGAGGTGTAAGCTATGCTTCATATATTTTCAGACGTGAGTCCTGTCATGGCAGCTTTCCTTGGAACTTTATTTACGTGGGGAATGACAGCGCTCGGAGCGTCCCTCGTATTCTTTATCAAAGGAGCGAATCAGAAGTTTCTCGATAGTATGCTGGCGTTTGCCGGAGGCGTCATGATTGCGGCGAGCTATTGGTCGTTATTGGCGCCTGCAATCGAGCAATCCGCCGATAGTCCGGTACCAACATGGTTTCCGGCTTTCATCGGGTTTCTGCTCGGGGGGACCCTTCTTCTATTTATTGATAAGGTGATGCCCATGGTCGATCTCGATCGATACATGAATGACATCAAAGATGAAAAAGCGAAAAGCAGAACGGCGCTTCTGATGTTCTCTATGACTCTCCATAATATCCCTGAAGGGCTCGCTGTCGGGGTCGCCTTTGGGGCAGTCGCTGCCGATGGATCGGGAGCGGCCCTCGGAGGTGCGATTGCGCTCGCGCTTGGGATAGGTATCCAGAACTTTCCGGAAGGTGCGGCCGTATCAATGCCTTTGTACCGGGAAGGGATGGGGAAGAAGAAAAGTTTTCTCTTCGGTCAATTCTCAGGAATGGTCGAGCCTATTTCGGCAGTCATCGGAGCATCTGCAGTGATTATCATTGAACCATTGCTGCCGTATGCACTCAGTTTTGCAGCGGGGGCGATGATTTTCGTTGTCGCCAAAGAGATCATCCCCGGTTCTCATGAAAAAGGAAACGTCAATACAGCTTCGATGAGCCTCATGGTCGGTTTTGCCATCATGATGATGCTCGATGTCGCTCTTGGCTGAACCCGAAAGGCGGAATCTGTGAATCTCACAGGTTCCGTTTTTTACATAAAGAAAAGTCAGCACCTGACTATCTTGTCATGACGCTGACTTGTTCCCTCTTTCCTTAGAGCCTGTCCTTTTCAACTACTGTATTCTATTTTTTTTGATTGTTTTTACGGAAAAGCTTACCGCTCTTCTTCTGCTTCACGTCTTTAGCTGTCGGCGCAGTGTTTTTCGCAGGAGATTTTTTGTGATCCTGGTCAAAACCTTCGCGTGCTTTCATATACAGCAGTGTCACGATTGTCCCTCCTTTATTTCAGTTCCAGGCGAAAGGGGAACGTCGGCGATATGACGATCCTAGGGGGAAGACTCATTCAGCCGATCGGAACGACTCCCTTTCGTAATTACAGTTTTCCTCGTGTATCCAGGCATCAAACATTCAAACTCAAAAAAATGGAAGAATGAGGATAAAGGTTCATCGTTTCGGGACTATAATCCCGGTTCCGCATTTTTTCTGGAGCGTTTCAAAGAAATTAGAAGAAATTAATGGGGGTAGAGGAAAGGATAGGGCGGACTTCCCGCTATATAGAAACCGGTTTCGTTATTTTTCGATGAAAATATCAGAAAATTTATATTTACCCCTTGAAAACGGATTCAATACTCGATATAATCAAGCTAACATTTGAAACAGCCATTATTTTTTTACATATTTACGAAACCGGTTTCGTAAATGATTTCAAATGTAAATCCTACTTGGACAAAAGGAGAGGAAAGAATGAGAAAAGGTCTGATTGCTGCATTATTACTTCTTGTTACTACTGTTCTTTACGCTTGTGGCGGAAACGAAGAAGGAGGCGCATCCTCTGACGGAAAAGTGACGCTCGACTTCTGGGTGTTCGGTGCCACCAACTATGAATCACTGGCTGAGGATTATATGGAAGAAAACCCTGACGTCGAAATCAACATCAAGAACTCCGAACTCGGAGATCACCACAACAGCTTGTTCACGGCTATCTCTGCTGGAACGGGGGCTCCGGATCTCGCGATGGTCGAAGTCGATCAGCTTGATAGATACCGTGAAGCTCAAGATCGTTTCGTAAACCTATATGACATGGGTGCAGAAGACATCCAGGACCAGTACCTTGACTGGAAATGGAACATGGCTGAGAACGGTGAAGGCGACTTCCTTTTCGGACTGCCGACAGATATCGGACCGAAAGCGATGTACTATCATACAGAAGTGATGTCTAACGCAGGTCTTCCTACAGACCCGGAGGAAGTGAGCAGCTTGATTTCTACACCTGACGAATTTGCTGATGCTGCGAACACCGTGCTTGAAGAAACAGGCAAGCCGATGGTCGACAGTATGGAAATGGCGTTCCGTGCTCACATGGATGCCCTTGAAGTAAGCTACTTCAATCGTGACGGTGAACTGTTGATCGAAAACGAAGACAATGGTGTAAAAGAAGCGTATGACTACGCTGTGAAACTTCAGCAACAGGGAGTTGTAGGAGAGTACGAAATGTGGACGCCGGAATGGGCGAACGCACTGAACGAAGGTGGATTCGCTGTTGAGATGGCACCTGCCTGGTTGAAAGGGTACATGACAGAAAACGCTCCTGATGGTGCGGGTGACTGGCGTGTAACGAAACTTCCAAGTGATTTCGCAGGTAACTGGGGCGGTTCTTATGTAACGATCCCTGCCGAAACGGAAAACAAAGAAGCGGCTTATGATTTTGCGAAATGGATGCTATCTCCTGAGAATCAGTTGAAATCATTCACGGAAAGCGGATTGTTCCCATCCACTCCTGCAACATATGAGATGGAAGAATTCAAGAACAACGAAGATGAATACTTCGGTGGTCAGAATACAGCGGCTGTATTCGCAGAAGCAGCACAAGAAATTCCTGCTGTCTACAAAGGCCCTAACTATGTAACAGTGAACGACGAAATCCTCACTGCCCTTACGAACGTGCAGGAAGGCGGAGATCCTGAAGAAGAATGGAATGCCGCGGTGACACGCATCAAGGATATACTCAAACGATAATGGAACCAGGGCCGGTGCAATCCGGCCCTCCTTCTTAAGGAGGATCAAGTAGTGAAAAACAATAGCGGTACGACTGGTAGTAAGAAAAAGAAATACGTATCCGAAAAGAAAAAGGATATGAGGTCTGCTTATTTGTACATAGCGCCATTTTTCATCGTGTTTGCCATCATAGGTCTGTATCCGGCCATCTTCAGTATTTTCCTGGCTTTCCAGGAATGGAACGGGCTTGGGCCTATGGAATACGTGGGACTTCGGAACTTCACGATCGTTCTCGAAGATCCTTTGTTCTGGAAGTCGCTGTATAACACCGTCATCATCGGACTGATGGGAACGGCCCCGCAGCTGATCGTCGGAATCATCCTGGCGTACTTTCTGAACATGGCAATCATCCGATTTACGAACTTTTTCCGAGTAACGATTTTCATGCCGTACATCACATCGATGGTTGCGGTGGCTCTCGTATTCGGAGTATTTTTCAGCAGTAACGAAAGTGCGCTTGCGAACTACTTCATCGGTCTGTTCGGATTCGATCCGATCAGCTGGAAAACATCCGAGTGGGGTGCGAAGATCGCGATTTCCCTCATGGTGTTCTGGAGATGGGTCGGATACAATACCATCATTTATCTGGCAGGACTGCAAAGTATACCGAAAGATGTGTATGAAGCGGCGACCATCGATGGAGCTAGCAAGGTGCAACAGTTCTTCTTCATTACGATCCCGCTGTTGAAACCGTTCATCGTTCTGACGGTGTTCATGTCGACAGTCGGAGCACTTCAACTCTTTGCGGAACCGACAGTATTCCTCGGTTCGTCGGCCTTCAGTCGTGACGAAGCGATGACAGTGGTTATGTATCTGTACCGGGATGCCTTCAACTTGGGATCGTTCGGAACAGCGTCTGCCACAGCAGTACTACTGTTGATCATCATTGTCGGAGCGGCAGCCATCAATACATGGCTCACGTCAGGTGCAGGTCGCAAAAAGAAGAAAGGGGTGTAACCGATGAAAAAGAAAAATAGCGTGAAAAAAGGTACGATTCCGATTTATATTGTGCTCGGTTTCGCATCTCTCGCCTCTTTGTTTCCATTCTACTGGATGTTCGTCATGGCGACGAGACCGAGTGCCGCCTACAATTCGATTCCACCGGCCATGCTGCCGGGAACCAAATTGGTGGAGAACTTCCAGAAAGTGCTCGACACGATTCCGTTCTTTCAGGCGATGTGGAATACCATCCTCTTATGTACAGGTGTAACGATATTGGTGCTGTTGATCAGTTCACTGGCCGGTTTCGCTTTTGCGAAGTTCGACTTTCCAGGGAAGACGTTCTTCTTCATCGCAATTCTGTTGACGATGGTCATTCCTCCTCAACTGGGTCTGATTCCACAGTATTATATGATTTCCCAGCTCGGTTGGCTCGACACGCTGATGGGAGCAGGGGTGCTGTTCTTATTGAACCCGCTCGGGATTTTCCTGATGCGTCAGTATATAAGCGAATCGGTGCCGGATGAACTGATGGAAGCGGCGAAGCTGGATGGATGTACGAACTTCCGGATTTACTGGAGTATCGTGTTGCCGATCATCAAACCGGCATTCGCGACGCTTGGTATCATCGTTTTCACTCTTGTGTGGGGCGAGTTCCTGTGGCAGTTCACCGTGCTAAGAGATCCATCTTCCTATACGCTTCAGGTAGCACTTGCTTCCCTGAATACCGCATTCCGCGTCGATTTCGGTATGCTTCTCTCCGGTGTATTCTGGGCGACGGTTCCGCTCATCATCATTTTCCTTATGTTCAACCGTCTCTTCATTTCCAGTATCACCGACGGAGCCGTGAAGTAATTCATGCTGATTGAAGGAATTGTTGATACAATGGAAAGGGATAACAAACGGATTAGCACATAAGGAGAGAAGACAATCATGGACTTGACGATTCGGGATATCGCGAAGATGGCGGGAGTGTCTCCGGCCACCGTATCCAAAATTATCAACAATTATGAAGGAATCAGTGAAGCTACGAGAGAGAAAGTATACAAAGTGATCGATGATACGAAGTACCAGCCGACCTTTTCGGCAAAATCGCTGGCTACGAAGAAGTCGAATCTGCTAGGCATCATCTATGCAGGAAAAATCAACGTCGACTTCAAACACCCTTTCTTCAATGAAGTAATCAACACGTTCAAAAAGACGGTAGGGGCGCTCGGGTATGACCTTCTCCTGTTTTCGAACGAAAAGTTCTACCAGGGAGAAAGCGAATACCTCGAAAGGTGCAAACACTTCCATGTGGACGGTTGCCTGATCATCGCAGGGGATGAGATCGAAGAAGCCATCCAGAATATTGCAGAGAGTAATATTCCGTGTATCGGCATCGACTTGAAACTCGATGGTCCCTTTACGAGCTCGCTGATGACCGACAACGAAAAGATCGGCCATAAAGTCGTCGAGTACCTGTATTTGAATCAAATCCGGGACATCGCCTACATCGGCGGGAAGCAGGATTCTTTCCTCGCTAATATCAGAAACCAGGGTGTCCTGAATGCGATGGATCAATTCGGCATCCATAAGCGTGAAGAGTGGATCCACTACGGGGACTTCTTTGAAGAGAGCGGATATGAAGCTATGAAAGATATATTGAAACAAGGCAAACACCCGGAAGCCGTATTCGCAGCGTCGGATATGATGGCTTTAGGTGCGATGAAAGCGATAAGAGAACACGGACTGTCCATCCCGGAGGATATTCAGCTGATCGGCTGTGATGATATCGAAGCCTGCCGCTACAGCTCACCTCCGCTGACGACAGTTCGTCAGGACAAGCAAAAACTCGGAAAATTGGCTGCCTACATGATGAACGACCTTATCCAGGGCGAACGGGACCGTCAAGAGGTCCAGATCGACCCGGAACTCATTCTGAGGGGGTCAACCATGGAGCGCTGATGTTCCTTTGACGGAGGTAACGTGTATGACGAAGATAACATTCCCTGAAAATTTGAAATGGGGAGCAGCAACGGCATCCTATCAGATTGAAGGTGGAGCGGAAGAAGGTGGGCGATCCCTGTCGATATGGGACGTCTTCTCCCGCACCCCGGGCAACGTGAAGAACGGGGACACCGGTGATCATGCCTGCAACAGCTATCATTTATATAAAGAAGACGTGCAATTGTTGAAAAACCTGGGAGTGGATCTTTACCGCTTCTCAATCTCCTGGTCCCGGGTATTGCCTGATGGAACAGGGGAACTCAACGAAGAAGGCGTTCAATACTACAGCAATCTGATCGATGAGTTGATTGCCAATGATATCGAACCGATGATTACGCTGTATCACTGGGATCTGCCGCAGGTTCTACAGGAAAAAGGAGGCTGGGAGAGCAGAGAAACAGCTCACGCTTTCCTTCATTATGCGCAGAAAATGTTCGAAGCGTACGGAGATAGAGTCAACAACTGGATCACCATGAATGAACCATGGTGTGCGTCTTTCCTTTCAAATTATCTGGGCGTTCACGCACCCGGCAAGCAGGATTTGCAGGCAGGGGTGGACGTGGCGCATAACCTTATGGTCGCTCACGGATTGGCTGTGAAATCATTCAGAGATATGATTCCTGAAGGGAAAATCGGCTATGCTCCGAATATCGGATGGCTCGAGCCATATAGCCCTTCAGAAGAAGATCGCGCCGCGTGCCGCAGGTCGATGATGTGGCAGAAAGAATGGTTCATGGATCCGGTATTCAAGGGTACCTATCCGGATACACTAGTGAAACTTTTCGAAAAAGAGAATGCTTACCTTCATATCGAAGACGGTGACATGGATCTCATCAGTCAGCCGATCGATTTCATGGGAATCAACTTCTATACGGGAGCGATTGGCCGTTATAAAGAAGGAGAAGGTCTCTTCGACGTCGAAGAGATAGCTCCGGATGAGCGCCGCACGGATATCGGCTGGCCGATTTATGCCGAAGGATTCTATAAAGCGCTCACCGACCTTCGTGATACATACGGGGATGTGCCGATCTACATTACGGAGAACGGTGCCTGCTATAATCATGAAGTAGAAGAAGACGGCCGCGTGCGTGACCAGGAACGTATCGATTACCTGAAGCAGCACCTTACGTCTCTCGACCGCGCCATCAAAGCCGGTGTGCCGATCGAAGGGTACATTGTCTGGTCCCTGATGGATAACTTCGAATGGGCGGAAGGATATGAGAAACGTTTCGGCGTCGTCCATATCGATTTCGACACATTTGAACGTACACCGAAAGACAGCTACTACTGGTATGCTGATACTGTTAAGAATCATGAATTTGAAAGATGATAGTTTTTAGGAACCGTCCGGGCATTGGCTCGGGCGGTTTTTTTCGATGTGAGCGCGAGTGGGGGCGGCTTTTGGACCGTTCAGTTTATGAAAATAGGGGATGAGTGTTTCATTCTTTTGTCTTGTGGTACGTTCAGGAGTGAGTAGTAGCTTGCGAACGGTTCATTCTCGTAGAATTGAACCGCTCGGAAGCTTTTTTCTTTATTTGAATGGTCTGATCAGTCTCGAAACACTCGATCATTGCGCTCCATTTGGATCAGGCTTTCTGTCATGAGTGACCAGCTAATTGGATAGCGTACCGTTCGAGAGCCGTCCCGACACATGAGTGGGTCGCAAGAGTGCTTGCGGGACACTCAAGCAACCCTCATGTCCCTTGAACGGCGCACAAAGGCACTCAAATCCCTGTACCTTCCCCGAAGTCGGGGGAAGGTATGTTGAAAGATCTTTAGGGCAGTTGCGCCCCACTCGGATCAGACTTTCTGTCATAAGTGTCCAGCTAATTGGATAGCGCGCCGTTCGAGAGCTGCCCCGACGTGTGAGTGGGAGGCAAGAGTGTTTGCGGGACACTCAAGCAACCCTCATGTCCCAAGAACGGCGCGCAAAGACCTCCAAAATTGACCCGGCTCCTATGGAAAAAGGTATAATGAACGACAGGAGGTATTACATATGAATGACGCTCACCACACACTCATGAACCGGCCTGTCCGGAACGTGTTTTTCCAATATTTCTTTCCCTCCCTCGCCGGTATGATGCTCATGTCGGTCAACATTCTGACGGATGGCATCTTTGTCGGAAACGGAGTCGGCGCAGAAGCGCTTGCCGGTGTAAATCTGGCAATGCCGGTATTTTCCCTTATTTTCTCCATGGCGCTCTGGATCGGCATCGGGGGAGGTACGCTTTTCTCGATGCATATGGGAAAAGGGGAACCAGACCACGCCAGGCGTATGTTCACGCTGTCGGTTACAACTGTCACTCTGATACTCGCTGTCATAGGATTCATCGGTTCCGTCAATATCGAAAGAATGGCGCTGTTATTAGGTGCGAACGAGGACACCCTTTTTCATACAATGGAATACTTGAAGGTGCTGTTCTGGTTCGGCTGGCTGATTGCCGTGCACGAACTTCTCAGCATTTTCATCCGCAATGACGGAAGTCCTACGTTATCTATGGTGTCACTCGGTGTGACGGCTGTCGTCAACATCGCTCTGAACTATTACATGATTTTCATACTCGGACTCGGCGTCTTCGGTGCGGCCCTCGCAACAACGCTCGCCAGTGTCGTCGGTCTCTTAGTTCTCAGCATTCATTTTTTTAAGAAACATTCGAATCTTCGTCTCGTTTTGACAGGATGGGCGTTTTCAACTCTCGGGAAAATATTCTCCATCGGCTTTCCGAGTTTCCTTGCAGAAGCGGGGATGCTAGTTTTTGTCGCAGGTTACAATCTGGCCATCGTGAACCTTCTTGGAACCGACGGAGTTGCGGCGTTCTCCGTAATCAACTATCTGCACGGGTTCATGTTCCTATCGTTCTTCGGAATAGAAACGGCATTGCAGCCGATGATCAGTTTCTATCACGGCGCAGGGGAGAAAGAGAGGATCCGTGCCAGCCTGAAAATCGGAGAAAAGACGTCTCTCGTTCTTGGAGCGACGCTTCTTACTGTAGGACTGATCGCAGCACCGGCACTCGTCTCACTTTTCGGTCTTGAATCGGACAACGTGCGCACGCTTGCGATTGAGGGGATCCGTCTGTTCTTCTTCGCGTATTTGTTCCTCGGCTTCAACTTCGTCTACATGACGTATTTCCAGTCGATCGGGCATATCCGTCAGGCGATGACAATCATTCTTCTCCGAAGTTTCGTATTCATCCTGATTCTGTTGTGGATGTTGCCGAAATTTCTCGGAGAATACGGTGTCTGGCTCGCGCTTCCGCTTGCCGAGATGTTTGTAGCTGTGCTTATCTTTTTCTATGCTAGAAAAAGAGTCCTGATGAAGTAACACATTCGGTCCTTTTCCCTATTTTGCAGAAATCGCCCAATTCCGGGTTAGGTTACTTCTTTCGTAGGGAAGGAACTAGGAGAATTTCCATCGATGAAAGAAGTGACGAATGTGAATTTTTTCTATTATATAAATAAGTATTTCAAAATGTCGAGGCGGCAACGAAAGAGTGAGTTGAAAGCGACGCTCTGGTTCATGCCGCTCTGGTATATCATAGGGGCGGTCGGTTTATCTGCGTTCACCTTTTATCTTGATTATGGTATAGATATCGGGATGTATCTCCCGCCGGCAATCGGATTCAGCGGACAGACGCTACAGGTTCTTCTGAGTGCCCTTGTCGGAGGCGTACTTACGTTGAGCGCCTTTACGATCAACTCGCTGCTCGTAGCGCTGACCACGTTCAGCGGACAATTTTCATCTAAGATGCTCGTCAACTTCGTCAGCGACCGGGCAACCCAACACGTGCTAGGAATTTTCAACGGAAGCTTCATTTACGTGCTGCTGAACTTCCTCTACGTGACGCACGAAGAAGAGGAATACATCGTCGCGACACCGGTATTGTCCATTCTGACAGCGATTACGGCTGCAGTGACCTTCATTTATTTCATCAATCACACGACGACATGGATGCAGGTGCACAATATCAGCTTCAATATGAAATCGAAGTCGAAATCCGTTCAGGACTCACTTGAAAGAGAACTTAAGAATCACCGCCTGGACATAGAAGTCGATCAGGACTCTCTGCCTCCGGAGGAAGAAGGCAAGCACTTGACAGCTGAAGAAACGGGATATTTGCAGGTCGCTGATTTCCAGAAGCTGATAAAACTCGCGCAGCGGGATGACGCCCTTATACGATTCGATGTAAGAATCGGGCAGTTCATCGTAGAGGGGACACCTCTTCTTACGTATTGGGAATATGAAGGAAGGGTGAACCCCGAACCTTACCGGAAAGCACTGGAAACAGGAGTGAAACAAACGGAAATCCAGGACTTGGAGTATGGATTGAATAAGCTTGCGGAAGTAGCTATTAAAGCTCTCGGCAACAACGACCCGCTTACTGTGACAAATACCATTCACCAGATCACCGACCTTTTGAAAAGCATCGGGAAGTCAGCGGGCTTTTCTCCGTACCTTTTCGACAAAAATCAGAACTTGCGGGTGATCATGAATAAGAAAGACTTCCGGTATTATTTGCATAAAGGATTCGCTTCCATACGGGAATACGCGAATCAGAATTCGAATGTCATGACCGAGCTTCTCACGATGGTTGCACTCCTAAGTAAGACGATGGACAAGGGTGTACATGAAGATTTGTGGGAATTCGCCCGTCAGACGATTCTCGGCTTCGATAATTACAGTCTGTATGAAAACGACTGTCTCTATATCATTGAACAGCTCGCTGATCTCTCCAAACAGACCGGACACCGGGAGGACTATCTGTTCCTGCTTGAATATATGCTGGAGAGGGTCAGTTCAAAGAGTGCAGCAAAGGTATCTGCCTCACCAGGCGGTACGTAATAGATCTATTTAAAGAACACTTTTTTCGAAAAAAAATAAAAAACAGGAGTAACATTCTGAAAACGGGGAACTATAACTTTGAATTCGAAATATTACACCTGAGAAGGAGTGGACAAATGTGAAGAAAGTGTTTGCGTTGTTCGTCACAGTAGTCTTGTTGTCGTCCGTGTTTGCTTTGGAGGCGTTCGCTGATAATCACGGTTCTGATGAGGCGATGGTCCGTATCGCACATGCGTCACCTGATGCACCGGCGGTTGATGTGTATGTCAATGGAGAAGCAGTCGTGGAAGGTGCCGCATTCAAGGATGCAACAGATTACTTGAATCTTCCTGCAGGAGATCATGAAGTTGCCATCTATCCTGCAGACGCTAATGGTGAAGGAGACCCTGTCATCTCTACGACACTGACAATTGAAGCGGGTATGGCCTATACCGTAGCAGCCGTCGGAATGCTTGAGAACCTTGCTCTCGAAGTAGCGACCGATTCGATGGAAGTTTCAGATGGAATGACGAAAGTTCGTGTAGGTCACTTGTCTCCGGATGCACCGACTGTTGATGTAGGTCTGATTGGTGGAGATGCGTTGTTCTCTGGAGCTTCCTTCCCGGCAATTACCGATTATCAGGAATTAGAAGCAGGAACCTATGACCTCGAAATCCGCACGGAAGACGGAACGCAAGTACTTGATTTATCAGGAACCACTCTGGAAGCGAACACTGTATACAGTGTATTCGCGGTGAATACAGCGGACAATCTGGAAGCTTGGGTGCTTACAGATTACACAGCAATGCCTAGTGAAATGCCTCAGACAGGCATGGGCGGAGCGCAGTCTGGTATGAATACGATGCTTATGACCGGTCTTGGAGCAATGCTTGCTGGAGTACTTCTTGCCGGATTCGCCTTCAACCGTCGCAGAAGTCACCAGTCGTAAACGATGAAGACGCATATGTTGGGAATCGCATCACTTCTCCTTATCCTTGGAGGGGTGATGCTGATTCTCGCTTCTGTGGATAATGAGAGTGCGGAGACGGTGTCATCAGTGAGTTCTGAAGCTGAGAGTACTTCAGGAATCCAGGTAGAGAAGGTGCCTTTGACCTCTCAGGACGAAGAACCCGAAGAAGAATCTCTCTCCCCGGAGGCTGGAACGCCGAAACATATACGAATTCCGGCTATTAAAGTAAATGCACCAGTAATTGCAACAGACTTGGATGAAAATAATGAGATGATCGTACCGGATAACGGGGAAGAAGTCGCCTGGTTCGAACCCGGAAGAGAACCGGGAAGTCAGGGGAATGCGGTTCTTGCCGGACACGTCGATGATTACAACGGTCCCGCCGTCTTTTTCGATTTGGAGAAACTGCAGCCAGGGGATGAAATCGAGATCACCGATGAGAACGATGTAACGATGACATTCGTCGTCGATAAACTCGAAGCTTATCCCTTGGGAGAAGCTCCACTCAGAGAGGTTTTCGGTCCGGAAGACGATAGAAAGATGAACCTGTTGACGTGTACCGGTCTTTACAATGCCTCTGCTGGTACGCATGAAGAACGTCTCGTCGTTTATACTACACTGCAGCAATGAAAAACTGCTTTCCTTTATAAGGGGAGCAGTTTTTGTTCATGAGTTTTGATTGTGGTTGTTGCTCACTTCTTCATAAGGGGCTTGGCGGTGTGATTCTTTCGGAGCGTATGTGCTGTAATCTCTCTTTTTTCCACTGTACATATCACTCGAAGGGGTATAGTCTTCCCCTGCGGAAGTCTTTCCTTTCATTATGAATCTGAACGCGACAATAATAATGAGGAGAATCATTGCTGTCATAATTACGATTGCCATCAAGCACCCAACTTTCCATTCGTGTTTCTCTCATAGTAACATGAGATACATGCTAAAAAAAGGAAGTGCGAGACGTTCTCGCACTTCCTTTAATCACTTAATCACTTGGTTATTACAACTCTTCTCCATTTGATTCGATTACATTTTTGTACCAATAGAAGGACTTCTTCCGGCTTCTTTCTAAGCTGCCACTTCCGTCATCTTGACGATCTACGTAAATATAACCGTAACGCTTCGACATCTCCCCGGTGGAAGCACTGACCAAATCGATGCATCCCCAGCTCGTGTACCCCATCATATCGACACCATCTTCATCGACAGCACTACGCATCGCCTTGATATGTTCACGCAGGTAATCGATTCGGTAATCATCATTGATAGAGCCGTCGTCTTCTACTTCATCGTAGGCGCCGAGTCCGTTTTCGACGACGAAGAGAGGAACTTCATAGCGCTCATACAACTTGTTCAAAGAAATGCGCAGTCCGGTCGGGTCAATTTCCCATCCCCAGTCGCTCGCTTCGAGGAATGGGTTCTTCACGCCAGATAGAATATTCCCCTGTACATTGTCCTCAGCGGTTTTATCTTTTTTCTCCGTCCTGGACATGTAGTAACTGAAGGCAATGTAGTCAACTGTATGTTCTTTCAGAAGATCCAGGTCTCCTTCTTCAATATCAAGCTCGATTCCATGCTTTTCGAAATAGCGGTTCATGAATGCTGGATATTCTCCTCGCACCTGGACATCTGCACAGTAATAGTTGAATAAACGTTCTTCCTGAATAGCGTGAAGTTGATTTTCAGGGTTGCTGTCATAAGCATAGACAGGAGCGAAGATGATCATGCAACCGATTTCCGCTTCCGGTATGATTTCGTGACAGGCTTTGACTGCGAGGCTGCTCGCAACAAACTGATGATGAAATGCCTGGAACGTCGGTTTGAATCGATCCTCTTCTTTTTGAATGGAGAATCCGAGACCCATAATAGGCATCATCAGACCACTATTGATTTCATTGAAGGTCATCCAGTATTTCACTTTGTCCTTGTAGCGATTGAAAATGGTGCGGGTATATCGTTCGAAGAAAGTGACGACTTCGCGGCTTCTCCAGCCCCCGTAATTTTCAACAAGATTCATCGGCATCTCGTAGTGGGAAATGGTCACAACTGGTTCGATTCCGTATTTGTTCAGTTCATCAAATACCCTGTCATAAAAAGCTAATCCTTCTTCATTAGGCTCTTCTTCATCTCCATTAGGGAAAATGCGTGTCCAGGCAATGGAAAGACGGAATGCTTTGAAACCGAGCTCAGCAAATAATGCGATATCTTCTTTGTAACGATGATAGAAGTCTATTCCTTCATGGTTCGGATACGTATACTTGTCTTTATCGATTTCAAAGTTGAAACCTGGCTCTGATAAAACGTTCAATCTTGTTCTTCCACCTGGTAGTACGTCAGCGATATTCAGTCCTTTGTTCCCTTCATTGAATCCACCTTCGATTTGGTTTGCAGCAGTAGCACCGCCCCATAGAAAGTCTTCTGGAAATCTCGTTTTTGTTTTTGTAGTCATAATTTCGTCCTCCAATAAAAGTGTAGTTGATGGAAAAGCGGGAATAGCTCATCCCGCTATTAAGCTTGCATTAATGTGTCGCCTGCCTGTAGCTTTGTCTGTTTGGTTGCTGTCAGTTCAAATGGCAGTTGATTGGTGACAACTACTGGTGTCGTAACCGCATACCCGGCCCGTTGGATCGCTTCGATGTCGAAGTCTATGAGCAGTTGTCCTTTTTCTACTACATCCCCCTGTTTCACATGGCTCGAGAAATGCTCTCCATTCAGTTGCACGGTGTCCATCCCGATATGGATCAACAATTCTGCCCCATCCTCTGTAAGAAGACCGATGGCATGATTGGTAGGGAAGAGGGCGGAAATTTTTCCGGATACCGGTGCATATAGTTTTCCTTCTGTCGGTTCGATAGCTACCCCACTTCCGAGAGCTCCGGATGCGAAAGCACCATCACTGATTTCTGAAAGGGGAGTGACGTCTCCTTTAAGCGGGCTTGCAATGACAAGGTTTTCTTCCACTTTGACGTCCGTTTTACCAGGTTCTACGGATGTATCTTCTTCCGTTTGCTCTCCTTTATTGACGCCTCCGAACAGGTAAGTCAGGACAAATCCTAGAATGAAAGCGACCACAATGGAAACGATCATGCCCCAGAATGCCAGGTTTAGTCCTTCCTGGGGGTTAATGTAAGAAGGAATACCGAAGATTCCCAGTCCACCTATGATATATCCTTTTGTACCGAAAGCCCCGAGTATCGCTCCACCGACGCCGGCAGCGATACAACTGATGACGAACGGTCGTTTAAATGGAAGGGTAATCCCGTAAATGGCTGGTTCCGTTACTCCGAAAACTCCAGAGAGGAAAGCTGGAATACTCAATGTCTTCAATTTCTGCTTTTTGGTTTTCAACCAGACCCCGAGAACGGCACCGATTTGAGCGAAGGAAGCGGCGAACATCATGGCTAGAATCGGGTCTGATCCGTTTACCGTCAAGTTATTGATGGCTACAGGAACAAGGCCCCAATGAAGGCCGAAGATGACGAAGACTTGCCAGAGAGACCCAAGGAAAATCCCTGCGATAATCGGGCTCAGGTCGAAGACAGCGATGGAAGCTGCTCCAATTAGTTGACCGGCCCATGTTGCAATCGGACCGATAAGCAAGAAAGTGAGCGGTACGACGACAAGTAGTGTAAGAAATGGTACAAGAAACATTTTGACTACATCCGGGATGACTTTTTTCATGAAAGCTTCTACTTTGGAACTGAAATAAGTGGCCAGAATGATGGGAATAACGGAAGTCGAATACGTCATTAGAATTACAGGAATACCAAGAAATGTGATGTGTACCGGTGATTCAAACAGTGTACCGGTGAACAACGTGTAGAGAGGGTCGGTTGCCGTTACATCAGTAAGTGTCGGGTAGACGAGTGCCGCACCTATCGCCATACCGATGAACGGAGTACCCCTAAACTTTTTACTTGCGGTATACCCCAAGAAAATCGGGAAAAAGTAGAACAGGGAATCTCCTGTGGCATTCAGAATCTGGTAAGTGCCTGAAGATTCTTCAAGTAGACCAAGGGACAAGAATAGCGCGTTGAACCCCTTGATCATCCCTGTAGCAGCAAGAACGCCGAGAATCGGAGTGAAAATGCTGGAAATGACATCGATGAATCGGTTTAAAATACTACCTTTTTCTTCTTCTTGTTCGACAGAGTCATGATTTTGGAAGCCGCCGACCTCTACGACAGCATGATACACGTCAGGGACATGATTGCCGATAACTACTTGATACTGTCCACCGCTTTCCATGACGGTAACGACATCTTCCATATTTTTTAACGTTTCTGTATTGGCTTTTTTCGTATCTTTCAACTTGAAGCGTAAGCGGGTAATACAATGAACGACGCTATAGACATTTTCTTTCCCACCGACATTGGCAATGATGTCGCGGGCTAACTGTTCATATTTCATCAAAACCCCTACTTTCTTTTTGATTTCGGCAAATAAAAAACCTGAACTGGATGAGAACGCGTACGTCGCTCTCATCAGCTCAGGTTATGCCCACTTGTGGTAACATTCCTTCGAAGGATATTAAGTTATATTAAAAGTATCACGGCTTTTCATAGATGTCAACGGTTACATTCAGAATTTTCTAAGTTTTTAAGTAAGCTGATGACGCCTTGTGACACGGTGGATATGGACAGTTATATATACTTGTTCATCTGAAGAAATCTTCCAATTGTGAGTTCGTTCCAAGTATGTCGCGATTTTCTGACTTGCTTGAAAAGCCTCTGCATACTTTTCTTTAATCTGGTCGAAAAAGAACTGATCCGTAGAATCTTCGAGTTTCTCTCCACGGATAAAGCGAATGACAAAGAAACGGAGATGAGTGAGGAATCGCTCGTAATTCAAGGAGTCTTCATCAAGTTCCATTCTAAAGTGATATTTTACTATATTAAGTATCGTATTCACGATTTCTGTCACTTGGACAGCATCTGCCATGTTTTCACTTGAAAGCTGACTGTTTAAGAAGTGAAGAGCGATAGAGGCAGCTTCCTCTTCTCCGAGACACATACCGGTTTCATCCTCGATAAGGTCCAAAGCTTTGAGTGCAATCTGGAACTCTTGTTTGTAGTACTTGCGAATCTCCCACGCTAAGGGATTTTTTAAATCTATCCCCTGTTTGTGCCTGCTTATTGCGAAACTCAGGTGGTCGGTCAGGGCTACATAGAGGTGCTCATCCAATTTATAAGGAAGATGAGCCTGAGCATAGTCGATTATCATCGAGGAGATGTCGAGAAACTTTTCGGGAATATCCCTTAATAGCTGAGCTAATTTATCCGAAACGCCGTGTTTCTCCAAGATGAATGTTTTTTCGATTTTCGAGGTGTCCACATGTTGACCTACTTCTTTTTGAAACGCCAACCCCCGGCCCATAACGACCATTTCCTGATCCTCATCATTATAGGTGATAACAACATTGTTGTTCAGAATTTTGCTGATCTCCAAATTCCGCTCCCTCCTTGAATCATTGATAAAAAAGAAAAAACCCGAATTTATATAAGAATAACATAATGAAACATCTGTTATTCTCCTATAAATTCAGGTTTTGCCTGCCATGCAGTAACAATCCAGAATCCATATACACTTGTAAACGTTTTCTTTATTCTACCTAGCTGCAGAGAAGTTGTCAACGTCTTTATGAAACTATTCATTGCATCAAAAAAGTGCCAAAGCATAAGCTCTGGCACTACCATAATCTAAGTTATCAATCGTCGAACTGTGCTAGACGACTCTGTGTATTTCCACATTTCGTACATTGCATCCATAGCATTTTTACAACTTTTTCCGAAAACTCATTGGGTACCATCTCGATGATTTTCTGTTCATCATGGTAACAATTCATACAGTGATTCTTGATCATAGAACCGACTTCATATTGCATTGATTGTGCCTCCTCTCTAAGGATACGGAGGCAACAGTAGGATTTCCATCGTAATATATTTGTGGAGTGGTTTCAAGTATTTGAAATGAGACAAGCGGGAAGAATTTTATGGGATACTTTTGTTGGAAATGGCACAGGAAAGTGTCGCATTTCTTATGTTCTACGACAGTCTTGAACCGACGAACTTAAAGGATTGCCTCGTAACTAATCTTATCCTACAGTTTCTGGTCTTCCAGAAGAAAAAATGCTCCATACTCTCAGAACATTGATATATTGAACTACCCCCACCTACGCATTCGCTAAGAGGTGGGGGATTCTTAGAACCTCCGTTCTATCGAACAGATGCCACCTAAGCGAACCCCGGCGTCCCACCGGTTAGAGTTTGAAGGCGG
>NZ_FNEV01000009.1 GCF_900100295.1 Salimicrobium halophilum
AAATAAAAAACCTTATGAACGTAGTGTTCACAAGGCTTTTCAGCAGCGTCCCAAGTAGGATTCGAACCTACGACCTACAGCTTAGAAGGCTGTTGCTCTATCCAGCTGAGCTATTGGGACAATGGAGCGGGTGAGGAGAATCGAACTCCCGACATCAGCTTGGAAGGCTGAGGTTTTACCACTAAACTACACCCGCATCTCGGTTTGTTATGTAATGCGACGACAAAGAAAAGTATACGACGAATAGATGAAAAAGTCAATGGAACCGGAGAGAAAAAATCATTTTTTCTCTCCGAGGTCCATTTCCACTTCCAGGTTATCCATTTTCAATCCATTCATGTGATGGTAAGTGACCGTCAGTACTCTTTCTCCCTTGGTCCACTCCACTAATGCATACGTCGGTTCTTCGCGGTCTCTTGGCAGTCGGCAGCTGCCCGGATTCATTACCAGCTTGTCTCCGACTTTTTCTACTCCAAGCATATGGGAATGACCAAAGCAGGCGACGTCCGCCCCGGTTTCTTCCGCTCTGTAAAAGATCGGCATCAGCGTCTGTTTCACCTGGAGCAAGTGTCCGTGGCCTACAAAGAAGCGAAGCCCTTCGACGTCGACGACCTGCTCTTCTTCCATGTCAGGCTCGAAGTCGCAGTTTCCTTTGGCGTAATAGAAGCCTTTCAGTTCTTCGGAATCTGCAGCGAGCTCCGAATCTCCGCAGTGGATCATCGCATTCACTTCCTGCTCGTGGCGCTGTTTCACTTGCATCAGTTCATCTGTCAGTCCGTGACTGTCGCTGATCACTAACACTTTCGGCATTAGTTATTCCCCTTTCTCTCTAAGCCAGCCTTCTAATTTCTTCAGGGCGTTTCGTCGGTGGCTGATACTGTTTTTCTCTTCTGCTGTCAGTTCTGCCATCGTCCGCTTGTACCCGTTCGGAATGAAAATCGGATCATATCCGAATCCGTGCTCCCCTCTTGGTTGAAGAGCGATCGCCCCTTCACACGTTCCGCGCTTTGTGAAAGATTCCTCTCCCGGAATCGCCACCGCAATGACACAGACGAAACGCGCCGTTCTGTCTTTCACTGACGTACTCCCGAGTTCGTTGAGTACTTTTTCCAAGTTCTTTTTGTCGTTCTTCTCTTCCCCGGCATATCTCGCTGAATAAACACCAGGGCGTCCATCCAGGGCGTCCACGACAATACCTGAATCATCAGCGATGACAGGGATATTCCATTTCCGGGAAATCGTTTCCGCCTTCAATAGAGCATTCTCTTCGAACGTTTCTCCGGTCTCTTCTACGTCAATGTCCTCTTCAAAATCCTGAAGGGACTTTACCCTCGTACCAAGAGCCGAAAACATCTGTTCAAACTCTTTCACTTTTCCTTTATTGTTCGTAGCTATCACGATCTCTTTCATTACGAACTCTCCTCTTGGCGGTCTTTGTAGTTCTTGATTGCGCTCGCCCACGTGCCGATCGCTTCTTTCTGACGAAGCATCAGTTCCGAAATGGCTTCTGATGATAATTCAAGCATTGTATTCAGCTGCTTCATGGAGAAAGTGGCTTCTTCTCCTGTGCCCTGGACTTCTACAAATTCGCCTTCTCCGGTCATGACGATATTCATGTCAACATCAGCTTTACTGTCTTCTTCATAGCAAAGGTCGACAATCTCTTCACCGTCGACGACACCTACGGAGATGGCAGCAAGGTAGTCCTGTACGGGTAGTTCTTTGATTTTCCCTTTATCCACCAATGTTCCGAGCGCATGAACGACGGCAATATATGCCCCTGTGATGGATGCCGTTCTCGTACCACCGTCTGCCTGGATGACGTCGCAATCCACCCAGATTGTACGTTCACCGATTGCTTCAAGATCGATGACGGAACGAAGCGATCTGCCGATGAGGCGCTGTATCTCCATCGTTCTTCCGGACACTTTCCCTTTGGATGATTCACGGATGTTCCTCGTCTCCGTCGCACGCGGCAGCATGGCATATTCCGCTGTGATCCAGCCTTTGCCCTGCCCGCGCAGGAATGGTGGCACCCGGTCTTCGACACTTGCATTACAAATCACTTTCGTATCTCCGAATTCTATAAGAACAGACCCCTCAGGGTGTTTGATATAATCTGTCTCTATTTTGATCGCTCTCAATTCTTTCACTTTTCGCTCATCTGTTCTCAACGCGAATTCCTCCTCCGATTTCCATTGCTTCCTGCCTAATCATAACACAAATCATCTCGGTTCTCACTCATACAAAAAGCCACCATTACAGTGGCTTTGACAGGTGACTCAAAAGATTTCGACAGGATCGAGTTCAATGACCTCGAAGGTATCGAGCGGGCCTTCGAACCATTCATCCGCTATTTTCTTGAATTTATGGAAGTCTCCCGTCGTATAAAATTTATAAATAGGAGGAAGATTCCCTTTTTCCTGAAGATGATTGTAGGAAAGGATCAGACTTGCTTCCCTTGCCGTTTCTTCTCCGGAGCTGATAACGTTGATAGAAGCCCCCATTTCGTTCTGGATGACGTCTCTGATCAACGGATAGTGGGTGCATCCAAGTATGAGTGTGTCGATGCCGTTCTTGTCTTTCAACGGCTTCAGCGTCGTTTTCACCACTTCCTCCGCTTCCGGCCCCTCTAGTACTCCTCTTTCCACCAGTGGGACGAAAGGGGGGCAGGCCTGACTGTTTACGTGGATCGACTCATCAATGCTTTTGAGCGCTTCCGGATAAGCTTGGCTTCGCACGGTACCTTCAGTTCCGATAACACCGATCCGCTTATTTTCACTGAAAGTGATGGCGGCTCTGGCCCCAGGTTCGATGACTCCGAGCACTGGAATTTCAAGCTTCCGCTTCAACTCGTTTAGTGTAAATGCAGTTGCTGTATTACAGGCGATGACGAGCATTTTAATATCGTGTTTCTTCAAGTGCTCTACCATTTCCCACGTAAATGTGCGAACTTCTTCTTCTGTGCGCGGCCCGTAAGGACACCGTTTCGTATCTCCGATATAAACGATGGATTCTTTAGGCAACTGCCTCATCAATTCTTTCGCTACCGTCATCCCTCCGACACCCGAGTCGATGACTCCAATTGGTCGAACCATTCTGATCCCTCTTCTTCTGTATGTCTTTAGTTTGTTAGTTGCATCATTTTTTCATGCATATGTCCGAGCAGGACTCCGAATTGCTGCTTCTCTTCGTTCGACAAACCTTCCAGCAACTCTTCCAGATAAGTCCTTCGTTTCTCGATCACTTCCTGAATGACTCGTTCCCCGGAACGCTTTATGTAAACACGAACCACTCGTCGGTCTTTTTCGTCTTTTTTTCTTTCGACAAAACCGAGAGCTTCCAACCGATCTATCATATCAGTCGTTGTGCTGTGTGCCAAGTGCATATGCTTGGCTATCCTACCGATAGTAATTTCCCTTTGATCAGACACCCATTGAAGAGCCACGAATTGTGGAGGGGATATGTCATAATCCTCGAGAATCTCCCGGCCTTTATCTTTGACACCGGCTGAGACATAACGTAAATCGATCTCCATTTTCTCTATCCATTCATCTGCCACGGGCGCCTCACTCCTGTCTTCCGTTGAAGTCTTTAGAATATATTCTCTCTGTTTACGGATAGAATATCAAGAAAAACGTGAGAATAATTCAAATTTTCAGGCATGGTTGAAGTCCATACCTGAAAATTCGAAAAGATGAAACATACGGTTCTGAATGTAATAGGTTCAGGTACCACATCCAGAAGCTCCCACGATTCAAAGATCCAGTTCTCCGAGCTTGATAAGCTCGAGTACAGCCTGGGAGCGTCCTTTTACTCCGAGCTTCTGCATCGTATTTGAAATATGATTTCGCACCGTTTTTTCTGAAATGAATAATTCATCGGCGATCTCTTTCGTTGTTTTATCCTGAATGAGCAGCTCGAATACTTCTCTCTCCCGTTTCGTTAGTATGTTTGCTGGTCGGTAGTCTCCGTCTTTCACAGACCTCCCCCTCCTTTTTTCAGCGAAGTGACACGGAGGGAATTATTTAGTCACCTTATTCTATGTTTACACCACGAGGTCTGTGTAGCCTTAAACCTTAGATATGAGCCCTAATTCCTGAGCTTTGTACAATGCTTCTGTCCGAGATCTTACATCAAGCTTGTTGAAGATGCCTGTTAGAGTGTATTCGACACTTCTCTGGGACATGTGGAGGGCGCTGGCAATCGCCTTGTTGGTAAGACCATTCGATACCTCTTTCAGAATCGCCTGTTCTTTCTCATTCAAAGACAGGGCCTCTTCTTCTTTCGTCCAGTTCATCCGGATTGATGTGGCACTTGCCTCGGTTCTGCGAAGCTGTTTGAAGAGATGGAGAGGAATGACCACTTCATCCCTCTCCGCACACCTGATCGCAGTAAGCAGTTGTTCCTGCGAAGCTGTCTTACTGACGAACCCGTCGATTTCCGCTTCTACAAGCATATTGAAATGTGTACTAAGGTCGAATCCTGTGTAAATAAGTGTCGTAATCTCAGGCCACTCTTTCTTCAAGCGTTTCGATAATTCAATTCCGTTTACTCCGGGCATGTATAAATCGATTAGAAGGACGTCATACTCTCCTCTTTTCACCATGGCCTCGACTTCTGTCGCTTCTTCCACCACATCGACTTCCATCTCACTATTCTGTTCGATCATCGCTTTCGTTCCTGTTCCCACGGCGGGGTGGTCATCCACGATCAATATTTTCGTCATGTCTCTCTCTTCCTTTCTGATGAAGCGGGAAAATGATTTCCGCTCTGAACCCTTCCCCTTTTGCTGTGTCGATATTCAGCGTTCCTTTCAGACCGTTCACCCGATGTTCAATACCGGAGAGACCTATGTGAGTGAACGCGTCCCACTTATAACTTTTATCCATGCCTTCTCCGTCATCTTCATAAGTGATTTTCACTTCATCCCTGTCCCCGAATAGACGTAAATGCACATGCTTGGCACCACTATGCTTCATTGTATTCGTGAGCAGCTCCTGAACAATTCTATAGATGGTCAGCATCATTTCCTGGTCTAACTCTGTATGAAAGTGCTTTGCGTAAAGGTAGACCGTAAAGTTGGAGCGAAGCTGATATTGCTGAATGAGATTATCAAGGGACTGCACAAGCCCCACTTCCTTCAGAAAGGTAGGGCGCAGCTCACTACACGTTTCTCTGGTCAGATGAATACTGTCCAGCAGCTGCTCCTTGTACATAGATAATTCGGAGCGAAGCGAAAGCGGCAGTTCTTCCCTGTTCGTATGAAGTTCATCCATACGACGGTACAGATAAAGAAGTTCCTGAAGAACCGTATCATGAATATCAATCGACAGCTGCTCCCGCTGTTCTTCGGATATTTTGAAAAGAAGTCTCGAGAGCCAGGCAGGATACTGGTTCGTTTTATCACTCTTCAATGTCTGTAGCTGTTTCATCAAATCTTCAATCAGACTCATATTCTCGATAGCAATATTCGCATTCATGGAAATGATCTGCAGATATTTCTTCTCTTCCCTATTCAATGTCGTAAAATCCTGCTTCCCTCTGCTGAAAATCACTGTGATTTTATCCAGGGACTCCGACACGACGATACCGAACCCTTTCTCTGTCTCGATGATCTCTCCCACTTCAAAATCCCTGTTATGAAACGTTTTCTGGAGATGCGGAAGCAAATCCTCCGGTAACGGATCATTCACACAGAACATATGACGTTTCGTGTGGTAAGAATAGGCGTGCGTCGTGGTCAGCACGAGCGTATCAGTTATTTCACTACAGATCTCATCCATGAGATCGACAGCACTATACTGATCCTTGAAGTTACTCGTCACTTTATGCAAGCTCTCCTGGAAGTTCGTGCGATCGGAGAACAACACGCGCTGAAGACGGAAATTCACCACCTCCACAATCGTCAATACCAATGTCAAAACGAGAAAGCTCGAAAATAATAGTTGCATGTACATCTCAAAAGATAGGGACCAGTCGATGATCAGGTTAGCCATGAAAGCGATAAGGATACTCGGCACTAAAGAGATCAATGCATGATAGCGCAATCGTTGCAGTAGAAAATTGATATCGATGAACTGCTGCTTCGATAAAAGGTACAGAAAAGTGATCGGCAGCGCAATCAGACAGAAAGCGGCGTACTCGATTCCGATCACCGGCATACCGGTCAGCAACTTCGGGATGAGGTACAAGAATACATAAGGAGCAAACGTCACCGTCACTCCAATGCTTATATATTTGAAAAATGAACGGTAGACCGTATGACGAAGCGTAACCATCCCCGCATATACGACGCTGAACATAAGCGCATAGAAAAAAAGAAGAATGACGTATTGTACCTGATTCATCCAGGCCAGAGTTTCCCCATTAATCAGCCCGTACACATCGAAAAATACGGAAAGCGCGAAAAGTACGTACGCCGATTGGTAGACCCATTTACTGAAGAAGTAGGTTTCCACCTCTTCAAAGTAGACGTACAAAAAGTGGATGAAAAGCACCGGAGCTCCGATAAAAGCAACGGAATTCGCAAAAATATTGAAACTGATCTGCTGTATAGCCCCCCCGGTACTGACATACCCAAGAGCAAGAACATGAAAGAACAGAATCATCAGGCGAATCGAGTGAGTATTCGGCATACGTTTATGAATAAACGTACTGATGAACAGTGTAATCACAAAATATGTAAGCGGAATAATAATAAAAAATATCAAGTAGAAAGCAAAAGGCGTCAAATTCCAGTGCATACTGAACCGAGAATGACGATCACCATCAAAAAGATGAGCCACCTCTTCCGAATAGGAGTTCGTAATCAGAAATATCCCCAATACGATGGTGATGCTTATACAATAGTAGAACCATTTGTTCATGATCTTCAATCCTCCCTTCTCTATACTAAATAGTAAAAAAAGCTGTGTCCACTATGGACACAGCTTTTTCTGAAACTTGATCATTTATCGCTTCCGAAGAAACTCTTGAATGACTCGACTGCTGTATCACGATACAGAGCAGCCAGAGACGTCGTAAGCGGAATACCTTTCGGGCAAACCTGAACACAGTTCTGCGCATTTCCGCAACCCATGATCCCTTCTTCGTCCATGATGGACTGAAGACGTTCACTGCTGTTCATTTCTCCCGTAGGATGAGAGTTGAACAGTCGGACTTGGGAAAGTGGGGCTGGTCCGATGAAGTCGGACTTGCTGTTCACATTCGGGCACGCTTCAAGGCAAACACCGCACGTCATGCACTTGGACAACTCGTATGCCCACTGACGCTTCGTTTCTGCAACACGCGGTCCTGGACCGAGATCGTACGTCCCGTCGATGGGAATCCAGGCTTTCACTTTCTTCAGGGAGTCGAACATGCGACTTCTATCTACGGCCAGGTCACGAACAACCGGGAACGTCGTCATCGGCTCCAGATGGATCGGCTGCTCCAGCTGATCCACAAGAGATGTACACGATTGCTGAGGTTCTCCATTGATGACCATGGAGCAGGCCCCACATACTTCCTCGAGACATCCCATTTCCCAGAAGACCGGAGTCGTAGCCTCTCCGTCTGCATTGACGGGATTCCTTCTGATTTCCATCAAAGCGGAAATGATGTTCATATTCTGTCGGTACGGTACGCTGAACGTTTCTTTATACGGTTCGCTTTCAGGATCATCCTGTCTGGTGATGACCAGCGTAATATTCTTCTCTTCACTCACGATGAAGGACCTCCTTATTTACTCTTCGAATAGTCACGCTTACGCGGTTCAATCAAAGAAGTATCTACTGCTTCATAGCTGATGACAGGTTCATTGTTCTCTTTGTCGTACGTTGCGATCGTCGTTTTCAGAAAATCTTCATCATTACGATCCGGGAATTCCGGCTTGTAGTGGGCACCACGACTTTCGTTACGGTTATAGGCACCAAGAGTTACGACGCGTGCCAATTGCAGCATGTTTTCCAACTGACGGGTGAACATAGCTCCCTGGTTACTCCAGCGGGATGTATCATTGATATTGATACGCTTGTAGCGCTCCATAAGCTCCTGGATCTTTTCGTCCGTTTTCAGAAGGTTATCATTATCACGTACAACGGTTACGTAGTCTGTCATCCATTCTCCAAGCTCTTTATGAATCTGATAAGCGTTCTCGTCTCCGTCCATCTTCATGATTTCTTCGAAGCGGTCCTGCTCAGCCTGCAGATGATTCTGGAAAACGTCTCTTTCCATATCTTCCACGTGCTCCTCGAGACCTTCCGTATACTTCACGGCGTTAGGTCCTGCAACCATTCCTCCATAGATAGAGGATAGGAGCGAGTTGGCACCTAGACGGTTCGCACCGTGCTGGGTGTAGTCACATTCTCCGGCTGCAAAGATTCCTGGAATGTTCGTCATCTGGTCGAAATCGACCCACATACCGCCCATGGAATAGTGAACAGCCGGGAAGATTTTCATCGGAACTTTACGAGGGTCTTCGCCGACGAATTTCTCGTAGATTTCGATGATTCCACCGAGTTTGACATCAAGCTCTTTGGAATCTTTATGGGAAAGATCGAGATATACCATGTTCTCTCCGTTGATCCCGAGCTTCTGGTTCACACATACGTCGAAGATTTCACGAGTGGCGATGTCCCTGGGCACAAGGTTTCCGTATGCCGGATACTTCTCTTCAAGGAAATACCAGGGCTCTCCATCTTTGTATGTCCATACTCGACCACCTTCCCCGCGAGCCGACTCACTCATCAGTCGAAGCTTATCGTCACCAGGGATTGCGGTAGGGTGGATCTGAATGAATTCTCCGTTTGCGTACTTCACTCCCTGCAGGTAAAGAGAAGCTGCAGCGGAGCCTGTGTTGATGATCGAGTTCGTCGATTTACCGAAGATGATTCCAGGTCCACCTGTCGCCATAATCACTGCATCTGCAGGGAAATCTTTGATTTCATGACTATTTATGTTCTGAGCAACGACACCACGGCCGACGCCTTTATCATCGACGATAGCAGAAAGGAATTCCCAACCTTCATATTTCGTAACAAGACCGTTCACTTCATGTCTTCGTACCTGCTCATCCAGGGCATAAAGCAACTGCTGCCCTGTGGTAGCACCCGCATAAGCTGTACGGTGGTGCTGTGTACCACCGAAACGACGGAAATCAAGAAGCCCTTCAGGAGTACGGTTGAACATTACTCCCATACGGTCAAGCAGGTGGATAATTCCCGGTGCGGCATCACACATTGCCTTAACCGGCGGCTGGTTAGCGAGGAAGTCTCCTCCATAAACGGTGTCATCGAAATGCTCCCAGGGAGAATCCCCTTCCCCTTTGGTATTCACTGCTCCGTTAATACCGCCCTGAGCACATACGGAGTGGGAACGTTTGACGGGTACAAGGGACAATAGATCCACATGTACGCCTTCTTCTGCTGCTTTGATTGTTGCCATAAGGCCTGCTAAGCCTCCCCCGACAACAACGATATTTTTATTTGACATTTTTGATGCTCACTCCCTTGATCACTACTCTATCCTTTGTTTATATGCCGTAAGCGAACTGAATCAATGTACGGACGCCGATATAAGCCAGTGCTAAAAATACGACCAGTGATACATAAGTCATAATACGCTGGGATCTCGGTGTAACTGTAATTCCCCAGCTGACGAAGAACGACCACAGTCCGTTAGCGAAGTGGAATGTCACAGACAATACCCCAACTATGTAAAACCAGAAAAAGAATGGTTGCGTTAAGATATCTTCCATGAGCTGATAGTTGAGCTCTTCCCAGCCGAAACCGACAGCTACTCTCGTCTCCCATACGTGCCAGGCGATGAATATCAACGTCAGAATACCCGTGATTCGCTGGAATACGAACATCCAGTTACGGAAGTATCCCTGTCTGTTTACATTGAAATTGGATTGGAACGCAATATACACTCCATAAATCCCGTGAAACAGCAGCGGTAAAAAGATAATAAAAATTTCCAGAACATAACGATACGGCAAAGCTTCTATCAAATGAGCAGCCGCATTGAATGCTTCTGGACCCCTCGTTGCGAAATAGTTTGTCGTTAAATGCTGAAATAAAAATACTCCGAGAGGTATAACCCCTAATAGTGAATGCAATCTCCTGTTTACATAGCCTCGTGAACCTGCCATATTTACCCCCCTCAATTCCTGTACCTGATGGATTTTATGTACATATTTTCAGATATTAAAGCGCTTTACACTCGTCCAAAAGAAGAAAGGAGATAACTTTCTCCTTTTATCTGAAAACGTACAATTTGTGACACACTTATTGTACTTCGATAGAACAATACCGTCAAGAAGGCAACTTCCTTCTTCAGGTAATTGTTTCCACGTTCTCCTATTGCACAAACTCTTTTTTCAAGTAATAATAAAACAAAGAAAGGAAGGATTCATCTTGCAGAACACACCTAAGTTCACCACAGAGAACATCGAAACGATGGTAACGACCGGAGCCGGTTTCGATATACTGCGTTATTTCACCCTCCCTGAACTGCTCGGAGAAGACGCTGAGCATATTCTATACATAATGGGAAGAAACATCGCAAGACACACCGATATCCATTCTCCGGAAGATATCGTCCACTTCGTCCAATATTTTGGATGGGGAGAACTGACAGAAATGAAAGCGTCCAAAAAAGAGCGGACATTCTCCCTTTCCGGACACGTGATTGAAAAGAGGTTGAGCCAGGATGTCCTGGATATCAATATGAAATTAGAAGCAGGGTTCCTCGCTGAATGCTTCACACGTCTTGAAGACGAATTATTCGAATGCCGCGAAGAAACGGACAAAAAGAACCAGCGGATCCTGCTGACCATCTATCACCTTTGAAGCGGCATAAATTTGGGAAGAACCGGTCCTTTATTCCTCGACTGGTTCTTCTTGATTTTCATTCAGGTGAATATTAATCGTACGAGCTACCGGCTCAGGCACACCCAGTTTCATCATTTCCTCTATTTCCGCGTTCTTGATCGCTTCGATAGATTTAAAATGCCTCAACAATAATTTCCTTCTTTTCTCTCCAACTCCCGGGATGTCATCGAGCTCAGACTGTAAAGCACCTTTCCCGCGCAACTGACGGTGGAAAGAGATAGCGAAGCGGTGAACTTCATCCTGGATACGCTGCACCAGATAAAAAGCCTGAGATTGCCTATCCAGATTCACAGGCGAAGGCGGATCCCCGTAAAGCAGTTCACTCGTTTTGTGTTTGTCATCCTTGGCCAGACCTCCGAGTGGTATGTCGAGCCCCAGTTCATTCTCGAGAACATCTCTGGCTGCTGACATCTGACCCTTCGCACCGTCCACGATGATGAGGTCCGGCAGCGGTTTGTCTTCTTTCAACACACGAGAATAACGACGTTTGATGACTTCACGCATGGTTTTATAATCATCCGGACCGGTCACTTCTTTGACTTTGAATTTACGGTAATCTTTCTTGCTCGGCTTTCCATCGATGAACGTGACCATTGCTGAAACCGGATCGGCGCCCTGGATGTTAGAGTTATCGAAGGCTTCGATACGGAGGGGTGCTTCAATGTTCATAGCTTCTCCAAGAGCGTCTACAGCCTTGACAGTCCTCTCTTCATCTCTTTCGATAAGAGCGAATTTCTCTTCAAGTGCGATCTCCGCATTCTTCTCCGCCAGCTCTACAAGCTCTTTCTTCCTGCCTCTCATCGGAATATTCACATCCGTATCAAGTGCTCCTTCCAGCACCTTCGTATCGGTTCCAAGTGGAACGAGTACCTGTTTGGGATAAAGGTGATTCTGGTGAAGGTAGAAGCTTGCAATCGAAGACAGGAAAGTCTCCTCTGGGTCATCAAAGAACGGGAAGATCGAAACATCCCTTTCGATAAGTTTTCCTTGCCTCACGAAAAACACCTGTACGCACATCCAGCCTTTATCGTATGAGTAACCGAACACATCACGGTTCACCTGATCACTCATGGTCATCTTCTGTTGTTCCATGACCGATTCGATATGCGTGATCTGA
Organism: Salimicrobium halophilum; assembly: GCF_900100295.1. Taxonomy (GTDB): domain Bacteria; phylum Bacillota; class Bacilli; order Bacillales; family Halobacillaceae; genus Salimicrobium; species Salimicrobium halophilum. The sequence goes on from NZ_FNEV01000009.1 coordinate 11,995, forward strand.
TCCCTCAATTCTTTGGCTCGTTCGAAGTCCATATTTTCGGAAGCCTCATACATCCTTCTCTCGATGTCCTTTTTAATGGTTCCGTGTCCTCCATTCAAAAATGAAGTGAGTTCCTGGACGATTTGCTGATTCTTCTCTTTCGAAACCGGGAATTCACAAGGACCGAGACATTGATGCATATGGTAATACAGACAGACCCGGTCGGGCATCTTATTACATTTCCTTAAAGGGTACAGGCGATCGAGAAGTTTCTTCGTCTCTCTTGCGGCTATGACGTTCGGGTAAGGACCGAAATACTTTCCTTTGTCCTTTTTCAATTTCCTCGTCACGATAAGACGCGGGTGCTCTTCCGCTGTCACTTTTAGATAAGGGTAGGTCTTATCATCTTTCAGTAGCACATTATATTTCGGGTCGTGCTTCTTGATCAGGTTCATTTCTAAAATCAGGGCTTCGATTTCAGAAGTGGTGACGATATATTCGAAATCTGTAATCTCACTGACGAGCCGCTGTGTTTTCCCATCGTGTGCGCCTGTAAAATAAGATCGCACGCGATTCTTCAGTACTTTGGATTTACCTACATAGATGATCGTGCCCTGACGATCCTTCATGAGGTAACAACCAGGCTGATCGGGGAGGACAGCAAGCTTTTCTTTGATCGCATGGTTCATTGTTGTTCACTCCATTATAGATACTACCTATGTACAGGACATTCCCTCTATGGATACTGAAAAAACAGGAGATGTTCCTCTATTTTCCACCTGTACATTTGCTTTCAAAAAAAGCCATGCTGTGAAATACAGCACGGCTTATATGATTTATGCGTGTTTCTTGATTACTTCTGTCAGCTGCTCTTTCGGTTGGAAACCGACAACCTGGTCTACAACTTCTCCATTCTTGAAAAGAAGAAGCGTCGGGATGCTCATGACACCGAATTTGCTTGCTGTTTCCTGGTTCTCATCAACGTTGAGTTTTACGATTTTTACATCATCGTTCATTTCTTCATCGATTTCCTCAAGAACTGGAGCTATCATTTTACATGGTCCACACCAAGGAGCCCAGAAGTCCACCAATGCCAGACCATCATTTGTTTCTTGTTCAAAGTTTTGATCACTTGCTGTTACAATTGCCATACATAATTCCTCCTAACAACTTGTGTTTGTACCGAGTATATCATTACGACCGGTACGTGACTAATAATTTGTTTATCTTCGTATGAAGATTCCCTTATCCTATCCATCCTTGCCATTTAGGGTCCACTTTATTTTCCATGAGCCATAAAATCGTTGCCGAATCATGGATATATAAGACTGCTCTCTTCGCCCTTCCTGGTAAAAATACTGGATGGCTATTATTATCCTACATGTTTCGATCGCATGACGCCAAAATTAAGCTCAAAAAAGAATCGGCCACGAACTCAAGGTCCGGACCGATTCAGACGAATAGTGGTTATGCATTCACTTTCATATTTCTGATCTCTTCGGTGAGTTTCGGTACGATTTCGAAAATATCTCCGACGAGACCGTAATCAGCAATGTTGAAAATATTCGCTTCAGGATCTTTGTTGATGGCTACGATCACTTTGGAGTTCGACATCCCGGCAAGGTGCTGGATAGCTCCTGAGATTCCGCAGGCGATGTAAAGGTCGGGAGTTACGACTTTCCCTGTCTGACCGATCTGCAGGGAATAATCACAGTATCCGGCGTCACAGGCTGCACGGGAAGCTCCTACAGCTCCTCCGAGCTCGTCCGCAAGCTCCTGAAGAGGTTCGAACCCTTCGGCACCTTTGACGGCGCGACCACCGGCTACGATAACTTTCGCTTCGGAGAGATCCACGCCTTCCGATGTTTTACGGATCACTTCTTTGATGATGGTACGGATGTTCTGCACATCCACGTCAAGCGAAGATACATCGCCTGAACGACTTTCATCCTTTTCAAGAGCAGCAATGTTATTCGGACGGATCGTGACGAATGTAAGCCCTTCAGTGATGACCTTTTTCTCAAAAGCTTTCCCGGAGTAAATAGGTCGTGTGAAGACAAAACCGTCGTCTCCCTCTTCGACTTCCGTCACATCAGAAATCAGACCTGTTTCCAATTGGCTGGCTAATTTCGGAGTGACATCCTTCCCGATGGATGTGTGCCCCATAACGATACCGTCCGGATTTTCCTGATCGATAACCGCTTTGTACGCTTGCGCGAAGCCGTCAGGTGTATACGTTTTCAATTCAGGGTTCGAAACGGTGACAGTACGATCGGCTCCGTACTGAATCAACTCATTAGCCATCTCTTCCAGGTTTCCATCTCCACACAGAGCAGCTACGACTTCTCCCCCTTCACTGAGTTTCTTCCCTAAGGCTACTGCTTCAAAGGAGACGTTTCTGAGCTCCCCGTCTTTCGCTTCTGCAATCACTACTATATTTTTACTCATGATCTCTTCTCCTTTCCGTTACTTTATTTACAGTACTTTCGATTCGTTTTTCAGAAGACTTACGAGTTCTTTCACCTGCTCATCCGCTTCTCCTTCTAATACCTTTCCTGCCTGTTTCTCAGGAGGTAGGAAGATTTCAAGGGTTTTCGTCTTCGGTTCCACATCATCTTCATCAAGGTCCAGATCATCGATTTCGATCTCTTCCAGAGGTTTCTTTTTCGCTTTCATGATTCCTGGAAGGGAAGGGTACCTCGGCTCGTTCAGCCCCTGCTGACAAGTTACAAGAAGTGGAAGACTAGTCTCCACTTTCTCTACATCTCCTTCTACGTCCCTCTCAATCGATACTGTGTCGCCTTCGATGGAGATGTCCGTAATCGTCGTGACAAACGGAATGTCAAGACGCTCCGCCAGTCTTGGTCCCACCTGACCGCTCGCTTCATCGATAGCGACGTTTCCTGCAAGAATGATATCAGGCTCGTTCTCTTTGAAATAGGCTTCGAGAATTCTTACGGTCGTAAACTGATCCCCTTCATCAAGATCGTCTTCGGTATTGATCAGTACGCTTTTATCTGCTCCCATCGCAAGAGCTGTGCGAAGTTGCTTCTCCGCATCCTCTTCGCCGATTGTCACGACCGTAACCTCACCGCCGTGTGCATCTCTGATATTGATAGCTTCCTCTACCGCGTATTCATCGTAAGGGTTGATGATGTACTCTGCACCATCGTCTTCTATTTTTCCACCGCTGATCGATATTTTCTCTTCGGTATCAAATGTTCTTTTAAGCAATACATAAATGTTCATCCTGGATTCCCTCCTATATTTATTTATCCTGAAATACAGGTTTTCTCTTCTCGATAAAGGCTTTCACACCTTCAGAGGCATCTTCTGTGCGGAACACCTCTTCGAAGCGGCTTGCTTCATCTTTCAACCCGTGGTTCAAGGTCGACTCATATACATTCGGCACAAGCTTCAGTACATGTTCAATAGATGGCTTACTTTTCGATGCAATCGAAGCAGCGATTTTCCTTACGGCGTCCATAAGTTCTTCTTCTTCAAACGCCCGGTTGGCAAGTCCCATAGCCACTGCTTCCTCACCGCTTACAGGTTCTGCCGTAAGAATCATCTCGTAAGCTTTGGCATCCCCCACATACCTCGGAAGTCGCTGCGTACCTCCGAATCCTGGTATGATACCCAGGCTCAGTTCCGGAAGGCCGATCTTCGCGCTCTTCGTCACGAATCTCATATGGCAGGATAAAGCCAGCTCCAGACCTCCCCCGAGTGCTGCTCCATGAATGGCAGCGATGAAAGGTGCGTGGAATTGCTCGATCCGATCGAAAACCGCCTGGCCTTTAAAAGCCATGTTTTCCTTCCCTCCCTGGAACTCGGTGAACTCTTTGATATCTGCTCCGGCAGAAAAGAATTTACCTTCTCCTTTGAGGATGACGGCTTTCAACGACTTTTCCGCTTCTAGTTCATTCAGGATCTCATTCAATTCCTGAAGAATCGTACTGGAAAGAGCATTCGCCGGCGGGCTCTGAATCGTAATTTCAGCAATATGGTCCTTCACTTCATATGTCAATGTATCCATAAGCTTCCCCCCTACTTACTTTTTCTTAAGTAATCCTTCTATGATCAATTCATGAACATCTTCCGCTTGTTTATTAATGTCATAATGCTGTTCTTTCATTACCCAGTTGGTCACGACTTCATCAATGGTTCCAAAGATCATTTGCCGCACAAGTTTTCTGTTTATGTTTTCTCGAAAGACCTCTTCCCTGATCCCCTCTTCGACAATGCCGTCGATGACATCTAAGTATTTTTTCAGTACAGAATTGATTTTCAGACGCAGATCTTTGTTGGATTGACGAAGCTCGAGCTGAGTAACTACAGCCAGATGATAATCCTTTGATAATAGATCGAAATGGGTCTCGATCAATATATAAAGTTTCTCGGAAGGTGTCTGTCTGGCAGTTGTTTCTCCCTGGATCTTTTCGATGAATTGCCCCATCTTTTCCTGAAAAAGAGAAACGAGAATATCTTCTTTATTTTTGAAATAAAGATAGATGGTACCGTCCGCTACACCTGCTCGTTTAGCGATTTTAGAAACTTGAGATGAATGATATCCATTTTCAGCAATCACTTCGACAGCTGCATCGATGATTTGTTTGTATTTCGGTTTGGATTGTTTCATGTGTGTTCTCCTGCCTTTAGAAATAGTGAATGAATCATCATTCATCTCTCATTCTACTTATGAAGTATCATTCTGTCAACTATGCGTGCTCAGCTTTTTCTTTTCTTCTTCTACCAGATTTCTTCTTAGAATTTTACCTACGGCCGTCTTCGGCAGTTCATCTCTGAATTCATACAGTTTCGGAACTTTATAGATTGCTATATTCTTCTTGCAGAAAGCATCCAGCTCTTCTTCAGTGAGAGTACTTCCTTCTTTTCGGACGACAAAGGCTTTCACCGTTTCTCCACGGTAAGGATCAGGCACACCTACGACAACAGCTTCCTGGATTTCACTGTGTTCATAGAGGATCTCTTCGACTTCTCTCGGATAGATGTTATAACCACCGGCAATGATCATATCTTTCTTCCGGTCGACGATATAGAAATATCCGTCTTCATCCATGTAACCGATATCTCCCGTACGGAACCAGCCATCTTCACTCAGAACCTCTGCTGTCTCTTCAGGCTTATTCCAATACCCTTTCATTACCTGAGGACCTTTGACGACGATTTCTCCTACTTCTCCGGTTTCTGCATCTTTCTCTCCGGAAAGATCGAGAATCTTCGCATCTGTGTTCGGCCATGGGACTCCTATACTTCCAGGTACCCTCTTACCCCATACCAGATTCGAGTGGGTCACGGGAGAAGTTTCAGTCAACCCATACCCTTCGACGAGCTTTCCTCCTGTCACTTCCTCAAACTGTTCGATGACTTCGACTGGTAACGGTGCAGAGCCGCTGATACAAGCTTCAATGGAAGAAAGGTCATACTTGTGGATCTTCGGATGATTCAACAGACCAATATAAATGGTAGGAGCTCCCGGGAACAAGGTCGGTCTCTGTTTATCAATGGTCTTCAGAACATCTTCCACCTCGAATTTGGGGATAAGAATGATTTTGAAGCCCATCATGATCGATAAGTTCATGACCGAAGTCATTCCGTACACATGGAAGAAAGGCAACATACCAAGGGTCACTTCTTCTCCTTTTTTACACTTATACAACCAGTCCACCGACATTTGCGTATTGGCTACGAGATTATAGTGAGTGAGCATGACGCCTTTCGGATAACCGGTAGTCCCACCCGTATACTGCAGGAGTGCCAAGTCTTCTTTCGGATTGATCGGAACCTCCTGGACCGCGGGCACCTCGGATTTGAATATCTTTCTCCATAGATGAGTATCCACGCTATGTTCCGGCTTCACCACCATCTTGTACTCTTTTTTCTGGACAAAAGGGTACAGGGTACTCTTCGGAAACGGAAGATAGTCCTTGATGCCGGTCACCACGATATGCTCCAGATCCGTATCCGCTTTTACAGAAGCCGCTTTCGGATACAGGACATCCAGACAAATGATCATTTTCGCCCCTGCATCCTTCAGTTGATACTGAAGCTCTCGTTCTGTGTACAGAGGGTTCGTCTGTACTACAATCCCCCCTGCCATAAGTACTGCGTAATAGCTTATGACCGATTGAGGTGTATTCGGCAGCATGATGGATACACGATCCCCTTTATTCAGACCGTGTTGCTGCAGGTAACCCGCCAGGTGACAGGCCTCTTCATACACTTCCTTATAAGTCATTTCTTTCCCCAAAAAATAAAGCGCTTTCTTTTTTTCGTAAACACGAGCACTTTCTTCGAGGAAATAGTGCAAAGGTTGCTCATCGTACTCTTTCTCGATTTCGATTTCTTCTGGATAATGCTGATGCCAGAGCTTTTGTGCCTGGGTCATTCATTCCCCTCCTTTGAACAGGTTACTTTTATTATAACGGCAATTGACAGAAAAATGAATAATATTAAGAAAAAAAGCGGAGCCATTCGTTTAGAAGCCCGAAATATAAGTGGGCCATCCCGTTTCAGAAAAGATCATCTGAAGCCAGGATGGCCCACTTATATTTCGGGCTTCTGAATGGCACAGCTAGATTACGTGTAAAAAGTGGAAATTTCCGTTTAGAAACCCTGGCCCGGTCCGCAGAAATCATCTGGAGGTCCTCAAATGACCGTCGAATATCGTCGAAAGTCCGCAAAAATGCTAGCAAGGTCCGTAAAAACCCCCAGTAAGTCCGCAAACAGAAAAATCCGCCAATTTCTCAAAACAACAAAAAAGCCGGGACCCAGTCCCGACTCATAACACTGAAAGAAATATGATACCTGCAATAAAGAAAACGACAGACACCACAATAAGTACAATAGCTAAAGTCTTCATCGTCCGCTCCCCTTAAATAATAGTTGCACCGATCACGTAAGACAACCCGACAGAGATGACCAGGGACAAGAACCCGATCGCCCGGTTATCCTCCGCGATTTCTTCATCAATACGGAAAGAAGGGGTCAAAAATTCGAAAATGAAATAGCCGGTCAGCAATAATACAAATCCGAACACACCCCAACCAATCGTCTGAAAGAGGGTATCGTTATGCTCGATGGAGAATCGGAATATATTGGATATCCCGAATATCTTCCCCCCGGTAGCCATAGCAACCGCCATGTTCCCGTTTTTGATTTCGAGCCAGTTATTATACTTCGTCACCATCTCGAATATGGTAAGAAACACGATCATACATAAAATGACGACGCTGAATCTCGCCGCTGTATCTACGATGGCAATTTCCCAGAATCCGTTCATAATTTACCCCTTTTCCGTATCCTTACTTCAACTCAAGAACCGTAACGCCGCTTCCGCCTTCTTTCATGCCACCGGCACGGGCTGCAGCGATCTTGGAATGCCTTTTGGCGAGTGCCTGAACCCCTTGACGCAGGGCTCCCGTTCCTTTTCCGTGGATGATGGAGACTTGAGGATACCCGGCAAGAAGTGCATCATCCAGATATTTTTCCAGTCGATGAAGGGCGTCTTCATAGCGCTCCCCGCGCAGATCGAGTTCAGGTTTTACGTGAGAAGCTCTCCCTTTTACAGTTGCTAGAGGTTTTTCCTTCTCTTTTTTCGGTGTTTTCAGGAACTCGAGATTCTTCCGCTTGGCTTTCACTTTCATCGAGCCAACTTGTACCTGGTATTCTTTATCGCTCACCTTCTCTGCGATGACTCCCTGTTGATTCAACGAAAGAAGTCTTACTTCATCTCCCACATCCAGATCTTTCGTGTCCGATGTCTGTCGCTCTGAGGGTTGCTGCGGTTTCTTATCTACTAGTTCAGGATTCGCTTCATCAAGCATCTTTCTCGCTTCGATCCATTCGTGTTCCTTGAGCTCGGCCGAGTTCTTCATTCCTCTCAGCTCTCCCACGATCGTTTCCGCTTCCTCTTTGGCTTTCTCTACGGCCTGCTGAGCTTTTTCTTCGGCCCGTCTGTATAATTTGTCTTTTTTCTCTTCGTATTTCTTCCATTGTTCCTGAAGGTCCTTATACACCTTCTCCGCTTCCTGTCGGATCTCTTCCGCTTTCTCATAGTCCGCTTCCGCTTCTCTTCTCGCTTCATCAAGAGAAGCGATCATGGATTCCACACTCTCCGATTCCACACCCACTCTTTCTTTCGCAGAGCTGATTACATGCTCTCTGAGACCAAGACGTCTGGAAATCTCGAATGCGTTACTGCGACCCGGCACTCCGATCAAAAGCCTGTAGGTCGGTTGCAAGGTATCGATATTGAATTCTACAGAAGCATTGGTCACGTTCTCTTTATTGTAGCCGTAGGCTTTCAACTCCGGATAGTGCGTCGTCGCGATGACCCTAGCATCTTTTTCGACCACTTCGTCCAGGATCGCCATAGCAAGCGCTGCGCCTTCCTGCGGATCGGTACCAGCTCCGAGTTCATCGAAAAGAACGAGTGTCGTATCGTCGACTTTTTCCAGAATATCCACGATGTTCGTCATGTGGGAAGAGAAAGTGGAAAGACTTTGTTCAATAGACTGTTCGTCTCCGATATCGGCATATACGTTCGTGAATACCGCCATTTCACACCCGTCCATCGCAGGCACTTGCAGACCGGACTGAGCCATAAGCGTGCATAAACCGACAAGCTTCAGCGTTACCGTCTTACCTCCGGTGTTCGGTCCCGTGATGATGATGGATGTAAAGTCCGTTCCTAATTCGATATCGTTGGCGACCACCTCATCGGGAGGAAGGAGGGGGTGACGTGCGTCTTTCATAACAATTCGTCCCTCTGCATTCATGGAAGGCATTGCGGCTTTCATGCTTCTCCCAAGCTTCGCTCTTGAGAAAATAAAGTCGATTCCGGCTAGAACTTCTACATTCTCTGAAAGAATCGGCCGGTCTTCCTCTATCGCATCGGAAAGTTCAGCCAGAATCTTATCAATCTCCCGCTTCTCCTGGACACGCGCTTCCTGTAGGTCGTTGTTTATGTCAACGACTGCCTGAGGTTCGATGAACAGAGTGGCACCAGAGGAAGACTGATCATGGACAATCCCTTTGATCGCCCCGCGGTATTCCTGTTTCACCGGAAGTACATATCGCTCATTCCTGATCGTTACAATCGCATCGGATAACTTTTCCGACTGCTGCTTTGTATAACTTTCCATCTTGTCCCTCAGTCTGCTCTCGAGCGTATGGATTTTACTTCGAATCGAGCGGAGAGCATCGGAAGCTCCATCCATCACGACCCCGTTATCATCGATACAATTCTTGATTTGTCTCTCGAGTAGCGGAAGCGGGTGGATGCGATCGGTCATCTCTCTGATGATCGGAAGCTCGGGCTCCTCCATATCCTGGATGAACTTCTTGAGCTCTTTTCCTCCATAAATGGTCGTAGCCACGTCCAGACACTCCACGGCAGACAGAACCCCGCCTATGGACGTACGTTTCAAGTGAGGTTTGATATTCGTGATTCCGCCCAAAGGAATATGCCCCTTCAATCTCAACACTTGCTGGGCTTCATCTGTCTCATGCTGCCAGCTGATCACTTCTTCGAGATCTGAAGAAGGTTTCAGTTTTTGAGCTGCTTCCTTCCCGAGAGACGTCTCAGCGAAAGAAGTCAGTTGTTCAATTATTTTTCCATATTCCAGGACATTCAAAATACGTTCGTTCATGTAGTACTGCTCCTTTATTGTGAGTTGTTGGCAAGCCATGCCTGAAATTCTTCACGCGTTTTCGTGTTCAGTACATTTTCTTTTCTTACGTAGCCTTTGCGGGCCGTTCCTACTCCGGTCTTCATATCTTCGAGCATCGGAAAATTGTGGGCATCCGTATCAATCGAAATCATGACTCCTTCTTCCTGGGCCATTTTCAAGTACTCTGCATTCAGATCGAGACGATTCGGGTTCGCGTTCAATTCAAGAGCTGTCCCTGTCTCTTTGGCTTTTTGGATGAGGGCAGGGATATCTACCGGATACCCTTCCCGTTTCCCGATCAGACGCCCGGTCGGGTGAGCGATGATATCAACGTGAGGATTTTCAAGCGCTGCATTCAACCGCTTCATAATCTCACTCTCGGCCTGAGAGAAACTTGAATGGATCGATGCAATCACTACGTCCATTTCTTCAAGGAAATCGTCGTCGAAATCAAGACTCGCGTCCGGCAGGATATCCATTTCCACCCCGCTGAATATATGGAAGTCATCCATGATTTCGTTCACTTTCCGAATTTCTTCCCGTTGCTTTCTGAGCCTCGTTTCATTGAGACCGTTCGCTACCCTCAAATACTTCGAGTGATCGGTGATGACGATATACTCATATCCTTTCGCTTTACAGCGCTCCGCCATCTCCTGGACAGAATGAGCGCCATCACTCCAGGTCGTGTGCATGTGAAGATCGGCTTTTATATCTTCTATCCGGATCAACGGCACAGTCTCCTTGAATAGTTCCGTTTCCTCTGTGCCTTCCCTTACTTCCGGTGGTATATAAGAGAGTCCGAAATGTCCGTAAAATTCTTCTTCAGTATCAAATGTCTGCATTTTTCCAGTCTCTACATCTTCGACACCGTATTCACTGATCTTTTCTCCCTGACTCTTCGCGAGCTGCCTCATCAGGACATTATGATCTTTCGAGCCGGTAAAATGATGAAGCGTCGTAGCGAATTCCTCGTCTTTCACGATACGAAAGTCGATATTGACGTCCCACTTCTCCTCTACCGTCACGGAAACTTTCGTCTCTCCGGAAGCGATCACTTCTTTGATTCCCGGTAGTTCCAGAAGATCGTCCCTGGTTTTTTCAGGATTGTCGGAAGAGATGATGTAGTCGAGGTCCTTGATGGTTTCTCTTACTCTGCGCATACTGCCAGCCAGCGAATAACGGTTCACAGACTCCAAAGAAGCGAGGTATTCATCCACCTTTTCGGATAGCGGCAACATGAAAGCGATAGGCAGACGCTCTGGACGAGAACCATGGTCTGTAAGGGCCTGAAGCATTTTTTCCGCCGACTTCTTTCCGAACCCATCCAGTTCTTCCACTTTCCCTTCCTCAAGGGCAGCCTGGAGGGTCTGTTTATCCACGACGCCGAGCTGGTCATACAGCTTAGCGAGTTTCTTTCCTCCAAGACCCGGTAGTTCAAGTAAAGGAATAAGGCCTGCAGGTACTTCTTCTTCCAATTCTTTCAACGTTCCGGACTCGCCGTACTCGACATATTCTTCGATGACCGACGCAGTTCCTTTCCCGATCCCTTTGATCTTCGTGAAATCCTCGATCTCCGATAAAGAGCGATCGTCCCGTTCAAGCGCCTGGGCCGCTTTTGTATATGCCGATATCTTAAAAGGGTTCTCCCCCTTCAATTCCAAATAGACCGCAATCCTTTCCAATAGCTGAATGACGTTCTTTTTATTGATTTCACTCATTATTCTTCCTCCTTTATACAGAAAAAACCGCCATGATGGTTACTATCACAGCGGCTCTCCCCCAGGTTCTTATATGAAAAACCCTGCTACCTGTTCCATCCAGAGCGATTTGATCTGTCCGGAGATGATAGGCGTATATTCAATGATTAAAGGTGCCAGGAACGAGTTGTCCAGACTGTTCTGCAAAAATACGAGCGGTGTCAAAGCGGCTATGTATAAGAAAATGAATAAAACAATATAATTCTCAACAAACCCTAGTACACCACCAAGCAAATGATTCAGTGAATTCAACACCGGTAAATCGGCTACGAAGTCAAGCATGGAAGCGATGATTCCGATAACGATCTTTACCGCTATGAAAATGATCAGGAAGGCTACTGCATTATAAAAAGCCTGCTCGAGCGGCAGGTTGCCCATAAAAATAGCCCAGCCCTCGCCTTCCGGGAATTCTGGGTAAGGTACCCATAATGTCAATTTAGAAGCCAAATTATCGTAGTACAAAACCGCTGTAATGAAAGCAGCAATAAATCCGACGATATGGAATAGTTGCAGGACGAAACCGCGTTTCATCCCTTTGATGATGCCTATGAATAATATGAATAGTATAAGTAAATCAATCATGTCCGTTTTTATCCTCTTTCTCCAGCTTTTCGATGTAATCCATTAAATCTCCGCACTCTTCTTTCAGTTTCAAATAATCATTCATCGTGTTCACAGCAGTCAAGACGGCCAGTTTGGCTGTGTCCAGGCTGGGATTCGCTTCGTTGATGTCTCTCATCGTCTGATCGACAAGACTCGCTACCATCCGGACGTGATGAGGGTCTTCCTGCCCTATCACCGTATAGGAACGGTTATATATTTCAACAGTCGTTTTATTCTTTTGCTGGTCTGATTGGGACACATCCATTCCCTCCTGATTATCAATCCTAGACTATATCTTAACATGAAGGGAAACAAATAGGAAAGCGAAATCCCTGTATTTCTCGCTCTGTCTGCTATAATGGAAGACATACGTTTATAAAGAGAAAGGAACTTGTTATGCCCTCAATTGTATTGAAAGTGGACGCCAAAAAACGAAAAGAAATGAAAGAATACTACAAGTCTTATTTACAAAATCCCCCACAATATGCGGAATTCCAGGCGAAGACACCTCTCGCCTCTATCACTGCTTACTCTTCCGGAAAAGTCGTGTTCCAGGGGAAGACACCTGAGCAGGAAGCGAACCAATGGGAGGGGGACGTCCAGGAGAAGAAAGAAAAACCGGCGAAACAGAAACACGCCTATCACCCGGAGGACTCCCTTTTCACCTCCAGTCATATCGGCTCAGATGAAGCCGGCACGGGCGACTATTTCGGACCGATCACGGTATGCGCTTTATATGCAGATAAAGAAGAAATCCAAAAACTGAAGGCCATCGGCGTCAGAGACTCGAAGCATCTGACGGACGACAAGATTACGGTTATCGCCCGGCAAATCGTCGACCTGAACATCCCTTATCGTCTGTTAAGGCTACCTAATAAAAAGTATAACACCTGGCAGAAGAAAGGATGGTCCCAGGGGAAAATGAAAGCCGTCCTTCACCATCAGGCCATTTCCAAGTTACTTGAAGATATCGCACCGGTGAAACCGGAAGGTATCCTGGTCGATGAATTCGCCAAACCCGATATCTATAAAAAGCACCTGCGCTCGGAAGGATGGAAACTGCCCGAAAATACGTATTTCATGACGAAAGCAGAAAGCTACTCCATTGCCGTTGCTGCGGCATCTATTCTGGCGCGCTCTCTATTCGTAAAGGAAATGAATAGGTTATCGAAACAGTTCAACACCACGATTCCGAAAGGGGCTTCTCCGAAAGTTGATCGGACTGCCGCGGATATTCTGAGAAGTCACGGTGAAGAAGAGCTGAGAAATGCCGTCAAGTGGCATTTCGCCAATACACAAAAAGCTAAAAAAATAGCACACGATCAATAACGAAAAACTCCGAACGAATCTTCAGGGATTCTGTTCGGAGTTTTTATGCATCATCTATTCTCTTAGACTTGCTCCATGCTTGGAAGCGACTGCCTCCAGAATGGATTTATGCGCTTCTTCCACTTCTTTATCCTTCAATGTGCGCTCCGGATCGAGGTAGAGCAGATTGAACGCCAATGATTTCTTACCACTTTCCATGTGTTCTCCCTGGTACACATCGAACACTTTCACCTGCTTGATCAGAGGTGCTCCGGCTTCCCGGATCGTCGCTTCGATATCTCCAGCCGATACCTCTTCCTCTACGACAAGAGCGATATCTCTTGAGACGGATGGATATTTAGGGATTTTCGCAAACGTTTCTTCTTTTTCATATAGCTCGAGCAGAAGATCCATGTTCAGATCGAATACATACGTTTCTTTAAGATCCCAGTCTTTCTGATAGCGTGGGTGGACCTGCCCCATAAAACCGACCGTCTCACCTTCGCAATGAACGATGGCCGTACGTCCAGGGTGCATGCCGTTCACTTCCCCTTTCACATAAGTGAAGGTAAGCCCCATCCGTTCAGCAAGACCTTCGACGATTCCCTTCACTACGTAAAAATCGACCTCTTTCTTCTCCTGCTGCCATAAATGAGACACCCAGTTTCCGGACACGGCTCCTGCTGCACGAACCACTTCTTTCGGCTGTTCCTGATGAGCCTCATCTTCACTGATGAATACTTTCCCCAGTTCATAATAGGCCAGATTCTGCTGCTGACGAGCCGTATTATAACGATGGGTACGCAGTAGTTCCGGAAGCATACTGAGACGAAGGTGACTGTGGTCTTCACTCATCGGCATAGCAAGACGGATCGCACCATTCGCTTCCCCTTTCAGCTCAGGACTGATCATCTGTTCAGCCGCTGTCTTATCCGTCAGGGAATAGGTGATCGTTTCACTCAATCCGGCCCCTTCAAGGTACGTCTTCACTTCGCGTTTCAGGTGCTGTGCCTGTGTAAGGCCGCCTGCCTGCTGCGAGCTGTTCGGCAGCGTATAAGGGAGGCGATCGTAACCATAAATACGTGCCACTTCTTCAAGCATATCCTCGAAAATCGTAATATCGAAGCGACGGGTCGGCACCTGGACATCGAATACGTCTTTCTTCTCTTCGTATCCGAACTGCAGACGACGAAGGATATCTTTAACTTCATCCGTAGACATATCCGTACCGAGACGGTTGTTCAACTGCTCCGTTTCCATACGCACTTCTTTTTCCTCGCGGTCGAGGTGGTCTTCTTCTGCCACTCCTTTAAGGATCGTCGCACCGGCATAATTCTCGAATAGTTCACAAGCCCGTTCTCCCGCCTGAGCTACCCGGTTTACGTCCAGTCCTTTTTCGAAACGTACACTCGCTTCACTGCGCAATTCATGATCCTTCGCTCCCTCTCGGACGACGCGTGGAGAGAAATAGGCAGCTTCTAACAGGATCGTCGTCGTGTCTTCCTGGACTTCGGAATCCGCTCCGCCCATAACACCGGCGATCGCATGCGCCTTCTCTCCGTTAGTGATCACCAAGTGGTTGGAAGAAAGCGTTCGTACTTTATCATCCAGCGTACGGATTTCTTCCCCTTCTTCCGCGAACCTTGTTACGACTTTATCGCTACCGAAGCGGTCCAGGTCGAATGCGTGAAGCGGTTGACCGTACTCGAGAAGCACATAGTTCGTAATATCGACGACGTTGTTGATCGGTCTCGTCCCGGCAGCCATCAGGCGATTCTTCAACCAAAGTGGAGACTCTTTCACTTCCACATCTTTGATGACGAAAGCACCGTAATAAGGGTTCGCTTCTGCGTCTTCGATTTTCACAGAAACATGGTCGGTCGCTTTTTCTTTCACCTCTTCATAGGACGGCGTTTCGAGTTCATAGCTTCGGTCAAGAGCAGCTGCCGTCTCATAAGCGACACCAGCCATACTGAGTGCGTCCGCACGGTTCGGGGTAACGTCGAGTTCAATGATGGAATCATCGAGGTTCAGTAGTTGAACGGCATCCGCTCCGACTTCCGTTTCCTCTGGGAACACGAAAATGCCATCGACGAATGCTTCCGGAACGTCCTCTTCTTTCACGCCGAGTTCTTGAAGGGAGCAAACCATACCACTCGATTCTTCCCCGCGCAGCTTCGTTTTCTTGATTTTGAAACCGCCCGGAAGGACTGCTCCCGGCACAGCGACTGCAACCTTCTGACCTGCTCTGATGTTAGGAGCGCCACATACAATCTGCAGCGTTTCCTCACCGACATCCACCTGACAAAGGGATAGTTTGTCCGCATTCGGGTGCTGTTCACAGCTCAACACGTTTCCGACGACGACATTTTTCGGAAGGTCTTCCGGTTCGTAGACGCCATCCACTTCAATTCCCGTTTTCGTTATGATTTCAGCGAGTTCGTTTGTAGTAAGTCCGCTGATATCAACCAGTTCTTTTAACCAATTCAATGAAATAAGCATGTCTGTTCCTCCTTACGCTTTGTGGTATTGACTCAAGAATCGAACATCATTCGTGTAGAAATGACGGATGTCGTCAATACCATGTTTCAACATTGCAATTCTCTCAGGCCCCATACCGAATGCGAAACCTGAATATTTCTCGGAATCGTACCCTGCCATTTCAAGAACGTTCGGGTGCACCATTCCGGCTCCTAAGATTTCGATCCAGCCAGTCCCTTTACAGACAGAGCATCCCTCTCCTCCGCACATTTTGCAGGAAATGTCCATTTCGACAGATGGTTCCGTGAAAGGGAAGAAGCTTGGGCGCAGACGAATCTCCCGCTCCGCACCGAACATTTTCTGGGCGAAGGTCTGAAGTACGCCTTTCAAATCGCTCATGCGCACATTTTCGTCTACGAGCAATCCTTCGATCTGCGTGAACTGGTGCGAGTGCGTCGCATCATCCGTGTCTCTGCGGTACACTTTCCCAGGACAGATCATCTTCACAGGTTCCGTACCATTCTTCTGGCCCATCGTCCGTGCCTGTACAGGGGACGTGTGGGTACGCATCAGCAATTCTTCCGTAATATAGAACGTATCCTGCATATCACGTGCCGGGTGACCTTTCGGAAGGTTCAGTGCCTCGAAGTTGTAATAATCTGTTTCGACTTCAGGACCTTCTTTGATTTCGAAACCCATGCCGAGGAAGAGGTCCTCGATTTCTTCGATGATACTCGTCAGCAGGTGAGGACCACCGACCTGGACCGGACGTCCGGGAAGCGTTACGTCGATGCTCTCTTCTTTCAGCTGTTCTTCGAGCGCCTCATCTTCAAGCTTCGTCTGCTTTTCATCGATTGCATCCGAAATCTTCTCGCGGACGTCGTTAGCAAGCTGTCCGATGACCGGGCGTTCTTCTTTCGATAATTTCCCCATGCCGCGCAGCACCTCAGTAATCGGTCCTTTCTTACCTAAGTACTCGACGCGCACCTGTTTCAATTCATCAATCGTTCCTGATTTCTCCACTTTCCCTAGAGCTTCTGTCTCAAGCTCCTGCAAGCGCTCCTTCATCATTCATTCCTCCTTATAAATACAAAAAACCCCGTCCCCTGAAAAGGGACGAGGTTCATCATTCGCGGTACCACCCTTGTTGACACACGTGTGCCCACCTTGTGTAGATAACGGATCGTCATCCGGACACCCTACGTGTCAGCTCAAGGAGTGAAATTTCAATCGTTGCCACGGCAGAAACGCTTCCAGTCCAAGGCGTCTCCTCCCTTTGCCGATCTTACAACGATTTACTTTGCTCTATCAAAGCCTTTACCTTTATAACTAATAACTTATTATAAGAAAACTCATTGCTGAATGCAACTATTCTTTGAGCGCATACATCAAAATTCCTGCAGCGACAGCGACGTTCAGCGATTCCGCCTTTCCATACATGGGAATCGAGACTTTTTCTGTAGCCTCGGCAAGAAGTGTTTCCTGAACGCCGTTGCCTTCGTTTCCTACGAGCAGAGCCACACGTTCCGGAACCTCAAGCTCCTTATAAATTTTCGCTCCTTCAAGCGCCGTCCCCCAAATGCTGAAACCGGCATCCTTCAACCTGGACATTTCTTCTTCCAGAGAGACCTCAACGACCTTCATATCATGGAATATCGAGCCCTGGGTGGCTCGCAACACTTTGTCGTTAAAAAGGTCCACGCTTCCTTTTCCTACGAGGACAGCATCAAAACCGGCAGCGTCCGCAGTGCGGATCAACGTACCGAGATTCCCCGGGTCCTGTATAGTGTCCAGAAGGAGAAGACGGGTACCTTCTTCCCATACGCGTTCTTTTTTGTCTACGACAGCCACAATTCCCTGCGGCGTTTCGGTTTGTGAAATCTCTTTCATCACCTGATCATTGACCCATTCTTTCTGTCCATGATAAGAAGACGGAGCTTCTTTGTCTTCCAGTAGGATCAGCTCCCTGATGTTCCAGTCGCTCGTAAGCACTTCTTCCACAAGGTGATGACCCTCTACGAGAAACGTTCCTGCCTGGTCTCTGTATTTCTTTTTATGAAGCTTTTTCCATTCTTTCACCTTTTGATTCTTTACCGATGTTATCATTCCGGATCCCTCACTATTCACTTCACTCATCTTTCCCTATCATACATATTTCCATCATGGAGGGTCAAACTAATCGTGAAGGAGGGATACGGATGGGACTCAATTTGCGACAGGCGATTCTTGATAATGTAGAGAATCATAATAAAAATCAGCTTCAGGCTACGATCGAAGATGCGCTTGAATCCAGGGAAGAGAAGATGCTCCCCGGGCTCGGTGTGTTATTCGAAATGCTTTGGCAGGAAGCGGATGAGAATGACCGGACGTTGATGCTTGAAACACTCGAAGAAAGCCTCGCACGAAAATAACAGGACCTTATCCCGTATCAAACGGGAGCAGGTCCTGTCTTACATAAAGCCACTTAGTTGAATGTGATGTTCTCTACTGTTTTGCTATCGAGATTCTTGATGACTTCTACAATGATGTTCACAGCATTCTCAAAATCATCACGGTGAAGCATAGCCGCGTGAGAGTGGATATACCTTGTCGGAACCGTGATCGACAAAGCTGGAACCCCGTCATGACTCAAGTGGATAGACCCGGAATCCGTCCCTCCTGCAGGCATGGCATCGAATTGATAAGGGATATTGTGTTCATCGGCCGTATCCGTAACGAAATCGCGCAAGCCTTTGTGTGAAATCATAGATGCATCATACAAAAGAATCTGAGGGCCTTCACCCATGGAAGCTTGAGCATCTTTGTCCGTGACACCAGGAGTGTCTCCGGCAATACCTACGTCCACTCCGAATGCGATATCCGGCTGGATCAGATTAGCGGAGGTCTTCGCCCCTCTTAAGCCCACTTCTTCCTGAACGGTACCTACACCGTAGACGACGTTCGGGTGCTTCTCTTTCTTCAGACGCTTCAGAACTTCAATCGCAATGGCACAACCGATGCGGTTATCCCAAGCTTTTGCGAGAAGCATCTTCTCGTTATTCATCTGCGTGAATTCGAAATATGGTACGACGGAGTCTCCCGGCTTCACTCCGAATTCAGCCGCTTCTTCTTTGGAGCTCGCCCCGATATCGATGAACATATCTTTGATATCCACCGGCTTCTTGCGCTGTTCCGGACTGAGGATGTGCGGCGGTTTAGAACCGATCACCCCTGTTACGTCCCCTTTCCCTGTCATGATGGTGACACGCTGCGCGAGCATAACCTGGCTCCACCAGCCACCGACCGTCTGGAAATAGACGAAGCCTTTGTCATCGACACGGGTAACCATGAACCCTACTTCGTCCAGGTGCCCTGCGACCATGATCTTCGGCCCCTTTTTATTTCCGCTTTTCTCTGCGATCAGGCTTCCGAGGTTATCTGTGTATACGTTGTCTGCATACGGTTTTATGTACTGTTCCATAACCTCGCGAGCTTCTCTTTCATTTCCGGGAACGCCTCTTGCGTCCGTAAGGTCTTTCAGCATTGTAAGCGTTTCATCTTTCTTTGCCATTATAAAACCTCCTTGAAGAATCATTCTCTTCTATTATAAACGGTAGCCCTGAAAATAACAAAAATTATCAGTACCCGCGCTCCTGACGGTTATAGTTCTCCTCATGCTTCCCGAGATACGCCTCTTTCATTTCCTGTTCTGTGATTCCGAGCGTTTCTGCAAGAGAAATATAGGCATCGAACAATTTCTGGTACGCCGTTTCGCCTTTTTCATGTTTCCACTTCTCGAGAAGTTGGTAAACAGTCAGAAAGGCCTCTGTCATGGAACCGGATGGGTTCGTTTGCACAGATTGTACATACGTATCCGTCTCTATTCCAAGGGATAGCAGGAAGTGCAGACCGTCCACATATTCTTCTTTGATCGTTTCGTGATCGCTCGAAGGTTTCCCGCTCCAGAACTTGAAGCATCTCGTTTCATTGGCCAATTCCCCGAGTTCTACGTAGAAAGCCAACGTCTTCTGATCGATGATATTTCCTCTGTCTACGTTGTTCTTTTCTTCAATATAAGCATCCAACTGTCTTTGATAGTCATAAAGCTTCTGCCACTCCATAATCCGCCTCCTTTTTTCCTCTTACGCTTGAAAATAAAATAAATATAAAAGTTGAAACCTTTTCTGTCATTCTACCGTACATGTACTATAAGCATACAAGGGGTCGATACCTATGATGGTCATATTATTCCGAATACTTCTGCTGGCCGCCATTTTATTCTTGATATATACAATGATCCAGATCGCGAAAGATCCAAGGCGTCAGTTCAATTCGGCAGTGGAAAACCGTACCTTCTTCTTTCAGGATAACAAAGAAAACCCGAAGCAGAACTTTTTCCTTACCTACAAAGGTGCTGTTTTTGAAGGAGAGAAATATGTGGGCGCAACGGAAGAAGCATTTGAAGTCGTCTCTATTATCATATCAGCCAAGGAACCAGAGAAATTGACGGGACTCGACCGTGAAGACCTTTATTTCCTGGAAAAAGAAATCCTTATTCAGTATCCCCATGCTGCCATTGAATGGAAGCACCCGATGAAGACACTTTTACAGCGGCCATTCGAGAAAGAATAACAGGCCTATTTCAAGAATCATCAAGAACGGAAACAGGAATAGAAATTTTTTCTTCTTTGTCTTATGCCGGAATGCAGCCATTCCGGCGACTCCCCCCGGGGCTCCTCCGAAAACGGCCATAGTGAACAGTTTATTCTCCGGAATCCGGTACTTTCCACGACGTGCCTTCCATTTATCCAAGCCCATGACGATAAACGTAAGGGTGCTCATTATACTTAGTATCAGCCAGCCCATATCCACTTCTCCTTATGTAAAAAGCCACCTCCTGCTTTAGGAGGTGGCTCTATTTGTTTTACTTATTTAAGAGCTGTTTTTGCCTGGTCAACTAGAGACGTGAATGCTTTCTCATCGTTGACAGCAAGATCAGCAAGCATCTTACGGTTCACTTCTACACCCGCAAGCTTAAGACCGTGCATAAGACGGCTGTAAGAAATGTCGTTCATGCGTGCCGCTGCGTTGATACGCGCGATCCATAGCTTACGGAAGTCGCGTTTACGCTGACGACGGTCACGGTAAGCATACTGACCGGATTTCATTACCTGTTGTTTTGCAGTTTTGAATAGAGAATGTTTTGAACCATAATAACCTTTAGCTAGCTTTAGGACACGTTTACGACGCTGACGTGTCACTGTTCCACCTTTAACGCGTGGCATAATAATCCCTCCTGGTAGTAATTCTTAATTATTTTTTCGGAAGCATGTTCTTAATACGACGGTAGTCTCCGTTGGAAACAAGCGCATCTTTACGAAGTTTACGCTTCTGTTTTTGAGACTTGTTAGCGAACAGGTGGCTTGTGAACGCGTGGGAGCGCTTCACCTTTCCGTTACCTGTCTTCTTAAAACGTTTCTGGGAGCCTTTATGAGTCTTCATTTTTGGCATATCCGTTTCCTCCTTTAACTAGATTTCGCTTACTGTTTCTCTTTAAGAGGAGCAAGCATCATAAACATGTTTCTGCCTTCCATCTTCGGCTTCGTTTCGAGCTGAGCGATATCTTTGCACTCATCAGCCATACGGTCAAGCACTTCCTGACCGAGCTCTTTGTGAGTAATCGCACGTCCGCGGAAACGGATGGAAGCTTTCACTTTATCCCCTTTGGAGAGGAACTTGCGTGCATTACGCAATTTCGTGTTGAAGTCATGGTCTTCGATACCCGGGCTGAGACGAACTTCTTTGATCTTGATCGTCGTCTGTTTCTTACGGGCTTCTTTCTCTTTCTTCTGTTGCTCAAAGCGATACTTCCCGTAGTCCATGATCCGGCATACCGGAGGCTTCGCATTCGGAGCTACCATAACGAGGTCCAATTCTGCATTCGCAGCAATGTCCAACGCTTCATTACGAGATTTGACTCCAAGCTGTTCGCCGTTCACATCGATGAGGCGTACTTCTTTGGCACGAATTTTCTCATTAATTAACGTCTTATCGTTTTTGCTAATATCTAGCCACCTCCAACTTTATTTCGGAAAACTCATTAGTAGATCTGTCATCGACAAGTTTGATTGCATAAAAAAAGTGTCGGTACATACTGCACCCACACTTCTCCCCACGAGTAATAGGGAAATTGAACCTGCCAACTGCCAGTCTGGCGTCGATCAGGTGAGAAGCGGGTGCTTCTTCTTGTCTCAGATCCGTTCATTCATTTACCTAACTCATATTATCATTGCTTCTGAAGGATGTCAAACAGAAATATTGGAGCACGGGACCTCCCTCCCGTGCTCTGTCATCATTTTCTCAGAAGTTTCTGTTCGATTTCATTTTTGATTTCTTCGATGAACTTGTCAACAGCTTTCGTTTCGGAGTCCTGGGCACCGTAACGTCTCACGTTGACGGCATCCCCATCGATCTCTTTATCTCCGACGACGAGCTGGTAAGGGATTTTCCCTGTCTGGGCTTCACGTATCTTATATCCGATCTTCTCATTACGTTCATCGACCGTTACACGTACACCCGCTTCACGAAGACGGTCTTCTAGCTGCTTGGCATAATCGAGATGCACCTCTGCAGAAACAGGGATGATTCTCGCCTGCTCTGGAGCGAGCCACGTCGGGAAGGCTCCTTTGTACTCTTCAATAAGGAAAGCCACGAAACGTTCCATTGTAGAGACGACACCGCGGTGGATGACGACCGGACGATGGTCTTTTCCGTCTTCACCGACATATGTCAGATCGAAGCGTTCCGGGAGATGGAAGTCGAGTTGAACCGTAGACAGAGTTTCATCTTTCCCGAGAGCCGTCTTCACCTGGACATCAAGCTTCGGCCCGTAGAAAGCAGCTTCGCCTTCCGCTTCGACGTATTCAAGATCGAGCTCATCCATCGTTTCTTTCAGCATAGCCTGGGATTTGTTCCACATTTCATCATTATCTACATATTTCTCTTTGTCCTCAGGGTCCCTGTAGGACAGTCGGAAATAATAGTCGTTCAGTCCGAAATCACGGTACACTTCCCTTACAAGGCGTACGACACGCTTGAATTCGTCTTTCAGCTGATCGGGACGCGCAAAGATATGAGCGTCATTCAATGTCATGGCACGGACACGTTGAAGCCCTGCAAGCGCTCCGGACATTTCGTGACGGTGCATCGTTCCGAGTTCTGCGATACGTACCGGCAAGTTACGGTAGCTGTAATATTCATTTTTGTACACCATCATATGGTGAGGGCAGTTCATCGGACGGAGGACGAGATCTTCGTTATCCATTTCCATCCTCGGGAACATATCATCCTGATAATGGTCCCAGTGCCCACTCTTCTTATACAAGTCGACGCTGCCGAGAACTGGCGTATACACGTGGTTGTATCCAAGACGTTCTTCGAGATCCACGATATAGCGTTCAATCGTACGACGGATCGTCGCACCATTCGGAAGCCATAGAGGAAGTCCCTGGCCTACTTCCTGACTGACGGTGAAAATGCCAAGTTCTTTTCCGAGTTTACGGTGGTCCCGCTCTTTCGCCTCTTCTCTCAAGCGAAGGTATTCATCGAGCTGGTCCTGTTTTTCAAACGCTGTCCCGTAAATACGTTGCAGCATCTTATTGTTACTGTCTCCGCGCCAGTAGGCTCCGGATATGTTGAGCAGCTTGAAGATCTTGATTTTACTTGTCTGAGGAACGTGCACCCCGCGGCAAAGGTCAACGAACTCTCCCTGTTGATAGAAGCTGATCGTTTCCCCTTCCGGAATATCTTCGATCAGTTCCACTTTAAGATCGTCCCCGAGCTTTTCATACTTTTCCTTCGCTTCTTCACGGCTAAGTTCGAAACGCTTGATCTCGAGGTTCTCATCGACGATTTTCTGCATTTCTTTCTCGATTTTCGGAAGATCTTCCGGTGTAATCGACGTGTCCAGATCCATATCATAATAGAAGCCGTCTTCGATGACCGGACCTACCCCGAGCTTGACGTCTTCCCCGAACAGACGCTTCACTGCCTGAGCCATAAGGTGAGCCGTGGAGTGACGCAACACTTCGATACCTTCCGGGTTCTTATACGTGACGATTTCTATAGAACCATCATTTTCGATAGGACGACGTAAATCGTATAGCTCCCCGTTCAACTTTATAGCCAATGCCTGTTTCTTCAATCCCGGGGAGATGGAATGAGCAATTTCTTCGCCAGTGACTCCCTGTTCGAATTCTTTTTTATTTCCATCCGGAAATGTGATATTGATCGCTTCAGCCATTCATGACACTCCTTTTGTAGTTTAAGTATTCCTGCTGAAAAAAGAAAAAACCCGCCCACAATTGCATACGCAAAAGGGGCGAGTTCTGTACTCGCGGTTCCACCCGGATTTCCCGTCACTGATGGACGGCTTCTTTCATCTTTAACGCAGGATTTACGCTGACCGCTACTCTTTGTTCACGGCAGAGCTCAGAGGTGGTAATCGATAAGTCAACAGGAGGAAGCTTTCAGCCGGTGGCTTCCCTCTCTTCACCTTTGATTCCTTATCCATCTTGTCCTCATCATAGCCTTATGCATGATATTCTTTTGCTATTATAGCCTTTGGAGTAAGTTAAATCAAGTATTCTCACTGATTTCTCCTGTTCGGTCCCTGGACTTCAACAGGTTCGCTCAATTGACGGATCCTCTCTATAATCCGTGATGCTTTGAGCGCCCCGACTTCTCCTTTATTTGTATGCCCCATCACCTGTTCAAGTTCCTTGAGCGAGTAATTGGACGTGAAAAAGACGGGAAGTCCTTCCATCATCCGGTGCTGGAGAATGGAGCCGAGTATTTCATCACGGAACCAGGCGGATTGGGATTCTGCACCTATATCATCCAACATGAGGACAGGCACTCTTTTGAAAGCGTCCACTTTGCTTGTCAACGAATCATCTTTGATGGAGGCTTTCATTTCCCTGACGAGTTCAGGCATATAAATGACCATCGTTTCCACATCATGGTTGCTGAGTTCGTTGGCAATCGCTCCTAGAAAATAGGTTTTCCCTACCCCGAAGAGACCATGGAAATACAACCCTTTCTGGGGAAGTTCTTCCCCAAGCTTATCTATATAGGCAAGTGTCTTCATCACGGCTTCGTTTCTCTCGTCCGTTCCACTGTAATCCAGTCGCTCCACCGTCGCTTCATGCAGCTCTTTCGGCATATATAGACTTTTGACGAGATCCCGTTGCTTCTGTTCTTTTTCTTTTTTCATCTGACGGGGGCATTTATCATAAGCGAGTCGCACTTCTTCCCCCTCAAGTTCCACTCGCGGTACATAACCCGGAAGAATATTGATGCAGGCTTCGCGGGAAGGACATTTCTCACACGCCTTCGATTGCGTGTCATATTCATGCAATTTGATCAGATTCTTTTCAGCGATTGTCGTTGTCAGGCCTTCCTTTTCTTCGATCAGCCGTTTCACTTCAGGAGATTCAAGCACCTGTCGCCTGGCCTGATTCATCCGTTTGCGGAAGGATTCATTATTCTTCATCCATTTTTTCAGAGATTCCTGAATCGGTTCCACTCTCGTCACCTGCCTTTTCGTTTCTGAGTGATTCGCTGAATCCGCTCAGCTATTTCATCTTCTGATGCCGATTTCTCTGTCTTTTCTTTGTTCTCCGGCTTTTTGGAAACAGAACTTTCCTGATGCTTCTGTTTTTTATACCAATCCGGCAACACTTCGTTCGAACGGGCTTTACGCTTTTCCTGACCCCACTGCTGGTACTTCTTGTGTTCAGCCCGCGCCATATTCATCGCCTGTTCTACAGTCTTCACATTCTTCCTGGCCCAGTGACTCGCTATTTTCTCAAGGTACGGCTTCGAGAGTTTCATATCCGTCTTCAACAGCACATAATGGACGAGTACATTCATGACTCCCTTAGGAAGACCCTGCTCTGTCATTACGTCCCTGATCAGTTTCACATCCTGGTCAGCCGCCTTCTGACCATTAGCCACATCTTCAAGAAGTTCGCGCGGAGTGATGTCTTCAAGCATCTGAATGAACTTCTCATTCTTCGAAGCAGGTTCTTTGTTCGTTTCCACCTTCTCTTTCTTCTCTTCCACAGCAGGTTTGCTATTCGAAACCGGCGTCGCCTGTGCAAGATCATGGCAGGAAGCTTTCAATTCCTCAGGGTCCAGTTCGTTCTCATCCGACAAAGACCAGAGGATCGCTTTCTCCATATCTGCAGTTGTTATCTGATACAGGACCGCCAATTGTTCTATAAGTTTACTGTTTTCTTTCCCGAGAATCTTACTTGCTGGTAGCATATGTTCCCGCAAGGACTGCATGAGCCATTCGAAGTCAAGATGGGACTCTCCTGATGCCACCCCCTGTTGGGTAATCGTTTCTCCCTCATCGCTCATTTGTTGTGGCATGGAAGCTACAGGTCTGAATACATCTTCGAAAGATGCTGTGACTTCCTCATACTCCGAAGCATCCACAGAAGTGAAATCGAAGCTCTCCTTAAGCTTTAAGAACTTCTCCTCGCCGACCTCATGCATCAATAACAACGAAAGCATGTGATCATTGAAGAATTGATAAGCTGAAAACGGTGGAACCAGTCGATACATGAATACGTTTCTATCCTTCTCCACCTTTTTGAATGCTTTAAGTAAGCCGATAGCTTCGAGCTGGACCCTGGCTTCATACACCTTATCCAGAGGAAGCTTCAAGTAACTCATAATCGTATGATGCGTCTTTTCTTTGCTTGAAAGACGCGCTTCCCCTTCCAAAAAGAGAAACAGCGTAACCGCATCCCTTCCGACGATCGGCTGGTAGAGGTGTGATAACACTACCCCTTCATCCTCCAGGGAAGAGGACCTTATGGGGATATAGCAGTCTTTCGGTGTCAGTTTTCCTATTCTTTCTTTCATATTGCTCACTTCTTTCAGGGTGCTGTTAAAAAGAATGAGCCCGCTTCAGGCTCATTCTTTTTCTTCATGCTTGATTAAATCTTTCAATTCATCGATGAAAACATTGATATCTTTGAACTGACGATACACCGAAGCGAAACGGACATACGCCACTTCGTCAATCTTAGATAATTGTTCCATCACTTTTTCCCCGATTTCCTTGCTGTCCACTTCAGAAACTCCCCTGTTGCGAAGCTCCTTCTCAATATCGTGAGTTACAGACTCCAGATCTTCTACAGCGACAGGTCGCTTCTCACAGGCACGGATCAATCCTCTCATCAGCTTTTCACGACTGAATTCTTCACGTGTACCTTCCTTTTTGACAACTATCAACGGAACTTCTTCCACGCGCTCAAACGTCGTATAACGAAAGTCGCACTTATCGCATTCTCTTCGACGCCTGATGGCATGTCCGTCTTCTATCGGCCGGGAATCCAATACTCTTGTATTTCTATCGCCGCAGTTCGGGCATTTCACCATTCATCATCTCCACTAATCGAAATATATGTAATCGTTACGGTTGATCGACGACAGGAAGCTCCTTATCCAGGCGCTGATAAAAAGAGCGGATAAGTTTACGACTATTTCCGAAATCAACGGGCAGTCCAGTCTCTGTCGTCACTGAAAAATCGACAGCAGTTCGATAAGGACGGACCATGATGATCGTCGCTACTACAAAGGCTTTCTTCCCTTCTCTGTAATTGACGGATAATTCTCCCCGCTCTTTAGAGAGACCTACGACTTTAGAAGGCTCATCAAAAAGATTCTGGACGGAGTCAAACACCTGATCTTTATTCGCTTTATAGTATCTCGTCTGCAAATCGGATTCCGGATGGTCTTCTTTTGTCTCTGTATGGTTTGAGAAATATTTAGCTATGAACTGTTTCACGTAGTCGTCTCCCATCTGACAGTTATAATGTACCCTTCATTCTAACATGATTCGCATCAGACGGAAACTACCTGTTGTTCTCCGCAGGGTTCGGAAGACCGCGTGTGATCTCCTTTTTTTCGTATTGCGAACTTCCAAGACCACGGGCGATCTTCTCAAAAGCTATGCCCGGTCGCAAGTGCTCCCCGCACGTATAAATATCGATACTCGCGTAATTGTGTTCCGGGAAGCTGTGGATGGTAAGGTGGGACTCGGAAATCAACACCACCCCGCTCACTCCTTGAGGCGCAAACTGATGGAACGCTACTTCCCGTACTTCTGCACCGGCCTGAAGAGCCGCGTTCACAAAAAGACGCTCTATATATTTTATATCTTCGAGAAGCTTCCGATCACAGTTCCACAACTCGCCAAGTACATGATGTCCAAACGTTTCCATGGTAATCCCCTTCTTCTCTCTTCATCTCTTCAAAGCGTAACATTCAAACGAAAAAAAAGGAAACCTCAAAGCTTCGGCTTTGAGGTCAGGATACCTTCTGGTGACGCGTATTCATCAATTGGGTGGCTACCATTTTCGTCAAGTCGACAGTACGGGCGGAGTACCCCCACTCATTATCATACCAGGCAAGAACTTTCACTTTCTTCTCCCCAATCACCTGGGTAGTCAGACCATCGACAATCGAAGAGAAAGGAGAAGTCGTGTAATCAATGGACACGAGGGGCTCTTCCGAGTAAGAAATAATGTCTTTGAGTTCCCCTTCCCCGGCTTTTCGGAAAGCTTCATTCACAGCTTCTTTCGTCACTTCGCCCTTCACATCAACGACAAGGTCGACGAGGGAAACGTTGGGCGTAGGTACACGAAGCGCCATGCCATCAAGTTTTCCGTTTAGGTGTGGCAGCACTTCGGAAATCGCTTTTGCTGCACCGGTGGACGTAGGGATGATCGACTGTGTACACCCACGTGCACGCCGCAGGTCTTTATGGGGGTTATCCAGGTTCTTCTGATCATTCGTGAAAGAGTGGACGGTGGTCATTAATCCATTCTCAATCCCGAACTCTTCATCCAGAATTTTGACGACAGGAGCCAAACAGTTCGTTGTGCACGAAGCGTTCGAAATCACATCGTGGTTCTCGGAATCATACGCCTCATCATTCACTCCCATTACAATCGTTGCATCCGCCTGTTTCCCGGGTGCGGTGATGATCACCTTCTTAGCACCGGCAGTAATATGTTTGGCCGCATCCTCCCGTTCACGGAACTTGCCTGTAGCTTCGATTACTATGTCTACCCCCAGCTCTCTCCACGGGAGCTGTTCCGGATCACGTTCCTGGCACAAACTTACAGGTTTATCATCAATGTATAACATATCTTCAGCTACTTCGATCTCTTTATTCCATTTCCCATGGACACTGTCATAGGTGATCATGTGGGCAAGCGTCTCCGGCGGATAACTGGCATTCACCGCTACAAGGTCCACCGTTTCATCCTCGATGAGTTGCCTGAGGACCATACGGCCGATTCTGCCGAGTCCATTGATTGCCACTTTCGCCTTTTCCATAAGTAACCCTCCATTGTGTCATCATATTTTAAAAGTAGTATATCATATTGGTAGCGCTTTTGTTAGAGGGAATTTAAAAAATCCTGACACATTTTCAGGATTTTTTAGTTATTCCCCATTCTCCCAGTTGTTCCATAAGCTGCTTCCGTGTTTCCTCTATACTACCATTATTATTGATTACCGCATCAGCCAACTTAGCTTTTTCACTGATCGGTATTTGCGAGCGGATCCGCTCCAATGCATCCGCTTCACTCGATTCATCCCTCTCCACCAGGCGCTGCAATTGTACACTCTCATCCACATAGACGACCATCGTTTTGTCGACGTAACCCGTCAGTCCGCTTTCAAATAGGAGGGGAATATCCAGGACAACAGCAGATGCCCCTTGCTCCCTATAGGCTTCCCTTTTCTCGATCATCCGCTTTCTGACCTGAGGATGAACGATACTGTTCAGCTGCTCACGCTTCTCTTCGTCACTGAAGATGATTTTCCCGAGTTTCTTCCTGTCGATTTCTTCTGTATGTAGCAACACATCGCTGCCGAATACATCGACAATCTGATTGTATGCGTCCTCTCCCGGTTCTACAACTTCCCGCGAAAGTTTATCGGCATCAATGACTGGAATCTCCCATTCTCTGAACATATCAGATACGGTGCTTTTTCCCGTGGCGATACTTCCGGTCAATCCGATCACTACCGTCATCTTATCCCTCCTCACAATAATTTCCAAACACCCACCATAACTAGCAATACACCCGAAAGCATCCGGACTGCCCCTGTCGATGATCGATGCACCCGGCGACCCAAAAGGTGACCGGCAGTAAGCAGCAGGAACGTAGTTATACATAAAAGAAGTGCGACCGTCCAAAGGGAATAAGGGAGCACGACTCCTCCAAAACCCGCAACACCTGCATCCAGGGCTAAAATTCCACTTAAGCACCACACTTCCCTCCCGCTTATATGCCCCGAATCATCCTCATCCATCTGCTCTGCGCTTTTACGAAAATGACCGGCGAAGATAAAGATGCCGAGCCCGATGAAAAAAAATGCCCCCAGACTTTCCAACCAGACTGCGGGAACTACAGCAAGCACCACTTCACCGAGTTTTCCCGTGAATAAAAAGGCGGCAGAGGATGCGAACGCCACTTTCAGACGATTGATCCAGGAGATACTGATATTCTGCAAGGCCAACGCACAGCCTGAGATAAAACTATCCACTGCTACTGCAATGATGAACAAAAAAGATAAGAGAAACGCTTCCATACCGGTCACCTCTTGCCACCAGTGTATGAAAGCATTTCTATTCTGTGCTACTCCTGGCAGTAATAGCAAAGGTGTGTACCCCTGCCACCGACTTTCGTTTTCATGATCGGCCGCTTACACCCGGGACATGGCTCTCCTTCTTTCCCGTAAACGAAAAGCCTGGTCTGGAATTCACCCTGCGCCCCGTCACTTCTGGCATAAGAACGGATTGTGGACCCTCCGGCCTCCATCGCTTCCCGGATCACTTTCTTCCCCTCAGCTACAATCCGCTCCACTTCTTCTTCAGAAAGCGAAGGGGACAGTCTCTCGGGATGAATCTTTGCTCTATATAGCGTTTCATCAACATAAATGTTGCCGAACCCGGCTACTACAGACTGATCTAGAAGAACGGGTTTGATCCGCCTCGTCGTCTTTTGGAGTCTTTTCTGCATATACTCCCCGGTAAAATGTTCTTCAACCGGATCGGGACCAAGCTGGGACAAAGGTTTCTCCTCGTGCTCCCTCCCATTATCGAACAAATGCATCGTTCCGAATTTCCTGACATCATTGTAATGGAGACTACTTCCATCATTGAATCTGAAGATAACATGCGTATGCTTATCCTTCGGTTCTTCTTCCGTATACACGAAATATT
Organism: Salimicrobium halophilum; assembly: GCF_900100295.1. Classification (GTDB taxonomy): domain Bacteria; phylum Bacillota; class Bacilli; order Bacillales; family Halobacillaceae; genus Salimicrobium; species Salimicrobium halophilum. Next base: position 43,113 of record NZ_FNEV01000009.1, read on the forward strand.
TCCCTTCCATCCGCAAATGAGAAACGAGGGCGTAGTCATCTAATCTGAAGATAAGGAACTTCCCTTTTCTGTCGATGTCCTGAATGGTCTGATGAACAAGCATCTGCTCAAATCTTTTTCGATCCTCCGGATGCTTCACCATCGATGGCCAGGTAACATCAACCTGTCGGATTGTTTTGTTCAGAATTTGTTTCTTTAAAGATTCTTTTACTGCATCCACTTCCGGTAACTCAGGCATGTTCCCCTCTCCCTTCCTCTATTTTTTATTTAGCGTCGAACCAGGTATCCCCGTAAGAATGATCCACCTGAAGCGGCACAACCAGATCGACAGTTTCTTCCATCACTTCCTTGACTACTTCCGTCAACTGCTCCACTTCTTCCTTCGGAGCTTCTAATATCAATTCGTCATGAACCTGAAGAATCATCGTCGCTTCCAGTTCCTCTTCTTTCAGACGGGCGGAGAGATCGATCATCGCCTTCTTGATGACATCGGCTGCCGTTCCCTGAATCGGAGTATTCATCGCCGTTCTTTCCGCTGCGTTTCTCCGATTGAAATTCCGGCTGTTGACATCAGGCAGGTATCTTCTTCTGTGCATCAGTGTCTCTACAAACCCTTCCTCTTTGGCCTGCCTCACTGTATCATCCATATATTCTTTCACCTTCGGATAGCTCTTGAAGTAAGCATCGATGTAGGCTTGGGCAGCTTTACGTGTAACACCGAGACTCTGGGACAAACCATAATCGCTGATACCATAGACAATGCCGAAATTCACAGCCTTCGCCTGCCGACGCATATCAGCTGTCACGTCTTCAGGTGAAACGTTGAATACTTCACTGGCCGTTTTCGTATGCACGTCTTCTCCTTCTTTGAAAGACTGGATAAGCTTCTCATCGCCGGACATGTGAGCAAGAACCCGAAGTTCAATTTGGGAATAGTCACTGGCAAACATGACCCATCCTTCCCGAGAAGGAATGAACGCCTGCCGTATTTTCCTTCCTTCTTCCAGACGGATCGGGATGTTCTGAAGGTTCGGCTCTGTGGAACTTAATCTTCCAGTTTGTGTGAGAGCCTGATTGAACCTTGTATGCACTTTATGCGTGTCTTCATGCACCACTTTCAAAAGACCTTCGATATACGTAGACTGCAGCTTACCCAACTGACGGAACAGAAGGATCTCCGAGATGATTTCATGCTCCGGGGCCAACTGTTCAAGAACATCTGCAGACGTAGAATATCCCGTTTTCGTTTTCTTCAGCACAGGCAATCCCAACTTTTCAAAAAGAATAGGGCCAAGCTGCTTCGGTGAGTTGATGTTGAATTCTTCCCCGGCATGGTCATAGATCCGCTGTCTGATTTCCTTAAGTCTTCCTTCAAGTTCTTCTCCCATCTCTTTCAGTCGCTTCACATCGACCTGCACGCCTGTATATTCCATTTCTCCGAGAATGATAGCAAGCGGCATCTCCAAATGGTGGAAAAGGTCTTCCTGCTTATTATTTTTAAGCTGTTCTTCGAGATCCGACTTCAAGCGGTAGAGCATCAGCGCTTTCCGACCCGCATGTTCATATAACACACTGTCTTCCGGCCGGGCACGCTTCGCTCCTTTCCCGTACACTTCTTCATCCGATGGGATCCCCGTCTCTCCAAGACGATGACTTATGGCAGGTATGTCGTGGTTATTCACGGCCGGATTCACAAGATAAGAGGCAAGAAGAACATCGAACGTCACACCTTCGAGTGGAATGCCATACCTTTTAAAAGCTACAACCGTCCGCTTCGCATCGAACACCCATTTTTCTTTGTCAGCGTCTGCCGCCCATGCTCTGAATGCGTCCGACTCTTTCACTTCATCAATCGAAAAGGCGAACACCCCTTTGTCATTGGAGAGCACTACAGCTTCGATCGGCGACGTATGATAATTATCTTCAAGAATCTCTACGATAAGCGCCGTTTCCTCTGTAAGGATCTCTTTTGTCAGCTCCGCTCCCTGTTTCACATCTACAGAAATCATCTCCGCCGCTTCACTTTCCACTACTCCGTCAATTCGAGACAGGAGTGATTCAAAACCGAGATTCTGGAACTGTTCTTTCACTGTAGCCGCTTCGTACCCTTTATAAGTCGTATCCTGGAGAGTGATCTCTAATGGAACTTCCTTTTCGATGGTCACAAGCTGCTTACTCATGAACGCTTCTTCTTTGTTTGTTTCAAGCTTCTCTTTCAGTTTTTTCCCGCTCACCGCATCAAAATCTTCATAAACACCCTCAAGCGTCCCGAATTGCTTCAGCAGTTTCAGAGCCGTCTTCTCTCCCACACCCGGTACTCCAGGAATGTTATCGGAGCTGTCTCCCATCAGAGCTTTCAAGTGGATCACCTGCTCCGGTCCAATCTCCATTTTCTCTTTAAGAGAAGTAGGAGTGTATGTATCCACATTGGTGATACCCTTCTTCGTCAACCTTACCGTCGTATGATCGGAAACGAGCTGAAGGAGGTCTTTATCTCCGGAAATGACAGTTACTTCATCTCCCTGTTTCTCCGCTTCGGTTGCAAGAGTCCCTATGATATCGTCCGCCTCATATTGCTCAAGTTGATAATGTTTGATGCCGAATCCGTCCAGGAGATCCTGGAGAACCGGAAACTGCTCACTCAACTCAGGCGGGGTCTTCTGCCTGCCTCCTTTATACTCTCCATACGTCTTATGACGGAAGGTCGTCTTACCGGCATCAAAGGCCACCAGCATGTGATCCGGTGATTCCTCCTCGAGGATTTTCAATAACATCGTCGTAAACCCGTATACAGCGTTCGTATAGACGCCTTTGTCATTATTCAAAAGCGGCAATGCAAAGAAAGCCCGGTACGCGATACTGTTTCCATCAATCAACACTAATTTATTTCCCATATCTTCACTCCTAAGCCGTTCGATTCTATCTACATTTTACCACGTCCCGACCCGGACACAAAAAAAAGACAGAAGCATAAAGCTTCTGCCAAGAGAAAACACCTTGGATGAAAGGGTTTCATCCTGAATGATACCAACACTTTATGAACTTTCTGTTGAGAAAAGATAAAGCTTTTGTAAAGGCTATCAGGAACTTTCCTTATGAAAAATCAGTGTCATGACTGATCCTTCTCCAGGTTCACTCTTCACCTGAATCGAGCCGCCATGGGCCTCCATGATATGTTTAACAATAGCAAGACCGAGACCTGTCCCCCCTGAATTTCTGCTCCGGGCTCGATCAACCCTGTAAAACCGTTCGAAAATACGCGGTATTTCTTCTTCCGGAATACCTATCCCCGTATCGATCACTTCCACCCTTACCTCGTCTTTCTGTTCTTCAAGTCTGACTTCCACGCTTCCCTTTTCGGGTGTATAGGTGATGGCGTTGGAGATAAGATTCAGAAACACCTGCCGTAATCGTGTCGCATCCCCTGTATACCTGACATCTGTTTCCAGATCACTGATAATTTCAATATCCTTCTTCTTTGCCTGTTCTTCTACCAGCGTCACAGTATCGTTCACCAGATCCGTCATATTCAATTCGCTTATCGATAATCGGAAGCCTTCCCGTTCGATCTTCGATAATTCCAGCAAATCATGGATCAATGTCTCAAGACGAGTACTTTCCTTCAACATGATGCCAAGAAACTGTTCGGTCATGTCGCGATCTTCCAGTGCGCCATCCAGTAACGTTTCAGAGAATCCTTTGATTGATGTGATCGGCGTCCGTAGTTCATGGGAGACGTTCGCTACGAAATCCTTCCGCATCTGTTCGAGTCTTTTCAATCCTGTGATGTCATGGAATACAAGGACGACTCCCTGCCATCTTTTATCTTGTTTGAAAATCGGTGCTCCGTTTACCTGGATGAACTTTTTCTCGATGCCTTTCTCTATCGTAAGCATCTGACTGGAAGGCGACTCGAACATATACACCTTCTCTATGACGCTTTGTACTTCCTGGTAAGGGATGACTTCGTGATACAAGCAATCAAGGTAATGATTCTTATTGTGACGGAATGTGTCTACAAAAGCTTCATTTACGAGTTGGATATACCCCTTTTCATCGATGAGGACAAGCCCACTACTCATATGATTGATGACCGCTCTAAGCCGCGTTTCCTGCATTCCTTGAGCACTCGTCAGCTCTTTCAGATGTTTGGCCAATTCATTGATCGTACTCCCGAGTCTTCCTGCATCACCAAAAGCTACGTCATACGTGCGGGCGCGATAATTCCCCTGCTTCAACTGCTCCGCTGTATCGGTTGCCTTACGTACAGGTTCGACATACCGGATGAAGATCTGATAACTCAAAATGAAGAACGTCACCGCGGTGACCGAAATCATGATCAGCGTCAGAACCCAGATATTCCTGGACGCCTCCGCTGCCTGCTCACTGCCTTCCATTCCTGGTATTTCACCGATGGTCTGTTGGGCATACTGAGCCAGTACAATACCGAAGGAAAGCATAAGACCCAGAATAACAATGACATATACGATCAGGATACGCTCATTGAACTTCATGCTTTGCAGGGTCCTCCATTTTGTAACCAAGACCACGGACCGTCTTTATATATGATGGCTTCTTCGTCACCGGCTCGATCTTTTCACGGAGATGACTCACATGAACATCCACAATCCTGGTGTCTCCGGCAAAATCATAGTTCCATACGTATTGGAGCAGTTGATCACGTGAGAGCACTCTGCCGAGATTTCTCGACAAATATAACAGAAGCTCGAACTCCTTCGGCGTCAGCGTCAGCGCTTCCCCTTCAATCGTAGCTTCGTACTGACTAGGGTATATCTTCAAGTCTTTGATGGTAATCACTTCATCCTTATCCCCAGCCTGGACTTTTTCCATTCGTCTGAGGATGGCTTTGATCCTCGCAACTACCTCTCTCGGGCTGAAAGGCTTCGTCATGTAATCATCCGCGCCCAGCTCCAGTCCAAGAACTTTATCAAACTCTTCATCCTTCGCCGTAAGCATAAGAACCGGCGTATCGATATGCTCCTGTCTGAGGTGCTTACACACTTCCATACCATCCATCTCCGGCAACATGACGTCGAGGACGATAAGATCGAAGGATTGAGCAGAAGCTTTCTCTAACGCTTCCTTTCCGTCATAAGCGACTTCTGGCTCATATCCTGCCTGTTCTATATTATATTTCAAAAGTGTCACAATCGATTCTTCATCGTCTACAATCAAAATTCTCCCACTCATCCCAACGACCCCTTTGCTGTATCTTTACTACCATAGTAACGTTTTTTCTCTATTTATAGGTAGTCTCGCCAAAAACTTTACAAACTATTAATAAAAGTTTTCAAGCGATATAGAATTGAGAGAATCGGGTTCGTAAGGGGCGATGACGTGAAGTTTGCCGGACATTACTTCCTCATCGGAAGCGTTGGTTCCTTTCACCTGCAGATGAACCAGGTTTTCCTCTTCATCAATCGCTTCGATCTTGAAAAGGAGATGGAGCGTTTCGTAGTGATAGACTGGTACAGGATACTGGATTTCCTGGTAAGTGATATGGCTACCGGGCCCGGGAAGATGCATCGAAACGGCTGAGGTGATCATTCCCTGAAGCATGATAGAAGGAACGATCGGACGTTCAAAAGGAGTTCTCGAAGCGTAGTCATGTTGAAGGTAGAGAGGATTGGCATCATCTGTCAATCCGAGGTAGATAAGAAGATCCTTGTCTTTCACTTCACAGGAAGTCTCATAAGTGTCACCGACGTTCAGTTCATCGATTTTCTTTCCGAGTTTGCGTTTTTTCCCTAACATTTATTCTTCCTCCTTGTTAAAAAAAGGTTCGAGGTATCCCCCGAACCTTTTCACTTATTCCAGAATAGTAAGAACATGTTTCACGGACTCCGCAGACTTATCGAGCTGTCCCTTCTCGTCATCAGTAAGATCAAGTTCAATCACTTCTTCAATCCCGTTTCCTCCGAGGATCGTAGGCACTCCAAGGTATATCCCATCATACCCGTACTCGCCTTCAAGATAAGCGATGGCAGGAAGAACTCGTCGCTGGTCCTTGATGATAGCTTCCACCATTTGGACAATCGAAGCAGCAGGTGCGTAGTAGGCGCTTCCACTTCCGAGGAGCCCGACAATTTCTCCGCCACCTTTCCGGGTCCGCTCAATGATCTCCTCCAGTCTGCTTTCGGAGATCATCTTATCAAGCGGAACCCCACCGACATTGGAGTAACGTATCAATGGGACCATATCGTCCCCGTGTCCTCCGAGTACGAATCCCGTTACGTCCTTCACGGAAACATTCAATTCTTCCGCAATGAAACTTCGGAACCTCCCCGTATCGAGGACACCAGACTGACCGATGACACGGTTCTTCGGAAAGCCGGATTCTTTGAAGACACTATAGGTCATAGCGTCGACAGGGTTTGTCAAAACGATGATATAGCAATCCGGGGAATATTTCACGACTTCTTTTGTCACACTTTGCATAATCTTCGCATTCGTGCTGACGAGATCATCACGGCTCATTCCCGGTTTACGGGCCATGCCGGCAGTAATAACTACAACATCCGACCCCTTCGTCTCTTTATAATCGGACGTGCCTTTCACTTTGGCATCGAACCCCTGGATAGGACTCGCTTCATACATATCCAGGGCTTTGCCTTTTGTCGGATCTTCCTGGTCCGGAATATCCACGAGTACGACATCACCGAGTTCTTTCTGAGCAGTCATCAGAGCTGTAGTCGCACCGGTGAAACCGGAACCGATCACAGATATTTTCGGTCGCTTTATCCCCATATGCTCATATCCTCCTTCTTATCAGTCCATGTTCTTAATCAGTTCATCCCCGAACTGGGAACATTTCACTTCGGTTGCTCCGTCCATCATACGAGCGAAGTCATACGTGACGACTTTGCTTCCGATCGTTTTGTCCATAGACTTGGAAATAAGCTCAGCAGCTTCTCTCCAGCCAAGGTGTTCAAGCATAAGAACTCCGGAAAGAATCACAGAAGACGGGTTCACTTTGTCCATGCCTGCATACTTCGGAGCAGTACCATGAGTCGCTTCAAAGATAGCATGACCTGTGTCATAGTTGATGTTCGCTCCCGGAGCGATTCCGATTCCACCTACCTGCGCAGCAAGGGCGTCAGAAATATAGTCACCGTTCAGGTTCATAGTAGCTACGACATCGAATTCAGCAGGACGTGTCAGAATCTGCTGAAGGAAAATGTCCGCGATTGCGTCTTTCACAATCATTTTTCCTGCTTTTACAGCTTCTTCTTCAGCTTTGTTCGCAGCTTCTTTGCCTTCTTTCTCAACAATACGGTCGTACTCCGCCCAAGTGAAGACCTTATCTCCGTACTCTTCTTCAGCAACTTCATAGCCCCATGCTTTGAAGGAACCTTCTGTGAACTTCATAATGTTCCCTTTGTGTACAAGCGTAACGTTACGACGTCCTTCATTGAACGCGTAATCGATCGCAGAACGTACAAGACGCTTCGTACCTTCTTCAGATACTGGCTTCACACCGATTCCGGATGTTTCCGGGAAGCGGATGTTATGTACACCCATTTCATTCTGTAGGAAATCAATGACTTTCTTCACTTCCGGCGTTCCTTTCTGCCATTCGATTCCCGCATAGATATCTTCCGTATTCTCACGGAAAATGACCATGTCTGTGTCTTCAGGACGCTTGACCGGAGAAGGTACTCCTGTGAAGTAACGGACCGGACGTAGACATGTGAAAAGATCAAGCTCCTGACGAAGTGCGACGTTCAGGGAACGGATTCCGCCACCGATCGGAGTCGTCAAAGGTCCTTTGATTGCAATCTTATAGTCACGGATGGTGTCGAGCGTTTCGTCCGGCAGCCATTCTTCTGTTCTGTCGTAGGATTTCTGGCCGGCATACACTTCTTTCCACTCAATAGCTTTCTCACCATTATAAGCTTTCTCTACGGCAGCTTCGATTACACGGCTTGCAGATGCCCAGATATCAGGCCCTGTTCCGTCACCTTCGATATAAGGGATGATTGCATGGTTAGGTACATTCAATTCCCCGTTTTGTTCTACTGTGATTTTTTTCGCTTCTGACATGATGTTCCCTCCAGTTAAAGAATTCACTTCTAATCATACGTGAAAATGCATAAAAGAAAAAGTTTTACTATTACGAACGCTCTTCTACCGGCTTATATGTCTGATTGGTAGGTCCTACATATTCAGCGCGTGGTCTGATCAGACGGTTATTGCTGTACTGCTCTAAAATATGAGCCAACCAGCCGGATGTACGGCTCACTGCGAAAATCGGTGTAAAGAGATCGTGGTCGATTCCGAGACTGTGGTAGACAGACGCAGAATAGAAGTCCACGTTCGCAGGAAGTCCTTTATTCTCTTTGATGTATTCTTCGATTTTCACGGACATATCATAATATTTGGAATGACCAGTCAACCCTGTGAGCTCTCGGGACATCTCCTTCAGGTGCTTCGCACGGGGATCTCCCTTTTGATATACACGGTGACCCATTCCCATAATCTTTTCTTTGTTTTCGAGTTTCTTCTCAATATGAGGGATTGCATTATCTACATCCCCGATTTCTGTAAGCATAGCCATCACTCGTTCATTCGCCCCTCCATGGAGTGGACCTTTCAGTGCGCTGATAGCTGCTGTAACACCGGAGTAGATATCACTCAGTGTCGCCACACATACACGTGCAGTGAACGTAGAAGCGTTCAGTTCATGATCAGCGTGAAGAACAAGTGCCTTATTGAATGCTTCCACTTCAAGATCTTCAGGATCCTTACCGTTCAGCATGTATAGGAAATTGGCAGCGAAACTCAGATCCTTCTTAGGCTTCACCGGCTCCTGTCCTTTACGGATGCGACCGAATGCTGTCACAACTGTAGGGATTTTCGCCTGGATCTTAACAGCTTTACGCTTATTCGCTTCCTCTTCCATTTCATCTGCTTCTTCGTCGAACAGACCTAGCATGGAAACAGCGGAACGAAGAGCTGCCATGGGATGAACCGTTTTCAAATCATAAGATTTCAAATGCTCGATGACTTCATCAGGGATCTCCATTTCTTCTGCCAAAGCTTTTTTCAGTTCATCCAGCTGCTCTTTATTCGGAAGTTTCTGATTCCAAAGCAGATAGATCACTTCTTCAAAGCTCGAGTTTGTGGCTAAATCATCGATATCATACCCTGCATATGTTAGTCGATCATCAATGATAGAGCTGATTGATGACTCTGTAGCTGTAATTCCTTCAAGTCCTTTAGTGGATGTCATAGAACTTTCCCCCTTTAGAAGATTAAAAATCTGGCTCATTTCGTCTGGAAAACGCTTTACAAAATCTTGTCTGAATTCACTTTGGATTTTGCCCCATCAACAATTATAAATTATTTCGAAAAGAATGTGAATTGAAACCGGTTAATTTCTTGTCAAATATATCTATGCTTCACAGAAAAAAACCCCGGTTAGCAGGGGTCATCTTCTATGAATAGTGATGGTACCTTTTTCCATACCCTTTTCTATCGCTTTCATAACTCCTTTTTTGATAGGGCTTCTGGTAGCCGGTATCAAAAGAAGAAATCCTATAGCATCGGTGATGAATCCTGGTGTTAACAGAACCGCGCCTCCGACTAATATACAAGCTCCGTCAAGCAGCGTATGCTGGGGAGGTCGTCCCATCTGAAGGGAATCCTGGAAGTCCCTGATCGTTTCAAGCCCCTGCCGCTTTGCAAGCCAGGCTCCGAGAGCCCCGGTAGCGATAATCAGCAGAATGACCCATAACGGACCGATCAGATTCCCGCTCCATATCAGAAGGCCGATTTCAAGGGCAGGCACTACCAGAATAAACAAGAATAGCCATTTGAACATCGATATCGATCCTTTCCGGAAACCTTACGTTTCTCCTTATATTTTATCACCCCTACTCCTTTTTGAATAACAAAAAGAACGGGGGATCCCCCGTTCTTCGTTTATAAAATTCCTGTATGACCTTTGTAAATCTTTCCTTGAGCACCGTCGATAGTAATGACGGATTCGTCTTCGATTTTGTCCAGCGCTTCCTCTGTACCGACGATTACAGGAATCCCAAGGCTCAATCCTACGACAGCAGCATGCGAAGTAAGTCCGCCTTCGACAGTAACGAGCCCTTTCGCTTTTTCAATCGCGGGCATCATTTCTTTTTCCGTGCCGAATGTTACGAGGATGTCCCCATTTTCTACACGATTGATGGCATCTTCCGTGTTCTTGGCCACGATGGCACGTCCGGAAGCACTCGATTGACCGATGCCCTGACCGGTAGTCATAACATTACCGATAACGTGAACTTTCATAAGGTTTGTCGTTCCGCTCTCCCCGACAGGGACACCGGCAGTGATGATGACACGGTCACCGTGCTCTACAAGACCGGCTTCAAGACCTTGTTCCACTGCAGATTCGAGCATTTCATCCGTGGACGTCGCGCGTTCTCCCATAATTGCATGCACACCCCATACGAGAGATAACTTGCGATTCACTTTCTCATTGGAAGTTACAGCAAGGATCGGGGACTGCGAACGGTATTTAGAAACCATTCTTGCCGTGTGTCCACTTTCCGTAGGTGTGAAGATAGCATCTACATCCAGATTGATAGCCGTATGCGTCACGGATTGACTGATAGCGTCGGTGATCGTCATATCCGTATGCTTCGTACGCTCACTCAGAATCGACGCATAATCGAGCCCTGTTTCCGTTTTGCTGGCGATGTTCGCCATCGTCTGGACGGACTCTACAGGATAGTCTCCGGCTGCCGTTTCTCCGGACAGCATGATCGCGTCCGTACCATCAAAAATGGCATTCGCCACATCCGATGCTTCCGCACGTGTCGGACGAGGATTATGCTGCATAGAATCCAGCATCTGTGTTGCAGTGATAACCGGTTTTCCTGCCTGGTTACACTTCCGGATAAGCTGCTTCTGTACGAGAGGTACATCCTCCGGAGGTATTTCCACACCGAGATCTCCACGTGCGACCATTAGACCGTCACTCACTTTAAGGATCGCGTCGATGTTGTCCACACCTTCCTGGTTTTCGATCTTTGGAATGATGTGAATGTCAGAAGCATTATTCTTCTCGAGCAATTCTTTGATTTCCAATACGTCGGAAGCACGACGCACGAAAGAAGCAGCGATGAAATCGACACCCTGCTCTATGCCGAACTCGATATCTTTTGCATCTTTTTCTGTCATGCCTGGAAGATTCACACTTACGTTCGGTACATTGACGCCTTTTTTACTTTTGATAGGTCCGCTGTTGAGAACCGTTGTTTTAATTTCGTTGTTCTCTTTGTCTATTTCTTCTACCAGCAGTTCGATGAGTCCGTCATCGAGAAGAATCTTGGATCCCTGATGAACGTCGTCGATCAGACCGGGATACGTAACGGAAAGACGGGTTTCATCGCCTTCTACAGGGTCCATAGATACATAAAGAGTGGATCCTTTCTCCAGGTGAACTTCTTTTTCTTTCATATCACCAGTACGGATCTCCGGACCTTTCGTATCAAGCAGAATCGCTACCGTTTTATCCGCTTCTGCCGATGCTTTCCGGATATTCTGGATACGGGCACCATGTTCTTCGAAATCCCCGTGTGAAAAGTTAAGACGAGCTACGTTCATACCCGAATCAATCAACTTTTTCAGTACTTCCGGGTTTTCGGATGATGGACCGATTGTACTGACAATCTTCGTTTTTCTGAGCATTTGCTATTCCTCCTCTAAGAAAACCTGCTTTTCTTATTATATTGATAATTCTTTGGATAGGCGATACATATCAAGGTCAATGGTATGTTTCTGTTCGAGCACTTCAAGAATATCGTGGTTGACGATTTCATTCTTCTCGATCCCTACCATTCTTCCCGCTGAACCGCTCAGCAATAAGTCAACCGCCGAAGCACCGAGACGACTACCCAGTACGCGGTCAGAAGCAGATGGTGAACCTCCGCGTTGTGTATGCCCGAGCACAGTTACTCGTGTCTCAAGATCCGCTCTCTTTTCGACTTCTCGAGCAAAATCGACACCGCTCCCGACGCCCTCGGCAACGATGATGATACTATGACGCTTTCCACGCTCATGCCCTCGTCTGAGACGATCGACAACATCCTCGATTGTATCTTCAGCTTCCGGAATGAGAACACTTTCCGCACCGTCGGCAAGACCAGCCCAGAGAGCAAGGTCTCCAGCATCTCTTCCCATCACTTCGATAATGTATGTCCGCTCATGGGAAGTAGCCGTATCACGGATTTTATCGATAGCTTCAGAGATTGTGTTAAGCGCCGTATCGAACCCGATAGTGAAGTCCGTACCAGGAATATCGTTATCGATGGTACCAGGCACTCCGATGCAAGGGTAACCTTTCTCTGTCAATTTCTTGGCACCCATGAAAGAACCGTCTCCACCGATGACAACCAGACCTTCTATCCCGAATTTCTTCAAAGATTCGATGCCTTTTTGCTGTCCTTCTTCTGTTTTGAATTCTTCACAACGGGCAGAATAAAGCATCGTACCTCCGCGCTGTATGATATCCCCTACAGAGCCAAGCTCCATTTTTTTGATATCTCCGTTGATCAATCCCTGGAATCCATAGTTCACACCATAGACTTCCATATCATGAAAAATGGCTTTACGCACTACAGCACGTATGGCTGCATTCATTCCCGGAGCGTCTCCTCCGCTGGTCAATACTCCTATTCGTTTCATAACCCTCACCTCATTTAATTACTTCTATATCTTTATCCTTCCATCAGGATTTTAAAACAACGTCCCATTCAAATAAGGAGAAGGACAAGCTTCTCCTTACCACTATATATAAAGCCGATGAGAACGTTACCATTCCCTAAAGATGGGAAAAGTCGCACATCTGAAGTGCGACTTACGAAGTATATACTCCTGATTTAACTGGTTTCATTATATATCACTTGTTGCATATTCGCCAATATTTTTGTATTTCTCATACCGTTTTTCCAAACGCGTTTCCACATCCAGGGAGCGGAGCGTTTCAAGTTCGGCACGAATAAACGGTTTCAACAGTTCGGCCTGGCGTGAGAAATCTTTGTGTGCTCCCCCCATAATTTCCGGAACGAGTTCATCGATGATATTCAATTCCTGAAGATCATAGGAAGTGATCTTCATCGATTCAGCTGCCTGTTGTGCATAAGCAGCATCTTTCCAAAGGATAGAGGCGGCCCCTTCCGGCGAAATGACAGAATAGGTGGCATTCTCGAGCATCAGTATTTTATCACCGATCCCGATACCAAGCGCGCCTCCACTTCCACCTTCACCTATAACGACGCAAATGATCGGTACTTCAAGTCCGGCCATTTCCATGAGATTCCTTGCGATCGCTTCGCTCTGACCACGTTCTTCCGCCGCTTTACCCGGATAAGCCCCTTTCGTATCGATGAAAGTGATAACTGGTCTGCCGAACTTCTCGGCCTGTTTCATCAATCGAAGTGCCTTCCTGTACCCTTCCGGATGAGGCATACCGAAATTCCTGAATATGTTATCTTTCGTGTCTTTCCCACGCTGATGTCCGATAACTGTGACAGGAAGACCTTCAAACTTAGCTATCCCTCCGATGATTGCCGGGTCATCTCCGTAAAGCCTATCACCATGCATCTCCATGAAGCCTTCAAACATGTATTTAATATAATCAAATGTAGTCGGACGCTCAGGGTGACGAGCCATCTGCACACGGTCCCATGGCTTCAGATTCGTATATACGTCATGCTCCAGATTTTCGAGTCGTTCTTCCAATGTACGTATTTCTTCAGAGAGATCTATATCTTTCTCTTCGGTCAGCTTCTTCAATTCCGCTATCTTCTCACGGAGGTCGATAACGGGTCTCTCAAAATCAAGTACGTGCTTCATCGCTTTCCCCTCCTGTGCTATGAATATCCAGTACAGCGCCGAGGACATTCCTCAGATCATGTCGGTGAATCACCTGATCCAACTGTCCGTGTTCCAAAAGAAATTCTGAAGTCTGAAAATCTTTCGGCAGCTTCTCCCTGATCGTCTGTTCAATGATCCTTCTTCCTGCAAACCCGATCAGTGCGCGCGGTTCAGCGAAGTTATAATCTCCAAGAGAAGCGAAGCTGGCCGAAACCCCACCGGTTGTAGGGTGTGTCATGACGGAGATGAACAAGAGACCCGCCCGGTTGTGACGCTCAAGCGCAATCGATGTTTTCCCCATCTGCATCAGGCTTACTACTCCCTCCTGCATCCTGGCTCCTCCGGATGCAGTGAAAATGATGAAGGGAAGAGACTGCTTCCTAGCTTCCTCTACAGCCCTGGCTATTTTTTCGCCGACGACTGCCCCCATGCTTCCCATACGAAACCTCGAATCCATGACGGCAATCGCTGTTTCTTCACCATCTATCCTGACCTTTCCGGTGATGATCGCTTCCTTCAAATTCGTTTTTTCCTTATCTTTCTCGACTTTTTCCTGATAATGGGGGAAATCAAGAATATTTGTCGTTTCTATATTCTGGTCCCACTCTTCAAACGAATCACTGTCAGCTAATTGGTCCACACGTTCATAAGCAGTGATATTGAGATGGTAGTCGCAATGCGCACATACAAAAAGATTCCGATTCATCTCTTTCCTGTAAAAAATCTTTCCGCACCCCGGGCATTTTTGCATCAGCCCTTCCGGCACCTCTTTCTTGTTTTCCTTGTTCGGTATGGATTTATAGCGCTTTTTCTTGCCGAACATATCTTTGAACATTCAAAACTCTCCTCTTCTTGGCAGTATCCAAAGAATTTCACTTCGTATTATTGAATAAGCGATGTGCTTCTGTCATTTCTTCCTTTTCCAAAACTTCCATCAATTGCTGGTGCCATTCCTCCGTATACGTCATAGGCTCTACCGTCCGTAAATAAGAAGTCAGTAAGTGCCATATGGAAAACAGCAGGTGCTGGTTACCGAAGGTGAATAACTGTCTGAAGAACTCATCATGACTTTCGTCCCTGAACGGGAAAAGAACCATCATAAGCTCATCCATCTGTTCGTTAGTCAGTCTGCCCATGGATAAGATAATCATTTCTTTCTCCACCATATTTTTTGCTGTACGAAGTTCTTCCGGTGTTCTGCTTCTATTCAGGATAAACGTGGATAATAACTCCACCATGTGATAGTCTTCGTATTCTTTGAGGAACGTGCCTTCTCCTCTTCGCGTCTCGATGAGCCCCAGCAATTCAAGAGCACGCAGGGCTTCCCTGATGGACGAACGTCCCACTTTCAACTGTTCGCTCAACTCTCTTTCCGAAGGGAGTTTATCTCCTGGCTTCACGCCATTGTTGTCGATGAATTCTTTTAATTTCTGAAGTACTCCTTCGTATACTTTCGTCTTCTCCGGTTCAGAACGAGCCACAGTTTCAATCGATCCTTTCCTTATGTAATAATGTCGTAAACCGACCCCCATCTTCTCCGTCAACGGAAAGAAAATCGAGGTAAGCAGAAGGAGAAGGGGCTTTGCCCTCCTCCTTAGTCTTCATCAATGATGGTCAACTGACGTGTTTTTTCTGCAACCTGTTCAGGGTCTACGTGCTTTCGAGCTACGCCTGATTCCATTGCGGCTTTCGCTACGCTTGCTGCGACTGCAGGTGCTACACGTGGATCGAATGGGGCAGGGATCACGTAATCTTCATTGAGTTCACTTTCGTCCACAAGGCCAGCGATTGCCTCAGCAGCAGCGATTTTCATCTTTTCATTGATTCGTGTTGCTCTAACATCAAGAGCCCCACGGAAAATGCCCGGAAACGCAAGGACATTGTTCACCTGGTTCGGGAAATCTGAACGTCCGGTACCGATCACTTTCGCCCCGGCTTCTTTCGCATCTTCAGGCATGATTTCAGGCTCTGGATTGGCCATTGCGAATATAATGGAGTCATCGTTCATCTTCTCCACCATTTCTTTCGATAGAAGACCTCCCACAGAAACTCCGATGAACACATCCGTGCCTTCCATGACCTCTTCTAATTTTCCGGATACTTTATCTTTGTTCGTTATCTTGGCTATCTCGTCTTTCACGTCGTTCATGCCTTCCTGACGCCCTTCGTAGATAGCCCCACGGGAATCACACATGATGATATCCCTCACACCGAAATGGTAAAGGAGTTTGATGATAGCGATCCCTGCAGCTCCAGCACCGTTAGCTACGACTTTAATGTCGGAGAAGGAGCGCCCTGTTATCTTCAGGGCATTCATAAGACCAGCTACCGTAACGATAGCTGTACCATGCTGGTCATCATGGAAAATAGGTATGTCCGTTTCTTTTTTCAGACGATCCTCGATAATGAAACAGTTCGGTGCGGCTATATCTTCAAGATTCACACCGCCGAATGTCGGCTCCATCAATTTGACCGTCTGAACGATTTCATCTATGTTACTGGTACTCAAACAAATAGGAAATGCATCTACGCCTGCAAAACTTTTGAACAGGGCGGCTTTCCCTTCCATTACCGGAAGAGAGGCTTCCGCTCCGATATTCCCGAGACCAAGCACAGCAGAGCCGTCACTTACGACCGCCACCATGTTGCCCTTCATCGTATAATCGAACACGGTTTCTTTATGATCATAGATTTCTTTACAAGGTTCAGCGACCCCAGGTGAATAAGCCAGGCTCAAGTCTCTGGCATTCCGGACCGGTACCTTGGGGGTCGTCTCCAATTTCCCCTGATTAACTCTGTGGATATGCAACGCTTCATCTCGCAAATTTGACAAAAGACCACACTCCTTCATTTCCTTAACATCTATTTACTATCATATATCATTCAGGAACAGATTCACATCTTTCCGAAAGTGGTCAGACCACCTGATTCGACCTCTTAATTATAACAAATCACTATGCCGTGTAAAGGTATCCATTTCTTTTCATTTCCATTTATTACGAATAGCCACCTGTTTCTCTCCGAATTCCTGTTTCAGACGCTTTTCACTGCCCTCTCCGAGAGAAATCTGATGCCCCTCCGGCACTTTATACACCTTCTTTTCATCTTCTACGTAAAAGTACACGTCATAATTTCCCGGGAAATGTTCTGCATGCTCTTTCAGCGTGCCAAGGGCGTGAGGATACTTCTGGTGAGTGGTTTTGATGAAAACCTCCGTGACCTCCTGCATAGGGCGAATTTTTTGAACCTGAACCTGTTTCTCTCCGTTCCGCTCCTGTATCTTCCCTTGCATAATGATGATCATATCCTCTTCAAGCCAATTGCTTACCGTACGATACACTTCCGGAAAAATGACCGCGTCCATTTCATCCTTTTCATCACTGATGGTTAAAAACGCCATGCTTTCCCCGCGTTTCGTCCGGATTTCTCTGATTTTGTCTATGACGGCTGCGATGTACACCGAGCCTTTCCTTTCTTTCATGGTGCTCAACGTAAGGATGTTCTTCCTTTCAAGCGCTTTCCGTTCTTCTTCGAGAGGGTGAGAAGAAAGAATCGTGCCGAGCGCTTCCTTTTCAAGATTCAGACGTTTCAATGCCGGCAGAGGTGCTTTCGGTACAAGTTCCCCGCTCCACTCATCGAGAAACCCCTTATCCCCACGGAATTCCTTGAACAATTCACTTTGCTCAAGAGCCTGATCGATACTCGCAAGCAGACTTGCCCGATTTCCATGGTGAACATCAAAGCTTCCTGCTTTGATCAGTGATTCCAATGCATTACGATCCATGAAGCCCGAACATCTCATGGAGAAATCGAAGAAATCCGAAAAGTATCCGTTTTTCCTTTCGTCTGCAATGGCTTGTCCGACCTTATATCCAATTCCTTTTATCAACATGAAACCGAGGATAATAGAGCCGCTTCTGACAAATGCACGTGGGAAGGCTTCGTTGATATAAGGTGGTTTTACGAGCACTCCATCCCTCTTAGCTTCACGTACATACCCTGTCAGTTTATCCCTGTCCCCGACAGCCCCGTTCATCAATTCAGCCATAAAATATTCAGGGTAGTGAGCCTTGATATAAGCAAGCCAATACGAGATATAACTGTATGCTACCGCGTGACTTTTGTTGAATCCATAGTTCGAAAAGCGGATGATCCAATCGAACAACTGTCTGGCTACCTTCTCGTCGTACCCCCTATCGCTCGCCCCTCGTAAAAATCGATCTTCCTCATTTTCAATCGCATCTCCCTGCTTCTTCCCTACAGCTCTTCGGAACAAGTCCGCTTCTCCCAGAGAATAGCCGGCAACGACCTGTACAATCTTCATGATCTGCTCCTGATAGACGAGCACCCCGTACGTCTCTTTCAAAATCTCCTTCACCTGTTCATGAGGGTAGGTGACAGAAGCCTTTCCATGCTTTCGTTCGATGTAATCCGGTATGAACTCCATCGGACCCGGACGATACAAAGCGTTGACCGCCACGATATCTTCGAACCTTTCCGGACGCAATTGTCTTAGCACCTTACGCATTCCTCCCGATTCGAGTTGGAAGATTCCGTTCGTTTTCCCCAACGCCAATTGTTCGAATGTATGTGCATCATTACTCGGGATGATCTCTAGCGAAAAGGATGAATCTTTATATTTCTGTATGTTTTTCTCTACACTTTCCAGAAAAGACAGGTTCCTCAACCCGAGGAAATCCATCTTCAATAATCCAAGAGCTTCCACATCATGCATCGTCATCTGAGTAAGAAGAGCAGGGCCTTCATGATTCATAAGCCCAGTGAATCGTCTCAATGGACATTCACTGATCACTACCCCTGCTGCATGGGTAGACATATGCCTCGGCAACCCTTCGATTTTTGATCCGATGCGAAACAATCGTTTCTGCACATCAGAATTCCGGATGAATGCCTTCAGGTTCTCCGATTGCTTCACTGTTTCTGTCAGACCAAGGGGTTTGGAAGAAGGGAAATGCTTCAGAATATACGTAACGTCTTCCTCCTCCACCCCTAGAGCTTTACCGACTTCCCGAATCGTACTTCTTGAGGCGAAGGTACCGAACGTACAAATTTGTGCTACGTATTCCCTTCCATACTTCTCCCTGACGTAGGAAATGACTTCATCTCGACGGTGATCGGAAAAATCGATATCAATATCCGGCATCGAAGAGCGCTCCGGGTTCAAAAACCGCTCGAACAATAGTCCGTGCTCCAGTGGATCCACCGTGGTGATATCGAGCAGATAAGCGACAATCGATCCAGCAGCAGAACCACGTCCGGGCCCGACTTTGATCCCGTTCTTTTTTGCATAAGCTACAAAATCCCAAACGATGAGGAAATAGTCACTGAAGTTACGGGAGGAAATGACCTCCAGTTCATGGTGAAGGCGCTCCATGGCTTCGTCTCTATTTTCCTGGAACTTCAGCTTCAAAGCATCTTCACAAAGCCTTCTTAAAAATTGATCCGAGCTCTCACCATGTACAGGATAAGCAGGCAAAAGAGGACGGGACAGCTTCAATTGTACGTTGTTC
Organism: Salimicrobium halophilum; assembly: GCF_900100295.1. Lineage (GTDB taxonomy): Bacteria > Bacillota > Bacilli > Bacillales > Halobacillaceae > Salimicrobium > Salimicrobium halophilum. Next base: position 62,540 of record NZ_FNEV01000009.1, read on the forward strand.
CCGGACACGATCCGTTCATTATTGATGATCACTTCCGGCCAGTCACGGAAGAAATCCTCCACCATTGCAGGGTCGTAAAAGGACGTCACTGTCACAGGGGAAGAACCGCGCTGAAACTTAACTCCCCTGTCCATGGCACGCAAAACTTCATAGGCTTCCCGGTCCTCCTCATGAAGAAAACGGATATCACTGATCGCAGCGCACCGCATCTGCTCTTCCTTCTCCCATTCTTTCAAATGAGGATGGAGGATCTGCTCCTGTCTGAAATCCGTAGCCATGACCCCGGCAAAAAGGGAAGAAAATACGGATTCGAAGGAGCGGAACACCGATAACACCTCTTCTTTTCTGCCTTCTACAATCGGTTGGGCCATAGGAGTCTCTCTCGTCCGCCATAGTGCCGTCACTTCTTTACCAAGGTCATGGATATCATCGAGTCTCAACCCTTGATGCAATTGGTGTCTGCTAGTTAGCTCGACAATATTCCCGAATCCCTCCTCTGACTCCGCTATCAGAATGACCGGATAGGCCTCCTCGTTGAAGACAATAGGCAACTCCACGCCGAGGAGCGGTTTTATACCTCTACCTTTGCATGCCTTATAAAAGGCCAAAAGAGCACTGACACTTTCACGGTCCGAAATACTTGCAGCGCCCATCCCTTTATGTACCACCTCTTCTACAAGAGCATTCGTATCAATCGTACTGTCCATGAGACTATAACCGGTGCGCACGCCGATATGGGTATAACTCATCGTTTTCACCTTCCTCTGTCTAGATTTTAACTCAGAAAAACTCAAGCTGTCTTCATACGTGACTGCCTGTACACATAAACTGACAACAATAAGAAGAAACGGGGAATTTGCATGGAAGAACGATTGATCATTTCTATGATCCAGTGTTACTTCGTTGCATTCGGAGTGATTGTCGGTGGGAGTGTAATTGGCAGTATAGGGAGTTTTTTTACAGGAGAAGCGCCTTTGACGGATATGTTCCGATTAGCGAGAGGGCTTCGCATCTGGGCGATCGTCGCAGCCATCGGAGGAACATTTGATGCCATCAGCAATTTTGAAAGAGGGATCTTCGAGGGTTCTACGTTTGATGTGTTCAAGCAGTTCATCATCATCGTTTCAGCCATGGGCGGGGTACAGACAGCCCTCCTTTTCATGGAATGGCTCATAGGAAAGGAAGTAACATAAGTGCATATCCCACCTGCCTATTACAAAAAAGAGATGAAGCGCTTCTTAGCCGGAGCGGTGCTCGGGGGGTGTTTCGCTTATATCATCTTCATCTACATCTATGGAGAGATGTATGAACAGGCTATCGAAGACTCCATCACAGCCAGGACAGAAGTACAGGAATGGGAAGAGAAGTATGAGCAGCTGTTAAGCGAGCAGGAATCCCGTCCAAATATCGAATATGTAGAAGATATGACTATCAAGCTCACTAATGTCAAACAACTCTCCATCGATAAATTGACTCAACATGAACTCATCCAGGAAACGAAATCATTATTGAAACCTGTCCAGGGTACAGAAATTTCAAAGCTTACCGGTCATGAAGAGCTGATAGTAACTACTGTAGAAAACAAAGACTTCCGTATTGATGACTTCACTTATCATTTAACGGTAACTAAGCTTATCATTTCCAGGACGCTCATCATTGAGGTGGAAATCAAAGCGGAGAATGGATGATTCATCCATTCTCTTTCTGATAAGCCTCACAAATGGAATACAACTCAGCATCGATTTTCTTTGTTTCTTCCCAATCCTCTGCTCTGGCTCCGGCAGCCATCGGGTGTCCGCCTCCTCTATGACGTTCCGCCAGCTTATTGACGACTGGCCCTTTGGAGCGGAGCCTTACACGTATTTCGGAGTCCTCTTCTACGAAGAATACCCAGGAGAGGATCCCTTCCATATCTCCGAGGATGCCTACCAGTTTACTCGTTTCAAGAGGATGGACACCGAATTCATCAAGGGTTTCCTTCGTAAGTGGAATGGCGGCATGTCCTTTGTCAGAAACCGTGACGTTCTGAAGAATATACCCTTTCAAGCGTGCGAGGTGGATCGGTGTCTTATACAGATGATCGTATAAAGCAGGGCGATCGAAATCATGCCTGATCAGTTCAGACGCAGCCTCGAATGTGCGCTCTGTCGTACTCGGAAATAGAAAGCGTCCGGTATCCCCTACTATACCTGCATAAAGCAGGCGTGCCGCTTCTTCGGGAATGATCCACCCCTCTATCTCCCTGGTAAGAACGAAAATCATTTCACTTGTCGAGCTGGAATCCGTTTCGACCCATTGGACATCCCCGTACTCATCCACTACCGGATGATGATCGATCTTTATAAGGGACTCCCCGTGGGAATATCTTTCATCATCAATCCTTTCCTGATTGGCTGTGTCATTCACGATGACAAGCGCCCCTTCATAGTCCTCGTCTCTTATTTCATCCATATGACCGAGAAATTCAAAGCTTTCATCGTTTTCTCCGGTGACAAGAACTTTTTTATCAGGGTAACTCGCTTCCAGGATCATTTTCAGACCAATCTGTGAACCGAGCGCATCCGGGTCCGGTCGAACGTGGCGATGAATGATAATGGTGGGATGGTCCTCTATTTCTTTCTTTATCTGTTCATACATATAAAACACTCCTGACCTTAAAGAATGGTGGCATTTTTTCATCAAACAAGCTAGAATAGGCGATAACGAATAAATTATAAGGATGGTTAAGTATGCTATTGTTCATCAGTTTAGTTATCGTGTCTATTGTACTATACATTTACAACAAAGTAATGATTACCCGCTCGGAACATCCGATTACGCAGAGGTATTATAACAGCACAGCAAAAATCTTCCTCGGTATTTTCATTGGAAGCTTCGGTGTCAGCCAATACTTATTTTACGAAACCCGATTATCTCTGTTCATCGGCATTCTCTTTTTGATCCTCGCCGTTATGCAGATCAATCATGGATGGAAAGCCTCCCGTCACTACAAAGAGGAATACCTGAAACAAGCCGAAACCTGAAGCTGCTTATAAAAGCAGCTTCTTTTTATTACTATCCAATAGTCATTACCGATCGATAAGCTGGGCCATAAGTAATGCTTTCCCTACAATATTTCCTTCGTGGAAGACTTCGACATCCAATTTCGCCAATTTCCTTCCTACTTCAAGAATATGTGGATGGATCTCTACGTCACTCTCCAGCTGCACCGGTTTGATGAAATACGTAGAAATATTTTCTACGACCAGGTCCCCTTTCTTATACTTGGTAAGCAGGTGGCTCGCTGCTTCTGTAATCAGAGCTGTAAATACTCCGTAAGACATCGTCCCCAATTGATTCGTCATCTGAGGCGTCACTTTCGTCTGAAGAATGTAGTTACCTTCTTCATCTGTAATATGACTCAGCTGATTGGTGATGAGGTCGTCGATCGTCTCCCCTACCTGGGGCTGTCTCTGAATATTCTGCAACGCCTTCAATACGTCCTGACGGGAGATAATACCCTGAAGCTCTCTTAGGGAGTTGATGACAGGCATCAGTTCTATCCCTTCCCACACCATCATATGAGCAGCATTCGCAAGAGAGGTATTCGCCGTAACCGTCATCGGGTTTCTCGTCATCACCTTCTCGACGAGTGTCTGTTCATCTTCTCCGACAATATCTTTAGAGGTCACAATCCCCGCTACCCGGTTCTGCACATCTACGACCGGATACCGGCTGTGTGTCGTTTCTTTATTCAATTCATACCACCTCTTCACCGGGTCTGTCGTCGACAGGAATTCCGATTCTTCGAGAGGGGTATAGATATCTCCGACGAGCACAATTTCTTTTTTGATCATCTGATCATAAATCGCTCTATTGATCATCGTGGCAACAGTGAACGTATCGTAACTGGTGGAAATGACAGGTAGTTCTTTTTCATCAGCGAGACGCTTCACTTCATCCGTCGTATCGAACCCTCCGGTAACAAGGACAGCTGCACCTTCCTGGACTGCCAGCTCATGTGCATTCGTCCGGTTCCCTACAATGAGAAGAGAACCCGCTTCTGTATACCTCATCATCGCATCCAGCTTCATCGCACCGATCACGAATTTATTCAACGTCTTATACAGGCCTTTCCGTCCGCCCATGACCTGTCCTTCGACGATATTCACGATTTCCGCGAATGTCAGCCGTTCAATATTCTCTTTCTTCTTCTGTTCAATCCTTATCGTTCCGACCCGTTCGATCGTACTGACGAGATTCTGGTTTTCCGCTTCCTTGATGGCACGATAAGCCGTACCTTCACTGACCTGCATCTCTTTCGCAATCCGACGCACGGAAATTTTACTTCCGATACTCAGCGATTCGATATGATTCAAAATCTGTTCATGCTTTGTAGCCATTCCCTCACCGACTTTCCAACTGTACTAGTATTTTTAAGTGTAATTGTTATTATACTAGTGATACAGTTAGACTTCAATTTTAATTAAGAAAAGCGGAGACACCCCGCTTAGAAACCACAGTCATAAGTAGGCAGGTTAGATAAAGGCGCCCTTCCTTTCTCTAATCCTGCCTACTTATGGCTCGGGTTTCTGGATGTCGTAGCTAGATCTGGTTAAGAAAAGCGGAGAAGAACGTTCAGAAGATTTCTTACATTAACTAAAACCATCCGAAAGAATTGCCTTACTTCTTTCGGATGGTTTTACGACAATAATCACCCGTTAAAATCAATAAACACCTCATAACCTTCAGTATCAAACAGTTTTTAAAAATTCACTTCAATAATCAGCTCATGACAAATATTATCCGACACTTTTCTATCCAACTTAAAATAAATTACCTCATAACTACCGTCTCCCCTCCTCCCAACACCCAGTCATCACTAACAAACAAAGAAAACCGGACAATCCTTGCAGATTGTCCGGTCATATTCTCGCTTACAGGTCGATGGATTCTCCCGGCTTCAGGGCAACCCCTTTTCCGGGCTTCACTTTCTCAGCGAATCCTTCACCGTCCTGATTGATTAAATCAAACGTATTATAGTGGATAGGAACGACTTGTTTCGCGCCGATCCATTCAGCCGCAGTCAAAGCATCTTCCGGTCCCATCGTAAAGTTATCTCCGATCGGAACAAAAGCAAGATCGATGTCATTTCTTTCCCCGATCATCTTCATATCAGAATAGAGACCTGTGTCTCCCATGTGATAAATCGTTTGGCCATCGATCGTCAGAAGGATTCCTGTAGGCATTCCGGTATAGATGATGGTCCCGTCTTCTTCTGTGTAAGAAGAACCGTGGAACGCCTGCGTAAACTTCACAGTTCCGAAGTCGAAATCGTGGCTGCCACCGATATACATTGGATGAGCATTCAATCCTTTATTACCGAGGTACGTAGCTAGTTCGAATGGCGCGATGACTTGAGCATCATTCCGTTTGGCGATATCAAATGTGTCCCCGACGTGGTCATTGTGTCCATGCGTCAACAGGATAATATCCGCATCCTGTTCATCTGCATTCAAATCCGTGTTCCCATTCTCTGAAATGTAAGGATCGAAGAGAATCGTGTGCTTCTCTGTTTCCACCTTTACAACAGCGTGTCCATGAAAAGATACTTTCATTTTTCTTCCTCCTTTAATAGTGTTTCCATGCTTCTTCATACTTCTGTATTAAATTCGGATGAATCAATGTATTGGGTTCCAGGTTCTTCACCTGCCCATCACTGTCTATGATTTCCCTGTCTGTATCTTTCCCAAACACCGTCAAAGCAGATATCACATCCTCTGTCAGGAATTCCGTTTCTACACCGATCGATGCTTCGTCTACATCAATATCCCCGCGAGAGGCCATCACGAACCCCCAGTTACCGAAACTCGGAACATCTACGTGGAAATTGTACGTATTCATACCGGTAGCTTTCACAGTCTCATCAATCGTCCAGTAAACCTCTGTCGCAAAAACGGGGCTCGTTGCCTGTGCCATCATGATCCCTTCCGGCTCGAGATGATTACGTACAAGGGAATAAAATTCTTTCGTGTACAGTTTATTCAGACTCTCGTTGTTAGGGTCAGGCAAGTCTATCAGCACGGCATCAAAGCGATTATCCGTTTCCTCCAGATACTGAAAAGCATCCTCATGCAAAACATCTACCGACGGATCTTCCAAGGCACCTTTGTTCAATTGCTCCAAATGAGGATTTTCTGTTGCTAGCTCAACGACAGCGGGGTCGAGATCGACAAGAGTTACGGAAGAGAGATTCTCATACTTAAGCAACTCTCTAACCGCAAGACCGTCTCCGCCTCCGAGTACGAGAACGTCTTCCACCTCTTTTTTATAAGCAAGAGGAAGATGTACAAGCGTTTCATGGTAACGGTGTTCATCTACAGAACTGAATTGAAGGGACCCGTTCAGAAACAGTCGCACGTCTTCTCCTTCTTTCGTCAGGACAATCTTCTGATAGGGCGTGTCCTCTATATGCAGAATAGGGTCTTTATACAGTTTCTGCTCAAAGGAAAATGCAAGTTCTTCCCCGAAGAATAAACCGCTCACCAGTAACACGCCGATAAAAACGGCACTCCCGAGATGAAAAGAAAACTTTTTGATTTCTTTTTTGAAGTAAAAAAGTACGAGAACAGCGACCGATAGATTTATGACACCAACGAAGAAAGCTGATTTCACCATTCCCATCTCCGGGCGTAAATAAAAGGCGAAGAGAAGTCCCCCAATCAACCCGCCGGCGTAATCGGAAAACAGGACGCGTGCTGTACTTTTATTCAATTCCACCCCGATTTCATTCGCTTTCCGGATAAGTACCGGCAACTCCACTCCTGTCAATGCTCCTACCGTGAACGTGACGAGATAAAGGAATAAAGCATCCGACCCTGATGGAGCGAAGGCAGTCATTCCGAACATCAGGAAACTCGAAAATCCTCCGATCATAGCCACCATGAACTCTGTCCATACAAACGCAATGATGAGGTTTCTGGTCACCCTTTCACTGACACTCGCTCCGACACCCATGCCGGTCAGAAACAGACTGATCGTAAGCGTATACTGTTTCACTCCATCTCCCAGTATGTAAGAACCGAGCGCTCCGAACAGCACTTCGAAGATAATTCCACAGATGGACACGATCCCGGAGGCCCAGTATATCAATTTGCTTTGTCTGATCGCTTTCTCATTCATAACATATTCTCCCCATCAAAAAGGGCACTCTCTTATGTAAGAGTGCCCCATTTCCTATGTAATCGACGCACCGATGACGAACGCAAGACCGATCGATACACCCATCGAGATGATTCCGATTGCTGTATTGTTCTCTTTCAACTTATCCTCAACGGAAAATTTACGCGTAAACAATTCGAACAACAAGTAGGCTATCATCTGTAATACTACGCCGACCCCGCCCCAAATAAGTGTATCCATAATAGTGAAACTGTGATAAATGGCGAAAGAAAGGACGATACAGATACCGATGATTTTACCGGCAATCGACATAGCGACTGCCTGATTTCCGGCACCCACTTCCTCCCAATCCTTGTACTTCTTCGTCATTAATTCAAATATACCCAGTCCGATCAACACAACAACGACTGCCATCAGAAAATATCCGATAGTCGCTAATAATGGTTGCATAAGATTCCCTCCTTTTTATTTTCCTACTCCGGGTCCTCCACCTCTGTTCGATGACCCTCTGAATGATCCACTGTTCCCGCCATACATCGAATAGCCGCCATAGCAGCCACCGGAAGCGCAGCGATCCCGTTGACGATTCTGCCAGTCATTCGTTCCGAAAGCACGATTCAAAAGCGCATAGGCAAGCATGCCATCAAAAAACGATGGGCGGTAATTGTTTCTTACGAATTCTTTTTCAGCCAGCTCGATCAATACGAGCCCTGCTTCTTCTTCGCTTTCTTTCAATATGACAAACTCATCGGGATAAATCAACGCCTGTTTGTCACTCTGTCTATCCCCGACCTCAGCAGGAGGTACCTCTGAAGTAATCAACTCTTCCACTTCTCTTAGATTGAACTTGCTGGTCATATATATTTCCGAGCGACCACGGTCTGTCTGAACCGTATCCAGTTGTGGAAACGTTTCTTCTATCATATCGTCGACAGAAGTGAACGATCGATCCCGAAGCGTCTCTTCAATCTCCTCACGGGAAGGTTCTTCCGGAAGCGAACCATAGGATTCCTGTTCGTATGTACCTGAAATTCCACTGCCTGTGCTGTCACCACTATCAAATATGAAGAAAGCGATGAAAGCTGCAAAAATCGTAAATAAAGCGACACTCCCAACATCTTTCACCTTTGTGCCTCCTCTCCATCAAGGTAAAACACAAGCCCGGCAGTGCCAGGCTTGTATGCATTAGACAATTACTCTTTATTCATCTTTTTCTTCAGAGCTGCCAACTCGTCGTCTACACTATCTTTCTTATCGAGAGCGTCGAATTCATCGTCGAGAGAGCGATTATCGGATCGGAGGTCTTCGCTGGTTTCCGCTTCCGCTTCGTATTGCATCACTTTCTCTTCCATACGCTCAAACCCTTGTCTCGACTCGTCACTTCCGATATCAGACATCGTACGGTTCATCTTCGTACGGGTCTGCGCTGACTCAGCACGAGCTTTCAGGGAATCCTTCTTCAATTTCATTTCCTGGTATTCTTTCTTCATTTCATCCAATTTCGTGCGGAGCTGTTCCGAGTCCTTCTTCGCCCGCTCGTAGGATTCCTTCATCTGATCCGCTTGCTCCTGCTGGTTGTTCTTATCTTCGATGGCACGACGGGCAAGATCTTCGTCTCCTGCTTCGATCGCTTTCTCCGCCTGACTCATCCGTTTTTCCACCATAGCCTGAGCATCGTCATACTTTCGCTTCAGCATCTTTTCATTCGCGATCTGCTTGGCGACAGCACTCTCCGCGTCACGGATATCGTTCTCCATGTCCCGCATGAATTGTTCGAGCATTTTCACCGGATCTTCCGCTTTATCAAGCATCGCATTCAATTCTGAACCTACGACTGTCTTTACACGATTAAAAAACTTAAACAATGTAATCTCCTCCTTATGTGGATCCTGCGATAATCTTCAATTCGTATTCTTCCAGGGAACTTCCTACACTTACCTCTATCTCGCTTCCCCAAGCCTCCATGCTGAGCATCAATTCTCCGTCATCAGACAAGTAATCGGCATAACGGACCGTGCTCCCCTGAAGGTTACTACTTCTTCCCTCTCCGAGAACTTTCGCTTCCCCCTCTTCCTCCTTATGAAACGTTTGACCTTCATAATCAACGTCAGCAGGGTAAGGTTTGTTTACCGGAAGTTGAACTTTTTCATACATTCCAAGTTCCAGTTCATCATCCATTTCAGCAGATAGCCATTTCGTATCCCTTCCTTCCAGAAGCTGATAGCTATACCATTCATAGCTCCCATCCCGATACGTCAATTTACCTACGACTTCATAATCTGCAAGGTCATACGTAACTATGTCTCCCACCTGAAGATTGAGAGCATGACGTTCTTCGACTTCCGTGGAAGGTTTCTTCGTTTTCGAAAACAAACGCTTCAAAAAACTCACCTGGACACCTCTCCTTTATGACCTTGTACCTTTATCTACGAACAGTCTCGGCAAAGGTTTCAATTATCGATAACTTTTTTCCTCTTTCATTATACCTTTTTTACCGGCAACAAAAAAGTTCACAGCTTTTTCATTTTTATAAAGCGTTTACATGTCTACTATACAAAGGATTGTGGTACATATATAATAAGTATAGAAAGGAGTGGGGAATATGACCTTCGAATACAAAAACATTGTAGTAGCGGTGGACGGTTCAGAAACAGCAGAACGGGCTTTCCAGAAAGCGGTGGATATCGCAAATAGAAACAATGCGACAATCATCCTGTCCCATATCGTGGACACTCGAGCATTCGCCACCGTAGAAGCTTATGATCGGTCTCTCGCTATGAGAGCAGAGAAGCACGCCTATGAGATTCTTGAGGATTACAAGAAGCAGGCGGAGGAAGCTGGGCTTGAAAGTATCGAAATTGTAATCGAGTATGGTTCTCCTAAAGTGAAAATCACCAAAGACATCGCTCCTAAGTACAACGCCGACCTTATCATCTGTGGAGCTACCGGACTCAACGCAATGGAACGTTTCTTCATCGGAAGCGTATCGGAACATATTACCCGCACAGCCAAGTGTGATGTCCTGGTGGTAAGAGAGAACGATTAAAAATGGAATATCAACAACAAAAAGACCTTCCTAACCGGAAGGTCTTTTCTCATTTTTACTTAATTTTTCAACCCTTTTTCCACTGTATCTCTCGCAATGACGACTTCCTCGTTCGTCGGAATCACCATTACTTTGACCGGGGAATGCGGATAGTTGACGAAAGCATCTTTCCCGCGGACCTTGTTGAGGGAAGGATCCCAGTATACGCCCATGAACTCGAGCCCTTTCAGGATACGTTCACGGATAGAAATACTGTTCTCCCCTACTCCGGCAGTAAAGATGATACCATCGATGCCGTGCATACGGGAAGCGTAGGAACCGATATATTTGTGGATACGGTTCGCGAACACTTCAAGTGCAAGCTCGGCACGCTCGTCGCCATCTGCAGCTTTTTCTTCGATATCACGAAGGTCACTGGAGAAACCGGAAAGTGCCAGCATTCCACTCTCTTTGTTCAGTACGTTCATCACTTCATCCGCTGTCTTCCCTGTCTTCTCCATGATGAAAGGGATAAGGGCCGGGTCGATGTTACCGGATCTCGTTCCCATCGTCACACCGGCGAGTGGTGTGAAGCCCATAGACGTGTCGATGGACTTACCGCCTTCGATTGCAGCGATACTGGCTCCGTTCCCAAGGTGGCAGGAAAGGAGACGCAATTGCTCCACCGGACGTCCGAGCATTTCTGCTGCACGCTCTGACACATACTTGTGAGATGTTCCGTGGAACCCGTATTTACGGATGCCGTAATCCTCATAGTATTCGTAAGGAAGACTATATAGGTAAGACTGCTCCGGCATCGACTGGTGAAAAGCAGTGTCGAAAACGACGACATGAGGAACATTCGGCATCACTTCACGGAAAGCACGGATCCCCGTCAGGTTGGCAGGGTTGTGAAGCGGAGCCAGTTCGGAAACATCTTCAATCGCCTGGATCACTTCTTCCGTTACGAGGGCAGACTCACTGAACTTCTCGCCCCCATGGACGACACGGTGACCGACACCGTCGATTTCATCCAGGGATTTGATGATTCCTTTAGACGTCATAGTATCCAGCAGCAAGTCGACAGCCTGCTGATGGTCATGGATATCCTGGATTTTTTTATCTTCATCTTCATCGGTTTCAATTTTGAAAATCGAATCGTTCAATCCGATACGTTCCATAACACCTTTAGCGATCACCGTCTCCTCAGGCATTTCAATGAGCTGAAATTTCAGTGAAGAACTTCCGGCATTAATAGCTAAGATTTTATTCAATGTTGCTCATCCCCTTAAATATAGGCTCGTTTCTTTCAACAACTACCATTTAACCACCCGCTTTTTGCATTTTCAACCGTAAAACGGAATGATAACGGTTACCTGATATATTTCTTATTTTCTTACAATTTCCCCGCGTGGTAGTCGGTAAACCAGTCGTTGACCTGTGAGATGATATTGGCTGTCTTTTCGGGACTCGAGAACGAAGGAAGTTTCACGAGTAGTGCCTGTTTCGGAGGCTTTGTCCCTTCTTTTTTCTTCTGTACGATGAACACGCTTCTTGCAAACTTCTCATCTTTGAACAGGTCTTCCGGTAACTGCAGCATGCCGATGACGTGAGCATGGTCGCGCAGATATTTCTGGAGGTTCTGTGCCTGATCGCTTTCAAACAGAAAGTTCGGCACGACGAAAATCCCGTATCCTCCCTCTTTCAAATAAGTGAGACTCTGTTCCATCAGCAGGTGGTGGGCATAAGAGTGGCCTTCTTCCGCCTTCAATTCATACTTGGACGCTTGTACATCATCGGGATAGTATCCTACAGGTAGATCGGCCGTCACGATATCCACCGGCTCTAAAAGAAACGGCTGAAGGCTGTCCTGGTGGAAGAACTCGATATTATGCTTCTGAAGGTTCGCCTGCACGACTGCAAGCTGAATGAGCGTATCATCCACTTCACTTCCGTAGGGAACAACCTTTTTATCCACACCATTAAGGATAGCTGTCAGCAAATTACCGCTTCCGCATGTAGGATCGAATAGCCTGATATCTTCTTCCTTGAATTCCGTAAGCTTACCGACCAGGTAACCGATGAAAGTCGCTACCGCATCAGGTGTCAGTAGGTGCTGTTGCTGGGTGGCCCCCTTCATCCCTTTCAGGGTAGCCAGCTGAATAGCTTTACGGATTTCTTCATTTTCATAGTCGTTCTTATTGAAGCCGAGCCATTTGTTACGGATATCCACCTGAAGTTTCTCGGGGTAATCTTCAAACACCTGCCCCTGATACAAAATATCAAGCGTTTCTGTAACAGCTTCAATGTAAGTGATATTCAACTCCTCAGAAACAGCTGTCGCCATTTCGTCGACTTGCGTAAACAGTTTTTCTACATTCTTTTGATCCATTGTCCGTTCCTCCTAAATTTGAGGCATCAATCGTTATCCTTATATACAATATCGAATGTGCGCCTTCTTTTCAAATGAGGAAGGTTTGAGGGGGAGAAAGACCGGGATCGATGTGATAAAATGAACAGTGCGAAAGAAATCAAAGGAGGTAGCTTTATGGCAGATCAAAGAAGAAACTTATATTTTTATTATCCCCCGAGCGAAGAGACCGATGAAAAATTAAAGCCGGTCAAAGATTTGGCCAACGAAAATAATTTCACTATCGTTGAAGACGACAAGGATGCAAACATCATCATTTCTGTCGGCGGAGATGGAACATTTCTGCAAGCTGTCAGGAAAACCGGCTTCCGTCAGGACTGCCTCTACCTAGGAATCCGTCAGGGAGAAGAAGCAGGTCTTTACTGCGACTTTGAACTCGACAACTATGAACAGATGGTTACGAGTATGCTGAACGATGAAATCGAAGTAAGACGCTTCCCACTGATTGAAGCTACGGTGAACGATGAGTCGACATTCCTTTGCCTGAATGAATGCAGCGTGCGTTCATCTCTCATCAAAACGATTGATATCGACGTGAACATCGATGACCTCGAGTTCGAACGATTCCGAGGTGATGGTCTTATCGTATCTACTCCGACAGGAAGCACTGGTTACAGTAAATCTACCAAAGGAGCCGTCGTCGATCCTCTTCTGCCTTCTATGCAAGTGAGTGAACTGGCTTCATTAAATAATAATCGTTTCCGTACACTCGGCTCTTCCTTTATCCTCAGCGGAGAAAGAAAACTGCGTCTCGGCGTGCGTCAAGACGGGAATGACTTCCCTATCGTAGGCATGGACAACGAGGCCTACTCCATCCGTAACATCAAAGATATCGAAGTGGCGATCAGTGATAAAGTCATCAAAACGGTGAAACTTAAGGGCAACTCCTACTGGCACCGTGTTCAGCGCACATTTTTATAAAAAGCAGAGATCACTATTAAAGACGAACGGGAATCTTCCCCGTTCGTCTTTTACATGAATCATTTATGTTGTTTTGTTCATATTTGAGCTTCCTTGACGTGTTATGGAATGCTATTTTAAAAAATCAGAGCGAAAACACCGTATAAAAGTCTTAATCAGGTGATTTTCGTAACTATATTTCATGAAAAGACTTCATACTAAAAGTTATAAGATGTTTTCTCGCTAATTCAGGTCAGAACTTCCCCATAACTGAGGAGAAGCGAGAGCTCCTTTTTCTACTTCTCATACATAACGTCGCCATCAACGATCGTCATCAGAACGACAGCATCCGCTACTTCGTGAGGGGCCAGGGAGAACAGGTCACGGTCGAGTATAGTGAAATCTGCGACATAGCCTTCCTTGATCATCCCCTGCTCCCTTTCTTTCCCGACAGCATGAGCGCTCCCTTTGGTGTACAAAGAAATCGCTTCATACATGGATAGCTTTTCTTCTTCCTGATAGACTTCATAATCCTGTGTGGCTCTCCGGTCCACAGCAGCTCGGATGCCCATTAACGGATTCACTTCCTCGATCGGTGCATCAGAACCTCCAGCGATAAGAATCCCTTTGTCATATAATGTTTTCCAGGCATACGATTTCTTCAACCGCTCCTCGCCGAGACGGTCGATCACCCACGGAAAATCAGATGCCACGAAAGAGGGCTGAATATCGAGTACCACGGATAAGGACTGCAATCGCTCAATCAGGTCGTCATTCAGAATTTGGGCGTGGATAATTCTGTCCCTCAAGCCTTCTTTAACCGGAAATCGTTCCATCCTATCCACGACGGCTTCCACTGCCCCATCTCCAATAGCATGTACAGCGACGGGCATGCCTTTTCCTCTCGCCCTTTGAAAAAGGGAATCGAGGCCTTCTCCACTATGAATCGTCACTCCACTATGGGAGGGATCGTCTTGGTAAGGAGCGGTCAACCAGGCCGTGCGACCTCCAAGAGCACCATCAGAGAATACCTTCATCGCTCCCAATTCCACAAAGGCAGTGCCATCGCCAAACGTTAACCCCTCCTCTTCCATTTCATCGACAGCTTTATGATGGACGAGCAGATTCGCACGAAACTTCCTTTCGGTTCCGTCTATGACTTTGTGGAAGGCGTCCAGAGTCTTCCGGAACCCTCCATAGTAATACAAATCTTCCGTATGCCCTCCCACGAGACCACGGGCATACATATCTTCCACAGCCTGGGTCAGTGCCTGTTCCAAATACGCAGGCGACACTTCCGGCATCGCTTTCTTGATATAGTCCTGGGCCTCGTCATGGAATAATCCGTTCAATCCTCCGTCATCTTTCTCGATTTTTCCTCCTTGAGGATCAGGTGTCGTTTCTTTTACACCAGCAAGTTCTATGGCTTTTGAATTGGCAACTAGAGCGTGCCGACAAATTCTCGAGAGCATAACGGGGTGCTCAGAAGTCACTTCATCCAATTCATCTTTATGAATAGGTTCCCTTTCCACCCATTGATTCTCATTGAACCCTTCACCGATCACCCATTCTCCAGCGGGTGTCTTCCCTGCATGCTGTTTCAATGCCTGAAGTACTTCATGCTTCGATTTCATAAACGATAGATCGAGGCGTAGCAATCGTTCACCGTGCATGATCATATGTAAATGACTATCCGTGAACCCCGGATACATCACAGCACCATTCAAATTATGCTCTTGAATAATTTCCTTTTCATACTGATGATATAGCTTCTCTGTCGTGCCACTATCAATGATCTTCCCTTTCCGGACCACAATAGCTTCTTCCCAATCTCCCTCCTGGATCATTGTATATATTTTGCCACCGTACCAAATTTCCAATGGATTTCCTCCTTTACTCAAATCATGATGATAATGCTTTTCTTCTATAAAAAAACTCTACCTAAAGCTTCCGCTGTGTCACATTATACACAGGTAGGAAGCGAATAGGTAGAGAAAAAAAGTGGAGCCACCCCGCTTAGAAGCTCTGAGCTAAGCAGTCCTGTCAGATAAAAGTGTCCTTTCTTTTTTCTGATTGGGCTGTTTAGCTCACGGGCTTCTGGGTGGCAAAGCTAGATTGAATAAGTGGAAGCGATAGCTAATAGTGCAGGGTAATTTAAAATAAATCGGAGAAGTCCTCCGTCTGCTTCGAAGCCTCTTTGCCGTCGATATGAACGACCTCTCTTGCGCCCAGCGCTTTCTCGAGGTCTTCCGTGAAATCAGCGGACTGTTCGATTGCAATCGTCTTATCACGATCCGGTTTCGTCTTCGGTTCTTTCGGAACGAAAATCGTGCAGCAATCTTCATAAGGACGGATCGAAATGTCGTAGGTGCCTATTTTCTTCGCAATATCGATGATTTCAAGCTTGTCCATAGTAACGAGAGGTCGGATGACAGGGTAATTAGTGACTTCGTTGATCGTATTCATGCTTTCCATCGTCTGACTCGCAACCTGACCGAGACTTTCACCGGTAGTAATAGCAAGAGCCCCTTCTTCTTTTGCGATGCTTTCGGCGATCCGCATCATCATTCGTCTCATGATCGTCATCCCGTAACTGTCAGGAAGTTCGCGATAAATCTTCTGCTGGATTTCCGTAAAAGGTACGACATGTACTTTTATACGCTTTCCATAGACAGAGAGCTCCTGAGCAAGATCAAGTACTTTCTGCTTGGCACGTTCACTTGTGTAAGGAGGAGAATGGAAATGGACCGCTTCTATTTCCACGCCTCTCTTCATCGTCAGGTAACCGGCAATTGGAGAATCAATGCCGCCGGATAGCATAATCATGGATTTCCCTGTACTACCGATAGGAAGCCCCCCGGCCCCCCGATAGTCTCCCGCCGTTACATACGCACCTTCATGTCTGATTTCAACTTTAAGTTCAACATCAGGCTGATGGACATCTACACTGATTCCGTCCACATTTCTCAGAATGTGACCACCGAGCATCGGATTCAATTCATCAGAAGACACAGGGAAAGATTTATCTGCACGTTTTGCAGAGATTTTGAACGTTCGTGCACCTTTCTCTTCCCTGATGGCAGATAGGACCGCTTCTTTCAACTGCTCCACATCATTTTCCGTATGAATGGCAAAGCTGAGGCTGTAAATGCCGAAGACCTGCTGGCAAGCTTTCATTACTTGATGAGGATCTTCTCCATTCAGCAATACATACATACGTCCTCTCGTCTTTTTTACGACCGCTTTTTTGAAACCATGCAGCCTGTATTGGACGTTTTCGAGCAGCTGTCGCTCGAAATGTTTTCTATTCTTTCCTTTCAGCGCCATTTCGCCGAAACGTATTAATATATGATCGAATTGCATCGTTACACCTCCGAAATTTGCACTAAAGAATCCCGTACTTCTTTTAATATTTCAAGGAACGTATCAAGTTCCTCTTTCGTCGTTTCATAAGAAAGGCTTATACGCAAAGCGGATGTCGCTATTTCTTCTTTCGCTCTGCAAGCTTCAAGCACCGCACTTCTGTCGGGTTCCTTGGAAGAACAGGCAGATTTGGTGGAAATGTAAACCTCTCTTTTCGCAAGGGCGTGAATGATAGCTTCCGGCTTATAGCCCGGCATAGAGAAATTAATGATATGGAATGCCCCATGCTTCGGCGAGTTGACAACCACCCCGTTCAATTCTTCAAGCGAGTCATATAGATGGTCGTGAAGTTCCATGAGTTCACTTTTCTTACGAAGCTTTTCTTCATCTATCATCCGGAGTGCTTTCGTGAAAGCGACAATGCCAGGAAGGTTTTCCGTACCTGCACGGATACCCTGCTCCTGACCTCCTCCATGATTCAAAGGGAAGAGACGGACATTGTCCTTTTTGTAAAGCACCCCGGTACCTTTCAACCCATGGATCTTATGGCCGGAAACAGAACACAAATCGACACCCGCTTCCTGCAGGGATAAATCGATCTTTCCCTGACCCTGGACATGATCCACATGAAAATAGATCTTAGGATAAGAGCGCAGAATATCACCGATTTCCTTCAAAGGTTGGATCGAGCCGATTTCATTATTGACGGACATAATGCTTACGAGAATCGTGTCTTCTCGTATGGATGCGTGTACATCTGCAGGCGCCACGTGCCCGTATTCATCTACATCTACATAGGTGATTTCAAACCCGAAAGATTCGAGGGACTCGAAGGTCTCCAGTACGGACGGGTGCTCCACCCTTGTAGTGATCAAGTGCTTCCCACGGGACATATGCATAAAAGCAGTTCCTTTGATTGCGAGGTTATTGCTTTCTGTTCCGCCGGAAGTGAATATGACTCTTCCCTCCTGTCCACCTAGTATAGATGAAACACGTTCTCTCGATGCCTCGAGCAATCTCTCCGCTTCCCCACCCAAGGGATGGATTGAGGATGGGTTGGCGAAGTAACGCTCGGATGTCTGCCGAAACGTATCAAGAACTCCGGAAAAAGGGTGGGTCGTTGCACTGTTATCCAAGTAGATCATAGGAGATGCTCCTTTACGTTCATAATTGCAATCAATTATGTTAACACAGTTATTCCATTTAATCCACTTCTCCATACAAAAAGCCTGTCGATATTCATCGACAGGCAGCATTTGCACTTGTTCTTCATCCATTCGAATCCAGCGAACGGAGGACCGTATCGATACTGACCCTTCCGTTATCCGCTACATCCTTCTTCCACTCATCCGTAATCACTTGTTCCCCGAAAACGGTGCGCGCTTTGTTGCTGGATCGCAGCTCGTTTATCTTTTCTGATACCCCTGCAAAATCGATGTTTTCCTCCAGCTTCACGGGAGTCCTCATCTGTGAATGCTCCTCACTACCGGAAAGATCATCACCAGGGATCACCAACAAAATAACGACACTCCACGTTAGCACCGTCAGCGTTCCAAGTCCGTACATGATCACCTTTTTCATATTACCTCTCCTTAGACAGTGACCTCCTCCTGTTTACGGAGACGGTCGACTACGCCAGGCTCTATTTGTTCCAGAACCTCTGAAGCACGATCGAAGGCACGAGCATACTCGTAGGATCTGAAATCCTTTTCCGCTTCAGTCAGTTCTGCCGCTACAAGGGGATAAGAGGTACGATACTTATTTCCATACTGGATCAGAATTTCCGTAAGATGCGCCAGTTCAATGACTGTCTTCGCCTGTTCAAAGGCTTGATCTGCAGAGGCTTCGGCTTCGTTCAACCGTTTATTGACTCTTGTCATATCCAGCGGCTGTTCCTTGACAGCTTCGAAAGCCTTATCAATGGAAAGCTGGGCCTCCTCCATCGCTTCAAACAATTCATTCGGAATTCCGGGCAGATTACTCCGTTTCAGTTTTCTATTCGTATCCGAAATCGTCTGCTCCATGGTATGGATTTTCTCTTTCGCGTTTTTTTCATCTTTCCTCAATTCTTCCAGCCGTGATTCTACATAAGCTTTCTCTTTTTTCAATAATTCCAGGTCTTCTTTATCCTGAGTTAATCGGTCTAATATACTAGAAAAAGATGTATAACCATCAGCCATTCGTCCCCTTATCTCTTCATCGGCTTCTTTCAGTTTATTTAAAGTACCTTTCACCTGACGAAAGGCTTCAAGGTCCTCTTCACTGAATTGATAGGTCTCTCTGACTACTTTTGCTTCTTCCTCAATTTCACGTATATCAAACGTCAATTCCTCAAGTTCCTGGTAAAAAGGTTCGTAATTCTTTATTACCGACTGATGAGCTACCGCTTCACCTTCTAGAAGGTGGTACATTTCCCCGATACGGGCCTCTATGTCCTGAATCGCTTCATAGTCGATCTCTTCACCGGCTTCCATCTTCTCTACATACACAGGAAGTTCTTCCTGATACTTATGTACTTCTTCTTCAAACCCTAAATGTTCTATCCGGTATCCTTCCTGTTTCATTTCCTGAATGCCTCGTTCTAATTCTTCGCACTGCTGAGGAAGATCGCGTTTACACTTCCGCAACAACTCTGGAAAATGAGAGGTTTCTTCATCCAGCTGCTTCACATCTTCGCGTACAGAACGAATCAACTCTTCAGCTTCCAGGTAATTCCCTTCTTCTGTAAGATTTTCGAACTGTTTCACTTTTTCTTCCGTGTCATCGAGTCGCTTTTCGAAATGGTGGACAGCCTGGCCGTAACTGTATCGATTCTTTATGAGACGCTGCTTTAATCGATCTACTTCCGGTTTCAACGCCTCAGCCTCGATACGGCTGGTTTTCTCAGAATCGAGAAGAGAATTCAACTCCTCCAGCATTTCTTTGATTTCATCTTCGACGTGCTGCAATTTACTCTCTGTGTGTGCTTTCTGTCTCTTGATCTTCTTGAATCCGAACTTATCGACAGCCTCTTCCATATCGAAAAGGTCATCCTCCATATCGGGAAGTGTTCTCGTCAGTATATGCTCCCAACGATCCCTCCACTTCTCGAAACGCTCCTGCGTCTCTCCGGAAAGATTGAGCTGTTTCACTTTGGACAACTCTTCCGCGATATTCCTGTTCATGATATCCAATTTCCACGCTTCCAATCGATCGATCTCATCATACACGCGCTTTCTCCATATGAAGCCCGCGATGATAAGGGCAATTATAAGTATAATTGCACCCACTACATACTTCATCAAAAACCCCTCCTTACCACGCACCGGAACCTACGTTCGGAACCGATTCTCGCACTGTTTCATTACTTTTTATGATACCATTAATTCGATGCTTTTGGCTAAAATAATTGAAAATTCTCCCGGGATGTTTCAATGAATCTCCCAGTTATAGAAAGGAAGTGCTCATATGAAAGATGGACACGTCCACACGCCCTTCTGCCCACACGGAAGCGGCGACTCTCTGAAATCTTATGTAGAGCGGGCCATCGCACTCGGTTATACATCTATGACATTCACGGAACACGCGCCCCTTCCGAATAGTTTCATCGATCCTGTGCCTGACAAAGACAGTGCAATAGCACTAAGTCAGATGGAAAACTACCTGAAAGCCATAGATGAAATCAAAACTGCATACAGAGATGATCTGACTATACTTACAGGACTTGAAGTCGACTACATTCAAGGATATGAAGAGGAAATACGTAAGTTCCTCGACGAATACGGGCCACATCTCGACGACAGTATTCTTTCCGTCCACTTCTTAAAAGGGGAGACGGAATGGCACTGCATAGACTTCAACCCTGAGGCCTTCAACCGAGCTTCGCGTGACCTCGGAGGAGTCCAGGCGATATACAAGAAGTATTACGAACAGGTGAAGCACTCCGCGATGGCTGATATCGGTAAATACAAACCCAGTCGGATCGGCCACATTTCTCTGGTACGCAAGTTCCATCACCTTTACCCGTCCCCTCCCGGGTGGAATGATATGGCCGAGGAAATACTTCCCGTGATCAAAGATAGAGAGATGGCCCTTGACTATAATGGAGCAGGCTATAAAAAAGAACACTGCCGGGAACCTTACCCGCCTTCTTCGATCGCCCGGAAAGCTTTCGACCTTGGAATTCCTCTCGTATACGGATCAGACGCACACACAGCAGCCGGCCTCCATGCAGGGAGAGAAGTCATGGATGAACGTCTCTTCCATAGCACTGATTGACATACTTGGTATACGTATCCACGAAATGTTGTTTCGCTTCCATGCTTCTTCGCTCTTCCCGTTGATTCCAAGGAGTAGTGAACGGAGCCTGGAGCACCCCTTTGATCTGAATCAGCTTCAACTCCTGGTCGTAAGTCAAATCCGAGACGTCGTCCACACGAAAAAGAATATTCGCCCATAGATAATCCTCTTTGGCAATATACGTCACAAGCACTTCTCTCAGGAACGTAGAGTCGATCATCATCTCTCTGTGAACGAAACAAGACAGTTGATAATTATCCATTTTATAATGTAGAATTTTCTTAATTATCATGTGGAACGATTCCTCACGGTAATCTTCCAGCAGTTTCAAGTTCGCTTCGAGATGGTCGATGACAATCGTCTCGAACAGCCCCTGTTTCCCTTGGAAATAATAGCTGATCAGAGAAATATTGACACCCGCTTCTTTAGCGATGTCCCGCACGGAAGTCGCATGGTATCCTTTTTGGAAAAATAGCCTCCCGGCGGCCTGGAGAACTTTCTCTTTTGACGGAGATGGCTTTTTCATCGGTTGCGGTCTCCCTTCTCTCCTGTTATTATTTCGTGAAACAGTTCGAAATCCCTGCAATTTCATCACTATTTGACGAAAGGAGTTTTATCTCTATGTTTCAATCTATCACGTATACCGGTACGAGGGAACAGAATTACGACCTCGTGCTGAAACAGTTGAAAGCACTTATCGAAGATGAACCGAATGCGATCGCCAACCTATCCAACGCTTCCGCTTTACTGAATGAGTTCCTCGATGATGTGAATTGGGTCGGTTTCTACGTCATGGAAGAAGGGGAACTCGTCCTCGGACCGTTCCAGGGACTGCCGGCATGTGTTCGCATCAAACCTGGAAGCGGTGTATGCGGAACGGCTGTATCTGAACAGAAAACGCAGCGCGTGGAGGACGTCCACGCTTTCCCTGGTCATATCGCATGCGATGCAGCCAGCCAATCAGAGATTGTCGTCCCTCTCATGAAGAACGGCGAAGTGTACGGAGTGCTTGATATCGACAGTCCTTCCCTCAACCGCTTCGACGAAACGGATGAGAAGTACCTGAAGGAATTTGCCCATATTCTTGAACAATATATCTAAGGTAGTGCTTAAACTCTTCTCTATATAATAGGGAAGAGTTTTTTCGTGTCCGGGCTTTCACCCGATTCAATGAGAAAACCTTTCGCACCCTCTTGACTTTCTATTACGTGGAAGGTACAATATCCTTTGTGTAAAATAAACGGCAGCCTAAGTGAACCGTCATTGTCTGCATTTTGTTCCTCTTCTATGAAGAGGTGTATCGAGTAACCCTTTGCTGCTGGGGCGATGGTACATGAAAACATAATGTGCAATGGATCAGGGACACACTGTTTTTATTTTATGCAAATAAAATAAGTAAAGGAGGAAATCCCAATGGCACGATATACAGGTCCAACTTGGAAAAAATCACGTCGCTATGGTATTTCTTTAAGTGGAACAGGTAAGGAGCTCGAAAAACGCCCTTACGCTCCAGGAGAGCATGGTCCAAACCAACGTAAAAAACAATCTGAATACGGTACTCAGCTTCAGGAGAAGCAGAAGCTCCGTTTCATGTATGGTCTGACTGAGCGTCAATTCCGTCGTCTCTTCGATCAGGCTGCAAAAATGAAAGGTGTTCATGGTGAGAACTTCATGATTCTTCTTGAATCCCGCCTGGACAACCTAGTGTACCGTCTCGGACTTGCTCGCACTCGCGCGCAGGCTCGTCAGCTAGTAACACACGGTCACGTAACAGTAGATGGTGGTCGCGTCGATATCCCATCTTACCGCATGAAGCCTGGTCAAACGATCAGCCTTCGTGAGAAATCTCAAAACTTGAGCGTTGTAGTAGATGCACTTGAAGCGAACAACTTCGTACCAGAGTATCTTTCTTTCGACGAAGAGAAGCGTGAAGGTTCTTACACTCGTTACCCTGAACGTTCTGAGCTTCCTTCCGAAATCAGCGAAGCGCTTATCGTTGAATTCTACTCCCGTTAATCGATTCGGGATGAATACAGACACACAAAAAGCCTTGAAAATGCTGTTATACCAGTGTTTTCAAGGCTTTTTCTTTTATCTTCTATCATGCAGGGAAATGCACGAAAATAAGCCGTTTTGCGGCAGGACTGCGGCTAGTAATGCGCGGGGTGGGCACATGGAAAGAAGGCTTTATATCAATGTTTTTCGGCTCTTTCATTTTTTGTAACAGATATTATCTCTTCTCCTTCATCCATGTAAGCAAAAACTGTTTCATTTCTTCAGCAGGAAAGTACCACTTTGATTCGATTTTTACTTTCGGACAACGTTCGTCGAAAAAGAAATGTTCTTGCATAGTGTTCCAGCTCATGCACGTTCTTCGCATTAGTTCCTTGTTGTCCCAGAACACCATTTCTTTATCTGTCGCTTCGATAGCTTCCTTTAATCTTTTTTGTATTTCCTCTGGGATCCGTTCTTCATCCACACTTATGTTTACATCAACCATTTTCTCCTGCTTCCCTTTAAAACACTAAAACCACCTTTCTAAAATATGAAAAGGCGGTTCTATATTTATCATTAATTATTCTTTCTTGATATTTAGAAATTCAAGAATTTGATTATTTAACTCTTCTGCTCTTTCTATTGATTCATATAGTTCTTTCTTTAGTTGTTCCTTATCTTCCTCATTTGAGATAAGCTCATTTTTATTAATATCTATATAAAAATCAAACCCCGAAAATTCATACTTTAAAGCATCGAAATCCTCATCTATCTTGTCGGGCACATTACTTAAAGAGATATTTCCTAATCTTTCTCTAGTTTTTTCAAGCAATTTGTCATTAACTTGCTCTAAAGGCCCCATAGACAATTTTTTTTCTAACGAAGAATGAAAAACCTTTAATTGCTTAAGTGAAATTGAAACCCATCTTTCGGCTTCTCTATACTCTCTTTTAAATATTTCCTTCCTCTCTTTTTTGTTTTGTGAGAACTCCATTTTCAATAATAGATAAGCACCGAAGATACCTAGCAATGAACCAGAAAAAGCCCCGATCGATTGTATAATTGCATCTGAAGAAACACAGTTCCAAAAGCCTTCACAGTTCTGTACAGTGATAGTTAGCTGCCCCCTTCACGAGACTTTAACCACTCATTCAAACTCTTGCATTTCCTTGTATCTCTTCACTGCCTCACTATCTTGTAGAACTTTGAACAATTCAATTTGCTTCTTTTCACTTAGAGCTTGAATTTCCAGCTGATCGTTTTGCGAAATAGGGTTATTACTCGATATAAGCCTTCTCACAAATTCAGTAAGTGGCTCTCCTATAGCTCTCTGATAATTAAAACCTAACGTTTGAAGAATGTTAAAGGTTTCTTTAGATAGTAAAGGTTTAACATCATCAATACTTTTCTCTTCGTCTTCATTATTAGACTGCAATCTCTTTAGTAGAGGCAGAAAATTCTCTGATATGTACTCAATATCCTCTTCTGAAATTCTTTGAGATACTAACTGATCTTGATACATTTGAACGACTTGGGCCAATTGGTTCTTATCTTCAATTAATTCGTTGATAATTTCATTTAATACGTTTATTGTTTCTTTATCATTTTTCGATTCTCTAGCTACTCTAACACGATCTCTGATACTTTCTGCTGTATTTTTTGCCATAACTTTAGCCATATCTACACCTGCTTTTGTCACTACCGGGTCTTCCAACATAATAATGCCTCCTTAAAATTATCATAGATAAAAAGCCTTACATGAAATATCTTCGACAAAACCCTATATTTTCCTGCAAAACCCCCCCATTATGGTGACTCTTCGAGAATGATTTTACACCCGCTGAGGATGGCGTAACTCACTTTCTAAAGGAAACCCCAGGCGCATTCCCTTAGTCATGCTTTATAATCCATTTTTAATTGTATAGTAAGTGACCTTTTAGAAACATTAACTTTTATACTATTGGTGCCACAAAAAGAGTAGCCCATATTTTTAACGAAGCTAAATACATTGACTTTTAAAAGAATGATTGATACGTTTAATGCCGACTAAAATGATAAGGTTTAAAGGAGAATTACACATGTCAGACAATCAGGAGAATATCTCTGCTCCCAGAAAGGTTTTATTCCGCATATTAGATGGAATTGAGTGGCTTGGAAATAAGCTTCCTTCTCCTCTATTATTATTCGCTATATTAGCATTCATTGTTATCGTCGTTTCAGGAATCTTCTCCGGAGTTTCCGTCACGAATCCTACGACTTCCGAAACCGTAGAGGTCAAAAACCTCTTCAGTACCAGCGGGCTCGAGTACATATTCAATAGTGCTGTAGAAAACTTTATAGGTTTTCCACCACTAGGTGCTGTGCTCGTGACAATGCTTGGTATCGGACTGGCGGAACAGACGGGGCTCATCCATTCTTCGTTGAAAGGTATCGTGTTCAGCGTGCCGAATCGTCTATTAACAGCCGCGCTTGTGTTTGCAGGTGTTATGTCAAGTCTTGCTGTAAATGCAGGGTATGTCGTACTACCTCCCCTCGGCGCAGTATTGTTCCTAGGGCTCGGACGTCACCCACTGGCTGGTCTTGCTGCGGCATTTGCCGGTGTTTCCGGAGGGTTCGGAGCGAACTTGGCACTCACTTCTACGGATGCAATTCTTCAGGAGCTCACCGTGGAAGCAGCTCGTACCATCGATCCTGCATATGCTGACACGATTACAGTAACGATGAACTACTTTTTCGCCGCAGCGTCCGTATTCTTGGTTACGTTCATCGGTACCATCGTCACCGACAAAATCGTCGAGCCTCGTCTCGGGACTTATAAAGGGGAGGAACAAGGTGACTTGGATGAATTGACGGCTCAGGAAAAACGGGGCATGCGTCTGGCTGGGCTCGGTTTCCTCGTTACATTTGCCATCATGGTCTACTTATCCCTTGGACCGCTCCGTGGGGATGGGGCATATATAGACTCTCCGTTCTTCAACGCGTTGGTCTTTGTGATTTTCATTCTTTTCTTTGTGCCGGGTCTGATCTACGGGGTTGTATCCAAAGAGATACAGAACGATAAAGACCTGACAAAGTTGCTCGGAAAAACGATGGCGAGCATGAGTGGATACATTGCGCTAGCTTTCACAGCCGGGCAGTTCATCGCTTACTTCCGGGAAACGAACCTCGGAACCGTCATTGCGTTCAACGGCGCCGAGTTTTTACAGGACACAGGATTTACAGGAGTCGGCCTGATTCTCACCTTCATGGGAATTACGATGGTCGTCAATTTCTTCATCGGGAGTTCCTCCGCTAAATGGACAATCCTGGCACCGGTATTCGTTCCGATCATGATGAACCTTGATTATTCACCGGAGTTCACGACGTTGCTATACAGAATCTCTGACTCGGTCACGAACATGGTCACACCATTGCTACTGTATTTCCCTGTCATTATCGCATTTGCTCAACGTTATGATAAAAAGGTCGGCATTGGTACGTTGATTTCTATGATGATCCCTTATTCCATCGCTTTTCTATTAGGATGGCTCGTTCTTCTACTCATCTGGGTACTACTAGGAATCCCGGTTGGACCAGGTGCACCGATCTCTTATTAAAACCTACAAAATAGCCATGAGTTTAAACTCATGGCTATTATTTATTCCAATGAAAAACCGCACTGCTAAAGAGCAGCACGGCACGAATAGGTCGAAAATCAGTAGGCCCCTTCTGAATAGGTGAGCTCGTAACTATGGGTATAGATTTCAAAGATATTACCGAACGGATCTTCGACATATACCATTTTGAATGGTTTCTCTCCCGGATAGTACTCCCTGATGGGCATTCGTTGCTTCCCACCATTCTCTTTGATTTTCTCTACGATACCTTCTATATCAGGATCCTGTATACAGAAATGAAAAATTCCGGTCTTCCAATATTCGAAGTTGTTCTCCGGTTGTTCGTTTTCCGGGAACTCGAACATTTCGATTCCGATTTTATCCCCAGTCGCTAAATGGGCAATCCTGAATTGGTCCCACTCTTCCCCGAATACATCACGGCACATCTGGCCTATCGGCGAATCATCATTCTTTACTACAGACAGTTCCATTATGGTATACCATCCGAACACTTCTGTATAGAAACTGACAGCGTCCTCCAGATTCGGTACTGACAATCCTATGTGAGAAAATGACCTTGGATATGGTTTCATCATGTATGATTCCTCCTTAGTTTCTTTAGCTGGACTCATCCATTATAATTCGTGGTAGATACTTTCGTAAGTATGCACTTTTATGTAAGATGCTAACCTGAAAGTAAGAAAGGGTGACTCCTATGACTACTCCCATAGACGAAAACGGAAAATTGAAATGCTCGATCGAATATACGATGAAGAAAATCGGCGGTAAGTGGAAACCGGTAATCCTATGGCACTTAGGGGCAGACGGGACACTCAGATATAATGAACTTCGGAGGCTTCTTCCCGGTGTTTCCCACAAAGTTCTGAGTCAGCAGCTGAAGGAACTGGAGGAGGATCGATTCATAGACCGGGTGTCTTATAATACCATCCCTCCTAAAGTAGAGTATTCTATGACAGATGTAGGAAGAACGATCATGCCTATTCTGGAACAGATGCATATTTGGGGAGCCGAACATCAATCCTGAAATATATAATTAAAAACACCCCAGGCTATCCAATTATAGTTGATTGGATAGCCTGGGGTGTTTTCCCTTTTCACTTTTCATTGTTGCCTAATTTCCAGAAAGGAACTATCATTCCTCCTCCCCTTCCAACTGATCTTTCAACTCACCTTCAATCATCATCGTAGTGGCAATCAGCATTGCCCCGCCTATTCCCATTCCAATACTGACAATGCTGGTGTGACGACTTGTATATAATAAGAAACAGACAATGACCACGACCAAAGCAATCATTCTTGCAGTCCGAAAGAGATCCATTCTTCACACTCCTCCTCTCTTCCATCTATAAGTATATCTTCCCTTCACTCAAGATAATTGACGAATCCTTACTTTTTTCATACTGACTTCCAATGGTTCAGGAACCATTCCTCAAATCACCCTCACTTCTATTTTCACAGAAATACAAATTCATAAACCAAAAGGCACCTTACTGAAAGACTTCAATGAAGGTATAATGATGTATGTGTGAATCACTTTCAGGAGGTAACTTATATGGATAAAAAAGATATCGCTGCCCTGCGCAGACAATTAAAAACAGATACAGACCTGCTCAACATCCAGGACTTGTTCACGGTATATATCATGAAAGAAACGTCAGAACCTTTCCACGCCCAACACCAGAAGTTCGAGATGCTAGAAAAGGAGCAGCAGGAACTCTTCATGCAGAATTTCAAAAAGCTCCTCTCCGGCCAGCTGGATGAGAAATTGTTCGAACTGAAGTTCAGACGCGACACGGAAGAACCTACCCAGCTTCTGTTACATAAAAGCTTACTCAGTAATGATACAGAAGAATGGATCTCTCAAATGCTTCAGATGACAGAGAAAATCATGAATGAGCGTGCTTATGAAAAAGACATCGTCATCACGTTCGTCAAAGGGGAATACCTCAAAACGACGAAACCTTCCTCGGAAACAGAGGAAAGCGACCGCGACACGATGCTCTCGAGCCAATTCATGCTGTGCAGCATCAATCAGACAGAACCTCCGGAAAGAGAGATCCAGTTCGATTATGTCGAGAAAACATTCAAATATAAAGTGGACGTGGACCCTGTCATCGATCTCAAGAAGCCGCTCACCGGTTTCCTTTTCCCTGCTATAACCGACGGGGCATCTGACGTGAACCGCGTGCTCTACTCTGCCGGCAAACCGAATGAACCGGATCCTCACTTTGTAGAAGAGGTGCTTGAAGGAGAAAAAACGATGACAGCCAAGGAAGACAAAGCTGTATTCGAAGAGGTCATCAAAGATGTCGTCGGTGATCACGTAAGTCCCTCTACACTTTCAAGTGTATACGAAGACATCAACTATACCATTGAAGGCAGTGACGATGATGATACGCCTAAACTGGACTATAAAGATATCGGTAACTTTCTCAACAAGAACGGCCAGGAAGTCGAAGAGGAGAAAGTGAAAGCGGCGTTCCATAAATTCACGGATGAGGATTCCTATGAGCTGAAAGCGACTAGTGTCCTACCGAAATACAATTCGAAATCCATTAAAATCAATACGAAAGTCGCCAACATATCGATCAGTCCGCAAGACCTTCCCCACGTTAAACAAGTGAATAGGGATGGCAAACGCTATATCATGATCGAAGTAGAAGAAGATGCGGAAATCGATGGATTCAAAATGTTGCCGGAAGAGTGGGAATAAGAAAGGCAGAGGTGCATTATCGCACCTCTGCCTTTTCTTTACTTATATTGAATGAAGAAATACTTCTTCTTCCCGCGGCGGATGATCGTGTATTTCCCTTCGATCTTATCCGCTTCGCCAAGTTCATGGCTTGTCTCCTGGTTTCTTTCTCCGTTGATGTAGATCGCACCGTTCGAGATATCTTCTCTCGCCTGGCGCTTGGAGGATGAGATACCAGCTTCTACCAGAAGGTCCACCAGACGCTTCCCTTCTTCTTCCACAGTATGACTAGGCACACCTTTGAACCCTTGCTCGATCTCTTCGGCGTTCAATGCCTTGATGTCTCCACTGAACAGAGCTTCCGTAATCTTTTGTGCCTGCTCGAGTGCTTTTTCATCATGTACGATTTTGGTCATTTCTTCAGCCAGACGTTTCTGGGCGGTACGTTTCTCCGGCTGTTCCTCAACTTCTTTACGCAGTTCTTCGATTTCCTCAAAATCCAGGAACGTAAAGTAGTGGAGGAACTTGAGGACATCGCGGTCGTCCACGTTCACCCAGAACTGGTAGAACTCGTAGGGACTAGTCTTCTCCGGATCGAGCCAGATTGCTCCGCCAGCTGTCTTACCGAATTTCGAACCGTCCGCTTTCGTAATAAGCGGCATCGTCAGTCCGTAGGCTTCCACTTCTTCTTCACCGGCAGCTGAACGGCGAAGAAGTTCAAGACCAGCAGTGATATTCCCCCACTGATCGCTTCCACCGAGCTGAAGCGTACAGTTCTCTTTTTCATAGAGCTTCTGGAAATCAAGTGACTGGAGAATCATGTAGGAGAATTCTGTGTAGCTGATTCCGTTCTCGATACGTGATTCCACAGAATCTTTCGCAAGCATGTAGTTGATGCCGAAATGCTTCCCGGTGTCACGGAGAAAATCGATGATTGTCATCTCAGACAGCCATTCATGGTTATTCCTTGCGACTGCTGCGTTTTCCCCTTCATCGAAGTTGAGAATCTTCGCCATCTGATCCTTGATCCGCTCACTGTAGCCTTTAACGACTTCCTGAGAGTTCAACTGTCTTTCTGTTGAACGTCCACTCGGATCACCGATCATACCGGTTCCTCCACCTACAAGTGCAATTGGACGATGACCTGCCTTCTGGAAACGTTTGAGCATCAATATAGGCAGCAAGTGACCGATATGCAGACTATCCGCTGTCGGGTCGAACCCGCAGTACAACGTTACCTGGTTCTTATCCAGGTGGTTTCTCAGACCTTCTTCATCGGTCACCTGGTTGATCAATCCTCTTTTTGTCAAATCGTCTAAAATGTGCATGCTGTTCACCTCTTCAATTAATATTCATCTGATTTCTACTTTCTCGGTTCTGCCACTAAAAAAAGACCTGCGTCCCCCTGAATAAAGGGACGAGGTCTTATGATCGCGGTACCACCCTGGTTGCACATATCTGTGCCACTTCATTTCGATAACGACTGCATGGTGTGCAACCGTCTTCTGATTCGTACCAGAAGATGCTCCCGGGCGTACTTCGATTCTAATCCTCTATCGATTCTCACCAGCCATCGACTCTCTGTCCAGAGGTTTTTTAGTCTCTACTTCAACCGTTCTTCGCTTTGTCAGATTCAATTATGTAATCATTTTTATCACAAATTCTAGTAGAAAGCAATTATTCTCTTCGACAATCTATATCTGAAAAAGAGATTATGGTATAATATTCAGTGTTATTTTAGGGGGTTTTTATAAACATGAAGTGGAACAAGGAAAAACTTAGACAACGTTGGAATGATGGAACGATTTTCAAGTATACACGAATCACTTATGACGTAGCATGGAATATCCTGCTGTTCTTTATCATTATCGGTGTAGTCGGACTCTTTTTCGCGGGAGGCGTAGGAGCTGGATATTTCGCTTCTCTAGTAAAAGATGAACCGGTGAGAAGTGAGCAAGAACTGACGCAGAGTATCTACAACTATGAAGAGACTTCGGAATTGTATTTCAGCAACGGACAATTCCTCGGAGATGTACGTTCTGACCTGTACCGGGAAGAGGTTCAGTTAAGTAACGTCAATGATAATCTGGTGAATGCTGTAATCGCCACAGAAGACGAGAATTTCAATGAGCATAACGGCATCGTCCCTAAGGCTCTCTTCAGAGCAGTAGTGCAGCAAGTCACCAACTCCAACACGAAGACGGGTGGTAGTACACTCACCCAACAGTTGGTTAAAAACCAGATACTGACGAACGAAGTATCGTTTGAACGGAAAGCGAAAGAAGTTCTTAACGCAATGCGGATCGAGCACTTCTTCGATAAAGATCAGATTCTTGAAGCTTACATGAACATCGTGCCTTTTGGCAGAAATGCGAATGGACAGAACATTGCAGGTGTTCAAAGTGCTGCTCAAGGAATTTTCGGTAACGATGCCAGTGAGCTGAACGTACCTCAAGCAGCTTTCATTGCCGGTTTACCCCAGAACCCTTTCACCTATACGCCGTTTCAGAATTCCGGTGGAGTCAAAGCAGAAGAAAACCTCCAGGCAGGAATTGAACGTATGAAAGAAGTACTGGAGCGCATGTACGAAAAAGGATACATCACAGAACGCGAATATGAGGTAGGCATGAATTACGATCTAGCAGCCAATCTTGCTTCTCCTCAACCACTCCCGAGTTCTGACTATCCTTGGGTAACACGTGAAGTTCAGGACAGAGCTCAGGAAGTCCTGTTAGAGCAACTCGCCAAAGACGATGGTCATACAATGGAAGACCTTCAGAATGATGAGAAATTAATGCAAGAATACAGTACGCTTGCATCACGAAGACTGGCCACGGGCGGATTGAAAGTTCATGCCACCATCGATAAAGAAGTATACGATGTCATGCAGGACGTGAAAAATAATTATAACAACTATGACACGTGGCGGACGGTTCTCGTGGATGACCCTGAGACAGGGAATAAAGTCGAAAAAGAAATCCCAGTCGAAGTCGGAAGCGTGCTCCAGGAAAACTCAACAGGAGCGATCATCGGCTTCATCGGAGGAAGAGATTTCGACCTTCAGCAGTTGAACCACGCTACACAGGCAAGACGTTCGAATGGTAGTACGATGAAGCCTCTGCTCATCTATGGACCGGGAATGGATCTCGGAGCCATCCAACCTGGATCGGTATTTGCAGACATCCCTTATTCCTACCCTAGTACAGGAGGAGAGCTCAGTAACTACGGAGGTGGATATAAAGGGTTCGTTTCTGCCAGATATGCTTTGGCCAAGTCCTATAATATTCCCGCTGTTAAAGCATATAACAAGATCGTCGGTCAGAACCCTGCAGGTAAGTATCTGGAGAACATGGGTTTTGAAGCATTGACGGCCGAAGATAAACAAAACCTTTCAGCCGGACTTGGTGCTACAAATAATGGTGTTACTATCGAAGAAAACACCAATGGCTATGCAACTTTCGGGAACATGGGAACCTTCGTCGATGCGTATATGATCGATAAGATCGAAACGAAAGACGGCGAAGTTCTATACCAGCATGAGAAGAAGACGAATAAATTGTTCAGCGATCAGACTTCCTACCTGCTACTCGATATGATGCGTGATGTCATGCAATACGGTACGGCAGCCGGTCTTAAGAATCAGCTGACGAACCCGGGTGTAGACTGGGCCGGTAAGACAGGAACATCACAGGAGTATAAAGACACATGGTTTGTAGCGACGAACCCGAACGTCACGATGAGCATGTGGATGGGATATGACTTTCAGGAACAGTTGAACCGCTACGGCTACAGCTCAAGAAACACCGGGCTTTGGGCAGATGTCGTCAATGCCGTATCTGAAATCCGGCCGGAGTTGATGGTGCCGGACCAAGGATTCGATCGTCCATCCGGCATTGTAAGTCGCTCTTACTGTGCAACGTCGGGACTGTTGGTTTCTGACTTGTGTGCATCGGTCGGCTTAGCAGAAAGTGATATTTACAATGCGAACTACGTACCGAGCCAGAGAGACGATAGCCTGATGAATGGAGATTTCGTCCGTGTGAAAGGCGATCTTGCTATTGCAGGCCCTAGCACTCCGGGTGAATTCATCATTAACGGCGGCGGCGTTACGCTTAAGCCTGAATTCCTGGAAGAGAATGGATATGATACTGCGGAAGAACTGCAGCACCTGATTCCGGACACAGGAGCATGGTCCAATGTGGCATTGCCATCCGGAGGTGCATCAGGTGTATCTCAAGGAGTAGCGAATGACGGGCAGGCCCCATCTGCACCAGGTGGCGTCAGTGCCAGTGGCTCTACGCTCTCATGGGGAGCATCCCCTAGCAGTGATGTTGTCGGGTACAGAATCTACCGCGCCAGCACTCCAGAAAGTGGATTTGCTTTCCTAGGCAGTACGACTTCCACTTCCATCAGTTTCTCTGGAAGAGAAGGTTTATATGCTGTCCGTGCCGTAGACTACTTCGGACAACAATCCGGGCTCTCAAGCGCCCTTACTATTGGTAACCCAGGGGCACCTGAGCCAGAACCAGAGCCGGACCCTGCGCCTGCTCCAGATCCTGATCCAGATCCGAATGGTGGAAATTCAGGTGGATCATCTTCCGGTGGTACTAACAATCCCGGCGGTGGTAATGATTCCGGAAACGATGGATCTTCAGGAAATGACAATGGGAATTCCGGCGGTTCTTCCGGTAACGGATCCGACGGAAGCGGTGATTCCGGAAACCAGGGCGGAGCCTCTGAAGGAGAAGGTTCCGGCCAAGGAGATGGAAGCGAAGGAGGATCTTCCGGAGGTAGTTCAGAAGGAGATTCTTCGGGAGGACAAAGCTCAGAAAGCGACTCCTCAGGCACAGAAGAATAATAACTCAGAAAGCCGTTTGAAAAGAAGTAAATCTTTTCAAACGGCTTTTTTATCGGTAGAATGTAAGTAGACGGAACATTTTCAGTGAGGTGGTGGATAAGTGGAACATAAAAAGAAATATTTTGAGCGTCGATTGAAAACGGATACAGGAGAACTGATTATCGAAGGTCCTCTTTCTTCTGAAGAATTGGACCAGTATACGTTCCATGAACAACTGACGGCCTTTCGTCCTCCAAAGAAACAATTCGAAGCTATCAAAGGCATTGCTGATCTGCCTGAAGGACGGATCATCATCGCCCGTTTTGAAGAATCTATTGTCGGGTATGTCACCTACCTACATCCGGACCCTTTGGAACGTTGGTCCGAAGGTAAAATGGAGAACCTCATAGAACTGGGTGCAATTGAAGTGATTCCTGGATTCAGAGGGTACCGGGTCGGTTCTCACTTGCTGGAAATTTCCATGCTCGACGAATACATGGAGAACTACATAGTCATTTCAACGGAATATTATTGGCACTGGGACCTGAAAGGTACGGGACTTAGTATCTGGCAGTACCGGAAAGTTATGGAGAAGATGATGGGAGCAGGTGGATTAAAGCCTGCACCAACGGATGATCCTGAAATCATTTCCCACCCTGCCAATTGTCTTATGGTTCGCATAGGAAAAAATATCGGAGGGTCTGATATAGAGAAATTTGACCGTCTGCGTTTTTTAACGAAGCATCAGTACAAACAGAGGGGGTTTTAATAAATGATAATTGAAGAGATGATGAAAACAGAGGTACAAACACTGACAGAAGAAGACACGATTGAAGAAGCATTAAGAATTCTGAATGCTCATCATATACGTCACATTCCCATTGTGGATAAAGATGACCAGGTAATCGGCATAGTCTCTGACAGAGACGTACGAGATGCGAGTCCTTCCGTTTTTGAACAGGACCCCCAATTGAATCAGTTGAGGAACAGACTCGGAAGTATCATGACATCGCCTGTCATTACGGTACATCCGCTCGATTTCGTTGAAGAAGTGGCGACGATCTTTTATGAACATGAAATTGCCTGTGTGCCGGTGACCAGTAACGAGAAGCTTGTCGGCATCATCACCGAAAAAGACCTCCTCTATACGCTTATACAACTGACGGGTACAAATGTACAAAGTTCCCAGATTGAAGTGAAAGTGCCGAACCGTCCCGGCATGCTCCCGGGTGTTGTGGATATCGTAGGTAACCGGAAATTGAATATCAGTTCTATCCTCATCTATCCTTACAAGCCTGACAATCATTACAAAGTCATCGTATTCCGCGTGCAGACGATGAACCCTAACCCGATCATCGATGAGCTACGGGCTGCCGATTACGAGGTCCTCTGGCCAAAGGCTCCGGGGTTGTCTTTATGAGTTGCACATCTAAATTCGTTTACTCCAAAGATTACTCAACCTACCGCTTCAGCGATGATCATCCTTTCAACCAGATGCGTGTGGAACTGACCTATGACCTACTCGAAGAAATGGAAGCGCTTAATAAGACGGACCTGATCTCCCCCCGATATGCCACTGAGGAGGAACTCGCCCTATTCCACAGCAGGGAATACATTGATGCTGTCAAGAAAGCGAGCGTGGGTAACCTCGATGAAGAAGACGCTCTGGAATTCGGAATCGGAACCGAGGATACCCCGATGTTCGAAGGGATGCATGAAGCTGCTTCCCTGATTGTTGGCAGCACCTTATCTGCCATTGATGAAGTCATGGAAGGGCGGGCGGACCATACGTTGAACCTTGGTGGTGGATTGCATCACGGATTCGAGAGAAAGGCTTCCGGGTTCTGTATTTATAATGACGGAGCCGTCGGTATCAAATACCTCCAGAAGAAATACAACCAGCGCGTCCTCTACATTGATACGGACGCCCATCATGGAGACGGGGTACAGTGGGCTTTTTACGGGGACCCTGATGTCTGTACTCTTTCCATCCATGAAACCGGCAGATACCTGTTTCCCGGGACTGGTAATGTGAATGAACGCGGTCTGAAAGAAGGATATGGCTATTCCTTCAACCTTCCTATCGATGCTTTTACAGAGGATGAATCCTTCCTCCACGTATATGAGACGGCATTCAGAAAGGTGACTGCTTATTTTGAACCGGATATCATCGTATCTTAGAACGGAGCAGATGCACATTTCTATGATCCTCTGACTCATCTCTGTTCTACGATGAACATTTATGAGCGGATTCCTGAATTGACACATGAGCTTGCTCATAAACACTGTAACGGGAAATGGGTGGCTCTTGGCGGCGGAGGGTACGATATCTGGCGTGTTGTCCCGAGAGCCTGGTCCCAGCTATGGAAAGTAATGAATGACCAGACTCCTTTCCAGGGGGATCTACCAAATAGCTGGATCAGCAAATGGGAACCGAAAGCTCCTTTTTATCTCCCGCGCACATGGCATGACCCTGAAGGTTCTTACAAGGAAATTCCGAGAAAGCCGGAAATTACAGAGAAGAATGATAAAATCCTGAAAGCTGCCATGCAGTTCATCAACAATCAGTTACATTACAATTAATAGATTTACTAAAAAACAGGCACAACCACTTCTAAGAAGAAGCAGGTTGTGCCTGTTCAGTGCTTTCATATTCTGGATCGAGAATTACAACCTCCACCCTTCTGTTCTTCTTCCAATTTTCCTGCGAGTCGTTGGGGGCTACAGGGCGGGTAGCGCCATAAGCTGTAGCTGTGAATCGAACAGGTTCTAGTTGTTCATTCGTATTCAGGAGATAACGGATGACACTTCCTGCACGAGCTCCGGACAATTCCCAGTTGGAAGGGAATTTCTCTGTAGAGATGGGACGATTATCCGTATGTCCTTCTACCTTTACGTGGTTAGGAACGTTGGATAACAAATCACTCAGTTTCCCTAAAAAGGGACGGCCGCTCTCGAGTATTTCAGCTTCCCCACTATTGAATAGTAGCTGTTCCTGCAACACGAGAACGACACCTCTTTCTGTACGTTCGGCGGATATTATATCCTGAAGCTGATTGCTTTCAAGGAATTCATCGACTTCCTGAACAACTTCATTCAACTGATTTTCAGCCGTCTCTTCCTCATTCTGACCATCACTTTCATTTTCCTCGGATTCTGCTACAGTCTGCGGATCTTCGGTCGGGTCTTCGAACTCATTACTTTGTTCTCCACTTTCCTGCACTTCTGTTTGCTGTGTAGGATTTTCACTCTCTACAGGAGAAGGAAGAAAATCAAAAATCATCCGATTTTTAAAAGATTCAGCGACTGCATCGAATTTCACTTCATTGATTTGAGACATGGAAAAAAGCAAAACGAAAAAAACGAGAATGAGGGTAACCATATCCGCATATGTAGTCATCCAGCGTGGGGCGCCCTTCTGTTCCTGCGATTTCTTTTTATTAAGCTTCATTTGCTTCTTCCTTTTCTTCCACTTGCTCTTCTTCCACTTCCGTCAGACGCTCTTTCTCTTCATCAGATAGGAAAGCACTCAGTTTCTCTTCCAGAATTTTCGGATTCTGTCCGGACTGGACACCGATTACGCCTTCAATCACTACCTGTTTCTTGAAGATTTCCTGATCCGTTTTATTGGCAAGCTTACCTGCCATGGGAAGGAAGACGAGATTGGCGAGGAATGTTCCGTACAATGTAGTCAAGAGAGCTACCGCCATTTGTGGTCCGAGTGTGGCCGGATCGTTCAAATCCTCGAGCATAAGGATCAGTCCGATGAGCGTCCCGATCATCCCCCATGCCGGAGAATATTCACCGGCCTTCTCTACAATAGCCCGTCCACGCTGATGTCGCTCTTCTACTGCGCTCACTTCAGCGCTCATGATGTCATTGATCACTTCCGGTTCAATCCCATCGACAGATAGAAGAATACCTTTCTTGATAAAAGGGTCTTCAAGCTCGTCGACCTCTGCTTCTAAAGCCAATAGACCCTCGCGTCTCGCCCGTTCAGATAGTTTGACGAACAGCCTGATCAAATCTGGAAGTTCCATAGAATCCTTGCTGAAAGACACTTTCACCGCTCGATAGGCAAGTTTCAATTCGATCATATTGAAGTTGACCAGCAATGCAGCAATCGTACCTCCAAGTACAATGAAAACAGAAGTCGCCTGTATAAACGACCTGATTCCGCCGACTCCACCATTGAACATGATGCCGGCCATAATCATAATAAATCCTAACGTGATACCGATAGGCGTTAAGATATCCCTTCTACTCATAACCACTCTCTCCTCAACGATCTAAATGACTTCTACTCTCTGTATCGTCATTATTCAGCGTTCGTTGAGTTTCTTTCAATGATTCGATGGGGAAGAATGACGTTCGTCTCCTCTACTTCTTCCTTATTCATCAATTTCGTTAGCAGTCGCATCGAG
Organism: Salimicrobium halophilum; assembly: GCF_900100295.1. Lineage (GTDB taxonomy): Bacteria > Bacillota > Bacilli > Bacillales > Halobacillaceae > Salimicrobium > Salimicrobium halophilum. The sequence goes on from NZ_FNEV01000009.1 coordinate 101,263, forward strand.
ACAGCTCCAATGTCATACATAGGCTGCACAACCGTCGAAAGCGTCGGACGGATCATCGTAGCAAGTCTTGTATTATCGAATCCGAATACTTCCACATCCTCCGGCACGCGCACACCGCTGTCCTGGAATCCATGAATGACCCCGAGAGCCATCTCATCCGAGGCAACGAACACTCCGCTTGGACGTTCTTCGAGATCAAGAAGTTGTTCCGCCGCTTCCTTCCCTGAGTCATAAGAGTAATCGCCAACAATGAGAAGTTGATCATCTACTCCCTGCCCATGTTCTTTCATCGCTTTCTTGTATCCGTCCAATTTCTTCGTATTAATGGAAGTGTTATCAGGACCGGATACGTAAGCAACCCGTTTGCTGTGGGAAAGCAGAAGATCTGTCGCTTCATAAGCAGCATCTTCATAATCGATGTTCACAGAAGGCGTTTCCCCGCTTTCATCTAGTGTGGCGGCTAACGCTACCGGTACAGAAGCGTTGCGGAATTCCTGACGGTGTTCTTCTGTGATATCTCCACCCATGAACACAAGCCCGTCCACCTGTTTACCGAGCATCGTATTGATAAGGTGGATTTCTTTTTCTTTATTCTGATCAGAGTTACTTAGAATGATATTGTAGTTATACATCGTCGCAATATCCTCGATCCCACGCGCCAGTTCAGCGAAAAAGATACTGGAGATATCCGGAATGATAACCCCGACGGTCGTCGTCTTTTTACTTGCAAGCCCCCGGGCTACAGCATTCGGTCTATATCCTAAACGTTCGATAGCTTCATGAACTTTCTTTCTTGTTGCCGGCTTCACATTAGGGTTTCCGTTCACGACACGGGAAACCGTTGCCATTGATACATTAGCTTCGCGTGCTACATCATATATTGTTACATTCATACTCATTTCCTCCTCTGAACTCTCATTACCACTACTATACCCAAATATTCAATACTAATAATCATACGACATTTAGCCCTACGCTGCAATTCATGATTTATTATTCATTATAGCGAATAACAGCAAGTAAAAAAAGCCAGGTACGATCGTAGTGTTCCCTGGGAGTTAGATTATTCCCTCTAACTTCCTGGGGCACTACCGATCGTCCTGGCTTTTCTGATACGTTTATCTTCTTTCTTATGCTTTGACCGGTTGCTGCTTATTGATTTCTTCGATGAATTTCTCGAACGTAGGGATATCCATCTGTTGAGCAGAATCGGATAGTGCTACAGCCGGATCAGGGTGAACCTCAGCCATAATTCCATCAGCACCGATAGCAATAGCTGCTTTTGCTGTAGGAAGCAACAGATCTCTGCGTCCTGTAGAGTGAGTGACGTCTACCATTACAGGAAGGTGTGTTTCCTGCTTAAGAATCGGTACTGCAGAGATATCCAACGTGTTCCGAGTAGCTTTCTCGTACGTACGGATGCCTCGCTCGCAAAGGATAATCTGGTCATTCCCACGGGAAATGATATATTCAGCAGCATTGATGAATTCAGAAATGGTCGCTGACATGCCTCGCTTCAGGAGAACCGGTTTCTTGACCGAGCCGGCAGCTTTCAGAAGTTCGAAGTTCTGCATGTTACGGGCACCGATCTGAATGACGTCGATATAATCCACAGCAGTTTCAATATCTGCAGGGTTCACGATTTCGGAGATGACAGCCATTCCCTCTTCATCCGCCACCTGCTTCAGAATCTTCAGACCTTCAAGACCAAGTCCCTGGAAGTCATAAGGAGATGTACGAGGTTTGTAGGCGCCGCCTCGAAGAAGTTTGCCTCCTTGCTTCTTGACAGCCTGAGCTACTTCTTTCACCTGTTCATAGCTTTCTACAGCACAAGGACCGAATACGTGTGTAAGGTCTCCTGCTCCTACTTTCTCACCTTTGATAGTGACTACTGTATCTTCTGCTTTATTTTTACGGGAGACGAGCAATGCTTTGCGATGATCGTCTTCCTGCAGCTCCAGACTCGCTTTGAAGATCTCTTTGAATAGTTGAACGACCGTCGAGTTTTCAAATGGTCCTTCATTATTCTCGAGGATCCTATCAAGCATCGCCCTTTCACGTACAGGATCAAAACGGTTCATCCCCTGCTGTTCTTTCACCTGGCCGATTTGCTTTACCAGATCACCGCGTTTACTGATTAAATTCAATAGTTCTACGTTAACCTCATCAAGGTCATTACGTAATTGATCGAGTTGTTGATTACTCATCATTATCCCCCTTTGTGCTTTATGAATAATTATTCTTATGATAATTAGGGACAATTATAGCTGAAATTTTTAGAATTGTCACCCTTATTGGAGAAATTCTTAATAGCTAACAAAAAATTCCGGAACCCTCAACTGGAAACCGCTTCAGAAAGGGCTTTCTCCGTAATGTCAAAGTGGGAACCGTGCCAAATGACTTTCTCTCCGTCCAAATAAAAGGCCTGAGGCGATTCATGCTTGATTTCTAATTGGGCGGTTACTTCCAGAGATACATCACGTGCTTCCTGGATAGGAATCATATAAACTGGCACATCGGATGATTTCTCAAAAGAACTGACGGCATCCTTCGCAGTGGCGCTGATCGGACACGTCAAACTGTGCTTCAATAAAACAAAAGGTTTTTTATCATTCAATAGTTCCTGAAGTGCTTCTTTACTTGTAATTCGTTCCATATCAATAATTCCTCCTTCAGTTATAGTATAACAAAAAGACGGGGAGAATCCCCGTCTTCCTACTTAACCATTTGTCTGTTCATTTTGTTGTTCCTGTTCGAGTTCACGAGCCGCTTCTTCAATGGCTTCTGCCACTTCCTGTGCAGCCTGCTCCGCTTCTTTCTCTTCGGAACTTTCACCCTGTACTTTCGTTTTCACTTTAGATCCCAGTTCCTGAGATTTTTGGGTAACATTTTTAGACAGCTCGGACGTTGTCGTTACGGCCTGTTCCTTCCATTCGCCGGCTTTTTCTTTCCAGACACCGGAATTTTCATTCAGGTCTTCACGCAATTCTCTACCGGATTTCGGAGCCATAAACAGAGCAGTTGCTGCTCCGATCAATACACCGATCACCGTTCCTAAAATAAAATCTTTACCGTTTCCCTGGTTCTGATTGTTTTGTTCCATTCCCTAGTCCTCCTTTTAAAAATTGTACTTTTTAGAAATACCCCAGACGTCAAGCACCGTATGCACCCAACCGAACACCTCATTCACTTCGCGGGAATCAGCGCGAACATTAGAAGTAGGGATATCTGTAAGAGCCGCATCAAGTTCCTGCTTCTTCTCCCCAGGGCCCTTCAGTTGATGCATGGTCTGATCGAGGAGTTGCTTATGATTATTCAACTTCTCTGTCAGAGAGTCACCTTTTTCCTGCAGTGTAGTAACCCCTGTCGTAATTCCTTCTGTCTTTTGTTCTACACCTTCCACCGTATCATTCGCCTGGTTCATTACACTCTTCACGACGGAAAGTGTCTTGAAAACATAGACGGCCAGTACGACCAGAGCGACCACTGCGACTCCAATAGCAGCATAAGTAAGAATATCCATAGTTCACACCCCTCTTTGTCTTATGTACATGGTACTTTAACAATAGTACCCAACCATAAGCTGATTTAAACTAATTTCCATAACTACTATATTCTCCATCAATACGGAAGAATCCTTCTGAAAGAAATATTTTGTCACACTTTGTTATGTTACTAGAACAGATATTATAAAGGAGAAGCGGCTGAACAGCCGCTTCTAATTCTCTTCATAAGCCTTTTGGAACTTCTGGATGTCTCCGGCACCCATGAAGAGTAACACCCCATCTTCGTGCTCCTGAAGCCTTTTCGTCTCACTGATATCCAGAATGTTCGACTCAGGAATCAATTCCTGCAGATCATCGATGGTCAGATTCCCTTTACTCTCTCTTGCCGAACCGAAAATATCGCACAAATAGACGTGATCCGCCTGTTGCAGACTGTCAGCGAATTCTTTAAGGAAAGCCCTTGTTCTGGAGAAAGTGTGCGGTTGGAAAATCGCTATGACCGGACGTTCTTTGTATTTCTTCCGCGCCGAATCGATCGTAGCTGCAATCTCGATCGGATGATGCGCATAATCATCTACGAGCACCTGGTTCTCCCATTCTTTCTCTGTGAATCTCCGTTTCACTCCGGAAAAAGATTTCATTACGTTGATTTCCTTAGAGGACATCCCTTCATAATCGCACAGAGCAATGACACTAAGAGCGTTCAGCACAGTGTGCGACCCGAATTGCGGAATAAGGAAGGTATCATAATACGTTCCTCTGACAAATACCTCGAACGACGTACCTTCTTCTGTTTCCTGGATGTTCTTGGCCTGAAAATCATTCGCTTCGTCGAAACCGTAGTATACGACAGGAACATTCGCCTGAATATGCTGAAGATGCTCATCATCCCCGCATGCTATAATACCTTTCTTCACCTGCTTCGCCATCTGTTGGAATGCCTCATACACATCATCGATACTGGTGAAATAATCCGGATGGTCGAAATCGATATTCGTCATAATCGCGTAATCAGGATAATAAGAGAGAAAATGGCGCCTGTATTCACAAGCTTCAAATGCAAAATACCTGCTTTTCTCTCCGCCTTTCCCAGTCCCGTCTCCAATCAGAAAGGAGGTAGGATAATTTTCTTCAAGCACATGCGCAAGGAGTCCGGTCGTCGATGTCTTCCCATGCGCTCCTGTGACTGCAATGCTTGTGTACCCTTCCAGCCATTTGCCTAAAAAGTCGTGATAACGATAGTAATTGATACCGAGCTCTCTTGCACGCTCGATTTCCTCGTGGTCATCCCCGAAGGCGTTACCGGCGATCACCGTATAGTTTTCTTTTATATTGTCTCCGGAAAAAGGTAGAAGAGTAATCCCTTTATCTTCGAGTGATTTCTGTGTAAAAAAATATTTATCGACGTCAGACCCCTGAACCTGCTCCCCGGAGTCGTGCAAAATCTGTGCCAATGCACTCATGCCTGTTCCTTTAATACCAATGAAATGGTAAGTAGTCATAAAGAAGAACCTCCAAAGTGTTTCCATATATTTAAAAGCATATGTAAATTCCGTAATTTTATCTTCATACAAACGAATGCTTTTTCATTTTACCACGTTCCTTTATCAATCAAAAGGAATAAAACGCATAAAGAAAAAGCACGACGTTATTCGTGCTTTTCTCCCTACTACTCAGGTACGTATTCCACTTTCTCAAGTCTCGGGTTCGGATAATACTTGCGGCCTTGTTTAGCTTCCTGTTTCCCGTTCAAAATGACGTTATCTCCAGTGAAGCCTATATCGATCTTCAGAAGGCTTCCGCCTACTCCGTACATGTCGACCGGAACTTTGCGATCTTCGAAGTCACGGATCCTGTCTTCTGTGAACCCACCGCTGACTACAATCTTCACGTGCTTGTATCCTTCTTTATCCAGTGCTCTCCGTAGGGCGAACACAAGCTCTGAGTTCACACCACGAGGGTCGAAGGTTCCCATCAGATGTTCATTTCTCAGAAAATACTTATCGACGAGGGTGCGTGATGTATCCAAACGCACCCCTTTCAGATCTTCCCCGAAGGCTCTGGCAACTTTCAGGGAATCTGTAATTACATCATTGTTGTAATCGACCAGTGCAGTAAGTTCGTCCTCGGGGAATTCCTCCTGGTACGCTTTCGTTGCTGCTACAACATCCCCTTCGAACATTTGGATAAGAGCATGAGGCATTGTACCCATGCCTGCTTTCCCCCACCATTCATTCATCGCATGAGTCGCTTGGGCTGTAGAGCCACCAATGAAAGCCGCATACCCGTCTCCCGCCTGCTGGGTATAATGATCATCACGGTCTCCCATGAAAATGATCGGTTTCTGTTTGCCGGAAGACCGGGCCGCTTTCACAACATTGTAGACGTTCGTTGCTACAGACGTTCTCCTCGCAAGTATTCCATCGACAATCCCCTCCAGGTAACCGAAATCCTGGTACGGACCGGTGACCGTCAGGACAGCTTCATAAGGGCTGATACGATCTCCATCTTTCAGTGAATGGATCTCTAAATTCTCCGGATTGTCCGCAAACGTATGAATAAGGGCAATAGCTTCATCCGTACCACATAATACCGCATTTCCCTTTTGGAAGAATTGCATGGTGACTGTATTATTCTTCACATGAGTTTGGACGATTTTTTTGGTTTTAAGAAAATAAACGGCAGAAAACCATCCTTCTCCGACACGTTCATCAAACTTGAACGTTTTGTTCGTGAGGCGGTTGATTTCTCCATTCAATTTTTGTGAGATTTCCTTCATCACGCTTCTCCTTATCCGTTTAAATCATAATCAGTACTGTACCTATCATAATGAAATGCACAACATTTCACAAGGGGGAAGAATCAGGACGTCTCCCCCTGCTTCCATTCTTCGAGTTGTTCACGTGTCCATAATATATCACGCGGCTTGCTGCCTTTTTGTTCTGATATGATGCCGTGCTGCTCCATCTGATCCACCAGTCTCGCCGCACGATTATATCCAACGCGGAACCTGCGCTGGATCAAAGAGGCACTGGCCCCGTTCTGTTGCACGACAAAGGCTACGGCTTCATCAAAAAGTTCATCCGTATCTTCCTCTGCACTCACCTGTTTCAAGAGTTCATCCTGTTCAAACAAGTAATTGCTCGGAGCTATCTTCTTCATATGGTTGGTAACCCTCATAATTTCGTCATCCGATACGAACGCGCCCTGGATACGTTTAGGAGTACGGTCCCCGTTCCCCATGAAGAGCATATCCCCTTTTCCGAGTAGTTTCTCCGCTCCGCCGGAATCCAATACTGTCCTTGAATCGGCCTGGGACGACACACTGAACGCGATACGTGTCGGAATGTTCGCTTTGATGAGTCCTGTGATGACGTCCACAGATGGACGCTGAGTAGCCACTAATAGATGGATGCCACAAGCTCTTGCCTTTTGGGCGATTTTACAGATGGCATCTTCCACATCCTGAGGGGAAGTCATCATCAAGTCGGCAAGCTCATCAATGACGATGACGAGATAAGGCAGTTTCTCCTCTTCTTTCCCTTCTTTGGTCACTTTTTCGTTGAATCTCTCTACGTCCCGCACTCCGTATTCTACGAATTTCTCATATCGCTCTTCCATTTCCTGGACTGCCCATTTCAAAGCTGTTGTAGCCGCCTTCACATCTGTGATGACCGGCGATACGAGATGAGGCAAATCATTGTATGGGGCCAGTTCCACCATTTTCGGATCGATCAGCAAAAATTTCACGTCTTCATAATGGGACTTATAAATAAGGCTCAGAAGAATCGTGTTGATACAAACACTTTTACCTGAACCGGTAGCTCCCGCAATCAGCCCGTGAGGCATATCTTTCAGATTAGTCACCGATGGAACTCCGGCAATATCCAGCCCCAGACCTATCGTAAGAGGTGATTGTTCGGACCGGAAATCTTCTGTTTCGAAGATTTCCTGTAGCCCTACCACTTGTGCCTTTTGGTTCGGAACTTCAATGCCTACGGCCTGTTTCCCTGGAATAGGTGCCTCCATGCGAATATCTCTTGCCGCCATCCCGAGCTTAATATCATCAGACAAATTCGTTATCTTACTCACCTTAACCCCAGGCTCCGGCTGAACTTCGAACCTTGTTACGGCCGGGCCTTTCATGGCATCCGTCACTTTGGCTTTCACCTGGAATTGCTGAAGTGTGCTTTCGAGCTGGTTCATCTGTTCTCGCAGCAAATGGTCTTCGTCCTCTGCTTGGACTATTTTGTCATTGAAAAGATGAAGCGGCAATTCATATTCCACCCTGCCTGCCTCTTCTTTTTTTTCGACCGGGGATTCCACGGAAGTCTCTTCAGCTGTTTTGTTCTTTTCCCTCTTCTCTTCGGAACGGGATTTATTCCTTGCATGCTTGTCTCTCGGCGTCATAATGACATTGAATGGTACGGACGGTTTCTTCTCTTTCCTGTCTTCTGCACTATCTTGAGAAGTTTGCTGGATATTTGTTTCCGGTTCTCTCTGCACACTTTCTCGTTCCGGCATCTCTTCGGTCTCTGAACCATCGCTCCCGGTTTCGTGTTCGGAAACGCTTCTTTCTTCAGAAGGTATTTCATCTATCTCCTCCTGAGCCTGAACAGCTGGATCTGCCACTGCCTGTACAGGAACTTCCGTTTCTTCTTCTACCTCTTCCAACGGCTCTCTCGTTATGATTGTCGACGGCACGTCCGAATCCAGCGTCTCATCTTCAGCTTCCTGGAATTCTTCAGGGTGATCTTCTCTGTACTCTTCTCTCATCGGTCCTGAGTCCTGTATTTCTATTTCCGTTTCATCGGTTTCTACCTGAGCAATTTCCTCATTTTCCTCACTCCATGAAGATACTGATGAGGAGTCCACTTCCTCTTCTTCCATTGAAAAAGGAGTGTCGAGCTGAGGAATCGACGGCTGTTCTCTTTTCAATGACAGAACTTCTTCGAGATTCTTCTCCACCGCGTTATTATCTTCACGTGGAAGAGTTTGCTGACGAAACCCGTGAACCGGGGACGGAACAGATGTCGGTTTAAAAGGCTCCTCTGATGGAACAGGTCTCTCTTTATCTCTTCTCTCCTGTTTCTCTCCAGATTTACGCTTTTGTTGATCATCGTTTCTAAATCTTTCTCTATGTTCCTTCCGCTCCCCGGTTTCCTTCGTCTGCCTGGATTCGCTTCGCTGTCGCTTTGGCTCTCTACCTTCCGTTTCATCCGGAATCATCGGGAAACGAAATGACCCCGTCTTCGGATAGTGATACGTGATCTTGGATTTCGCTTCTGTACTTCGGTATGTAGACGTCGTTCTTTCCTGGTTTCTGTTTTCCTCTATTCTATTTTCATCGAAGGGCTGTTCTTGCTCTTCCGATTCGAAAAGCCGCTTCCATTTGTCCATAAATTGTTTCCACATATATTTCTCACTCTTCCCATCCATACTTTTCCTTCTATTGTATCAGCTTTTCGGGTTATTGTGTTTTTCAAAAACATTAAGAAAGCAAAGAGGGAAGCCCTCTTTGCTTGACTGTTAAAAATGGAATGGTTCTCCCACTTCATAGGAGTCGTCCAACACCAGAATCCCTTTTTCTTCGGGTGCATCCGGAAGCTGCAATTCTTTTGCAGAACAGATCATTCCGCTGGAAGGGACGCCCCTCAATTCAGCATCTTTGATTTTCATACCGCTTGGCATAACCGCACCGACTTTAGCGACGACGACTTTCTGCCCGGCATCGACGTTCGGCGCTCCACAGACGATTTGTGCTTTACTGTCTCCGAGGTTCACTTGGCACACATTCAGTTTATCCGCATTCTCATGTGGATCTTTTTCTTCTACGTACCCTACGACAAACTTGTGCTCGAGATCGAAATCAAGATTATCCTTGAGTCCTTCTTCAGAGAAAAGAGTTCTCATAGATCCGAGCATTCCCTCTGTCATTCTTGCGCGACCATTTTCAAGCGCATCGAAGTGTTCGGAAGCACGGAAGATATTATAGCCGAGAACAGAGCCATCTTTCTCATCCGTGATTTTCACGACATCTCCGTAGACTGCGTGGGTTCTGTTCTTTTTTTCCGCTTCTTTCAAAGGGATCAGGAGCACATCTCCGACCCCTATGGAATTATAATACACGTTCATCAGTTATCTTCCCCTCTTTTTTCCTTCGGTTTCTTTTGAGCCAGAATGAATATTGGTTCGAGTTCTCCATCTTCATAAAAGAAGGACAGAGAAGTGACGGGAACGAGCCCCTCCGCAAAAAACTTCATAGCCATCTGAGCCAGGATGTCATATCCACCTTCGTTCTGGATATCTGCGAAAATGATGACATCCTGATGAGGGATGCTGATTGCCAGTTCCCCTTTGCACTCTGCTTTCATTTCTTCGAGCAGGGATTCATTCAGAATACGACTTGCATCGTAACCGTCATTCAAGGACTGGAAGTAGAAGTCGTTGCCGTATACCGTATCTTTTCGCAAATTCACCTCGAGGGACCGTACGTTGAACGAAGCGACTTCCTTCATTCGTTCGGCGGTCCAACCTTCTTCCTTGAGTTTATCCTCATCAATCAACTGATAGGACTTTCCGAGATCAAGGGCGTAATAGATCCTTGTTTCAGCCGTATGATCTGTATAGATCAGTTTCTTTCCGTTCTCCGTTTCCACAGGAAAAGAAGCGGCACGAATAACCGGAAAAATCTGCTTTTCTTTCCCAGAGAGCTCTGTCTTCTCATTCATCACTCTAAGAGCTTCTTTGATATGCTCTTCAAGTTCATCGAGAGCCTTCTCCCCTTTTTGTTCCCATTTGGAAACGACATTCGGAACAGTGATGGTAATCCCCTCTCCGGATTCCTTCCACTCCACGCGGAACGTGTCTTTGTCCCTGTTGAAAGACGTGTGCCATTCAGGATGATCAAGGCGTTCCTCCAGTTTCCTTTTCATTTGAATACTCGTCATTTTCATCGCTAAAACTCCTTATTCCTTATTTCGCCTCATCGATGAAAGCCTGTATCTCTTCCTTTGATTTGCGGTCTTTGCTTACGAATCTCGCTTTTTCATCCGCGTTTTCAAAGGCAAGAAAACTAGGTATACCAAAAATGGAATAATCCGCACAGACATCAATGAACTGATCACGATCGACATAGTAGAAAGTCCACTCCGGATTCTCTTCTTCCAATTCAGGTAATACGGGCTCGATTACACGGCAATCCGGACACCAGTCTGCCGAGAACATGAATATCACTTTTTCGTTATCTATCAATTGCTGGAATTGTTCTTTTGATTCTAATTGCTTCATCTGAAATCCCTCCAAAAGCTATTGTAGCATACCATTACTTGGATTCAATCGCTAAGTCTCCAGGCTTGATCCATTTTCTATTTCTGAACCAAAACGCCATCATTAAGCACACGATAAAAGGAATGAGAAAGTGCGTCAAAAGAAGAGCGGTCACGACGCCACCACTCCATCCCATCGTTTCGATAGTCATGATCTGTCCTACGAAACCACTGGTTCCCATTCCGGCACCAGCTGCATTATTCTCCAGATAGAACACGGTGGTGGCCATAGGACCGACGATCGCACCGGCTACGACAGGCGGAATCATCACTAACGGTTTTCTGATGACATTTCCGATCTGCAACATGGAAGTTCCTATCGCCTGTGCTATCACACCTCCGAAACTATTGTCCTTGTAACTTATCGTAGCGAAACCGATCATCTGAGCAGCACACCCGGCAGCTGCGGCTCCGGCTGCGATGCCTTCAAGCGACAGCATCAAAGATATCGCCAGACTTGATATCGGTGCCGTTAAAGCAAGCCCCATCAATACACTGACGACGATGCCCATCAAAAACGGTTCCTGAACGGTTGCCCAGTTGATCATTCCCCCGAACCATTGGAGGAACGTTCCTATCGGGATTCCAATGAAAGAACCGGCTATGTATCCAGTGACAATGGTTACGAATGGCGTAAGAATAATATCGAGACCCGTTTCCTTACTGATCAGTTTTCCTGTTTCTGTACTGACGAGAGCAGCGATGAAAGCACCGGCAGGTCCTCCTGCTTCTGCACCGAGCGCTCCGCTGAATAAAGCGGCGAAAAGTACCAGCGGCGGCGCCTGAAGACCATAGGCGACAGCTACTCCAATCGCCCCGCCCCACACAATAACATTCATTGCCAGTTCTCCTATTTCCATCATGTGAGAGGAAACGAAGGGAAGAGGCAACTGTTCACCGAGCGTTTTAATAATTAACCCGATGATCAAAGAAGAGAAAAGTCCAAGTGCCATATAACTAAGCGCATCGATAAAATATACTTTAGGTGACAAAGATACACCTTTCTTCTCCAAAAATGCTCTCATGTCCAGACCCCCTTTCCATTTCTTCTAAGCATATTCCAGTGTATATACACTTGTAAAGTGATACCGGGAAAATTCGCTTGTGGATTAACTGTTTTACTTTTAGGGTATATTGCACGGAGATAAAACATTAAGGAGGGATTTCATGGAACTGCGCGTATACTTAGCGGGTCAAATTCATGATGACTGGAGAGATACGGTTAAACAAAAAGCCGATGAAAAAGGGGTTCAGGCGAAGTTTGTCCATCCCCAGGAAAACCATAGTCGTTCTGATGATGTCGGAGAAGATATACTTGGTCCACAACCGAACAAAGAAATAAAAGACGACAAAGCTTCTTCGATCAACAATTTCCGCACGAAGCTCCTCATGGAAAGATCGGATGCCGTCATCATATACTTCGGTGAAAATTACAAACAATGGAACACAGCCATGGACGCGGGAATCGCTATCCAGGCAGGAAAACCGACGATTCTGATAAGAGACGAAAACCTGATTCACCCACTGAAAGAACTATCGAACCAGGCGACTGTCACTGTAGAAACCATCGATCAGGCTATTGATGTACTTGGGTATGTTTATGAGTAAGGTAAGAAAAGCGGAAGCACCCCGCTTAGAAACCTAAGTCATAAGTAGACAGGTCAGACAAATGTGCTCTTTCTTTTTCTGATCCTGGCTACTTATGGCTCGGGTTTCTGGGTGATCTAGCTGGATCTGAAAAGGAAATGTGGAGAAGAACGTTTAGAAGCTTAAATATAAGCAGACGAGCCTGTATTCGGGCGACCTTTCCCGAAACAGGGTTGGCTGCTTATGTTTCGGGCTTCTGTTCTTCGCAGCTGGATCTGAAAAGAAAAGCGGAAGCACCCCGCTTAGAAACCTTGTCCAACTCCGCATAAACTCTGATAAGGTCCGCAAACAAGCGGATATTATTGTTTTATGTCCGCAAAAATCACCTTCAGGTCCGCAAACTCATCTGAGTTGTCCATATTCAAGAAATCAAAATAGCCAAAAGAAGCGATCACGCCTCAGGACGTGATCGCTTTACAATTGATCATATTCCCATTGTCCCTTCAAAAGGGTAACGATATGCTGAAACATTTTATCCCGATTCATCTGTCCATTCGTAAAGATTCCGATGGCGCCTTCTTTCTTACGTACATTGTTTTTCTGCGTATATTTTTCCATGACCTCTCCAAGTTCGAGGCCTTTGTTCATCTGTTCGTGAACTTCTTCCGGCAGTTTGATTCTTGCTCCTGCAGCCGTATAGATGTTTTCGTACTGATCGACAAGCGCTCCCCAGTTACAGAGATACAAGTCATCATCGATTTCCATCACTCCGCCCTCAAGGCCTATTCCGAGGTCTGCTTTAGAGGCCATCGCACACTCCCGAGCACGGTGGATCGCACCTTCGAGCGTTTCTTCATCTGAAAATGGCTGGGAAGAAACTTTCGAATCCACATCCATCTCCACGACGGTTTCTTCCGGGAAAGCTTCTGACACAGCAGTCAGCTTAGAAGGATTCAAAGAACCTACATAAATTTTCATGTCATCCACCTGCACTATTCTTAAAGTATGATTCACTCATTATAGCAAAAAAATCGCTCAGCCTAAACATGAAAAGCTGAGCGGATTTATGTTATACATTTCCTTTTATTTGTTCGAGTGTATTGGCATCCGTTTCTTTAACGAGTTTCACCAATAATTCTTTAGCGGCTGCGTAGTCATCCACATGTATAATCGAAGACGACGTATGAATGTAGCGGGAACAAATGCCGACTACAGCAGAAGGTATGCCGTCATTAGCAATATGGACGCGACCGGCATCTGTGCCTCCCTGAGAAATGAAGTATTGATAAGGGATATTGTTCGTCTCCGCCGTATCCAGAATGAATTCTCTGATTCCCCGGTGCGTCACCATCGTACGGTCAAAAATACGTAGGAGAGCCCCTTTTCCTAACTGACCGAATTCCTTGCTGTCTCCGGACATATCATTGGCAGGAGAAGCATCCAAAGCATAAAAGATATCCGGCTTGATCATATTAGCAGCTACCTGTGCACCTCGCAGACCGACTTCTTCCTGCACGGTAGCGCCGGAATACAGTTCATTCGGAAGCGTTTCGCCCTGAAGCTCTTTCAACAATTCTACAGAAAGACCGCACCCGTACCGATTGTCCCACGCTTTGGCCATGATTTTTTTCTCATTGGCCATCGGAGTGAACGGGCATACAGGAACGATTGGTTGACCAGGCTTGATTCCTATCCTTTCAGCATCAGCACGATCATCCGCTCCGATATCAATCAGCATGTTCTTCATTTCCATCGGTTTCTTGCGCTGTTCTTCCGTAAGGTTATGTGGAGGGATAGAGCCGATTACACCGGTGACAGCTCCGCTTCTGGTCATGATCTGGACGCGCTGAGCCAAAAGTACCTGACTCCACCAGCCACCGAGCGGTTGGAATCGAAGCATCCCGTTTTCCGTAATCTGTGTAACCATGAATCCGACTTCATCCATATGCCCGGCAACCATGACACGTGGACCCTCTCCATGCTTCTTGCCAAACACACCGCCCAGCTTGTCCTGGACCACTTCATCTGCATATGTTTCCAACTGTTCTTTCATGAACGTGCGTACATCTCGTTCGTTTCCCGGAGCACCAGGAAGTTCCGTCAATGTCTGAAACAACTGCTTTGTTTCCTGATCCATATATGTACAACCCCTTTTCTTGATCTCTCTTCCATTTTAACGGAAGATGGCGAGGCTTGCTACAATTCGTATCTGAAAGTTTAGATTTTCTTTTCAGCGGATACTTTAGTATAATGAGTATTATCATAAAATAGTAGAGGTGAATAATATGGATTGGAAAAAGGTAGCTCTAGCTACAGGAGCTGGTATTCTTGCCGGCTATGTAGTAAAAGAACAGGTTTCAAGTAAAAAAGGCGTCAACCCTGAGAAAGCTCTGAAAATCGCTAAAGAAGCTTTCAAAAAACAGGGACCAATCAGCGGCTCCTGGATCTACATGAAGCCGGAACAACTGAACAAAAACGGAATCAATTATGATGTATATCGTGGCGGAATTTCCCGCAACCAGGACGGAGAAACGTCCCAATATGAATTCTTCATCGACAGTGCAACAGGCACCATCGTAGACGTCTCCGAAGAAGCTTCTTAAAAAGAAAAGCGGAGTCATCCCGTTTAGAAACTTCAGTCATAAATAGCCTGGTCAGATGAAAAACGTTCTTTCTTTTTTCTGATCTGTTCTCCTTGTGGCTCGGGGTTTCTGGGCTTCGTAGCTAGACAAAAAGAAAAGCGGAGAAGAACGTTTAGAAGCTCAAATATAAGCAGACGAGCCTCGTTTCGGGTGATCTTTCCTGAAACAGGATTGGCTGCTTATATTTCGGGCTTCTGTTCTTCGCAGCTAGACATGAAAAGTAGAGTCATCCCGCTTAAAAACTTCAGAACCCGGACAAAAGAGGAAGCATATCCCCTCTCTTGCCCGGGTTTTTTCATATATCACGAAAATAGTTCGCTATCCACACTTTGGAAAATGCTCGAGACCAATGATCGACAAGTTATCCTTCAATAATCTTTCTAATAAAGAAGAGAATTGTCTTATAACTCAAGGTATGGGACATTCTTCTCAAGAATCCATTAAGAAACCATCGCTTATGAAAAATATAAGACATTTTTTGTTCCAGTACTTCACGAAAACGCCTGATAAATCAACATCTGACAGTCCAACCACAAACGAAAGTCCCGACCGTGAAACGGTCGGGACTGCAGCATATAATCAGATCCGCTTTCTCGAAACCTCATCGATTACATTTCCTTCTTCGTCGAACTTCAGCGCTCTATAGTACGCATCATGATAAAACGTATACCAGGCCTCTTTCCGGTACCCTTCATCCATCCACTTATCCTTCTGATGCACACTGGTAACCGGATAATCATCAAAAGCAAGCGCCCATAGTTTGTTCTGATGAGCATTCGTCGGCATAAGGTCTGCCATGTGGATAAAAGACTCGCCATCCCTTTCGAAGGAAAGTACACAGTGACCGTCGCTATGTCCACTCGTATGGAACATTCGCAATCCAGCCAAAACCTCATAGGAATCACTGAAAGTTTCAACCTGATGTTGAATCGGTTCCCAATTCTCTTTCCAATATGTATTCTTAGAACGCATATTCGGATTCTTCATTTCCTGCCATTCTGTCTCACTTGTAATGATAGTTGCATTTGTGAATACGGAGTGATACCCTTCCTCTTTCTTTTCCGTAAGACCACAGGCATGATCGAAATGAAGATGAGTCATCAATACGAAATCGATATCTTCACGGGACAACCCCAGCTCAGATAGGGATTCATCCACCTGACTCTCTTCTGTTACACCGAAGTTCCTTTTCTGTTTCTCTGAAAGTTTGCCCCTTCCCATACCGGAGTCGATAAGAAGGTGCTTGCCGTCTATCTGAAGCAAAATCGGATCTGTGCGTAATTCAATCTGGTTCTTTTCATTAACCGGATACTTTTTGCTCCATAACGGTTTCGGCACCACCCCGAACATTGCACCGCCATCCAGGTGATTGTTCCCACCTTGCAACCACGTCAGTCTAGCCTCGCCTACATTCAGTTTTTCCATTTTCCACCCCTCCTCTTTTTTTATAGTAGCATAGGAGGGGGATTAATTGTAAGCGATATCATACGCTTACAGAGACAGTGCAGCGGTAAATAGGCTGTCCTTTCTCTGAAAACTTCTGCTCGTATTCTGTCATTACATTGTTCTCATCTTCGAGTTCATGCAAATCAAGCGTCACATCCTCAATCACCATTCCGAATTTAGAGAAACTGCTCAACGAGTATTCGAAAAGTCCACGGTTGTCCGTCTTGAGGGTGAGCTTCCCTCCGGGTTTCAAGATCGACTCATACTGTTCCAGAAATGTTCGATACGTAAGGCGGCGCTTTTCATGTTTCGTTTTCGGCCAGGGATCCGAGAAGTTCAGATAAAGGTGGTCAATCTCGTTTTCGGCGAACATATCACGTAAATCTTTCGCATCTTCGTTCACCAGCCTGGCGTTGGAGACTTCCGCTTCTTTCACCTTCTTCAGCGCTCCTACCATGACACTTTTCACACGTTCTATCCCTATAAAATTAACATCAGGGAACGTACCGGCCATTCCTGCAATGAATTGTCCCTTTCCGGAACCTATTTCAAGATGAAGGGGCTGTTCCTCCTCAAAAATCTCCTGCCATTTTCCTTTATATGAAAAGGGCTCACTGACGACTACATCGTCGTTCTCTTCAAAAAAGTCGTCGGCCCACGGTTTATTTCTTATTCTCACGTAAAACTCCTCCTTTTCTTTGCTATCGTACCACGGTTTTCATGGAAAAATAAAATTTATTATCAAAATTCTCCTATGATAGAGCATCAAGGAGTATACCTTCCAATGTAATGGTATAAAGGAGTTATACGAGACATCTCTCGACTTGGGCGAATGTACAGCGACAAACGATACATATACCCATTTGGGTTGAAAGCGCTTCCTGACCTATGATTGTATTTGTGCGAAACAAAACTATTAAATAAAATGGAGATGAAATGATGAAACTACTACGTGGTATCGTTGATCTTACAATCCTTGCAGTTTTCGGTGTGTTTTTCGTAGGTTACAGCCTATTCGTCTATCCGGTTGAACTCTTGGCTGAGAAAACAAGCTCGGAAGCTCGTGAAAATAAACTTAAATATGCACCAGAAGTATAATTGCCAATCAAACCTGCTCTTAAATAAACCAGGATTTCTATAACTTGAATAAAAAAGATAAGCGAAACAGCCAAAGGATCTCTTTCCGATGGCTGAATCGCTTATCTTTTTTATTGCAAAAAATAAAGCAGACTGCCTTAAACCGACAGTCTGCTCTATAGTATATTCTTCAGTAAATGAACACGTTCCCGCACTTCTCCAGATTCCCCTCGCATCTCGTGCCACTGGATGAAGGAAAGCAACTGCGATATCGCATACCATTTCATTCTCCCGAACAACTCCTCCGTGGGCTCTATACCGTAGTGAGTAAGCCATTCTTTCCAGTGCGTTTCCGGAACATAGAAATAGAGAAGCATTCCCAAATCAAGAGCCGGATCAGCTACCATCGCATTATCCCAATCAATAAGATATAAATACTCATCGCTCGATAGCAGCCAGTTGTTGTGATTGGTATCGCAGTGACATACGACGTATTCCGAGTCATCGAGGTTGAAACAGTGCGTTTCTAGATAAGAAAGAGCCTGGTTCACTTCCGGATATTGCTTGAGGCTCGTCGTCAGCGAAAGATCATTTACTATATCTGTTAATATATCTGTCGGGGAGAGTGGTGATTTCCCGAGACGCATAAGCATGTCGAGCAGTTCTTTGGAGTGATGGATTTTGCTGAGGAGTTTCGCGACCCTCGGATGAGCCATCTCTTCCGGCTCCAATTCGCGTCCATCCATCCAATCCTGAGCAGTTATTACGTCTCCGCTCTCCAACCGTTTCGTCCATACCAGCTTCGGCACGATACCCTCCGCTGAAAGAACAGCAAGGAAGGGGGAAGAATTGCGTTTCAAAAACAAACGTTTTCCTTCCTGTTTTTTCGCATAGTAGGCTTCTCCGGTCGAACCTCCTGCTGGAGTGATCGACCACCCGTCCCCTAATAATTGTTCCAACCAATTCACCTTCAATTCCTCAATTCTTGTTGAGTTTTCTTCGGTCACTCATTCTTTAAAAGACTTACTTAGGGTAACGCAAAACCCTCTGTTCTTTCAAGTTATTCAGTCTCTTCCCATTCAGGCCTCCGCACAGAAGTAGTCCTCGTGTGTTTCAACAGTAGCTGTGCTGTCTTCAACTGGGCATGTTTCAGGGGCATTTTCAACATCCGCTTCTCGTTCATCCATCCCTCATATTCTTCTTTCCCGATATAGTCGGTCTGATAAGGGCGGGTCGTTTTAGCGAAGTGTCCTTTCGGGGCAAGAACAATCTTGCGATAAGGGAAGGAATGCCCGTACGTATGGAACACACTACGAACATAGGTCTCAGCCCTCTGCAATGAGAGGAGAGGGTTAGGTATCTTCTTCCTGATCCCTCTATCTTCTATATACCATGATTTTCCTTCTTCAGGGTAAATAGCCGAATCCTCTTCCACATCCAGATGTACGATAATATCAAGCTCATGTGGACCGATCAGCAGTTGCTCCAAATCAAGAATGGCCCGTTTCATCTCTACGTGCGGATTGAACATCAACAGATATGTATCAGGGAATCGCTGCAAATAAAATTTCAGCAGGGGATCCTGTTCATACGAACGATCCAAAAAAGATTTCTCTTGAATCGTCGTCGATGCCCACTTCAATTGAAACGATAGGAGACGGTCCAAAAAATCGATTTTCAATTCATCTTCCGTAGCGGGGACCTTGGAGACGGTTTCTTCTTCCTGCCAAATATCCACGTCATCTTTTTTCCTCATCTTCTTCCACATTCGTTTCATGACGCCTTCTTCTTCCTGCTCGGAAGGCTCTTCGTCATTTTCCGGTTCAGGCAATTGTCCGCGCTTCCAGGCATCCTGGAGTCCCTTCCAATTCGCTGTCTTCATTTGAATGAATTGACTGGAATATTGATAGACATTCGTTTCATATCTTGAAATATAATCCTGAAGTTTTATGAGTTGTGCCATATTTTCACCTGTCTTTTAGAAAGTGTCGAAACACCCGGACTTCCGCTCCTCCTTCTCACTTTTTCAGAAATCCGGAAGTCACCTTCTCATACTTAGGCGTGGTTCCGGGGTGAATCCTGAAGAGAGCACAAGTATCGATTTCCCACGTGAAATCATCCTTCGGTAAATCGGGAGGCAGCACTCCTTCTCTCCATTTTTTAGCGAGAGTGATGTGAGGAGAGAAACGACCATCATCTGATTCCTGAAAATGGCTATATAGGTGGTGAAGTTCCGGAGGGAGTGAACTTGCCTGATAAACCACTCTCGGCGTTTTCTTACTCCCGAAAAAATCAGTACCTGAAACTTTCACAGAGAATGAAGAATAACGTGAGGCCTCCTCCACTCTATACTTCCAGTCAGAAAGATCTTTCACTTCCCCGAGAAAGCGGAGGGTCATATGAAAATCTTCCGGTTCTGTCCATACTTTGTAGTCCATGTGCTCTCTAAGCCACTTTTGTCTATCCACTAACAAATCAATCAACTGTTCATCTTCCACAGGTATCCCTATGAAATAATGAGGTATCCCCAATTATACCACCCTCCTATACGGAATGACAGGTACTCATTTTCTTGTCCATTCATAAATCGCGGACTTATATATTTCCATGGCTCTTTGCATGTCTTCGACTCTTACGCATTCATCCGCCTGGTGAGCTGAGTCAGGACTTTCCGGGAAAATCGCTCCGAACGCAACGCCGTTCTCCAACACACGGGCATAGGTCGCCCCGCCGATCGCTTTCGCTTCACTCGTTTCACCGGTAACTTTTTCATAAGATGTAAGGAGTGTCTGAACCCCTGGGTGGTCTTCCGGAACATATAGAGACTGCATTTGATCCACTTCTTCGTATTCGACTGAGGCCGGGAGCAGGTTTTTCAGATTTGTAACTACATCGTCGTGAGAATAGCTGATCGGGTAACGGATATTGATGCCGACTTTCCAGTTCTCCATAGAGCCATGCAGCGTCCCTACATTCATCGTCAATGCCCCGGAAATCTCATCTTCAAAAGGGATTCCCATTCCTTTACCATCAGACGCTTTCATATGTTCTACCATCCAGGTGATAGCCCTTTGCTGAGATTCTGGGAAATCCATACCTTCGAGTGCACTCATCGTTTTCAGTACAGCGTTCTCTCCTCGTTCCGGAGTGCTTCCATGGGCTGCTTTCCCACTGAAATGAATAGTTACTCTATCTCCATTCCAGGTTACGTTATCAGCCGAAGGAAAGGTTAGTTTTTGTTCTCCTTTATGCACGATGGTTACTTCTGTAGCGTCAGGAACCATGTTCAATCGATCCCCGGCCTCAATCCTTTCAATATAAGTGCTCTCGTCCTCAGAAACATTCGTTTTCAGATTCAAAGAAGCATCAATCAGTCCTTTTTCCGCATGAATAACCGGAAAGACCGCATCAGGGGTGAACCCGAAATCAGGCATCTCTTTCTTCGAAAAGTAATGATCGATTCCTTTCCACTCTCTTTCTTCATCTGTTCCAGCAATCAATCTCACTCTTTTCTTCGGAAGAAACCCTTCTTGTTTCAAGGCTTTCATGGCCATATAGGCAGCTATAAGGGGACCCTTATCGTCCTGGGTACCTCGTCCATAGAGTTTTCCATCTTTTTTCGTCAAGGCATAAGGAGAGTGCTTCCAGCCGTTTCCTGCAGGAACGACGTCAAGGTGGGCAAGGATGCCGAAAATCTCTTCCCCTTCTCCGAATTCGATATGTCCAGCGAAATCATCCACATTTTCTGTTGTGAATCCATCCTCTTCTGCGATAGACAAAAGTTCATGAAGCGCTTTTCTTATATTTTTTCCGAAAGGCGGTTCGTCTGTCGAATATTCGCTCGGAATTCGGATGAGGCGCTCCAGACGTTGCTCGAATTCTTCAGTCATTTGTTCCGTTGTCATCTTTGTCATGATCCCTCGCTCCTTTTCCTGCAATACGCTTGAATGTATCTTCATCACATATCGCATATAGTTCTGCGTCCTCTGGCAGTGGTTCTTTCAACTTACGGTTGATCGTCAAATCACTTCCGTCTGCGATAAGAGTAGCCCCCTGATCGAGCAGATCATTGAAGGCATCTTCATACGTTTTCCATCTCTTCTTGAGCGGAATGTGGAACAAGTCATCCCCTGTCCCGCGACTGAGTAACTGACTGTACAAATGAGAGACTCCCTTACGGAAAGCGGAACGTACCGCAAGTGTGGAAATCGTTTCGTTAGAGATGATGAATTCGTCGATACTCGCATGCTTGAAATTCCTGATATGAGCCTCGTCCATGATTTCTGCGATAGTATGGACATCCGGAGCGATCGATTCGATTGTGGAGACCGTAAGCAGTGTTTCCCCATCTGCCATATAGTTTCCGAAATCCCCCTCTCTTGCAAAAACGATCACGGATTTCGCCTTCTTCACGTTCGCTTTGATCAAGACGTCATCTTTGGAGGCATCGCCTCTTATGTAATAGATGTTCTCTTTCAATAGAGGTGCTTCTTTCAAATCATCGATGATTACGATTTCTACACCTTTCTCGGTATCCATGATTTCTTCGACTGCGAATTTCGCTTTTTTGGACCAGCCGATAATAATAATATGATCTTTGCCACTGAACACGATATCACCTTCTATCCGTTTTTTACGATAAGAGCTGAACACCTCTAAGATTTTCCCGATAGCGACCCCGATTAATCCAATCCCGAACAGATAAAGGAAAATAGCTACAATCTGTCCTTCCATCGTAACCGGAGAATAATCTCCATAGCCGACTGTCGTCACAGTGGTCATAACCCACCACAAGCCTTCGAAATATGTCGGAAACGTCTGTGGTTCTACAAGAACAATAAGGCCGGAAAATATGACAATAACTGCGACACTCGAAAGAAACAGTGTTGAGTTATTCACCTCGGCCATTTTCGAGAACCAGCGTCTGATGAAATAATGCAAGAAACGTTCGCCCCCAATTTAAATGATTTGTTAATTTGATGAATCTTCTGTAAAATTAAAAGTAGAAGGTAGAAGATTGCTATTTCCTATTGTACAATAAAATCAGCTTCTAAGACATTGCACACGAGAAACCGTTTCATACCATTACTGAAGGAGTGGTTATTTGAATCGCCCATCATCACGTATGCTTGATCGCATTAAGTCGACGTACCTGTTCATCCGCACGGAGGGTACAGTATCGACGACTCAGGTAGCTGAAGAATTCGGGATTACGGATCGAACCGTCCAAAGGGATTTGCGTGTACTAGAATATAACGGTCTCGTGAGCAGTCCGTGCAGAGGAAAATGGAAAACAACCGAAAAAAAAGTTAAAATATCATAAGGAAAAAATGAAAAGCGGAACCACCCCGTTTAGAAACTTCAGTCATAAGCAACTCGGTCAACGAAAGGCGCTCTTCCTTTCTTTGATCCGAGTTGCTTATGGCTCGAGTTTCTGGGTGGTGCAGCTAGACATGAAAAGCGGAGAAGGCCCGCTTAGAAACCTCAGTCACAAGGAGAACGGTCAGATAAAAAGTGCTCTTTCTTTTTTCTGATCTGTTCTCCTTGTGGCTCGGGGTTTCTGGCCTTCGTAGCTAGACATAAGGAAAAGCGGAACCACCCCGTTTAGAAACAAAGACCACTCGGAAAATCTCCTAGTGGTCTTTTTCATACTCTTAAAGACAAGTAAAAGGCTTTCGCCCCATTCAGACAATGATGCCCATCACGAGTATACCGCAAAAACATTATACCCCCACTCCCCTATGTTATGTAGTCACTGAATGTACCATTCCGTTATTAATGAGACATTACTTGTGCTATTCAAGAGCAAAACATCGCATAACACACAAATCACAAGGATCCGGCCATCCTTTACTCTCAAAAGATATAAAGAAGGCACCCTTTGTGACAGGATGCCCTTTGGTCATTCCATATTCGTTATAGACTTCAGATAGCTAAGCTCTTCTTCTGTAAGCTCCCGGTATTCTCCGGGCTCTAACTCTTCATCAAGGGGAAGCTCTCCCATGCTGATCCGCTTCAGGTACTCCACTCTCTTCCCTCTTGCTTCAAACATCCGCTTCACTTGATGGTATTTCCCTTCCGTAATCGTCACTTCTATCTCGGAAACAGTCCCCGCTTCAAGGATACGAAGCTTCGCAGGCTTGGTGACATACCCGTCATCAAGCGTTACGCCCTGTTGGAAGGCTGCTACATCCTCTTCTGAGACCTCCCCTGAAATCTCTGCGAAATACGTTTTCCCTACATCCTTCTTGGGGGAAGTGAGACGGTGCGACAATTGCCCATCGTTCGTCAACAACAGCAATCCTTCCGTATCCTTATCAAGGCGGCCCACCGGAAACGGATCGAAAATCTGATCCCCCGGCTGCAGAATATCGATGACCGTCCATTCGTTGGCGTCTTCCGTAGCAGAAATCAGATCTCCAGGTTTGTTCATCATCAAGTAAATGAACTCTCTGTATTCCACTTCTTCTCCACCCACGGTGATCAGATCCTCTTCAGGATTCACATGCGCCTTCCCATTCTTCACTGGAGTTTCATTAACGCGGACGCTTCCTCCTTTCAGAAGCGTCTTCACCTCTTTCCTCGTACCGAACCCCATGTTCGCTAAGAGCTTATCTATTCTCATCTTTCGACCTCCTCAGCTTCTTTTAAATATCCGTTCAATCCGTTTCACCCGTTCTCCAAGCACATGTTCAAGTAACGTCGTTTTATATGCAAGCAACAGGTAAGTCAGGCCACCAGCTCCGATTCCAAGAATAAGAATGGCCAACGCACCACTGCGATTTTCCAGTGGATTCCACCATAATCCGCCAACAAACTTCACGGCCAAAACAACAACTGCCATAACCACTGTCAAAATAGAAATCAGCAAACTGCGCTTGAACAGTTTCGAATAGGAGAAATCCGTACTTCTCTGGATCTTCCATAGGTTCAACGATACAGCTGCCAGGACAGCAAGACCGGTTGCAATAATGGAACCTTTCGCTCCGAACAAACCGATAAGCAAGTGGTTGGTGGAAAGTTTTATCAGAAGTCCCACTCCAAGACTCACTACGGCGAAATTCTGCTTATTAACGCCTTGCAGAATAGATGACGTTACAGTGAATAAAGCGAAAAACAGACCTACCGGTGCATACCAGCCCAACAGATTCCCAAAGTAATCAAGCTGATCCAGGCCGTAAAAGGTTCCGTACGCCTCCGTTGATAATAAGGATAGACCTACAACCGCAGGAATAATAAGCAACGCGATGATCTGCAAAGCCTGGTTGATTTGTCCATCAAGCTTATCGAATTCTTTTTTTGTATAAGAACTCGTGATCGCCGGCAGCACCGCCAAAGCCAGACCGAGTCCCAGCGTGACCGGAATGATGACCAGCTTATGGCTCAGCACATGTATCGCCGACAATGCTTCTCCCGCTACATCAGCAAGTCCTGCATCTGCCATTGCCTGTTTGAACGTGAACTGATCAATCAGCTGGTAAATCGGATTGGCAATACCCACCAGAATGAATGGGCCGGCATAACCAAGCAACTCTTTGAACATATCCTTTTTCGAGATGTTATACGTTTCCGTCTGCTTTTCCAGCTGACGGTCGAGATGGGGCTTTCTCTTTTTCCAGTAGATAAGTAAAACGATCAGAGAGGCTACTCCCCCTACAAAAGCTGCGAACGTACTCATGCCGATCGCTTCTGCAAGGGAACCATCCATCGCATAATAAACTATATATACCCCTGCAAGTAGAAATGCGATTCTGATGATCTGTTCCATCACTTGCGAGACGCCGGTCGGTGCCATCGACTGGTGTCCCTGGAAGAATCCCCGTATAATACTCATAGACGGGATGATCAACAAAGCGAAGCTGACCATACGGATAACGTAAGTCGTATTTTGAAGCGTCGCTGCAGAATCTTCGTCAGACAAGCTGAAGGAAGCGATTTTTTCCGCTCCGAAGAACAAAAGCAAAAATGCGATGACTCCTGTGATGGCCATCAAATACATGCCGGAACGGAACATCTCCCGGCTCGTCTGATAATCTTCAAGCGAATTATACTTGGAGACAAATTTCGAAACCGCCATAGGCACTCCAAGCGTAGACAGACTCAAAAGAATGTTATAAGGAGTATAGGCGTAGAAATACAGTTCAATTCCTTCCGGCCCCACCATCTGCTCAAACGGAATAGTATAAATCATTCCGAGAAACTTCGATAAAAAGGTGGCACCGGTAAGGATCATCGTGCCTTTTAAAATTTTGGACATACCTTTATCTTCCTCTGCAAATATTGTAGAATGAACCCTATTCATTCTATCACACTTGAATTATCAACATATACCACAAGAAAGGACGAAACCATGACTTATCACGTAACTGTAATCGGAGGAGGCCCCTCCGGATTGATGGCAGCCATTGCTGCAGCCGAGCAGGGAGCCTCCGTACTTCTTCTCGAGAAAGGGAAGAAACTCGGCACCAAGCTCGCCATCTCAGGTGGTGGGCGTTGTAACGTAACCAATCGTCTGCCGGAAGAAGAAGTCATCAAGCATATCCCGGGCAATGGGAAATTTCTCTACAGCCCTTTTTCCGTTTTCAATAATTATGACATCATCGAATTTTTCGAAAGGCTAGGCGTCGGTCTGAAAGAAGAAGACCATGGAAGAATGTTCCCTGTCAGTAACAAAGCGCAGGATGTGGTCCAGTCTCTTCTCAGGTATCTCGACGAGTTGAGTGTCGAAATCCGCAAACAAACAAAAGTGGAAGCCATCCAATACGGGGACGACTTCCATACGATTCACCTGACTGATGGTTCTTCCGTTCACACCAAATCCATCATCATCGCAACCGGCGGGAAAGCTGTCCCCCACACCGGTTCCACAGGAGACGGGTACAAATGGGCGAAAACGGCCGGACATTCGATCACGACACTATTCCCGACGGAAGTACCTCTTTTGTCCAATGATTCTTTCATCAAAGACAAGAAACTACAGGGCGTCTCGCTGCGGGATGTGGGCGTCAGTGTACTGAATAAAAAAGGGAAAACAATCGTCACTCATCAAATGGATATGCTGTTCACCCATTTCGGTATTTCCGGACCTGCGGTACTTCGTTGTTCCCAGTATGCCGTCAAAGAATTCATGAAAGGACATAAACCTGTCCCGATTGAGATTGATGTAAGTCCGGATCTCAGCATGCAGCAGCTGACAGACATCTATCAGGTAAAAAAACAGGAAAATCCGAAGAAAACATGGAGGAACACCGTAAAAGGCATCGTCCCCGAAAGAATGATCGATTATCTTTTGGAGAAAAATGAAATCTCCGCAGATCAGACGAATGCCCACTTATCGAAAGAAGCGTTCCATGCTTTCATGCATGACCTGAAACACTTCCGTGTACTTGTCCATGACTCCCAGCCTATGGAAAAGGCTTTTGTAACAGGTGGCGGAGTTTCTATCAAGGAAGTCGTACCGAATACGCTTCAATCGAAACAAATGCATCACCTTTATTTCTGCGGGGAAATTCTCGATATCCACGGCTACACCGGAGGTTATAATATCACATCGGCACTCGTCACAGGGCATGTAGCCGGAATGAATGCCGCCTGGGAAGGAATGAGCTGATCAGGTCAGCAGACATTCATTATCAAAAATGTACGAGTAGCTGATATCAATGAAAATAAAGCAATCCTTGCTCACTGGAAAGCTGAAGGTACGGATCAATTCTTTCGTTTCAATGTCTGCGTAAGTATCTGATAATAATCCGCGACCCCAGGTTTTCATAAGCATGACGTTTTCCAGGAAATAAGGACGGAACGCCCAATTGGAATCTTTCGCTGTCTCTTCCTGTTTCCATTCTTTCTTTCTCTTACGCAAGTTCGAGGAGATTTGCTTACCATTCTCATTACAAAGGAAAATACGAAAACTTTCTTCATTGAATGATTGCCCTGCCAAGGATAAAAACTTTTCCGGCTTCTCTTCTCCTTCCCATTTCGGAAGGAGATTTTTTATTCTTTTTTCCCAATCATTCAGAAACTGCAGACGCTTTTCAATCAATTTTTGCTCCCTTTTAATAAAGCCTGAAATCGAAGGTTCAATGGAAGCTCTAAGTGTTGCACTTTTCAAATGATCTTCGGGCTCGGCTAAATAATTTCCCTGGTAATAATCGGCGCCATACTTCCAAGCGATCTGCAGCTCGAAACTTTCTGAGATATTCTCAAACAAGAGAGCGGCACCTATCCTTCTGGCCAACAGCTGAAGAGTATACATGATGTCCTGGAGACCATCGGCATAATGATTTCTGATAAGCCTCGCATCGATTTTCAGAATGTGAGGCTGCAGCTGACGAATCAGATCAATGTTAGAGCTGCTCGCTCCTGAGTGCTGAACTGCTATCTTGATTCCAAATGTCTTATAGTAAAGAAGCAAGTGATGCAATGCTTCAAAATCCTCTTCAAAGTCATGCTCCATCACTTCAATAACAAGACGATCCATGGAAAATCCTTTTTCTTCATAATCTGAAAGTGTCCTTAAAAGAGTTTCTTCGTCATCCTCCAACAGATGCCTGGCACTACGGTGAATAAACAGATAAGTACCATCCTCGTTTTCAATTTCTGCATCCAGGGCATCTTCAAGTAACTGTTTCTGTACTTCCACCTTGAATTCATCCGGAACTTCACTGTCTCTGAAAAAATGATCCAGTCGGTGATCATCTCCGTACATTCCGTATAGCTCATGACCAATAACCTCGTACTTACTCGCACTCACAATCGGATGATATACCGGCTTCACTTTATGTAGATGCTCCATTACTTCTAAAGGATCCATTCTCTCTCCTCCTACCCCGTTATGGTACCATTTCAAAAAAAGAGTCCTTAGTGGTAGGACTCTTCTGTGTATCTGGATTTTCTATTCTTATACGCATTCTTTCTTCCAAGAGCTTCATTGACAAGCACCTGCATCTTCTCCTGATCTTCCTTATCGAGGACAGGGTCTCCATGGCTCCAGTCAGAACTGTATAAAAAATAGTACGAGCGTATTCTTCTGAAGTAAAAAGTACTATCCGGAAACTTATCAAAATAAGCACGTACTACTTTGCGCCTGTCAAAACTCCATCTGATCATTTCCATAAGGGTCACTCTCTTTTTCATCAGACTCGTTGCTTCCAAAGTATTCTACAATCAGCCTGCGAAAAGACATACCATCATTCGCAAACCAATTACTTCAATTCATATCTAGTATATAGTCTATGAGATAGACTTTAAAAACAATTCCTATTTTATCATGCTATTCCTTACCAAAGAAAGACAAGACCCATATAAGCAAATAACAAAGACACAGTTATATAAAGACCTCCATAAACTTTCATTGCCCCGTACTTGCTGGTAAGTCCAAAAACTCCGACAATCCCTAAAAGCACTGTGAACACTATGTAGAGAACGTGTTGAACCGGCAAAATGGAGGATTGACGCGAGACGAAATAAAAGCCGATAGGGATCAAGAGGATCCACCATGCGTATTTCCAATTCAAATATGTATTTCTTTTTCTTTCTAATACAGGCATACAAGGTATCTCCTTTTTTGATGATTCATTAAATAGGAAAGCATTACCTTTCTATTAGTTCTAACTATATATAACTATCACTAACAAGACAAATCTTTTGTGAAGCTTACCAGTTTTACAAATGGATAAACGAACTGTAACCAATAGGAGCATATAGAAAAAGCCTTGAACGTAATGTTCAAGGCCCGTAATAATGTGGCAGCGCCCTACTCTCGCGGGGGGTAACCCCGACTACCATCGGCGCGGAAGAGCTTAACTTCTGTGTTCGGCATGGGAACAGGTGTGACCTCTTCGCTACTACCACCACATCACTTTGAAGGATGAACCTTCAAAACTGGATAAGAAACGTTGACCAACGTTATAGAGAAGATCTCGATGGATTAGTATCCGTCTGCTGCACGTGTCGCCACGCTTCCACACCGGACCTATCAACCTCTTCGTCTCAGAGGCATCTCTACAAAGGGAAATCTCATCTCAAGGGGGGCTTCATGCTTAGATGCTTTCAGCACTTATCCCGTCCACACGTAGCTA
>NZ_FNEV01000018.1 GCF_900100295.1 Salimicrobium halophilum
CCCCCATGTCTTCAGATCGTTGGAGATGAAACTGGAAAAGGCGCAGAAGAAATTGTCCAGACGCTATGAACGGGCAAAGAAAGACGGAAAGCCCCTGCATGAAGCGAAGAACTACCAGAAACAACGACGGAAGGTCGCTCGTATCCATGAAAAAATCAAAAACATCCGCACCGATGTCCTGCACAAGTTCAGTACCGACATCGTCAAAAACCACGACGTGATCGGGATCGAAGACCTGCAGGTAAGCAGCATGGTGAAAGACAAGCACCTGGCCAGAGCCATCAGCGACGTGAGCTGGTCCACCTTCCGTGACATGCTTGCCTACAAAGCGAAGTGGTACGGGAAACACCTCGTCGTCGTGGGAAGAATGTTTCCTTCCAGTCAATTATGTTCCTGTTGCGGCTATCGGAACAAAGCAGTCAAAGATCTTGGTCTCCGGACATGGACATGTCCTTCCTGTGCGACACATCATGATCGGGACCTGAACGCAAGCAGGAACATCGAGGCGGAAGCGATCCGCCTTCAAACTCTAACCGGTGGGACGCCGGGGTTCGCTTAGGCGGCATCTGTTCGATAGAACGGAGGTTCTAAGAATCCCCTACCTCTTAGCGAATGCGTAGGTGGGGGTAGTTCAATTTTCTGTCGGTACGTGTATAGCTGTAGAAGCACTGGCGGCGCCGATCAGTTCATTGTTTTCATTATAAAGGGGATGACAGAATACATCGTAGCTGACTTTCCCGACGGCCATGGGAAACGCGATTTCTTTCCGCATCGTTTGCTCCGTGGCTATCACTTCTCTTTTCATTTCCTCGAGAGCTCTCGTCCCCTCGTTATCTCGTATTTCCGTGTCTGTCTTTCCGATGCTTGCGGCCATATCGAAATCCTGATGAGGGTTGAAAATCCAGGTGTATCTTACTTCCTTATCACAGTGGGCAATAATCATCGGGGAATTCTCAAGAGCCACAGAAAATGGGCTGGCCTCGAGTTCAAAGATCGAATAGTGAAAACCCAGCACTTCTGCAAGTTTTTTTGCAATTTCTGTACTCGGGTGTTTGATGCCATTCTCAATTTGAGCATAATACGATCGGTCCAAGTACGCTTTTTTGGCTATCTGGTGTTGCGTCAGACCGTTCAATTTTCTCAGTGTGGCCAACCATTTTCTTTTTTTCATTCCGTCCTCGCCCTTTCTTCGACGTATGTTTCTATATAGGAACATTCATTTTGATTATTCTGCAATTATAATAATAGGTACCCTTACCATCGTTTTTCTAACTTCAATTTGTAAAGGAGCTACGTTTTGACTGATGAACATGCAGACCTATCCAAACTTTCCAATGAAGAACTAGAGAAAACCATTCAGCAGCTCAAAAACCGGATGGTCGACTTCGGTACCACTTACGGGCTCAATCATCAGGATACCATTCATACGAGCCAAACCCTGGATCGTTACGTCATGGAAGTTCAGAGAAGGAAAAGGAAGTAGTGTTCGCATTTCCCTCTTCCTAATCTTTCTTTATCATAACAATGGTGTACAAAAAAATGAATACCTGCAATTCAGAGTTTACACTAAAAAGCGCCTGCTCATGCAATAGTTGCATGAGCAGGCGCTTTGTTGTTTTGAATAGATGATTAGGTTATCAGCATTCCTAAGAGCAGAGCAAGCATGTTATCCGACGATTTTAAACTGAAATCCTGAAAAACTACCTCATATTTTTCGGTATAAGGCCGTTTCAGGATAAGTCTTGAACGAAACCATCTCATAGCTAAAGATATGAGGTGGTTTTCAGATAATCCATTTATTTCATGCCTTATAACCTTCTGTCCGTAGCTCACAAATGAGGTCTTCTCCACTTTTCGTGTCCAGCTACGAAGACCAGAAGTCCATAACATAAGTGGTCACCTCTGTTTCGGGAAAGTACGCCCGAAGCCAGAGCCGCCCACTTATGTTAGAACTTCTAAACGGCCTTCTCCGCTTTTCGTGTCTAGCTGCAGCACCCAGAAACCCGAGCCATAAGAAGCTCGGATCAGAGAAAGGACACCTTTCGTCTGACCGATCTTCTTATGACTGAGGTTTCTAAGCGGGGTGCTTCCGCTTTTCTACTTACTCATGAATAACCAGTTTCAGTTCATGGTCACTCACTTCGAAGGATTCCATGTCACCCGCGTCTTCCACTTTCAACTCATTCACGAGTACGTTGTCACGGATGACTTTCTCGTTGGCTTCTACAGCTTTCGTCACTTCGTCGTCACCGGATAGCGTGATATCTACACGAAGGTCGATAGGTAGATCCTTCTGTTTCCGTACGTCCTGGATGACACGGATCACTTCACGGGCAAGACCTTCAAGACGAAGTTCTTCTGTCATGGTCGTATCCAGTACGACGTGGAATTCCTGGTTGGATCCCATAGATAGTCCACTATCTGCTACACGCTCCACTACGAGAAGGTCCATCGGCACTTCGATATCTCCGTCGTCTGCTGGAACGACCGCTTTTTCCTGAGCAACGATGTCAGCCGCCTGTTCATCCGAGATGGAATCAAGGTACTTCTTCACCGTGCTTACGTTTTTGCCGAGCTTCGGACCGGCGGCACGGAAGTTCAGCTTCACTTCGTAACGCACGAGATCATCGGAAGATTCTTTCACGACGACTTCTTTGACGTTGATCTCTTCTGCGATGATGGAGCGATATTCTTTCAGTGCCGCTCCGCGATCCTGGTTGACCGGGATTACCGTCAGCTCAGACAACGGCTGCTTCGTCTTGATCGCTTCGGTGTTACGGACGCCACGCGCCAGTTCCACAACCTGCAGCACTGCATCCATATCCGTCTCCAGCTGTTCATCCACAAGATTCTCGTCACGTACCGGGAATCCCACGAGGTGGACGCTTTCCCCTGTAAGGTTCTGATGAATATCATCCGCAACGAAAGGCGTGTACGGAGCAAGCAGACGACTCACATCCACCAGTACTTCTCTCAATGTCGAATACGCAGCCTTCTTCGATTCGCTCATGCCGCTTTCCCAGAAGCGGTTACGGGAACGACGGATATACCAGTTACTCACTTCATCCACCAATTTCTCGATTTCTTTCGCCGCTTTGGTGAAATCATAATCATCAAGAGAAACTCTTACTTTTTCTGCAACGGTATTCACGCGGGATAGAATCCAGCGGTCGAGAAGCGTTCTCTCCCCTGTGTCATTCGGGTCGTATTCGTAGTTGTCGATATCCGCATAAAGCGTGAAGAACCCGTGCGTATTCACAAGAGTATCGATGACTTTCGACTTCGCTTCCGAAACGACACGTTCCGAGAAACGCTTATTGTTCCAAGGAGCACTATCTGCAAGAAGCGCCCAACGGAACGCATCCGCTCCGAATTTGTTCACAAGATCCATCGGGTGAAGCGCGTTCCCTTTACTCTTCGACATCTTTCTGCCGTGCTCATCCAGGATGTGGCCTGTAGAAAGGACGCGCTTGTAAGGTGCTTTCCCTGTGAACATCGTGGATACTGCCATCAGACTGTAGAACCAGCCACGTGTCTGGTCGATTCCTTCACAGATGACATCTGCAGGGAACTGCTTATCGAACATTTCTTTGTTCTCGAACGGATAGTGGTATTGGGAAAATGGCATCGAACCACTGTCGAACCATACGTCGATGACTTCCGGTACACGGTCCATCGTTCCTCCACACTCATCGCAGGAAAGCTGGATACGATCGACGTAAGGTTTATGAAGTTCTACATCGTCATGGTTTCCATTCGCTTTCGCAAGAAGATCCGACTTGCTCTCGGGCGCATGCTGATGACCACAGTCATTACATACCCAGACGTTCAGCGGCGTTCCCCAGAAACGGTTACGGCCGATGTTCCAGTCCACCATATTATCGAGGAAGTTACCGAAACGTCCGTCTTTGATATGGTCCGGGTGCCATTCGACTTTTTGGTTGTTTTCGATGAATTTGTCTTTCATTTCCGTCGTCTTGATGAACCAGCTCTCGATTGCATAGTAAAGAAGTGGCGTGTCACAACGCCAGCAGTGAGGATAGCTGTGCTCATATTTCTCTTTATGGAAAAGAAGCCCTTCATCGGAAAGATATTTCACGATATCTACGTCACAATCTTTGACGAAACGCCCTTCGAATAGAGGAATGTCAGACGTATAACGGCCCGCTTCATCTACAACGTTAAAGAACGTCAGATTATTTTCCTGTACAAGGTTGTAGTCATCTTCCCCGTAAGCAGGTGCGATATGAACGACACCTGTACCACTGTCTGCGTTTACGAAGTCGGCGGAAACGACCGTATGACCACGTTCCGGCTTTACGAACGGGAACGGTGCATCGTAATCGACACCGACGAACTCGCTTCCCTTGTGCTCAGAAACCGTTTCGTACTCTTCTCCCATAACCGTTTCAGCAAGGTCTTTCGCTACGATGAACACTTCTCCGTTCTGCTTCGCCTTGATATAGTCGAGCTCCGGATGCACAGCCAGCGCTACGTTCGCAGGGAGTGTCCAAGGAGTCGTCGTCCAACCGAGGAAAAATTCGTTCTCTGCGCCTTTCACTTTGAACTTCGCTGTAGCGGACAAGTCTTTCACATCTTCATAGCCCTGAGCCACTTCGTGAGAGCTCAATGTCGTCTGACAGCTCGGGCAGTAAGGAGTGACCCGGTGCCCTTTCGAGAGAAGACCGCGCTTATGCAGATCGGAAAGGATATACCATTCACTTTCGATATAATTATCCTCAAGCGTCACATACGGGTTATCCATATCCAGCCAGTACCCGATGGACTCAGTGAACTCACGCCACTGCTTCTCATACTCGAACACACTCTTCTTACATTGTTCGATGAACTTCTCTACGCCGTACTCTTCGATTTCCTGCTTACCGGAAATTCCGAGCTGTTTCTCCACTTCGATCTCGACCGGAAGTCCATGTGTATCCCAGCCACCTTTACGGAGTACCTGGTACCCGTTCATCGTTTTGTAACGACCGACGAAATCCTTGATCACACGACCAAGCACATGGCCTGCGTGTGGAAGACCATTCGCTGTCGGAGGTCCTTCATAGAAAACGAACGTTTCGTTCCCTTCCCTTTCTTCCATGGAACGGTTAAATACGTCTTGTTCCTGCCAGTAACCTTTGACGCGATTCTCACGCTCAACAGCCACTTCTTTCGTATTGACTTTACGCATTCCTTCTTCACCTCACGTAATGTATTTTGAAACGCTTTTTGAATATAAAAAAACCGCCCCTTAAAAAAGGGACGGAGTCATTTCCGCGGTACCACCCAAATTCCGCATAGATGCGGCAACTTTGATCAGCGCGTATAACGGACGCCGGAACCCGTCGTCGTCTACTGTTTTCAACGACGCTTCTACAGGATGATCTTCCCCTCTTCTCCAACGGTCACCTTTCAGCTGCCGGTGATTCTCTGAAGATGGTCAAAGAGCGTACTCTTCCTGTCTCAGAATTTACGTATACTCTATACTTTCTTATAGTAACACGAAAGTCAACCGTCTGTTTCAATTTTTTTCGTATTATCATCAATTATTTCTATTCCACGAAAAAATATCCGCTATTCTGTAAAAAAGCCATGCATACAGAAAGCGTGACAACCCATTGTTTGGGGTACAACTAAGGGAAAAGGAGGAGTCGCCCGTGAAACAGTTGAGTGAAAAATTATTGGAAGAACTTGTGGAAGACAGTCTCCCCTATGCCTCAGAAGGGAAAGTGAGACCTGTCATCCCTTATTATGATGAAACGAAGAAAGATATCCTCGGAGTCACGATCTGGACCGGTGACCACTGTTACCACGCCGGTGAGCAAGGGATGTACGTCCCGATGCAGAGCACTGCCAAGATCGTCACACTGATGCTTGCGCTCAATGACTTCGGCAAAGACCGGGTGTTCGAAATGGTAGGTATGGAACCGATGGGAGATTTCTTCAACTCCATCAGCCAACTCGAGAAGCACAACATCGACAAGCCTTTCAACCCGATGGTGAACGCAGGAGCCATCGCCACTTCCGCCCTCATCAAAGGCGGGAACGTGGAGGAACGTTTCGAGCGATACATGGACTTTATGAAAAAGATCACCGGGAATCCTGACCTGGTAATGAGCGAAGACGTCTACAAAGCAGAGCAGGCGAACGGCGCACGGAATCGTTCTCTCGCCTATTTCATGCAGAGCACCGGAGCCATGATCATGGACCCGGAAGAAGCACTCGATTTCTACTTCCGCACGAATGCGGTCATGATGTGTACCGATGACTTCGCAAGAGTCGGTTACTTTCTTGCGAATGGAGGCCGCGAACCGGAAACGAACAAGCGCCTCATTCCCCCGGATCATTTAAGGACCGTGAAATCGATCATGCTGACGTCCGGAATGTATAATTCCTCCGGGCAATTTGCTGTAGAAGCAGGATTTCCTCTTAAGAGCGGGGTCTCCGGAACGATTATCGGAGCGGTCCCGGGACGCATGGGCATCGGCATCGTCGCTCCGGCCATCGATAACAAAGGAAACAGTACAGCCGGGGGCGCGCTAGTCAAATCTTTATCCCAGGCCCTTAACCTGAACATGTTTGGAGTGACCGACAGTGAGCTTTGACTACGATCAGGATTACGATAACACGGACTTCCGGAAACATCCGGAGAAGTATCAGGTCGGAAAAGGTGAGCAAGGCGTGCTTCTCGTCGAACCATATAAGAGTGAAATATTGCCGCACTGGCGATTCAAGACGCCGGAGATCGCTGAAGAATCGTCAGAAGCTATTTATGATATGTACCTCGACTATAAAAAGAAAGAAGATTTCGTAGGCATGGATATGGCGAGGAAGTTCCTGCAGATGGGGTATACGCGTTCAAGGCGCTACGCCAATTACAAAGGCGGGAAGAAATACGACGAAGACGGCAACGTCAATGACAGAGACATCGATGAAGAAAAAGCGGAGTCCGCTCGTATTTTTGAAGAGAAGTGGATAAAAGTCCGTGAAGATGAAGAATACTTACAAATGAAAAAAGAACACCAGCAGAACTATGGGTAAACACTATTCATAGGAAGCCCGGATACATCGAATAGCCGTATGATATAGGAAAATCTATGAATTCATATCAAAGAAAAACACTGAGACTCCTGCGGGAACAGCGCGAGGTGAAAATCCACTTGATCAAGAGGCGTTCTTGATCAAGTTAGCTGAGGCCGTGCCCGCGGAAAGCGAAGTGTTTTTCTTTGATTTTTTAAAATTCTGTTTCAAGAAAGGTGGGTGACCTGATTGTAGTCGTGGATGGTCCAGGAGTCTTTCCTGAATTCGATATTGTTGAGACATCCATTCAAAAGTTTGAATCGGTCCGCCCCTACCTTACCACCGGAGATCTCCGTCAGAATCGCATTGATGACCGCTCCATGCGCAACAAGCAGCACATGCTCGTCCGTATACTCTTCTATGATACGGTCGATGCCAGCCATCACCCTTTCTATAAATGCTTCCTTCGGCTCCTGACCGGGATATTGTTTATCGGGATACGAAGCTCTCCTTTCTTCCTCGGTCATGCCTTCCCCTTTTCCGAAATGACGTTCTTTGAATTCATCCATCAGGGCAACGGACAGGCCGTGCCTTTCGCGGATAATATCCGCCGTATGCTTCGCCCGCTCGAGAGGACTTGCCACAACAGCATCCCAACTGTCTTCCGCCAGGTAGTCACGGCACAACTCTGCCTGCTTAATCCCTGTATCATTCAGCGGGATGTCTGTCCCACCCTGCAGTTTCCCCTGTTTGTTCCAATCCGTTTCTCCATGTCGTACAAGGCAAATCGAAGTCATTGCTCTTTCTCCTCTCCGGGTTTGTCGTGCTTATAAACGACGGTGCTGTAAATTTGCGGCGGGGCCTTCGGTACCAGGAGCTGTTTCACACTGTTCACAGCTGTCATCGCTTCCGACATCCCCGAGGCGAGCAGCATCGTTTTCCCAGGGTAATAAGCAGCGTCCCCACAGGCAAAGACGCGTGGTTTGCTCGTCTTCATTTCCGTATCTACAACGACACGCCCCTTCTCTACGTCGAGGCCCCAGTCTTTGTAGAAACTCTTCCCTATGTTGACACCTTCGTAGACAAGCAAGTGATCCACCTCTATCGTTTCCCCGTTCGAAAGGTGGATTTCAGAAAGGGCTCCGTTTTCGCCATCCAAATCTTCGATGTCCGAGTTGCGGAAGACCTGAACAGAAGAAGCGGCGAGTTGGTCTTCGTCGTGTTCATATACAGCGCGGAACGTTTCATCCCGATTGATCAGATACACCTCAGTCGCCCCTTCTTTCTCAAGCGTAAGCGCCCAGTCAATCCCGATACGGAAGTTCGAATACACGGCCACGCGTTTATTTTTGAAGTGGTCTCTATTTTCAAGCGTGTAGTGGATGGAGTATGGCTCG
The DNA here is from genome assembly GCF_900100295.1 of Salimicrobium halophilum. Classification (GTDB taxonomy): domain Bacteria; phylum Bacillota; class Bacilli; order Bacillales; family Halobacillaceae; genus Salimicrobium; species Salimicrobium halophilum. The sequence continues at coordinate 8,418 of NZ_FNEV01000018.1, forward strand.
AACGCTTCTCTCTTCTCAAGCGGAAGCGGGACCATATCGTAGGCTCCGAGACCGGAAGCGAGAATGACAGAAGCCACCGTGTAATCCCCTTTGTCGGTCTTCACCGTTACGAAATCTTCTGTTTCTTCCACTCCTTCGACGACCACTCCCGTTTCTATGTCCGGCGAAAGCAGATCCGTCTGTTTCTGCGCTTCATACACAAAGTCCTCCCCGGTGATGCCACTGAATCCCGGGACATCATACAGTTCTTTTTCCGGGTAGAAAACTTTCGCCTTGCCCCCCGTTTCCTCGTGGTACTCGAGTACGAGCGTATCCAGGTCTCTCATGCGACTATAATAAGCGGCATAGAGACCGCTCGTTCCTCCACCAATCACGATTACATCTCTCATTCTGTCAACGCCTCCGATACTAATTGATAACTATTTTCAATTCTAAACAAAATCTTAAGATTTTACAATATTGACGGGGTTGTCCTGATATCGTATATTGATATCGGATATTGATAATGAAAGGAGTGCTACCCTTGCTCAGAGATTTCTTTCTCGGCACGATTAAAATCCATATCCTCCATCACGCCAAAGAAGAGCCCATTTACGGAGCGTTCATGATGGAAGAATTGGAGTCGCATGGATATACCGTTAGCCCTGGCACCCTTTACCCGACGTTGAACGCCTTGCATGAAGAAGGGCTCCTGGAGAAATACGAACAGACCGTAGGGGGCAAAGTAAGGAAGTACTACACGATTACAGACAAAGGAATCGAAGTATTAGAAGAAGGAAAACGCCAGATTGTAGAACTGGCGAATGAAGTATTAGAGGGGGAAGATACATGAGTGAAAGGAAAGGATCACTGCTTGAAATCCTGAAAGCATCAACGAAGCTCGGACTCACCTCATTCGGAGGACCAGTCGCTCACCTTGCTTATTTCAAAGATGAATACATCGACCGGAGGAAATGGCTCGATGATAAGACATACGCAGATATCATAGCCTTGTGCCAGTTCCTTCCCGGTCCTGCCTCCAGTCAGGTCGGGATTTCCATCGGGATGCTGAGAGGCGGACTGCTGGGTGGAATCATCAGCTGGCTCGGGTTCACGTTGCCGTCTGTTGCCGTGTTGATTCTGTTTGCTCTACTCTATCAAAGTTTTAACCTGGCGGATGCTCCATTCATTTTCAGCCTGAAAGTGGTAGCGGCAGCGGTCGTTCTGCATGCGTTGATCGGCCTAGGGAAAAAACTGACGCCTGATAAGAACAGAATTACGATAGCGCTGATTGCCGCCTTTATCATGCTGCTCTTTCCGTCAGCCTGGATGCAGCTTGCTGTAATCGGGGCTGCCGGGATCGCCGGAAAGTTCCTTTTTGAAAAAATCGCCGACACGAATGCCGAACCATTCCCGATCACTTTTTCCAAAAAAGCGGGTGCCGTATCCCTCGCAATCCTTGGAAGCTTATTGGTACTGTTGCCGATTCTGGCACGTCAGACCGACCACATTCTCATGCAGATTTTCGACACGTTCTTCCGCGTCGGTTCCTTAGTATTCGGTGGAGGACACGTCGTATTGCCGATGCTCGAGAGAGAGGTCGTACCTTCCGGATGGCTGAACGCTGATCAGTTCCTCGCAGGGTACGGGATGGCTCAGGCTGTTCCAGGTCCGCTATTCACGTTCTCGAGTTATCTCGGAACGATGATCGAAGGATTGAGCGGAGCTCTGGTGGCTACAATCGCCATCTTCCTTCCGTCGTTCCTGTTCCTGATCGCTGCGCTTCCGTTCCTCAGTGAACTGAGAAGCCGTCCGGGATTCCAGGGAGTGCTTATGGGTGTAAACGCCAGTGTCGTCGGCATCTTACTTGCCGCTTTTTACGACCCTGTCCTTACAAGCGCGATCACATCGAACGCCGCTTTCGGTCTTGCCGCCGTATTGTTTGCCCTGCTGCACTTTTTCAAAGTATCAGCCTGGGCCGTCGTGTTAATCGGTGTCGCAGCCGGATCGATTCTGTTCGCCTGAATAAGGAAGACCCGTACTCATGTAGATGCACGAGTACGGGTCTCTTTTCATTCTTCCAATCCATATATATCCATCGGGTAGCTCTGCGACTGCTTGAAGTAGATTCCTACCATCCGTTCCGCCGGAGCCGGAAACAGGGAGGAGCTGAGGATTTCACGTATCTCATCCGGATCTGATATCGTCTCCACCCCTTCTCCGTCGTCTGCCCTGGTTCTGAATTCTTCGTAGTAATCCCCCTCCGGAACCTGATCGAACGTAACAATCTTCAACTCTTCCACATCCTCTATATCGGTGAAGACCTGATCATAGAATCCTTCTTCCTTCATCCATGCCGCGGTATTTTCATCATACAACGAGACCTGGAATCGTTCGGTGTCCGCTTGCGCGGAAAGTCCCGTCCCTTTCATGTGAAGGATCACATCACTCCCGAGAAGTCTCGGGGACGTCATCTGACTATAGGAACGGCTATAGATGTCTTCTCTCATATGTTCATAAAACGCTTCTATTTCAGCAGCGTCTGATATTTCGTATGAAGTTCCCTCTCCTCCATGGAACTCGACACTCTTTACGTCTTCAGGGCCGGTGCGGAATATCGGGGAACTCATTTCCTTGTACTCCCTCGACTCATACACTTCTTGCAGATAGTCCTCCCTGTTGAATCCAGGCGGAAGAACATAAGATCTGGCCACTCTCTCTCCGTCTTCGAGTTCATATTCGAGAAACAGGGACCGTCCTTCCTTATTTCCGGACGTATGCTCGACCAGATATTTATGCACATTCATCACTCGGAGAATATTTTCCGTTTCGGTCATGTTTTCCCCCATCGTCGCTGAGGAAGTGCTCCGGTAGTTGTGATCTCCGATATATACGCTCTCTATGTCCTCCAGTTCAGGAAGACGCTCTTCATACCCGAAGAGATCGAGCTGCACAACGAACACGACGATGGCACTTATACCGGCGAACACGACGTAATTCCTTATAGTCCGGAGAGAAAAGATACGCCACGTCTTCTCAAGCAGCATCTCTGTAACCAGGAAGCCGAACAGGGAACCGACGACATAACCGAAAATCAGCCATTCCCACGTGTCCCATGGACCGCTTGCGAAGAAGATTCCTCCGACCAGCATGAAGCAGAAAATGATAAGGTACTGAAACACCGGTGCCGCTTTCGGAAAAGAAACAGCCTGCCCCGCCATTTCGAGAGGCCGGATTCTGTATAAGGAATAAGCACCTAGCAAAAACAGCAAAGTCGCTATTCCGTAAAACATCAGTACCATCCCCGGCACCGAGCCGAGATTTGCGGAGAACATCTGGATCACCGGCGAATACTCCTGACTGAATGCACTCATGTAATACGAGGGAGTGAACCCTTCGAAGTAAAAGACGAGATTGGAGGTCACGAGCGTCATCAGTGCTTCCGGAAGTACCAGGAAAATGAACGCTACGATTCCCTGGAGGAGGGACATCCCTGTCAGCATCCCGACGAACACGGAAACGGAATAAATCAGGAGACTGAAGAGGAGAAGTACACCCGTCCATTCTCCGATATCATTCCATTCATATAGAATAGTCGCATCTCCGGTCGTAAGCAGCAGTCCCAGAAGAAGAGCGTTCAGCAGCAGGGGCACGGCGAGAAGGAGGACTCCTGTGCCTATATGTATAAGAAACAGCTGGACCCGCTTCATGGGAAGGCTGTGAAGAAAATCACTGTAGCCTTTATTCTGCAGATAACGGAACAGGAAAATGCCCATCAGCAAAGGAGCGAGCAGCACGAACGGGTATTGCAGCCCGTACCCATAATCGAAGAGCGGGTTCATCCCTTCCGGCAAACTTTCAGGATAGACCGGATACCCGATACCATCCTCCCCTGTACGACGAAGCACCTGAAAAGGCAAGATGAAGAACAGGGCGATGAAATAAGCGATGCTCACCCAACCCGTCTGACGCAGAACCTGTTTCAGAAGTTCCGCTTTAAATAATGTCTTCTTCCGCATATCCGACCCTCCTCATCTCATAGATAAATATTTCCTCCAATGTCAGCGTGAGCTGATCGAAGACGACCGGTTCCTGGGAAAGGAAATGGTCTTCGATTTCTTCTTTGTTTCCTCGCAGGATATAAATATATACACTCCCCCGTTTCTCCTTATGTACAAGAGATAGGGAATCCGTCACCGGTTCCTTTCCTTTCCGGAAAGCTACCTGCACTTTATGGAATTCTTCTTTCAGATCATCGATGTCCCTTTCAAGCAGGATCGTCCCTTTATGGAGAATACCGATATAGTCGCAGATGTCCTCCACTTCTTTCAAATTATGCGAAGAAATGATGACTGTCATCTCCCGTTCCGCCACATCCTGAAGCATCATCGATTTTATCGTTTTCCTGACGACAGCATCCAGTCCGTCGAACGGCTCGTCAAGGATCATCACGTCCGGTTTGGAGGACAATGCAAGCCAGAAAGCCACCTGCCGCTTCATCCCTTTGGATAATTTATTGATTTTTTTATTTTCATCAAGCCCAAGCATCTGTTTCAAAGAGGTATATCGCTCTTCATCCCAGGAAGCGTAGGTCTCTTTATAAAAAGCGGCCATCTGCTTCGGTGTGTATTGTGAGAAGAAATAGAGATCGTCCTGAAGAAAAATCACTCTTTCTTTCACTGCATTGTTTTCAAACACGGGCTGGCCGTCGATATGTACAGATCCACGATTCGCCTTCAGAATCCCCGCCAGCATCCGCAGCAATGTCGTCTTTCCGGCTCCGTTTGATCCGAGCAAACCATACACAGACCCTTTTCTTACGGATAGACTGACATCTTCGATCACAGTTTCCGCCTGGAATTTCTTCCTGATATTCGCTGCTTCAATCATCATTCGACCCTCCCCGCGCCTCGCGGATGATTTCTTCGAGTTCCGCTTCTGTCATCCCCAAATAAAAAGCTTCTCTCAGCATAGGGATCGTCTTTTCTTTGAGTTCCTTCACTTTCATTGTGCTGCTTTCGTCTGCTCTTTGCTGGACGAAACTTCCCCGCCCTTTTACGGAATAAATATATCCCTGTGCCTCGAGTTCCCGATACGCTTTCTGAATCGTATTAGGGTTCACCGTAAGCTCACCGGCGAGGTCACGAACCGATGGGAGTTTTTCATCCACTTCCATCACTCCTTCGATAATCAGACGTTTGAACTGGTACACGAGCTGTTCGTAGATCGGCCTGCCGCTTCTCATATCCAATTCGAGCATGCTTCTCCCACCACCATTCCTCAACTGTATTAACTGTATTATTAATAGTAATACAGTTGAATTCCTATTTCAAGAACTTTTTGGAAGAATACTGGAGCTGCCCATAAAAAAACAGCCAGGCTTTAAGCCCGGCTGTCTTCTCCGATCATCTGAAGCGCCTGTTTGACGGAAACATAACTTCTCAACGAAAGTTCACTGAAATTCGCATATGGACTGCTTCCCATTGCAAATTTCGGCGTGACTCCACTTAAGATGAGCGTCGTTCCCATCAGATCCAGTAACTGATTCAGTTGATAAATGCTTATGTGTATATCTTCGTTGAACACTTGAACTGCCGACAAATCGAGAATCAGATAGTCTTCTTTCTGTTCCTGCACGTGAAAACTCACGGCATCCAGCATCTGCTGAAGACGTTCCTCGTCCACATTACCGATCAGCGGTAATACGGAAACATTATCCTTCACCGGAACAATCGGCGTGGACAGGCGTTTCACTTCGGAAGAATAATGACCGACAAGTCTCTCTGCTTCTTTACGCTTCGTCACATCCTGCTGCACCCCGACGAAAAAGTCCTGGTTCAGTTTATCGATGTAGACGGTATAGATCTGAAGCTCATTCCAGAACTCGGATCCGTCTTTACGGTAGTTAAGCAGCTCTACTTTGACCGTTTCCTTTGTATGTATGGCCTCCCGTATCTGATCGACACCTTTTTGTTCCGTGTGTTCTCCCTGCAGAAAACGACAGTTCTTCCCGAGGACCTCCTGCGCTTCATATCCCGTCAATTCTTCGAAACCTTTGTTCACGTAAATAAGCGGCATATCTTCCTGTTCCGGGTCAGCAATGACAACACCGGCTCCGACCCGGTCGATTGCTGCACGAATGAAGTCATTCTGCTGCAGCACTGCCAATTCATCCAGTGAATGATACTCCATCTTTTCTCCTCCTCTCCCGTATTTCTATACTTTCATTTTATTTCGGAAGTGTATCTGTTGGCAATGAAAAGAAATCACGCACAAACGTGTAATCGCCAGCCATACGCCCGATAGCCTCAAGCTTCCGGGGATCCACTTTATCTGACTCCATATAAACGTCATCCCTCAAGTGATAAGCGATCACTTCCCCGAGGATCAGGTTCGACGTCCCTATTTCTATCACCTGAGTGAGCTTGCATTCAAAGCTTACCGGAGAAGCCATTACCCTTGGAGGTTTCACATAGGCGCTTTCTGCTTCTGTCACCTCTGCAACTGCAAACTCATCTTCTCCCGGTTCATAATAGCTACTCGTTTCGTGCATGGCATTCGCCAGCGATTCCGAAACGATATTGATCACGAATTCTTCTGATTGCTTTATATTGAAAGCTGTATCTTTCTGCCGTTCCTGTTCTCCGACAGAGATCGCGAGAGTCAAAGGATTCATAGATGCCACCGTAAAAAAGCTGAAAGGAGCCAGATTCTTTCTACCCTCTCTGTCCATCGTCGAGACCCAGGCTATAGGCCTTGGAACAATTGCGCCTTTGACCAACTTCCCCATATCATGATTCTTGAATTCACTTTTATGCAAAAGCAAGATTCCTCACCTTCCTCTGTCTCTTCAGCATACACGATTTTTTTATTTTCTTCTATCGGGAACCCTCGTCACCGGAAAGAAGCATACCCGTCATCGGCCATGACTACGCTCCCGTTTACGGCTTGGGCATCCGGTGATGTGAGCAGATAAGCGACTCCTGCGATTTCTTCCGGTTGAATCAGTTCGTTCCGCAAGTGCTTGCGTTTCAACGATTCCAACGCACCCATATCTTTATACCCCTGGATGATCGGTGTATCGACGCCACCCGGAGCGATTCCGACGACCCGTATTCCGTGTTCCCCGAGTTCAAGAGCCGCCGTCTGCGTCATCATACGTACCGCTCCTTTAGAGGCCTGATAAGCGAACGTGCCTCTGCTCGCCATATATCCGAAAACAGAAGCTGTGTTGATGATCACCCCTTGCACATTCAATGCCACCATCTTTCTCGCAGCAGCGAAAATTCCATAGGCCACCCCGTGCTGATTGACCTCGATCGTTTTTTGATACATATCGAGGTCCGGGTCCAGAATCGAGCCCATATCTCCTATCCCGGCGTTGTTGAACATGACGTCGATCGTCCCATATGTATCCACCGTTTTCTCTATGAGGTGCTGCACCTGATCATACGAAGACACATCCGTCTTCACGAAAAGAACCTCTCGTCCTTTCTCTTTCAACTGTGCTTCCACTTCCTTCCCCCGGGTTTCACTTACATCGGCCAGAACGACCTGAAACCCTTCCTCGGTGAACTTATCCGCCGTCGCCTTCCCTATTCCACTTCCTGCTCCCGTTACAACTGCCACTTTCTTTTTCATGGAATCCCTCCACTTTTATTATGAATGATTGTTCAGTCACTCTATTATATCAAAAAAACCGCCGGCTCTCACCAGCGGTTCTTCCCTTATTTACCTGATATTCATTTCACTCGGACGAGGACCTTTTCTCGTTCCACTGTCCAGCCCGTTCAATTTCTCCATATCGTCGGCTGTCAGTTCAAAATCGAAAACATCGAAATTTTCTTCGATGCGTGTCGGTGTGATGGACTTCGGAATAACAACTCGGTCATTCTGCAGGTGCCAGCGAATGATGACCTGAGCACCCGTTTTGCCGTGATGCTTAGCAATTTGCTGAACGACAGGGTCTTTCAGCACTTCTCCTCCCTGCATCAAAGGACTCCACGCTTCCATCAGGATGCCGTTCTTCTCACAGAACTCTTTCAAGTCCGTCTGTGCCAGATATGGATGACACTCCACCTGGTTGATAGCCGGCTTCACGTCACATTCCTCTATGAGACGCTCGAGATGTTCGATATCGAAGTTACAGACACCGATGGCCCGCACTTTCCCGTCTTTCTGCAACTGTTCCATCGCTTTGTATGTCTCGACGTACTCATCGTACTCAGGTGTCGGCCAATGAATAAGATATAGATCCACGTAATCAAGTCCCAGCTTACTTAGACTTTCATCGAAAGCTTTCATCGTGTTCTCGTATCCCTGATCCGCATTCCACACTTTCGTCGTAATGAACAGGTCTTCGCGCGGAATTTCGCTATTAGCGATTGCATGACCGACCTGACGTTCATTTCCGTAAATGGCAGCCGTGTCAATCGAGCGATAGCCGGTCTCCAACGCTTTCGCTACAGCAGGTTCTGCATCTTCCGTGTCCACCTGCCATACGCCAAAGCCGAGCTGCGGCATTTTCACGTTATTATGTAGCTCTACATAATTCATATGATTCTCCCCTTTCCTTGTTAATGTACCCATTTTACCATAGCTTTGAACCTACAACTTTTTGAAGGTGATGTGCCAATCCGGTCCGGTTCCTACATCATAAGCCTTTGCGAAAGACCCCTGATTGATGGCAACCGCCAAGTGATCAAGAGAATTCACATATACGAGAGGTTCTCCTTTGTGTGTATCTGCAAACGAATGCCCGAATGTCATCAGCTGATGAAAATGACGTCTCCGGCCGTGTTCAATCGTAACTTCGATGGAATCTCCGTAATTGATATCCAGCTCGTGAAAAGTGTCCCTGTGCACATTCGTCCACAAATTACCGAACTGAATATCGAGGATATCCACCGTTCCCCCGACTTCTTCTCCAGCGACTTCCGGGTATTGGAGAGGAAGAGAAACGAACGAATCGACAGAAAGCGAAGGTCCCACTTCTTCGTAAGTTATGACTCCCGATGCAAGCCGTGCCCCGGTATAAGCATAAATATCCCGTCCGTGGAACGTATAACTCTCTCCGGAGTTCGGCAAGCGATTCACCTGCTCATCAATCTCACGCAGTTCTACAATCTTCTCCGCTTCATGGATATGCGTCAGGGTCCCGTTGTCCGGTGTAACGACGTAATGACCGCCTGATGTTTTGGCGACGACACTCTTCCGCTCGGAACCGACACCGGGATCTACCACGGATACGAACACTGTACCTTCTTTCCAGTACTTGGCCGTCTGCCACAACCGATAAGAAGCTTCCCATATATGAAACGCAGGTATTTCGTGCGTAAGCGTAAACTGCTTCAAATCTTTGTCCACCGAATGAGCCACCCCGTGCATCGCACTGACGGCCCCGTCACTGATACCGAAATCCGATTGAAAAACTAATGCATTCTTCATCGCTTTCCCTCCCTAAATTGTTTTTCCATTATCTTACCTTATCCTATCGGGAAATCCAAGTGGAAAAGAAAAAGCGGAGACATCCCGTTTAGAAGTTCTGGCATAAGCAAGGGTTTCTCTTTTCAGGTGCCCTATCCTGAAAAAGAAATCATTGCTTATGACATGTACTTCTGGATGTCGTAGCTAGACAGTAAAGGAAAAGCGGAAGCTCCCCGCTGTTTGCGGAACGTTCAGAGTGGATAAATCCTCGCGAGTGTCCCGCAAACTTATTTGCCACCCACTCGCCTACTACCCAGCCATCTGAACGTCGCCGTACAAAAATCGCGGGACACTCAGGTCAAAATTAACTTCTCGAGCGGGGCACAAAGCTGAAGCACATCCCATTGGCAAGGAAGACAGGACCTTCTTATTCTCCTTCCCCGCCTGCGGGGAAGGACAGTGATTCTGAATGCTCTTAGGCACCGTTCACAAGAGTATTTCTGTCCTGGACGTACCGCAAATCTACTTTGCGACCCACTCAACCAGGGCCCAGACTCTACGAACGGTGCAATAGTTGAAAGATGAACCACTCGCGCCAGACAAAAACGAGAAGAACGTACCATTCACAGCTCATCATCCTCCGCAAAGCATAAAAAAGAAGCGTCAGGAACGCTTCGGATAAACCGTAATCATTTTATACAGCAAATAACTGATGGGAACGAAGAACAGTAACACTGTCACATACTCACTCACCCCTATATAGGTGGAAACGGTGGAAAACGTGAGGGGCAGTGTCAACGCATAGGCGGTCATTTTCCACAATTGCTGATAACGCAGCTTCCTTTTTAACAGCTTAGAAAGGAAAAGCCCTCCTCCGGCAAGAATAGAGACCCCTGCAATAATCAGAAAAATGATCAACAAAGGGTAGAAGACGAGCGCCTGGGCCATATATAACCCTCGGGACACTTCGGTCAGCTCTCTCTCAAATGTTGTTATGGCGTTATATATATTAGGAATAAACAGCACAAGCAACAGAACGAAGAGATAGCCGATGGTGCTCGTAATCCCTTTTCTATTCAATTGGAACAGCGCATCCTTCCTCGGAAGACGCAAGCTCAGTTTCAATGACTCCATCTCTAACACGTCCATTTCTTATTCAGCGAAGGCTGCCAATTCTTCATCGATCTGTTTGCGGATTTTATCCATCGCTTCTTCTGCCGAATGACCGAAGACCCTCTTATTGTTCACCAGTGCATAAGGCTTGATGGCACATAGACCGCAATAAGACAAGCAGTCGCTGATCAACACATCCACTTCCGGGTATTCCTCTTCTAAAATCTCTTCCGCATCTATCGTACTAAGCAGGTTACTATCGCAAATTTCAACCAGTACTACCCCATGGGAGTCAGTCTCCTTTTCCTTGTTGTAATCCCAAAATCTCACGTGCGTCGACTTCATCCTGTTTCATCTGATCCACCAAAGCATCGAGTCCGTCAAAGTTCACTTCTCCTCTCATGTGTCTGAGAAAGGTAAGCGTGACATCTTTTCCATAGATATCTTCGTTGAAATCGAGAATGTAGGCTTCCACTTTATAAGAAGTGCCATTGACCGTCGGGCGGTATCCGGCACTGATCAGCGTATAATATTGACGAGGTACCTCTTCATGAATGACGACCGATCCTATATAAACGCCGGGCGCAGGATCAACGTAGGACTCTGACCCGCCGAGGTTTATGGTAGGAAAACCCAATTCACGTCCGAGCGCCTGACCTTTCGTTACCTCCGCTTTAATAGCATAAGGGCGGCCTAGGTGAGCGAGAGCCGCTTCCACTCTCCCGTTTTCCACCATACTCCTTATTTCTTCCGAAGAAGCACTGGAAGAAGGGAAAATTTCTGCTCCTGTCAGCTCAAGGCTTTCGTCTTCCATGATAACATGTGCAGGCTGAAGGGTTTGTACTCCCCTTCTGATAGCTTCTTTATCGGCACAATGATAATACGCTGCCACACCGTAGTGGGTCAGCAGTTCTTTTTTATGATGAAGGGGAGTCAGCAGCCTTTGCTCCTCGAGAGACGTATCAAGCACTGCTATCCTGTCTCCTCTGCGCTGAGCTTGTGCCAACAGGTTATGATGACCGAGATGCATCCCGTCGAAATCAGCGATCACGAGCGTAAGCGGCTCCTCTGTTTGTTGAACTTGTGACCAATCCTTCGTTTCCATCAAAACCGTCCCCTTTTCGTCATGATACATACAAATTCATTTAATCAGCCTTTGCTTTTTGATGCAAGTGAAATGCGGAGACGCCCGTTTAGAAGCTCTAATATAAGCAGACATCCGTGGCTTCAGATGATTTTTTCTGAAACAGGGGTGGCTGCTTATATTATGGGCTTCTGGGTGTCGCAGCTGGACAAGCGAAATGCGGAGTAAAAGGTGGAACCATCCAGCTTTCCAGGACGTTAATGCGACACTTTCTTCTCGGTACATGCTGGAAATTATCGCATATAATCAGCTATCCGACAATTTTCCAGACCACCTCTTCAAAAATGTCTTATATCATGAAGAATGAGACGATTCTAATCGGATCACATGAAGGAATCACCTCATAACTCCGTCAAAGGCAAATCGGACGCGGCCCTTTTCCGTACCGCAAAAACCTCGCAACAAAAGCTTTACACCCGAGAAGTTTAATAAACGACACAGCGTGGGTATATAAGAATTGTGCGCAACAAATCCGAACAAAGGAGTGCAACGCAAAATGAGTAAGAAAGTATTAATGATTGTAACCAACCACGATAAAATCAACGAAGATGCTCCTACAGGCATCTGGCTTTCGGAATTCGCGGAAGCTTATAATGAATTCCAGAAGCATGGCTTCGACGTAACTGTCGCAAGTCCTGCAGGCGGCCAGGCTCCGGTGGATCCGAACAGCGTCAGTGACGACGAGCCACAGGAGAATCTGGACGCGAAACCGCTACTTGAAAACACGACACCGATCGACGGCCTGAACGCTGAAGACTTCGATGCTGTGTTCCTTCCAGGCGGTCACGGTACGATGTTCGACTTCCCTGACAACGAGAAGCTTCAGCGCATCATCCGAAACACGTATGAATCCGAAAAACCGGTAGCAGCTGTATGTCACGGTCCTGCAGGTCTCGTGAACGTGAAGCTCTCCGACGGACAGTACATCGTCCAGGGCAAACGCGTCAACGCCTTCACAGATGCAGAAGAAGCGGATACGACGCTCGATCAGCATATGCCGTTCCTGCTTGAAAGCAAACTTCGTGAACGCGGAGCTCATTTCTATTCCGCTCCGAACTGGTCCGAGCACGTGGAGACAGATGGAATTCTGATCACCGGTCAGAACCCTCAGTCCACGGTAGCTGTGGCGAAAGAATTCGTCCGCACGCTGCAGAATTAATCGACCATCCAAAGAAAAAGCGTGATCCGATAAGGGATCACGCTTTTTTTCATTCCATAATCTGCTCAATCGTATAATCTGCAGGGTCTAACTCCGTCTCAACTCCCATCATTAATCGGGCGAGCTCCGCTCCTACATAAGGTCCTGCCGTCAGTCCGGAAGCACCGAGCCCGTTCGCTATATAAAGACCTTCATAACCGGGAGCCTTCCCATACACAGGCATAGAGCCTGGCGTATAAGGCCGGAAACCGATTTTGGCTGCATGGAACTCCATATTCTCGAGCCCCGGAGCGACTTCGATCATTTTTCCGATGATCTCCTGGAGTAAAGAAGCCCTCACTCCGTGGTCGAAACCTTCATCAGAAGATTGGGTCGCTCCACTCACGAGTCTCCCTCCGTCGAAGGCGAGCATATATTTGTTTCCTGGAGGCAGAAGTACCGGCCAGTCCCCTGTTTCTGCATCCGGAACATTCAGGTGAGCGATGAGAGCTTTCTGTGGTCCTGCATCTACATGAAGACCCAAAGGATCCAGCAGTTCTTTCGCCCATGCGCCGTTCGCAGCAACCACCTGCTCGGTTTCGTACACCTCACCTTCTACGGAAACCCCGTACACTTCGGCTTCCTTATAAAGAAGTTCTGCCGTCCCGTGCACGAACGTTACTCCGAGCTTTTTCGCTGCACGGATGAGGGCATCCCGGACTTCTCTTCCATTCACCCGTGCTGCACCGCTGACATGTACCCCTGCATATGCTTCATCGAGAGGGGGGAAATAATTCTTCGGCTCGCCGTGAGGAAGATACGTCACTTCCCCCATTTCAGGCGTGTATTCCTTTTTCTGAAGGGCACGTTCATACATATCACGCGCCTTTTCTTCCTTTTGGTGCATCTTGATGGCACCGACCTGTTTATAACCGGTATTCGTCTCCCCCATGTCTTCGAGTTCCTTCACGAGCTTAGGGTAATATCCCGCACCGCCGGAAGCCAGACGATACCATCGTTTATTTCTTCTGAGAGATAACCATGGACAAATGATACCGGCAGCTACGGCGGTAGCCTGACCGTCATCTCCCCTGTCCACGACGAGGACTTCCTTCCCTGCTTTCGCCAGGTGATAGGCAGTCGAAGCTCCGAGAATACCTGCACCTATTACAATATAACGTTCTGTCATAACTACACACCTTTTCGCTTAGTTGAACATGGAGACATTGTACAGGATGGAAAGGTATGACTCAATCGTCTAAGTTACGGTGGCGGTCCTTTTGTCGTTTGAAATGGTGATAGAGGGCGATTTCGAAAATGAGGAAGGCGATGATCAGACTTCCTCCAAGAGGATAAGAAGCTTCGAGAATGATGAGAAGCACAAAAAAGAGGACAAAAGCAGAAATGCCGATGAGGATAGGGGTTTTCATGGGAATTCCTCCTGAAACCATAGGTTATTACTATGATACCACGAACCGGGAGGGCTTAACCCTCCTCGGCGTGGACTACTTGCGTACCTGCGATGAAGTCATGGATGGCTCGCTTATCTTCGCGCATGCCTACCATGAACGCACTTACAATCAACCCGATTCCTAAACTGAGCGCATAGACGAGACCGCCTACTACCAGTCTCAAGAGCATGTTGATGATGGTGACATCTTCTCCTGTCTTTTGCACAATACGTACGCCCATCAGTTTCTTACCGATGACATACCCTCTCCAGAAGACCGGGAGAAGCAATCCATACAGGAACGACAACAAATCAAGCGGAGATGTCTCACCCACACGGGACACATCGCCGTAAATAAGAAAGGCGAGAAACGCCAAAATGATACCCATAATGATTCCATCGAGAATATTAGCTCCGAGTCGTACCCAAAAGCCTGCCGGTTGTTCCATAGATGCACATCCTTCTTATTTGTTTTCTTTCTGCTCCTCCTTTACGATGAATGAGAGCGTAACGTTTCAGAAGGAGAGAAATTTATGAAGAAATTAATTACAGGGATCCTGACGTTTTCCGCGGTCTTCCTGTTTTTTAAGCCCAAAAGAGTCCAGGCGCCCAGGTATCAGCCTGAGGTCCTCCCAGGAGACCTGTTATTTTCTCCGCTGGGGGAGAGGGATTCTTTTTATATCGGTCACGTAGGCATCGTCACAGAAGATGGCCATGTCATCCACTCGATCCCGAAAGGCTTGAAGAAGGACAACGTCGATCGTTATTTCAATAAATTCAAGCGACTCACCCTTTATCGTCCGAAGAACGAAGATGCAGGACGTCAGGCTGCCGCTTATGCCAACCGGATATACGAAGCGAATGGACAAGCTCCGTATCGATTCTTCACTTCCCTCGAGGACACAGACGGGGATCAATATTGTACGAAGCTCGTATGGCAGGCCTACTATTTCGGGGCTGGCATCAACCTTAAGAATTATGCCCTGACGAAGAAAGCCATCCACCCCGAATTCGTCAAGGACACGCGCTTCCTTGATAAAATCGGGATGTATTAGAGAATGGAAGGACGGGGCCCACCCGTCTCTTTCTTCTTACATATACCTTTCCACTCCGTTCCCGCCCATGGACTTCTTCAAAAACATCGCTTCATCCGCTTTTTTTATAATCTCATCAAAAGATTCCGCTTTTCCCTGTTTTGTACTATAATAACCGATGCTCACCGAGACACTCACTTCTCCCTCACCAGTGCTGATGGGGTAACGCATAGCCTGCAGAAGTTCTTCTGCGTACCTGTCCACCCCGTAGTTCTGCACCAGAACAAGAAATTCATCTCCGGCAAACCGGTATGCCTTCGCTCCAAAAGATGACCCCATCTCTTTCAGGCGTACCGCAATCCCCTTTAATACTTCATCACCTACCATATGTCCCCACGTATCATTGATCATCTTGAAGTCATCGATGTCCAGAAAAAGAACAGTGAACTCTTCCTGCTTCTGGAGGAGGATATCGACCCTTTCCTGCAGTGCCTTACGATTCGAGAGTCCCGTCAACGTGTCTTCGTAAACGAGACGGGAGATTTCTTCCTGTTTCTTCTCCCGGTCCCATTCATTGACCGCCCAACCTGCCGTCATCGACAGTTGATAAGCGATGTCCTGGATCACAGCAGGGTCCTTTACGGCTGCATGATCATCATGGAAGGCATACAGGAAGATACTCCCGATCCTTCGCTCCCCACCCCTTGTCAGGACAGGAACCTGAATGGAAGCTGCCAGCGGGGATTTGTGCTGCTCATAGACACTATAGGTATCCCCGATGTTCTTCCGAGCCACCTCTTTCAACGTTTCTTCGTGAATTTTTTTATCGGCCCTTCGCGTAACATGACATTCCTCATCCTCCGTATATAGAAATGCTCCGGAATAACGGCTCCAATCAAGAAATATGTGAAGGATTTTCTTCAGACTTATCTTGATCGACTGATTGGCCAGAATCACCGTATAAATGTCCTTGATCACCCGGTGACGATGATTCGTTTCATTCACCTGCTCCTGCAGTTCGATTTCTGTCATCACGAGACCTGCATATTCCTCCATCAGATGTATGTCCCCTCCGTCAAAAGAGCGCGGCTTTTTATCAAGAATACAAAGCGATCCTATGATCTCTCCCCTTCTGGTGACGAGCGGAACCCCCGCATAGAACCTGTATCCGAAATCCTCTACAGCCTGTTTGAACTTCCCGCTTCCATCTTCGGTGAGATCCGGAATGACCAACGGAGTACGCGTTTCGATCATCCGGCTGCACGTGCTGTATTCGCGCTCCACTTCCCCTGCCACAGCCAGGAATTCCGGAAGACCTACAAATGATTTATACACCTGTTTGTCTTTTGTAAGAAGAGAAATGATAGCGGTAGGAGCGGAAAAGGTGCGACTGACAATCCTCGTAATCCGGTCATATCGTTCCGAGAAATCGATCGACTCCAGATTGAGCCGATGCAGTTCACCCAGCCTTCTCATTTCCGCATCCTCGATATTCGGAGCCTGGGCGAAGCACTCCCATTGCTGTTCAAACATAGCGACCAGGGTCGGAAGCATTCCTCTAAGAGAAGAGACAGGGGATGGTCTGCTTATGTAGAATCCCTGCAGTTCATCTACTTTCAGCTGATTCAGAGCGTCATAATGGGCAGCCGTCTCCACTCCTTCAGCAGTGATGGAAAGGTTTAGTTTCCGGGCAAGTGTGACGATCATCTTCACGATTTCATAGTCTTTGCCGAGCTCATGCGTCTGAAGTTCCCTTACAAAAGACTGGTCAACTTTTATCCCATCGATAGAAAACTGTTTCAAATAATTCAAGGAAGAGTAGCTGACTCCGAAATCGTCAATGACGACCTTGAACCCCTGATTCCTCAGGTGATTGATGATCTCCTCGGCCTGTTCCGGGTCCTCCATGAGGGCGCTCTCCGTAATTTCAAGTTCAAACGTTCCCGGAGCTATGTCATATTTATCTATAGCAGAAAGAAGAGTCTCTTCAATAATCGTCCGGTGGAAGACATTCGCTGAAAGATTGACGGCAACTTTCTTCCCCTGGAATTCCTCTTCGTACTGATGGATATCCTGACACACCTTTTCGAATACATACATCGTCACTCTTTCGATCAACCTTGACTTCTCAGCCAAAGGAATGAATACTGCCGGAGACACCGTCCCATATTTGGAACTGAACCATCTGGCCAGTGCTTCGTAACTGACTTCCTTGTTACGAGGGTTCAGCTTCGGTTGATAGAAGACGTCAAGTTCCCCTTTCTCGATCGCGTATTCCAGCTCTTTCTCAAGAAGCGTCTCATTCAGCTTCTGACTGACGTAATTCGTTTCTTTGAAGATGGAAGTATTATTCTTTCCATCCCGCTTCGCCTGCCTCATGGCTATGGAAGCCTGTGAAATCATGTCATCCACGTTCCCCGCATCGCCGCTGATGCCTACACACGAGCTTAAATAAATCTTTTCATCCCCTGCATAATAATAAATCTCTGCAATCGTTCCGATGATCTTTTCACTCAAAAGAACCGCCTCGGATATACTCATCTTTTGGACAAAGATGAAAGCATCTCCATCCATCCTCCCGAACAGCCCATCATCCGGAAGCACTTCTCCGACATTTTCAACTATTTCTTTCAGAAGTTCATTCGACCTCTCGATTCCGATGGTGGCATTCACCAACTTGAACCTGTCGATATCGAAATAGATCGCTTTTACTTTCGAAGCATCTTCTTCAAGAAAAAACCTCCCTGCTTCCTGTTTCGCCTTCAGCAGATTCGGAAGTCCTGTCAGATAATCATACATTCCGATCGTTTCGAGAAGCTCTGCAGCGAATCCTTTCTTCAGATCGCTTGTAATCCCGATGATATGTGTAACCTCTCCCTCTTCATGAACAGGAAGAAGAATGGTGGACGCATAACGACCTGCATTATTCACTACGTTCATTTTATCCGAAAAGAACGTCACCTCTCCCGCACGAAGCGCCCTTTCATATTGACCCGCCAGGTGTGTAGCCACACTCCCCGGGTATAACTCATCGATATATTTCCCTTTGAAATCTTCAGGAAGGGAAGCAGTTTTCTTCGCCTCTTCTGTCACCTTCCTATAAGAAAAACCTTTGTCATCCACTTTCATCAAAAATACACTATCATGCAATTGACTCATCCAATGAAACAAATACGTCGGATTTGAGTGGTCTTTCATGCAACATACCTCCTGGTGCTCCGCTGTCTTCCCCTAAAAAAACTCTCTTCTTCTTATATCGAACAGAAACCTAAAATGATGAAAGCTTCCTCCAAAAACAGGGGAGGAAGCTTTCATCATTTTTCTTTCTGGATATAATCGTAGAGCCCCATGGCACACACTTGAACATCCAGTTTCAGAATATCGTGGATGCTATGGCGATCCGGCACCCCGAGCTGTTTCACATAGTTCTCTATCCGCTCCAGTAGTTTCTCCTCTATCGCCTCGAGGGACTCCTCCTGCTTAGCGATTTCAACGAACACGGTAATCCATTCCCTGACTTCCCTCATCGCAGCATCCGGATTTTCGGTCATACCATAATGGCCGAAATAAAGACGGGATGGCTCTTTGTGACGGAAGCGCTGAATTTGTGCAAGCATGGCCTCCGGATTGAACTGATTCGGAGAAGTCGTCGGAAGATAAAAGGTCAACCCTTCCACCTGATGATAACGGATGCCCGCTGTGTCTCCTGTGAACAGGCCATTGCTGAGAGGATCATAGATACCGAGATGGTGATTGGCGTGCCCCGGCGTATCGAGGAACTCGAGTTGACGTCCCTGTTCAATCGTCAGCGTATCGTCTTCCCCTTTTTCGATGATGCGCTCCTCCGGAATAGGCACGATCGGATCGAACAATCGATCGAAATCTTCTCCATAGACAGCCTGCGCCCCTTTAATCAGACGGGATGGATCCACCAGATGTCTCTTCCCTTTCGGATGGACGATGATCTCTGCATTCGGACAAGATTCGAGAAGCAGCCCCGCTCCGCCGGCGTGATCGAGATGAATATGTGTCAGGATGACATACTTCACATCTTCAAGAGAAATATGTAAAGAATCCAGACCCTCCTTGATCATGTCCACAGAAGGACTTGGCCCGGTTTCTATCAGGGTCACCTGTTTATTATTAAGTACATACGTACCGGTACGTCCTTGAAAACCCATATCATACCCATCAATAAGATAAATGTCGTTCCCTAAATCGACTGGCTGTTCACTCATTTCTCATCCCTCCTTTCTTTATTTTACTAAAAATTGGATTGTGATGTAAGGGTTTTCTCGGGAACATGCACATATTTTTAGCCTATGCATATTCTCTACACAGAGGAGGCGAAGCAATGAATAATTATCAGGATGTTTCGATGCAACAGTGTCAACGTATGCAAAATTATCATGTCATGGTTCACTTGAGAGACGGGAGTTCCATGGACGGTATTATCGTAGATGTCCATCAGGACGGAGTTACAATCCTTATCGGAGAGGATGTCATGGTAGAAGACGATCACCAGAGGGGGGACGATGAGCGTCAATGGTATGGAGGAGGATGGCAAGGACCGCGACCAAGACCCAGACGACGGGCCAGACGTTTCCGTAGACTCTTCTATCCGCTTGCAGCTCTTGCGGCGCTCAGTCTTTTTCCATACGATAACTATCCTTATTATTATTAATCTCCGCTGCCCTTTTCGGGGCGCGGTTTTTTTATGGGACGAGCTTTTGGTGCTGGGTTCTTTATGCGACGGTAATCAATAGATTTCGCTCACTACTGTCGCATACTTTCTTTTATCCTATACTTTTTCGCTAAGGGGAGAGAGAACTGGATCATATCCCATCTTATGCGATGCTTTTGCTGATTCCGGATAAATCATTACCGCATAAGCCTAAGTGGACTCCACTTTCACCCCCGCCACACATGTACATGATAGCCTTTTCAAAAATTTTTGTTATAATTAATTTTGATACCACGTTCGACCACCTTAAGGGGGAGCAAGTTTTGAAAACGACAAAAATTTTCCATACGATGAAAGAAAATAAGGAAGCCATCGCCATGATGACCGCTTATGATTATCCTTCCGCCAAACTGACAGAGGAGGCAGGCATAGACATGATCCTTGTCGGGGACTCTGTCGGAATGACCGTTCTCGGCTATGATTCGACTGTCCCTGTCACGATGGACGATATGGTTCTTCATACCAAAGCCGTTCGGCGCGGAGCACCCGATACATTCACGGTCACAGACCTTCCGTTTATGGCTTATCACATCTCCGAACAGGAAACGATGAAACATGCCGCAAGACTTCTTCAGGAAGCGGGTGCCCAGGCGGTGAAACTTGAAGGGGCCGGAGACGTCATCCCGCAGATTTCCCGCCTGACGGGAGCCGGCGTACCGGTCATGGCACATCTTGGGCTCACTCCACAATCCGTCGGCGTTCTCGGTGGATATAAAGTTCAGGGCAAAGGGCGGAAAGAGGCGGAACAGCTGATCCTGGATGCGAAAGCGATAGAAGAGGCAGGTGCCTTTTCCCTGGTTCTCGAATGCGTTCCGAAACAACTGACCGCTATCATCTCCAAAGAGCTTTCCATTCCTGTCATCGGCATCGGAGCCGGTAAAGAAGCGGATGGTCAGGTCCTCGTTTACCATGACGTGATCGGTTACGGCAGTGAGCACCTTCCTAAGTTCGTCAAACCTTATGCTAATGTTCAGGAGACCATTTCCCGCGCCATAAGTCAGTATGTTACAGAGGTCAAAGAGGTCCGATTCCCGGAGGATCGCCATACGTTCACGATGAAAGAGGAAGAATTGAATCATCTTTACGGAGGGAAAACATGAAAGTCATTACAACGATTGAAGGCATGCGCGCCTATAGAGAAGAACAGCAAGACCGCTCCGTCGGATTCGTGCCGACGATGGGCTACCTCCATGAAGGACATATGTCGATGGTCGAGTCTTCGACAAAAGAAAATGACAGAACAGTCGTCAGCATTTTTGTGAATCCTCTTCAATTCGGTCCGGACGAAGATTTCGACAACTACCCGAGGAACTTTGAACGGGATAGGAAAATTGCAGAAAGCTACGGCGCCGATGCCGTCTTTTATCCTTCTACAGAAGAAATGTATCCCCGGAAACGGACTATCTCTCTCAACGTAATCGACCGGACAGATGTATTGTGCGGACCTTCCCGCCCCGGCCATTTTGAAGGAGTAGCTACCGTCATCGTGAAACTTCTTCAGATCATCCAGCCGGGACGCATGTACCTCGGACAGAAAGACGCTCAGCAGGTGGCGGTTCTCGAGGGACTTGTTGCTGACTTCAATATCCCTACAGAAATCATCCCCTGCCCGACCGTCCGTGAAGAGGACGGGCTTGCGAAAAGCTCAAGAAACGTGAATCTGACAGAGCAAGAACGAAAGGAAGCACCGTTTCTCTATAAAAGTTTGAAGCAGGCTGAAAAAATGGCCGAAAAGGGAGAAAGAGACCCGGAAGCGATCAAGGCAGAAATCACAAAAATGATTCAGGAAAACACGTCTGGCACCATCGATTACAGAGAAGTCCTTTCCTACCCTTATCTGAAACCGGCCACTCCGGAAGATGAGAAATGGATTTGTGCTGTTGCGGTATATTTTCAGCATGCAAGGCTTATTGATAATATTATCCTCACGATCTCGCAGAAAGGAGAATCGATATGAACCGTACTATGATGACCGGAAAAATCCACCGTGCCCGCGTTACGGGAGCCAACCTTAATTACGTGGGAAGTATTACGATCGATCCGGAAATTTACGAAGCAGTAGATATGCTGCCGAATGAGAAGGTCCAAATCGTCAATAACAACAACGGAGAACGACTGGAAACTTATATCATCCCAGGGAGACCCGGAAGCGGAGATATCTGCCTGAACGGTGCGGCGGCCCGTCTCGTGCAGGAAGGCGATGTTGTCATCATCGTTTCCTACGCTTCGATGAGTGACGAAGAAGCGCGTCGTCACCAACCGAAAGTGGCGATTATGAACGATAAGAACGAAATCACAGAAATGATCGGTACAGAACCTGCGTTCATGACTTATCCATAATGATTTCCCGGCCTCTCCCATCAAAAAGGAAGAGGCTTTTTTTCTGTACTGGAGTTATGCGACAGTTTCTTCTTCGTTATGGTCAAAAGTGTCTCATACCTACGAATATGCACCACTTTTTCAGGAAGTGCCGTCAAGAATTGTAGGATACCGGTTTTTATGCCACGGTTTCCTGCTTCTCCAGGGAGAAAAACGTCGCAAAAAAGCCGGCCCCTACTCAGGAAACTTCTTCCCCGAATAGTCACCGGCCCTCATTCCTCTATTTCATCCAACAATCTCGCGTTCTACTTGTTTCAATTCGTAAAAGTGCCCTTTCTTCTCCATCAATTCATCATAATTCCCTGCTTCCACCAGCTCTCCGTGATCCATGACGATGATCTGATCCATACGCTCGAGTCCTTTCAGGTTGTGACTGATGAGCACTACCGTGTCTTCCGCTGCCACTTTCCAGAAATCTTCCGAGAGCTCTGCCTGGGTCAAGGCATCCACCGACGAGAACGGTTCATCGAGCAGCCATGTATGCGACTGTTTCAAATAAGCCCGCGCCAGTGCGAGTCTCTGCTTTTCGCCGCCGGATAAGTTATCCCCGCGTTCTTCCACTCTGTCTTCCGGTGAAAAATGAGCGAGCTGCACTTTTTCCAGTACTTCGTTCATTGCTTCCCCTGTCGCTGTATCGTCAGCGATGGCCAGGTTGTCTTTTATCGTTCCGTAGAAAAAATGATTCTCCTGCAGTATGACATTCACACGGTCCCACAAGCTTCCCTGTTCCACTCCGACGATATCTTTCCCATTTACTGAAACCCTTCCGTCCTGAGCTTCGTCCATCGCCAGGAGCAACTGGCTGACCGTCGATTTCCCCGACCCGCTGGCTCCTATGATGGCTGTTTTCGATCCTGCCGGGATGCTCAGGGAAATATCCCGAAGCACAGGGGCAGGAGCTTCAGGAAACGAGTAGGTGACCCGCTCCATCGCAAAAGATAGAGGAGCATCTGTCTCAAGCGGTTCCACTGTTCTCGGAGAGCTCTCTTCTTCTAGAGAGAAAAGCCTTTCCGCTGCATGACGGTTATCCTCGAGGTATACCGGCACCGTCGCCATCGGTCCTGCATCTTCGAATACCATAAGGGAAATCATGATGAACATGGCGAGAAACAGCCCGTCCATGTCACCGGCCTGCACCAGCCAGACAGAAGCTGCTGTCACTACCCAGGTTGCAGTAAGAGCGACGAATGTATTCAGAGACTGCCCGTGGACAATCTGCAACTGCTGACGTTCCTGTTGTTTCTCATGTTCGTTCATGGAAGAGGCGAGTTCCTCTTCCTGCTTTTTTAGTCTCTGATAAATTTTCAGATCCCGGAACCCGTACATCCACTCCGTCAATGCCACGGACAACTCCCCGCGCCCCTCTCTTACCGATTGCTGACTCTTTCGCTGCCTGGAAGCCATGAACAGCGGAATGATCACGCTGACCATTATTAGACCGAGAAAGAAAATGAGCGCAAGCATCCAGGAAAAGAAAGCTGTGAACAAAATGGTACTAAGAAAGACGATGACAAGAACAATCGGAGGGTAATACACCCGAAGAAAGAAGTTCTGAAGACTCTCCACGTCCCCGATGACTCTGGATAGAAGATCTCCGCTTCTATATTTCTGAAAGATCTGGGGCACCCGCGGCTCGAGTACGTCAAAGAAACGGGTACGGATATGACTCAGAATGGTGAACGTCGCCCGGTGTGAAAATAAGCGTTCCGCATAACGTCCCAGTCCGCGAATGAAGCCGAACAATTTCACCATAGCGATCACGATGATCAACGTATAAAGAGGAGGAGTCAGCGCCGCTTTGGAAATGAGGTAACCACTGGCTCCGAATAATCCGACGGTCGTCAAACCGGCTAACACACCGAAGAAAATGGAGAGCCAAATATCTCTTCTTTCTTTCGCAACCAGTTTCACTACTGTTGTGAGTTCTTTCATGTACTTTCCCCTCCTCCGCTCAATGTCGTCATCGCACGATACTCGTCCACTGCCTGCAATAGTTCCGCATGGGACCCCTGACCGGCTACTTTTCCATGTTCCAGAAACACAATCTCATCCGCTTCCCGGATCGTATGCAGGCGGTGCGCCACCGTGATGACCGTCGCCTGTTCGGACATACGCTCGAGGGATGCTTTCAGAATCCGTTCCGTCTTCAGATCAAGGCCGGTCGTCGGTTCATCGAGTAAAACGACAGGCGCGCGTTTCAAAAACGCACGTGCCAGTGCGAGGCGCTGCTTTTCCCCGCCGGATAGCCCCCGTCCACCTTCACCGACTAAAGTTTCAAGTCCATGCTCAAGCTCCCCTACGAGTTCGGAGAGCCCGGCTTGCTCCACCGCCTTTGTGATTTCTTCTTCAGACTGAGAATGGTCGGAACCGATGATTATATTATCTTTCAGCGTCCCTGAAAATATGAACGGATGCTGGGAGATGTAGCTGAGATGCTTCATCCACTCCTCTTCCTGATAAGAAGAAAGAGGTTTCCCTTCCACACACACCTCTCCTTCTGAGAGAGGGAGGAGCCCACTGATCACATGAAGCAAGGTGGATTTCCCCGAGCCCGTCCTTCCTGCAATAGCGATACTCTTTCCAGGAGAAATCTCCACGTTTACGGGACCCAGTTCAAATTCCCCCTCCCCGTACCGATACGTCGCGTTAGACAAGGAAATTCGAGGAGGGTGGGAGATCGAGAGAGGTTCCTCTCCCCACGTAATCGTATCTTCTTCTCTGTTGATTTCATCGAAAACCTTCGATGCGGCTCCCATGCTTTGCCTTCCTGTGTGAAAAGCGAAACCGAGCTGCTTCAGAAAATTATAGAACTCCGGGGCCAGAATCAGAATGAAGAAAGCCGTGAAGAAATCCATGTTTTCAAATATGATCAGCTGAAGAGCGATCTCGAGTGCAATCAGCCCGATACTCAACATGGAGATAAGCTCCAGCATCAGAGACGACACGAATGCCGTTTTCAGCACATCCATCGTCGCATCGCGGAAACGGATACTGCTCGTACGGATATTCTCTTTCTGTTCTTTGGCCTTCCGGAACAACTTCAGCGTCGTCAGCCCCTGAAGGATATCGAGAAAACTCCCGGACAAGGCATTCATTTCTTCGATTTTCTCTTCTGATTTCTCTTTCGTTTTGAGACCGATAATAATATAAAAGAGCGGGATGAACGGAGAGGTTGCAAGAATAATGAGTCCGGAATTCAAGTGGGTCACCGTAATCGCAATGAACAGGACAAGCGGTACGAGGGAAGACTGGATCACCTGTGGAACGTATCCACTGAAATAGCTGTCCGTTTCTTCCACCGCATCCATGAATACGCTGATCCGCTTTCCGGACTGCTGCTGTCCGGCATCTTTCACCGGGCTTTTTGCCATCTTACCGAGAAGCATCGTCCGCATCGATAATTTCGCCCGGGTTCCCAAACGGACACCGGTTCGTGCAATGACATCGCTCACCCCGGTTCTGAGCCATAGAACCAGAAGAAGGAAAAGCATCGACATCGTAACAGCAGAGAAACCGGCTCCGTCGATGAATACCTGATCCACCACCGTTACGAAAAGATACCCCTGCAGTATGATACTCGCAGCCAAAAGAAGAGCAGCCACCGCCATGATCGTCACTTTCTTCCATTCCTGCTTCAACAACACATTCCATTCTTTCATTCCGCTTCCCCCACCCTAACGTGAATCATTTCACAAACGATTATACTTGATGAATGGTCCAATATAAAGAAAACTGATTAAGGCTGCTAGTAAAAAAGCCCGGGGGGAAGGTAGTGACCCCTAAAAGTTAGAGTTTTTATTATGAAGCTGATTTGCTGGTTTGAGTCCGGTATTGAATAGGACTTAAGCCAGCCAATTTTACTTTTACGCGTTCGTGGTTGTAGTAGTCCATGTATCCCTCGAGCTTTCTCTCAAGCTCTTCATAAGAAACCAATTCTTCTCCGTAATACATTTCCTGTTTGAGAATCCCGAAGAAATTCTCCATCGCCGCATTATCAGCGCAGTTAGCTTTCCTGGACATACTCTGGAAGATACGATGTTTCTTTAAGGTTTTCACCCACTTGCGGTGTTGGTAATGCCAGCCTTGATCAGAGTGGATGGT
>NZ_FNEV01000006.1 GCF_900100295.1 Salimicrobium halophilum
AATTTGATCCTGTTTCCGACGACAGCGATGTTGCCATTCGTATGTTTCGTCGTATAGGATTGCACCGGGTTCTTTTTCGATTTGAAGCGTGGGGCTTCGGTTTGCTTTTTGAAGAAGCGCTGAAAACTGTCGGCCAAGTGCCGGACACTGGTCTGGACAGCGATACTGTCCACGTCTTTCAGCCAGGGACGTTCCTGTTTCAAAGCTGGCAGTTGTTTCGAACAGGCATGGTAAGACATCCCTTTGCCCGTTTCCCTGTAGGTCGTGTTCCATGTTTCGAGGAAATGATTGAAGACAAAGCGGGAGCAGCCGATTGTTTTCGCGATTTGTATCTCCTGCGTTTTATTCGGAAAGATACGGAACTTATATGCTTTGTGAATCATGTCGCTGCCCCCTTCCCCTAGCATGAATGCTTGATATAGGTATATACCCCAAAAACGGGAATATATGTTCGTTTTTTGTTTTAAAAAATACGTCGGACATCTGAGGCTATCAAAGACGCCTCCTCGTCCGAAGGCGATTCATCTCCCCCCTACGTCGTTGAGGAGGGAGTCTTCTTGCCTAAAGCTGATAAATATTCTACCAAAAAAATTCAGATAAATGCAATTATTTGTGTTTCTATTTTCCCAAAAAGGAGATATAATAAAAGCATCCTATAGAGTGGGGTGTGATATCTTTGAACAAGACGTTGGATGCACAATGGGTAGAGTTACTTAAAGAAGCCAGGAACATGGGGCTTGCTCCGGAAGAGATCAGAGCTTTTCTCACTATGTCGAACCTGGAGAATTCACCCAAGAGAAAAACGGCTAATCCCCTGAGTTAACAGCCGACCAGCGACATCCCCCACTCTCCCTATACTAAAATCACGAGATCTCCTATAATAGTTATAGGAGGTTTTTTAATGAACGAAAAGGACGAATGGATCATAAAGAAATACAAAGAAGAAGAAAAGATGATGATTCTGCTGTTCAGTCAGTGGTGTATCAATATAGGGGAAGATCCTGAGCATGTCTATCATCAGGCCTACCCTTACCAGGAGACGAACCCGCTGTTGAAGGAAGTTCTGCCGGAGACCCTCCCCCCTAAAGAAGCTGATTCCATACCTACTGAGGTGTTGCTTGATGCTTTGTCCGCTTTCGGTAATGAGGATCTTGCGTTTGTAGTAGCGGAATTGGATGGAAAATGATAGAGAAAAACCCGCTTTATTCCAGATCCCAGGCGAAGGATTTGAAACAAGGCGGGTTTTCTTTTAAGCCCCTACTGCTATATAAGCAGCAAGCATATTTTTGATCAATTGTTTCCCTTCCACCGTTCCGATGGATTCAGGGTGGAACTGCACACCTTCAAGCGGGTATTCTCTATGGCGGATTCCCATGATGACGCCTTCCGATGTGGCTGCTGTTATGTCGAAACAACGCGGAAGGGTGTGTAAATCGACGATGAGCGAATGATATCTCATCGCTGTGAGCGGCTTCGGTAAATTTTCATAAACCACCGAAGCATCGTGATCGATAGGGGAAGACTTTCCGTGCATCAGCTCATCTGCACGGATGATCTCTCCTCCGAAATGGTAGGCAAGCGCCTGGTGACCGAGGCACACACCGAAAATCGGAATATCCTTATAAAATGTGCCGATCACCTCTTGCGTGCGTTCCATCTTCTCCGGGGACTGGGGTCCTGGAGAAAGGATGATCAGGTCGGGAGAGAGTTGTTTAATTTCTTCTACCGTTACGTCATCGTGACGACGCACCGTGATATCCTCTCCCATTTCTCCTATATATTGAACCAGATTGTATGTGAAAGAATCATAATGATCGATCATATAAATCATCTCTGCTCAGCTCCTCTCTACTGCGGTCTTAAATCACTTAAGCCTGAACAAGTTCGTTTACTTCATCCGAAAAATGACGTAACCCTTCCTGTTCATCCCCGCTTTTCTCAACCTCTAAACTCGATTCAATCAATTTCACGATTTTACTTCCGATGATGAAGCCATCCGCATGCTTTCGCATCAGCTGAACCTGATCATTGGAGGAAATACCGAATCCTACTGCTACCGGCACGCTGCTGTGCTCTTTCACTTTCTCGATGAAAGACAACGTCTCAGGTGCCATCTCTTTTCTCTCCCCTGTGACTCCCAGGCTCGATACGCAATACAGAAATCCTCGGGCCTGTTCTGCAATCCTCTTGATCCGTTCCTCGGAGGTAGGGGCTACAAGGGAAATAAGCTCGATATCCTTTTCTTTCGTTCTTTCATTCAGATCTTCACTTTCTTCGAGCGGGAGGTCAGGAATCAGCAGCCCTTCCACCCCGTTTTCCTCAAGCGCATCGATAAACGCCTCATGGCCATATTGCAACACGGGATTGTAATAGGTGAAAATGACCACAGGAATATTGAGGCCTGCCTTTCTCAGCTCAGGCACCATTTCTACCGCTTTACGAAGAGACATCCCGGCATCCAGCGCACGTCTTGCGGCTTTTTGGATCACCGGTCCATCTGCGAGCGGGTCTGAGTAAGGGACACCGAGTTCAAGAACATCGGCTCCCGCTTCCTGAAGGCGAAGCGCGTATTGAATCGTTTTGTCCGGATGAGGATCCCCTGCGACGATGAATGGGATGAACAAGTCTTTCTGTTTCGTCAGTTTCCCCTGAAATAGTGTTTGCTGTTTCATCATTGCAGTCCCTCCTCTGTGAAATGTTCCATGAGGGTCGCCATATCTTTATCCCCACGCCCGGATACATTAATGACAATCGCCTGGTCCTTCGACATCTCTTTCGCTTCTTTGATCGCCTGAGCAATGGCATGAGCGGACTCGATAGCAGGGATGATACCCTCTGCGCGGGACATCCGCTTCACAGCATCCAGAGCTTCATCGTCCGTAATCGATTCATACCGGACACGCTTCGTCTTGAAAAGATTCGCGTGTTCCGGACCGATGCCCGGATAGTCGAGCCCTGCCGAAATGGAATACGGTTCGACTATCTGGCCGTTCTCATCCTGCATCAGATAAGTGAGAGAACCATGGATGACTCCCGGTGTCCCTTTTGTGAGAGTAGCGGCATGTTCAGGCGTATCCACGCCTTTACCGGCTGCCTCGATGCCCACAAGCTCCACCTCATCTTCGAGAAACGGATAGAACATACCGATGGCATTACTTCCTCCCCCGACACAGGCATAAATCCGGTCGATGTCACGCGTCATCTGTTCTTTGGTTTCATCCCCGATGATACGCTGGAAATTCCGGACCATTCTAGGGTAAGGGTGTGGACCTACGACCGAACCGATCAAATAGAAGTGATCTTCACAATTCGCCACCCAGTAGCGGATCGCTTCATTCGTCGCATCTTTCAACGTTCCATTCCCGCTTGAAACGGAGATGACTTCTGCCCCGAGAAGTTTCATCCGGAACACGTTGAGTTCCTGCCTGCGAATGTCTTCTTCTCCCATAAATACTTTACAGGATAGTCCAAGCTTCGCTGCAACAGTGGCAGAGGCTACACCGTGCTGACCGGCTCCGGTTTCAGCGATGATTTTGTCTTTTCCCATACGTTTGGCAAGAAGGGCCTGGCCGATTGCATTATTAAGCTTATGAGCACCTGTGTGAAGCAGGTCTTCACGTTTAAGATAAATTTCCGCCCCACCCAGTTCCTTCGTAAGCTTATCCGCATAGGTAAGCGGCGTCGGACGTCCGGCATATTCTTTCAATTCCTCATTGTATTGTTTCAGGAAATCTTCATCCTGCATCGCTTCATCAAGCGCGCTCTCGAGCTCCTCTAAAGGGGCCATCAGTGTTTCCGGAACGTATTTGCCACCGAAATCACCATATCTTCCTTTATGATTTGGCATACTTGTAAGCATGGCCCACCACCTCTTTCGTTATCAGTTGAATTTTATGAAAGTCTTTCTCCCCGTCTGTTTCGATGCCACTGGAAACATCGATTCCTTCAGGCTTATGAGTCATCAACTCTTTGATATTCGAAGGATTGACACCCCCGGCCATCAGGCAAGGCACATTCTGTTTGTTCGCTTCTTCCTTATAACGGGGGATGGCTTCCCAGTCGAACGTCACCCCTGTGCCTCCGTAGGCACCTTTCACTTTCGAATCGATGATGAATCCTTCAGCCACTCCACTGAACAGGCGCATGATGGACAGCCCATCCTGATTGTGGTGAATCGCCTTCCATACAGGCATAGGGAACGACTCTTTTATTTTAAGAAGTTCTGATACGGTTTCGTTCCCATGAAGCTGAATCACGTCAAGCGGTACGAAACGAAGTACCTCATCTATTTCATCGATCGTCGGATTGACGAAAACCCCGACCAGCTTTTGAGAAGGACGGATACGTTTCACCCATTTCCCGATTTTCTCCGGGAATACGTAACGTCCCGCTGACTTAACAAAAATAAAGCCCAGGTGAGTGGCGTTTGAGAACGCCCCTTTCTCGATGTCCGATTCTGTCTGATTTCCGCAAAGCTTGATCAATGGTTCCATGCTCAGTCATCCTCCTTCAATAGTTGGCGCACCGCTTTCTCTACATCATTCTGTCGCATCAAAGATTCACCGACGAGCACTGCTTCTGCTCCTGACTCTCTTACTTTTTTTACATCTTCATTCGTATAGATTCCGCTCTCTGAAACGAGAAGAGCCTCCTCGGGCACAGAAGCGGCGATTTCGGCTGTCTGTTCGAGCGTCGTGTGGAAGGTGTTCAAGTCGCGATTGTTCACTCCGATCACTTCCGGAGTGAATATATCCAGAATACGCTCCAAAGTTTCAAGCGCATGGACTTCGACAAGCACTTCCATACCAAGACGATAAGCTTCATCGTAGAGTTCCTTCAATTTCTCCGCCTCGAGCGCCTCTCCGATAAGCAGGATCGCATCCGCTCCGATTTCCCTGCTTTCCTGGACTTGAAGCGAATCGATGATAAAATCCTTCCTCATGACCGGCAAAGAGACGTGTCGTTTGATCTCCGTCAAATAGTCGGGCGATCCCTGGAAGAAAGAACGATCCGTCAAGACGGAAATAGCCCTGGCGCCACCTCTTTCGTAAGCTTCCGCAATGGCTACCGGATCAAAATCTTCCCGGATGATGCCTTTCGAAGGAGAGGCCTTCTTCACTTCGGCAATCAACCCTGCCGGAACTCCCTGTCGCAAAGATGCAGCAAAAGGAGTCGCTTTCTCTCTTTCCTTCGTGCCGTATGGGGTCAGCTGACTTATTTCTTCTCTTTTGACGTCCAGTATTTTAGTTAGCATACGTTCCGTTCTCCTTCGTGAGCTGTTGATAGTAGCTTTCGATCTTCCGGCTTTCGATCGCCTGTTTCACCTGTTCAACGCCATCCGCAATGCTCTCCGCGCCACCTGCCACATACAATCCTGCGCCTGCATTCATCACGGCGATGGACTGAGCCGCTTCCGGTGCTTCTCCTTCAAGGACCTTCCTTATCAGTTCAGCACTTTCCTTTGAAGATTCGATCTGCACTTCTTCTATAGGAAATGTGTGATACCCGAAATCCTGAGGATGAACGGTGAACCTTCTGATCTCCCCATCCTTCAACTCTACGATATCCGTCTTACCGGTGATGGTAATCTCGTCGAGCCCATCCTGGCCAGTGACGAACAACACATGGTCTGAGCCCAGCTGTTTCAGGGCTTCCGCCATTTTTTCGGCATAGTTCGTGTCGTAAACACCCATCAACTGCCGTTTCGCGTTCGCGGGGTTACACATCGGGCCGAGAAAATTGAACACTGTACGGAAACCAAGTTCTTTCCGCGCGGGAGCTGCATGTTTCATCGCCGGATGATAAACCGGGGCATACAAAAACGTAAGTCCCTGTTCTTCTATCCGCTTCGCTCCGTCTTCCGGCGTCGACTCGATCTGAATACCGAGTGTCTCGACAACATCTGCACTTCCACTAGTGGAAGAAACTTTACGGTTCCCGTGCTTCGCAACCTTCGCCCCCATTCCGGCCAACATAATGGAAACAGCTGTCGAAATATTATAGGTCGACGCTCCGTCCCCTCCTGTGCCGCAAGTATCGACAAGGTCCGAATCCGGCAAAGGGAAATCTCTCATGTGTTCACGCATGGCTCTGGCGAAGCCAGTAATTTCACTTGCCGTTTCCCCCCGATATCGCATCAGGCTAAGTAGACTCGCCAATTGCGCGGTCGTTACCTCTCCATTCATAATTTCATTCATCAGGTCGAATGCTTCCTGTTCTGTGAATACGTGTCCTTCTACGGCTTTTGTTACGTATTGATTCATTCTGTCTCCACTCCTTCTCGGCTCGTCTCGAATGCCTGCTC
This sequence comes from Salimicrobium halophilum, assembly GCF_900100295.1. Taxonomy (GTDB): domain Bacteria; phylum Bacillota; class Bacilli; order Bacillales; family Halobacillaceae; genus Salimicrobium; species Salimicrobium halophilum. The sequence continues at coordinate 6,305 of NZ_FNEV01000006.1, forward strand.
AGCTACAGCAAGTGCATACTTCAGTGCACTGGCCTTATTTACCGTTTCCTGGTATTCCCCTTCTGGATCGGAATCTGCCACAACTCCGGCTCCCGCCTGAATGTACACCTGATCTCCCACTTTCGTCATCGTACGGATGGCGATACAGGAATCAAGGTCCCCGTCCAGTCCGAAATAGACGATACCTCCCCCGTAAATATGTCGAGGCGTCGGTTCCAACTCTCTGAGAATCTGCATGGCTCTTACTTTCGGCGCTCCTGATAGGGTTCCAGCCGGAAAGGCAGCCATCAGGGCATCTACAGAAGAGACGTCTTCCTTTATCTCCCCCGTCACCTTGCTTATGATGTGCATCACTTTAGCGAAGAGGCCGATTGTCATATAGTCGTGCACCTGGACCGTGCCGTATTTCGCTACTCTTCCGACGTCGTTCCTGGCAAGATCGACAAGCATACGGTGTTCTGCCTGTTCTTTCTCATCCGCAAGCAACTCCTCGGCAAGAGCACGGTCTTCTTCTTCCGTTTCTCCACGTTTCCTCGTGCCTGCGATGGGGTGGATTTCAAGTTGCCCTTTCTCCACGCGCAAGAGCCGCTCAGGTGAACTTCCAATCACCTCGATGTTACGGAACTTCAGGTAAAACATATAAGGAGAAGGATTGACCTTCCTTAATACCCGGTACAACTCGAAGCCCGATTTCGTCGTCTTCGCCTCGAATCGCTGTGATAAAACCGCCTGGAAAATGTCGCCGGCCTTGATATATTCCTGGATGCTCCGGACATCCCCCAGAAATTTCTCTTTCTCATAGTTACTTTCGAGTTCCACTTCTACCGGAGCAGTCGATTCATCGATCAAAAATTCCGGAAGATAACTCCCTTTCAGAATCCTCCGCTTCACTTTCGCTATGCGTTCTTTCGCATCGCTGTAGGATTTCTTCTGATCTTTCCCATCGGCAAAAGAAATGATCGACGTTTTTTCTGTGCGATGGTTATGAGCGACGATGGTGCGACAAAAAACGAAACGATAGTTCGTCTGTTCGTTATCCACCGGAGCTACCGGTTCAAAATCGGAAATGGCATCGTATGCCACGTAACCGACACAGCCGCCCTTGAAAGGAAGAGGGATTTCCGGAATCTTCACCTTCAACTGTTCAAGCAGGCCTTCGTACGCTTCTTTAAGCGACGGATAAGCGACCGTATTGCCGGATTCTATCGACTCTACGAGGAAGTCTCCTTCTTCCTGATAGATCGAATAACTGGGATCGAGACCGATGAAAGAATAATTCGACCAGTCCGACTGGCGATCTCCACTCTCGAGCATATACACTGCTTCCTCTTCGAGCGCAGCGAACATGTGGATGGGAGTAAGGGTGTCTGTAGTGAATGTGTCTGTAACGGGAATTGTAAGATACTTCTGGGCATCTTCTTGAAATGATTCGAACGTAGTCAATTGGCTCACCTCTCCATAATGAATAGGATGGAGAATGAGATAATGAGGGATGTTAGAGAGGTAGTAAAGGAAGATATGACATGGCCTTTAGACGGCTCCTTACGTCCGTCGTTTTCCATGTTCTCTCAGCTCTCCTGATTCTCGGCTCATCTACTCTCATTCCCGACCTCAAAATATAACTTTCGAACAGTTTATAAAATTCAGAAGTAAAAGTCAAGGAACCTGGCGACTAAGGTAGTCTGCTGTTTGTCTGATTATTCTGTCAACCACGGAAAAGGAAGCGCTATCACAAAAAAAGAACGGGAAACCCCGTTCTTCGTTAATAAGTAACCAATGATTTAAATTGTGAATGCTCAGAATTAGGTCAGCATTTCTTCATCCCGGTCCACTTCCACGTTTCGAATGTTACCCAAGTCGTCGAAATCGATGTATAGAGTCTCTCCCGGTTCTACAAATGCTTCCAACCGTTCCCGTAACACCAAAACTTCATCAGATTCCGCGTCTTCCTGAACGAGTACAGCAAATTCTTGTTGGAATCGATCGAGCTTGTAACGGTTCATAACCTACTCCTTCCTTTTAGATGCTCATACCCGAATTTTGTCGAACCTAAACAATCTTGACCGGAATTCGACTAACATGCTAAGATAGACTAACAACCGTTAGTTAGTTTTGGAGGGATAACGTGACGCAGGACAGAATCATTCAAATCAGTATCGACTTATTCGCAGACTCGGGGTATCAGAATACCAGTCTTTCCGATATAGCCGAAGGTGTCGGCATCAAGAAACCGTCTCTTTATAATCATTTCGACAGTAAGGAGGCTATTTTTCTGGCCGCATTGGAAGAAGTGAAGAATAGAGTGGTCCAGGTGATCCATCAGGAAATCACCTATTCCGACAAGGAAACGACAGAGCAAAAGTTACAGCAGATTTTTGATAAGTATACCGAATTGATGACGGATTCCACCGAGGGGCAGCTATTCAAACGACTGACATTTTTTCCTCCAGAGGAATTTGCCGAAGAAATCAAACAGGTGTTTTTAAGAGTAGAAGAAGAAATTACCGCAACCATCACTCCCGTACTCGAGGAAGGTATGAACAAGAATCACATACGTCCATGGAAAATCGGCACATTACTGACCGCCTTCCACACAATGATGGATGGGTTGTTTCTTGAGGAACATTATTATGGAAAAAACGTGCTTTCGGAACGCAAAAAGGCGTCCTGGGAGGTATTTTGGTCCGGAATAAGCGCGACGTAAGGAGGGACGCACCATGGCATGGATGATTATAGGTGCTATGTTTGAAATATTATGGGCTATCGGTCTGAAACTTTCAGAGGGTTTTACGGATCCTTTCTACTCCGTGTTGACCGTTATCTGTATTCTGATCAGTTTCGCTTTCTTCACGAAGGCACTCACAGTCGTAGATATAAGTACAGGCTACGCCATCTTTACAGGAATCGGAGCTGCCGGGACCGCTGTGGCGGGGATGATTCTTCTCGGAGATGCGTTCGACCTGAAGAAAGTGTTTTTCATTCTGCTTCTCATTACGGGAGTCATAGGGTTGAAGCTTTCCTCGGAAGATCATTACGTGAAGGAGGAGGTGTCGTAATGGCATGGATGTTTTTGATGGTCGCAGGGATCGGTGAAATTTCGGCGATGTTCTTTTTGAAAATGTCGGAGGGGTTCAAACGGCTCCTCCCTTCTCTTCTTGCTTTAGTGGCCGGAGGAATGAGCTTTTACTTTCTTTCCCTATCTCTCCGTGATCTGCCTATAGGTACCGCTTATGGCATATGGACAGGAATCGGGTCAGCAGGGACCGTAATGCTCGGAATTCTGTTTTTTAAAGAACCCGTCACCAGGAAACGCATACTTTTCCTCTGCTGCATCATTTCCGGCATTATAGGATTGAAATTAGTGTCGTAATTCCTGTAGGATAGATGGTGAGCATTTTTTTGTTGGGGGAACAAAAATGAAGAAAGTCTTACTCGTCCTGTTTATGATGATCATTTTCGTTTTTGGTATGATCGGCTATACCAATATCGATTCACCACCATCTGTAAACGACGAACAAACAGAATCGTTCAACTAAGGCCTGTCTGCTTTCAGACGGGTCTTTTTTTGTAAGATCAGACTGCATCGAAATCGTCTGTTTATATATATGCGACGGTTTTAAAGCTTACGTTCCAGAAAGTGTCGCATAACAATTGTTATCCGACACTTTCTGATCAAAAGAAATCAATAACATTCTATATTGCTTTTTATAAGGTGTTTTTGCTCATCAGATTTTGGAAAATCATCTTATAAATTCGTCCTGCTCCCTCCGGAACAACTTCTAAGCGGACTTCTCCGCTTTCCCTCCATATCCAGGTACATTACCCAGAAACCCGAGCCATAAGCGGGGTGATTCCACATTTATCATCTCTAGCTATAAAGTCCAGAAGTCCGTAACATAAGTGGGCAGCTCCGTTTCGGAGAAGAACATCCGAAAGCAGAGCTGCCCACTTATGTTAGAACTTCTAAGCGGACTTTTCCGCTTTCAATTTGAGCATATGGATTTTCATCCGTCCCCCCATCACTCATAATAATAGGTAGGTAAAGGAGGCAGAGTTTTATGATTAAAAATGAAAAAGGTGTATTGGTGATTTTTCCGCACCCGGATGATGAAGCTTTCGGCGTCAGCGGGACTATATCTTCTTATATCAACCAGGGGACGCCGGTTACTTACGCCTGTCTGACTCTGGGTGAGATGGGTAGAAACCTCGGGAATCCCCCATTCGCTACCAGGGAATCTCTCCCTGAAATAAGAAAACGTGAACTGGAGCAAGCAGCAGAAGCGATGGGACTTACAGACCTTCGGATGATGGGATATCGGGATAAGACACTTGAGTTCGAAGATGAAGATAAGTTGAAGAATCTGGTCACAGAACTTCTGGAAGAACTCTCCCCTTCTCTCGTCATCAGCTTCTATCCTGGCTTCGCCGTTCATCCGGATCACGAAGCTACAGCACGGGCTGTGGTCAGAGCTATCCGAGAAAAGAATGAAGAAGAAAGACCTGCCCTGTATGCTCTCGCTTTCGCTAATGATACAGAGGAAAAGTTAGGGCAACCTGATATTGTGCACGATATCAAAGAAGTCCAGGAACAAAAGTTGAATGCTTTGAAAGCTCACGATTCACAAACTTCCCAGCTTCTTCATGATCTGGAAGAAGGAGTTCGCACCGGTAATCCCGAAGCATTGAAATGGGTGACACGTGAACAATTCTACACTTACAAGTGGGAGCACGATTCCGTAGACTGATCCTTTCCAAGGGGATCAGTTTTTTTACGGAATGTTCACAGACGAATGAATGAAAGCGTGATATGCTTGAGAAGATAGATTTAAAAAGGAGTGAATAATCATGATGAGAAAGGTACTTCCTTTTCTTTTATTCATAGTACTACTGGCCGCATGCGGGTCCACTGATTCCGAAGAAAACACTTCTTCTTCCCAGGCAGCAGAAGGAGAGCAGGAAGAAATGGCAGCTGCCCCTGTCGATGTAGAAATAGAACTCCCTGAACAGCCTCTTCCTCTCAAGAAGAACGTCGATATTTTCGCTAATGTAACGCAGGGCGAGGAACCTGTGAATGATGCAGAGTACGTAGAGTTTGAAATATGGCACACCGAAGACGGACAGGAATCCTCTGAAAAAATCCAGGCCGTCCAATCAGGAGAAGGCAGTTATACCATCCAATACAATTTCTCAAAAAGCGGTTCCTACCAGGTCATCGCCCACACCCAGGCAAGAGGTCTGCATACCATGCCACAAATGGAAGTGATGGTCGAAGGGAAGGAAGAATCAAGTGAAGGACACTCCCATTCTCATACTTCCACCCCTTTCGAAGTATCCCTTGAACACAAAGAAGCAGAAGAAGGGACAGTTCTCACAACCACCATCAAGAAAGACGGTACAGCTTTTGAACAGGCAGAAGTCACCTTCGAAATCTTCAGTGACCAATCAGAGAAACACGAATATGTAGACGCTGAAGAAACAGAAGCCGGCATCTACCAAGCTACACACTCTTTCTCATCAGATGGAACGTATAACGTCCAGGTCCATTTCGAAAAACCGGATGAAGAGATTCATCAGCATAAGAAGAAAGAAATCACTATTCCGTAATCACAAGACGGTCGACCTTCCTATCGGGCATAAGCAAAAAAAGAGCCGGAGACTTTAAAAAGTCCCGGCTCTTTCCTTATGCTTTATTCGTCAGCGTTTTGAAGCTTGTTCTTCTTAGCTGCACGTTCCCGCGCACCTTTTTCAAGAATCTTTTTACGCAAGCGTACAGATTCCGGAGTAACTTCACAATACTCATCATCATCCAGGTACTCGATCGCTTCCTCAAGCGTGAGGTCGCGTGTTTTCTTGATCGTATTCGTCGTATCTTTGGTTGCTGAACGCACGTTAGTCAAGTGCTTCTCTTTCGTGATGTTGACTGCAAGATCGTTTTCACGTACGTGCTCTCCGACGATCATACCTTCATACACTTCTGTAGTAGGCTCGACGAAAATAGTACCTCTGTCTTCAAGACCCATAATACCATAGGTAGTCGCTTTTCCTTGTTCCTGTGAAACAAGCACACCACTACGACGGCCGCCGACATTTCCTTTTTGAAGCGGCGCATATCCATCGAATGTGTGGTTCAGAATACCATATCCGCGAGTCTGCGTCATGAATTCTGTAGAATACCCGATCAGGCCACGGGAAGGTACAAGAAACTCAAGGCGGACCTGGCCATTTCCGTCGTTGACCATGTCCTGCATTTCACCTTTACGCATACCGAGGGATTCCATAACAGCACCCTGGTATTCTTCAGGTGTATCCACCTGAACGCGCTCCATCGGTTCACACTTCACACCATCGATTTCTTTGATGATTACTTTCGGTTTTGAAAGCTGAAGCTCGAACCCTTCCCGGCGCATGTTCTCGACAAGGATGGACAGGTGCAATTCTCCACGTCCGGAAACAGTGAAAGCATCCGGAGACTCTGTAGGCTCTACACGTAGACTGACATCTGTCTCCAGTTGCGTAAGAAGACGTTCTTCAATCTGGCGAGCCGTCACGTATTTACCTTCCCTACCGGCAAATGGACTGTTGTTTACAAGGAACGTCATCTGCAGGGTAGGTTCGTCAATGCGTGGAATTTCCATAGCCACCTGATGATCTTTCGACGTGACTGTTTCTCCCACGTTAATGTCTTCAAGGCCGGCCAGTGCGATAATATCTCCGGCTTTCGCTTCTTCGATTTCCACCCGCTTGAGGCCGATGAAACCGAATAGCTTGGAAATCCGGAAATTCTTCACAGAACCATCTTTCTTCATCAGGGATACGTTATCGCCGACTTTGAGCGACCCTTGGAATACACGGCCAACCCCGATACGTCCAAGGTAATCGTTATAATCCAGTAGCGTTACCTGGAACTGAAGCGGTTCATCTTTCGTATCCTGTGGTGCCGGGATGTTGTTCATGATCAGATTGAAGATCGGTTCCATCGTTTCTGACTGATCATCTGCTCCTTCTCCGGACGTACCGTTCAGCGCGGAAGCTGCAACAACCGGGAATTCAAGCTGCTCATCATCAGCTCCTAGCTCAATGAAAAGGTCAAGAACTTCATCGACGACTTCGTTCGGGCGGGCATTCGGGCGATCGATTTTGTTCAATACTACGACAGGCGTCAATTTCTGTTCCAGCGCTTTTTTCAAAACGAAGCGTGTCTGTGGCATGCAGCCTTCATAAGCATCCACGACCAGTAGAACACCATCTACCATTTTCAAGATACGTTCCACTTCTCCGCCGAAATCGGCGTGTCCTGGAGTATCGAGAATGTTGATTCGTGAATCTCCATATTGAACGGCTGTATTCTTGGATAAAATGGTGATGCCGCGTTCTTTCTCCAAATCATTGGAGTCCATGGCTCTTTCATCCACGTTTTCGTTTGAGCGGAATGTTCCTGAATAACGTAACAATTGGTCTACTAACGTCGTTTTTCCGTGGTCGACGTGTGCAATAATAGCTATATTGCGAATATCTTCTCTAAGTTGCACGGTGATAACACCTCTTTCTACTCGATTCAATTTCAACCTATCAATTATAACATAAATTAGACATATTACAACAAACTAGCTACAATGGATGCAAACCAGGGAGGGGACAACCGATGAGAAGGCGATATGAATGGCTTTATACGATGATTCCGAAAAGTTGGGAAGGCCTGACGATAGAGAAAGTGATGAAGCGAAAATGGAAACTCCCCCGGAAATTGCGTCATGATTTCCGATCGGGCGGAAAAGTCCTCCTGAACGGGGAGCATCCTCACTGGAAGACCGCAGTCGTTCATGAAGGAGATGAGCTTGGACTTCGATTGTTCGAGCCTTCCACGGTTCGTATTCCGGCTGTGGATATGAATCTCGAAGTGCTTTTTGAAGACGATCATCTTCTGGTTGTGAATAAGCCGGCGGGTGTGTTCACACATCCGAACGGAGCAGAGGATGGAGCCACTCTATGGAACGGAGTCGCTTATTATTCTGAGCAACAATCCCTTCCTGTATTACCGAAATACATCCATCGTCTGGACCGGCATACATCTGGAGCTGTGCTTTTCGGAAAACACGACCTCGCCATTGCAACACTCGGAGAAATGATGAAAAAGAGACGGATCACCAGAACGTATATAGCAAAAGTACATGGAACGATGGAAGAAGACGAAGGACGGATCGACTCCCCTATCGACAAAGATCCCGCACATACGACGAAACGGAGAGTAGACGAAAACGGGAAACAAGCTGTGACTAATTACTCCGTACTTTACAGAGACGATGAGCATACGCTGATCCGACTTCATCTTGAAACCGGCCGGACTCACCAGATAAGAGTTCACTTGAGCAGTATCGGGCATCCTCTTCTCGGAGATTCCCTTTACGGAGGCAGCGGAGATCAGCAGGGACGCCAGGCTCTTCATGCCGCTTCTCTTTCGTTCGTTCACCCTTTTACAGAAGAAAGCATCACCTGCTACGCTTCCGTCGAGACCTCCCCTTTTTTCGAAGAGGAAGACCTTTCCTTCCTTAAATCGAATTAGTGGGCATCGATCCCGTCCTTCCCTATAATTAGAAGCACGAAAGGAGCGATCCTAAAATGAATGGACATAAAGGATTTTCATCCATGTTTCAGGAAGGACGATTGACCCTGGGTTTGAACATACCTATCGAAGCTCATGGCAGTAATGTCCCAACGCTGGAACATCAAATCGAAAGAGCTCAATTGGCAGAAGCGGCCGGCTTCTCTTGTCTCTGGTTCCAGGACGTTGTATTGGAAGATCCTACCTTCGAAGATCCTGCAACCGGTCAGATTCTCGATAGCCTCACCTACCTTACATATCTCGGGGCGCACACTTCTACCATAAACCTCGGTACTGCAGCTGTCGTCACGCCTTTGAGACATCCGTTACGGCTGGCGAAAGAAGTCGCCAGTATCGAACGACTTTTTCCCGAAAGACTGATGCTTGGAATATCTTCCGGTGACCGTCGCAAAGACTTCGAAGGATTGAATGTGCCCATCATGGAACGCGGCAGGCTTTTCCGGGAAGCGTTCGACTATTTTAATGACGTGATAAGCGAGGAATTCCCTTCTGTTGAATCACCGATGGGGAAGATCGATAAATCGAACCTTGTACCAAAGCCTACGTCACGCATCCCCTTACTGATGACCGGGTACTGTCAGCAAACGTTCGACTGGATCGCAGAGCACGGAGATGGATGGATGTTCTATCCCCAACCCCCTGAGAAACAGAAAGAAGTGATCAACTCGTACAGGGAGAAAGCCGCGGCTTTTCATCCAGAAGTCTTCCGCCCGTTCATCATGCCTTTGCCTATACAGCTTTCTGAGGATAAAGATGCCCCTCTGTCTAAAATTCCAGCCGGATACCGGGGTGGTCGTCAAGCCATCACTGACATACTTCGGGAGTACAGAGACATTGGTGTGAATCACATCATGTTCAATCTTTCTAAAAGCGAACGTCCGGTCGAAGAAGTGATTGACGAGTTCAAAGAATTCATCATCCCGTCCCTAAGAAAGGATAAAGAAGTATGAGCCATCTACTACTATTAGGAATACCGAACTTCGCAGTACACACGCATCTCGTCCAGGAAGATCGTCTCTCTTCCCTCGCTGAGTCGTTCGCATCCTTCGAACCTACTGCCATAGCAATCGAGAAAAACTACTACGTGGAAGAGGAAATCAATAAACAGTTACAAGCCTATATCAACAGTGATGCTACCCTGGCTTATGACGCCATGGAACAGTTCGCTTTTCGGACAGCCACAAAAGCGGACATTCCCGCTCTGCATATGGTGGATGAAGTGGTGGACATGTCGAACCCTTCTCTCGATCAGGTATTTTCATGGGCCGAGGAATATCAACCCGCCTTATTAAAAGAAATCATCACAATCAAACAAGAGGCGGATCGGTGGCGACAGGAGGACTCTTTGCCGAACTATCTGAAACATACCAACAGCAAAGCGTACATCAGTCTCGTTCAGAACCTGCATGCGTCCCTGAACATCGTCGGAGACCGTCATCATCAAGTCGGAACGTCCTGGTTGAAACAATTGTATGAAAAAAACCTGGCTGTGGCTGCCAATATAGAACGACTGAGCAGTAAGGAAGAAAGGATCATCGTTTTTGTAGGAGAAGAATCCCTCCCCGTCCTGACCCATTTATTAAATCAAAGCGGACGTACCATTCTTGAAGCCCCTTCCTCCTATTTGACGTAAAAAAAGCCATTCCTTTCTGAACAGAAAGGAATGGCTTTTCGTTTATTCTTCGTTATCGTCTTTGCCTCTCAATACGTCCGATCCGCCACGACGCTTCGTCTGTTTTCTCCAGCGTTTAATATGGATCGTCGGAGATTCATAATCATCTGCTGCTTTGATATCTTGAGTGGAAGCTCTCATAAACGACCACGCAAGCAGGAGCATGATGAAGATCAGCGGGAATCCTCCTACGATACTTGCCGTCTGTAAGGTATCAAGCCCTCCAAGGAACAGGAGTACAAGTGGCATGATACAAAGAGCGAATGCCCAGAACAGGCGGTTCCAGCGTTTCGGTTCTCCGTCGATCTCCTTCTGTACGACAGAAGCGAGAATGTAGGAAGAAGAATCGAAAGTAGTCGCAAGGAAAATGATCGCAAGTATGGTGAATACCAACACGAGGAAATTAGCGAACGGCAGCTGAGCAATGATCTCGATGATCGTCGCCGGTGCTCCGTTATCACTCATGAAGGCAATAGCATCGAATTGACCTGTCAACTGCATGTACAGTCCGAAGTTCCCCATGATACCGAAAAACAGTACGCACCCAAGAGTACCATACACGATTGTACCGAAGATCATTTCACGGATCGTACGGCCTCTGGAAATCCTTGCGACGAACAACCCTACAAACGGTGCGTACACGAGCCACCAGGCCCAGTAGAAGATCGTCCAGGATTCAGGGAACTGTGTTTCTTCAAATTCACCCAGTGTTCCGAATGGTTCCATCCAGGTAGCCATCTTGAAGAAGTTATCCAAAAGAATACCAAGAGAGTTGAATGTGGTTTCTAAGATAAACCGTGTCGGCCCGAAGATAAGGATGAATCCTAAGATGAATAACACGAGCCACAGGTTGATGTCACTGAGCACCTTGATCCCTTTCTTAAGACCGGAATAAGAACTTACCGCAAAGATTCCGGTACAAACAAGCATAATGACTGCCTGCATACCCAGAGTCACCGGGATACCTGTAAGGTAACTGACCCCTTCAGCGATCATCGGGGTTCCGAGTGCCAATGTCGTTCCGGCACCTCCCATGAGACCGAACATGAATAGTACGTCCACGATATTTCCGACAGGACCATCCACCCATTTGCCAAGAACCGGACGTACGGCTTCACTCACTTTAAGTACAGGTTTCTTTCTTACGTAAAAGAAATATGCGATAGGCAGCGCAGGAAGAGTATAGATCGCCCACGCTATAGGTCCCCAGTGGAAAATCCCGTAAGCTGTAGACCATTGGATCGCTTCTTTCGACTCAGGTGTAAGACCGAATGGAGGTCCCTGATAATAATACACCCACTCGATTACTGCCCAGTACAGAATACTGGAACCGATTCCTGCGGCGAATAGCATCGCTGCCCAGGAGAATGTATTGAACTCAGCTTTTTCCCCTTCTTCTCCAAGTTTTACATGTCCATTCTTACTAAAAGCTACGAAAATCAGGAATGCGAACACCAGGAGTCCCATCACCATATAGAGAACCCCGAAATTACCAGTCATGAAAGTATTCGCCTGACTGACAATCTCCTTCCCGGCTTCCGGGAACAACACAAGTGGAATAGTTACTAACATTAAGAGCGCCAGCGCGCCTGCAAATGTAGGCCAATCCATAATTCGTTTATTCACTTTTCGTCATCCTTTCCTTCGATTAGTATTGTAACGCCCTTGCACACGGTTTAGTATTGTAACAAAGCCTCTGGATAAGTCAAAGGTTGTTTCATCCTTTGTTTACAATTAGTGTCTAATATTGTAATTTTTTACCGAAAAAGTGCTTAGGAAAGGAAACAATCAATTATGAAAAAGTTTATAGAAAAATGGAAAGTGGATTCTCTCTACGTACCGCTTCTCATCGTGTACCCAGCAGGGTTCTGGCTTCTTCTTGGTAATACAGAATGGCATGCTACGACCCTGACCCTTTACATCGTGTGTGTCCTGTTTTTATCTTTTGCAGGATTCACAGAAACTTACGGAGATTCCACGAAAGAAATCGTATTCGGTTACATTTATCTCGTAGGTGCTGTCTTCTTTGCCATCGCCGGATTGTGGATGTGGCTTATATGAAGAATAGGAATGGCAGGATCAGTGGTATGGTGATGATGACTGTGACGATCAGCCATTCCGTACGTTTCTCTCCGGTTATCTGTTTGTAATAGGATATACCCCAAGCCAGAAGTAATAAACCCGTCATGACAATGCTCCTGAAGTGCAAGTCGCCGTCTTTATTATTAGTGAAAATAAAGATGCCTCCTTCGATAAGGATAAGCATCCCCGTCATTATATTAAACGCGTGATGGAATGTTCTACTCATTCTGCTATCTCCTTTCTCCCTTTATCATACCTCACTTCCCTTCCCTGAATAAACGAAAAACCACCCCTAATCAAAGGGGTGGCTTCCTCACTTCTCTTTATTTCTGAGTTCCACTCTGCGTATCTTACCGGAAGTCGTCTTCGGCAATCCTTCGATGAACTCGATTTTTCGCGGGTACTTATAAGGAGCAGTCTCTGCTTTCACGTGATCCTGGAGTTGTTTAGCGAGAGAGTCACTTGCAGTTTCCCCCTCCTGCAAAACGATGAATGCTTTCACGACATTCCCGCGAACTTCATCCGGACTTGCGACGACTGCACATTCCTGCACAGCAGGATGCTTCACAAGCGCATCTTCTACTTCGAATGGACCAATCGTGTAGCCCGAACTGATGATGATATCGTCACTCCGGCCTTCGAACCAGAAGTAACCATCTTCATCCTTCTTCGCCTGGTCACCAGTTACATAATAGTGACCCCGTTGTGACATCTTCGTCCTTTCCGGGTCTTTGTAATACTCCTTAAATAGAGCCGGCGTGTCGAGGTGAACAGCGATGTCCCCTACTTCTCCCGGTGGGGCAGGCTCTCCTTCTTCCGTGATGATTTCCACTTTGTTCCCAGGAGTTGGGCGTCCCATCGATCCAGGACGTACTTCCATGTCCTTCATAATCCCGACGAGAAGCGTATTTTCTGTCTGCCCGTACCCATCACGCACCGTAACGTTGAAGTGATTCTGGAAAGTATCGATCACCTCTCTGTTCAATGGTTCTCCCGCGGATACTGCACTATGCAGATGGTCGAGGGAATAGTCATCAAGATTGTCGACTTTCGCCATCAGGCGATATTCCGTCGGTGTACAGCACAATACGTTCACGCCATAGTCCTGCATCAACTGCAAGTACGTTTTCGGGTCGAATTTGCCTTGATAAATAAGCCCACATGCGCCGGTACCCAGTACAGAAAGGAAAGGCGTCCATATCCATTTTTGCCATCCAGGTCCTGCCGTAGCCCAGACGACATCGTTTTCGTTGATCGCGAGCCACTTATCTGCAGCCGTCTTCAAATGGGCGTACCCCCACCCGTGAGTGTGAACCACCCCTTTCGGATTCCCGGTCGTTCCAGAAGTATAGGGAAGGAAGGCTGTATCGTCCCGTTGTGTTAGAGCAGCTTCCAATTCTTCCGAAGCTGATGTCACACGTTCTTCCAAAGAGATCCACCCTTCCACTTCTCCTCCCACGGAGAACAGGTGCAGGTTCTCTACACCTTTCACATCATCGAATTGCCCTGTGAAGGGATGGTAACAGGCGACAGCCTTAGCCTCCCCGTGATCGATTCTATACTGTAAATCCTTCGTCCTCAGCATTTCTGAACTGGGAATGACAATAATTCCGGTTTTCAATGCAGCAAGATATACTTCGTACGCTTCGATGGTTCTCGGAATCATGACGAGAATCTTATCACCAGATGCAAGCCCCTCCTCTAAGAAAGCGTTTCCAATCCTATTCACTCTTTTCATTAGTTCCTGATATGTAGTCTCTTTCTTATGCCCCTCACTATCGAGCCATATTAAAGCTTTTCGTTCTTCCCCTTGTGCGTATTTCTCCATTTCAGAAATAATGTTGTACTGTTCCGGTGCAATAAGTTCTTCGCGATTCATCCAATCCCTCCATCTATATCATTATCGCTTATATTATACCTAAAATTCAGATTTTTTTAAATCTAAAAAAGACAGAACCGCTTCCTTCGTCAAAAAGGCAGTTCTGTCTTTACACAATTCTCAGGAGGCCAACCGTTTGAAGTTTTCCCCTAGAATTTCATTCATTTTATGCACAGTGATGAATGCATGCTCATCAATCAACGTCATATATTTCTTAAGTTTCGTATATTCTTTCCTGCTGAGTACCGTAGTGATGACTTCTTTGTCTTCTTTATTGAAAGCTCCCTTGGCCTCGTGGATCGTTGCACCCCGGCCAAGCTTATCCACGATGTAACTGCGTACTTCATCGCTTTCTTCACTGATGATGACGACTTCTTTGTTGTCTTCGAATTGATCAAGGGCATAATCGATTACGAGCCCATTCAATATGACACCGAAGAATGCGTACATTCCGACAGCAGGACCGAATACGAACACTGACGATACGGCAATCGCAATATCCGAAATCAGTACGCCCTTCCCTACTTCAACAGAAAAGTACTTATTCAGAATCATTGCGATGATATCCGTTCCCCCGGTCGAAGCCCCCTGGTGGAATACTACCGCCATTCCGGAAGCTGCAATAATCTGACCGATGATCAGTTGGATCAGGATATCGTCGCTCAGAGCCTCCTGAATCGGGAAGTACGTTTCAAGCCCCCATACCATGAAGGACAAAGCGAAGCTTGCATAAATCGTCTTCGCGCCGAATTGGAAACCGAGAAAAATGATTCCGACAATAAATAGAACAATATTCAATATAATCATAATAAGTCCGAGGGAGAGCCCTGGGAAGATAGTATTCATTACAATGGATAGGCCACTTACACCACCTGTAGCCAAATCATTCGGTGATAGAAAATAAGTGACGTTTACGGCTACAAATAAAGCGCCTAAGTTCATCAGCAAAAAGCTTTTTATATGTTTCCACATGGAATAACCCCCTCGTTTCATCCGTTTATTTTATCTCACAAAGACGGATTATAACGAGGTTTCAACCCTTTGTAAACAGCTTTGATGCAACTATTATAAGTAATCGGATACAATGGGAAACTTCTGAAAATTCAAGGATTTCCAGGGAGGGTAACGGTCACTGTAGTCCCTTTCTCTTCTTCACTCTCATAGTGGATGGAGCCGCCTAAATCATCTACGATTTTCTTAGTCACCATAACTCCGAGACCCGTACCTTTTTCTTTGGTCGTGTAGAAAGGTTCGCCGATATGGATCAATGCTTCTTCAGGAATGCCAATCCCGTCATCCCTGACGACGATTGCCAGACTGTCTTCCTTCCGATATGTTTCCACCACTATTTCCCCTTTTTCACCAACTGCTTCCACGGCATTCTTCACCAGGTTCAATAGCACTTGCTTCAACCTTTTTTCATCTGTAAAAAGGATTGAATCTTCGGAAGCATTCTTATAACTAAGAGAAAGATCATTATCTTCCGTGTCTTTTTTCATCAGATTCAGTGTATAGGAAATGATCTCGGAGACATCTACTTCCTTTTTCTCGGTTTTGGAACCCGGTTTTACAAGAAACAGAAAATCCTGAACGATCGTTTCCATCCGTTCCACTTCTTTCAGCACCACACTCTGATATTCCTTCTGCATTTCCGGGTTGGCTTCTCCTATCTGAAGAAACCCTTTGATGACCGTCAGCGGATTTTTGATTTCATGAGCGATCCCCGCACTCATTTGAGAAATGACGGAGAGGTGATCCGATTTCCGTTCCAGATAGGCAGCTTTTTTATCATTAGTGATATCTCTGGTCGTCCCCACCACATATTGATTTCCTTCGTGAATGAGGGGAAACCCTGTAACCCTGACCCATCTTACGCTTTCTCTTCCTGGGACCCGGACATCGACTTTCGACTTCCTTTCACTCATCTGTTCCAGTGATTGATCCAACCTCTTTCTGTCAGCAGGATGGATGAACTGTTTCAACGTCTCCGGAGCTTCATTTCCGGAGATGCTTTCTCCGAAGAACCTTTTGATCGAAGGGCTCAGATAGTGAAATTGTCGGAAGGAGGGGTCTGCTATCCAGAACACATCATTGGTGTGCTTTTCCATCAGATGGACGGTTTCTTCTGATGGGATAGCGCCTTCTTCTTTTCCGCTCTTTTCATGACCGAAAACCGCCAATCCCTGATGGGAAGGATAGACACTGAAATGGCACTCCTCTTCATCATGAGAAAATTGGAAGTCCTGTTTTTGATTCGTATCTCTGGCGAAGAGACAGTTTCTTATGAAGAGCGAACCAGTTTCGCCAACCATGACTTTCGACAGTTTTTCATAATAATGTTCAGATAAAGATACCTCGGCCATCTCTTCCATCAATGAATTCACATAGATGATCTCCAGCTTTTCGTTTAAAATCAGAAGTCCCATGGTAAGCTTCTCTTCTAAAGGAACAGAAGAAGTTACGGACGGCGGAGAGGAGGATGGTTGAAGAATCGCTATCCATTTATGGGCATTCATCCTTTGAAGACGGCACACGAAATCCCTTTGGTTCACACAAACGGAAAATCTCTGAACCCCATCGTTCGCCGTATTTTCCAATGATTCGGTGAACCGCTTCCGATCATCTTCTCCCATCATAGAGAGCCAATCATTTATGGAAACTATGGAAGAACTTATACTATTTTTAAATTTATTCGTCACATTCATTTCCTTTGTCGCCATATCTCCTATGCAGGCAATCGAATCATTCAAATCGAGAACTTGCATCATTTCATCGATATCAAAAAGATCGGTACTCTTTTCTTTGATTTTCAATGGCAAACCTCATTTCTATAAAGAATCCGATGATTATAAGGAAACGCATCATTCATTATAACGCATGAAAGGAAATTTTTGAATATTTAGTGACAAATAGGTATTATTTTTTTCCCATCAGACTTCGCCAGAGCAACAAAGCCGCATAACTTCGATAAGGCGCCCACCTTTCACTTTCCGGAATCATTTCCGACCGATCAGGCTTCGTATCCAAATCGAAATATTTCTTCCATGCATTCTGTATTCCTACATCTGCTTCGGGAAAAAGATCCGGACGCCCCAGTCCCGTCATCAGCCAGTTTTGAGCTGTCCATTTCCCGATCCCTCTTATTTTCGTCAGGCTATTCTTTGTCTCCTCATCCGTCATGGAATAAAAACTATGTAAATCCACCTCCCCCTTTACGATCTTCCGTGAAGTATCGATGACATATTCCGCTTTTCTCCCGCTGAACTGAAGCTTTCTCAAATCCTCGTAAGATAAGGATGCTACGGTTTCCGGAGTCGGATAAAACCACACACCCCGCCATTTGTAGCCATATTCCTGTACGAATCGGGTGCTCAGCGTATAAGCGAAGGATGTATTCAGCTGCTGATGTATAATGACCCTCATCAACGCATCGTAAGGATGGAAACTTTTCACTACAGGTGTCGCGGGAAATTCTTTTTGAAGTTCAGCTAAAGAAGTCTCTTTGAAATGGTCCTCTATTTCATTTATATTACGATTCCATAGAAATATGTCGGAAACACGTTCCAAAAGGTAGTCTTTCTCCTTTTCCCCTTCTAAGAGAAAGACCGGCTCTTCAGTGGTTCCTATTGATGTGACACGAACTACATCCCTTACATCCCTATCAGAAACAGGTATATCCACCCACTTCTTTTCTCTGTCCAAGTGAATCAAAGGGTCTTCCTCCATCCGTTCCAGAACAAAATCAAAATCATACTTGAATGGCAGTGTTACTGTTTCCCTCCACATTCTCCCCTCTCCTTTCTATATCAGCGAATTCCACTCATCGGGAGCAGCACGTTTTCTTGTGCCAGCAATTCATTCAATGTCCCGAATTCGTAGCCCCTTTTTCTCATTTCATCGATGAATGGGGCAAGGGCGTCCTTATTATCTTCAGAGACCGTATGAAGTAAAACGACCGCTCCCGGGTGTACCTGCTCTACAAGGGTCTGATAAGCATGCTCCCATCCTTTTTGACGGTCGGTATTCCAGTCCACGAAGGCGAGAGACCAGAATGCGTGAATATACCCCATTTCTCTGGTCCACTCCAGGGATCGTTCATTGAATGTACCTTTCGGCGGGCGCAAAAACGTCATAGTCTCCTGAGACGTAAGCTTCTTCACTTCTTCTTCCAGTTTCTTCACATCCTGCTTCAATTCCTCTTTTGAAAGCGTCGTGAAATCACGATGGCTGTAGGAATGGTTCCCAATCAAATGACCATCCCTGTTCATCTGCTTTACTAGCTCTGGAGCGCTCTTCACGTAGTGTCCCGTCAGAAAAAAGGTGGCCGGCACATCTTTTTTCCTTAATACTTGAAGTACTTCTTCGGTGTAGCCCTGCTCATACCCGTTGTCGAACGTCAAATAAATTTTCCTATTTTCCCCATTCCCTTTATACAGAGCGTCAAACGGTTCTACCAGTGATGTATAACGACCGAATTCAGGTGCCACCTCTTTTTCGTCGGATTTCTTATACCCCCAGCTTTCTGCATAGCCTACGGTAGGGAGACATAAAATGAATATGCAAAGAATCATCAACTTTCTCATCATAATAAAAAACCTCACTTTTTTCTTTAGTGTGCAAAAAGTGAGGCATTCTTATAGGTGGCAATTATTAGAACAACAAGCTGGCTGCCCAGCCGAAAATAACGAGCGGAATATTGTAGTGCAGGAATGTCGGCACACATGTATCCCAGATATGGTTGTGACGACCGTCCGCATTCAGCCCTGAAGTCGGGCCAAGTGTACTGTCCGATGCCGGAGAACCTGCGTCACCAAGGGCTCCCGCTGTTCCGATCAATGTCGCAATAGCCATCGGAGAATAACCGGCCTCGAGACAAATAGGCACAAATAATGCAGCGAGAATCGGTACCGTTGCAAAGGAAGAACCTATCCCAATGGTTACGACAAGTCCGACCAGAAGCAGAACGAGCGATATCACCGCTTTGTTATCACCGATCATCCCTGTGCTCGAAGCTACCAGCGCCTCGACGGATGCCGTTTCCGTAAGCACGTTTGCAAAACCTGCTGCAGTAAGCATGACGAAAGCGATAAATCCCATCATACTTATACCTTCTCCCATTGTTCTATCTCCATACGTAAACGGCACGACACGGAACAAGAACATGACGATCAAGCCGGCAAGCGCAGCGAAAATCAGATTTCCCCATACCGCCTGGATGATCAGGGTGATGAGGATCGCTACGATGGTAAACGCATGTTTTGCGTTAAAGGATACTTTTTCCCCTTCCGGAATAGCAGAAAGTCCGGTTCCATCAGAGGGACGTGCCTCTTTCGGTTTCCGATACGTGATAAGAACTGCGATGAGCAATCCTACAACCATACCGAGCCCCGGGATAAGCAGAGAACGGGCGATTGTTCCTATCGAAGCTTCCACGCCATTGGAGGCCATCGCATCCTGGATCGTCTGATGGAAAATCAGACCGAACCCGAGTGGTATCGTTACATATGGCGCTTTCAGACCGAAAGTAAGAGCCGTCGCAACCGCCCGTCGATCCAGTTGCATTTTATCGAACATATGAAGAAGCGGCGGAATCAAAATCGGAATAAAAGCGATATGCACAGGTACGACGTTCTGCGAAAGACTGGCTACGGCCGCAATGATGAAAACGAGCCATGTCTTTTTATCTTTCAATACGCGTAACAATGTCTGGACCAGTAAGGTCGTAATACCTGAAAAACTGATCGCAGCTGCAAAAGCCCCGAGCAGAATGTAACTGAGTGCCACCTGAGCCTGGTCGCCCATCCCGGCAATGAACAGATCAAGGGCTCCAGTAAGAGACTCCCCGTTCATCACCCCTGCAGTAAGACCTGCAGCGATGATCGCTACGATGACATTGACACGAAGTAAACTTAATATAGTAAGGACAAGAACAGATATAATGACAGCTGAAGCCATTTGAACAACTCCTTTTCATCACGTTAACGATTTATCATGATAAAGAATGACATCAAAAAAATCAACCCTTTCAAAAAATGTCTGAAAAGGTTGAAAACATTCAGTTGATCTTTTCTTCTAACTCATCCAGCATGCGGATGAGCTTATCGATTTCCTCGATATCCGTTTCGGCAGGATCCAGTTGATCCACCCGATCCGCAAATTGAGCCAGTCTCAGCTTCAAATCAGCCATTTTCTCCTGTTGATTCATAAAAATCCCCTTTGCTGTCCGTAGTTCTACACCATCATAGTACAGATTATGAAATATGAAAAGCGGAGACATCCCGCTTAGAAGCTCTGGCCTAAGTAGACCTGTCAGACAAAAGCGTTCTTTCTTTTTTCTGATCTGGGCTACTTAGGACATGTGCTTCTGGATGTCGTAGCTAGACTAATGAAAAGCGGAATCACCCTGCTTAGAAACTACAGTCATAAGCAACTCGGTCAACGAAAGGCGACTTTCCTTTCTTTGATCCGAGTTGCTTATGGCTCGAGTTTCTGGGTGATGCAGCTAGACAAGTGAAAAGCGGAGAAGGACGTTTAGAAGCTCTGTCGCCAGGGTTATCCGGCAAAAAATACTTCCATCAACGAAGAAAGTGAGTCATACCATACAGTATGACTTATTTTATCCTGAATAATCACCTGAATCATCGCATAACAAATATTATGATGCAGGAATCTCGAAAACACTGGCAAAACCGTTCCATAATGATCCAAGCCACATCCTCGCCCCACAAAAAAAGAAGCAGATCAACTCTGGATCTGCTTCTCGTCGCTTTCATTAACCACTAACTAAGCTCAATACATTCGATCGTTTCTTCGATTTCGATGCTATCTTTCACCGACTGTACCATAGAGCAATTCTTTCTCGCGACTTCGAGGTTCTTCGCCAACTTATCCTGATTGAGACGATACCCTTTCACGACGTAATGGAGCTTCACCTTTTCGATCCGGTTCGCTTCATCATTATTCCTGGTAACTTCCGCCGTCAATTTAATATCTTCATATTTAATGCGCTGCTTATCAAGGATTTTGCGGTACACACTTAAGCTGCATCCGGCAATCGAGGATACCATCAATTGATAAGGACGAAACCCGTGGTGTTCATCACTTGCGATATTAAGCTGACCGAATTCAAACGATGTGCGTATTCCTTCATCCTTTAGATAGAAATCCATCTTCACCACTCCTTCACTCAAAAAAATGGGTCTTATCTAATATTATAACCGTTTCTTCTCTATCTCTAACATTTTAATTCCTTCTCTTGAAAATATTCCTCACACTCGCTTATTCTTAGAGAAGTGTGTCAAAAAGGGGGACAACTATATGGTAACCGCACGCAGACGCTTTTGGATACTTATCGGACTGGTGACGATTTCCGGTTTCTCTCAAGGGATGCTTCTCCCGTTACTGGCTGTCATTCTTGAGCAGAATGGTGTCTCAAGCTCTATAAATGGCATCCATGCTACCGGACTCTACATAGGGATCCTTGTCGCATCACCGTTCATTGAAAAACCTCTACGCTCTTTCGGTTTCAAACCGATCATCTTATTCGGAGGGGTTCTGGTATTCACTTCCCTGTTCCTGTTTCCATTCTGGGAATCTCTATGGTTCTGGTTCGTTCTGCGAGTTACGATCGGTATCGGAGATCAGATCCTTCACTTCGGGACACAGACATGGATTACGACAACAGCTCATAAAAAGGATCGGGGGCTGAGCATCGCCTACTACGGATTGTTTTTCAGTCTCGGTTTTACGCTTGGCCCGCTGATGACCAATCTCTTATCCGTCAGTACTTTCGCACCGTTCCTTCTTTCTTCTTTTCTGAGCCTCGGCGTGTGGATGTTCATGTTGAAAGTCAGAAATGAATTTCCGGAAGAAGATTACGCCTCCGCTCATGGGACAAGCTCTCTGGGACGATTCATCAAGGCCACGAAACTTGGGTGGATTGCATTTCTTGGGCCGCTTTGCTACGGGTTTCTCGAAGCGGCTCTGCATGGAATCTTCCCTGTGTACGGCTTGCGGCTCGGTCATGAGGTACAAATGATTTCCTTCATCATCCCGGCTTTTGCGGCGGCAAGTCTGTTCTCACAAATACCTCTAGGCCGATGGAGTGACAAAATCGGTCGCCCACAGGTTATCCGATATGCATTAAGCGGCGGGATTCTCGCTTTTCTTGTCGCTTCTTTCTTTGAAGGATCGGTGGTGGCGCTTTTCCTTTGCTTTGCATTCGCCGGCCTCTGCGTAGGTTCTTTGTTTTCCCTGGGTATTTCCTATATGACGGACTTACTTCCGAGAGAGTTATTACCGGCAGGCAACATTCTTTGCGGCATGTCTTTCAGTATAGGCAGTATTCTGGGACCGTTCCTTTCGGGAATCGTACTTGATTTCTTCCCTCAGGTTTCTCTTTTCTTATTAATTGTAGGATTACTCGTAGCAATTCTACTCGCCTTTCTTTTCAAAAAAGATGTCACTATAGCAGAAGACCCGGCTTAAGCCGGGTCTTCTTCATAAAGAGCCTGTTCGAGAACTTCAATGTTCTTCTGCATCAAGTCGAAATAATTCTCATCATTGTCGATTTCATCCTCTGTACGTGTTGCCAGGTTATGCAGGTAGAGAGGCTCCGCCCCTATTTCCTCCTGAACAACTTCTGCCGCTTTCGGCGAGACGTTCTTTTCGAATAAAACATAATCAAGCCCGTGCTCCTTCGCCGTTTCAATCACATGTTCAAGTTCCTTCTGGGATGGTTCATTCGTGGAAGACAGCCCCGAAATAGCAATCTGCTTAAGTCCATAAGCCTCTTCCCAATACCCATAAGCAGCATGGGACACTACCACTTCTTTCGTATCCGCTTCTTGGATAGTAGTAGCCATCTGTTCATCGAGTTCGGTCAACTGTTCTTTCAACGTCTCCGTGTTCTGCAGGAACGTTTCTTCCTTCTCCGGATACATCGCTATGAACTCTTCTTTAAGACTCTCAGCCACTTTCGTCATGACCATCGGATCGAGCCAGATGTGAGGGTCCTCCCCTCCTACAGAATGGTTATGACCAGCATGATCATCGGCAGCGCTCTCCTCTTCCGCATGGTCTTCTTCGTGTGTATCCTCTTCTCCATGACCTACTTCCTCCAGACCTTTCGCAACAGGAAGGGTCGTTACGCCTTCTTCATTCAATGTCTCAGCTATCGTCGCTGCATATGGCTCGAACTCATCTTTCGTATAAATGAACGCCTTCCCTTCAGCCATCTGGACCATCTCTTTGGTAGTAGGCTCATAGGTATGGGCATCGGATCCTGCAGGGAGAATCGATTCCACTTCCACTTTATCCCCTACAATTTGTTGAGCTACGAATTCCAGCGGATAAACCGTAGTGTACATCGTATCTTTTTGATTCCCTTCCCCTTGCTCCCCTTCTTCACTGCCACACGCAGCAAGAAGGACAAGGATCAATAGCGAAAGAAATGTCGTGACTTTTTTCATTTTCGCACCCCTTAATCGTAATTATTACTATTCCCTGTGAAAAGCCATGCCTGCGATTCCTCGCAGGCATCAGCCACATTGAGGGCATTTCCCGTATATTTCGAATTTATGATTTTCCACTTCATAGCCTCTCAAATCCTCTTTCAATCCTTCCATCGGACAGAATTCGATCAACTTGGTTTTACCACAGTCCGTACAGATGAAATGGTGATGGTGATGATTAGTTCCGCAGCTCAAACGGAAATGCTTCTCTCCTTCAAGCTCGGTAGCCTCGAGAACTTTTTCTTCGGAGAGCAGATACAGATTTCGATAGACGGTATCAAAACTGACACTCGGAAACTCTTCCTGCATCTCTTTCAGAATTTTCTTAGCTGGTACGTACTGATCATAAGCAGCGAATATTTCAATTATCCGCTCCCGCTGTTTCGTCTTCTTATATCCCTTTTCCTTCAACTGTTGCAATGCACGGTCTTTCGTATTCATGATGTTTCTCCTTTCCACCATTCTTCGGAACGAAGTCTTCGGTACAAAATACTCAATAGCAATATTACAACAGCAGACATGACAATCGTACCTCCAGGAGGAACGTCCAATTGATAAGCGCTGAACAACCCTGTAACAACCGCGACCTCCCCGAACAATACGGATAACCCGATTGTCTGCTTGAAACTTACGGACATTCGGAGAGCCGCTGCAACGGGTAGCGTCATCAATGCAGATACGAGAAGAATCCCGACGACCTGCATCGCAGAAGCGATTACGAGCGCTACCATCACGATGAATAGAAAATGAATCGTTTTGGCATTCACACCAGCGATGGTTGCATGCTCCTCATCAAAAGAAAGCACGAAAAGCTCTTTATAGAAAAGCATGACGATCAGAACCACAAGTGTTGTAATAATGACTACAACCCACACGTTATCCCTGCTTACGGCTGTGACACTTCCAAATAAGTAACTGAATAAATCCGTATTGAACCCATCAGCCAAAGAGATCAGAATGACGCCCAATCCGATACCGCCGGATAACATGATCGGAATGGCCAATTCTTCATAATGCTTGTATACTTTCCTCAGCTTTTCGATGAATACTGCTCCTATCACGGAAAAAGCCATCCCCATGTACATAGGGTTCCAGTCGTTCACCGCACTTACACGTTTCTCAATCAACAAGCTTGCAGCAATACCGGTCAGCGTAATATGAGACAAGGCATCCGCAATCAGCGAAAGCCGCCGAACCACAATAAAAACCCCGAGTAAAGGGGCTACAAGGCCGATCAATAAACCGGTGATCACCGCGTTCTGTAAAAATTCGTATTCGAACAATGCGTCTATCATGAATGCGTCACCTCATGGTTATGGGAGAGCTGATGAATCGAATGACCATACATCTCACTCATTTCTTCATCCGTCATATCGTGATAATCCTCAGAAGAACCATGGAAATGAACAGATTTATTCATACAGGCCACGTGCGTCGCATGGCTCGTAATCGTACCGATGTCATGGGTGACCATCAAAAGGGTCAAATCCCGTTCCCTGTTCAACTTGCCTAACAAGTCGTAGAAAGCGGTCACGTGCTCGCTGTCCACCCCTACCGTCGGCTCATCCAGTATGATGAGGGACGGATCACTCACAAGAGCACGAGCGATAAACACACGTTGCTGCTGACCCCCGGACAATTCTCCGATGGAGTAATGGGCGTATTCCTCCATCTCCACTTCTTTGAGAGCTTCATACACTTTCTCTTTATGCTTCTGATTGAAAAGCTGGAATATACTCATACGGGAAACGAGGCCGGAACGCACCACTTCATACACAGTAGCCGGAAAGCCGGAATTGAAGCTGTTCGCTTTTTGGGAGACGAACCCGATTTCCTGCCACATATTGAATTTCTTCACTGATTTCCCAAAGAGACGTATATGTCCTTTGTTCGGCTTCTCAAGACCCAGCATCAGTTTGATCAGCGTGGATTTCCCGGATCCGTTCGGGCCGACAAGTCCGAGAAACTGTCCTTTATGAATGGCAAGGTTCACATGTTCAACCACCCATTCCTTATCGTATTTGAAGGCTACATCCTCAAGCTCGATCAGCGGTTCCTGAACCATGGATTTCCCTCCTTTTCTATCTTTCATTTATTAAATAAGAATGATTACGATTTAGATTATATAGCAGCTTCACAAAAAAGTAAAGAAAAAACGCCACCGTGGGCACGGTGACGTCTAGATGTAGCGGTTGTACCGCTTCTCCAGATAGTTCTGGAAAAGCGAGAATATCAGCGTCAATCCCCAATACACAAGGGCCGCCGTAATATACATAGTCATCGAATCGACCGTTCTTCCCGCCGCCATCTGTGCTTTGTTCAAGATCTCAGGCACCGTAATCATCGCAGCAAGAGATGTCGCTTTCAACAGGTCGAGGAACACATTAGCCAAAGGCGGAATCGCTATACGCGTAGCCTGTGGAACGATGATTCGCTGCAACGTTTTCCAGTAGGAGAAACCGAGGGCCTGAGAAGATTCCCACTGCCCCTCGTCCACACTACTTAATGAAGAACGGATGATTTCAGCGACATAGGCAGCGCTATTCGTACCAAACCCAAGAATCGCAGCAGAGACAGCGTTGATTTCTATCCCGACTGCGGGAAAACCGAAATAAATGACGAACAAATATACCAGAATGGGCGTTCCGCGCATGAAGGAGATATAAAATCTTGCAGGGAGCTGCAACCATAGCATATTCGAGGACCTTGCCAACGCGAGGAAGAACCCGAGCACGAGACCCAGAATCATGCCGGCCAGGGCCACGAGCACCGTGTAAGGGACACCCTCGAGAATCAAAGGCAAGTTCTCTATGGAACGCTCCAGATTGAACATCTTTCCCGGTTCAAATTCATCTATTTCTATGCCTATCATCAGACTCTCTCCCTATAGGTCAAGTTCGTCCATAGAAGGGATGTCTTCCTCCGGAGGCTGGGAGACATCCGCGTTGTAGAACTTCTCCGATAGTTCTTTCAATGTACCGTCTTCTCTCATTTCATTCATAGCTTCGTCGACTTTCTGCTTCAATTCTTCCGCGTCTTTAGGAAGAACAACTGCGACTTCTGCTTCATTGAACTTGATATCAGGATGGATCTGTACATCGATATCAGGAAGTGCTTCTACAGCAAGCTTTTGAAGATAGTAGTCGTTGATGATGAAATCCGTACGACCGTTTTCCACATCTCTAAGGTACACATCATTCGTTACGTTGTTGTATGTTTTGAGTTCAGCACCGAGCTCCTCAGCAAGCTGAGAGTGTGTCGTCGTAGCTCCGCCGCCGTGGACTTTTCCGGGAATATCTTCGAACGTTTCAATTCCTGACATGTCTTCTTCACGGACGATGATCGAGGTGAACGAGTACTTATACGGTTCACTGAAAGCGAAGTCCCTTTTTCTTTCTTCCGTGATTTCGAAATCGTTCGCTACCATATCCACTCTTCCGTTCTTGAGAGCAGGAAGCATACCGTCCACACCGATCTCTTCGAATGAAATATCGATATCAAGACGTTCTCCGATTTCTCTCATCACTTCCACATCGTACCCCGTAAGTTCATCAGAACCTTCAGGATAGTAGGTAGCTGCAATCAATGTACCGGAAGTAGCAACGGTAGCTCCTTCTTCCTGCAACTCTTCGAATAGGGACTGTTCTTCTTCAGCGTCCCCATCATTATTTTCTGCGTTATCAGAACTTCCTTCTTCACTCGTTCCGCAAGCGGAAAGCAGAAGAACGAAAGCGATCGTCAAAAATGCCAAAAGACTTCTTTTCATCTGTCTACACACCTTTCTAGTTTTTTACTTTCACTACTATAGCAAGATACTGTATCAACAATCAATCACACAGTTTGCATTTTTTCATTTTTTTCGACAATAATACGTCTGCGCTTATCTCTTCACTGTACCCACTAAAAAAAGACAGGAAGAACCTGTCTTTCTTAAAGGGTATGTTCCCTTTTTATTGCTTCGAGCAGACGTTCACACCCTTCACGAACAAGACTGTACGTTTCATCGAAATTCCCCGTGAAATAAGGATCGGGCACTTCACTTTTAGGAGCATCCGGCACATAATCCATCAATTTCTGTACTACCACACCATCTTTTTCTCTGATCGAATGTATATCTCTCACGTTGTTATTGTCCATCGCAATGAGATAATCGAAATCCTCCCAGTCCTCTTCCTTGATTTGTCTGGCAGTGATCCCTTCCGTACTTACTTCATTCTTTTCCAGAATGTCCCGCGTCCCTTTATGAGGAGGGGAACCGATATGCCAGTGCCCTACACCAGCAGAGTCGACCTCAATCTTCTCCTCTAACCCTTCCTGTGCAAGTTTACTTCGAAAAATGGCTTCAGCCATCGGAGATCTACAAATGTTACCTAAACAAACGAATAAAACACGAATCACGATATATCACTCTCCTCTTAACCATCAATTATAACGAAAATGCCATGTATGTTCATCTTTTACCCAAAAAGCCTTGACTTTTCATTGAATTTTCGAAATATTTAGTATGTAAGCATTTTCCTTAAGGAGGGAGTACATATGTCGTTGAACGATTTTTTAAGCACGTTAAGTGGATGGGTATGGGGATGGCCTCTGCTCGTTCTACTTGTGGGGACAGGGGTCTACCTGACACTGCGTTTAAGCTTTCTGCAGTTCCGAACTCTTCCCTACGCTCTTAAGCTCGCATTCAAACCGAGTACCCAGCAGAAAGGTGAAAAAGGGGATATCTCCCACTACCAGGCATTGACCACAGCACTGGCAGCAACCATTGGTACGGGTAACATCGCCGGGGTAGCTACAGCTGTCGTTCTTGGTGGCCCGGGAGCTGTCTTTTGGATGTGGATCACCGCGGTATTCGGAATGGCGACGAAATACGCAGAGGCGATTCTGGCCGTCAAATACCGGGTGGAAAACAAAAACGGGGAAATGTCCGGAGGTCCGATGTATTATCTGGAAAGAGGCCTCGGCCAAAAATGGCTGGGTGTTCTTTTCGCATTTTTTGGAGCGATTGCAGCTTTTGGTATCGGGAACATGGTTCAGGCGAACTCTGTGTCTGACGCTATGGCAGAAACGTTCAGCGTTCCGACCTGGATTACAGGAGTTCTTCTTCTCGTCTTTGCCGGTCTCGTACTTCTTGGAGGTATTAAGAGTATCGGTCGAGTCACTGCATTTTTCGTGCCGATTATGGCCGTCTTTTACATCATTGGAGCACTAATTATCATTATTACAAACTTTGAACTTGTCGGTCCCGCTTTCGGTACGATTTTCACAGATGCCTTCACCGCTAATGCTGTGGGTGGCGGGCTCTTAGGTACAGCTATCCGCTACGGGGTAGCACGTGGTGTTTTCTCGAACGAAGCCGGGCTCGGTTCTGCCCCTATTGCTGCCGCGGCGGCTCGTACAGATTATCCAGGACGCCAGGCACTTGTATCTATGACTCAGGTTCTTATTGATACCATCATTGTATGTACCATGACCGGTCTTACTATCGTAATGGCGGATCAGTACGGAGGTGGAGCTGATGGTGCAGCATTGACTACCGAATCCTTCAGTTTATTCCTCGGAGATATCGGCGGCTACATCGTCACGATCGGATTGATTTTCTTCGCCTTCTCCACCATCGTCGGCTGGTCGTATTACGGAGAGAAATGCTTCGGCTACCTTACGAATGATAGAGGCCTTGGTATTTACAAAGCGGTCTTCGTTCTGTTTGTATTCATCGGGGCAGTCATCGAGCTGAGTACCGTATGGACATTTGCAGACGTCATGAACGGGCTCATGGCCTTCCCTAACCTTATCGGCCTTCTCCTTCTCTCAGGCGTCGTAGCTTCGGAAACCAAACGATTCCTGAAAGTCGCAAAAGAAGAACGCCGCTCTGCGTAATGGAAATGTGGAGAAGTCCGTTTAGAAGTTCTAACATAAGCGGACGGCTCTGGCTTCGATTGTTTTTTATCGAAACAGAGGTGGCCGCTTATGTTATGGACTTCTGGACTTCGCAGCTGAACAATGGAAAGGCGGAGCCATCCCGCTTAGAAGGTCTGAGCTAAGCAGACCTATCAGACAAAAAGTGCTCTTTCTTTTTTCTGATTGGGCTGCTTGGATCACGGGCTTCTGGATGGCACAGCTAGACATGAAAAGCGGAGAAGAACGTTTAGAAGTTCAAGGATAAGCAGTCGAGCTTTTGCTTCGAGTGACTTTTCTCGAAACAAGGTTGGCTGCTTATCCTTCGGCCTTCTGTTCTTCGCAGCTAGACACGAAAGGCGGAGCCATCCCGCTTAGAAAATGAATAAGCAAGAAAAAAGCAGCTTCTGTAAAAAACAGAAGCTGCTTTTTCTGATAAATTATTCGACAGTAAAAGCCATACGCAACCCATCCTCCATCATCTGGTTCGTAGCAGCTTCCATCGGTTCAATGATAAGAAGGTAATCTCCATCTTCGTAATCACTGGTCGGAGAGACAACCGCTTCTTTCTGGGATTCACCTTTCCATCCAACAGAAACATCAATTTCTTGACCTGATTCATCAATGACGTAAATATAGCGGTTAATATTATCCACTTCTTTCATGGATTGATTGAAAGCTATCGTCCACTCTTTATTAGCAGAAGCCACTTTTTCGGCTGAACTCCAGTCAGAAAAGTTGCTCCACAACGCTTCTCTTTCCACTTCTTTTTCCTGTGGACTGAATTCCGTTACGACCCATGGACTATCATACTGATAAGAGAGATCCTGGTCATTGCGAATAGTAAGATCATATACCTTCGTCTCCTCAAAAAGAGGGCTGGTGACTGTCATCTGGTAGTTCCCGGTTTCAAGCTTGCTGGAGGTCGTTTGACTCCCTGCCTCTTTTCTCATGAATTCTTCTCCGTCTTTCGTTAGAACGATTTCTGCATCAGGATCTACACCTGAATCCCATTCTTCCTTCAAAAACGTCGTTCCATTCTGTTCTTCGAAATGGACCGAGCGGATAGACAAGGAAGATGCAGTCGTGAACGACCATGACCGTGAAACATCTACAGACTCCGTCTCACTATAGGAGACCGATGCATCTACATCCACTTCATAGGTCATTCCAGGGGTCAAGGGCTCCTTCGGAATAAGAAAGGCATGCGTTTTGTTCCCTTCTTCCTCCATAGATGGGAGAACATCATACACTGGTACCCTCTCCCCTTTTTCATTTTTAAGAGTTGCCTGTGCCACTTGAAGTTCATCCTGCGGCGAACCGAAGTATCCGAAGCTTATAGGATACCCCGTCCACACAGCGTCCTTATTATAGAATCTCAATGGATTCGGAACTTCAAAGGCATACCAGGATAACTTCACATCCTGTTGATTGTCGGAAGGATAAACGACGGTTTCAGGACTTTGAATAACTCCGGAACCTCCGTAGTTCGCTACGAAATCACCGGATTCGTTGTATCCTGTCCCTATTTGTGAAAAACGCGGATCGATTAGACTCATGCGATGATAAGGAGCGTCAAAAAGGCGGTGGATAGCGTCTTTGGAATTCTCCTCCTGGAATGCGATTCCTTCCCCGATAAAGCCGGAATAATTGAAATACTTAGCCCGGTCCCCTACCTGATAACCGGTGAACCAGTCACTCTCCGGATTCCGTTGTGTATGTCCATCTTCCGAGTGTTCCTCTAAATAATTAGAATGTCCTTGCGCGATTTGCTGCAATTTATCGTTCGAAGATAAGAGTGGCAGGGATAGATCATCTCTGTAACTATTGATCGTTGTGACCGCTTCACTCTGTATGCGGTTCAGCTTTTCCGTGTCCGCTCCTTCTAATGGGCGAACAGGTGACTCATCAATAGAGAAAGACCACGACCATTCCTCGACTTTTCCGCCGCTATGCAATTCCACTCTGACGTGATTGTCTCCGGTCAACTCCCCGGCCTGGTATGTCAATTTATCCGTAGCAGGGTTATAGGATGCTTCCACTTCTTCTCCGTTCAGAAACATCTTTAAAAGAAAGGACTCTCCACTATTTGCATTTACAGAAATGTAGTAAGTAATATATGGATTCGTCTTCGTTATCAAACCCTGGGGTGTACCACCTTCACGGTAATATTCCCATTGGAGCCCGGTGTCGTCCTTCTCCATCACCTGGAGATTATCCTCTGCGCTTACTGGAGTTATTAAGAAAAATGTCCATAAAATGAATAAGGCCATGATCGTTCGTTTCATGCTGTCTCTCTCCTTTTGTCTATCTATTATACACGAATATTACAGAAGTATTACAATTACGTATAATTTTGTTTACCCTTCCTATCACTCATTTAACCTAAAAAAATACAACAGTGACAAATCACTGTTGTATTTCTAGAATTTCTTCGCTATTGATCCTTTATAATGACCGTACACCCGGGACCCGGACATTTTTCTCTTTTCCATAAGCATTTGGAACCGGAGACGCTTCTCCGTAAGTTTCTGTTCGGTATTGTTTTTTTCTTCCGGGTCTGTAATGTTCTCCAGTAACTCTTCCAGTTCCACGACTTCCTTCTTTACTTGCATCTCTTCAGGAAGCATGCCTGCATTCTTCAGTACACGGTAGCTGTTTCTCAATTCATCAGGAACGTGGGCGAATTCGTCTTTAGGGAGCGGTTCCCCTTTCCCAGGTAAATCATCGAAATCTCCATCTCTGACCGCTTTCTTAATTTTCTCTTCAATAATATGATCGAGGCTCATCCCTCTCCTCCTTCATTCACGTGACCATTTCTCCCTGCCTATATTTCTGAATCCAACCAGGCAGATAATCATAATTCCAGGCATCCATAGGATAATCGACCGGTAACTCTTCCCCGTTTTCATAGAGAGCCTGCAAAAGTTCGTTCATCGACTGGAAATAGAAATTATAAAGAAAATCATAGCTGAACGTTTCCTTAGGCATGTGTTCCGTAGCACAAACAGTAGGATCTGAGTAATTTACATAGGTTCGACAAGGGACCGGCCGTACTTCATAGGCCATGCACAGCTGATTCTCTTCATCCAGCATAGGACAGGGAAGATTCAGCTTCTTGTATTTCAGTTTCATATCCGGATCGTCTGGATCAATCTCTAATGCTGTGTCTATTTTTCGTGAAAATTTATCATAATACGCTTCCCAATGTTGAAAAATGTTCTCCTTTCTTTCCGGAGACATATGCTCGATGGAACGGAAGAACAGTTTCGCTTCCATCTTGCTGACGCGGATAGGAAAATAACAGCAAAAGGCACATCCCATGAAACAATTCGGTTTCATATCGAGGAAAGTGTCTATGTCTCCCATCGTCCGGTCCACGCTTCCGAGAAGTCTCTCGAACCCTTCGAGCACTACAGTGTCTGTATCTTTTTCACTGTTCAAGAGTTCGTCTACGATATCTTCAAATATAGATATATCGAGTTCGTAGGACGCATTCAATTGTTCACTTTTCTTCAGGATGTCATCATACGTCAAATAGCTGGACATCATCTCTCACTCCCGTCCTCATCTCTTTCCATTAATAATAAAAGAAAATGTCGTCAATTTCCATCGTCACCCCCATAAATAAATGGTGCTATCAGAATAGTTTTAGGAGAATCTATCATCAATGGAGTGACGTCACATGTTAGCCAATGAAGAAATCGGGATCGATCTCGGTACAGCAAATATACTTATCTATTCGAAATCGAAAGGAATGCTTTTGAACGAGCCTTCCGTCGTAGCTTACAACACAGATACGAAGTCAGTGATAGCCGTCGGAGAAGAAGCGAAACAAATGGTAGGAAAGACTCCCAGAAATGTCATACCTGTGCGACCATTGAAAGACGGAGTCATCGCCGACTTCGATATGACTTCCCAGATGCTCAAAGCTTTGCTTAAGAAAGCAGGGAAATCTTCCGGCCTTACTATACGAAAGCCCACCGTCGTGGTATGTACCCCATCAGGCTCTACATCCGTGGAAAGACGTGCCATCGAAAACGCAGTGAAAAGCTACGGAGCAAAACAGGTTCATTTGATTGAAGAACCGATCGCTGCAGCGATCGGCGCGGACCTCCCTGTCGACGAACCGCTCGCGAACGTCGTCGTCGACATTGGTGGAGGAACGAGCGAAGTGGCCATCATATCGTTCGGTGGTGTCGTATCAAGCAACTCTATTCGTGCCGGAGGAGATCTCATCGACGAAGAAATCGTCACCTATGTACGAAAACACTACAATGTGTTGATCGGGGTACGCACGGCCGAACTGATCAAAATGGAAATCGGATACGCTCCTGTGGATCACGAAGAAAAAACGATGGAAGTACGGGGACGGGACATGGTAACAGGACTGCCAAAACCGATTCATTTATCCTCTACAGAAATACAGGAAGCGCTGAAGGAGATTCTGGCCCAGCTTCTCGAAACGATCCGTACCACGCTTGAAAGCTGCCCTCCTGAACTGAGTGGAGATATCGTCGATCGCGGTATCGTACTGACCGGAGGCGGATCACTTCTGAACGGCGTGCAGGAGTGGCTATCCAGTGAAATCGACGTACCTGTTCACATGGCTCCTAACCCATTGGAATCGGTAGCGATCGGAACCGGACGCTCTCTGAAAATGATCAAAAAGCTGCAAAAAGCGAACAAATAGTACAGCTCCCTTCCACTTGGTAAACATTCCTATAATAGAAGCGGCGAACACCCTCTTATTCATTTGAGTAAGAGGGTGTTCTTTTCTTTTAAAGAAATATCCGTTTCCTGTATCGAAAATTGTTTAATAACCTTCCTTAACAGGAATTAGGGGTAAAGAATGAAGCAGTATAGCACAGTATAGGTAAAGGAGCGTCTTTTATGAAGAGTACAGGCATCGTAAGAAAAGTGGATCACCTGGGACGTATCGTAGTCCCCAAAGAATTGAGAAGATCATTGGATATCAGTGAAAATGACCCGATGGAAGTATTCGTCGATGGAGAAAGGGTCATTCTACAAAAATACCGCCCGGCCAAAGAATGTATTGTTACTGGCGAAATCGCTGATGAAAACAAAGAATACACGGGTGGAATCGTCTTGAGTGACAAAGGTGCCGACCAGCTTCTGAAAGAATTGCAGGAGGCACTTGATAAAAAATAAGGAGGTAAAACGATGAGTGCGACTACCCTTTTGAAATGGATTACAGGAATTTGTGAGGCGCTTCTTGCTATCCCTATAGCCGGAGGAGCATTTATTCTAAGTGGCGGCTGGCAACCACTGTTATTTATGTTCGTTTTTCATTTAATCGTTCTTATTATATCCATTAATCAAAAACAGTTCAGTTCCGGAAGTGTGGTAGGCATGATAGCGAACGCAGTAGGAATCATTCCGATCATTGGATGGATCATGCATACCATCACGGCTATCATACTTATTGTAGATGCCGGAATGTCGACAGCCAAAAAGGGATAAATAACTTGAGCAGTTACTAATCAAGGAGGGGTTTCTTTGAAGATAGTAGTAATGGGGGCCGGGGCTCTCGGTGCTTACTTCGGAGCGAGATGGCATGATGCCGGTCATGAAGTCATCAACCTCGTTCGTGAAGGTAGAGCGGAACAGTTGAGAACACATGGCCTCAAAATCAAAAGCAATGTGGAAGACACGGAATGGAAGGATCCAGCAGTCGTCGAAGATCCTTCCTCTATCGAAGATCCAGATTTGGTTGTTTTGGCAGTAAAGGGGTACCACCTCGAAGGAACCATTCCCTGGCTCAAGACTCTCGTCAAAAAAGGAGCCAAAGTACTGCCCTTGTTGAATGGAGTTGAACATTACGAAATTCTGGAGAAAGAGCTAGGGGAAGAAGCCGTCCTGGGTGGGCTCGCCTTCATTATTGCAACCCTGGATGATCAAGGACACGTCATTCACACCAGTGATTTTCATGACATTGTATTCGGCCCTCTGCACCCTTCCCAGGAGGCGATATGTGAGGAATTATCTGTCGCAAGCAACCAGGCTACCTTGAACAGCAGAATGAGCTCGGAAATCCTCGAGGAAATCTGGAAGAAATATATGTTCATCACTGCTTTTTCAGGTATTACCACAGCAATGAATACACCCATCGGGGAAATCCGCTCCTCTCCTCCTACCTTCCGTATCGCTAAACGGATGCTTGAAGACATGCAACGACTGAGTGTCACAAGAGGGGTGAAAATCGGTCAAAAAGAAGTGGACCAAGCCTTCAAACAGCTTCAGAACCTCGATGATCATATGACATCTTCTATGCATCAGGACAGAAGAAAAGGACTTCCACTTGAAGTTGAACACCTCCATGGCGGAGCGATACGTCTGGCTGAAGAAAAAAGTCTCACTCTCCCTTACATCGAAACGATTTATGGCATTTTGAAACCTCATGATGGGATGGAGTAAGAAAAGTGGAGTCACCCCGCTTAGAAACCTCAGTCAGCAGAGTGTTCAAACGAATATATCCCGTTTCCAAGCTGTCCACCTTCTCCGGGGGACAGCTATTTTTTTCTGGTCAGTAAGTGCTATAATGGGACTTCAGAGGAGGACAACAAGATGAATCGGTGGAAAAGAAGGCCAGGAAAAACTACATACGAAGTATTTATGGTCCTTCTTGCGGGCTTATCTGTCGCCACAATCTGGCAGGAAATGCAGTATGACAGCTTCATCGTTTGGGGAACATGGGCGATTTTCTTTCTCGATTTTCTCTATCGCCTTTTCAAAAGTGAATCCAAATGGGATTTCGTCAAAAAACATCCTTTCATCGTCATTGCTGCGATCCCGCTGGATGCTGTGTTCCAACTCGCCCGGGTGGCACGCATCCTCCACTTACTTCGATTGAAATCGATCACCAAGTACTATACCAAACCTTTCCTGCGATTTCTGAAACGTCAGCACTTGGGCTTTGTAGCAGGGTTCATGGGACTGTCCATCTTCCTTTTGATTATCCCGTTGACCTGGCTGGAAGAAGAACTCGACACCTATTCCGATGCTTTCGTAGGGGCTATTCTGTCTATTACATTTTTCGGAAGGACGAACTTCGACCCCGCCACTACAGGAGGACAAATTATTGTCGTCGTGTTCACCATTATGGGGGTTATCTTACATGGACTTATCATATCATCCGCCTTTGATTTTATCTCCTCCACTGCCCAGTTTCAAAAAGCGAAAGAAAAAATAACAAGTTTTATTAATAAAAAAATATAATTTTACGTTTTCAAATGAGTAAGAAGGGTAACATAGTACAGAAGGCGCTATTCGGAAAAGACTTCCCCCTACAATATTTTCGACAGAGCCTTCACGACTTCTTCCCTTTTCCTTTATCGATAGATAGAGGAAAGGGCTTTTCTATTTGTATGACCTTTTTGTATATACTTACGAAGGAGAGAGGAACAATGACCAACTATTTAAAGCAGATCGAGCCCGTGGACGTACGTTATCTCATTGACCTGAAAGAAGTGAAGGATATTGTTGCTGATATGCTGGGAGAGGGGAATTCTGTCGTTAGCATCCGCGTCTCCTATGATGAAACAGATGACGAAACAGGGGCAGAACTGATTCGTCCGATGGTCGAACTTGAAGAAATAAGTGGTCTGACCGAAGCGGATAGGCATGCTGTTTTATCGTCAGGTTTGAACCTGGATGCCCCCTTCGATAATGGAGATCAAGTATTCCGTACCATATTCGGGCCATCTCATGTTATAACAGCCGCTACAGAAGACGAAGATGGCTCGTTCTTCACCGTCGAAGTCCCGTATGAAGAGTACAGGAACCTATAATTCTCCCGCACATGCTCCTCTCACTTTTTCCATAAGATAAAAATCGGAAGCCCAGTCAGGAGCTTCCGATTTTTTTATGAATCATCGTCTTCGCTGTTTTCTTTGTTGCCTTTTGCATACTTGCCTTGACGACCATATTCTTTATTCTGTTCTTCTGTACGGTTCTCACCGCTCTTGCCTTGATTGTTTTTATCAGCCATGATGTTTCCCTCCTTTTAAAGTTTTGCACGTATTTTGTTTACCCTTGTTTTACTTAATTAAACATTTATTACTTATTATAGGATATATTTTCTTGGATACTTCCATCTTTCTTGTGGATAATAACATTCGTTCCTTTATTCCCTGCTATTTCTTTCGCCCTGTTTATAGCATCTTCTTTCTTTCTAAACACATCAGAAGGCTGCTTGGCATCTTGAGCTTTGACAGCCCATCCATCTTCATGTGAGATTACGTGCTCTCCTTTTTCCAGTAATTTCGGTCGATTATTCTGTGGATTCTCTTCATCTCTCGTACGAAGTTCCTCGTCCGTCATTTGCTTGACTTTGTTGATATCATTTTCAGAAGCGTTATCGTACCACTCTTTGGCTTGCTCGGTCGCTATCGGGATAGCCTGGTTCTCCGAATAACCTTCATCAAGCATGGCGTTCGCAATCGTAATCGCTTTCTTTTTTTCTGCAGTATCAAGATTCTTCAAAGAATCAGGGTAATCCTGAGTGTCCCAAGGCATACATAACCCTCTCCTTTTCTTCACTTTCTACTTATGTACCGCATCTTTCCATCTTTCAAACAAATTTTACATAATTTTTGAAAGAAAGGTCACACTGAAAATGAATACAAAATAGGGAGGAAATATTATGCACAACCAGTACCATTCGCAATCTGAAGAGAATAATCGTCAACCTGCCGGCCAATATGGTGGTCATGAAGTCTTCGATGCTCATGAAGTTCTCTCCGGAGTCATCGGAATTCTGGATCATTATAAGCTTTACGAGCAGCACGTTCAGGATCCTGAGTTGAAAACGATGATCAATCGTCAAAGTTCGTTTCTTCTGACGACATACAACACAATGGTCGAGACGTTCCATACCGGAAAACGCCCTTCCACACCGACATTGGTGTACAATATGACTCAAGAGAATAACGTTTCCCTCGGAATGACACCGGGTCAGCCGAAAACACCGGCCCAAAGCGTACAGGAATTGAATGACGAAAACATTTCAGGATTCATGCTCGGTCAGACGAAAGGGATCGCCTCTTCCTTGACGATGGCTGCTCTTGAAGTAACGAATCCTGTCCTACGTCGCGTTTTCGCCGACAGCGTTCCGAACATCATAGAAATGGGTTATGAGATCTTCCTTTATCAGAATAAACACAACTACTATCAGGTTGCTCAACTTACACACGAAGATATGAATGCTATGGTTCACAGTTATGATTCGACCGGGGGAAATCAGCCTCACTGATCCCTCCATTAAATAAGCCGGACAGAATCCCATCAAGGGTCTGTCCGGCTTTTTTATTAGGGTTTCATTACCAGTTTGCCCATCGTTTTTCTGTTCTCCAGATCTTCATGCACTTGCTGTGCATCTGAAAGCGCATATACGCCACCGATGTGAAGCGTCAGTCTCCCCTGATCCAGAAGAGTGAGCAGTTCTTTCAGGCTTTGTTGAACCAGTTCCGGCTTCTTCATGATCTGGGGCAGGAAGAAACCGATCACGGAAAGGTTCTTATTCATCAGAGCGGTAGCATTCAATTGAGGTGGTACGCCGCTGGCTGCTCCATACGTCAACACACGACCAAACGGGGCCATCGCCTTCACTGTTTCTGTAAATACGTCGCCGCCTGCCATCTCAAGTGCTACATCGATTCCTTTTCCACCGTTCTTCTCTATCACTTGCTCTCTCCAGTTTTCCTGGGTATAATCCACGCCTTCATCTGCTCCGAGCTTTTTAGCGAAATCAAGCTTTTCTTCCGAGCTCGCCGTTGCGATGACTTTTCCTGCCTGGAAATACTTGGCGAGTTGAACGGCAATCGTCCCTACACCACCGGCTGCTGCGTGAACCAGAATACTTTCTCCCGGTTCGAAACGTCCCATCGTCTTGATGAGATGATAGGCTGTCAATCCCTGCAGGGGAAGAGCTACTGCCTGTTCATCAGATACGCCTTCAGGAATCGGAATAAGGAACGAAGCAGAAGCTTTCACATACTCACTGTAGGCTCCGGATTCGACCAATGTAACAATACGGTCGCCCTTTTGTACGTTCTCTACTCCTGCCCCGATTTCTTTGACGACTCCGGCCACTTCAGCTCCGGGAACGAACGGCAACGGAGTCGGCACTAC
This sequence comes from Salimicrobium halophilum, assembly GCF_900100295.1. Classification (GTDB taxonomy): domain Bacteria; phylum Bacillota; class Bacilli; order Bacillales; family Halobacillaceae; genus Salimicrobium; species Salimicrobium halophilum. The sequence continues at coordinate 46,120 of NZ_FNEV01000006.1, forward strand.
GTATGCCCCCCGGCGTCTTGCCGTATCGGCAAAATTCACACCTACTGCCTTCACTTCCAATAAGACTTCCCCTTCTTCCGGTTCAGGGGTATCGATATCCACTTCTTCGAGTACATCCGGTTCTCCATAATTCGAAAATTGTATAGCTTTCATTGATTATTCTCCTTTGCTCTTCATTTCAAGCCCTGCCTGAACAGAAGCCTGTTTGATAAGTCTATTCACAAAGTGGTTCATATGGCGAAAACGCGGATCGTCCGTCTGCCCCTTTTGATACCTGTAGTAGATCTGCTGAACGATTCCTGCTAACTTGAAATACGCGAAGGCGAGATAAAAATCCATATGACGAAGATCCCGTCCACTCTTTTCGGCATAACGCTCCATGAATTCTTTCCTCGTATAAAAGCCTTCCTCTGTTGTCAGAGGAGGTTTTCCGAGACCCTGTTTCAAATCTTCCGGGTCGTCAGCTTCAATCCAGTAACTCATTGCGGCCCCCACATCAGCAAGAGGATCTCCTACGGTAGTCATTTCCCAGTCAAAGAGTCCGATCATTCTATCCGGTTCATCTTTTGAAAACATCGCATTGTTCAATTTGTAATCATAATGGATGATCGTACTTTCTTCATTGTCCGGAATGTGATCGAGCAGCCATCTTTTCAGTTCTTTCCCTTCCTCTGAGTCCGGGGTGTGGGCTTTGTCGAACCTGCGTATCCAGCCTTCTACCTGTCTTCCCATGAATCCTTCCGGCTTAACCATGTTTTTGATAGGTGTTTTTGTATAATCGATATCATGTAATTCGACGAGTCGATCCACCATTTCCCGGGAAATATTTCGAGCCAATTCTACAGAAGGTGTCACGCCCTCCGGCCATTCTGTATCATAAACGACGCCATGCTTCCTTTCCATGATAAAGAACGGCTTCCCGAGGAGATCTCCGTTTTCAAAATCCATCGGTGCCGGTGCAAGAGGAAAGAAAGGGTGAACCGCATCTATCACTTTATATTCTCTTTCCATATCGTGTGCTTTTTGAGCAACAGGACCTTTAGGAGGGCGCCTCAGTACTGCTTCCCATTCTCCGGATTTCAATTCATAAGTAAGATTTGAGTGTCCGGCTCCGAATTGGCGAATATCGAAAGGCCCATCAGGATAACTTGGGAAATTCTGCTTCAGGTACTCTTCCAGTTTCTCCTTATCCAGTTCTTCTCCTTGTCTCACTTCACGTGTATCCACAGGATTCATCCTCCTTCTGTCGTAGTCAGCTCGTAGGAAGCGAGTCGATGTTTCATCCATTCAGGCATTTGTTCACTCTTCTGTGCGGTAAAATCGAATTGGACGACTACGGACTTTCCTTCTGCTACCAGATCTCCGCTTTCTTTCTCGTACATATTCTGTTGCAGATGAAAGCTCGAGTTTCCTATTTTCGTGACGAAACTTTTGATGGTAATCGACTGCCCGAAATACAACTGACGGATGAAATCGCACTGAACGGAGGCTACAACGAACTTCCACTCCCCGTCTCCCACCAGACTCAAGTCTTCAAAAAAATGTATCCGTGATTCCTCCATATAGACGAAATAATTATTATTGTTTACATGTCCTAACTGATCGGTCTCTGAAAACCTCACTTTGATTGAATGCTCATGCATGTTCGTCATCTCCTCTGTTCCATCCCCTGCAACAAAATGGTCGTATACATATCAGCTAATTGCTCTTCCGCAACCTCGCCATCCGGTTCATACCAGAAGTAGCTCCAGTTCGTGATTCCTAAAATCATATACGAAACCATATCTGCCCTGAGTTCTTTTCTGAATTCGCCTCTCTCGATTCCTTCCTGTACAAGTTCTTCGATATTTTGCTGAAACAAATCGCGTTTCTTTCTGACATAAGCCAATTTCTCTTCGCTCAGATGTCTCATTTCCCGGAAGAATATCATGGCACTGTTCACACTCGTCCGTATATTCCTGAGCATCATCGTCACAAGCGCATGTAACTTATCCCGGGCAGAAAAATCCCTCTCCATGATTCTTTTCTGCTGCTCCAGCAAATCGTCGATGAACTGTTCATGAATCTGCACAAGAATCTCTTCTTTGTTCTTGAAATAATAATAGAATGTTCCTTTCGTAAGCCCGAGCTGGTCCACGATATCCTGGATCGACGTTTCCTTGAATCCCCGTTGACCGAATAACGAAATACTTGTCTCAATAATTTTATGCTTCACGTGATGTCACTCCTTCTTCAGCAAGTCGCATGCATCCCCCCGTCTACCGTGAGGATTTCCCCAGTCACGTAATCGGAAGCTTTCGAAGCAAGGAAAAGGGCCGCTCCTTTCAGCTCTCCTTCCTGACCGAAACGATTCATCGGCGTACGTTCCAAGATGAATTCCCCGTTCTGACTAAGAAGCCCTTCGGACATTTTCGTCGGAAAGAAACCCGGAGCCAGTGCATTCACCTGTATGTTGTCCTTCGCAAGCTTCACTGCCAGGTCTTTGGTGAATGTCATGACGGCTCCTTTACTCGTATTGTACCCGATTGTATCCATCAGTCTTGAATCCGCCCCACCGAAACCGGCTACAGACGAAAGATTGATGATTTTCCCGTATTGCTGTTTTGTCATTACTTTAGCCGCTTCTTTACTCATTAAAAACGTACCCGTTACATTGACGTTCATAACTTTCTGAAAAGCCTCCGTCGGCATCTCCAGTGCAGGCGCTCCCCAGGTTGCTCCACTATTATTGATAAGAACGTCGATCGTGCCGAAAGTCTCTACCGTTTCCTCGATCACCTTCTTCACGCTTTCTTCATCCGTCACGTCACAAGCGAGTGCCAACGTCTTTATGTCATGGTTCTTCTTCAATTCTTCGGCCATCGCCTCACAGTTCTCCACTTTTCTTGAACATAAAACGATGTTAGCCCCGGCTTCCGCAAGTCCCTCTGCCATCTGGGCACCCAGACCACGTCCTCCTCCGGTGATGACAGCTGTCTTTCCATCCATTTGAAACCATTCATGCACGTGCATAGGTATCCTCCTTATATTTAGAAAGCTCCAGTTTCGCGACCTGGCGTTTATGGACTTCATCAGGTCCATCTGCAAGCCGCAGCGTTCTGGCATTGGCATAATTCATCGCTATCGTGTAATCATCACTCACACCCGCTGCTCCGTGGGCCTGGATAGCGCGGTCCATCACTTTAAGAGCCATCTCAGGAGCGGTGATTTTGATCATGGCAATCGCGGCTTTCGCCTCTTTATTGCCCAGGGTATCCATCTGATAGGCGGTCTGCAGAGTCAAAAGCCGGGCTTGCTCGAGCTCTCTCCGGGAATCGGCTATCCACTCTCTGATGACTCCCTGATCCGCGAGAGGACGATGGAAAGCGACACGGTTTTGAACGCGCTTACATAAATCTTCAAGCGCTCGTTCGGCTGCTCCGATCAATCTCATACAATGATGGATTCTCCCAGGTCCGAGTCTCCCCTGGGCGATTTCGAACCCGCGTCCTTCTCCAAGAATGAGATTTTCTTTAGGTACCTGTACATCTTTGAATTCAATCTCTGCATGACCATGAGGGGCGTGATCATATCCGAAGACGTTCAGTGGGCGCTTGATGGTGACCCCTTCTGCATCCATCGGCACAATGATCATCGATTGCTGCTTATGTCTCGGAGCTTCCGGATCTGTTTTCCCCATAAAAATTGCAAAGGAACACCTCGGGTCCATGGCTCCTGTCGACCACCATTTCGTTCCGTTCAGAAGGTAATGATCCCCTTTATTCTCGATCTGTGAAGCTATATTCGTCGCATCGGAAGAAGCTACATCAGGCTCTGTCATAGCAAAACAGGACCTGATTTCCCCATTCAAAAGGGGGTGCAGCCACTTTTCTTTTTGCTCTTCGGAACCGTACATCGACAGAAGCTCCATATTTCCGGTATCCGGTGCATTGCAGTTGAAAATCTCCGGGGCGAGCATGGACCTGCCCATCTCTTCGCACAAAGGGGCGTATTCGACATTGCTCAGCCCGGCTCCGTGTTCTTCGTCAGGTAGAAACAGATTCCACAACCCTTCCGACTTCGCCTTCTTTTTCAACTCTTCAACAATCGGTGGAACCTCTCCCCAGCGACTTTCTTGAGCCTCTAATTGCTTCTGAAACACTTCTTCATTCGGATAGATGTTCTCTTCCATAAACGAACGTACCGCTTCTCTGTACCTTTTCGTCTTATCATTATATGAAAAGTCCATAGTCTTCCTCCCTTGCTGTGCATACTAACCAGTTGGTATGTTAAGTGTATAATAAATTGTCAAAAAATTCAATGATCAAAAGTGGAGACACCCCGGATAGAAGTATTCACCGGGTCCGCAAAATCCTCCCGAAGGTCCGCAATTAAGTGCCTAAACTTGTCGAAAGTCCGCAAAAACAAACTGAGTGTCCGCAAATACCCACGGAAAGTCCGTATTTAACAAAAAAAGATAGGGGAGTTCCCCTATCTTTTCAAGTCATCCATGAAATTATATAAATGCTCTCTGGTTGTCATGTTCTGGTTACACTTAATGCTATCTTTACATACATAATTCCCTTTTCTCCTGAATTCGGTCGTGTCAGTTACGAACAACCCCACGTGCTCATGTTCGTGACAAATGGAGCAGATATTCTTCTGACCCGTGTACGTAAACGACCCTTCCATACCGACAAGTTCCCCGTCTCTGTAAGTCACGATGAATTTACGATCAAGACCCGGGTCGAACCAGCTCAGATAAGTCATATCACGGGCATCCACATTTTTCCCCAGTACAGGTGGTTTCACTTTCAATAGGTATGGAAATAATCCCTTCACCTCTTCATCGGAAGGCATCCGGAACGATTGGACAAGCGGCAGGATTCTCGCGTAGAACATCTCTGCATCCGTCCGGTCCTCAAGGTACGTAATACCTTCAAGAACGCGCTGCTGAAGCTCGGTCAGCCCTTCGAAAACGCTCGACATCTTATCTCTCGCCATCGCCTGGACGGTTTGAACCATTTCTTTGTCATTGATCAGCGCATTTGTCTGCACAATGTGACCGACTTGTTTCTGTATATAATGAAATTGATCACTTCGGATAAATGCTTCCATTACCCATGCCCCTTTCTGGAAATATATGAACGGTTGTCCAACCATGTCAAAACGCAATTTACTTATTAAAAGAATAACACGTTTCACTAATATGTACGTAACTAAGCGCTTGCGCCCCGGCATCCATGAGCACTTTATAAGACCAGTTCTCCGTTCGGTGATACACTATGCTATGGAAAAGGAGGAATTCCATGTTTGAACCTTATACATTGCCTTCGGGCGCAGAACTCAACAACCGGTTGTTACTCGCTCCGATGACGAATTTCCTGTCGGAAGACGATGGCCGGGTATCTGATAAAGAATTGAACTATTATAAACGAAGATCCAAAGGACTCGGCGCAGTCATCACAGCTTGTGCCAACGTGAATGCACAGGGGAAAGGTTTCGACGGGGAAATCGGCGTAGACCGGGACGAACTGATTCCAGGATTGAAGCAACTGGCGGATGTCATCCATGGTGAAGGAACCAAAGCGATTCTTCAGATTTATCACGGGGGACGGATGTGTCCACCTCACCTTGTTCCGGAGGAGACGCCCGTCTCAGCAAGTGCGGTTGCAGCTGAAAGAGAAGGAGCTGTCACCCCAAGGGAAATGACAGACGACGAAATCGTACAAACCATCGAAGACTTCAAGCAAGCTACAAGAAGAGCCATTGAAGCCGGCTTCGACGGAGTAGAAATCCACGGAGCGAATACGTACTTGCTCCAGCAATTCTTCTCCCCTCACTCCAATCGTCGCACCGACAGATGGGGCGGAGATGTGTTCGAACGTATGAGATTTCCGCTCGCTATCGTGGATGCAGTAGAAGAAGCGGTGCAGGAGCATGCCTCTTCTCCATTCATTACGGGGTACCGCCTGTCACCGGAAGAACCTCATACACCCGGAATCACTCTTGATGATACTCTGAAGTTCTCCAACGAACTGGCTAAGAAAGAACTCGATTATCTCCACATTTCTTTGCGTACTTTTCATCAGCCTTCCATCCGTGAAGAAGGAGGAACTTCGGTCATCCGTCAGATTCAGGACGAAGTAGGAAATCATATTCCTGTTATAGGTGTCGGTGCCCTTATGACGAAAGAAGACGTGGAACAGGCCCTTCAAACGGTCCCGCTGATCGCTCTTGGAAGAGAAATGCTGATTGACCCGGATTGGGCTGTGAAAGTGAAAGAAGGCCAGACCGATCAGATAGCTATAGAGATGGACCATGAGTCTCAGGAGGAAGTCATGATCCCTGAACCGATGTGGACAAGAATCCTTAGTGTTCCAGGTTGGATTCCTCAAAAAAACAAATGACACAAAAAGAAGAGCCACTTCGAAAGGGCTCTTCTTTTTCATGCATTCATCGCATCCTGCAGTTTATTCAACTGATGATCGAGTTCTCCTACCGGGACGAACCGGGCTTCCCGGATCAGTTCCCGACCTTCCGAATAAACGAGCACGACCGGGACCGTAAACACTTGGAATTCCCCGGAGATTTCAGGTATTTCAGAAGCATCCAGATGCACCGCTTTAATGTCAGGGTAACTTTCAAGCAGTTCTTCGACTTGTGGCTTCAACCCATGACAGACCGAGCAGGCCGGCTGCGAAATGTACACAAGAGACAGCTTTTCGTTATTGATGATTCGTCTTGCTTCTTCGAGATTATCCAGCTTTTCCATCGTTTCATCACCTCTCTTTCTCTTTTTCCCGAATATCCGATATTTAATCTGATGGTTGATTTTTGAATCAGCTTCGTCTATAATCCTGTTTAACCATATACTGCCTGTGATGAAGAGAGTACTTTCTTTTTTCTTTCAAAGCGATCCGGGGTCTGGTGTAAGCCTGGAAAAGAATCAGAGAGGAACCGGACTTCGGAGGTGCGGAAGTGAAATGAAGTAGCTTATCGCCGGGATGACCCCCGTTATCATACCAAAGTGGCCTTAAGGCTAGAAGAGTGGTACCGCGCGGCACCCCCACGTCTCTTTCGGACGTGGGGGTTTTTTGTGTACAAGAAAAAAGGAGTGTTTCCATGGAAAAAGAAATCATCTCTCTCCAGCTCGCTCATCTGCTGGGAGAAAGTTTTAAGCAAAAGGATATTTATGATCAACTCGAAAAACCGAAGTATAAAGATCACGGGGATGTGGCCTTCCCATGCTTTTCACTGGCCAAACACTTACGTACAAACCCTAAGCAAATTGCAGAAGACCTGAGCAGCAAACTGGATCACCCTATTTTATCTAAATCGGAAGCAGTGCACGGGTATGTGAATATTTTTCTAGACCAAGATTTTATGACCGAACATATTCTGAGCCGGGTTCTTACAGAAGGGTACGGCTCTCATTCCTTCGGTCGTGGGGAAAACGTGGTTATTGACCTGTCCGCTCCGAATATTGCCAAACCTTTCTCGATGGGTCACCTGCGCTCCACCGTCATCGGCAATTCTCTGGCAAACCTTGCAGAAACATGTGGCTACACACCAGTGAAAATCAATTATATCGGCGATTACGGAACCCAATTCGGTCATCTTCTGGCCGCTTATAAAAAATGGGGAGATGCTGAAGCTGTTCGTCAAGCTCCGTTGAAAGAGTTGTCTGAGATTTATGTGCGTTTCCATCATGAATCAGAAAGTGATCCTTCTTTGATCGAAGAGGGTCGTGAGTGGTTCAAACGTCTTGAGCAAGGGGATGAAGAAGCTCTGGCATTGTGGAAGTGGTTCCGGGAACTATCCCTCGAAAAGTTCCAGGACATCTATGACCAACTTGATGTATCCTTCGACCTGACCCGCGGAGAATCGTATTACAGTGACAAAATGGAGACGACGATTTCTTTACTTGAAAGCAAAGGGTTGCTCGAGGAATCAGACGGGGCTCTTGTTGTGAAGCTGGATGAGTTCGACCTTCCTCCCTGCCTCATAGTAAAAAGCAATGGTACTACGACTTACGCGACGAGGGATGTCACTGCTGCCATCGACCGTTACCAATCCTACTCTTTTTCGAAGAGTTTATATGTTGTCGGAAATGAGCAGACCCTTCACTTTCAACAGATCCGAAGAGTTCTCGAAAAAGCAGGTTTCGCCTGGGCTAATGACATGTATCACGTATCTTTCGGTATGATGCTGCAGGACGGAAAGAAAATGTCGACAAGGAAAGGCAGAACGATTCTGCTCGAAGACGTGCTCAAAGAAGCGGGGAACCGTGCCGGGGACAACAAAATCGGAACAGGTGCCGTCCTGTTTCATGACTTGAAACATTACAGACAGAATGACGTGGAATTCTCTCTCGAAGACATGCTGACGTTCGAAGGGATCACAGGTCCTTATCTCCAATACACCTATGCGAGAGCTTTATCTCTGCTCAATAAGACATCTTTTGAAAAGAAAACAGGGTTATCAGATCCCGGCGCCTGGGAGCTTGTGAAGCAGCTTCATGCCTTTCCGGATGAGACGGCGCGGGCTTTCCATGAATTCGACCCTTCGATTGTAGCGCGTTACCTTCTTGGATTAGCAAAATATTTCAACCAATATTATGCAGGGACGAAGATTCTTCAGGAAGATCAATTGGACGAACGTCTCACTCTTGTCTACGGCGTGACGCTCGTGCTCAAGGAAGGCCTTGGCATATTAGGTATCGAGGCAGTGGAAGAAATGTAAAAACGTTGCGTTCTCCCCTTCCACCTAGTATGTTGAAAGTAGAAGAACTTCTCTACGAAGGAGGAGCACAATGTATCCACTTTATTATACGATTGCTATCATCATCTCTTTATTTGCGTTGATTGCCACCATTTCTATCGGCAGAAACATGATGAAACAGGAACAAACACAGGATAGTGAAGAAGAATTGGAAAGCCTGAAAACGGAACCTGCCAAGAATACAAGCATACGACTTCTAAGTGTCATCTACACTATAACCTTTGTCATTACAATCGCTCTTTTATGGATTTTTGTGTTTTAAACAAAAAAGTCAGGCATCTGCTCATCTCGGGCAAAGCCTGACTTTTTATTATTCCGCCGATTGTCCATACTCTTCCTCCGCCACACGTTTCACCCTGCGGACGAAATTCGTGACAGCCTGATCATTCGAAAATAGAATAAGGACCCGCAAATACCAGCGCCTCGGTCGATTCGAAGACAGATAAGTGAATTTCGTTTTCTCCTCTCCCATCTTTTCGAGAAGATAGGTGGCCTGGATATCGTAAACCCCGGCCAACGTGTACGAATATGTTAAGCGTTTCTTCGATTCCTCGTCCTCGTGCTCAACTATGGTAACTTCATATTCTTCTGTCCGTTCTCCAACACCGTAGGACTGTCTGTATACATTCCCTACAGCCTCACCGGAAGAATGAATCATGCGATGTTCGACGATATTCGGCATGACTTTTTTCATTTGTTCCACGGATTGATCGAAGTACTTCCAGACTTGTTCAATCGGAGCATCTATTTCAATCGTTTCAGACCAACGTTTCATTTCCTGTCTCCCCTTCTTCCTTTTTGGTTACCAGCCATGCTATACCTACAGCGAGCATACCTGCACTCAATTTACCGATCAGCACCGGAATCACCATCTCTTTTTCTATTCCGGCAACAAACGCAATATGTGCCCCCAAAGCGAAAGCACCGCTCACGGCAAAGGCGGAATTGATCACTTTCCCCCGGGGCTTCATGTCTTTGATTGTCACAAGCATAGGAATATTGTGGGCGAGCGCAGCCAAGATGCCGGTCATCGCCGTTTTGTCCACTTTGATGATCGGTCTCATATAAGTGAATGGCTTGTCGAGCACCCGCTCTAAAAATGCGACGAGAGGAAAGGCCCCTGCCAGGGTGACTGTAATTTTTGCAACAATGATCGCCCCTTCTGACAGAGGAGCAAGCCCCTGGATCAAGGAAATGCCAAGCAACGTTTCCAGGGTGATAGATACAAGTCCAATCGCAATGAGCACCTCTATCATTTTACCAAAGGCTGCGAAAAGACGGATGGTGATAGCTGTGAATAAACCAAGACCTATGGATATGAGGACTGTGAGAAACAAGGAAGGAAGTAAGTTTATAAGCATCCAACCGAATGGATAGCCTGCTAGAAATCCTCCTGCGAAACAACCGATAGGAATTGTCGTGAACCCTATCAACACACCTTTCGCGAAGTAAGGATAATCCTGCTTATGCAACACAGCCAAAGCTACGGGTATCGTGAACACGACGGTAGGCCCCATCATCGTACCCAGCAGCGACCAGGAAAACACCGCTGCCGCTTCACTCTCCGCCATCGACTCTGCCAGCGGATAGGCTCCGGTATCGATAGCAAGTAGCATCGAAGGAAACATTCCCGGATCAGCTCCAAGCCGCTCATACAGAGGAACAATCACCGGCTCCAGCCAATCAGCCAGCACCGGTGCAAAAGAAATGATACCGATCATTGCGAGAGCAAGGGTACCCATCATTTGAAATGCTTCATAGAAACGATCTCCGAGACCGAGACGTTTATTCAATATGTAATAATCAGTAGCTCCAAGTACCATAAACAGGCACATAGCCCCAATTACCCAATCGTTCAAAGACACACCCTCACCCCCACTTCATTTATTAGTATAGCAGAGAATGAAAAGCGGAGTCACCCCGCTTGGAAACCTCAGTCATAAGTAGACGGCCCTGGCTTTGGATGCCCTTGTCCAAAACAGGGGTGGCTACTTATATTACGGGCTTCTGGATGGTGCAACTAGACAGAATGAAAAGCGGAGTCACCCCGCTTAGAAACCTCAGTCATAAGTAGACTTGACTTCTTTTGGGTGCCCTTTCCCGAAAAAGTCGAGTCTACTTATGGCTCGGGGTTTCTGGGTGATGCAGCTGGATCATGAAACAGGAAAAGTGGAACCATCCCGCTTCGAAGCCCGGAGCAAGTATGCATTCCTCGATTATCCTATTAATTTTGAGCGTAATCGTGTAAAACCACAGCAATAATCGAAGAATCCGACATGAAACAAGCGAATCTGATCAAAAGTGTTGCATTACTATTTTTTTAAAGTGATATAAGGCTAATCCCAAATGAAAAACACCTCAAAACAGCCACCCTTACAGGAAAAACACCCTTCGACTTCTTCGCCAACCATTCAGAACACTCCGAAACCGCACGAACGGTTCATTAAGTGCGAAACGGTGCGCTCACGGCAGAGCAACAAACCACGAACGGTCCATTCCATCAGAAATGAACCGCTCCCGCGATGGAACTTTCTCTGAACAGTCCAAACAATGATCCTCTGCCGACTTTGACCAATAAAAAAACCCCGGCTCGATAGGCCGGAGTCTTTATACTGCGCTGCACGCAGCGCCATATTTTTTCACATATTGCTGATGATATTCTTCCGCTTCATAAAAGGTGGAAGCTGCTACTACTTCCGTCACAATCGGACGCTTGAAGATTTCTCTTCTGTTCCACTCGCCGATTTTCGAAACAGCCAGCTGTTTCTGGGCTTCGTTTGTATGGAAGATCACGGAACGATATTGATGTCCGATATCTTCGCCCTGACGGTTCACGGAAGTCGGGTCGTGAGCTTCAAGGAAATATTCTACAAGCTCTTCATACGTAATCACCTTCGGATCGAACTCGATGCGGATCGATTCCGCGTGACCTGTCTTTCCTGTCTTCACTTGTTCATATGTCGGATTTTCAATAAACCCGCCTGTATATCCTACTGTCGTATCTGTTACTCCGTTAAGTCTTTCAAAGAATGCTTCTACTCCCCAGAAGCACCCTGCTCCAAAAATAGCTGTTGCCATCCTTCATCTATCCTTTCTTCCTAACTCCACTTCTATCGAGAGCTTAGACGACGGCCTAACAATCAAAAGCCCCCTCTTCTCATCCAAGAAGAGGGGGTCGACGTTATAATATCCGTACGATCCTCTCATCTTTTAGAGTGTGTACCACTCTACAGGAATTGGCACCGTTCGTACTGATGGTTACATCAGCAGGATGGTTGCCGGGCTTCAAAGGGCCAGTCCCTCCGCCTCTCTGGATAAGAAGTTTCGTTATTAATTTTTAAGTTATTTTCCATAATACAACGAATGATTCTCAAAGTAAAGAGAAAAACCTGAAAAATTTCAACCGATCAAAACAGGTTTCATGAGCCCTATTTACGTGTATTAAGAAAAGAGATTCTCAAACTTCTCTCCAATAACCAAGAAAAAGGAAGGATGACTACCTATGTATGGTCTTGAAGATAAAAGGAAGATCCTCAATGAATATATCGAAAAAGTCCCTGAAGAAGAAGCCGGAAAGAAACCTTCCGAAGATAAATGGTCGGTTCTGGAGATCCTCGAGCACCTCTATCTAATGGAAGGATTCATCGTCCAGAAGATCGATGAAGTCATTAAAAACGGAGACGTCAATACAGCTGAAACGAAACCTATTGAACGCACGACTAATCGTTCCTATAAAGTCGAAGCGCCGGAAGCACTTCGTCCTAAAGGAACATTCTCTTCCCTTGAAGAAGCGAAGGACGGACTCAATAAGACGAGAGAAGCGACGACATTTCTTCTGCACAACAAATCGGAAGAAACGTTGCAGAGTTATTCCTTTCCCCACCCTTCCTTCGGCAACATGAATCTTGAACAGTGGGTCGAGTTCATCGGCTGGCACGAACTACGTCATCTCGATCAAATGAAAGAAGTCAGAGAGAAATCGGAGTAATACGTCCAAATCCCCCATTTTTCCGGGGGATTTTGCTATTTTAGTCGGCGATGGACCTCTTTAAGGTTTGACTGTAAAAAATATTCTGATAATATTATGAAAATACGAGACTTTTCCTTAATCGTCTCTCCCCTCCGAAATTTATCCACTATTAAAACTACAGAATGTACAGGAAGGTGAAATTGTGACTACACAACAAACAACCAATGAACATATGACGCCTCTGCGACGGGATATCCGCGTTCTCGGAGAAATGCTCGGGAATGTCCTTGTCCACCAGGGAGGCCAGGAATTACTAGATAAAGTAGAAAGAATCCGCAAGCTTACCAAGGATTTAAGAAACCAACCCGACTCTTCCAACTACGACACGCTAAAAACAGAAATCACTGATTTACAACCACCGATGCGTTCTCAGGTGATCCGTGCTTTTTCCATCTACTTTCATCTGGTGAACATCGCTGAACAGAACCATCGTATCCGCCGCCGCAGAGAGTATCAGCTTCGGGATGATCACTCGGTCCAGCCGTTTTCTCTCGAGAGCGCTATACAGAACCTGAAGGAAAATGACTATTCCAAAGACGTCATTCAGAATGTACTTGAGAAATTATCGCTTGAACTGATCATTACGGCACACCCTACAGAAGCAACGAAACGAACAGTCCTTGAAATTCAGAAGAGAATTGCAAACATTCTGAAACAACTGGATACAGAACAATTGACACATAGAGAAAGAGAAGACCTTCTCGACAGTCTTCAAAATGAAGTGACTGTCCTCTGGCAGACAGATGAACTGAGAGAACGAAAGCCGACGGTCATGGATGAAGTGAGGAACGGACTCTATTACTTCGACCATACGCTTTTTGATGTTTTACCTGATATCCATCAGGAGCTCGAGCATCAGCTTCAGGATCAATACCCGGAAGAAGACTGGTCTGTGCCGAACTTCCTTCACTTCGGATCCTGGATCGGTGGGGACCGTGACGGAAACCCGAACGTCACTCCGGAAGTGACATGGGAAACATTGAAGAAACACCGTGAACTGATTCTGGAGAAATACGAAGATTCTCTCATCGATTTAATGAAACGATTCAGCCAGTCCCTGGCCCATATCGAAGTTTCCGATCAGTTGCGTCAATCCATCGAGGAAGAAGAGACGTGGATTCCTGAAGATAAAGTGTGGCGTGTGGATAAAGAAATTTACCGCCGTAAGTTCGCCATCGTCCTCGAACGACTGCGTGAGGTCGGACAGTCGGACCTCGGGTATAAGAGTGCAGAAGAATTGCTCGAAGACCTGCAGATGATCCAGGAAAATGCCCTAAAGCATCAGCCCGGTAATCGCGAGCTTAAGAGCCTACGTAAATTCATACGTCAGGTTGAACTTTTCGGCTTCCATTTAGCGACGCTGGATATCAGGAACCATAGCGGGGAACATGAAGCGGCTATGACAGAGCTCCTTCAGAAAGTCGGCATCACGGAGGATTACGCTTCTCTTTCCGAGGAGCAGAAATTGGACACCCTCCATCAGCTTCTGAAAGACCCACGCCCTATTTCCTTGTTGAACGAAGATTATTCGGAAGCGACTCAGCAGATACTGAATGCTTTCCATATGATTCGTGATGCTCACAAGGAATTCGGAAAACGTTCCATTCAGGTTTACCTGATCAGTATGACCGAGGCAGCCAGTGACGTACTGGAAGTTCTCGTTCTTGCCAAAGAAGCCGGAATTTATCGACTTCACACGGATGGTACGGTAGAGAGTGACCTGAACGTAGCTCCTCTTCTCGAGACCGTCAATGACCTGGTCGCCGGTCCTGAAATCATCAAAACGCTGTTCGAAATGGACGCTTTCTCCAAGCACCTCTCCGAACGTGGGAACCAGCAGGAAATCATGCTCGGTTATTCGGATGGAAGTAAAGATGGCGGAACCCTTACCGCCAACTGGAGATTGTACAAAGCGCAGCAGGAAATTCATGAAATGGCTCGCGAGTACAATATCAGCCTGAAATTCTTCCATGGGCGCGGTGGCTCCCTCGGACGCGGAGGCGGACCACTTCATCGCAGTCTCTTGTCCCAACCTGCAGAAACGCTTGGGGATGGAGTGAAAATCACAGAGCAGGGGGAAGTACTTTCCTCGAGGTATCTACTTCGCGATATTGCCTACCGCAGTCTCGAACAGGGAGCATCGACGCTTCTTGAAGGTGCTGCCAACGTATCCCGCGAATCGGAACAGGCTCATCACAGGGAAGAATCCTGGGAGAATGCAATGGAAGAAATCTCTGATGTATCTCTCGAGAAGTACCAATCTCTTGTATTCGGAGATCCTGACTTCCTGACGTATTTCAACGAAGCGACCCCGCTCAATGAGCTCGGGGAACTGAATATAGGCTCGCGTCCGATGAAACGGAAAGACAGCTCCAAATTCGAGAACCTTCGTGCCATTCCATGGGTATTCGCCTGGACGCAAAGCAGACAGTTACTTCCGGCATGGTTCGCATCCGGTACCGGTCTCGCGGATTACCGCGATCAGAGCCCGGAGCACCTGGAACTGTTGCAGCAAATGTATGAAAACTGGCCGTTCTTCCGTTCTACAATCAATAACCTGCAGATGGCATTGACGAAAGCGGATATTCAGACAGCCAGAGAATACAAGTCCCTGGTGAATGATGAAGCTGTCGGTCAGCGGATTTTCGATACGATTGTGGAAGAATATGAGCGGACAAAAGAAGTTCTTCTGCAAATTACAGAAGATGAAGAGTTGTTGGATCACCAACCTACGATTCAGGACTCTGTTCGTCTCCGTAACCCTTATGTCGATCCGATGAATTTCCTTCAAGTGGAATTGATTAAAGATCTGCGGAACACCGATGATCCGAATGATGAACTTCTGACAGAAGTGCTTCTGACAATCAGCGGCGTAGCGGCAGGACTCCGCAACACAGGGTGATTCAAGCATTCAAAAAAACCGGTTCTTGTTGAACCGGTTTTTTTATGTGCATTATTTGCTCCAGTGGGCTCCTTCATCGATATGAACAAATGGAACAGCTGTATCCACTTCTCCTTCCATAAAGGACTGCGGAACACGCTCTCCTTTCAACCATGCCGAAAAGTCGAACTCTACAGGAGAACGATCGCCTCCGAGTGCGAACCAGATCGTCCCTGTTCCTGGTAGATAACCGGAAGTGTGAATGGTTCCTGCCCATTGATCGTATAGCTCAGAGAACACGCCCTTATCCCTATCATTCAGCAATCGGAATGCTTCTTCGGCTGAAGACGGGAGGGATTGCTTCATGGTATCCATACGACGTTTGGAGTCTACAAGGTGATACCTGTTTTCCTTCGTCAAGATTTCAAAATGATTGGTACACACACTCGTCTGTCTGACTTCCACTCCCCGCGGGGACGCTTCCACTACATATGAAACGTCAGATGAATCGAAGACGGTGTAACTGAAGGAATGACGGTGAGGGATTCGCTCCAGCATAGCCACGGCTTCTTCGACATCTCTGCACGTTTCGAGAACCATTCTTCCGATCATGCAGCAAATAAAACCCGGTCCTGGGCGCTTGCGGTTCATAAACGTATAACCGAGGGCAAGCCCGTGTTCGTTCATCCCATCCATTCGCCCGGTAATTCTTTGCGTGGGACCCGCCGTAGCATAACCTGCGTCCGTCGGTTGGAAAAATGCAAATCTTCCTTCATAAGTTTTGGGCATGTAATCGTAATTCCGGATCATATACCCTTCCCCTGTGAGAATAGAACAACCAGATTTCTTATAAGGGACCCGGTAGCCTCCGAATTCCATGAGTACCCGCTTCATCGGCCACTCCAGAGCATCCCGAAGACCTTCAAGCTCCCTCCAAATCCCCGGAGCAAACTTCTCTATTACTTCTTTCACTTCCTGTTCTTCGACATCGAATCTCGGAATACGCACATCCCACTGTTTTCTCCTGTTCCGGACAGTAAGGGTATTCTTGATTTCCAGTCCTTGAGAGAAGCCGAAGTCATAATGAGAGCCTCTGAACTGAATGATGTCGCTATGTATCTGTTTCATGGTTTCACCTACTAATCTTTTCCTTCCATTGTAAGGAGGTGACGACAAAAACGCAAAAATCCGGGGAGAATCTGCCCCGGATTTCTTCATCAATATAATTTACCCTGTCTGAACATAATGGTGGAAAGCTTGGTTACTGCATGGATGTAACAATTCTGTCGCAGCGGGAACGGATCCCCGAAGAATTGTGGCAATACGGTATCCATTGTGTTCTTCATTTTGTCGAACAGTTTTTCGTAAATCCGCTCTTCTCCCATGAATTGTGTTTCTCTACCCTGTATCCATTCGAAGTAGGAAACGATAACACCACCGGCGTTGGCCAGGATATCCGGAATAATAAGAACACCCTTATCACTCAGATATTTATCCGCCCCTTCTGTTACCGGTTTGTTCGCCCCTTCGATAACAATCTCCGCTTTAATATTCTCCATATTGTCTTCATGGATCTGATCTTCAAGGGCTGCGAGGAGAAGGACATCGACATCAAGTTCCAAGAGATCGTCTCTGTCTTTGATGCTCGCAGCGATATCATTGTCTTTCAATTCTTTATCTTCGGTAGGAAGCTCGCCGTCATGCTCTTTCGCATAATCTACGAGAGACGGGACATCAAGCCCCTCTTCATTATAAAGCATGACATTATGGTCACTTACAGCGACGATTTTGTTTTGTAGATATTCACACTTATGAGCTTCAAGCGCTGCAACAGAACCCAGGTTCCCGAACCCTTGTACAGCCATACTCATTTTCTTTTTTGCATACTTTACGGCTGTATCAGCAAAAATATTATCATTCTTGGATAGCCATTTCTCATTTTCCTTCACATAGTCATGCATCAGATAACGAAAAGAGAAGTAAACTCCTTTACCAGTGGATTCCCTGCGTCCCTTCGAACCACCGTTCACGATACTTTTCCCGGTAAAGCTATTCCGGTACTGCTCACCCGGGTGGATGGTTTTGAATTCAGCCATCATCCAGTCCATCTCCCGTTCTCCGGAGCCCATGTCCGGAGCCGGGATATCCTTATCCGGTCCTAAAATATCATTGAAATACTGCACATACTTTTTACAGATGAGATTCAGTTCTTTGACGGTATAATCTTTCGGATTGATGACGACTCCACCCTTAGCTCCGCCGAAAGGAACCTCATGAAGAGCATTCTTCAGTGTCATCAGTTTGGAGAAATCCGATACCTCATCTTCTGTGACACTCGGGTGGAAACGGATCCCGCCTTTATATGGTCCCAGAACATCATTATGTTGAATCCGGAATGCTGGCACCCGGACTACTCGTCCATTTTCTAAAGTCACACGAAGAAATGACTTATGTACGTGATTCGGAGTAGTCAAAATGGAAACAAGTGAATTGTAGGCCTGTTCCCTCGTTTGTGCTTTCAAGTCTGGCAGAAAGTCTTCGTCATCCATAATCGCTTTGAGTGAATTCTCTATAATCGTGCTTTGTTTATCCATTTTTTTCTCCCCTTTCTTTACTAACCTTTCCCGACTTTCCCGAATAAAAACCATACTTTTGAAATTTTGCCTAGTCTTCCGTTCCTTTTTTTGATAGTCTTTAATGAGAGTGAAGAAACCGTTTACTAATTAATCGCAACGAAGGTGGGTTTAGTCATGACCGATTTAGTGATATTAGGAGGAGGCTACGGGGGATTCAAAGTTCTATACGACGCTATGGAAAATGGTATCCCTGACGATGTCCATATCACAATGGTAAACCGGAATCCATACCACGCCATGAAAACGGAGTATTATGCCCTTGCTGCCGGAACAACTTCAGACCGAAGCGTGCGTGTTGATTTCCCGGTTCACGAAAAAATATCTTACGTATTTGATGAAGTGACGAAAATAGATGTAGAACACGATCAGGTTCTTCTTGACGGACGGGAAGAGCCACTTTCTTTCGACCAGCTGGTCATTGCTCTCGGATGTGAAGATAATTATCACGGCATCGAAGGAGCGAAAGAATATACGGAGAGCGTGCAGACGATGTCGAGCACTCGTCGCGCCAGTTTTGCCATCAACAATTTGAAAGCATATGGAAATATGACGATTGTCGGCGCAGGCTTAAGCGGCATTGAAGTCGCTGCCGAAACGAGAGAGAGTCGTCCGGATTTGAACATCCGCCTGTTAGACCGCGGAGACACAGTATTGAAAGCATTCGACGAAAAAATCCAGAACCATGTGGAAGATTGGTTTGCGGAGAATGATGTGAATGTCATCCACGGAGCGAAAGTCGAATATGTAGAAAAAGACGGTGTCTGTAACAATGGCATCTGCTATATGAACGACGTCACGGTCTGGACCGCTGGTGTCCTCCCCCATCATTTGGCACGGGAACTCCCTTTCAAGAAAGATGAACAGGAGAAACTTATTGCCAACGAATTCTATCAGATCCCTGAAAAAACCAATGTCTATGTACTCGGAGACTGCGTGTCATCAGAACTATCCCCGAGTGGACAACTTGCCGGAGAACAGGGAGAACGAATCGCCGAAGTTCTGAAATACGTATGGCGCGGAGAAGAACCGAAGCAACCTTCGAGAATCAAGCTGAAAGGAACACTCGGATCCCTCGGAAAAAGCGACGGCTTCGGAAACATGATGAACCAGCCGCTCACCGGAAAAATCCCACGCCTCGCCAAATCCGGCGTCCTTTGGCTTCATAAACGGCATTGATGGAAAAGCGGAAGCACCCCGCTTAGAAACCTCAGTCATAAGCAGCCCGGTCAGACAAAAAGCGCCTTTTCTTTTTTTCTGACCGGGCTGCTTATGGCTCGAGTTTCTGGGCTTCGCAGCTAGACTAATTAAAAGTGAAGACACCCCGCGGATATGAGACACTTTTTTCAGAATGAATAAAAAAAGCACCTGATAAAAAAATATATAGAACACTTTCCACTTCAAAATGAGCCAAAACCGTCGCATACAAACTTTTATGCGGTGGTTTTTCTAATCTCATCGAGAAAACTATCCCATAAACACCGGACACAACTTCCCGATATAAAAAAGGAACCGGCCACACAAGCCGATTCCTCCCTAATTACTTCTTCACAATAGCTTCCATCTCCACCTTCGCACCCTTCGGCAGCTTAGCCGCCTCGATGGCAGCTCTTGCCGGGTAAGGTTCTGTCAAAAAGCTTGCGTAAATATCGTTGACCGTCTGGAAATCATCCATCGAATCGAGGAAAATACCGATTTTCACGATATCGCTGTACGTTTTACCCGCTTCCTCGAGAATCGCTCCGATGTTTTTCATCACCTGATCCGTCTGATCTTCCACGTTATCCGAAACGAACTTTTGCGTCTCAGGATCAAGACCGATCTGACCGGAAATGAAAATGAGATCTCCTGTATCCACCGCCTGCGAATAAGGGCCTACCGCTTGTGGGGCTTTGTCTGTCTGAATCACTTTTGTCATTGTTATGTACCTCCTCTAACTTTTCATTGTCTCAAGCATACAATCCCACAAAAAAAAGCACAAGCCGTGAAGGCTTGTGCTTCTAATCTTCATCATTGATGATCGGATCCGCCGGAATCGGCTCATTGAGAAACTGCTGAATCTGATCCTGGTATTGCTCCATCTGTTCCCAATAGAGAGTGAATTGGTCCGAGTTCACTAAAAATTGCTCTCCATCATGCACAGCTCTTATCTTTCCGGACACGATACACGAATACACATAATCCTCAGGCAGCTCCAGGTACTGGGCCGTTTCTTCAATTGTACGGTACATGAAAGACACCTCCAATTGAATAGTGTGTATCTATTTTCTTCATTATACCATATGTGACTCAGTATACGCTCGCTTTCTCTATTCTATACTGATTGAACACAATATTCGCCGAACGTTCTTCGAGACGTTCAAGCGCCCGTTCCTCATTCGCTACGGGCACCATTTGATCATTTTCTATAATCATAGGAACGAACGAAGGGTAAATCCCGCCGTCTTCTATTTCCACCTGCAAGTACCCGGTGTAGGCCGTTTCGTTTTCTACATAATCAGGAAAAAGGAAATTCCCGAGCGAATACGCAATAAAGCCATCGTTGTAATACTCGAATCCCTGGAGAACGTGAGGATGATGCCCGACAATCACATCAGCTCCGGCATCCACCAATCTATGAGCGATCCTCTGCTCCTCCGGCTGAAAGGAAGTCTGTCGTTCATCTCCCCAATGGATTTGAACAATCACATAGTCACTGGATTGTTTCGCTTCTTTGATAAGCGCCTCCATCCGCTCCACCTGATATCCGCTCGCTATCCCCGGTCGTTCCGGCCCGGCATACCAGTCTACGGTGGGCAATACTCTGGAAAAAGAGAGAAAATGGATCGTTTCGCCTTTCTTCTCCATTTTCATTCCCCGGTAAGCTTCTTCTTTGTTGCGTCCAGCTCCAAGAAAAGGTACGTCCCGCTTTTCCATTTCATCGAGTGTATCCAATAGTCCGACCCTTCCATAGTCAAGGGTATGGTTATTCGCAAGAGAATATGCATCGACCCCTACTTTCTCCATACCATCCAGCGCTGCGGCATCTGTGCGGAACGTATACAATTTCTGTTCTCTTTCCCCCCTTGCAGTAACAGGGGTTTCGAGATTTACGAAGGTGTAATCGTCTTGACGGAAGGCATCTTCCACGTATTCAAAGGGATAGGTGTATCCATGTTCTTCGGTCGTATGTATCGTAGATTTTTCGAAAAGCACATCCCCGGTGAATGTCAGAGTGAGAGCATCCTTGGCTATTTTCCACTCTTTTTTCTTCTCCCCCGCGATACGCTTCCCTACATCTTCTGAAATCTTCTTCCCTTCCAGATCGCCGGCTTCTATCTCATCCGAAAATGGGCCGGTCATCATCACTATGAGCATCAAGGTTGAAAAGGTAGCCACAAACACGCCGAGAGCTATCATCACTTTCTTCATATATATTTTCTCCTCTACCAGTACTTCCTAATACAGTATGCCATCCCCTCATGTATATTTCCATACAAGGAACAAAATCCCTTATCAATTTACAAAAAAAGAAGGACAGCCGCAGCTGCCCTTATTCCAATAGATATTCGAGTTCATAAATATTCTCATGGTTGCCTGTGACGATCAATCTATCTTCGAGTTGAAGTTCCGTATCTCCATGAGGAATGATTGATTCGTTCCCTCTATAGATACGTACAATAATCGCATCCCCGAAGAATGGAAAGTCTCTCAACTTCACCCCATGGAATTCTTTATTTGTAAGCGGGACTTCCATAAGCCCTTCTTCTCTCGTTGCGAATATGTCAGCAATGTGCGGAGAAGCGATCATCGCTTTCATCATCGCTCGCGAGGAGAAGATAGTAGAGAATACGTTGATCCCTTTCTCTTTCAACATCGCCTGCTTATTCGGGGATTCGACTTTCGTGATGATATTCTCGATTCCCCACTCCGCCGCTTCGAGAGCGATCGTCGTATTCAGTTCATCGTCATTCGTGGAAATGACGAGAACATCCGCATCGAACACATCATGTTTCCGGAGTTCCTCGATAGAATATTCTTCAAGCTTCTCTACGGTGAAGTCAGGGTTCCCCGGAAGTTCTCCACTTTGGTTACGACGGGCATGATAGAGGTAGACATCATATCCTTCTTCACAAAATTCCTTCGTAAGAGGCATCGTAATCTGGTTGGCTCCTATGATTTTCAAGCGTTTCTTCTCTTCCGCAGTCTCCAGTAGCGGGAAGACCTGCTTGAAAAGAATCGGCGTAATGATACAAGCGATGATCGCCAGCAGAATCAAAGAAGAAGCCATCTGACTGTCGATGACACCGATTCTCTCCCCGATTTTCGCCGCTGCAACCACCAGAGATAATGTGGAAGTGAGCAGAAACCCGGATCCGAGAATCGTACGCCAGTCATACCATTTTTTCAGAACGAGTACCGGGAGCAGTTTCGACAACAGCAACCCGAGGAATAATAAAGGAATGAGCAGGAAGACCGTCGGATCACTGAACAATCCCCAGACATCAAGCTCCACTCCGACCATCACGAAGAAGATCGGGATCAGGAATCCATATCCGAAAGAATCCAGTTGCTGGACCATTTCTTTGTTCGGAGACAACAGGGAAACGAGGACCCCGGCAAGGAAAGCCCCAAGAATGTTCTCAGCCCCGAGGGACTCAGAGAGCCCGACAAGCACCATGATAAGCGTAAACACTGCTCTTGTCCCGATCTGGACCGTTCCCGTGGACAACGTTTCGAAAAAGCTCTGGCTTTTGAAGAACTTGGCGAGAAAATAGATCCCGATTCCTGCGATGAACAACAACAGCAGAAGCCACATATTCCCGCCTTCCTCCTGAAAGGAGACGAAGACCGCAAGCAGAATCATCGTAACGAGATCTGCGATGACCGCCACCAAAAGAATGATCTGTCCGATGCCGGACTTCATGATATCCGCTTCTTTCAACGTCGGCACGACAACCCCGAGAGAAATCGTCGAAATGACAAGCATCATGAAGAAGGCATTGTCGACAAGGCCCATGAACGATAGTCCAAGGGAGATCACGTAAGACAAACCGAGAATCAGAAGAAAAATGATCACTGATATTCCGAAACGGTTCGGTTCCAGCTGACCATTAGGAAGCTTCTTCCTCTTCCCTGATTTGAAGATAGAAAAATCTATTTCCAGTCCACTCAGGAACATGAGAAAGATGAACCCAAGCGTCGACAGAATATCCAGCCATTCGTTCGGTTCTATAAGATTAAAGCCGCTTTGACCGATAATCAACCCGACGATAATCTCAGCCACAACTACGGGGAGAAGAGTAAGGTTGAACTTCTTCAATACAATCGGTGTCAAAAAGGCAGCCACTAATACGATGATTAGTGAGGTAACAGAAATGTGCTCTTCCATGAAAAGCTACCCCCTTTTAAAAAATTGCGTGTAAAGCCCCCCTATTATCGTCGGTGAAACCTTCTCCGTCAAGACATTTCTTTTTCCCGAATCTATTCGAAATAGTAATGATCATGAAGTTGGCATCCCGGGTTGAATTCGTGTCCGCATGATGGACACTGAACACTGGATCTGTACGTCTTGATAGACAGTTCCTCATGGCAATTCCCACATAGAATCGCTTTTTCCGATTGCAACGCTGCAGGCCATACTTCCACGTCGTGATCCGCCGTTTCCTCGTGACATTTGATACATGCATAATACTCCTTGCAGCAATAGAAACGTATAGCCACAATATCTTTCCGGGTATGATAATGGTGACATCTCGTTTTGGCATCCAGGCCTATTCCTTTCACTTCCATTCCGCTCACCCTTTCAAGTACTATCGATTGTAACAAATGACAGATATCGATAATATTAGAATATACTGATACATAGGAAGGAGCAACCAATCATGTCCTATCAACCTGCAAAAGACAAAGGATTCGACCGTTCTCTCGGCATTTTGAAAGACGGCTATACCTTTGCTCAGAAACGCCTTCAAAGTCAACACCTGGATGTATATGAAACGAAGCTATTAGGAGAGAAAGCTGCTCTTCTCGGCGGTGAAAAAGGGGCAGAGCTGTTCTATGATAACGACAAAATGAAACGCGGCGGTGCCATGCCGGCGTTCATCCTGAAAACCCTATTCGGGGAAAACGGCGTACAGACGATGGACGGCAACCCTTTCGAACACCGAAAGCGTCTCTTCCTTTCCCTGATGACCCCGGAAGCGCTGGATAACCTTTTTGAAATCACTACGAAACATTGGAATCTTGCTGTGGACCGCTGGAAGAAAAAGCGGAAAGTCGTCCTCTACGACGAAGCACTCTATCTCCTTATGAGAGCTGCCTGTGAATGGGCTGGCGTTCCTCTAAAAGAGAAAGAGGTCGAAAAACGTGCCAATGACTTCGCACTGATGATCGACGGCTTCGGCTCTCTCGGACCGAAACATATCCAAAGCAGAAAAGCGAGACAGCGTTCCGAACAGTGGATCGAAGACCTTATCCTCGACGTACGGAACGGAAAATTGGAAGCGGAACAAGGCACGGCGATTTTCGAAATGGCGATGCACCGCGATCTTGAGGGGAATCACCTGGATCCAAGGATGGCGGCTATCGAACTCCTGAACGTGATCCGTCCGTCTGTGGCCGTCAGCAAATTCATCGCTTTCGGCGCCGTAGCTATGGAAGAGTATCCTGAAGAGAAAGGGAAAGTCGCAAACAGCGAAGACTACCTTTACTATTTCGCTCAGGAAGTGCGCAGGTTCTATCCTTTCGTTCCTTACCTTCCTGCCCGTACGAAAAAAGACTTCACCTGGCAGGGATATTCCTTCACAGCGGGTCAGCTGGTGCTGGTCGATGTGTACGGTACGAATCATGATCCGCGTATCTGGGAAGAACCTGAAACGTTCAACCCTGACCGCTTCCGCAACTGGAACGGCGGACTGTTCGACCTTATCCCTCAAGGAGGCGGAGATTATGAGAAGAATCACCGCTGCCCGGGAGAATGGGCGACACTGGAGATATTGAAAGCCAGTTTCCAATACATGTCCCGCCACCTAAGCTACAAGCTGCCGAAACAGGACCTCGGCTATAGCCTTACAAAAATGCCTGCGATCCCTAATAGCGGATTCATCATGAAAAAGGTCGAGAAAAAATAGCGACAACTCCCCGTCTGGTCAGTCAGGCGGGGAGTATTTGTTCCAGCTGACCATGGATTTGCGTATCCACCGTCCGGGTAGTATAGTAATATCGTCATCTTATAGATAGGAGGGTCGCTCGTGGCTCGTCACTCCAGAAAAATAGAAATATTGGATGCGGCTTCCCGCATCGTCAGTCAACAGGGAATCTTCAACCTGACCTTAGAAGCTGTCGCGAAGGAAGCGGGAATCAGCAAAGGTGGACTCCTTTACCATTTCAAAACGAAGGAAGCGCTCGTAAGCGGCATGGTCAAGCATCTGACCGATAATTACAGGGAGAAAATCGAGGCTCACGTCGAGGCGGACCCGGAAGAGATAGGCAGATGGACACGCGCTTTCCTTAACGTCACATTCAATCACGTCTATCCGAACAAAGATTGGAACGCCGGCCTTCTTGCTGCTAAAGCCGTCAATCCTGCCCTTCTTAAGCCGCTCCATGATGCCTACAAAGATTGGCAGCACAAAATAGAGAACGATGGCCTCGATCCTACCGATGCCACGTTGATCCGCTTAAGCACAGACGGGATATGGCTGTCAGAACTTTTTGATGTCTATCAGATAGAAGAAGAGAAAAAGGAGCAGGTTTACAAGAGACTTTCCGAATGGCTCCATGCTCTTCAAAAGAAAGAAGTACCTTTTTCGGAATAGATTCACCTTTATATAGAAGTTGACCTTGAGGGTCAGCTTCTTTTTTTACTATTCCTGTTGAATAACAACCGTCCGGATGGTATAGTAACTACCGTAAACAAAACCGTCCGGATGGTATAGTAAAATATAGAGGAGGTACTACATTGAATAACAAAATTATGCTGACAGCAGCTGTGACAGGTGCTGGAGATACCCTCAAAAAGAATGAACACGTTCCTGTCACACCAAAGGAAATCGCGGATGCCGCAATCGCTTCGGCCAAAGCGGGAGCAACCGTCGCCCACGTTCACGCCCGTGACCCGGAAACCGGAGGAATCAGTCACAATGTGGATCACTACAGAGAAATCGTGGATCGCATCCGTGAATCTGAAACGGATGTCATCATCAACATCACTTCAGGTGGCGGAGGAGACTTCATACCGAGCCTCTCCACTCCAGCTGCAGGCGGAGAAGGCACCGATATTCAGACACCTTCTGAACGTCACGCTCCCGTCGGAGAATTGCTGCCTGAAATGTGCACCCTGGACTGCGGAAGCGTAAACTTCGGGGATATGATCTACATGAGCCCTACAGACTGGCTGCGAGAACAGGCGGAACTTGTGCAGAAAAGCGGTGTGAAGCCGGAACTGGAGTGTTTCGACACCGGTCACATCCGCTTCGCCAATCAGCTGATCAAAGAAGGACTCATCGATGATGATCCGATGTTCCAATTCTGTCTGGGGATCCCCTGGGGGGCAGATGCCGATGTAGAGACTATCAATTACATGAAAGGCCGTATCCCGGATAACGCTCACTGGTCGGCATTCGGCATCGGTCGTATGCAGATGCCTATCGCAAGTCAAACGGCCCTTCTCGGCGGGAATATCCGTGTGGGTCTTGAAGATAATATTTACTTGAGCAAAGGGGTTCCGGCTACGAACGAACAGCTCGTGGACAAAGCCGTAAAAATGACACACGCGCAGGACGCAGAAATCATGACTCCCGCCGAGGCAAGGGAAGCCTATAACCTTAGAAAGCCGGGAGGGACTCATCGATGAATAAGAAAATCGCCGCCGTCATCGGGACCGGTGTCATAGGAAATGGATGGATCATCCGCCTACTTGCACACGGGTATGAAGTGAAAGCATTCGATCCCGCAGAAGGGGCTCAGAATAAAACGAAACAAGCGATCCGTGATGCCTGGCCTTCTGTTACAGACCTCGGTCTGGCACCCGGTGCAGACCCGGAGGCTGTAACATTCTATGATTCGATGGAAGAAGCCGTTTCAGGGGCAACCCTTATCCAGGAAAACGTTCCGGAACGTACCGATCTGAAACAGAGCGTCCTGCAAGAAATCTCTGAGGTGGCTGCACCGGAGGCTATCATCGGATCAAGCACCTCCGGTATAAAACCGAGCATTCTTCAGGAAGGTGCCGTGAATCCGGGTAGAATTATCGTAGCTCACCCTTTCAATCCGGTCTATCTTCTTCCTCTGGTCGAACTGGTCGGGGGCATGAACACTGAAAAGCCCACTATGGATCAGGCGTTTAGCTTATACGAAGGCATCGGAATGAAACCGATGATTGTGGACAAAGAAATCGAAGGTCATGTGGCAGATCGGTTGATGGAAGCCCTGTGGAGAGAAGCGCTTCACATCGTCAATGATGGCATAGCCACTACCGAAGAAGTCGACAAAGCCATCACGTACGGGGCAGGGCTCCGCTGGGCGCAAATGGGACCTTTCCTCACTTTCCACCTTGCTGGCGGAGATCAGGGGATGCGGCACATGCTCGAGCAGTTCGGCCCTGCCCTAAAGTTACCCTGGACGAAACTCGAGGCGCCGGAGCTTACCGATGAACTGAAGGAAAAAGTGATCGGAGGGTGTGAACAACATGCGGGGGATGTTTCGATAGCAGAGCTGGAACGAAAGAGAAACGAGTTCCTCGTCAAACTGCTCGACCTCGTCGAAGACTATTGGCCGGAACAGAAGGAGACTCGCGTATGACCATCTTCCGTTATAATACAACTGTCCACAGGGATTGGGTCGACTACAATGGACACATGAACGACGCAGCTTATGCAGCTGTCTTCAGTGAAGCTGTCGATGCCTGGATGGGATTCATCGGACTGGACGAAAAGCACAGGCAGGAACTCTCCTATACGATTTTCACGCTGGAGACGCACCTGTGTTATTTACAGGAAGCTCACGAGGAAGATCCGATTCACGTCAGCATCCAGGTACTTGATGTTGATCATAAGCGTATACACGCCTTCTTTTCCATGAAGAACTCCGAGGAAGAAACGATCGCGACAAGCGAACAAATGCTGATGGGGATGAATACAGAGACAAATCGCCCGGATGCTTTCCCTTCTACTATTCAAGAGACACTGGACAAAATATATAAAGAACATACCTATTTGGATAAACCGATTCAAACTGGACGGGTCATCGGAATCAGTCGAAATTGAACTCCCCCCACCTTCCTGTTATATAGCAGGAAGGTTTTTCATTAAGACTCCCCTCTCTATCAGAACCATCCCCCACCTGTTTTCTTAACACAATATTTAGACAAGTCCCACCTGCCCCGTGCTATACTATAGGTAAAAAGAAGTGAGGGTTTCGATGAAACGATACAGTGCGGTCATCGACATAGGATCGAATACGATGAGACTTGTCATTTATTCTCATGAAAACTATTCAAGAATCCAGGAAGTGGAGAACGTAAAAATAGTCGCCAGATTACGCGCCTATCTGGATGACGATAAACGATTGACCGGTGAAGGGCAATTCATCCTCCTCGACACACTAAAAAGCTTCCAGAAAGTCATCGATACATATGACATCGATCATTCTTTCTGTGCAGCCACAGCAGCTATCCGCCAAGCGAAAAACCACGAAGAAATAGAGGAAAAAGTGAAGAAAGAAACAGGAATGACTATGAAGGTACTATCCGAGGAAGAAGAAGCGTATTATGGATACCTCGCGGTCGTGAATTCCACGTCCGTCGAAGAAGGTTTCACGATAGATATCGGTGGTGGCAGTACGGAAATCACCTATTTCAAAAATAGAAAACTCGTATTTTCCCATAGCTTCCCGTTCGGTTCCCTGACGCTCATGGAGTTTTTCGATGCAGACAAACCCTCTACGAAGCAGGTGAAAAGAGCCAGAACCTACATCTTCGATCACTTGGAGGAACTCGAGTGGATCAAGGAAAAGAATATACCGATTATCGGTATCGGCGGAAGTGCACGGAACATGGTGGAAATCGACCAGACATTCAAAGATTATCCCCTTGCAGGGCTTCATGAATATGAAATGTTCGATACGGATATCGCTCACATCTCCGAACACTTGACGACGCTGAACAGGAAAGAACGGGAGAAAATCGAAGGACTGTCCAAAGACCGCGCTGACTCCATTCTTCCTGCCATGCAAGTATTCTACTGCTTGTACGACCTTACTGAGGCCTCCAGTTTCGTACTGAGCAGAAAAGGACTGAGGGACGGACTCCTGTACGAACAGCTTACGAATGAAGGGGAAGAGCATCTTTATGAAAATGTACTCGATAACAGCCTGAACGACTTGATCGAAGAGTATGAACTTTCTTCGATGCAAGTCACCTATGCCAAAGAAATGACGCGCAAGCTGTTCGAGGCTCTCGTAAGCCAGGGAGCCTCGCCTTACCTCACCTCGAAAGACTGGGCTATGGTCGAACGTGCCTGCATGGTGTATAACCTAGGCAGCTATATCGACTCCGAATCCAGTTCCCAGCACTCGTTCTATCTGCTCGCCAACCGTACCATCGACGGGCTGATGCATGTAGATCGTCTGAAGCTTGCGTTACTGGCTTCTTTCAAAAGCAAGAGTGTATTCAAGCAATTCATCCGCCCTTATAAAAACTGGTTCCTGAAATCCGAACGCAAAAAATTACAGACACTCGGCTCTATAATAAAGTTGACGTATGCGCTCGACTCCACCAAAAGAAGAATCATTTCGGACATAGACATTACTGTCAAAAAGGATGTAGTCCGAATCCGCTGTTTCTGCACGGATGATTCCAAGCCAGAGATGTATCAGGCAGAGAAGCAGAAGAAACATCTGGAGAAAGCTCTGAAAATGCCTATCCGCATATCATTCCAAAATCAATAGAAGTGCAGGTGAGATGGAAATGACTTACAACAACAATGACCTTGATCAACCCTTATTTTATAACAACCGTGAACTCAGCCTGATTTCTTTCAATGAACGTGTGCTGAGGGAAGCCGTCGAACCGACGAATCCGATTTTGGAACAGCTCAAGTTCGTCGCCATCTTCTCCTCCAATACCGATGAATTCTTCATGGTACGCGTTGCCGGCCTGCTTGATCAGATCAAAGCCAATTTTACGAAAAGAGAGAATAAGGCAGGTCTTACGCCGAAAGAACAGGTGGCCCGAATATCCACGGAGATGACGCGTCTGTTCAGGGATCAGTACCACATTTATCACTCCCTCATGGACAGACTTCAGGATTATGGATGGGATGTTTTGCGTAAGCCGGAGGATCTGCATGAATTCGAAAATTATTTCGATGAATTCATTTACCCGGTTCTCACACCGATGGTCATCGACGCCCACCGGCCTTTTCCGATGCTTACCAACAAAGCCATCCATATCGGAGTCAAGCTCACGGATCATGATGGCGATACGAAGACGGCATTCCTGAAAATTCCGGACCTCCTTCCACGCCTTATGTATTCGCCGACCCAGGAAGCTTTCGTATTCATTGAAGATATCATCGCCCATTATGCTCATAAGCTCTTCGGTGGGTTTACCATCGATTCTTTCACCACCTTCCGCATCACTCGTAATGCGGATTTGACCATTCACGAAGAAGGAGCGAGAGATCTTCTCGCTGAAATAGAGAAAGAGTTGAAAAACAGGGAGCACGGGGCGGCCGTTCGTCTTGAAATAAAGGGGAGCCCTTCTTCCTCCATGCTGACTCTGCTGAAAACAGAACTGTTATTAGAGGAAAGGGATATCTATTATCAGGACGGGCCTCTGGATCTTACATTCCTTTTCGACTTCGTGAAAGAAAGAACCAAAGCGAACCCTTCCCTTGCTTACCCTCCTTTCGAACCTCAGCAGCCGGCCTGCCTGAAACCGAAGGAGAATGTATTTACTGCAGCAAGGAAAAGAGATCTGTTTTTCAGTCATCCTTATGAATCCTTCGACCCCATCGTTTCCTTCGTTACAGACGCAGCGGAGGACAAAAACGTGCTCGCTATCAAACAGACCCTCTACCGGGTGAGCGGAAATTCTCCTATTATCCGGGGTCTGAAGCGCGCCGCGGAGAACGGAAAACAGGTGACGGTGCTTGTCGAACTGAAAGCACGCTTTGACGAAGAGAACAATGTCCAGTGGGCCCGTGTGCTCGAGGAAGCGGGATGTCATGTCATTTACGGATTTCCTTCATTGAAAACCCACAGTAAAATCACCCTGGTCGTACGGAAGCGGGGAAAATCCATCGAACGGTTCGTCCACTTGGGAACAGGAAATTATAACGATCAGACAGCCAAACTTTATACGGACATGGGACTGATTACCAGCAAAAGCACCTTCGGGGAAGATGCGACGAATTTCTTCAACTTTGTGAGTGGTGCCACGACGCATCCAAAGTTCCATCACCTTTCTATTGCGACAGAGGATCTGCAGAACGACCTGATCCGGCTGATAGAAAATGAAATCGAGATTCATCGTGAACACAAAAACGGAAGAATTATTGCCAAGATGAACTCCCTGACAGAAAAAAGTATCATCAAAGCCCTGTACCGAGCTTCACGGGAAGGGGTACAGATCGATCTTATCGTCAGAGGAATCTGTTGCCTCCGCCCCGGAATACCCGATGTCAGTGAAAACATCCGGGTCCGGAGCATTATCGGAAGGTTCCTCGAACATAGTCGTATCTACTATTTTCATAACAACGGGGACGAGAAATATTTCC
Source organism: Salimicrobium halophilum (assembly GCF_900100295.1). GTDB lineage: Bacteria > Bacillota > Bacilli > Bacillales > Halobacillaceae > Salimicrobium > Salimicrobium halophilum. Next base: position 78,187 of record NZ_FNEV01000006.1, read on the forward strand.
TCTCTTCGGCAGATATGATGACGAGGAATATGAGCAAGCGGATTGAAATCATGTTCCCTATTCTCAGTTCTTCCGTTCAACGCGCTGTGCGGGAAGTTCTCGACCTGCAGCTCATGGATGATATGAAAGCAAGGGTCCAGGACAACGAAGGAAATTACATTCCTTTGCGAGGGCGTACGTTGAACAGTCAGCTTGTACAATTGAAACTGGCCTACAAAAGAAGCGGCAAAGGCTGAATGAGCAGTAACAACAGGTGAAAGAAAGGAGGAATGAGGATGGAACTCGCTCTTTCACAAAAACAGGTTCAGCACCTGAATATGACCCCTTCTCTTCAGCAGGCGATCCATCTGCTGCAACTGTCTTCAATCGAATTGAAAGAATATATCGAAAAGGAATCACTCGAGAACCCCTGGATCGATCTGAAGGAACCTTCTTTCTCTTCGGTGGGCGCGAACCAGCAGGGTGCTGCTCCCCTTTTTCAGGGAAATCAGAAACCTGATCTTCATCAGCACCTACAGCAACAAGCGACGTTCCTTCCCCTACCGGAAGAAGAAAAGAATATCGTTACCCATCTCATCCTTCATTTGAATGAAAACGGATATTTGGAAGAAACCCTGGATCAGATTGCCCATGACTACAATATTTCTGAGTGTAGTGCAGAACGCTCCCTGTCTCATGTACAGAATCTTGATCCTGCAGGGGTGGGAGCCCGTACGCTGAAGGAATGCCTGCTGCTCCAGGCATCAAGGTACTATCCTGAAAATGAGAAGCTCTCCCGACTCATCTCGGATCACCTGGAGAAAACGGCGGGTGGAGAGCGGGAATACTTATGTTCCAAACTCTCCATCACCACTGAAGAACTCAACGATTGTCTTGCCAATCTCAAGTCTCTTCACCCGAAACCGGGGCTTCAAGTCGGCGCGACGAACTCCTCCCCTCTAATGCCGGACGTGTACATCAAGGAACAGGAAGGAGCTTATTCGGTTTCTCTCAACCACCAATTGGTTCCGAAACTTGAATTGAACCAGGATTATAAGCGGTTGATGAACGAATATAAAGAAGCGTTCGCCTACTTACAAGAAAAATACAAGAAATTCACCTGGCTCCAAAAGAGTATAGAACAGCGGCAATCGACTATATTGGCGATCACCCAGTCCATTCTGCACCATCAGCCAAGGATGCCGGCGGAAGGGATTGGCTCCCTATCCCCTCTCACAAGGAAACAGGTGGCAGACGAACTGGAGATCCATGAATCCACGGTCAGCCGGGCCGTCCGCAATAAAATCGTCACAACCCCAGCCGGCACTTATTTCATGGAGGAACTCTTTCCTTCCTCCACAACAAACGGTTCCTCTTCCGCAGTTATCAAACATCGCATCCACCAGCTTGTGACGAAGGAGAACCCCTCTTCCCCTCTTTCTGATCAGAAGCTGGTTCAGTCCTTGGGGAAAGAAGGACTCCATGTATCAAGAAGGACAGTAGCGAAATACCGTGATTCCTTGCACATACTCCCTTCCAGCAAACGCAAAAAAGCGCCGATCCCTCACTAGGATCAGCGCTTTTTGTTGTATCAGTATTTATTGTTTGTTGATGATTCCCTGTTTCACAGCCATTTCTTTTGCCACACGCGGCCCGAGCCACAGGACAGGCAAGAGAAGAATAGAAACCGGAACCGCCGTAACGACGATAAAGTTCTGAAGCGCTCCTACACCACCGTTACCGATGATCAGAAGGATTGCTGCCACAGTACCCATCAGGATGGACCAGAAGACACGGACCCATGATTTCGGGTTCCCTTCTCCTGTAACAGCCATGGCAATCGTGTAAGACATCGAGTCACTTGTTGTTACGACGAAAAGAATCGTCAGAACAAGGAACAATGGCGAAATGACAGAAGCCAGCGGGAATTGCTCCGTGATCGCGAACATGGCAGCTGCGTTCCCTGAATTATTCAATGGTTCGGAGATCACGCCAGGGTTCTGCAGTTCGTAGAAAATACCGGAACCACCAAGTACCGTAAACCAGAATGCAGAAATGAGTGGCGCAAGAACAGAGATCGCCAAGATGATCTGACGGATCGTACGTCCTCTGGAGATACGACTGACAAGAATCGCCATCATCGGTCCATACCCGATGAACCAACCCCAGAAGAATACAGTCCACCAGCCGAGCCAATCTTTATCTCCGCGATACGTAGCCATCGTCACAAATTCTTGTACATAATGACCGAACCCGGCTACATACTGGTTGATGATGAATAAGCCAGGGCCGAAGATCAAGACAAAGCCGATCAGACCAAGAGCAAGACGAACGTTGAAATTACTTAGCTTCTGGATTCCCTTATACAAACCGGTAAGTGCTGAAATCGTCGAAATAAGGATGACAGCACCGATTACTGAAAGCTGCGACGCGAAATTATCAGGGATACCGAAAATCGTCTGCAACCCGTAGCTGGCTTGAGTACCAAGGAATCCGATAGGACCGATTGTACCTGCAGCTACCGCGATTACTGAAAAGGCATCTACGATCGTTGCGAACCAGCCGGAACGGATTTTCTCACCGAAAATCGGGTAAAGCAACGTACGCGGCTTAAGAGGCATGCCTTTCTGATAGTGACCATACATCATGACGACGGCACTTACCGTACCGAGGATCGCCCATGCGAGAAAGCCCCAGTGCATGTAACTTTGAGCCAAGGCAGGAGCGATAGCAGCACGAGTACCTGCTTCGATTCCTCCCTGGGATGGTGGGACAGTAAGGAAGTGCGTAATAGGTTCAGCAGCCGCCCAGAACACACCGCCACCTGCGAGAAGGGTAGCCATGATGATCGAGAGCCATTTATAAAGGCCGATCTCAGGGCTATCCAGGTTCCCCATTTTCACGTTTCCGTACTTTGAAAACGCAAGGTACAACCCTACGATGAATGTCGCAAGCATGAGAAATTGCCAGAAGGCACCAAAATATTTTGCCGACCATGCAAACCCGGCATTAACGAATTCTTTAACACTATTGATATCTATAATTGCAAATAACACGAACAGAAGGAGAGCTCCTCCACTTATCGCAAATACGGGCCAATCGATTCGCCCTTGTTTATCTTGTAACATAACAAACTCCTTTGAGGTTTTTTATAACACAATCAAATACATTAACAGTATTATGTTCTTCTGTAAAGTAAAAAATACAGATCGATTTTCTCCTTAGAAAACCGGATATCAGGCATTCACACCTCCTTTTCAAATTTTCACTATCCCCTACCAATACCCAACGAGACAGACCTTAAACAGGAAGAAAATTGGGGATAGGTTTCATGAAATTCTTTTTCGGCTAAATGAGTAGAAGAATCAATGAAGGAGGAAAAATTCATGGAGGAATTCAAGGCACTTGTACTTGAAGAAGATAAACAATTGCACGTTCGTTCGCGTACGATCGATGATTTACCAGACGGAGACGTCACCATCGAAGTGGCTTATTCAAGCATCAACTATAAGGATGCCATTGTCGGAAATCAGAACCAGATCGTTGAGCAGTATCCTCTGGTACCCGGAATCGACTTATCAGGAACCGTAGTGGAGTCGAAGGATCCATCTTTTGAAAAGGGACAGGAAGTCATCGTAACCAGCTATGCGCTCGGTACCGGGCACGACGGAGGTTACAGTCAGTATGCCCGCGTTCCGAAAGAATGGGTCGTTCCGCTTCCTGATGGAATGACGTTGAAAGAGGCGATGATTCTCGGTACAGCTGGTCTCACTGCAGGGCTTTCCATCAAACGCCTCGAAGACAATAGTCTCACACCGGACAAAGGAGAAGTTCTCGTAGCCGGTGCCACAGGCGGTGTCGGAAGTGTAGCCGTCAATATCCTCTCGGAGAATGGCTACAGTGTCACTGCAGCCACCGGCAAAGAATCCGAACATGATTATTTGAAAAAGCTCGGAGCCTCCTCTGTCATTCATCGAGATGAAATCATGGATACAGATGGAACGCCGACCCGGAAGAAACGTTGGGCCGGAGCCGTCGATCCTGTCGGAGGAAACACGCTCCAATATATCCTGACTACGTTGCAGAACGGCGGTTCTGTATCTACCAGTGGTCTTGTAGGAGGCATCCAGGTCTCCACAACAGTTATGCCGTTCATTGGTCGAGGTGTGAACTGGCTCGGAATCGATTCAGTCACTTGTCCGATGCCTGAAAGAAAGGCGACGTGGGAGAAACTTGCGGGAGAATGGAAACCATCTCTCCTAGAAGATGACATGCTTAATGAAGTGACCCTGGAAGAAGTTCCGGACGTATTGGAACAAATCTTGCAAGGGAACGTACGTGGTAGAACCATCGTCCGCTTAAAATAAAAGGCTAACAAAAATGCTGCCGGAAGACCGGCAGCATTTTTATTATTCCGTATATGTCTGCTTCCCTTTTTGCCAGGTTTCTACTACTTTAATGTGCTTCAACTCTTCCGGCTTCACTTCAAGCGGATGCCGATCGAGTAATACGAAATCCGCCTGATACCCGGGAGCGATTTTTCCTTTTCTGTGCTCTTTGAATTCCAGGTACGCCGGAGCGATACTCATTCCATAAAAACTCTCGTCCACAGACAATTTCTCCTGAGGCATCCATCCCTCTTCCGGGCGATTATCAAGATCCTGCCGGGTCACAGCTGTGCCGATCGTAACCATAGGGTTGATCGAACCTATCGGCAAATCAGAGCTCAACGTAATCGGGATTCCCGCTTCCTTCATGCTTTTATAGGCATCGGCATAAGGAAGAAGTTCTTCTGGAGTCCATTTGTCTTTTTTATCCCATTCTCCCAGCAGGAAGGATGGCTGCGTCTCGATATAAGCACCGCTTCCCGCTATTCTTTCAATCAGATCAGGAGCAAGCGTCTGCGCGTGAATGATACGGTGACGCAGGTCATGAGTAGCTGCCCCCTCCTGTTCCAATGCCTCAACAGCCTGTTCGACAGCACGGTCCCCGATGGCGTGCATCGCCACCTGCATCTGGTTCCGAGCCGCATAGAGCACCATGTCATTGATTTCTTCCTGACTGTAAATAAGCGGCCCACTCTTCGACGGATTATCCGGGTACGGGTTCCGCATCGACGCCGTATGCAGACGCTGCGTTCCATCGAGAAAGATTTTGATCGACCCTACCGTCACTTGGTCCGTCCCGTCTCCTGTCCGCATCTCTTCGTTTTCCACGAATTCCACAATATCATCCATGTGGAAGGAATAATGATGCAACTGAACATCAATCGGCAGCTTCCCTTCTTTCTCCAAATCCGTATAAGCTTCATACAATCGGGCGAAGCTTCCTATAAAGCTCCGGTCATCCGTATGAACCCCTGTTATTCCGTGAACAGTTAAATGAGGAAAAGCGGATAAAAGCGCTTCTTTCGCATCCTCTTTGTCTCTTCCCCAAAATCTGTGATTGATGAAATGAACAGCTGTATCTTTGAAACGTCCATTCATGTTCCCGGCAGTATCCCTCTCTTTGAACGCTTCCGGAATCCGGTCGAATTCTTTCTCTTCAGCCAATAACTCCATGGCCCGTTCGCTGATGACACACTCATGTCCATCTTCATGAATGAGATAAATATAAGCATTTACCTGAATGTCATTAAGGTCTTGGGCCGTGAGCGGTTCCTCTCTATCTTCGAAAAGATCATCATTGAACCCTTTTCCGAATATCCACTGGCCTTCTTCGAGGGAATCATAGTGATTTTCAATCATTTCTTTCATTTCCTGAAAGCTTCGGGCTTCTCTCAAATCCAATTCTTTTACGAGTAGCCCATAGCGAAGAAGATGCATATGGGAATCAGTGAACCCCGGGGCAAGCACACGACTTTCTCCATCAATCACCGGCTCCTCTCCCTGATAAGGGCTCGGGTAAATGGCCTGTATGTACTGGCCGTCAAACTCTACGGCATATAACTCTTCCGGATTCTCTTCTCCCTGAGGCTGGTAGAGACGTACGTTATCTATAATCAAAAAAATTCCCCTTTCCTTATTAAAGTTCCTGTACCCTGAAGAGGGTACAGGAAGCATCAATTACTTCTTATCATTTTTGTACTGCATATATACAACCTGGGTTACGAGGAAATCTTCCATCCCGTGTTTTCCATCTGCACCACCAAGACCGGATTTACGCATACCGGCATGATAGCCCTGAACGGCTTCGAAGTTCTCCCGGTTCACGAATGTTTCACCGAAGCGGAGTTCGTTCACGACACGCATCGCTTCGTTCATGTCATCCGTATAAACGGAAGAAGTCAGACCATATTCCGTGTCATTTCCTTTTTCAATAGCTTCATCAAGCGTCTGGAACGTGGTGATCGGAATGACAGGGCCGAAGATTTCTTCTGTAACGATTTCCATATCGTGAGTAACATCCGTCAGAATCGTCGGCTTATAGAAGTACCCGCTATCTACATCAGCACGTTCTCCACCTGTTACAACGGTAGCCCCGTTATCGACAGCTGTCTTCACCATTTCTTCCACTTCTTCCAGGCGGTCTTTGCTGACCAGAGGTCCTACATCGGCGTCTTTGTCTTTACGAGGGTTACCGATTTTTTTGGATTCGAAGGCTTCTTTCAGTCTCTGCACAAGTTCCTCTTTCTTGCTTTCATGCACATATACACGCTCTGCGTTCGTACATGCCTGTCCATTGTTCGCAAGACGGGAGGTGACAATACTTTCTGTCGCAATATCAAGGTCGGCATTTTCTGTAACGATGGCAGGGGCCTTGCCTCCAAGCTCGAGGTTCACTTTCGTAATGTTCTGAGCCGCCGCTTCCATCACTTTCGTTCCTGCCGGGATACTTCCGGTCATCGTAACCATATCGACATCTTTATGAGAAGCGATCGCATTCCCGAGTTCCGAACCTGTACCGGTGATGTAGTTATAGACACCTTTCGGAATATCATCCATGCTGTCGACGATTTTCGTGAATTCGGCAGCAGTATTCGGCGTCTGCTGGCTCGGTTTCAATACGATAGTACAACCGGTCACGAGCGCTGTTGCGACTTTACGCGCCAGAATGAACATCGGGAAGTTCCAAGGCACGATTCCTCCGATGACACCGATCGGTTTCTTATATACAAAAATATTTTCATTTGCACGATCACTCGGTACAATTTCACCTTCGATTCTACGCGCCCATTCGGACATATAACGGAAGTAATCGATAGCAAGGTCGATTTCGCCACTGGCAAGTTCGTAATCTTTCCCCTGCTCTTCCTGCAGAAGATCGATGAATGTATCACGCTTCGCTTCGATTTCATCACCGAGACGACGTACGATCTTCCCTCTTTCTATGTTCGGGGTCAGTTCCCATCCCTGCTGTGCCTGCCTGGCTGCTTCTACCGCTTTATTCACATCATCTTCTGTGCCCTTCGGCGTTTTCGATATAATCTCGCCCGTCGCCGGGTTTTCTATCTCAATCCAATCATTCCCATTCGACTCTACATATTCTCCGTTGATATACAGCTTATGTTCGATCACTTTATCATCCTCCTAATGTTGTATAGGGGATGTTCCACCATATGTAAAAAGTTAAACAAAAAATAGAAATGCGGAGAAGGCCTGCTTAGAAACTTCAGCCATAAGCAACTTGGTCAACGAAAGGCGCTCTTCCTTTCTTTGATCCGAGTTGCTTATGGCTCGAGTTTCTGGCCTTCGTAGCTAGACACGGAAAGTGAAGAAGAACGTTTAGAAGCTCAAATATAAGCAGACGAGCCTGATTTCGGATGATTTTTTTCCGAAACAGGGTTGGCTGCTTATATTTCGGGCTTCTGTTCTTCGCAGCTAGACATGAAATGCGGAGAAGCCCCGCTTAGCAAGGAAGTGGAAGATATGAGATCTTTTTCATCCCGTCAGCAAAAAAAGCACCGCATAACTTTTAGTATGACTCACTTTTTTCGAGAGACAATTACAAACTGTAGTATAAAATTTAGTATGAGGTACTTTTACCATCAATCTTTTCAAAAACACCGCAAAAGCCCATTATACCAGCCCAGGAGGGACTCCACTCCTCAAATAAAAAATGCATGCGGCAATCGCATGCATTCAGGAAATAGCGCTCTGATAACGCTGATAATAAGAAGTCACATTATTGAGAAGAAGCAGTTCGGTATAGAGATAGGCTTTCATATTGAAATCCTGGAAATCGATCGACGTGAGCTCCTGAATCTGCTTGATCCGATAATTCAGGGTATTAGGGTGAATGAATAGCTCACTCGCCGTCTGCTTCCCTTTTGTATTATTCGCCAGGTACATCTCGAGCGTGCGAAGCAGTTCCGTCTGTTTATCCTGATCATTCTTCATCAACCTCAGCAAATCTTCGCTGTAATAATCATCGGAACTGTTCTTTTCATAAAGAGCCGCAAGATAGCGGTAGGTGCCGAGCTTCGAAAATTCCCTCGGCATCATCTCCGGGCGTGGAGAAATGAAGCTTGCAATCTCGATTACCTCAAGCGCTTCCAGAAAACTTTTGCGCGCTTTGGAGAGGGAGTCATACTCTTTCCCTATGCCGATTAGAAAGTAGTAGAAATCCTCTTCGCCCACTTCCTTCTTCACCCGATCGACAAAATCCCGGGCTTTCAGAAGTGATTCCCCTTCTTTATCCGCTTCGATCAGAAGGATAAGCTGATACTCCGACTTTACGAAGTACATACGGTACTCCTGCTTATAAGTCCGGACCATCCGTTCCAAATAATCAAGCATGTAACGGTATTTCCCTTCCGTTACAGAGAAGGCGAGAACTGACGAACGCTCAGGAAGACTCAACTTCACGAGAGCCGCTTCCTGCTGGAGCTGACTTTCCGTAGAAAACTCGTGATTCAGCAGTTTCCACAACACTTCATCTTTCTTGTTATCTTTTTCGTTCGTCTTTTTGTGGAGATCATAAATCATCTTTCCGATATAAGAAGCGATATCCTTCAGGAAGTCGAAGTCTTCCTCCTTAGTGAATTCATGGGATTCCTGCACCCAGATATAACCGAGTGTCTGGCCCATGTGTTTCGCAGCGATCACTACACGTCTTTCGAATCCGAGTTCTTCGATCGGATGGACGCGTATCGGTTCACTCACCCGCTCTAAGCGCTGCACGAACCCTTCTTTCTTCAGGCGATCGATGATGAAAACCGGGCATTTCTTCGATAAAATCGTTTTCTGCTGCGTCTGATCGAAATCCTCTACGGAAGAACTGTAGGAGACGAGCTCAAAGTTTTTATTTTCGATAATGACCGGTTTCTTCACCTTCGTACTGATGATTTCCGTCGCTTTGTGAATGTCCTCCACCTGCATCAGAAGTTCTTTCCATTCCATTTATTTCTACCCTTTCCCGAACAAGGTTTCGCTCGGTACCATTATACCTATTTCCACGTGAAATGAACAAGGAAATCGACAATCACCCCTCCAAATCACGTGTTTGATAACCTCGGAATCCCAAAACGATTAGCACCAACGCCATCGCACTCAAAAATATGATCGGGGTCCATGCCATCTCTTCATTCGGTAATTCAGGGACGAATCCGAATGGAGACAGGTACTCCATCCATTCCGGAAATTTGAACAATCCTCCAAAATACAGCACGATGAAAGCATATAACAGATATGCCCACACAAGCCCCGCTTTTCGCGGCACGAACCCGATCAGCACAACACTCACTCCAATCATGGCGTAAAGGGCCGGAAGATAGGCAGCTCCTGCTCCCAGAATCGTTCCGAACGAGAAGGGATCTTCCATCACGGAAATCGCAGCGATCCATAATCCGAAAAATGCAAGGAAGAGCATGACCGCCCCCTCCACCATAGCGATGAGCAAGTAGCTGACAAAAAAGCGGGCTCGTGATAAGGGCTTGGAAAAGGGAAGATCTCCTCTCCCTCTTTTCTCCTCCTTATACAATTTCAACATGGCCATAAGGGCAGGGATCGTAGCCATTATAGATATGACCACTATGAGCATAGACAGAAACTGGTCCGTAAAAGAATCCGAAGACTCTCCCGGCAGCATCTGCTGAAGAATCTGATTCCCTTCGAAAAATGTTTCCAGGTCACCGAGAATAGAACCGTACGACAAACCGACGAGCAGCATAGCTACACTCCAACTGATAATGCCGGGGCGCTGGAGACGAAACGCAAGTCCGACAGGCGTCCCGAGCCACGAGGAAGCTTCCGTTCGTCCGGACCTGGACGGCAGAAAGCTCGCATCCAAGTCGCGGATCGAAACCAGGTATCCCGCCAGGACAAACAATACTAGTCCCCCAGCGAAGAGCGGCACGACTGTCCACCATTGATTGCTGACAAACACTTCCGCTCTGGTCGTCAAATGAAGAGGGGAAAACCAGGAAAGCGTCTCTGCACTGACATCCCCTACCGCTCTCACAAAGTACGCGATGAGCAACAGTCCAAAAGCAAGCCCGAAAGAACTTCTCCCGTTATCCGTAAGCTGTGCCGTTACAGCCGTGATTCCGGCGAACAATATCCCCGTACCGCCGAGCACGGCTCCATATAGCAAAGACCCGTTCCCGTCGATACTTTCTATTCCAAGAACGACCAGCCCTGAGAATATGAGCAGAAGGAGGAGTAGGTTTACCGTAAGAGAATAGAGGAAAACGGCAAGCATATTGGCACCTTTCCCCGTAGGCAAAGCACGGACCAGTTCCAACACCCCTTCTTCCTCTTCCACACGGGTGTGTCTGTTCACCAATAAAATGTTCATAAGTCCCACGACGACTGCTGTAAGAAGGATCATTTCATGAGAGGTCATCGCTCCCACGGTATAAGAATCGAAATCCCCCGGTCCCAACATGGCTATGATTGCCGGGTTCCCCATCGTCTGTCCCATTACATCCCGCTCCGCCTGCGTCGGATAAAGGTTTTCAAAAGATATGGGTACGGCGACCGTGATAAGGGTGAAAGAAAGAAGCCAGATCGCTATTTTCAAACGATCGGTTTTCAATAGAAAGTAGAACAATCTGCCACTATTATGAAACATTATCTGTCACCTCCACCGCTTCCTTCGTAATGGCGCATGAATAGATCTTCAAGTGTCGGAGGAGCGCTCTCGATTTTTTTGATGCCGAAAGCACCCAACTCGGCCATAACCGTTTCCATCCTCTCTGTATCCACCTGAAAGGATACGCCACTCTGACGTTTTTCCACGTCGTGTACGCCTTCCCACGTTTCCAGGTTATCGATAGGACGGGAGGTTTCTACATATAAATTCGTACGCGTAAGGTGACGCAAATCCTCGAGGGTCCCTGTTTCGATCATCTCTCCGTCGCGGATGATTCCCACACGGTCACAGAGCTGCTCCACCTCAGACAGAATATGACTGGATAACAGAATGCTTTTGCCCTGATTTCTCGCTTCCTTCACGTATTTCTGAAAGGTACGTTCCATAAGCGGATCAAGCCCGGATGTCGGTTCGTCAAAGATGTACAAATCCGGTTCGATGGCAAACGCTGCAATCAGGGCCACCTTCTGCCGATTCCCTTTCGAATACGTACGGCACTTTTTCGAAGGATCGAATTGAAACGCTTGAATCAACTCGTCTTTTCTCCCTTTATTCTTCACCCCGTGGAAACTCATAAGAAGATCGATGACTTCTCCGCCGGTCAGGTTCGGCCATAGGTTCACATCTCCCGGCACATAGGCGAGTCGTCTGTGAATGGCGACGGCATCTTTCTTTGCGTCCATACCGAGGACCTCTGCCTGCCCGCCACTTGGATTCAGCATACCGAGAAGAATCCGGATGGTCGTCGACTTTCCGGCACCGTTCGGACCGATGAATCCGTAGACCTCCCCTTCTTTCACTTCCATATTCACCTTGTTCAATGCATTCACTTTTCCAAACTGTTTGGACAAGTCGACGGTACGAATCACAGTCATTGTCTCTCCTCCTTATAGAACGTGACTTTCAACACATCGAGATACTCAAAGAATTCTTTTACATACGAATCGAAATCACTCAGCTGGATCAACTGCTGCTTCAGTTCTATTCTCAAGCGTTCTTCATAGCCTCCGAGGAAGTACTGGATGATCTGAAACAGCTTTTCGCTGGATACATCTTCGCGGAACAACGTATAATCTATATCTTTATAAATGAGGGCATAGCCGTTTTCCTGAAGAGAGGCATATTGCTCTTTCAAGCGCTCCGGCAACTCATCCATGTCGGAAAGGAAAAAGGTGCTCGCAAATCTGAAGACAGCAGGATGTTTCACATACACTTCCCATTTGAGCCGGGTGACTTCTTTCATCCGTTCGATGAAATCCGTCTCGCTGATGTCGATTTCAGACATGTACTCTTCCTGCATGATCGTTAGGCTGTATTCCACCAGATAGTGGTACAGCTGCTTTTTATTTTTGAAATAATAAAACAGCATCCCCTTCCCGATACCAGCCTGTTTCACAATGTTATTCGTCGAAGCTTTCTCATATCCTTCTTCTGCAAACTCCAGAAGCGCGGCCTCGAGGATTCTGCTTTTTTTCTCTTCATCAAGCTCTTGGAATTTCTTCATAGGCACCTCTCCTATTTTAGTAGACCACCTCGGTCGATTTAAGTATACTCCTTTAGACCACCCCGGTCAACAAGAAAATGGAAACTGAACGGGTGCTCTGAATGGCCATCCGGGTTATGAGTCGATTTTTTTCAATACTAAAGAAAAATCGTTCCATAACCTGCATTATGAAACGATTTTCGGAAGCTTCTCGTTGAAATTATTCTATTGCTTATTTTATGCGATACTTTTCTACTTGTAATCTGCAGAAAACATCCCATTAAACTCTGGAACGCAAAAAAACCTCCCCGTAAAAGGGAGGTTTTCGTCTATTCAAGATCCTAGAACATTTCGGAAATCGTCTTCGCTTGCATGTGAAGCATGATATAGTCCGGTCCACCGGCTTTGGAGTCCGTACCGGACATCTTGAAGCCACCGAATGGCTGGTATCCGACGATTGCGCCTGTGCAGTTACGGTTGAAGTAAAGGTTTCCGACGTGGAAGTCGTACTTCGCTTTCTCCAGATGAGCACGGTTGTTGGAGATGACCGCACCTGTCAAACCGTATTCCGTGTTGTTCGCTACGTCGATCGCTTCATCGAAGTCACGTACTTTCGTGAAGCAGACGACCGGTCCGAAGATCTCTTCCTGCTGCATGCGGGATTCCGGATGAAGATCAGCAAAGATGGTAGGCTCGATGAAGTAGCCTTTCGAGTCATCGCCTTTACCACCTGTGACGAGACGACCTTCTTCTTTCCCGATGTCGATATACTTCATGACCTTGTCATACGCGCCCTGGTCTACGACAGGACCCATGTAGACATTGTCTTCAGTAGCGTTACCGACAGTCAGTTTTTCCGTACGCTCTTTGACCATATCCAGAAGTTCGTCATAGACGTCTTCATGAACGACGGCACGGGAACCGGAAGAACACTTCTGACCGGAGAAGCCGTAAGCCGAAACGACGATCGCTTCAGCAGCGATTTCGAGATCCGCTTCTTTGTCGACGACGACCGTATCTTTACCGCCCATTTCAGCGATGACCTGTTTCAGGTGCTTCTGTCCTTCCTGAACAATAGACGCACGCTCAATGATACGTGTACCTACGTCACGGGAACCTGTGAAGGAAATAAGTCCGACTTTCGGATGGTCGACGATTGTATCACCTACTTCTCCACCGCTTCCAGGGATGAAGTTCAGTACGCCTTTCGGAAGACCTGCTTCTTCAAGGACTTCGACGAATTTAGCTGCGATGACCGGGCTGTTCGAAGCCGGTTTCATCACGACTGTGTTCCCTGCTACGAGCGGAGCTACAGTCGTACCTGCCATGATTGCGAGAGCCAGGTTCCATGGTGGAATAACGGCCGTTACGCCAATCGGCTGGTAGATATACTGGTTGTGCTCGCCTTCGCGGCTTTCCACGTGCTTGCCGTTCTTCAGTTCAACAGCCTGACGACCATAGTATTCAAGGAAGTCGATCGCTTCCGCTGTATCCGCGTCCGCTTCTTTCCAAGGCTTCCCTACTTCATACGCGAGGTACGCAGAGAATTCATGCTTACGACGACGGATGTTCGCTGCCGCACGGAAAAGGATTTCAGCACGTGCTTCCGGGTCGAATTTTCTCCACTCTTCGAACGCGTTGGATGCAGATTCCACCGCTTTCTCTGCAAGCTCTTTGTTCGCTTTCGACACGACGCCAACGACTTCTTTCGTGTTCGCAGGGTTCGTCGATTCGATTTTTGCATCTGTACGGATACGCTCTCCGTCAATCAGAAGATCATGCTGTTTGCCGAGCTCTCCTTTGACATACTTGAGCGCCTCTTCAAACGCTTCTTTGTTTTCCTTTACTGAGAAATCTGTGAACGGTTCGTGCTTGTATGGTGTTACCATGATACATTCCCCTTTCCTTTAATTATTATCTCGAGAAAATTCCTTTGACTGCAAAGGCTATATTGGCAGGGCGTTCCGCCAGGCGTCTCATGTAATAGCCATACCATTCCATTCCGTATGGCATGTAGACGCGGACGGTATACCCTTCTTTCGCTAAATCATGCTGCAACTTGTTCCTCATGCCATAAAGCATCTGGAACTCGAAGCGATCTTTCGGAATGCCTTGTTCTTCGGCCAATTCCTTCGTGAAATTGATCATTTCTTCATCATGACTGCCGACAGCCGTATAGTTGCCGTTCAGCATATGTTTCTTGATCAGCTGCTTCAAATTGCGGTCTACCATGTCTTTGTCCTGGAAAGCCACAACACCGGGTTCTTTGTAAGCACCTTTTACCAGGCGCAGATATGGATTGTATTCATCGAGTTCGTCCAGGTCTTTATCTGAACGATACAAGTATGACTGGATGACAAGTCCGACATTCGTATACTTGGCTCTCAGTTGTTTGAATATATCGATCGTAGCCTGACATCGGCTCGAATCTTCCATATCAAGCTGGAGGGTCACTCCCCGTTCCCGGGCCTTATCCAGAATCATCTCCATATTCGTAAGCACCAGTTCACGGCTGATATCGAGACCGAGAGACGTCAATTTCACCGACATCTCACAATCAAGCTTGTTATCCGCCATCGCATCGATGGTCTCCACCGCTTCCTGCGCCCGTTCGCGGGCCTCGGATTCAGACTCCACGAACTCGCCCAAATGATCTACCGTCACTACTAACCCATCCTCGTTCAGTTGTTTGATAACTGGAATTGCCTGAGAGAAGGTCTCTCCGCCGACCAACTTATCGACACCGAATCGGGTTCCGTACCGTTTTGCCAAACGGTCGAGTGTTTTATTATTTGATAAAAACAAGAAAAAATTCTTCGTGATGGCTTGCAAATTCAACACACCCTTTCTTCCCTTACCTCCCTGAACTCGTGATGAGTTAGTTAGCAGATCCTTTTTGAACTCTTAAGAAAATTATAACTATTGGAAGCGGATTCCTCAACGTGTCCGAGTCACAAACATGTAAGGGGTCTTTTATAGTTTAATCACAATGACCGAGAAAAGTGGATGCAACTAGGCATTGCCATTCTCGGGGGAATATCATTCTGCACTCGATGAATAAGAAGTGATTTTTTGTGTTTCAATCACTGTACAAGGGGTGTACCCCGTAATGATTCCTTTCACACACAATGATCGAATTAAATCGCTGTCTTATCTCCATGGTACAATACTAATCGGAAAGAAAAGGAGGAAGCTGAATGGAAAAAGGAAAAAAGAATGGCATCACAGATGTAGCAGGGGTCCGGGTAGGACACGAAACGTTGAACGAAGGAAGCGCACAAACCGGAGTGACAGCCATCCTTCCTCATAGTGGAAATCTATTCAAAAACAAAGTGACGGCCGCCTCGCATATCATCAACGGCTTCGGGAAAACGGCAGGACTCATCCAGCTAGAAGAACTCGGTGTCCTCGAAACACCTATCTTGTTGACGAACACCCTTGCAGTAGGTACCTGCTTCGATGCGCTCGTAGATCATGCTTTAGAAGAGAACGGAGACATAGGCAGAACGACAGGAACCGTCAACCCGGTCGTCGGCGAATGCAACGACATGCTCCTAAATGATATAAGGAAAAGAAGCGTCACCATCGAACATGCCCGTCAAGCGATCCGTAATGCAGCGGAATCCTTCGAGGAAGGGTCCGTCGGTGCCGGACGTGGCATGATGTGCTACTCCTTGAAGGGAGGCATCGGGTCGTCCTCCCGGGTCTTGTCCATAGAGGGGACCACAAACACGATAGGGATACTCGTCGTCTCCAACTTCGGTTTTATGAGGGATCTGAACGTTCATGGATCTCCGGTGGGACAGTACTGGTGGGGAAAGACCCGGACAGAAGAACATGAAGATAAAGGGTCCGTCATGATCATTGCCGCAACAGATGTCCCTATGAACCATCGGCAGTTGAAGCGGGTATTGAAACGATCGGTGACAGGTCTCGCCCGTACCGGCTCGGTCATCAGCAACGGAAGCGGAGATATTGCAATCGGGTTCACTACGGCCGAAACTTCCCAGTCAGTTGCTGAGCACCATTTGGATGAAGCATTCCGCGCCATAGGGGAAGCGACCGAAGAAGCTGTGCTCCGTTCTCTACAACAAGCCTCCCCTGTAACCGGAAGAGATGAATTCCGCCCCTCGACTTGGAAGGAAATGATCGAGACGTATCCCTACCCTTTTTCCTGAGTCATGGAACGATGAAGATGGCTACTGAAAGCTTCCAGCTGCTTGAGGGTCGCTACATCTTCTTCGAATAACGGTATCTCTACAAGATGCTGATCGGTGAACGTCTCTCTTATCTTCGCCAGATGGTCCTTTTCGATCTCCCGACGCTTCTCGAGGAATTTTCCGTCCGCATGAGCAGGTAACACTTTATTCACGAAAATATCGCGGATATGGAAATGATGCTGATGCAGCTGCTCGATCGCTTGCTTCGTTTCCAAAATAGAAAGCCTTTCCGGAATCATGACAAAGATGAAATTGGTCTGACTCTCGTCCAGCACGATTTCACGGACGGCTTCGAACTTCTCGCGCCGTTTCTGAAGTACATCGTAAATCGGGTCTTCAACAGGTTCCCCGTCGTTCAGAAGCTGCGTGTAGTTGTCATTCGTCTTCTTCCGTTTCTCGAGCATTCCGTCGATCCACACCGTCATCAGCTCAGGGAGCGTCAGGAGACGGAGCGTATGTCCGGTAGGGGCGGTGTCGAAAATGATCTGGTCGAAGTCATCTTTCTCCTCGAGAATGATTGCCGTCAGACGGTCGAACAAGGCGGCCTCCTCCGCTCCCGGAGAAGCACTAGCCATATCGATCTGGCGATGTACTTCTTCGACCATTTTCGATTTCACCAACCCCTGCAGGTTCTGTTTCACTCCTTCGATATAACGCTTCGATTCTTCTTCGGCATCGACTTCCATGCCCCACAGGTTCTCCGTCAACTGCTCCTTTTCATGAGTGAGCGACGTATGGAAGATGTCACCGAGATTATGAGCGGGGTCCGTCGATACGATCAGCGTCTTCTTCCCTTCCTTCGCTCTCACCAGGGCGAGGGCTGCGCTTGTCGTAGACTTTCCGACGCCTCCTTTTCCTCCGATAAATATAACTTTTTCATTCATATAGTCATTCTCCTTTAACAGCAGCGTATTCCTTCAAGGGGAGATTTCTCCATCCCCATCCGTAAATGCCAATCGTGGAACTTCTCGATAATATACGGATAAAGTTCTAACGTATAATAGAAGGCCGGATTCGGAATGCCGAGCATATCCGAATACAGCAGAAGAAGGAATAAATCATCCTCATCCCTGAGCTCCCGGGCAATCTCTGTGCGGTGCGGGAGGCTGAGTACTTCCTCGTAGTAATCCACAAGACGTTTGATCATCGATTTCCGGTCAGGCATCCTTTCATCCCTCCTTTCTGAAAAACGAGAGAAAAGCCACACGATGTTCGTGCGACTTCCTCCAGTCTTTCTATTATGCGCTTTTCTCCGCGCTATCCTTTTCATCATTCATGAGTACGGAGATGGACGTAATCATGATCCAGATTGCAAAGATCATGACAATCGCTCCGAAGGTGAACAGCAACCAGTCCGAACTTTCTGCCCAAGGCGCCCAATCCGTAAACACCTGGGACACCATCGCCCAAAGCGTCATGAACATCAGGAAGATCATCGGCACCATGGCCGGCCAATAGTTTCTGCCGAGACGCTTCAGCCATACGGAGATGAGCAGAAGACTGATTCCCGCGAGAAGCTGGTTGGACGTTCCGAACAACGGCCATAGAAGGTAGCCTCCGGAACCGAATCCGTTCGGTCCTTCCGGAATAAGCGTCAATGCCGCACTCGAGACAACGGCTACCGAAGTCGCTACGTGCATTTTCGTAAGAGAAGGTACATTATATTCTGTACCTAGCTCGGATATGATGTATCTCATAAGTCGTACAGAAGAATCGAGAGTCGTCGCGGCAAAGCTGACAACAATGACGGAAACGATGGTCGCAGCTGCCTGCGCAGGAATTCCAAGACCTGTAGCCAGTTGCGCTGCCCCCTGAACAAAGACGCCGAGGCCGGCACCGCTCGCTTCTGCAAATCCGCTATACGTGTTCGCGAACTCCCCGGATGTCGGGAAGAAGGTGACAACGGCAATGATGGAAATAAGCGCGAGCGCCCCTTCTCCGACAGAACCTAGGTACCCGACCATTCTGGCATCGGTTTCTTTATCCAGCTGCTTCGAAGAGGTCCCCGAAGAAACGAGACCGTGGAAGCCGGAGATAGCACCACAGGCGATCGTGATGAACAGAAGCGGGAACCAGGACGTATCAGCTGTACCGTTGCTTACAGGCGCTGTAACTTCAGGGTTCGTGAATAAAAGACCGAGATAAAGCAGTCCGAGACCTACGATCAACTGATGGGAGTTGATGAAATCGCGTGGCTGCAACAGTTTCCATACAGGCAGCGTAGACGCGATATACACGTAAGCCATAAGAATGACGATCCAGACGAAGAAAGCCATCGATGTGGCTGACATACCGAACGCGGTCGTACTTCCTTCCCCGCCGAAGTAACTTACAAGGTCTATCTGCAGGGCAGGAACGTAACTGGCAACAATGGCTGTAAAGTACATGACCGCAAGTGCTGCAATAGAAGGAAGCAGCATACTTCCCTGTCTTTTATAGACGCTGTACCCAATCCAGACAGCCAGCGGAATTTGGATGAACACTGACAGAACCGCTGAAGGATTCGTAATGAACAGATTCGCGATAACCCAGGCGAATACGGCGTTGACCATCAGGACTAATAGAAGAATGATGAATAAGAACAATATTTTCGCACGCTGACCGATCAACGTGTTCGCAAGCGTCCCGACGGACTGTCCTTTATGTCGTACAGATAGGACAAGCGTTCCGAAATCGTGGACCCCGGCAGCGAATACGGTACCAAGAAGCACCCATAACACAGCTGGAAGCCACCCCCAATAAACGGCAATCGCCGGACCGAGAATCGGTGCTGCTCCTGCTACAGATGTAAAATGGTGCCCCCATAACACCCATTTATTCGTAGGTACGAAATCCACCCCGTCTTTATATTTATGTGCAGGGGTCTGATAGTCAGGGTCGAGCTTATAGATCTTCTCTGCAAGAAACTTGGAATAATAGCGATATCCGAGTGCCAGAACGATGATACCGAAAACCGCGAGCCATATACCACTCATGCTACTGCCTCCTTTTTTACTTATTTTGTAATGTATACGCTTTCAATGCAAAAGTAATTATACTACCTTTTGAACGGGCGTTCAACACATGATACTGATTTTTCTAAATATTACAACTAAAGGGTTCTTGTGGATTTGAATAACTTTCGATATACTGGAAACAGAATTCTTCAGAAGGAGGGAAAGAAATTGTCTACGTTCGGAAACATGAGCCAAGTCGCTCGTTTCAACGCATTCATGGCTACAATTTTTGGCATTTTCACCGTTCACGGGACACGTATGTCTTTTTTCGGAACAAATGCCTTATATGAATGCCGAACGTAAAATTTCTTACCCTACCCCTGCTCCACAGGTAAGTTTTTTACCTGTGGGGCTTTTTTTGTGGATAGGGCCTTCAGGAGGATCCTAATGAAACGGAATATAAGATTCATCTATCTATACATTTTCTTAGCTCAACTATTTTTCGACCGGGCACTGTGGGTCATTTACTTGAACGAACAGGGCATGAGCATGACGGAGATCGGGGTCATCGAAGCCCTTATGCACCTGTCTGTCGTGCTTTTGGAAGTGCCGACGGGAATCATCGCCGACCTTTACGGAAGGAAAGTCAGTCTCTTCATCGGTAATGTGATGAGTATCGGATACGGTACGTTCATGCTCGTCGGAGATTCCTTCTCCCTCTTCGGGTTGGCTCTCGTCACTCTCGGTGTATCCGTCACCTTCCAATCCGGGGCCGAGGAAGCCCTCGCCTACGATACACTGAAAGAATACGGAGAAGAGAAGAAATATACGAGCATTATGGGAAACATGATTGCGCTTGCTCTCATTTCCCTAAGCATCGCCAAGCTTCTCGGCGGATGGCTCGCCGAAATCGACTTCACCTACGTCTATGCAGGAGTCATCATTTCGCATATCGCGGCACTCGTTCCGATATTCTTCCTTCATGAACCTCCGAGGGAAAAACCGGAGAAGATGTCCATACGCGAGCAGTGGCTATCTCAGCTGAAGACAGGGACACAAGTATGGAAGAAGCATCCATCGATTCATGTGCCAATCGTCTTTTTCGTCAGTCTGGGAGCTGTCGCTGTCATCATAGTCTTCTATGGTCAGGAGTATTTTGTGAGACTCGGACTCAGCCCGCTATGGATCGGAGCCATCTTTACAGTAGAAGGACTGATCGGGGCGTGGATGGCTAAAATGGCTTATAAATTGGAAGAGAAATGGTCGTTCTTCTCTATCACCAAATACGGCTACCTTCTGTTCCTCTTATTCTTCATTCTGTTCATCTGGAGTCCCGTCTGGGGAATCGTGGGTTCCTTTCTGATTTTGTGTCAGCTACTGACGCTGTACGAACCGATATTTTCGAACTTTATCCAGAACCGGTTGAACAGCTCGATCAGAGCGACGTTCTTTTCGATGATCAGTGTCGTCGAAAGTTTCGTGACAATGCTCACTTTCCCCCTGTTCGGATGGATCATCGATATTTGGTCCTTTGAGACCGGCTTTCTCGGAATGCTTGGGCTATTGGCTGCCCTCTATGTCTGGCAGTCTTCCGCTTTAGAAAAGAATAGGCATCAGCTTACTTGAAGAGAGGGCTGTCCCGATAGGCAACGGGGCAGCCCTCATGCTATAGTGAGGGAAGGAAATCTGTGGAAAGAAGGAAAAACATGACGAATAGAAAACTATACACAACACTACTTATACTGGGAATCATCCTCGTATCTTTTAATCTGAGACCGGCGATCACTTCGGTCGGCCCTGTCATCGGACTCGTCCGGGAAGATTTGAACCTGGCGAACTGGAGTGCAGGTCTTCTGACGACGTTACCTCTTGTCGCTTTCGCCTTCACTTCTCCCGTCACTCCGAGAATCAGCGCAAAGTTCTCCAGTGAACGGACGCTGTTGGCAGGGATGTTCTTTATATTCATCGGCGTCGTAGCCAGACTGATCCCTAATACATTCATTCTCTTTGCAGGAACATTGCTTGCAGGAATCGGAATCGCCGTCTGCAACGTACTCTTGCCCGGCGTGGTGAAAGAGAAGTTCCCGAACAAAGTCGCATTCATGACCGGTGTGTATGTAACATCCATGGGAGTATTCGCATCCGTCGCTTCCGGCGTCAGTATCCCTATCGCTTCCGGACTTGGATGGGGGTGGACCAATACCCTCGCCATATGGGCGATTCCAGCTCTTCTTGCTATGATTCTATGGATCTATCTTATCTGGAAAGAGAGGAACACCGCTAAAGAGGAGGAATACATAGCTTTAGAGGATTCGAATGTTTGGAAATCCCCGCTTGCCTGGAAAATCGCAGCCTTTATGGGACTGCAGTCTTTTCTGTTTTACGTAACCGTCGCATGGCTTCCGGAGATGCTTCACGCCAGCGGAGTCACGATTGCCACAGCCGGATGGATGACATCTGCTGCCCTTTTCATAGGGCTGCCTGCGAGTTTTCTCGTTCCGGTCATCGCCGAGAAATTCGAAGACCAGCGATACGTCGTTCTTCTTCTCGGCTGCATAGCCTTAATTGGATATTCGAGCCTCTGGATCGGCAACTCTTTACCTTTATTGATTCTAAGCATCATATGCATCGGTATCACCTTAAGTGGAAGCTTCGCCTTAGCTCTCGCTTTCCTCGGGATGAGGACGAAATCGGCTCGCCAGGCTTCCGCTCTGTCCGGAATGGCTCAGGCATTCGGCTATGCGCTTGCCGCTATCGGTCCGATGCTGATCGGTCTTCTTTTTGATATAAGCGGCAGTTGGACGATTCCGATCATCACCTTGCTCATCGTTTCTCTCGGGGTCATCGGATTCGGTATGGAAGCCGGGAAGAACAGATACGTGGAGGAATCATGAAGGGAGAGAGACCTGTGACAGACACAAAACCCTACACACCGAAGGACACGAAATTCTGGCAAGTCACCTTGAGTCTCGCACTCGCTTCTTTCTTCATTTTCGCAAGTATGTACGCGGTCCAACCTCTGTTCCCGGTGTTCGTCGAAGAATATGATATAGGAATATCAGCAGCAAGTCTTTCGCTTTCTTTCACGATCATCGGGTTGATTGCAGGACTGATCATTCTCGGGTTCTTCTCTGATCGCCATGGACGGACGGTTTTCATGAAAGCAGCGGTGGCCGGTGCCACTATTCCTTTTTTGATCATCCCGTGGACCGATTCGTTCGTTCTGCTTCTCCTGTTCCGGTTCATTCAGGGAATGGCTCTGGCCGGTCTTCCGGCTGCCGCCCTGGCGTATCTCAATGAAGAAATGGACAGACAAAGTGTACACGTCGCCACGGCCCTATACATATCCAGTAATGCTTTGGGTGGGATGGCCGGACGCGTGCTCGCCGGCGCTGTTACGGATTTCTTTTCCTGGCAAACCTACTTCTACATCCTCGGTGCTATCGGTACTACGATGTTTTTACTAATGCTTTGGTTGCTTCCGAATTCCCGTTTTTTCGAGCCGAGCGACCTCTCATTCGGTCATGACCTGCGCGCCTTTTCCTATCATTTGAAAAACCCGACATTGCTTCTCATTTTCGGATTAGGCATCGTTTTCCAGACGAGCTTCACCGGGGTGTGGACGTTTCTTCCGTTCCATCTTCAGGAAGAGCCCTTCTCCCTATCTCTCGGAAGTATCTCTCTGTTCTACTTCGCTTACGGACTGGGAGTGGTCGGCTCTCCCCTTGCCGGATGGTTCGCAGGTCACTTTGAGCTTCCAAGAGTCCGCATTGCAGGTATTCTCCTTCTCTGCACCGGAATATTCATGATGCTGTCGACTTCCCTGTGGATCGTTTCTCTCGGGCTCGGGCTCATCTGTCTGGGCTTTTTCACAGCGCACTCGCTTACCGCTTCCTCGGTCGGGGAACTGGTCTCCCATCATAAGGGAAGTGCTTCAAGCCTGTATCTCGTGTCTTATTACATCGGAGTCGTAACAGGCAGTTCGATGCTCGAACCGCTGTATGAGAGATGGGGATGGCAAGGACTCATGTCGTTCTTGGCGGTGCTTCCTCTCCTTTATATAGCAATCGTCAGCACCGTCACTTCTTCTCAAAAAAAAGCCCCCGAGTAGACTTCCATACTCGGGGGCTCGTCATTAAGCCAGTGCTTTTTGAATATCTTCATCCATGTCCCACGGCTCTGTCGTAGATTCGAAACGTTCCAGGACGTTGCCTTCCCGGTCTACGAGAAACTTCGTGAAGTTCCATTTGATGGAATCCCCTTCCATGTAATGAGGATACCTATCATTGATGATGGAGGTAAGAAGCTTGGACGTCGGGTGCTCCATATTGAATCCCTGGAACGGCTTCTGGGAGGCCAAGTATGTAAACAATGGATCCGCCTCCTGGTCGCGGACATCGATCTTCTTGAAAATCGGAAAGTTCACTCCGAAATTCATCGCACAGAACTTCGTAATCTCCCCGTCTTCCCTCGGCTCCTGTTCAGCGAACTGATTGGATGGAAAGCCTAATATCTGCAATCCTTCTTCCTGATAGCGTTCCTGGATTTTCTGAAGGTCCTCCAGTTGCGGAGTGAATCCACATTTCGTCGCTGTATTGACAATCAGAAGAACTTTCCCTTTATATTTCTCCAGATTAGCGGTGAATCCGCTGGATGTTTTCACTTTGTATTCATGTACACTCATGTATAATCCCCTTCCTCAAGCTACTTTTTATCACGTTGAATGCATACAATTTCTTGTATACCTTTTTCAGTACATAAGTAAACCTTTTTACCTAAATAAAAAGACTTAAAAACCCGCCGGATCTATTCGACGGGCTTTGTTCCAATGAAGGTATGAGCAATTTATTCTGTCTGCTGGAACATCTCAGGAACTTCGGTCAAATCGATACCCCAGGCGACAGGGAGCCAGAAGTAGACGGCTATCGTTACAATCAGAATACCGACAAGGTTCAAGGCAGCCCCCGCTTTCGCCATATCCGGAATCCTCAAATATCCTGAACCGAAGACTACAGCGTTCGGAGGCGTCGCCACCGGTAGCATGAACGCCGATGAAGAAGCGACGCCGGCTGCGATCATGATAGCGTAGGGATGCACTCCGAGCGCAACGGCCAGCGATGCCATAATCGGATACATCATATTCGCCGTCGCTGTGTTGGAAGTGATCTCCGTCAAGAAGATGACCATCGCCGCCACAACGAGAAGAACGACAAAGAGATTCACTCCTTCGAGGAATGTCAGCTGATTCCCGAGCCATTCCGAAAGACCGGATGCACTGAATCCTCCGGCAATCGCAAGTCCTCCACCGAACAACAGCAGAATGCCCCAAGGCAGTTTCACTGCAGTATCCCAGTCGAGAATACGTCCTCCCCGTATATTCTTCGATGGAACGATGAATAGAATCGCCGAAGCCGTCAGAGCGATGACTGCATCGTTTATATTTTCATTTACATATTCCTGGAGTAAGAACGAACGAGTAATCCACGACAGCGCTGCAAGAACGAAGACGACGAGGATGACTTTTTCCTCGAAGCCGGCACGACCGATGTCATCTTTCTCTTTCTTGATGACCTCCCTGCCTCCGGGCAAGGTCTTCAATTTCAGAGGATACGCCACCTTGATCAGATAGAACCAGGCAAGGAAAAGAAAGCTCCATGCGACCGGTACGCCGAACAGCATCCATCGCGCAAAAGAAATCTGTACCCCGTACAAGTCTCCCGCAATCGCTGCAAACGCCGTATTAGGAGGTGTCCCGATCAACGTCCCGATCCCCCCGATGGAAGCGGAATAAGCGATTCCGAGCATCAAAGCTTTCCCGAAGCCGAAGTTCTCTTTGGAAGTATCGACCGATTCATCATCTTTCAATTGCTCGGACACCTGATAAATGATGGCAAGTCCGATCGGCACCATCATCATCGCCGTAGCTGTATTGGAAATCCACATGGACAGGAAGCCTGTCGCCACCATAAACCCGAGAATGATACGCTCTGTATTCGTACCGATCAAAAGAATAATGGTGAGAGCGATCCGCTTATGAAGATTCCACTTCTCCATCGCCAATGCGATCATGAAACCACCCATGAAGAGGAAGATGGTGTCATCTCCATAGGAGGAAGCGGTGGCATCCATCTCCCATCCGCCCGTAAGCGGAAATAGAATGATAGGTAACAACGACGTCAGAGGAATCGGAACAGCTTCCGTCATCCACCACGTCGCAATCCAAAGCGTACTTGCAAGCACCGCCTGCGCTTCCCCGGACATACCTTCCGGCTGAAAGAAAAGAAGTGTCAGCACAAACAATATAGGTCCGGTGAACAGACCGATTCGCTGTGCCTTATTGTAACTTGGACCTTCTCCCCCGCTTTCCGGTTTCGGACTTCGTTCAGAATCCGTCCCTTTCCCGGAGGAGGTGCCGCTGTGATTCGGTTTCACGAAGAAACTGAGTAACTCTTTCGCCTGATTATGCTTCTCCCATAACCAGTTCAATGCTGTCGTACCCATATGGATCCTCCTGTCCTCAAGTATTATGTATGCGTTCACATTTTGCAATTGTACCAGAATTTCGACAATTTTTGTATAATTATTGCTTAAACGGAAATCTTTACCGGTACCTGAATAAGGACTTTCCCGGGAGAACAGGGTATAATAAAGACATAATCCCCTATAGTGAGGTGGCAACGATGATACGTAAAACACCCCTGTTTTTTCTGATTGTGTTGCTGATGCTCGCTTTCCCTCTTACTGCTTATGCTGCCGCATCCTCCTTCATTACAAATGGCACCACATCCTCGAAAGAAGTCGCCCTTACTTTCGACGATGGCTCCGACGGTACGAATATAGGCAGAATCCTCTCTATACTCGACCGGGAGAACACGACAGCCACCTTTTTCCTGACAGGAAGAGGTGCCGAAAATCACCCTTCTTCCATTCGATCCATTGTTGATGCCGGTCATGAAATCGCCAACCATTCTTATTCCCACCCGGATTTCACTACTCTCTCCGCCACTGAGATGAAAAATGAATTATCGCGCACAGAGGACACTATACGCTCCACGACAGGACAAGCCCTTTCTCCTTTATTCCGTGCTCCGTTCGGGGCCGTCAACGACCAGGTCCTTCAGGTTGTCGGTGATGCAGGCTACCCATATACCATCCACTGGGACATCGATACGCTGGATTGGAAAGGCCTATCAACCACAGAAGTCTACAACAGAATTATGAACAACGTAGAAGCAGGATCGATCATTCTTATGCATACAGGAGCAGGAGCTTCCGGGACCCCGGGGGCTATCGAGAGAGTGATTCCCGAATTGAAACGACAGGGCTATAGTTTCACTACTGTCTCTCGGATCCTGGGACTGGAACAATCTTCGACCCATACCGTCCAAGCCGGAGATACGCTATATTCTTTGGCCAAAAGATACGGTACGACCGTTGAAGCACTTACCTCCGCTAACGGGATCACGGATGTTACGAACATACAGATCGGAGAAGTTCTCACCATTCCTTCCACTACCGGAGGCGGGAGCTCAGATGGAGATGGATATACCGTCAAACGGGGAGATACCCTTTACAGCATCGCGAGAACATACGGCGTCTCCGTCTCTGCCATTGTGGAAGCGAACAACATCCTGAACCCTGCGTTGATCCGTGTCGGTCAACAGCTCAAGATTCCGGATGCCTCTTCGTCCCGCTATACCGTCAAACCAGGCGATAACATGTACAGGATCGCTCTTAATCATGGCGTTACACTCGCCGAGCTCGCTCGCGCCAATTCCATATCTTCGCCCTATCTTATTCACCCTGGTCAGGTACTCATTATTCCGAATTGAATAGAAGGGCGGGCGCGTTATCCTTCATTCATTTGATCCAGAAATGAAAAAGTGTCTCATAACTCTTTCAATGCCACATTTTTGTTTAGGGACCCTGTCAAAAGTGTGGCATATAGAAAAATATGAGGTGCTATTTCCGCTCAGAACTTGTAAAAACACCTCATAACACTCCAAAAAAGCCCCGGTCACCACATGCGACCGGGACTTTCTTATCTAATCGATCAACTCTTTCTCCACTGCTTCGATGATCCTTCTATAGTAGTCATTCTCGTGCGGTACGAAAGCCTCCCGGGTAAGGCTCATTTCTTTTTCTCCAGAAATGACATCCGTTTCCCCGTTCCAAAGAGCCTTGAAGTCCTGCCACAGCACACGGTCCACGTCCTTCACTTCCTCTTCCTGTAACGTGAATTGGGTAAGAGAATGGGTGCATTCATACATATGCTCATGAGCGAATTCTTTATCTTTCCCGATCCATGTATCCAGGAGAGCTACCTTTTTCATATCTTCATAGGTAACATCAAGCCCGAGTTCTTCTTTCACCTCTCTCACCCCGTCCCTCACGGATTCATCGGCTTCGATGTGCCCGGCCGCGGTAATATCGTACAGTCCCGGATAGTCCTTCTTCTCGGGACTTCGTAATTGCAGGTACAGGAACCACTGCCCCTCGTGCCTGCTCACACACCAGCAATGGAACACTTCATGCCACTCTCCCTGTTGGTGTGCCTGTTCTCTCGGCATTGTCCCTTTATACTCAAAGGCTTCTGTAAAAATTCTGATATACTCCATTGCATCTCTTCCTTCCCCTCGATAAGTGGTATAATTATGTAAAAAGGAGGTCCTTCCGCTTGAGCAAAGATCTGAAGATTTCCCTCATCCTCGCTTTCCTCAGTTTCATAGCTGGATTTATCATCGTTCCGTACCAGTTACAGATGATGCCGGAGATCAGAGATATGCTGACGATCTCTGTACCACTGGCAACGCTCCTATCTTCGGTTCAATTATTCATTCTATCATTTCTTCTGTCGTTCGCCGGAGTCAAATTGGCCCGCCGTGCAGCATTGACTCTGCCTTTCTTCCACTCCCTCGCTTCCGGGGAAAAATTCTCCCTGGACCGAAGAGGATTCATCAGAGCGATTGTTGCAGGGCTGCTTGTCGCTTTTCTGATCATCGCTTCCGACCGCTTCTATTTCGCGGACCACATCCCCTACTTACAGAGCAATCCTCCGGAGTTCTCGGCTCTTGCTCTCATAGCCGGTGTGCTTTACGGAGGTGTGGTTGAAGAAGTGCTGTTACGCTTGTTTCTCATGTCCGCCCTCGTCGCTATCGGAGCGATCATTTTCAAAAAGAAACCCGCAGCTCTCTACTGGAGTGCCATCATCCTTGCTTCTCTTCTGTTTGCAGCAGGGCACCTCCCGGCAACAATTACGCTCTTTGACGGACTTACGCCTTTGATCATCTTCCGGAGTTTCCTGCTGAATGGAATAGGAGGATTATTTTTCGGTTATCTTTTCTGGAAGCATGGCTTCATCTATGCCGTCCTCGCTCATATGCTTACTCATGTGTTCATGCAGCTTCTGTTCATTCCGGCATTCTACTGACCCGGTTCATTTTTTAGACAACGAAAAAAAGAGAGAAGTGTTTCCTCTCTTTAAGACCAGACCGTTATTCTGTTACGACCTTCCCGCTTGGATTCAAACAAGGCTTCGTCCGCTTTATGCATGATGTATCTGGCTTTCAGCAGATGATCCGCTTCGTTGCTGAAAATACCGATGCTGATGGTGACGTTTATATCCAGCCGACCGGCTTCATTCGATACGGAAATCGGCTCTTCGGCAATCACGGCACGGAGGCGGTCGGCAATTTCTTCCGCTTCTTTCTTATCGCTCGGATAGGCTAAGAGCATGAATTCCTCGCCACTCAACCTCCCGAAGTCATCACTCTCTCTCGTATACCTATCGAGACGTTTCGCAACTTCCCGGATCACTTCATCTCCGACGATATGTCCGTGTTCATCATTCACCTGCTTGAAATGATCGATGTCAATGATCAACACAGACAACGCCTCATCTTCCCGGTCCGAGAGAGCCATCTTTTTATAAAGCGCAGAGAGGACCGCATCCCTGTTAAGGACTCCCGTCATGGAATCGTAGGTCGTCTTCTTCTCCAGCTTCTCATTCACTTTCTCCAGACGTTTCGCTTCCAGGTGAAGTTCGATTTCATCCATGACTACCTGGGCAAGTTTCCGGAGAGCTCCGGCCCCTTTCTCTGAAAGCGAGCCGGGCTTCATGTCCATGGCACTCAATACCCCGATGCTATATCCATCATGAGTTGTAAGAGGAACGCCGGCATAAAATTCGATCCCTTCGCCTTCTGCTGCCAGGTGCCCTATAAATCCAGGATCTTTGCTGGCATGTTCAACGACGTAGAGCTCGTCCTGAACAATGACACGGTCACATAGTCCCGGCCTTCTTTTCACTTCTTCGATCTCCACCCCGTACGTCGATTTGAACCATATACGATCGGCATCCACAAGACTGATCATGGCAACCGGTACATTCACAAGCTCCGTCACCAGCTCCGTAATCCGGTCAAAAGCTGTATCCGGAGACGTATCAAGAATGTCATAGCGTTTCAGGGCTTCCACGCGTTCCTTTTCGCGTTCCTCCATGCTGTCCACTTCCTAGTTGAACCAAATTTTGTTCATTGAATTACTACTATAGTACCACAACGAATATGCATTCTAACCTTTTTCGCAGAATAAACAGCGAAATTTCACTTTCTCCTGCTATTATCCTGCTTTTTTTCACCTATACCTCCGTTTTTCTTTCATCGTCTGCTCCTGGGGGCAGTCACCTTGATCCCCTCATCGGTCAGAGCATTGCGGATAAAACGGGCGAAATCGATGGCTTCTTCATTATCACCGTGGATACATACCGATTCTGCCTTGATCCCTATATACTCACCATCAATCGTCCTTACTTTCTGGTCAAACACCATATCATTCACCTGCTGCAGAGCCTTTTCAGAATCTTTGATTACTGCCCCCTCTTGGGTACGGGGCGTTAACGTACCGTCCGCTTGATACGTACGGTCGGCGAATACTTCACTCACGGTCCTCACTCCTGCCAGCTCGCCCGCTTTGATCAATTCGCTTCCGGCGA
Organism: Salimicrobium halophilum; assembly: GCF_900100295.1. Classification (GTDB taxonomy): domain Bacteria; phylum Bacillota; class Bacilli; order Bacillales; family Halobacillaceae; genus Salimicrobium; species Salimicrobium halophilum. The sequence goes on from NZ_FNEV01000006.1 coordinate 108,832, forward strand.
GTCCGTAGAGAATGACGTCTCCTTTCGCATCCCTTACCGCTTCCGCTATCGTCTTCGCAAGAGAGGCATCCGTCGCCGCCATATTATATAGGGCGCCGTGAGGCTTTACGTGCTGAAGGCTAGTGCCTGCTGCCTCGGCAAAAGCCTCCAAAGCCCCTGTCTGATACATAGTAAGGGCATACGCATCCTCCGGCGTTATGTCCATTTTCCTTCTCCCGAAACCTGCGAGATCGGGGAGCCCCGGGTGAGCCCCGATAGCGACGTTTTTTTCGGCGGCCATCTGTACCGTCTTTTTCATCGTCATGGGATCCCCGGCGTGGAAACCGCAGGCGATATTAGCAGAAGTAACGTACGACAACACTTCCTCATCTTTTCCTTTTGTATATACGCCGAATCCTTCTCCCATATCACAGTTCAGATCGATGACACTCATATATGACCCTCCTCCACTTTCCTTCTGATGGCACTCCGGCACCAACGGATATACTGCTCCTGTTCCAAAAGGAGACGTTCCGCTTCCCGGTGAGGGATCATCATGAACCTCACCTTGTCACCCGGCTTCACTTGTCCCAGTTTGGAAAAATCCGCACTCGCTACTTGCGCCAGTTTCGGATATCCTCCTGTCGTCTGTCGATCCGCCAGTAAAACGATCGGCTGACCATTCTGAGGGACCTGGATCGTTCCGAACGTCACCGGTTCGGAGATGATTTCTTCCTTTACGGATAGGTTCAGAGGCTCTCCCTTCAGTCTGATCCCCATCCGGTCGGATTTCGTATCGACCTGGTACGCTTCTTCTGTAAATGAACGGATGCTTTCCTCTTCAAACAAGTGATGGTGGCGGCCTTCAAAGACCCGGATCGCTTCTCCCTGATTATTCATTGGCACCGCCATATCCGAAACCCACCAGTCGGAAGCAGCGAAGGGTCCGTTTATTCTTTTTTCTGTCAGCTGATCCACTATCCGTTCACTCATTGCTGAAGAACGGTTCCTTTCAAGGGTGCCCCCTTTCTGAAAGGCTCTTCCTTCGTGTCCGCCAAAACCGGCCTGTAGATATGTCGAAGCGCTTCCAAGGAATTCGTCCGCTTGGAATCCGCCCGCTACCGCTATATACGTACGGGCCCCTTTCACCGCGTTCCCGAACCGAAGCTCGTTTCCTTTGTGTACATACACCGGGCGCCACATTGGTACCGGCACCCCGTCTATTCGTGGCTGCATATCCCCACCGGTAATGGATAAGAGAGCAGCTTCCCGGAAATGAAAAGCAGCGCCCTGCAGTGTCATCTCCAGAGTCGCATCATTCTCATCATTTCCTATGACGATGTTCGCAAGTCGATGTGCTACGGTGTCCACTGCTCCTCCGACACTCACTCCGTACTTTTGATATCCTGCACGTCCGGAGTCCTGTATAGTCGTGAACAATCCTGCTTCAAGCACTTCTATCATTCCTCTTCCTCCCATTGTTCATATGCTTCTCTCGTAACGGAGAAGAACCTGACTTTGTCCCCCGGCTGCAGATAAGAAGGAGGGGTCTTCTCAGGAAGGAACAGGGAGAGGGGCGTTCTTCCGATCAATTGCCAGCCCCCGGGCGTTTCCAGAGGATAGACCCCTGTCTGCGACCCGGCGATCCCTACGGAACCGGCAGGGATCTTCAATCTTGGCTCTTCTTTTCGTGGCATCGCAATCTCCCCGTCCATTCCTCCAAGGAACGGAAAGCCCGGCGCGAACCCGAGCATATAGACGAGATATTCCCGGGACGTATGCTTTTCGATGACTTCGTCTTCCGTCAATCCGTTATGTTCAGCAACAGCGGGAAGGTCAGGACCGAAGTCGTCCCCTCCATAACATACCGGAATATCTATCGTCCGGCCGCTACTTGCCTCCCTTCCAGCGATAGAATCAATGCAGGCTGACACATATGCAGCAGCCCTTTCGTAAGGAGAGGAATGAGGATAGGTCTTACGCAACTGCATAGCGTCATAGTATACAGCGACCCCCGTATAAGAAGGGACCATTTCCGTAATCCAGGTGGCATCCATCTCTTCCACGATCGCCTGGACACGGTGATGAATGTCCGGACTGATCTCCTCCCCTACTATTATAAATAAGGACTGATCACCGAGCGGTTCAATGATATGTTTCATAGACACCTCTCCTTCGATCTTCGACGTCAGACCCGACGTTTCTTCAGGATACCTGTTCCGTTTTCCCATAAAGATTTCAACAGAGACAGCTTCGGTGAGAAGTTCGGCTTCGCTTCCTGCCCTTTCCCGATGCGATCGAGCTGTTGGCTGAACCACATAATCTCCATCATTCCTCCCTTATCAATGGCAGGAATGCCGGTTTTCACGGCAGGGAGATCCAGAGTCTCGAGTTCCCCTTTCAGCAATTTGTCGGGGATGGACGGGTCGACCGCAAGCGGACGGGCCAGACCGATCATATCCGTCCCTCCGGCAGCAAGGGCTTGTTCCATTCCTTCTTTCGTACGAAAACCGCCGGTGACCGCAATCGGGATGGTCGTCTCCTTTTTCAGCCGTTCGGCGTACTCAAGAAAGTAGGCTTCCCGCTTCGACTCCGTCGTACCTTTCCCGGTCATCACCGCTTTTTCATACGTTCCTCCGGATATTTCAATAAGGTCGATTCCGAACTCTTCCAAAGACTTGATGACGTAGATCGATTCTTCTTCTGTGAATCCGGCCTTCATGAAATCGGCGCTGTTGATCTTGACCCCTACCGGATAATCCTCTCCCACCTCGGAACGGACGGCCCGGCACACCTCTCTCAGGAAACGGGCACGGTTCTCGATCGGGCCTCCCCATTCATCCGTGCGCTGATTGTGCCTCGGAGAAAGGAACTGACTGATCAGATAGCCGTGGGCTGCATGGATCTGTACCCCGGTGAATCCCGCTTCTTTCGCAAGCAAGGCTGTTCTCTTGAAGCGTCGTATCACTTCATGGATGCCCGCTGTCGTCAGGGCGCGCGGTGGTGCAAAGAAACGTTGAAGATCCGGGGAAAAAGGGATAGCAGAAGGCGCATGTCCTTCTTTCACCAGCCCCCGTACGACCTGCTTCCCGGGATGATTGATCTGCATCCAGAACTCATTCCCGTTCTTCTTCCCCGCTTTCGCCCACTTCCTGAACAAGTGCAGGTCGCTGGCGTCTTCGAGTACGACGTTTCCGGGTTCTCCGAGTGCGTCGCCCGTAATCATCACATTTCCCGTAACGACAAGACCTGCGCCTCCTTCGGCCCACCTTTCATAAAGGTGGATCAATTCCTCTGTGGGGGCATGGTCTTCAGAAGCCATCCCTTCGCTCATCGCGGATTTCATGAAGCGGTTTTTGACAATCGCTCCTCTCTTCTCAAGCAATAGCGGTTCGGACAGATAATAGGTCATGGTTCCCTCTCCTTTTCTTAAACAGTCGCGTCTTCTTTGGATTCTCGGTACATCTGAAAATACCTGTAAAAATTATAAAGAAGCACTTTGATCACTGAATACAACGGAATAGCAATGACCATTCCGATGAATCCTCCGAGCGGTGCGGCTACGACAAGTAACAGAATGATCGTGAGCGGATGTACGTGAAGACGCTGCCCGAGAACGACGGGAGCAACAAGGTTTCCTTCGAGCTGTTGTACAATCACGAGAATCGCCAGGACGTAGATGGCCATGACCGGATCCTGCATCAGAGCCACAACCACAGCCGGCACGACCCCGATGATCGGACCGAAGAACGGAATGATCGCCGTCATGACGACGAACAAACCGAGAATAAGCGCGTAATCAAGTCCAATGATCAGGTAACCGATATACATGAGTACCCCGTCCACAAAGGCGACCGTCGCCTGACCGATGATATAAGCGGCAATCGTCGCATCGAGCTTCCGGAACAACGACGTCGCTTCTTCCCTCTTCTTTCCGGAGAACGGCTTCGTCAGAAAGGGAACGAGTTTCCTTCCATCTTTGAGGAAAAAGAACAGAACGAACGGAACGATAATGATGACCGTAGCAGCACCGGCCACCGTGGTGAACGTCTGGGCGAAGTGTTCACTGATATCCTGCCCGAGGTTACTTACGTACTGCGTCACCTGTTGCTTCAGGGAATTTGTCGACAGCATCCCCATGTCGTTCTCCTCGAGTCCCTTCCTCGCTTTCTCCGCGGTTTCTCCGAGCTTACTCGGCAGATGGGATATATCCTCGACCTGTTCCTGGATGGTGGTAGCCAGAAGTCGTCCAGCTGTCGCTATCAGCGCCCCCAGCACGGTGAACAGGATGATGATGGATGCGAGAATCGGAATCGACATCTTCCTCGACATCCATTCCACCACCGGTCTCGTCAGATAGAAAAGAAATCCGGCAATCAGAATCGGATAGAATAACGTCTGGAACACAGTCAGAAATGGACTGAACATATCCAGTAATTGCATGAAGAACACGGCAATCAGAAATAGGATAAATGCCGTTATGTATTTGAAATAAGGGTGTCTCCACCACATATACCATCAACTCCTTTCTCTTAGATTTTCACCTAATCGCACCCCCTTAAACCAAAAAAAGCCCACCCTTTTCAAAAGGGCGGACTTCTTCCATCAATAGCTTACAGCTTCCTTGACTTCCATATGCCTGATGCGATCTCCATATTTGCCTTCCCACCCGGCACGTTCCAGAAGATCACGGACCGGTCCTTTCACCTGAGCCAGGTGAATGTGTACGTCCGCTTCTTCGAATTCATCGATCAGTTTCTCCAGTTCGTCCACCGCGACCGCATCCATCCGGTTCACGCCGGAGAAGTCGAGAATTACCTTCGTCACCTGCGGACGTTCGCCTAGAATCTTCCTTATCTTTTCTTCGACGAAAGCGAAGTTGGCAAAATACAGCGAGGCATCCATCCGGAAGATGAGCGTATCTGTGTGCTCCAACGCCTCCGGATACCGCTTCACATTCCGGTATACTCCCTCTTTCTCTACATAGCCGAGAACAGCCGTGTGCGGATAAGCACTATTCCATACGAACAGCAGAATTGCTGCCCCGGCACCGATCAGGATCCCTGATTCGATACCTGTCACGAGTGTCGCTACGAAGGTGATGACCAGTACCCAGCCGTCCGCTTGTTTGATGCGGAACAAGTGCTTCGCTTCTTTCACATCGATGAGCCCGAATACAGCTACCATGATGATCGCTGCAAGGACAGCGTTCGGCAAGTAGTAGAACCATCCCGTGAAAAATAGCAGCGTGATCATGATCAGAACAGCGGTGATGATCGAAGCGAGTCCGGACTTCGCCCCTGCCTGATAGTTAACAGCCGTACGGGAAAACCCGCCGGTAACAGGCGATGCGGAGAAGAACGAACCGACGATATTAGCCGCTCCAAGACCGGTAAGTTCCCGGTTGGATTCCACCTTATATTTCTCTTTGGAGGCGATGGCTTTGGCAACCGCGATCGACTCCATGAAACCGACGAAAGAAATCGTGAGAGCAATCGGCAAGAGAGCCATCATGGAATCCATGCTGAAGGCAGGAAGACTCAACGCCGGCAGTCCATCCGGAACATTCCCGATAATACTCACGCCGCGTTCCTCCAGATTGAAAAAGTACACGAGAAGCGCACTCAGAACAACGACGACGAGCGGTCCCGGAATACGCGGCACTTTCTTTTTGAAAAAGATGAGCAGCCCGATACTCCCGATTCCTATGGCAAATGTGATCCAATTGATTTCAGATATTCTCGTCACCGCATCCGACAGTATGATGAATATGTTCTTCTGACCGGCGAGATCGACACCGATCAGGTTCTTCAATTGACTGAGACCGATGATCAAAGCAGCAGCAGACGTAAATCCGCTGATGACCGCATGAGAAAGGAAGTTCACGACAAACCCGAGCCTGAACAGTCCCATCGCCAGCTGAATCACCCCGACCATGAGCGAGAGAAGCAGTACAAGAGAAACATATTCCCCGGACCCTGGCTCGGCGAGTGTAGATACCCCCGATAGTACCAAAAGAGAGACCATAGCCACCGGCCCTACCGCCAGTTGCCTGGAAGACCCTAAAAGTGCGTAGATGATAAGAGGAATGGTCGAAGCGTACAACCCGATCACCGGAGGCAATCCGGCGAGCATGGAGTAAGCCATACCCTGAGGGATAAGCATGATCGCTACAATCAACCCGGCCGTAAAATCATTTTTCAAGTAATTCTTGTCGTAGCTGAACAACCAGTGATTTTGAAACATTTTTTTGTTGAACATCGTTTCACATCCTCTTCCATTTCTTTTGATGAACGGAACTTCCTGACTTCTTTCTATTTTAACCCTGAATGACTCCCTCATTCCTATATCTACGACCTTCACTTTTATACCCCTATGGGTATTATTATATAGCAACCGATCGGAAAGTCAACTCACTTTTCTTCCGAGAGAAATTCACTTATTTCGAAGCTGTATGGGTTTGCTGATGAACAGAAGAGGTGTAAGATTTCAGAAGAGGTGAAAAAATATGCAGAAAATCTATTACGGTGAAAAGAAAGACCACTTCGGAGAGCTTCGACTTCCCGACACAGAAGGACCTTATCCTGTAGCCATCGTCATCCACGGCGGCTTCTGGAAATCGGAATACGGACTCGAGGAGACGAGGGAAATCGCAGAAGATTTGACCGCGGACGGATGGGCGACGTGGAATATCGAATATAGCCGGGTCGGTCAGGATGCAGGAGGATGGCCAGGTACGTTTCTGGATGCGGCACAGGCTACCGACGCTCTTTTCGTTCTTCAGCATGATCATCCTTTGGACTTGAAACGGGTGGTCACCATCGGTCATTCAGCAGGAGGTCATCTTGCGCTCTGGCTCGCAGGAAGGAAAAATCTACCCGAAACGAGCTACCTCTATAAAAGGAGCCCGCTTCCTCTTGCTGCAGCCGTCAGTCTAGCAGGGGTGAACGAGTTGAAGACCATGCATGACGTGCACCGCTTCCGGGACGATACATTGAACAAATCTCCGGACAACCCTACAGCCGACTTGCTCGGAGGTAGCCCTGAAGAGGTGCCGGAACGGTTCAGAGATGGTTCGCCGAAGGAATTGCTTCCCCTTTCAACGATGCAAATCCTTGTCCACGGTGCGCTGGATATAAACGTTCCGGTCGGTATCAGTGATGATTACCAGGAATGGGCGGAAAATATGGGAGACCCGGTGAAGTATGTACGAATGAGCGACGCCGAACACTTTATGCTTACGGATACCTCCACACGGGCCTGGAAGAGAGTAAAAGAAGAAATGGATCTTTTGCTCCGCTATATGTAAGGAGGAATAACGTTGGCAGAACTCGCTACCATACTCGTCGACATTCTGCTCCCTGTCTTCATCATCATGGGGATCGGATTCGTTCTCGAGAAAAAATTCCAGCTCGATTTGAATACGCTGGCCAAACTCAATATTTATTTCGTCGTGCCGGGTTTCATTTTTGTGAAGCTTTACGAAACGGAGTTCGCGCCCGGTCGATTCCTGACCGTTATCGGCTTCATCGGCCTTTATGTGCTCCTCCTGTTTCTTCTTACCAAACTATGGAACGCATTAAGAGGGCTCGACGCCGCCAAAGGGACGACGGTCTCGAACAGCGTCATCTTCTTCAACTCCGGCAACTATGGGGTGCCGGTCAACGATCTCGTATTTAAAGGAGATCCGTTCGCGATGTCCATTCAGGTGGTCGTGCTTACGATGCAGAATATCCTGACATTTTCCTACGGCATTTTCGCCCTGCAATCGATACATATCGGAAAATGGCGCGCCATCGCCGGCTATTTCAAAATGCCAGTGCTGTACGCCCTGCTCGCCGGAATTTTATTGAATGCGGGCAACGTCGACGTTCCTTCGTTTCTTTGGGTTCCGTCCAACTATATCGCGGATGCGATGATCGCCATCGCCCTCCTGATGCTCGGGGCTCAGGTCGCCAAGATCGAATGGACGATGAATTTTTCCTCGGTGTATATGAGCCTGCTGCTTCGTCTGGTGATAGGACCGATGCTCGCGCTTGGAATGATTTTTGTGTTCGGTCTGGAAGGAACGACAGCTCAGGCGTTATTCATCGCTTCCGCCATGCCGACGGCCGTCAACAGTGCCGTCATCGCTCAGGAATACGACAACTACCCGGAGTTCGCGGCGCAGATCGTCCTGCTTTCCACCATCTTTTCCGCCGTGACGGTGACGCTGGTCATCTACTTTTCCCGGATCATTTTTTAAAGAGACGGAATCAGGCTTTATCCTTCAATGATTTTGTGAAAGTGTGAAAAAGTGTCTCATAACTAGTTGTATCACGTGTTTTCTCTAGCTCGCCCGAGAAAAACTGTCGCATACCGAATGTTATGAGGCACTATCTATCTCAACACTTATCAAAAGCACCTCATAATTCCTTAAACTCCCGAATACGACCCGGACGGTGTAATCATTCAATAATTTCATGAAATGATGGAAAAGTGTCTCATAATTTTTGTTATAGAATATTTTCTCCAGAGACTGCTCGGAAACTATCGCATACATAATTTTATGCGACACTTTTCGTCACCAGATCATTCAAAAGCATCCCATAAATTCAGGAACAGCCAGCAAAATAAAAACCCCGGTCGCCATACACGACCGGGATCACTCCTATTGTTCAATTCTTGCAGAACACACGCCAAGAACTCCTCCTAAAATCGCTCCTCCCAGCACTTCCATAGGCTGGTGACCGAGAAGCTCCTTCAACTCGTTCTCCCTCTCGACGAACGGAAGGCTCGGAAAGTCTACGGTCAGTTGAGCGACATTATCCTCGAGATCATTAACTAATTTCGCGATTTCTCCAGTATGTCGGCGAATCCCCTGAGCATCATACATGACGATCACACCGAACACTACTGCAAGGGCGGTCTCCGTGTGGCGTGAACCTTTGTTGGACGCTATGTAAGAAGCAAGAGACGCCACTCCTGCCGAATGGGAACTCGGCATTCCTCCGGTCGTAGCCAACTGTTTCACGTCCCACTTCCCTGTATTTCTGTGATGCGTCCATATTTTCGCTGCCTGGGCGATGCCAATGGAAGCAAGTGCTGTAATGATTCCTCTATTCATTTGCTGCATCGGTCCTCCACTCCTTTCTTATCATTTTTTACCCTTCCTCTGTATCGAGTATGCTTGTTTTTCACATATAGAAGAATGAAACCTTTTTCATATCCGTAACGTAGACCTTAATGTACTTATCACACTAAGGGAGGATTGCACATGAAGCCGATTACGAAGAAACGAACCTGGGCGGTGCTCATCGATATGGTCGCGTCCAGCCTGGTCACCAGCGCACTCGAACCGGTACTCCGGAAAAAAGTGAAAGACGAAACCTTGCGTTACATCGTCATTCCCACTTTCACTACATGGGGACTGGAGTATGCTCAGTTGAAATGCAGTGGTCAGACCATAGGATATAAAGCGATGGGACTGAAGCTTGAAAGCGAGGACGGAGCGCCGCTTACATCCAATCAAATTATCAAACGGATCGCCTACCGCGATTTTGCAAGTACCATCGCTTATATGAAAGATAAAGAGAATTTCTCCCAGCAGGATGGACGAAGTCTTGCCCAGGACCGCTTCTCCCATACTATCGTTACATCAAAAAAACAGGCGCCCTGATTCATAGGGCACCTGTTTTTCCATCTTTAATACAATTTCTTCAATGCTTCTTTATTAAACGCCAGCAGATCGTTCACTCTGCCTTCATGCACCTTCTTCACCCATGCCGGGTCCATCAATAGCGAACGGCCGATAGCTACAAGGTCGAACTCATCACGATCAAGCTTTTCCACCAGACCGTCCAAACTTGAGGTACCGGCGCCGGAGAAGTCCGTAAAGACACCATCAAGACCGACGGAACCGACGGAAATGACCGGTTTACCGGACAACTTTTTCGTCCAGCCGGCAAGATTCAAGTCGGATCCTTCGAACTCAGGCTCCCAGTATCTGCGGGTGGAGCAGTGGAAGATATCGACACCGACATCAATGAGCGGCTGCAGGAAGCGCTCCAACTCATCCGGAGTGGTCGCCAACTTCGCCTGGAAATCATTCATCTTCCATTGGGAGAAACGGAAAATGATCGGGAAATCTTCCCCGACTTCACGGCGGCACGCCTCAACGATCTCCACGGCAAACTGCGTACGCTCAACGAGATCCCCACCATAACGGTCGGTACGTTTATTCGTATTTTCCCAGAAGAACTGGTCGATCAGGTACCCATGAGCACCATGGATTTCAATCGCATCAAAACCGAGGCGCTTCGCATCTTTAGCTGCCTGGGCATAAGCTTCCACCAACGCTTCCACTTCTTCGGTAGACGGGGCTTCGTTCACTTTCTCTCCGTCCAGGCTCAGGCCTGAAGGACCCACGGGCTCGGCTTCCTCATTCGGAAGATCCCCTTTCTTGCGGGTCATTCCTACGTGCCATAGCTGAGGAGCTATTTTGCCGCCGGCTTCATGCACTTGTTCCACTACATCGGCCCAGCCTTCAAGCGCCTTCTCTCCATGAAACACAGGAATGCCCGCACCGGATACAGATGCCGGATGATTGATCCCTGTACCTTCTGTAATGATCAGCCCGACTTCATTCTCGGCACGTCTGCGGTAATACGCCGCCACGTCCTCATTCGGAACGTTCCCGGGTGAGAATCCGCGTGTCATCGGTGCCATAACGGTACGGTTCGGAAGTTGTAATTTATCCATACTAAAGGTTTCAAATAAAGGTTTGGTTGTTGTTTGATTCGTCATAAATCTGCCTCCCTTTTTCAACGATGTATGTAATTATTACAGATGAAAAAAGGAGATGAAAGAAATATGTTTGTGCCCTACCACAACTTCCGTACCATCCCTTCCACCGTCGGAGGGTCGACTTTGTGGTCGTGTTTTCCCCATGTGAAGAATACGACAACGAGCATGATTCCCCCGAGCACCGCGACGGACGTCGCATAGTTGGACAGTCCTTCCGACTCCCCGTACGCCCGCATGGCCATGGCATAAAGTCCCCATAGCGCCATGTGGATCAACAGATAGACAGAAGCCCTCCCGAAATGAATCCGGTAGAACCGCCGGAACCCTTTTTCAAGAAACATCCGCCAAAAGCAGAAGGACACGACGAACGCTACGGGGCTGACCAGAGAAAGAATCAGAAACGACGCTCCCTGAAGCCACAGGAGATCCACCCCCGCATTCACGGCAAAAAACAAGAGAAGAATGATCAGCGCATGCCGGTTCACATGATCGATTTTCCGGAACATATGGTGGAACCAATAGTCCCTGCGGTTGATCCATATCACGAGACCGAACGGTATTACGACCTGGAGAAAAGCTTTGCTGACAACGACGAACGCCGTACCGAACGCCCCCATCCCTCCGAGGAGAGCCACAAAAACGAGCAGCACCACAACGGTCCTTTTCATCCAATCCCTCCCGGCCTATGAGAATCTCTTGACTTCTACCTGTTTCTTCCTATTATATCCGACTTTCCCTATCCCTTCATCGATTTCGACATCAGCATATTGTTGATCTGATCGGCGTAGACGGGATGACTGAAATAGAATCCCTGGACTTCATCGACACCGATGACCCGCAGTACGTCCATCTCACTCTCTTCCTCGACCCCTTCCGCTACGACCGTCATGCCGAACGACTTACCGAGAGAAATCACCGCTTCCACGATTTCTTTATCATTCGATTCTTCAGAAATCCCCTGGATCAGCGAACGGTCCAGCTTAAGCACGTCTACGTTGAACTTCCGGAGGTAAGCGAGCGACGAATACCCGGTCCCGAAGTCATCCAGCGCGATCCGGAATCCTTCTTCCCGCAATCGACTGAGCAGGTTCTGGACCACAGATTCATTTTCAATCAGCATACTTTCCGTGATCTCAAGCTCAATCCAATCATGAGGAATATTGTAATCCCTGAAAATACCGAGCATCTTCGAAACGAAATTCGACTGAAGCAGCTGATTCGGCGACAGATTCACCGACACCGGCAACGGAGACAGCCCTTGCCACTTCCACTGTTGGAGCTGTTTGCTGACGGCACGAAGCACCCACTCCCCGATGGCGTTGATCATCCCCGTTTCTTCCGCAAGCGGAATGAACTCTCCAGGTGGAATATTGCCATGTTCCGGGTGGTTCCAGCGGATCAATGCTTCAAATCCTTCGATCTCCAGATCATCCGGACTCACTCTCGGTTGATACACCATGTGGAACTGATTCTTATCCAGCGCTTTCCGGAAACCATTCTGTATATCAAACAGTCGACCGGTACTTTCCTCTGTCTGTACGTTAAAGAAATGATAATGGTTCTTGTGAGCCCCCTTCACCCGGTACATTGCAAGGTCGGCATGCCGCATCATCGTCTCTGCGTCTTTTCCGGATTCCGGATACGTCGTGACTCCGATACTTCCGGTCACATGCAGTTCGTATTGATCAATGAGGAAAGAATGACGGAACCCTCTCAATATCTGCTCTGCCCGCTCTTTCATCTGTTCCGGGGCATCAATGTCACTGATGAGAATAGCGAACTCATCCCCGCCGATCCGGGAGACGATCCCGTCTTGTCCGATCATCGTCGCCAACCTGTTCCCGACTTCGACCAAAAGACGGTCCCCGATCAGGTGGCCCAGGGTATCATTGACGTACTTGAACCCGTCGAGGTCGATGAACATGACACCGAAACGCTTCGACGTCCCACCTGCTTCTTCTACAGCTGCCGTCAGCTGTTTGTCGAACATCCGTCGGTTGGGTAGACCGGTCAGATGGTCATAATAGGCCATATGTCTTATTTTCTCTTCGTTTCTTTTTTTATCCGTAATATCGTTACGAATCGCAAGGTACTGCACCGGCTTTCCCTCTTCATTGTGGAGAGGAACGATGGTCGTATCCACCCAGTAGTAAGTGCCATCCTTGGACTGGTTCCGCACCTCCCCTTTCCAGACCCCTCCGAACCCGATGGTCCTCCACATTTCCTTGAAAAACTCACGGGAATGATAGCCGGAATTCACGATGCGGTGGGTACCCCCGATCAACTCTTCTTCCTCGTACCCCGAAATTTCACAGAACTTATCGTTAATATATGTAATTCGTCCCTGACGATCGGTGATCGCTACAATCGAAGACTGATCCAGCGCATACTTCATATCCTCCAGATTTTTCAGGGTCCGGGACAGTTCCCGTTCTGTCTCCACTTTCCGTGTCCGATCTTCTACAATTCCGATGGCATACTCCGGAGACAATACGTCCACGTAAATCGTCAGGCGTGCGGCATCTCCATCCGGCGCCGCGATCGATGTCTCTATTTCTTTCTGACCGCTGCCTTCCCGCAACATTTCCCGCAACTCGTCGTAAAATTCGCCTCCGCCCATTTCTTCGAGAAAACAAAGCAGAGACGTCCCATTCAACTCTTCCGTATATACCCCCGTGAGATTCCCGTTCACACAGGAGACGATCCCCTTCTCCACTACGAACATGTCACGCTTCATGTCGGTGAATCCTTTCATTTCCGCCGCTTCCATCCCTGGTCCCACCTTTCTGATCTGATACTATTTTACTACTATCCTATGTCATTTGTAACCGTTCCCCTGAAGATTCTTCGACAATTTTCCCCAAAAAAAGATAGAAGTCCCCGACACATCAGAAACTTCTACCCTATCCATGGTATCCAGTAAAAACCCTTACACGAGAGCAGGCTCTCTCACATAATAGAAACTCTCTTTCCGTTCCGAAGACATATCGAAAATCCCTTCCTCAATCGCAACGATCCGATTCATGAGAAAAGAACGCGTCGGATCATCCAGTCTCAGAATCTCGGACTGTTTCACGATTCTGTAGTGGGACACCCCCTCTTCCTCATAGCACATATGTATATGACGTTCCCCATAAGAATCGATACAGGCAAAAGCGATCGTCGACGGCCTCTCAGGATAATTCCACTTGAACCCGTAACCGGAATCTACGTACATGTATTACTGCCTCCTTTTCTACTACATTTCTACACGTTACCATTAATTCCTTCTACAAAAATCGATATTACTAAAAAAAGACCGGGCCACCCAGGACAGTCCTTCTCCTCCTTATTCACGCACAGATCATCAACTTATTCCCATTTAAGTCCTTGATCACAAAAAAATGACCATGCTGGATTTCTGTCACCAGCTCCACCTCATTTTCCTTCATAAAGGCATAAGACGCCTCGATATCATCGGTACCGAACTGGATGACCGGAGCTTCCAGAACAGGAAGATTCCCCTGGTCATCCCGCCAGAGGGGCATGGAATCAAGAATCACTCCAGCCTCCCCTTCCATATCGGCAATAAACAGGTGTTCATTATGGGTTTCTCCTTTGATTCCCAGTATGTTCTGATACCACTGCGCGGATTGTTCCAAATCATTCACAGGAATGAAGACAGTGTTCACTTTGCTTTTTACCGGGCTTTGGGTCATATGCGTGTCCTCCTTGTGTATGGCTACTTACCATTTTCTACAAAAGGAGAAGATTTCCTTCCTGAAGCAAGTTAAGGTGACATAAGGGAGCAAATGATTAGTTTTTAAAAAGATGAATATCTTTTTATATGATGCAGGAAATATATTCAATCGATGCGACTTTTGGTGTAGAATTATGTTGTAATCGACCTAATATTTACAAAAAATAAATGAACGAGGAGGAACGGACATGAAGAAGTACGTAATGATTTTGATCGCTTCATTCGCAATCATTTTATCGGCGTGTGGTGGAAATGGAGAGGAATCCGAAACATCCGGAGACGGTACAGAGGATAATCAGGCGGAGGAGACCGAACAAAACGAAGAAACCACTTCGGAAGAGACGGAACCTGCGGAGGATGAAGAAAGTGAGCAAGATATGGAAGAAGAGTCACCCAGCGAAGAGGACGGCACGTTAACAGAGGTTGGCGAATCAATCGAAGAAACGAATTACACCGTAGAACTCATGAAAATAAATGATGAAACGACCACACTCACTCAGGGACCTCTGGAAATCACCATCGATAGTGCCAAAGTATTGAAAATATCCGATATGTCTGATGGCTTCAAAGAAGAGACAAGCATGTACGCCCAGCAGGAAATTGGAGACGAATACCAGTACCTGCAGCTCGTATACAGCGTGGAAAACACCGAAGATAAAGACATTATGTGGAACGGTCTAAAAGATATCGTGACCGACCAGAAAGAACAAGTCAGTGTCCAAATGAATGATATGTTAGTCGATGATTCGGACATGGAATCTGATTTTCTCGGAAAAGTAAAAAGAGATTACCTGGACGGGGTGATCCTTGAGAATCCTGATATCAGCAACCTGCGTATTATTTTCGGCAATGTCATGAATGCGGACTCCTATGAAACGATAAGCGAGGAAGTAGAACACGAAATGACTTTTGAATGATTGACCCAAAGGCTGCCGAACATCGGTGGTCTTTTTTGTCTTGAAAGAAAACAACTGACCTTCTGTTTGCCAAGTTTAAATTCGGTGAAACCTCGTCGACCAGATTCTTCAAAAGAAGAGCAGCCCCCTTGGTGACTGCTCTGTACCTCTATCAGATGAAGCTGATGATTTCCACTTCTTCTTCGTTGATATTCAATTTTTCACATAGCATCGTTTTGATTTCCTCGTGATTATCCGACTCTGTATCGAGATCGATTTTCCTCTCTACAGTATCTATCGGCTCTTCACTCACTTCATTCTTCTTGTGGAAACGGACTCTTCTCAATCTATAAGCCTCCTTTTGTAAAGAGATTCGACAAAAGGGAAAGATTTCCTGCTAATTCCTGAGAAGAATTTTAGCGTTGAAGTAAGCTTGTACTGTTTGAAAAGGATAAGTCGGTCACAATAAACCATAAAAAACCCTCTTGCTATGCAAGAGGGTTGAAGTAGTGGAGCATGCCGGGCTCGAACCGGCGACCTCATGGCTGCCAGCCATGCGCTCTCCCAACTGAGCTAATGCCCCGTAATTAAAATTTCCGACAAGTAATATTATAATGGTCGATCCTCCCTTTGACAAGGAAAAATTTCTACCCATTTTCCTATTTAAGGACATATGTCCTTTTCTCTTCTCGGCATTTATTATTCAATGGTATAAGATAAGGATGAACGCCGTTATGAAAGGAATATTATTCGCTATAATCGCAGGCTTCTGCATCACGCTGCAGGGTATCTTCAACTCCAGTATGAACCAGGTGCTCAGTGGCTGGCATACGACCGTCATCGTCCATCTCCTCGGCTTCACGATCGCCCTCGTGATTTACCTCATTACAAGAGATGGAGATATGAGACAGATTACTTCCATTCGCCCCCTGTACCTTACAGGTGGAACGTTCGGAGTGATCGTCATCTTCTCGGAACTGGTCGCTTTCAATGAACTGGGACCCGCTTCCGCTATCGCTATTCTTCTCACCGCTCAATTGCTCGGAGCGTTCATCGTAGAAATCAAAGGATGGTTCGAAGAGAAGAAACGGCCGATCAAAGGCTACCAGCTCGTCGGCGTTACGCTCATGATCGCGGGCGTCGTTTTATTCAAAATGTAAGAACGGAGGACCATTATGAAAACCGTAAGAGATCCTGAACGATTCCAGACGTATTTGTCCCGCTTTCTGAACGATACGTTTTCTCCTGCATCGATAGAAACGATGACCCTGCTGAAAATGGATCAGGGCCAAGTGCTATGGGAAAAAGGAGATGAATTGGATCACCTCTACTTTCTCGTCGAAGGGAAAATCAAAATCCATACAAGCTCCGCCGAAGGAAAAGGACTCATCCTCCGCTTCAAAAATCCGCTTGCGGTCATCGGCGACGTGGAGTATGTCAAAGGGACGGAAGTCTTCCATACCGTAGAAGCTGTGACGGACGGGTACTTTCTCGCGATCCCTTTTCAGCAGCTGAAACAGGAAGAACAAGAGAACCGCTCGTTTCTCCACTTCCTGCTCGACGTCATCACCCATAAATTCTATACGGAGGCCCATGCTTCGACGCTCAACATGCTTTATGACGTCGATGTACGTCTTGCCAGCTACCTTCTCAGTCTCACCGATGACGGGAAGGGATCGATGTTCCATGAAGAGATGCGCACCAAGACGCTGAAAGAAACGGCGGAAGTCATCGGCACGAGCTATCGCCATTTGAACCGCGTGCTCCGGGAATTCCAGAACGAAGGCATCCTCGACAAACAGCGCGGCACGATAAAAATCAAAGATATCGACCTGCTCCGCGAGAAAGCGGAAGGCAACATCTACGAATAAGGAGGAACCACCCATGATCGGCATTTTCTTTTCTATCATCGCAGGGGTCCTGATCAGCACCCAGAACATTTTCAATACACGCATGAGCATGAAAATAGGCTCGTGGGGAACGACGACGGTCGTCCTCGGTCTCGGACTCATCGCTTCACTAATCGTATTCTTCTCGGTTGAAAACACACCACTATTCGCATTCGGCGACCTGAATAAAATCTATCTTATCAGCGGCGTCTTCGGCGTATCGCTCGTCTACTGCCTGATGCGTGGAATGGCTATTCTCGGCCCGGCTTACACCGTCTCGATCACGATGGTCTCTCAGCTCGCCCTAGCTTCTGTCGTCGACACCTTTGGCCTGTTCCACTTCGAGGCGGTCCCTTTCACTTGGAACAAAGCTGTCGGACTTTCTATGCTCGTAGGAGGAATTCTCGTATTCAAACTCGGTCACCGCATCCCTTTCTTCCAGGAGAAAAAAGCTCCACAAACGGAATACGTTCGTGAAGCCAAATAAGGAGCACTACGCTCCATCTTCTTTTTGCAGCAGCCCGTTTTCGATACACGTATCCAAAAGCAGCTGCTTCTCTCCCGCCTTCTCGAAACGGATGTGAATCAAGTCTCCCCCATACTCCTTGATCACGCCGCGTCCGAAGGTATCATGGACGACGCGGGTGCCGGGTTCCATGTCTTTGATCTCCGGCGTCGGGCTGTACGTCTTCCCTTTTCGGTGCTTCACTTTTTTCACCGCTCCGGTAATATTCCGGACATTCGTGACGAACATTGATTCCGTCACGCGTTCATTCCCGAGATAATGGTACGTCAATAGCTCCAGACGGGACCTTGCTCTCGTCATCCCTACATAAAACAGGCGCACCGCTTCTTCCATCGTTTCGCCCTTGCCGTTCTGGTAGTCTTCGATGTCTTCCCTGGAAGGCACTACACCGTTGATCAGATCGATCATGTAGACGGAGTCGAATTCCAGTCCTTTGGCGCTGTGGAACGTCGTCAGCGTAAGCGTGCTTTCATTCGACCTCGAACTCTTCACAAGCTCCTCCAGTTCCTTCAGGCGCCCAGCGAACCCTCGCAGTGAATCACACCCCTCTGCAATCCTCTCCAATACATCGAGCGTTCCGAATAGCTGATCGGAGCGGAATCCGAAGTTATCCACCATTTTTCTAAGAACCCTGTCATACCCGAGCGTATCCCGGATCGTCCGTATCGCTTGCGCCGGAGGCATCTGATTGATCTCCTGGAACGTCTTCTTCGCTTTCGGGATCGTCTTCTTCTGGTAATCTTTGATATCGAGCTCCAACAACTGATCGAACAACGACTCTCCCGTGTGCCGGGCTTTCAGCATCGTCATCTGTTTCTTGGAAATATAGGCGTTGAACTTCATATGGATCTTCTCGAGGATATCGATCCGCGAATCTTTATAGGAAAAACGCAGGAAGTTCAGCATATCTTCGACGATCCAATGCCTGAAAAATTTCGCCTCCATATCCTTCATATAGAAGTCGACACCTCCGCGGTCGAGCTGATCGACCAGAGGGATGACCGAGGAATTGTTCCGGTACAGCACAGCAACCTCTTCGCCGGGAGCTTTCTTCTTAATTTGATCCACGACGTAATCGAGTTGCTTCTCATCATTAGAGAACGTGTGGATTTCAACCGGAGCATGCGCATCGTTCCCTGTCGTCATCTCTTTTTCATAACGATCGTTATTCCGTTTGATGAAGCGATTCGCAGCTTCCACGATTTCTTTCGACGATCGGTAATTCTCCGTCATCGTAAGGACCGTCGCATTCGCGTACGTCTGTTCAAACTCCAGCAGCTTCTCCACATCCGACCCGCGCCAGCGGAAGATCGACTGATCATCATCTGCCACCAGACACAGGTTATGGTCAGGAGCCGAGAGCATCTCCATGATTTCGTGCTGCACGATTGAGTTATCCTGGCTTTCATCGGTCAGGATATATTTGTATTGCTGTTGGTACTTGTTCAGAATATCTTCATTCTCCCGGAGAATCTCGTGGGCGAAGGTTAGCATATCGTCAAAGTCGAGCAACAGGGCTTCTACGTAGGTTTGTTTGAACGATTCATAAGCCCGGTACACTTCAGGAGCATTCGGCACCTGACAGTTCTGTTTCGTCAGCTCATTCCCCTCTAATAAGCGGTTCTTCGCAAAACTGATGAACGTCGTCAGCTCGTCCATCTCTTCTTCCGTGGGCTGTGCTTTATTGATATCTTCGAAGACTTTTTTCAAAATGAACGTCTTATGCAGCGGCATGCCCGTCTGAGGGTCCTGCTTGTGACCGCCTCCTTCGATAAGCTGATAAGGAAGACTCTCCCTCCCCATGAACTCCCGCACCACTTTGAAGGCGAAGCTGTGGATGGTGGAGAAATGGATATTCTCGTCGCCCCATCCTGAAAAGAATTCGGCGAAACGCTTCGACATATCCTGGGCTGACGCCTTACTGAACGTCACCGCCATGATCTCATCGGGGCTGATCTGTTTCTCGAACATCAGGTAGGCGATTTTCATCGTAAGGGTCGTCGTCTTGCCGGCTCCCGGGGAAGCTAGCAGAAGCAGAGGACCACTCGTATGCAGGACCGCCTGCTTCTGTTCCTCATTCAGTTCGACTCCGGTCTGCTCCTTCATTGCTTGAAAAAACTGTTCAGACATACGCGTTCTCCTTTATGTTGAAAAGCGGAAGCGCCTTGACCTCTTCCGCCTACGTTTATTTATCCATCGTGAAAAAAGTGCATCAGAAAGAATTTCATCTCTCTGACACACCGTTATCGTCCGTCTTTTTACCATCATACCATGGATGACAGACGTATACATATCCCGTCTATCCGTAGCGTGTAAAAATTTCCGGGGCTGAAATTATCTTATTTGTCCAAGGTTTGTTAGAATGGAAGATGGAAAACCTCGCAAGTTATTATTTTTTAATCATCCTCGTCAGAATATTCTAACCCTTCCATCTCAGAAAAAAGATATAGTTATCGCTTTCCTTTTCTATTTTTATTTATTATAATTATAATCTAAGAGTTGTTATAATTTCTTAATCCTACCTAAGGGGGAAAAACATATGGACAAGAATGAAATCAATGAAACCCAGGCTGCTGGCGGTCAATGCCCAGTAACCGGCAAGACTTCAGAAGGTAACGCCGTTACGACGACCAAAGTCGGAACGAAGAACAAAGACTGGTGGCCGAACCAGCTGAACCTGGACATTCTTCACCAGCATGATAAGAAGCCGAATCCGATGGGGGAAGACTTCGATTACCGCGAAGAGTTCCAGAAACTCGACTATGATGCACTCAAACAAGACTTACATGAACTGATGACAGATAGCCAGGAATGGTGGCCTGCCGATTACGGCCATTATGGACCGATGTTCATCCGTATGTCCTGGCACGCAGCAGGTACGTACCGTACAGGAGATGGCCGTGGTGGCGGCGCAACGGGTAACCAGCGTTTCGCTCCACTGAACAGCTGGCCGGATAACGTCAACCTCGATAAAGCACGTCGCCTGCTTTGGCCGATCAAACAGAAGTACGGAAACAAGATTTCCTGGGCGGATCTGCTTGTACTTACAGGAAACGTAGCGCTTGAATCCATGGGCGTGAAGACATTCGGTTTCGCCGGTGGTCGTGAAGACATCTGGCATCCGGAAGAAGACGTCTATTGGGGTAACGAGAAAGAATGGCTCGAAGACAACCGCTATTCCGGAGACCGCGAGCTAGAGAACCCGCTTGCGGCTGTGCAGATGGGACTTATCTATGTAAACCCTGAAGGCCCGAATGGTAAGCCGGATCCTCTTGCAAGTGCGCAGGACATCCGTGAAACATTCGCCCGCATGGGAATGAACGACGAAGAAACTGTAGCGCTCGTTGCCGGTGGTCACACTTTCGGTAAAGGACACGGAGCCGGAGATGCAGAAGCTCACGTCGGCGAAGCACCGGAAGCTGCGGACATCGAAGACCAGGGGCTAGGCTGGAAGAGTACACACGGAAGCGGAAAAGGCCGCGACACGATCTCCAGTGGTGTCGATGGTGCCTGGACAGCTACTCCTACTCAGTGGGACAACGGCTACTACGACCTGCTACTCGGCTATGACTGGGAACTTACAGAAAGCCGCGCAGGTGCGTACCAATGGAGACCAGTGAACCCGAGAGAAGAAGATCTCGCACCGGATGCGGAAGATTCCAGTATCAAAGTGGAAACGATGATGACGACAGCGGACATGGCGCTGCGTGAAGATCCTTCGTATGCGAAGATCTCCCGTTACTATCACGAGAATCTTCAGGAATTTCATGACGCTTTCTCCCGTGCATGGTTCAAGCTGCTTCACCGTGACATGGGTCCTAAGACAAGATACCTCGGACCGGAAGTACCGGACGAAGACTTGATCTGGCAGGATCCTGTACCGTATGGCAACTATGACCTGACGGATGCAGATATCGAAGACGTGAAAGCGAAGATCCTCGATACAGAACTGACAACGAGCGAACTCGTGAAAACGGCATGGGCAGCAGCAAGCACGTACCGCGGTTCTGACATGCGTGGTGGCGCGAACGGCGCTCACATCCGCCTCTCTCCTCAGAAAGACTGGGAAGTGAACGAGCCGGAGAAACTTCAGAAAGTATTGGCTGTCTACGAAGACCTTCGTAAGGATCTAAGCAAAGACGTAAGCCTTGCTGACCTGATCGTTCTCGGTGGTAGCGCAGCTGTGGAGAAAGCAGCGCAAGACGCTGGTGTCGATGTGAAAGTTCCATTCGCACCAGGACGCGGCGATGCATCTCAGGAACAGACGGACGAAAACAGCTTCGACGTTCTGGAACCGATGGCAGACGGCTTCCGTAACTACGAGAAGAAAGCTTACACGCTGAGCCCGGAAGAACTTCTCGTGGACAAGTCCCAGCTTCTCGGCCTTACAGCGCCAGAGATGACGGTACTCGTCGGTGGTATGCGTGCCCTCGGAGCGAACTACGAAGACACGAACCACGGCGTATTCACAGACCGCGTCGGTACCCTGACGAACGACTTCTTCGTCAACCTTCTTGATATGAACATCAAGTGGGAACCGGTCAACTTCAACGAATACCAGGGACTGGATCGTAAGACAGGCGAACACGTATACGATGCGACGCGCGTTGATCTCGTATTCGGTTCCAACTCGGTTCTACGTTCCTACGGAGAAGTTTATGCTCAAGCGGATAACCACGAGAAATTCGTGCGCGACTTCGTCGATGCATGGGTGAAGGTTATGAACGCTGACCGTTTCGACCTTGAAAATAAATAAGTAATACAGAACCCTCCTGCCTTTTAAGCGGGAGGGTTTTTTACGTTTTCTATGTAGGCTCGCCACTCACCTTAAACGCTTCCTCTAAAAACTGTAACACTTCTTGGGACACAGGATACAAACCCGCCTGTTCCGAACTCTCTTCCGATTTACGAACCTCCCAGAACTTCGCCGCAAGCTCTTCGTCTCCCCCGAACATCTGCTTCGACAACAGCTGGACATCCGAAGCGATCAACTGCGCCTCCTGATCGGACGGCTGAATCCCTTTTGCGATGCATAGTTCAATCCGTTTAATCACGTTCCCCCATATCATCGTCTGCTCTTCTTCCATTTTTGGAACGCCCGCTGCAAGCCGTTCCCCTTCATCTCCTGAGAAAAATTCCTGCCATACATCTTCATGATCCCTGTCTTCAAAGGATTGGATCAGAGCATTGATCTCCTTCCAGTCAATCTTCCCATGAAGCTTATGAAGCTGCAGCAATCGTTGCGTCTGCTCCATGGATTGAGTCATCTTCTGCTGCTCTTCCTTCAGCATACGATAGTGCAACGTCAAGAGGTGATCCACTGTCATTTGATCGATGATATCCGCGATTTTCGATAGCGGCAGCGCCAGGGATTTCAACCAGGTAATACGCGTCAACTTCTCAACGTCATCCTCAGAATACAACCTTTTTCCAGAAGAACTCTTCTTCTCAGGCGTAAGCAACTCAATCTGGTCATAATACCGAATCGTCCGAACCGAGATACCCAGCTTTTCTGCTACTTCCCCTGTCGTCCAATACATGCCATCCCACCTTTTTTCAAATTAATCCTTGCAGGTTACGCCACGTCACCTTCTACACTAAGTATCGAGGTGATGATATGGAAACGTTACAGAAATGGTCCTTGAAAGAATTGATTTACTTACTCATTCTGACATTAGTGCTCTGCCCTATCCTGATCGAAACCTATGCCCAAAGCCTGCTTCAAGATCTATTCCAAAACAAACTCTACAGCGGTACCGCAACCGGTGCCCTCCTGGCCATCGTATTCACCACAGGAGTCTATCTGATCGCACTGAAACCCCATGGTTATACATTCCAGGGTCTCGGCCTCCGTTCCCCCACTAAACCCTATTACCTGCAGACAATCGGTTGGATTTTCGTCTCCATTACCGCAAGCATCCTGCTCGTCGTCATATTGGAAATCATCGGGGTCGGCGCTGATAATGAAAAAACCGAGAGTCTCAACAACAATATGAGCACCTCTTCGCTGCTAATCGGACTGATATCTGCTGCTGTGGTCTCTCCTGTGTATGAAGAAATTTTCTATAGAGGGTTCCTATACCGATGGTTCCGTAGGTATGGGGTGGGCATAGCGATGATAGTGAGTTCGACGATTTTTATGATTGTTCATATTCCGACTTACAGTGTGCTGCCGCTCACTTTTGTGAATGGTCTGATCTATAGTTGGATGTATGAGAGGACAGGGTCGATTGTACCCGCTATGATTGTTCATGGTGGGGTCAATGGCATCGGAGTGCTTGTCAGTGCTTTAATCTAATAAAATTTTTCTATTATCATAGTAATGGAAAACGAATTCCATTTACAAGATTCCCAGTTCTGTCACGACATCTTAGTGCACTGCCCTTCCTCTTCTACTATACTGAAATAGAACCGTTTCAGAGAGATGGAGGATTAATGTGACTACCAAAAAAGAATTCAACTATGTACCATGGGTGATCGGCTTATCGATTGCTATCAATGCTATCATCGCTATCCTTTTATTCACCCCTGAATTTGGAACACAGGCCGAATTCGATGTAACAATCTTACCGTTGCTGAACGCCGTACTGAACTCGTTTACGTTCGTATTCCTCTTAGCAGCGCTCTATATGATCTTGAGAAAAAACATCACCTGGCACAAACGCTTCATCTTTGCTGCCTTCACAACAACATTCTTATTTCTCATCTCATACTTAACCTATCATTCTATGGCATCCTCCACATCCTACGGCGGAGAAGGTATCCTGCAGATGATCTACTACTTCATCCTGATCACTCACATTGTACTCGCAGCCGTAATAGTTCCGCTTGCCCTGTTAACATTCGCCCGCGGAATCACCATGAAAGTGGAGAAACACAGGAAAATCGCCCGCTGGACTATGCCGCTTTGGCTGTATGTGAGTTTAACCGGAGTCATCGTGTACTTGATGATCTCCCCTTATTATTGATGAAAAAGACTTTCCACTGGTATTGGGAAGTCTTTTTTTAGATGATGAACAAAATCAGAGAAAGGTCATAACTTACAATAATACAGGTTTCGAAGCTTCAGGAAGAGGTGAAGGATATGACGTTCGATCCGCAAAAATTATCGGTGACCCTCGTGCCTTCCGTAACGGAATCCCAGCCTATTGAGAATAGAAAATATACCCTTACCCACTCGGACATTACAGGGGAACTGTTCCTGACTGTAGGCACGGAATTTGATATAGCGGCCATCGATCCCGTTATGCGGGACGAAGTGATTGCAGAGTGGAACAAAGATAACCAGAATCGCTACGTTCTGGCAGGAAACGTACACGTGGATGGCAGCAACATGACCAAAGCATCCTCGATGGTCCGCTTTAACATCTTTCAAAGAGAAATGGATACGGCACTTAAGGGAATCATTTATGGGGATAGGGCTTTTTTCGCTGAACATCCTTACCTCCTGGACGCTCCTATCTTTATTCAGTTCGATTCGGTATACCCGGAATTCAACCGTATTCTCTACTTTGGTACGCCGAGACAATACCTGTGAGAGATTAATCCACAGTAAGAAAAGCCATCCCTTTTTAGTGAGATGACTTTTCTACCTTTCATTCTTCGATTTTTCCGAGCTTCACAAGTCTCGCTTTGATTGATGCTTTCGTTCTACCATGCGCTTCGCACAATTCATGGATGGATCGTCCTTGATCAAACCCTTCAGCGAGCAGCCCGTCTTCTTTCTTCTTCCACGCCTTCCCTGCATTCTCAGGCAGGGCTTCCTTCCGCTGCTCATACTTCTCCATCCGTTCCAACCCTTTCACCGCCAAAAATAATGCTCTTACCGTGTCTGGATGCTGGTAGGGGCTATCTGCGGAGAACACTTCTCCTGTATGCGGATCAACACCATCGCTCAGTAATGTGACGATTTCATTCGCTCTTCTCGTTTCCATTTCTCCATTCCCTTCATGAGGAAGATAAGTGGGGGGGGATTTTTGGTGGGGTACGTTATTATTATTCGACAAACCCTGGAGAAACCCTCTTTTTCCCTACCACACAGTAGGATCCAACAGGAAACTGACTGCAACAATCACGAGTATAATACAACTTCCCGCAACAAACGTCTTCCCCGCAGCCTTGTGAGAGCCGTCCTGTCTCTCATGCCTTCTCAGATAACTCCACAGGAAGTTCAGGAACAAAATAATCACCACAGCGGCCCCAGCGTAAGGAATGTCGTTGAATGCAAAAACAAGAACAACGATCAAAGCTGCTAATCCTGCAATCGTATCCTGCCTCTCTTGCTTGTCTTCACTTTCACTCACGCAGACTCCCACCTTTCTACAGTCCGATAAAAATTTTTCTCATTGGTTCTTATTTCCCCCAAAACGGGTATATAACAGCATAGATAACCCAGTTAAAATTACAAAGGAGTTTGAGGATCACTTATGTCATACGTCTTATTGCTCGTCGGCTTCGCTTTATTGATCAAAGGAGCCGATCTATTCGTCGATGGAGCTTCAAATATCGCCAGGCTACTACGCGTCCCCCCTATTCTGATAGGACTGACGATCGTCGCATTCGGGACAAGTTCGCCGGAAGCAACCGTCAGCATCATCGCCGCCTTGCAGGACAACGCGGCCGTATCCCTCGGGAACGTGGTAGGAAGTAATGTTTTCAACGTCACGCTAGTGGTAGGCGCCGCAGCCTTCCTCTATCCACTGGTGGTAGAGAGTGAAACCATCAAAAAAGAAATCCCCTTCACCCTGCTGGCAAGCGTAGCTCTGCTCGTACTGATCAGTGATATGGCATTACAGGGAGTAAATGATAACCTACTAACCCGCAGCGACGGCATCATCTTCTTATTGTTTTTGTCCATTTTTATGTATTATGTGATTGAAATCGGTTTGAAAAGCCGGAAAGAAACCGCCCATGAACTCAGCACTTCCTCTATTAAGCGAGGCAAGAACATCGCTCTGACATTAGCCGGCTTAGCAGCCATCATTTTCGGCGGAGACCTGGTAGTAGATAACGGAAAAGAGATCGCCTATAGTCTTGGCATGAGTGAAACATTAGTTGGACTGACCATCATCGCAATCGGCACTTCCCTCCCTGAACTCGTAACCTCCATCTCCGCTGCATTGAAAAAAGAAAGCGGCATCGCGCTCGGGAACATTGTGGGGAGTAATATCTTCAATATTTTATTCGTTCTTGGTGCTTCAGCTGTCATCACGCCTTTATCTGTAAACGGAAAGATTTTCACTGATGTACTGATCATGATTGCACTGAGTTTGCTGTTGTTTGTCTTTTCAAGAACGAATCATACGGTTGGGAAAAAAGAAGGTTTGTTTCTTGTGGTGTTGTATGTCGTTTATCTTGTTTATATTATTTTGAGGAACTGAATTATATTAAAGCAGGGCTTCTCACCTGCTTTTTCACTGGGGAAAAATTTTCGAATTTAAATTAATGTTTTGTAAGGTCCAAGATTTTTATTCTCTTTGACAGGTAAGTTGTAATAGTTTCTATATAAAGATTTACGTTACATCTCCTATATTAATGGGATAGACTGCTAAAGGATAAACTTTCAGCCAGCTAAATCTTTTCCCTTTAATTTCTGTGAAAGTACTTCATTTAAATCTCGAAACGACGTGGCACGTTTTTGCTTAAGTATAGATAAAGCTATTTCCAGTTTCTCTGTATTTAGAAAGCAATTTTTAAAAATAATCATTAACACAATTGATTTCTTAAAAGAATTACTTGCTAGGTTAGACTTCATTTTTATCCAAACAAGAACATTGTTGTAATATATAGCATATTTAATAAACAATAGTACTGGAATATGTGCAAGCAAAAGCAGTTCCAAAAACATTTTTTTCCAAAAAATCACCTGTTTTATGTCGTTAATGTTGTAAAAGAAAATTGTAAATGCATGGAAAGCTATATAAATACCTATTAGCGACACCATCCAACTAACTAGTTTTTCAACTTGAAAGTATTTCTGTTTTGTACCAGCAACTGCTAATAGTACACCCAAGAAGGATAAAACCGGTACTAGAATTAGTTCGATATACAAATTAAATGTATACTCATTAATGATAAACATTGGTATTATGCTGAATTTAATCAATCCCGTGGCCATATTAGTTATATTTATTTCACGGTAATTATTTACTACCGTATTAACCATGGGCATAAAACCAAACAGTATCATCTTTATGTAATCTTTAATTAGATTACTACCTATAACTTCTAGATACCAAAGCAAAGCAGATATAGCTACTAAAAAGATCAAGATGATTATTGCAAGCGGTGTCTTAAGCAAATTTAAAAAAGCACTCACTACATTTTTTAGTACTTTTTCATTACCTTCCCTCTTCAAATAAAAGTATAAAAAAATAATCGTAATGACTGTCCATACAATAATTGCAATTTCTCTGTTATTTAAATCAAACATATCATGAATACTTCCTTTTATTAATGGTAATCATAAATATATTTTTGCCCTAATAAGAGTAATCTTTGACATACGAGTCATTGTTCCTACCCATTTGTCTAAATGATCACTTGGAGGTCCTAAATCACGACTAACTTGCTTTTCACTATACTTAGAAGTCTTATGATGATGGTTTTATTAACAATTAACCCAACCATTTTTTTAAATCGTCCATAAGTGCATGTACAAACAACTCTTCTTCTTGACTCTTAGGAAGCAAACCACCATTGAATCTGGGTCGATTATCCTTACCTGAACAATACTTACTTATATTTTCAGCTTCTTTGTTAGCAAGAAACCTTGATATATGTAAAGAACCCATGTCATCTTTCAATCCAACAAATGTTCTTATTAGTGCTGTACCTAAGTGTGTTGAATAATACTTACATTCGAATATTGATTTTGTATATTGGGCTTTAGGATTAATAAGATTAACTCTACAATTCTTGCAATGCGAATGTTCTATGATAGATACATCAACTTCGTGCCTTACATTTGAGGTACCATCATGGAAAACACCTAAATGAACTTCGTAAGATTTCTCGTTGTAATGTACCTCTGCATGGCCGAAGTCGTATGTCCTCGAATGAATATTTCCAGGACTACCTCTAAATAAAAACGTGGTAGGAGATTTACCGTTTGTATTATTAATAGATCTTAAATATACTTTTCCTCCTATGCGGGAAAAAGCCTTTAAGATTAGAGAGAAAATAAAAGCTTCATAAACTGAATCTTCTACGTTTCTTCTATAATCTATTTTAGTCTTCATAGTTGTATTTATTAGTTTATCCACGGATTTCTTAAGCTCTGACTTACTCATAAATTATTACTCTCCCTTCAACTCTATATTATCTAATTGTTTTTCAATTTCATTAATTATTTCTTTGATTTCGACTAAGTCTTTTGGAAATAAATCTCCAGTATCAGCTTTTTTAAACTCCAGTCTCAACTGAGCCGCCGTTTCATCCCCTTCAATATTGGAAGGGGGTAAAAGGATTTTTGGTTTTATATTTTCGTTATCAATATCCATTAGGTTTTTCTTTGTATAATCCCAACACTCAGGTAAATAAACTAAAAAGTCTTTTAATACCTGAATGTACAATTTCAAAGCATCTAATTGAGTTTGTTTTTCATCAATAGAAAGGTTAAATTCAAATGAAATTTGTGTATGATGTTTGTTTTTATTATTTGTTTGTTGCAATACATTTTCTTCTACTTCTTTATCTACAATATCTATAATTCTCTTCCCAAAACCCTCTTGTTTAAGTAACCAGACTCTTAAGCTTTCGATAATATCAACATAATTTACATTAGAATTTGACATAAGACACACCTTTGTTAACTTAGTTTACACTTAGCGCCTGAATTACGATAATTCACTCCTTTAAATGACAGCTCCCTTCATTTTTCAAAATTTATGCATATTGGATAAATTCTACTAGAGCGATTTCTTTCTAATCCATACTACTTAAGTACATATATTTAATTATAGTAACAAAACCGACTACTTTCTACATAAATATATACAATTTTTAGATTTGAAAGTACTAATAGGATAAAGCATTAGATAGGCTACACTTGATTGGAAAATTTCGTTAAGGTCCCTTTACACTTTACGAAAATCGAACGTCGAAGAGTGCCAAACCATGACCAAACGAAATCATCGTAGCTTTACCCCTGAATTCAAAAAAGAGATTGTCCAGCTTTACGAAGGTAAAAAGCCAAGACAGGAAATTATCCGAGAGTATGAGTTGACGTCTTCTTCTTTCGACCTTTGGGTGAGCCAATATCATGATTCCGGTTCGTTCAAGGAAGAAGATAATCGTTCGCCGGAAGAGAAGGAATTGATCAAGCTTAAAGAGAATCAACGGCTCAACATGAAGAACGATATTTTAAAGCAAGCGGCGCTGATCATGGGACGAAAGTAGATGTAAGCCGGGAAACCGTCACAACTACTCGGTATCAGCAATGTGTGCCATCCTGCAACTTCAGAAGAGTTCGTATTATTATGAATCGAAAATAAAAGATACGTCCGTAGAAGATAGGCTGACAGCCAAGAATTTAGATATCTTTCACCGAAGTAGAAAGAACTTTGGAACCCGGAAAATCAAGCATGAGATTCAAATAGAAGGACGTAAGGTGTCTCGTCGCCGGATCGGCCGCATCATGAAAGAGCAGGGGCTGGTGTCCAAGTATACGATGGTTCAGTTCAAGCCGATGAAAAGCACATGCAACGAGTCAGATCAGGGAAACACGTTGAATCTTCACTTTGACCAGGATCAGGCTCGCAGGGTTGTCGTCAGTGACCTGACGTATGTTCGCGCAGGCACCAAATGGATCTATATCTGTGCCATCCTCGATTTGTATAACCGGGAAATCATCGGTTACACGGTGCCGGTGCTAAAAAAGATGCAGCCCTTGTCCAGAAAGCGTTCGCTTCCATCCAGGGCGACTTGAAGGACATTCAACACTTTTATACCGAGAGAGGCAACGAGTTTAAAAACCAGCCATCGAAGAACTGCTTGAAACCTTTAATATTGACCGTTCCCTGAGTGAAAAAGAATGCCCTTATGATAATGCCGTTGCGGAAGCTACTTATAAGGTCCTGAATACGGAATTCATCTATGGCTAAACATTCGAGACGCTTCAGGAGTTGGAGCTCGCCTTATTCGATTATGTCCGCTGGTACGATAATATCCTCATTTACGGGGCATTAGACCACCTTATCCCGGTCGCTTATCGCCGGAAACACCTTAACAAACTTGTCTAGTTTTGTGTTGAAGATCCATATTAACTTTCATCAATATAAGCATATGCCATAAAAAAATCTCTAATAAAAGTCATCAAATAAAACCACACTTTTCTTACAATGAACTATACCCCGAATAATGGACACGAATAAAATAGTGTCCATTATTCGGGGTTTTTTGTGTTTTATGACCTCGGATAACCTTTATAATTAAGATAACTACGAAGAGCGAGGTTATAACCATGTCCAAAATAATGTTTACGGAAGCACAAAGAAAAGAATTGGAAACCAACCCGAACGTCATCAAAGTTTCTGATCGTTCCATTACGTATGCGCCGGAATTCAAAGTACAGGCTGTGAAAGAAAATGAAGAAGGAAAAAGCCCGTACCACATTTTTGTGGATCATGGATTTGATATGGCTCTAATCGGTTCGAAAAAACCTAAACAGTGCGTGAGGCGTTGGCGGGAGACATTCAAAAAATATGGAGAAGACGGGTTTTATACGGAGAGACGGGGAAAAGGTTCCACAAGACGACCTTCCTCAAAAGATCTATCTTCCGAAGATCAATTGAAAAAGGCAGAAGCACGGATTGCGTATTTGGAGGCAGAATTGGACTTCGTAAAAAAGCTCGACGAACGCGAAAGGCAGGCGAAGAAGAAGAAATAACGACATCAGAGAGATTTCAGATCATTGAACACGTGGTGCGAACGCATGGATTCCCACATTTAATCCAGTATTTCTGTGCCATCGCTAAGGTAAGTCGGTCGGGGTATTATAACTGGTTGAATGCAGAGGATGCCCGTCAAAAGAGAGAACGAAAAGATGAGGCAGACTATGAAACCATCAAGAAAGTATTCGATAAACACCAGGGAAAAGTCGGAGCTCTTCAAATTAAGATGATCATAGAGAACACCGAACACATCGTGATGAACCACAAACGCATCCGACGTATTATGAAGAAATATAACCTGGTGTGTAAGATTCGCAGAATCAACCCTTATAAACAAATGGCTCAAGCGACGAAGGAACATCAAACGTGCGAGAACAAACTGGAGCGTCACTTCGATCACCAGGAACCACAACGAGTCCTCTTGACGGATATCACATACATCTATTATGCGAAGGGGCAGAAAGCTTATCTCTCAGCCATCAAAGATGGAGCGACCCGTGAGATTCTGGCTTATTACCTTTCAACATCTTTACAGATGGACCTTGTATACACCACGCTTGATAAGCTGATGGCACGAGAAGATTTCATTTCTCACCCGGACTGTTTAATTCACTCGGATCAGGGTGTGCACTATACCCACCCTGAATTTCAGAAGAAAGTGAGGGAACTTGGCTTGGATCAATCGATGTCCAGACGTGGTAACTGTTGGGATAACGCACCGATGGAATCTTTCTTCGGCCATATGAAAGATGGTATCGACTTCAAAGCTTGTGCCTCCCTAGCTGACGTCGAACAAGCAATTGAAGCCTATATGGAGTATTACAATAACAATCGATACCAGTGGTCCTTAAAAAAGATGACCCCGGCCCAATACCGAGGTCATCTCATAGCAGCTTAGCACTTTCTATTAAACTGTCCATTTTTGGGGTTACAGTTCATACAAAGAGGTAGTCCCCTCGGAAGTTAGAGCGAAAAATGCTAACTTCCGAGGGGACTACTTCTTTGTCACTCAAATGCCTGCTCTTTTAAATACACATAAGACTTACCTTTCTTTCTTATCCAACCACGTAACACACTCTACATGGTTAGTCTGTGGAAACTGATCCACCGGCTGAACTTCCTGTGTCTCATATCCTCCATCTTCAAGAATCCGAAGATCACGGGCGAGGGTGGATGGATTACAGGAAACATACACGATCCGCTCCGGTTCCATCTCAAGCATCGACGTAAGTAACGCTTCGTCACAGCCTTTTCTCGGTGGATCCACGACAATTACGTCCGGGCGAAGCCCTTGCTTGCGCCACCATGGCATGATTTCTTCCGCTTGTCCTACATAAAACTCTGCGTTGTCGATGTTATTTAGGCGAGCGTTCTTCTTCGCGTCTTTTACTGCATCCGGTACAATTTCCACGCCGTACACTTTCTTCGCCGCTTCCGCCAAAAATAGCGAGATGGTTCCGATGCCACAATACGCATCGATGACCGTTTCTCCTCCGCGCAGATCCGCGTATTCCAGCGCTTTGTCATACAGCGCCTTCGTCTGGGTCGGGTTGACCTGGTAGAACGATTTGGCGGAGATCATGAATTTGATGTCGCCGATGGTATCGTAAATGTACTGGTCGCCGTAGATGACGTTCGTTTCTTTTCCGAGGATGACGTTCGTCTTGTCCTTGTTCACGTTGTGGACGATAGATTTCACGTTCGGGTAGGCTTCCGTGATCCGTTCGATCAGTTTGTCCTGATGCGGAAGCTTTTTCGTACGTGTTACGAGTACGACCATGATGTCTCCTGTTTGCTGGCCGGTCCGGACCATGATGTGGCGCAGCACTCCACGGTGGGACTCTTCATGGTAGGCATCGATGCCGAGCTCCGTAGCAATGCGGCGCACCGCTTCCACCATGCGGTCATTCGGTTCGTCCTGGATGAGGCACGTGTCCATGTCGATGATGTTGTGGGTGCGTTTCTGGTAGAAGCCTGTCTTGAGCTCCCCGTTTTCTTTTTCGCCGACAGGGATCTGGATTTTGTTCCGGTATCTCCATGGGTCGTTCATACCGATCGGGTCATGGACAGGAACGTGTTCCAGGTGTCCGATTTTCTTCATGACGTTTTCGACCTGGCCCTTCTTCATCGAAAGTTGACGGCTGTAGCTCATATGCTGAAGCTGGCACCCGCCGCACTGGTAGTAGACGTCACACGGTGGCGTTACACGGTCGTCGCTTTCCTCTTCCACTTCAATGAGTTTGCCGAAGCCGAAGTTCTTCTTCACTTTGATGACTTTCACCTGGGCTTTTTCGCCGGGGAGGCCGTACGGGACGAATAGCGGGTAGCCATCCACTTTCCCTACGCCGTTTCCTTCGTGGGTCAAATCTTCGAATGTCAGCGTGATCGTTTCGTTTTTCTGTACGGGCGGTTGTGGTTTCGGCATTGGTCAGCTCTCCTTTTTTTATAAAAGTGACTCCATGCGCATAAGTAGGACTACGGATACGGGCCGTAATGCTACTTATAGGCAAGGAGTCAGAAAAAGCCGCTCCCGTTCAAGAAGCAGCTTATTTCTCTTTTTCCTTGGGCATGAAGAATTCGATGTGGCGATACAGGTTCATGAACTCCCCGGGCAGGAGTCCTCCGTATTCCCCGTCGATATTCAACTGCATTTTCTCTTGGGTCTTCACTTTGACGTGACTCGCTGTCATGTGAAGGAATTTCGGATGATCGAGATGCGTCCCCTGGATCGCCATCGTCGCGAGGCGTACGAATTCAGCGATGTTCATCTTCTCGATGATCATCAGGTTGAAGACCCCATCATCCATGCGGGCGTCGGGCGCCAGCTTCTCGAGTCCTCCGACAGAGTTCGTGTTCGACACGAGAAATAACATGATCTCCCCTTCGTACACTTTGCCGTCGTATTCAATCTCGACGTAGGTCGGGCGGAAAGAAGGAAGCATTTCGATTCCCTTCAAGTAATAAGCCAGTTGACCGATCATCGTCTTCATTTTACTCGGTACTTCATACGTAAGCTCGGTGATTTTTCCGCCACCGGCGATATTGATGAAATACTTGTTGTTCACTCGTCCGATATCAAGCGGTGCCGCTTCATGGTTCAAAATGATATCGACGGCTTTATGGATATTGTTCCGCGGAATGTGAAGCGCACGTGCAAAGTCATTGGTCGTCCCCGTCGGAATAATCCCGACTTTCGGACGGTGCGGTTGTTCCGCGAGACCTGCGACTACTTCATTAATGGTACCGTCCCCGCCGGCAGCGACGACGACATCGAATTTACGCTCAGAAGCGATTTTGGCCGCTTCCGTCGCGTCCCCGGCACAAGTCGTTGCGTGCGTCGAGGTTTCGTATCCCGCTTTTTCAAAACGCTGCAGGATGTCCGGCAGCATCTTCCTTATCAATTCTCTTCCAGAGGTCGGGTTGTAAATGATTCGGGCCCGTTGCATCAGGATCCCCTCCATCCTATCGTTCGCTTAGACATTTAAGATTCTCTCTGTAATTATAATAACTCATTTTCAGAGAGAAAAGCACGCAAGACCTGCGTGCTTCCTCATGTTTATCGCTTATTGATCTCTTCGATTAACAGTTCGTTGACCATTTTCGGATTGGCCTGTCCTTTGGTTTCTTTCATGATCTGGCCGACGAGGAAGCCGATCGCTTTATCTTTTCCGTTTTTGTAGTCCGTAATAGACTGCTCGTTCTGATCGAGGATATTCGTCACGATTTCACGTAGCTGTCCTTCATCGGAAATCTGGACGAGACCACGATCTTTGACGATTTTCTCAGGGTCTCCACCTTTTTCTACAAGATCCGGGAGAATCTTCTTCGCGATTTTCGAAGAAATTGTCTCTTCTTCAAGCAGCTTGGTAAGCTTCGCAAGCGCATCCGGTGTCAGCGCAAGGTCGCCGATCTCTTTCTGGTTCTTGTTCATGTAGGCGGAAATGTCACCCATGAGCAAGTTGGACGCTTGTTTGATATCGCCGCCCTGATTGATCGTTTCCTCGAAGAAGTCGGACAGGTCCTTGTTGCTCGTGAGAACGCCTGCATCATATTCCGGCAGACCGAGTTCTTCGATGTAGCGCTTCTTACGGGCAGCCGGCAATTCTGGGATATCCGCTTTGATGCGCTCTTTCCACGCTTCATCGATGTGAAGGGGAACGAGGTCCGGTTCCGGGAAGTAACGGTAATCGTCGGAGCCTTCTTTGACACGCATGAGAACCGTTTCTTTCGTCTTCTCATCGAAACGACGCGTTTCCTGAAGGATTTCGCCGCCTTCTTTGAGTACTTCTTCCTGACGCTTCTCTTCATACTCGAGACCTTTTTGGACGAAGGAGAAGGAGTTGAGGTTCTTCAGTTCCGTCTTCACTCCGAATTCTTCCTGTCCTACCGGGCGGATGGAAAGGTTGGCGTCACAACGGAGCGAGCCTTCTTCCATCTTACAGTCGGATACTTCCGTGTACTGGATGATATTTTTCAGCGCTTCAAGGTAAGCATATGCTTCTTTCGGCGTACGGATGTCCGGCTCGGATACAATCTCAACAAGAGGAGTCCCCTGGCGGTTGTAGTCGACGAGGGAATAGCCGTCATCTTTGTGCGTCAGTTTCCCTGCATCTTCTTCCATGTGGAGACGGGTGATGCCGATACGCTTCGTCTCCCCGTCCACTTCGATGTCGATGTAGCCATTTTCCCCGATCGGCTGGTCGAACTGGGAAATCTGGTACGCTTTCGGGTTGTCCGGATAGAAATAGTTCTTACGGTCGAACTTCGTATGGCTCGCGATATCACAGTTCAACGCGAGCGCCGCTTTCATGGAATAGTTGACCGCTTCTTCGTTCAGCACGGGAAGAACGCCCGGGTACCCGAGGTCGATCGGGTTGACGTTCGAGTTCGGTTCATCCCCGAACATGTTCGGAGACGGGCTGAAGATCTTCGACTTTGTTTTCAATTCGACGTGGACTTCAAGTCCGATGACTGTTTCGAAATTCATTATGCGTTCCCTCCCAACTGAGGACGTTTCTTATGGTGATCGGTCGCCTGTTCGAAGGCGTGAGCCGCACGGTAAACGGTGGACTCATCGAAGTGTTTCCCGATGATTTGAAGTCCGATCGGCAGACCGTTTTCTGCAAAGCCGCATGGTACAGAGATTCCCGGTACACCTGCAAGGTTTACAGGGATGGTCAGGATATCGTTCGCGTACATCGTCAGCGGGTTGTCCATCTGTTCTCCCACTTTGAAGGCAGGTGTCGGAGCTGTAGGACCGATAACAACATCATAATCTTCGAAGATTTTATCGAAATCGTTCTTGATCAGCGTACGGACCTGCTGGGCTTTTTTATAATAAGCATCGTAATACCCGGAACTGAGGGCGAACGTTCCAAGCATGATACGGCGTTTCACTTCGTCACCGAACCCTTCGGAACGGGATTGCTTGAACATATCGATCATCGTCTCCGCGTTGTCCGCGCGACGTCCGTAACGCACGCCGTCGAAACGGGCAAGGTTGGCGGATGCTTCGGATGACGAAATCAGGTAATACGTAGATAGCGCGTACTTGGAGTGAGGCAGGGATACTTCTTCCCATGTAGCTCCGAGTTCTTCGTACTTCTTAAGAGCTGCGCGTACAGAGGCCTTCACTTCTTCGTCGACACCTTCCGCGAAATACTCTTTCGGCACGGCGATTTTCAGATCGCTCACATCTCCTGTGAGGGCATCTGTATAGGAAGGAACTTCTACATTGGCAGAAGTCGAATCCATCTTGTCGTGACCGGCGATTGTCTCGAGGACATAGGCGTTGTCTTCGACGCTTTTCGTAAGAGGTCCGATCTGGTCCAGAGAGGAAGCGAAAGCGATAAGACCGAAACGGGATACACGGCCATATGTAGGTTTCAACCCTACAACACCGCAGTAGGAAGCCGGCTGGCGGATGGAGCCACCAGTATCGGTACCAAGAGAGAATGGTACTTCGCCTGCTGCTACAGCCGCTGCAGAACCACCACTGGAGCCACCTGGTACGTGATCCGTGTTCCACGGGTTACGTGTCGCCTGGAAGCTGGAGTTCTCGTTGGAGGAGCCCATCGCGAACTCGTCCATGTTGATTTTACCGATTGTGACTGCTTTTTCGTTCTGGAGCTTCTGAACGACTGTCGCATCATAAAGCGGGTCCTCGAGATTGCTGAGGAGCTGACTCGCTGCTGTCGTACGAAGGCCTTTCGTCACGATGTTGTCTTTGATACCGATCGGCAGGCCGAAGAGTTTTGCCTCGGCATCCGCGTTAGCTTCAAGCTCTTTCGCCTGCGTGCGCGCACCTTCTTCATTAAGGGTAAGGAAAGCCTGGACTTCCCCGTCCACTTCTTTGATGCGGGCGTAGGATTCTTCTACAAGGTCGGTGACGGTGATTTCTTTGTCATTCAGCTTTTGGGTGAGTTCTTTTAACGAGTGTTCAAACAAAGACACGGGCGGTCCCTCCTATTCCAAGATTGATGGCACTTTGAACTGACCGTCCTGCTGCTCGGGAGCGTTCTTCAGTGCGTCTTCTTTTTTGATCCAGTTCTTAGGTTCGTCTTTTCTCATGACATTCTTCAAGTCAAGGACGTGGGTCGTCGGCTCCACACCTTCCGTGTCAAGTTCATTCAACTGCTCGGCATATGTAATGATATCGTCGAGCTGCTTCGTGAAGGTCTGCGCTTCCTCTTCTGTAATAGAAAGGCGTGCCAGATTCGCCACGTGTTTTACCTGATCTTCACTGATTCTGGACATAACCGTTCCTCCTCTATGAATTAGCATATTTATTTATCATATCAAACATTTAATGTACGTACCACACAAAGTCCATCATAGCATAAAACCCGTGGAGAGCGGAAGCGTCCGCTTAGAAATACTGGCAAAAGCAGACCGGTCTGACAAAGGTGCTCTTTCCTTTTTCTGATCCGGTCTGCTTATGGCACGAATTTCTGGACGCTGCAGCTGGATCACGAACGGAAAAGCGGAAGGACCCCGCAGCACTTTGCGCGACGTTCACGAAAGAAAAAGCCGCTCGAGTGTCCCGCAAACTACACAGCCACCCACTCAGAAACAATCGACGCCCTGAGTGTCCACGTACGAAATTAGCGCGACACTCAAGATCAGAAAGAGATCACGAGTGTGTGGCAACCAACGACTCTTTCCCTAAGCCCTTCCCTGCCCCGCTCTCCGGGCAGGGAAGCAAGGGCATTATAATCATTTTGCACCGTTCACTAGAAGAGAACCTCTTCCGAGTGTACCGCAAATTCAGAAAGGCACCACTCACTACCTAAAACAGACGCGCGAACGGCGCAATCCAGCAAAAACGAACCACTCACCCAAGAATCAGAGCCACGAATGTACCATAACCCGCCAAAATGAACCCACAAAAAAAACATCCTCTCCCAAAAAGGAAGAGGATGCTTTCGTATAAGTTATTATTTTTTAGCTGCCGCTTCAAATTCAGCTTTCACTTCCGGAGAAGGTTTGCCGAACATACTGAACACGACAATCAGAATCGTACTGATGATGAAACCAGGAACGATTTCATACAGGTCGAAAATTCCGCCGGAGAGGAAGTCTCCCCAGATAACAACCGTCACGGCACCGGATACAAGACCGGCAACGGCACCTGCAGTTGTAACGCCTCTCCAGAAAAGGGAAAGGATCATGATCGGACCGAATGCTGCACCGAACCCTGCCCATGCATAGGATACAAGTTCAAGCACGGAGCTTTCCGGGTTCTGTGCGATCAGAACAGCGATCAGGGCGATGCCTGCCACTGCGAAACGGCCGACCCATACCAATTCTTTCTCCGAAGCATTACGACGGAAAATCGCTTTGTAGAAGTCCTCTGCCAGTGCAGAAGAAGATACAAGAAGCTGGGAGTCGATCGTACTCATGATTGCAGACAGGATCGCTGCCAGCAAGATACCCGCGATGATCGGGTGGAACAGAATCTGAGACAAGGAGATGAAGATCTTCTCTCCATCTGCCAGCATCTGCATGCCACCATCTGTCGTATTTACAACGGCACCGATGGAATCAAGCGTAGCTGTGTCCGCAGCGTTAATGTATGCAAGACCGAAAAGACCTGTAAAAATCGCGCCGTACAGACCGACGATCATCCAGCCCATACCGATGAAACGGGCTTTCGGTACATCCTTCGCAGAACGAAGCGCCATAAAACGGACAAGGATATGTGGCTGACCAAAATAACCTAGACCCCAGGCGAGCGAGGATATGATCGAGATCACTCCTACTCCCTGAACCATGTTCAAGTAGGATGGGTCGATGTTTCCGACTGCATCTACAGCTGAGTTCCAACCACCAAGTTCACTTACCGCTACTACAGGAACAGCAATCAGAGCAAGGAACATTAGAATACCCTGAACAAAGTCTGTCCAGCTTACGGCCAGGAACCCGCCGAGGAACGTATAGGAAATCGTTACAATCGCACCGATCCAAAGTGCTGTAGAGTAACTTAGGTCGAACGAGGATTCAAATAGCTTTGCGCCTCCGACCATTCCTGAGGAGGTATAGAAGGTAAAGAATAAAAGAATTACTATTGCGGATACTACGCGCAGCACGCGTGATTTGTCATGAAAACGGTTCTCCAGATAGTCCGGAATCGTGATGGAATCATTCGCCACTTCCGTGTAATTACGAAGACGGCGTGCTACAAATTGCCAGTTCAGGTAAGCACCGACAGCGAGACCTACCCCGATCCATGCTCCTCCGAAACCACCGGCATAAATCGCACCAGGAAGACCGAGCAATAACCAACTACTCATATCGGAAGCTCCGGCACTAAGTGCAGCGACTCCCGGGCCGAGACGGCGTCCTCCTAATACATAATCGGATAAATTACTGGTTAGGCGGTATGCTGCTACCCCGATACCGAGCATACCGATCAAATAAACAATGAACGTTATTAACGTCGTTGTACCCATGTCAGTTAATTACTCCTCTCTGTGAATAAAGTGATAATTGATAAGATAATCAGGATTGGCATCGGAACAAACATCCAAAACCACGTTGCTCCTGACAGACTGTGGGATGAAGCTGTTAAAAGCACATCTAACAATCTTTCCACCTCCAATGAATGAAATATGCACCTACTATACACTTCTCTTTCCCTACTCGTTTTATGCTTTCATGTAAAAATCAATGAAACATTTCTGGAGAGGAGCGAATCCTGACGAATGCCGTAGAATCCTTCTCCGCTCCCGAGCGGCAAAAGAATTGATATAGAACACAGGTGCAACTATATCATACAATATTGTTACGAACATTACAAAGTTTCTGACAACTATTTTCACATGTATTTTTATTCATATCCTATTCAAATAATTCGTATATAGCGAAAATTTCGTGATATCTATTCACTATAAAGAATAAAAAAAAGTTTCACTGATTTGTCACAATGACTCTTTACCCCTTACTTTCGGATCAAAGATGCGTCATAGCAAGAAGGTCAGGAAGAATCCCCTTTTCCACCCCATCCGCGATGGAATATGTCTCATCAGCGTCTCTCTATGGGGAAATAGCCCCACTCGGAAGCTACCAATGGTTTTGAGTGGGTGGGAACCTGTTTTGCGGGACACTCAGGCGCTTCTTTCACCATGAGTGTCCATCAAACGAAAAAAACCCGCTCAGAGTGAGGGGGTTCCTCTTCTGAACGGGCTTCTCCGCTTTTATTCGATCTAGCTGCATCACCCAGAAACCCGAGCCATAAGCAACCCGGATCAGAGAAAGGTTAGAGCGCCTTTCATCTGACCGGCCCACTTATGCCAGTATTTCTAAACGGAAACTGCCGCTTTTCTATTTAATCATAAACATAAACGTAAGGTTCTTCTTCCCCTCGTTCTCTTACAATCAGGCTTTCCTGGCGGTTGAGGCTGTGGATCCGTACTTCTACGCCGTAGTGGTCGGAGAACATTTCTCTGACCAGGCTGTGTACGTATTGGGTGAAGCCGTCGATTTCCGCCTGGGAATTGAACTCTACCGGGATTTCCATCTTGATGTTCCTCAGTTCGTCATTCACATAGAATCCCTGACCGATCACTCCCACGAAATCGGGGAAGTAATCGGAGATTTTCGTGCGGAACTCAGAGAAGACTTGAGCGTCATCGAAATGATTCTCTGTCGCTTCTTCCGACGGGAATAGTACATAGTCCTCTTTCACTCTTTCAAAGTTTCCGAGGGTGTTCCCTTCCGCATAGGATTTCGCGATGAAGTTCCCCGGTACCTGGGACTCATTTCTTTCTTCTTCGTAAAGTGCAAACATGATCGGTACATCAGGGACCTCTTCCATTTCGCGGAGACGGTTCAGAATCGTTTCTGCGTATTGCTTCCCTTTTTGAAGAAGCTCCTTCGTCGTGTGATTCTCCGTCATTTCCCGGTTATCCACCGTGAAATTATATTCAGAACGAAGCGCGATACCGATGGTGATCCCTCTCGTTTCCACAACGTCCTCTCCGTTCCGTACGAGGTAATCCTGTTCCACGATATTGGAAATATATCGCGGGGCGTTCCGAAAGTCTTCCTCGGTCGCCGCTTCTTCATCCAATTCCGGGTTCAGGCCTTCTTCGTTCGATTCAGACGAACGGCTGAGCCACTCGTAAAGAACCCCGCTCGTCAGAAACTGTCCCTGCTGGAAGAAATATTCGTCCGCCGGGAAATATTCTTTCGAGTGACGCTTCAGTCCGTTTTCGAATTCAGCGATATCCATGCGATTATTCATCTGGTTCGTCGTTACCCCGCGACTGGCAGAAGTCTTCGGAGCATCTTCCGTCAAAATCACCCTGTAATCCGTTCCGGATCCGCTGAAGCTAGGGATGATCGCTGTATCCTGATTGGTTTCATCCGTCGTCTCCCGGACCACTTCATCGGTACGCTCATACACAGGCGTGCAGGCCGTCATCAGAACGAGCATCACTCCTGTAAACGCCAACCATTTTTTCATTGTGTCACTCCTACTCCTGTAAGGCTTCCGCAAACTGTTGTTCATTCCATATCTCCACGCCGAGCTCTTCGGCTTTCGTATACTTCGAGCCGGCTTCTGCTCCGGCGATCAGGAGGTCCGTGTTTTTGCTGACGCTGCCGGTCACTTTCCCGCCAAGGGCTTCCACGTGCTTCTTGGCTTCAGACCGGGAATAGATCTCCATTTTCCCGGTAAGTACGATCGTTTTTCCGGAAAATAAGGAATCCGATGCCTGTTCGGATTTCTTCATGCCTTTGTACTCCATATTCAGACCGAGGTCCGATAGTTCCGATAGAAGCCGGGTGACTTCTTCCCGCTGGAAATACCGGTGGATGGAGTCCGCCATCTTCTCTCCGATTTCAGGAATGGCTTCGAGTTCCTCCGCCGAAGCTTTCTGCAGGCGGTCCATGTCTCCGAAATGCTCGGATAGCGTTTTGGCCGCTTTCGTTCCGACGTAGCGTACCCCCAGGCCGAAGAGCAATTTCTCCATCGAGTTCTCTTTCGACTGTTCGATTGCTGTAAGAAGGTTGTTCACGGACTTCTCTCCCATACGATCGAGCTCCAGCAGGTCTTCCTTCTTCAGTTTATACAAGTCGGCAATATTGTGGATCAGCTCTTCATGGAAAAGGTGGGCAATCACTTTCTCCCCGAGTCCTTCGATATCCATCGCGTTTCTCGAAACGAAGTGGATCAGTGCTTCTCTCAGCTGAGCCGGACAGTTCGGGTTGATGCAGCGTAGCGCTACCTCTTCCTCGAGACGGACGAGGTCACTGCCACATTCCGGGCACGTCTCCGGCATGGAGAACGGCTCCTCGCCTCCGGAGCGCTCATCTTCGACGACACGTAGCACTTCCGGGATGATGTCTCCGGCTTTTTTAATGACCACGGTGTCTCCGATACGGATGTCGCGTTCTTTGATCAGGTCTTCATTGTGCAGCGACGCACGCTGGACCGTCGTTCCCGCCACACGGACAGGGTCCAGAATCGCTGTCGGCGTGACGACACCGGTTCGTCCGACAGTGAGGTGGATGTCTCTCAGCTTTGTCACTACCTCTTCAGCCGGAAACTTATATGCCGTTGCCCACCGCGGGCTTTTCGCCGTGAAGCCGAGGGTTTCCTGCTGATCCAGCTGATCGACTTTAACGACGATGCCGTCGATTTCGTAATCGAGGTCCTGACGGCGGTCTACCCAGCTCGTCACGTAATCGATCACTTCTTCGATATCCTTCAGGCGGCGCCATTCCGGGTTCGTTTTGAGCCCCAGTTCTTCCAGATAGTCGAGACGGTCACTATGCGTTTCTTTCCATTCATCTTCCCACAGGCCGACACCATACAGGAAGATATCCAGATTCCGGCTGGCGGCGATCTTCGGGTCGAGCTGACGAAGCGACCCCGCCGCTGCGTTTCTCGGATTGGCGAACGGAGCTTCTTCTTTCTTCTCTTTCTCTTCGTTGAGCGCATTGAATGATTTCTTCGGCATGAACGCCTCTCCCCGGACTTCGATCGTTTCCGGATGCGTCAGCCGGAGGGGGATACTGCGGATGGTACGCAGGTTGCTCGTGATGTCTTCTCCGACCGTACCGTCTCCGCGTGTAGCTCCACGCACGAGAATACCGTCTTCATAAAGAAGGGATACCGCGAGTCCGTCGATTTTCAATTCGCATACGTACGAGATGTCCCCGTCCGCGCCTTCCCGGACCCGCCGGTCGAAGTCTCTCAGTTCCTGCTCGTTGAACGCGTTGCCGAGACTGAGCATCGGGATTTCGTGCTGCACTTTTTCGAACTGATCGAGAGGTTCTGCACCTACGCGCTGAGTAGGAGAGTCCGGCGTCACAAGCTCCGGATGCTCCTCTTCGATATTTATCAGTTCCCTGAGCTTCTCGTCGTATTCCGAATCCGGAACGGTGGGTTTATCGAGTACATAATATTCATAGCTGTATTTCTCGAGCAGCTTCTTCAGCTCATCATGACGCTGGTTCGCTTGTTCTTTATCCAATCGTCGTCACCTCTTTACGCCTTTGTGATCGGCGCAAATCGTGCCAATACACGCTTCACACCTTCAGGGGCCGGGAAGGCGATGTCGAGTTCCATGTCCTTCCCTTCTCCCTGTACTTTCACGACGGTTCCTTCGCCCCATTTCTTATGGACAGCTTTGTCTCCCGGTTTCCAGGATTCACTCTCTGCACCAGAAGCGCC
Source organism: Salimicrobium halophilum (assembly GCF_900100295.1). Lineage (GTDB taxonomy): Bacteria > Bacillota > Bacilli > Bacillales > Halobacillaceae > Salimicrobium > Salimicrobium halophilum. The sequence goes on from NZ_FNEV01000006.1 coordinate 153,718, forward strand.
GGTCGTCTTCTTCGCTCTCCGTTTCTGAACAGGGCGGTCCGGTTCGATCGCCTGCTTCTTCTTCTGAAAAGGAAACGGTTCTGCTTCCGCTTTCCCTTCCAGGAAGTCATCCGGAATTTCACCGATGAAGCGGCTCACCGGGTTCATATTCGTCTTTCCGAATAGTGTACGCATTTTTGCATTCGTCATAAACAGTTTCTTCTCCGCTCTCGTAATCCCTACGTACGCAAGGCGCCGTTCTTCCTCCATCTCCTCTTCATCCATGATGGAACGGCTGTGAGGGAAAATGTTCTCCTCCAGCCCGATGAGGAAGACGACCGGGAATTCAAGCCCTTTGGCGGAGTGTAGCGTCATCATCGTTACGGCTTTGTCATTCTGTTCTTCGTCCACTTTATCGATATCCGCTACAAGCGCAAGATCTGTAAGGAAAGCGACAAGCGTCTTGTCCTCACTTTCCTGCTCGAAGTTCATCGTCACCGACTTGAATTCCTCGATGTTCTCGAGGCGTGACTGGGCTTCAAGCGTCTTATCATTCCGGAGCATCTCCTCGTAGCCGGTCGTCTGAAGCACTTCTTCGACGAGGTCCGTAGCAGAAAGGAATTCCTGCTGCTTTGTCCAGTTGTCGATCATCGTCCGGAAGTTCATGATCGCTTTCGCCGCCTTGGTACTCACCCCGACGAAGTCGATTTCCGCTGCCGTATCGAAAAGGGAGATATCATTCGCTGCAGCGTAAGCCTGCATCTTCTCCACGCTCGTTTTCCCGATGCCGCGTTTCGGTTCATTGACGACGCGTTCGAAACTCAGGTCGTCATTCGGATTGGAAATCAGTCTGAGGTATGCAAGCAGGTCCTTGATTTCTCTGCGGTCGTAGAACTTCGTACCGCCGATCATCTGGTACGGGATGTTCGCCTTCATGAATGTTTCCTCGACCGTACGGGACTGGGCATTCGTCCGGTACAAAATAGCGACATCATCATATCCGAAGTCCCCGTTGTTTACGAGGGATTCGATTTTATCCGCGATGAAGAAACTCTCTTCCCGCTCGGTGCCCGCTTCGTGGTAATGGATCTTCTCGCCGCCGTAGTTATCCGTCCACAACCGCTTCGGCTTCCGTCCGCTGTTGTTATCGATGACGCTGTTCGCTGCATCGAGAATGACTTCTGTCGAGCGGTAGTTCTGTTCGAGGAGAATCGTCGTCGCATCCGGATAGTCTTCCTCGAACGATAGGATATTCGTAATATCCGCTCCGCGCCAGCGGTAGATCGACTGATCGGAGTCGCCGACGACGCACAGATTCTTGAATTTGTTCGCCAGCTTCTGCACGAGCAGGTACTGCGCATGGTTCGTATCCTGGTACTCATCGACGTGGATGTACTGGAACCGACGCTGGTAATATTCGAGCACTTCCGGCATCTGCTCGAACAGCACCAGTGTTTTCATGATCAGATCGTCGAAGTCGAGCGACTGGTTCTTCGATAACTTCTTCTGATAGCCTTTGTAGATTGCAGCCACCTGTTCCTCACGGTAACCTGCCGCATTCTTCTCGAATTCTTCCGGCGATAGCAGTTCGTTCTTCGCGTTACTGATCGCTCCGAGCATAGCGCGTGGATTCCAGTTCTTAGGGTCAAGTTCCAGATCCTTCACCACCTGCTTGATGACTGTCAGCTGATCACTCGAATCCAGAATCGAGAAGTTCCGGTCCATGCCGATACGGTCGATATCCCTTCTCAGGATCCGCACACACATGGAGTGGAACGTAGACATCCAGATACTCTCCGCTTCCGGTCCAACGAGAACGTGGACCCTCTCTTTCATTTCACGGGCCGCTTTGTTCGTGAAAGTGATCGCAAGGATGTTCCAGGGGTTCACCCCTTTTTCCTGAATCAGATATGCGATGCGGTGCGTAAGAACACGCGTCTTCCCACTCCCGGCTCCCGCCATGACGAGAAGCGGTCCTTCCGTATGTGCTACCGCTTTCTGCTGCGGTTCGTTCATTCCTTTCAACAACGCATGTGTCGACTGCGTCATAGACCTATCATCCTTTCTTCGAACCCGGAACGGTCTGAAGCGCCGTTTCCAGGTCCTCATAAATAATGTTACCGACTACCATCGTATCCACGAATCCTTCGAGGGCTTCCGCTTCTTCTTTCGACTGGATGCCCCCGCCGTAGAAGAACTGTGTCCGTGACAATTCCTCGGACACCTTCCGGATCAGTGCTTCGTCTCCCATCTTGCCGCTGTACTCGAGATAAAAAATCGGCAGCGGAAAGAGATGCTCCACCAGACGGGCATAGGCAAGAATATCTTCTTCCGTCACCGGAAAACAGTTCGTTTTCTGGAAAGCTTTCGCTTCTTCGTTCACGATGCAATAGCCTTCCGATACGATCAACTGTTCTTCGACCATATCCCCGTACGTCTTCATCGCCTGATGCTGCATATCGAGCACCCACGTCTTATCTTTGCTGTTCAGAACAGAAGGTACGAAGTAATAATCGAAGCCCGGAACGACCGCTTCCATATCAGAAACCTCCAGCACGAGAGGTACATCATAAGGTTCTATTTTTTCGAAAAGCTCCCACACGTTATCAAAGGTGACCCCGTCCGAACCGCCGACGATGACAGCGTCCGTCCCCGATTCACAGACGGCGCGGATCCCCTCTTCCGATAAGTATTTATTGGGATCGAGCTTAAATGCATGCTTCCATTGTTTCATTCATTCCACCTCTTTAATCCATTATATTATTATACCAAAAAAACAAACCTCCAGCTATGCTTTCCCGGGGGTCTGACATAAGTACCTTTTATCCTCTTTCCCGTGTACGGTCTGCTCTTATCCTTTTCCATGAAAAAAAGCGCCCCAGAAACCCGAGGCGCTTTCTCTCTCAATCCATTTTATAGCTTTGTACCCGGTCGAGCACTTCCGTGTACATATCGTTTCCGTAATTCAGGGCACGTTTCACTCTGGAAATCGTCGCCGTGGAAGCTCCGGTATCCGCTTCGATCTTCTGGTACGTATGCCCTTCCTCCAGCATCCGAGCCACTTCCAGGCGCTGAGCCAGAGATTGGACTTCGTTCATCGTAGCCAAATCGTCGAAAAATCGATAGCACTCTTCTACATCCTGCAGGGACAGAATCGCCTCGAATAATTGATCCAGCGTCTTCCCTCTTAGTTTATCTATCTGCATTACCAGTAGTCCCTCCTATAAAATATAGAGCTCTTTTCACTATTTTAACGCATTATTGCAGGAAAGAGTACCTCTTTATTTTTCACTTCCATCAATCCCAGTGGCGTAACCCGTACGTAAGGCAGATGCGTCGATGATAAGAAGAGAAGCGTATAGACGGGGTCCCCGAAGCAATACCCGTGCTCACAGAGCTTTTTCTTAAGCACCGATTCTTTTTCCATCAACTTATTCAGCGGCTCCTCAGACATCATGCCTCCATGAGCAAGCGGAATCTCGAAGATGATCTCACCTTCATGTACGAGCACGATTCCACCGCCTATTTCCTTCATACGGTTAAATGCCTGAAGCATATCTTCCTTCTTCTTTCCGAGAAGAATGATATCCCCCGTCGAAGAAAACGAGCTGCACAAAGCACCCAGGCTCGTTGTGAAGCCTCTGAGAAGGGTGTTCACTTTCCACGTGCCTTCGCGGTCCACGAGGGTAAGAAATGCTTCATTCGTTTCTTCCGGTAGCTGATCGACGGTCGTATTCGTTTCTACGGCATACGGTTTCATGATCACATCGTTCACCATGTCCATTCCGACCGGCATCGAGAACTGAAGCTCCTCTGCATCAAGCGACCAGTCCAGTTCAAGAGGCTTGATACCGGCTCCGTTCCAGTCTATGTTCACTTCTGAACGGACATCTTCATAATTCTTCTTCACCCATTCTCCTTTGGCGATCACAGAATGAGGCGTCGGTTTCCTTTTATCCTCTAACAGGTTGATGTGCGCGATATGACCAGGCGCAATCGCCCCGAGTCGTTCTCCGATCCAGAAGTGTTGAGCCGGGTATCTCGATGCCATCAGGTACGCTTCGATTTCCGGAACACCGGCTTCGAGAGCGATCTCTATACAGGAATCGATGACTCCGTCTTTGTAGAAACCGGGCGTAGAGCCATCCGTCGTGTACATCAGGCGGTCGTAAGCCTGGAAGTCCTGCTCGACGAGCCCTTTCATGATATTCGGAAGATCCGGTCTGATCGAAGAATGACGGACACCCGTCTGATATCCGAGTTCCACCCGCTTCATGACTTCTTCGGCTGTCATTCCCTCATGATCCCCGTCGAGACCGAGCAGCTTCATCTTCGTCAGCGTGTTCTCAGAGGCTCCTGGAAGGTGACCCTCGACACGCTTTCTCGCCTTCCTTACTTCCTGCATCCAGTGCAGAATCTGGTCATCCTTTTCATGAAGGACTTCCGGCCACGCCGTCAGTTCTCCTCCCTGGATCACTGCATCATGCGTGAACCATTCCGGCAACTGCTTTTCAAGCTCTCGCTGCTTCTCATCCCGGAGTGACGTCTGGGCATCGAACCGTCCCCACCAGAACATGGAGACCGGAAGCTTCATGAATTCTTCAAGTAAAGAAAACGCTTTCTTTTTCTCCGTTAAAAATAACCACATCAAATTATCGTTGATAATCGTGGTCGTTCCGCCCCAGGATGCATACTCCGCAAACGATTGGGGATTATATAACTGAAACGGATGGGCATGAGGTTCAATGTATCCAGGAACAGCATATTCTCCTTTTCCTTCTACGATTTCCGTACCATACAGGTTCTCGGGCATCTCCGGACCCACGTACACGATTCGATCGTCCTGTATCCAAATGTTCCCTGTCATCCATTGTTTAAGAAAGACATTCAGATACGTTATATGTTTAAGCACTTTGCTTGGTGCAATCTTTCCATCTATGACATCCGCATGGTCGCGTAATTGTTTATTTCTCCAGCGGAAACGTTGTTCGTTCATTTACCATCGCCCCCTGTTATTTTTTTCATGATAACACACACTTCTACACATTTACGAAAAGAAAGGTGACGAAACATTGAAAAATATAGGTACCTGGAATTCACTAGCTCGTATTACTGCCGGTCTCACTATGCTTACGTACGCTGCACGACAAGAGAAAGAGCCTTCCTTCCTGTTCGTTCTGCTCGGGTCGATGAAGGTTGCGGAAGGCATTACTCAGTATTGTCCTATGACCGATGCGTATAAACAAATTAAAGATGAGGGGACTTCGGTTTAAGTTTTTCCGTAGTCTGATGACCCTTGGGCGACGTTCAGAAGGACTCTGCTGCGCTGAGTGTCCCGCAAATCCCTTTTGCCTCCCACTCACCGAAGGGCCGGCTTCCTGAACGTCGCCGTATGCAATTACAGCGACACTCACACGTGACTCCCTGGCTTGAATGGGGCGCAATGAAGACCCTAAGCCAGAACGACAGGATCTTTCTTATACTCCTTCCCCGCCTGCGGGGAAGGACAGGCATTCGAATGTCTTGGGCGACGTTCAGAAGGACTCTGCTGTGCTGAGTGTCCCGCAAATCCCTTTGCCTCCCACTCACCGAAGGGCCGGCTTCCTGAACGTCGCCGTATGCGATTACAGCGACACTCACACGTGACTCCCTGGCTTGAATGGGGCGCAATGAAGACCCTAAGCCAGAACGACAGGTCTTTCTTATACTCCTTCCCCGCCTGCGGGGAAGGACAGGCATTCCAATGTCTTGGGCGACGTTCAGAAGGACTCTGCTGCGCTGAGTGTCCCGCGAATCCCTTTGCCTCCCACTCACCGAAGGGCCGGCTTACTGAACGTCGCCGTATGCAATTACAGCGACACTCACGCGTGAATCCCTGGCTTGAGTGGCGCGCAAAGAGCCTGAAAACAAAACAAGCCACCCGGAATCCCCAAAGGATTCAAGGTGACTTGTTTTTCATATATCTTTTGCAATATCGGTTCTGAAGAAGAAATCGGTACTCCCTGCAAAAGGCTTGAGCTCCTGGTAAACGGTTCGCCTCGCTTCTTCATGGGAGGCACCCGTCGCTCCGGCCATCAGCACGCGACCTCCATTCCCGGTAAAAGCACCGTCCACCTTTTTCACCCCGGCATACGCAAAGAAGCCGGACGTAGCACGGTGAGCAGGCAGCAAGTTGCCTTTTTCATAGGAACCCGGATAGCCGGAAGAAGCAAGGACTACTCCGACACATGCTTCGTCTTTCCACTGAAGGTGAGGGTCCCGGTCATTGGTGAGATCTTCGATGACCTGGATGAGATCATTCTTGAGGAGCGGCAGGACGACCTGCGTCTCGGGATCGCCGAAGCGCGCGTTGAATTCGATGACCTCCACGCCCCGCTTCGTTTCAATCAGACCGGCATATAGGATGCCCTGGAACGGTCGACCCTCTTCCTGCATCGCTTTCGCCACTGGAAAGAGAATCTCATCCACAGCGAAACGCACTTTTTCCTCTGCCAAATCAGGGACAGGGGCAAAGGCTCCCATGCCGCCTGTGTTCGGCCCTTTGTCCCCGTCGAAAGCGCGCTTGTGATCACGGGCCGGCATCATCGGATAGACATGCTCCCCGTCCACAAATGCCATGAGCGAGAATTCTTTTCCGTCGAGAAACTCTTCGATCACGACTTCATGGCCGGCTGAGCCGAAGCGATTGCCTTCGAGCATGCCCGAAACCGCGGTCTTCGCTTCTTCCACTGTAGCGGCGACGACGACGCCTTTCCCCGCAGCAAGACCGTCCGCTTTCACGACAATAGGCGCTCCTTTTTCATCGATGAACGCATGAGCTTCCTCTACATCTGTGAACGCTTCATAATCGGCAGTCGGAATCTCGTATTCTTTCATCAACCGCTTGGCGAATCGTTTACTGCCTTCGATGCGCGCAGCCGCTTCGTCCGGACCGAACACTTTCAGTCCCTTTTCCCGAAAAACATCGACGATGCCTCCGGATAAAGGATTCTCCGGTCCGATGATGGTCCAATCGATCTGCTGTTCCTTCGCATAAAGGGCGAGACGTTCGAACTCTGTCTCCGGTATGTCCACGACGACCGCTTCTTCCATCCCGTCGTTGCCGGGTGCGACGTGTACGTCATGATGGTGTTGGTTCAATTTCTGGACGAGGCTGTGCTCCCGTCCCCCGCTGCCGATAATGAGAACGTTCATAGAATCCTCCTTTAGTGTTTGAAGTGACGCATCTTCGTAAATACCATCGCGATGCCATGTTCGTTACACGCATCGATGGAATCCTGATCGCGCTTCGAGCCTCCGGGCTGGATGATCGCTTTGATTCCGGCTTCAGCTGCAGCCTCTACCGTGTCCGGCATCGGGAAGAACGCATCGGATGCCATTACAGCACCCTGCGCCTTGTCTCCGGCCTGTTCAAAAGCGATACCGGCTGCGCCGACGCGGTTCATCTGTCCGGCACCTACGCCGAGGGTCCGGTCTTCTTTCGCTACGACGATCGCATTGGATTTCACGTGCTTCACGACGCTCCAGGCAAGCTTCAAGTCTTCAAGCTCCGCTTCGGATGGAGCTCGGTCCGTCGCCGTCTCGAGTTCCACCTGATCGATCGTGCCTTTATCCTTATCCTGGATAAGCAGTCCGCCGCGGACGCTGACGAGCTTCTGTTCCGTAGCGTCTTCGAGGGACGGATCCACTTTCAGGATGCGGACGTTTTTCTTCTTCGTAAGGATGTCGAACGCTTCCTCCTCGTATTCAGGTGCCATGATGATTTCGAGGAAAATACCGCTGAGCTGTTCTGCCGTTTCCTTGTCCACTTTCCGGTTCAAAGCGACGATGCCACCGAAAATCGATACAGGATCCGCTTCGTAAGCTTTCTCAAAAGCTTCGGAGATCGCATCCGCTTTTCCGACACCACAAGGGTTCATATGCTTCACGGCCACCGCCGCAGGGCTCGTGAATTCCGCTACGACTTCAAGCGCCGCGTTGGCGTCCTGGATGTTGTTGTAGGAAAGTTCTTTGCCATGGAGTTGCTCCGCATAGGCAAGCGAGCCTTTATCTTCTTTTACTTCTTTATAGAAAGATGCGGACTGGTGCGGGTTCTCTCCGTATCTCAGACTTTGCACGTGTTCATATGTCTTCGTCACTGTCTCCGGATTCTCTTCACCTGTAAGGCCTGTGAAATACTCCGCAATCAGTGCGTCGTAGTGAGCCGTATGACGGAAGACTTTCGCCGCGAGCTCCCGGCGTGTCTCGTAGGAGAGGTTTCCCTCTTTCAAGCCTTCTATGACGGTGCCGTAGTCCGATGGATTGACGACGACAGCTACATCTTCAAAATTCTTCGCTGCCGCCCTCAGCATCGTCGGACCACCGATATCGATATTTTCAATCGCTTCTTTTTCTGTTACTCCCGATTTCGCAATCGTTTCTTTGAACGGATACAGATTGACCGCGACAAGATCGATCGTCTTAAGATCAAGCTCATCCATCTGTTTCCTATGATCCTCATTGTCACGTTTGGCTAACAAACCGCTATGTACTGCAGGATGCAGCGTCTTCACACGTCCATCCATAATTTCCGGGAATTCGGTCACATCAGAAATCGACCGGACGTCGATGCCGGCCTCTTCGATAGCTTTCTTCGTTCCTCCCGTGGATACAAGTTCATACCCAAGGCTAGAGAGTTCTCTTGCGAAAGACTCCAGTCCCTGTTTATCAGAAACGCTCAGTAATGCCCGCTTTGTCATGTTTCGTCGCCTCTCCTTTCACGAGCCGCCCTACCACTTCGGGGTACAGGACATGCTCTACCTGTTGGATTCGTTGCTGCACGTCTTCCTCTGTATCTTCCTCTTCTATACGGATCGCCTGCTGGTCGATAATCGGGCCGGTGTCCATGCCTTCATCGACGAGATGAACGGTGACGCCGGTGACTTTCACTCCTGCTTCTAAGGCCTGTCCGACGGCATTTTTTCCTGGAAAGGCCGGCAGTAGTGACGGGTGGATATTGATGATCCGTCCCTCAAACGGCGTAAGCAGAGTAGTTCCGACGAGTCTCATATATCCGGCCAGCACAATCCATTCGATATTATGCTCCTGGCATGCCCCGAGAATCACCTGCTCATACCCGGCCTTGCCGTTGAAATCCCCCGGATGGAATGAAAGGACTTCGATGCCGCGTTCTTTCGCTTTATCGACCACTTTCGACGAAGGTTTGTCGCTGACGAGAAGAGAAATTTCGGCATCTACCTCATTCCGATCGATAGCCTCCGCCAGTGCGTCGAAGTTCGATCCGGTTCCGGAAGCGAATACTGCGATGTTCGTCATATCAACTCGACTCCTTCCGTTCCGGTCACCTCTCCGATCCTGACCGCTTTTCCGACGATCTCCAGTGCCTTTTCTGCGTCACTCTCCGAGACAGCGACCACCATACCGATACCCATGTTGAACGTTCCGTACATATCCTCATCCGACAAATCCCCGTGCTGCTTCAGAAACGGGAAGATTTCAGGTTGCTTGAATCGTGCTGTGTCTATTTTAGCACCAAGTCCCTGCGGCATCATCCGCGGGATATTTTCATAAAATCCGCCACCGGTGATGTGAGCGATGCCATGAATGTCCAATTCCTTCTTCAAGCCTTGAATGTCTTTCACATAAATCTCCGTAGGAGCCATAAGTACCTCTCCGAGCGGAGCCTGCAGAGAATACGTCTCCTCGAGAGAAAGTCCCTTCTTCTCCATCACTGCTCTCACAAGGGAAAAGCCGTTCGAATGGACGCCGGAGGAAGGAAGACCGATCAACACATCCCCCTCTTGCACGTTCTCTCCGGTAATCAACTTCCGCTTATCCGCCATTCCTACGGTGAAACCGGCGAGATCATATTCCGTAGGCTGATACATACCAGGCATTTCTGCCGTTTCCCCGCCTACGAGGGCAGCCCCGGAGGCTTTGCATCCTTCGGAAATCCCCTTCACGATCGCTTCGATCATGGCAGGATCGTTTTTCCCACATGCAATGTAATCGAGGAATAGCAAGGGATCTGCTCCCTGTGCTACGATGTCGTTCACGCACATAGCGACGAGATCGATGCCGACCGTGTCGTGCTTCCCGGTTTCAAAAGCGAGCTTCAGCTTCGTTCCGACGCCGTCCGTGCCCGTGACGAGAACAGGTTCCTGATAACTCATCCCGCTGATATCGAATAGTCCTCCGAAAGAACCGAGTCCCCCCATCACTTCCGGACGCATGGTGGAAGCTACGTGTTTCTTCATCCGTTCTACTGCTTCATAACCGGCTTCGACGTCGACGCCGGCCTGTTTGTATGCTTCACTCATAGCTACCTACTCCTTTTCATATGGGGGTATCGTCGATGGGAAGATTTCCGTCGGGTAATTACCGGTAAAGCAAGCTTGACAGCTCCCGTGCTCAAGCGATTGCTCTCCGTCATGAATGGCCGCTTCCAGCCCGTCTGTACTGAGGAACGACAGAGAATCCGCTCCGATCTGTTCCCGTATTTCTTCGATTGACTTATTCGATGCGATCAGCTCTCCGGACGTCGACGTGTCGATGCCGTAATAGCACGGGTTCTTGATCGGTGGAGAAGCGATACGTACGTGCACTTCGGTCGCTCCCGCTTCCTTCAGCATCGTCACAATCCTCCGGCTCGTCGTACCGCGGACGATGGAGTCATCCACCATAACGACCCGTTTCCCGTCGACGATTCCGCGGACGGCGGACAGCTTCATCTTCACACCCTGCTCCCTCAACTCCTGGGATGGCTGGATAAAAGTACGTCCGACGTATCTGTTCTTAATCAATCCGAGCTCATAGGGAATGGACGAAGCTTCGGCATACCCGATGGCTGCCGAAATGCTTGAATCCGGCACTCCCGTCACGACGTCCGCTTCGACGAATGACTCTTCGGCGAGCTTTTTGCCCATCGTCTTTCTGGAAGCATGAACATTCTTTCCATCAAGGTTACTGTCCGGCCGGGAGAAATACACGTACTCCATCGAGCAGAGCGTACGCTGGATCGGCTCAGAGAAACGTGTAGCCTGAAGGCCGTTGTCATCGATGATGATCAATTCGCCGGGTTTCACTTCCCGGACGTGGGTCGCACCGATGACATCGAAGGCGCAGGTTTCCGAAGAGACGATATACGCATCTCCCAGCTTTCCGATAGATAGAGGACGGAGGCCACGCGGATCCATTGCTACATACATACGCTTTTCAGTGAGAATAGCAAGCGAGTACGCTCCCTTGATCATCGTCAGTGCCTGGGAGATCGCTTCTTCTTTGTTCATGTGCCCGGCCCGTTGGATCAGGTGAGCGATCACTTCGGTATCCGACGTCGTCTGCAGGATACTCCCCTGTGCTTCGAGCTGTCTTTTCAGCCCTTGCGCATTCACAAGATTCCCGTTATGGGCAAGCGCCATACTTTCCGTCTGCGTACGGAAGAGAAGCGGCTGGATATTTTCGTAGCCGCCGTCTCCTGCCGTTGCGTAACGGACGTGACCGACACTCGCATGACCGGTCAGTTCCTCGAGTTGATTCTGGGAAAATACATCGTTGATCAGCCCGTGTCCTTTCGCTGCATGAACTTGTTCCCCGTCCGTCGTAACGATGCCGGCTCCTTCCTGCCCCCGGTGCTGAAGCGCATGAAGTCCGTAATAAGTCAGTTGTGCTGCATCCGGATGTCCGAACACTCCGAATACGCCGCATTCTTCGTTCAGCCCTCTGATTTCACCAAGCATGGAATAGCTCCTTTCCAGTCTGCCTTCAGCATTTGTATCGGTTCGTCGATGACAGACGCGCCGTTTCTTATGATGTGGAATCTTTCATTGTTCGTCGCTTTTCCTAAAAAGGAGGCTTCCGGGATCTGTGCTTCGAATTCCTCGGCCTTCTCCGGCTTCACGGAAACGAGAAAACGGGACTGCGTTTCTGCAAACAGTTCTGTCACCTCGTCTCCTTCGATCTCCACTTCACAGCCGAGCTCTTCTTTGAACAGGCTCTCTGCCAGAGCGACCGCGAGGCCACCTTCTGCGATATCGTGCGCCGATGAGACAAGCCCGTTGCGGATGGCACTGAGAAGCTCTTTCTGTCTGCGCTCTTCTGTTTCAAGGTCGAGAGCAGGTGCCTGTCCGAAGTGTTTTCCTTCGAGCATGCCCTGAAGTTCACTTCCTCCGAATTCCGGACTCGCCTCCCCGATGACGTAAAGAAGATCTCCTTCCTGTTTCACATCAGATGTGGTAATATGAGCCGTTTCTTGGACAAGCCCGACCATGCCGACGACTGGAGTCGGGTAAATCGCATGGCCTCCGAATGCTTCGTTGTAAAGAGAAACGTTCCCGCTGATGACAGGCGTTTCCAGAGACGTGCAGGCTGCGCTCATCCCTTTGACCGCTCCTTCCATCTGCCAGTACACTTCCGGGTTCTCCGGCGACCCGAAGTTCAGTCCGTCTGTAATCGCAAGCGGTTCCCCTCCTGAGCAGACGATATTACGGGCCGCTTCTGCAACGGCGATTTTCCCGCCCGTCTGAGGATCTAGGTAAATGTATCTCGAGTTGCCGTCGGTCGTCATCGCAACGGCTTTGTCCGTCCCTTTGATGCGGAGAACCGCTGCATCAGACCCTGGTCTCACGACGGTATTCGTCTGCACCATGGAATCGTATTGATCGTACACCCACTCTTTGCTCGCGATCGTCGGCTGCTGAAGCAGCGACCTTAGAACGTTCCGCGGATTACGGATTTCCGGTGTGTACGTCTGGTTCTGGAATTCTTCAAAGTAGGCAGGCGTGCGGGAATCCGGCTGATAGACCGGCGCGTCTTCCGCCAGCCCGTCGACGGGAACATCCGCGACGATTTCGCCTTTATGCTCGAGGACGAATTGCTGATCATCGGTCACTTCGCCGACCGCAACAGCTTCAAGTCCGTACCTTTCAAAAACAGATGCGATTTCTTTCTCGCGGCCTTTCTCTACGACGAGAAGCATGCGTTCCTGGGATTCCGATAGCATCATTTCATACGGTGTCATGCCCGTTTCCCGTTGAGGAATCAGATCGAGATTCATCTTCAGGCCGGTTCCGGCTTTGCTCGCCATTTCACTCGCAGAAGAGGTTAGACCGGCCGCTCCCATGTCCTGGATGCCGACGAGTGCATCGTGGTGGATGACGTCGAGACAGGCTTCGATCAGAAGCTTCTCCATAAACGGATCCCCGACCTGTACGGATGGACGCTTCGATTCGCTGTCCTCACTCAGTTCTTCGGATGCGAACGTCGCGCCGTGGATGCCGTCTCTCCCTGTTTTGGCTCCGGCATACATGACCGTGTTCCCAACGCCTTTCGCGATTCCCTGCTGCACGTCTTTGTGATTGATGAGACCCACACACATCGCATTCACAAGAGGGTTTCCGTTATACGCATCATCGAATTGGACTTCACCGCCGACGGTAGGGACACCGACGCAGTTCCCGTAACCGGAGATGCCGTGCACCACTTCTTTGAACAGGTACTTCACCCGGGAATTCTGAAGCGATCCGAAGCGGAGGGAGTTCAGAATAGCGATCGGTTTCGCTCCCATGGAAAATACGTCACGCAAAATCCCGCCGACGCCAGTCGCAGCTCCCTGATAAGGCTCGACCGCAGACGGGTGGTTGTGACTTTCGATTTTGAAGACGACCGCCTGCTCATCGCCGATATCTACAACTCCCGCTCCTTCACCAGGACCTTGCAACACGTGTTTTCCTTCCGTCGGAAACTGTTTCAACAGCGTTTTCGAATGTTTGTAGCTGCAATGTTCCGACCACATCACAGAGAAGATGCCGAGTTCCGTGTAGTTCGGATTCCTGCCGAGAAGCTTCTTGATGTGATGGAACTCTCCGTCTGTGACACCCATTTCTTTATACAGCTGATCCATTTCGATTTTCTCCGGTGTAATTTCAGTTACCAACGGCATGTGTCTCCCTCCAGTGTTTCAGAATCGATTCGAAAATACGTAGTCCATCGTCGTTTCCAAGCAGTTTCTCTACCGCCCGTTCCGGGTGCGGCATCATGCCGAGTACGTTCCCCTCTTTGTTGGTGATTCCGGCAATATCCGCTGTGGATCCATTAGGGTTATTCTTATAAGTGAAAGCGATCTGATTGTTCCGTTTCAGTTCCTCCAGCGTCTGGTTGTCGCAGTAGTAATTCCCTTCGCCGTGAGCGATCGGTAAGGAAATCGTCTCTTTCTCGTCATAAAAGGCAGTGAACATCGTTCCGTTATTTTTGACGATCAGTTCTTCCTCATGGCACATGAATGTAAGATTCTTGTTCCGAAGCATCGCTCCCGGCAACTCTCCCATTTCGAGAAGCACCTGGAATCCGTTGCAGACGCCGAGAACCGGCTTTCCGTCTTTGATGGCTTCTTTCACCTGTTCGATTACGCCGGAGACAGATGCAATAGCGCCTGAGCGTAGATAGTCTCCGTAAGAGAAACCTCCCGGGAGCAGCACTCCGTCGTACTTTTTGAGGTCCGCCTCTTCGAACCAGACCATGTCCGCTTCTTCTCCGAGTACTTCGGAAGCCGCATGATACATATCTTCATCGCAATTCGATCCGGGAAACACAATGACCGCAAATTTCACTTAGACGACCTCCTCAATGGTGTACGTATAATCTTCGATGACCGGATTCGCAAGCAGTCGCTTGCACATCTCTTCAATCTGTTCCTCCATGTTATCCGTCTGTTCCATTTCCATCTGCAGGTACTTTCCGACGCGCACGTCCCCTACCCCTTCATACTTCAGATCCTTGAGGGAATCGGAAATCGCTTTGCCCTGCGGATCAAGAACCGCTTCTTTCAGTGTAATGTAAATATTCACTTTGCACATGTGGCATCCTCCAGTCGTTGTAGAATTTTTTCGTACACAGGCACGAGTTCACCTGTACCTTCACGAAATACGTCTTTGTCCATCTTCTCGCCGGTCTGCTTGTCCCATAGTCTGCACGTATCCGGGGATACTTCATCCGAAAGAAGAATGCTTCCCTCAGTGTTCCGTCCGAACTCAAGCTTGAAATCGACCAGATCCAAGTCGCAATCTTCGAAAATTTCAATCAATACGTCGTTCACTTCAAGGGCTTTCTCCTTGATCTTCATCAGTTCTTCATATGTTAAGTCCGAAAGCATCAGTGCGTGACGATCATTGATCAACGGGTCATCGAGCTCATCGTTTTTATAAAACAGTTCAATCAGTGGTGGAGTGAGAGGCGTCTTTTCCTCAATTCCTATTCTTCGTACCAGACTTCCGGTCGCAAGGTTACGGACGACCACCTCGAGCGGTATGATTTCGGTCTTCCTCACAAGTTGTTCCGTATCGCTGAGTCTCTCTAGAAAATGAGAGGGGACCCCTTTTTCTTCGAGTTTCCGGAACACCTCGGAAGAAATCCGGTTGTTCAGTTCTCCTTTGCCTCTGAACGACTCCTTCTTCTTCCCGTTGAAAGCCGTCGCGTCATCTTTATATTCAAGCAAAAGCTTCTCCGGGTCATCGGTGCGGAACACCCGCTTCGCTTTTCCTTCGTACAATAGTTCGTTCATCCTCTCACCCCTGTTTATAAGTAATGGAAGGAAAGGCACCCGGGTTCTCCGAATGCCCGTCCCTTCTTAAGAAAGGCCGATACGTTCAAAAATACGGTCGACGTTTTTCAGATGGTGCGTGTAGTCGAAACATGCTTCGAGTTGTTCCGCTGATAGCACGGAAGTGATCCGTTCATCCGCTTCGATCAGATCTCTGAACGGTACGCCGCGCTCCCAGGCATCCATCGCTTTCGGCTGCACGAGGTCATACGCTTCTTCGCGGACCATCCCTTCATCGATCAGCGTAAGCAATACACGCTGGGAGAAAATCAGGCCATATGTCTTCTCCATGTTCTCCTTCATCCGCTCCGGGAACACCGTCAGATTCTTCACGATATTGCTGAAACGGTTGAGCATGTAGTTGAGACCGATCGTCACATCCGGAAGAATGATCCGCTCCGCAGACGAATGGGAAATATCCCTCTCGTGCCATAGAGCCACGTTTTCATGAGCGGTCACCATATCGCCACGCAATACGCGCGCCATCCCAGTCATGTTCTCCGATCCGATCGGATTCCGTTTGTGTGGCATAGCGGAAGATCCTTTCTGACCTTTGGCGAAATACTCTTCGACTTCGCGTGTTTCCGTCTTCTGAAGGCCTCGGATTTCCACGGAGATTTTCTCGATGGAAGCGGCGATGAGAGCCAGTGTCGATACGTAGTTCGCATGACGGTCTCTCTGCAATGTCTGTGTGGATACCGGGGCTGCTTCGAGTCCGAGCTTCTCGCAGACGTACTCTTCGACGTATGGATCGATGTTGGCATACGTTCCGACAGCTCCGGACAATTTACCGACTTCGATCTGCTTCACAGCCAGGTCGAAACGCTCCAGGTGACGCTTCATTTCTTCATAGTAAAGGGCCATCTTCAAGCCGAAGGTCGTCGGTTCCGCATGCACGCCGTGCGTACGTCCCATCATGACCGTGTGTTTATGTTCTTTCGCTTTCTCTCCCAGTATGTCGATGAAGTTCACGATATCTTTGCGCAAGATGTCGTTCGCCTGCTTCAACACGTAGGAAAGCGCCGTATCTACGACGTCTGTCGAAGTAAGACCGTAGTGGACCCACTTTCTCTCTTCTCCGAGGGTTTCTGAGACCGCACGCGTGAAAGCGACGACGTCGTGTCTCGTTTCCGCTTCTATTTCTTGGATGCGAGAAACGTCGAATCCTGCGTTCTCACGGATTTTCTTCACGTCTTCTTTCGGGATGACGCCGAGTTCACTCCAGGCTTCACAGGCGAGGATCTCCACCTCGAGCCAGGCGTTGAAGCGATTCTCTTCTTCCCAGATACTTCCCATTTCTTCTCTCGTATACCGTTCAATCATTCCTTTTCCTCCTTACCAATCCCTCATCCAGGCCGGTTCTTTTTTCGCTATGTCATCGAGCGATGACCCTATTATCGTAACATGCCCCATTTTCCTTTGGGAGCGCGCTTCTTTTTTCCCGTAGTCATGCAGGTGAACCTCTTCTTTATCCAGAGATTGAAGTAGAGCATCACGGTGTCTGCCGAGCACGTTGATCATCTTCGCTGCCGGGAAAGCGTGGACCGGGAGAAGCGGAAGGCCGGCGATTGCTCTGATATGCTGTTCGAACTGGGAGACGTTACATGCTTCGATGGTGTAATGTCCTGAGTTATGAGGGCGAGGTGCCATCTCGTTGAAGTATACCTGCCCCTCACTTACGAACCATTCGACAGCAAACGTGCCGACAACTCCGAGTTCTTCCGCAAGGACTTCGGTGTGCTTCCTGATTTCCGCTTTGCCATCTTCCTCGAGAGAAGCAGGTATGGTCGTCGTGAACAGCACCTGATCCCGGTGGACGTTCTCAGCGACCGGGAAAAAGGAGATCTTTCCTTGCTGGTCTCTTGTGAACACCTGGGATACTTCTTTGTCGATCGTCAGCCACTGCTCGACGATGTAATGCCCGTCTGCCATCTCTTTTTCCGTGTCCGCGAGATCCGCTTCATTTCTCAGAAGGAATTGACCTTTGCCGTCGTAGCCCCCGCTGATCGTTTTCATTACCGCAGGGTACCCGATGTCGTCTATAGCCGCCTTAACTTCTTCATACGTTTGAACAATTCTATATGCCGGGACGGGAATATCCGCTTTTTCAGCAAAACCTTTCTCCTTTTCGCGGTTTTGTGACACCGCGAGAGATAGCGACCCTTGCGGCAATTTATCCTGACTTTCGAAAAAACGGGAAACTTCTGCATCGACGTTTTCAAATTCGTAAGTGATGACGTCCGAATAAGAGCCTAGCTCTTCCGCCGCTTTCATATCATCGTAGGCTGCTTGAATGTGTACATCCGCAACCTGTGCTGTGGGGCAATCAGCTGCAGGATCGAGAACGGCGATCCGATAGCCCATATGCTTGGCGGCTGTCGCCATCATACGTCCGAGCTGTCCGCCTCCGAGAATGCCTATCGTCTGTCCCGGTTTAATCACATTCATGCAGATCCCTCCTCATCTCTTCCACTTTTTCTTTCAACTGATTTTTGTATTCATGGAGGGAGGCGGCAACCGTCTCATCAAAACTTCCGATGATTTCAGCTGCTAGGATCCCTGCGTTCTTCGCTCCGGCTTTTCCGATCGACACGGTCGCGACTGGTACACCACCAGGCATTTGAGCGATGGAAAGGAGGGAGTCCATTCCGTTCAATGCTTTCGACTCGACAGGGACGCCGATGACAGGAAGCGTCGTTTTGGAAGCTACCATGCCCGGAAGATGAGCGGCACCCCCGGCTCCTGCAACGATGATATTCAACCCTCTTGCTCTCGCATGTTCCGCATACTCGAACATATCTTCCGGAGTACGGTGAGCGGAGATGATTTCTTTCTCATAATCGACTCCGAGGTCCTCCAGTACCGAACAGGTCTCTTCCATCACCGACCAGTCCGAAATGCTACCCATGATTACTCCGACTTTTGCCATCACCAGTCATCCCTTCTATAAAAAAATCCTGTGGACCACCCCTCATGAGAGGAGGATCCACAGGATATACGTCGCCCGGGGTCTCCCCTCATAGTCCGGTCATTTACGGCGACCAGGTAGAGACGAACGATCCATATCATCGTTCTATATGAGGTTCGGTTATCCGTTTTTCTATTCAAAGCATAACAAGCCCCGAAAGCAAATGTCAACAAAATACGAATTATATTTGCATCCATTTTTTATAATGTTCGTGTTTTACATCTTTTTCGCTTCAAAAACGATTTTCCGGTCCACCGGCTTCATTTCCCCGTCCACTTCCTCGAAGACGGGTTCTTCGTTCCGCCTTACCGGCATGAACCCTTCTGCCTTTATACGGTCGAGACACTCATCAATCGTTTCTCCTGTCCCGACTTCAAATCGCTTCTTGTTGCTTTCTTTCTTCTTTTTGGCCACAGTTATCTTCTCCTTCTTCATTCATCTTCCTTCCAGTATACCGGAAAGAACCTACGCCAAAAAGATGAAGTAAAGAATGAAGATGACGAACAGTCCGTACATGATCGGATGAATCTCTTTCACTCTTCCTTTCAAAAGCATGGTGATCGGATAGAAAATGAAGCCCATCGCGATTCCGGTAGCGATACTGTACGTAAGCGGCATCGCCGTGATGACGAGGAACGAAGGGACAGCGATCTCGAACTGATCCCATTCGATGGCTCTCAAAGAAGATGCCATGAGCACGCCGACGATGATCAGTGCCGGAGCCGTAACCTCTGCCGTGATGATACCGAGAAGCGGAGAGAAGAAGAGCGCCAGCAGGAAGAAGAGCGCTGTAACGACAGAGGTGAACCCTGTCCGTCCTCCGGCTCCTACCCCGGCGGTCGACTCGATATAGGACGTGGTCGTAGACGTCCCCATCACGGCACCAGCAACGGTAGCTGCCGAGTCGGAGAAGAGAGCTCTTCCGGCACGCGGCAACTTGTTATCTTTCATGAATCCTGCCTGAGAAGCTACAGCGACGAGCGTTCCAGCTGTATCAAAGAAATCGACGAATAGGAACGTCAGGATGACTCCGAGCATCTGCATCGTGAAAATATCATCCAAGTGGGTGAAAGCTTCTCCGAAGGTAGGAGCCATGCTCGGAGCAGCGCTCACCACATCTCCCATCGATGTCGGTGCTGCGATAAGACCCGTGATCATCCCTACGATTGATGTCAGAATCATGCCGTAGAAAATTCCTCCGTGGTACCCGAGCGCAAGAAAAATGACGGAAATGAAGATTCCGAAGACCGCAAGTAACGTAGTAGGTTCCAGGATATTCCCCAGCTGCACGAGGGTCGCGTCACTGTTCTCGACGATCCCCGCATTCTGGAAGCCGATGAAGGCGATGTACAAGCCGATCCCGGCACCGACCGCAAGCTTCAGGTTGGGTGGAATGGCGTTGATGATCGTCTGGCGCAGGCCGGTGACTGTCAATACGATAAAAATGAGTCCGGAAGCAAGAACACCCGCAAGCGCCGTTTCCCATGGGATACCAAAGCCCAGAACGACCGTGTAAGCGAAGAACGCATTCAATCCCATGCCGGGAGCAAGTGCAATCGGGTATCGTGCGAACACACCCATAATCAGCGTACCGAGAGCAGCCGACAAGGCGGTAGCTGTAAACACAGCACCTTTATCGATCCGGTCCACTCCTTCCGGCAACTGCTCAATTCCATCAAGCGCTAAGGTCGAAGGGTTGACGAACAGGATGTATGCCATCGCTAAGAATGTCGTCAGTCCGGCGATGAATTCCTGCCTGTAATTCGTTTTATTCTTTTCAAATTGGAAAAATTTCTTCATGATGTATTTCCCTCCATTTTCTACATTTTATAGGAGCAAATAAAAAACCCCCGGTATAACCGAGGGTTTCGCTAGCTCCGGAAAAGAACGACGAACGTCTCCTTTCCCAAAACGTAGTCGGACAATTTACGGTCGTCCGGTAGAAACTTATGGGCCTTATCCCCAAGATTATACGTCAGTATCTTTCTATTCAGTTCTTATTCCCATTCGATTGTTGCAGGTGGCTTACTTGTCACATCATACACGACACGGTTGATGTGATCGACTTCGTTCACGAGTCTCGTCGATACTTTCTCAAGGACGTGCCACGGGATTCGCGCCCAATCCGATGTCATACCGTCGATGGACGTCACTGCACGGATGCCGATCGTATGATCATACGTCCGCTCATCTCCCATGACTCCGACCGACTTGATGTTCGGAAGTACGGTGAAATACTGCCAGATATCGCGGTCGAGTCCCGCTTCCTTTATTTCTTCCCGTAGAATCGCATCGGATTCACGGACGATTTCAAGCTTCTCTTCATCAAGCGCTCCGAGAATACGGATGGAGAGCCCAGGTCCCGGGAAAGGCTGACGCCAAACGATATGTTCCGGTACTCCGAGCTCTGTTCCTAGCTCACGGACTTCATCTTTGAAAAGCGTATTGAGCGGCTCGATCAGCTTGAGTTCCATATCTTCCGGCAGACCACCGACGTTATGGTGGGACTTGATCGTCTGAGCCGTTTCCGTTCCGCTTTCGATGATGTCCGTATAGAGGGTCCCCTGCGCTAGATAGTCGACGTCTTTGATCTTAGCCGCTTCTTCGTCGAAGACCTGGATGAATTCGTTGCCGATGATTTTCCGTTTCTCTTCCGGGTCGTCCACGCCGTCGAGTTTACCGAGGAAACGGTCTTTGGCATCGACGCGGACGATATTCATATTGAATCCGTCCCCGAGGAAACGCATGACGTCGTCCCCTTCATTCTTCCTCAAAAGTCCGTGATCGACGAAGATGCACGTAAGCTGATCGCCGATCGCTCGGTGAATGAGTGCGGCCACGACGGAAGAATCGACCCCGCCGCTCAATCCGCACAAGACATTGCGATCGCCGACTTCCGCACGGATTTTCTCCACTTCGAGATCGATGAAGTGTTCCATCGTCCAGTCCGCCGTCGCGTCACATACGTCAAACACGAAGCTGCGAAGCAAGTCATTGCCGTATTCGGAGTGGCGGACTTCCGGGTGGAACTGGACCCCGTACAATTTACGATCCTTATCGCTGATCGCCGCTACCGGGCAGGAAGCACTCGTAGCGTCTACCTGGAACCCTTCCGGCGCTTCGATCACTTTGTCGCTGTGACTCATCCATACGACCTGCTCGACAGGTGTCTTCTGGAAAAGTAGCGAATCATTCTTCACGGTGATGTCCGCTTTTCCGTATTCACGCTCATTGGCCCGCTCGACGCGCCCTTCGAAGTGATGGGTCATCAGCTGCATGCCGTAACAGATCCCGAGAATCGGGATATCCAGGTCGAAAATCGCCTCATCACAGCGGAAGCTCTCCTCCCCGTATACACTGTTCGGCCCACCGGAGAGCACGATCCCACTAGGGTTCAGCTCTTTGATTTCTTCTGCCGTCATTTTATGAGAATGCAGTTCACTGTAAACGCCGAATTCACGGATCCGTCTCGTGATCAGCTGATTGTATTGACTTCCGAAATCCAGAACGAGAATCATTCCTTCAACCTTTTCCATATCTGTCCCTCTTTCCTTATCTATGACTTCGCTCAGCCTATCCCCGATACTATAAAAAAATCTGCCTACTCTAAACAGGAGAAGGCAGAAATGGACATACACGTCGCGATTCCTGCCTTCATAGTCAGAACATTTACGGTGTTCCGGTAGAGACTTTCGGTCCTTATTACCGAGGATATATGAAGGCTTATTCGATTGTTACCCATTCTAACAATCGAATTTTGCAGAATCAAGACAATGCTTTTTTAATTAAATTTTCCCATAATTCAGATATATCGTTTCTCTGCAGGCGGTCTTCTTTCCGGTACACAAGACGTTCGTACTGATTCGTAAGACGCTGCATATCATTACCTTCAAAACGATGGTCGATCGCTTTCGCATAAGCACGCAACGTTTCATCGGATCTGCGCTTCGCGATTCTTTTATCCAGAACGTTGAGCAGATGACGATAAGAGGACTGGAACGCATCTGCATCTCCCTGTCTCCGGAAGCGTCTTCCGTAATACCAGGAGAGCCAGCGAAGTCTTGTCAGGTAAAGAGCGATCCCGATAACACTCAGGACGCCGAGCGCTGAAAGCAGGATGGTCGTCCCGGAGATTCCGTCGTTCCCGCCTGAAGCAGTTCCGGCTGTTTCTTCCTCTTCCTCACCGATCTGCTGTGGGTTCCCCTGTTCTTCCTGTTCCGGGGTATCCACTTCCGGACTTTCCGTTTCATCTTGACCGGATTCGGATGGGTCTGTGTCCACTTCCGTATAGAAGTCCGCATTGTTCGTGAATCCTTGCGTAGGTTCAAATGGCACCCAGCCGACATCCGGGAAGTACACTTCCACCCAGGAATGGGCGTTGGCACTGGTGACATCATAAGAATTCATCGTCGTATCGAACAGTTCCGTATCCGTATCCGTCAGCTCTCCGCCCGTGAATCCTTTCACCCAGCGGGCAGGGATCCCCTCGGCACGAAGCATGACAATCATGGACGTCGAGTAGTTATCACAATACCCCTGTTGCGTCTCGAACACGAATTGATCGACGTAGTCTTCGTCTTCTTCTGGGACGGCGACATCGGTCGTCGTATATTCGAACCCGTTGCTGCTGAAATACGACTCGACGGCTTTCGCTTTATCATAGCGGTTATCGTGCTCTGCGGTAATTTCGGCAGCAAGCTCTCTCGTTCTTTGTGTAACGGATGATGGAAGCTGCAGATATTTCTCCTGGATGGAGGCAGGGTCTCCCCCCGTCACGTCCCGGAGAGTATTCAACTCGAACGAAGGAGCATCATAGTTGAGAGAATACCGTTCCGGCTGTACCGAATCGTTACCTGCTCTCGTTTCCATCTCTCCGGTCTGTGTGTGCAACGCGATATCTATCGGACGTTCCAGGTTCCCTAAAGATGTCACGCCATAAGGATAGACGAGCTTCCGGAAATTCGCTTGATCTGTGAAATCAAGGAAGCCCCGGGAAGGTTCCGCTTCCACATCGTCTTCAAACGTGGAATATTCGAGCTCATCAGGACCAACGGATGTGACCGGCTGTTCCAGTGTGTCTTCCCACCCTTTTCCGGTATAGCGGTCCTTCGACTCGATTCTCCAGTACTGACGGTCCCGGACGACGGCCTGGAACACAAGCGTGTCATCCTGGACAAACGAACCGCCGAGCCTGGAATCATTCTCTCCATACCCGACCTTCTGCACGACATTCCCATTTCCTCCAGGGCCTATCCCTCCGGTAGCACTTTGAAGATAAGGGACCGGATCCGGCCACTGAGGTGCGAATTTCGGCAGAATCGTAGCTCCTACAGCAGCGATAAGAATCACGGTGATCAAAGGAATAGCGGAAAACAGGGGATTCCGGGAGCGGCGTCCCACATCTTCTCCTCCGAATTCCCGCTGCACATGAAGGAGCCCGAGCACGACCATCGCGATGATGAACGTCCGGATGATCGAAGCCTGCCCTTCATATGGCGTGAACGTATCGATGATCGTAATATAAACGAACGTCAGCACAATAAAGAAAAAGGCCTTTCTCGCTATGACTAACCAGAAATGCAGCAGATAACTGACCAGCCACAATAACACAAGGAACAAGAAACTCCGGAAAAAGGCGGTCAGCTCCCACCACTCTTGAGCTGTCACAGCCTGCAAGTTATAGGAAAGCTGATTATATACGATGAGCCACCATGCTTCGCTGAAAATCCGTTCTCCGATGAAAAGCCCGTCCAGAATGAACAGAAGCCCCAGTAACTTCAAGGGGACAGCGAAATACCACGGCACTTGCATAAACGTCAAAAAGAAACAAAACGCGGCGTATAAATAAAAAATACTCACGCTCTGTGTATCGGTCAGTATGTCGAGCGGCCATAGCCACTCCAGCAGAAGGAGAAACCCTCCGGCATATACAAGAAACAACAACAGCGAGGAGGATTTTTCCTTCATGCTTTCACCTCCATTTCCGCATGCGCCCATTCTTTCTCCGTCAGCGCCTTCACATACACACCCCGGTCCCGCAATTCTTTTGCAAGTTTCTGATTTTCGAAGGTCCACTCCTCTTCAGGAGTGACGACGAAGAATAGCAGCTGCTTGCAGTAAGGTGCCAGACGCAGCAGACTTTCCTTGATTCCGGAATCGAAGGTCGCACTGACGATCATCAGAACAGCCTGTTTCGGCAGAGAGGTGTGTTCTTTCGCTATCTCTTTCGGGAAATCTCCCGTTTCATCCGGTTGAAGTTTGGCAAGATGATAGCGGATCATCTCCCGCTGGCGTTCAGAGTGGATGGCAGGCACGAGTCTCCGTTCGTTTCCGATAGACAGGAAAGAAAGATCCTGCGACTGACGGGACAGCGTATGAAGAAGGGAGTAGGCGAACTCGATCGCTCCTTCGAACTTTACGGAGGGGCCTTCATTTGTGATACCGTTCAGAATCAGAAAAGATTCGGAGCTTTTCTCCTGCTCGAACTCTTTGGTCATCATTTTGTTCTTACGGGCCGTGGCTTTCCAGTCTACCCAGGACATCCGGTCTCCTGGTGCGTACTCTCTGAGCCCAGCAACCATGTTCGACTGTTTTTCTTTGAAACTTCTGGAAGCGGTCGCTCCCTGTTCGAAGGCACGGGAATGAAGAGAAAAGGAAACCTTCCGTTTGGAGGGATATACCAGAAACTGTCCTTCGGAATCGATCTCCCATTCTTTACGCACGAACCCGAAGAAATCTCCGGTGCGGACCCGTACCGAGCCGAAATGATGATCTCCACGCGGGACATGTTCCAGACGATAACGGAGCCGGAACGTCTTTTGGAACCACGGGAAAAGCACCTGCTTCATCGTCCGTTCCACCACAGGCTCGTCCCAGGATACGAATTTCTCCCGGGCTCTGTCCTCCCTTTGCAGCGTATCAGGAAAAGATTCCTCTATCGTCATGTAATACAAAGGGAACGGAAAGGAACGGTGGGCCTCCAGTTCGATGACCACCGAGTCTCCAGCCTCCACCAATCTCTTCGAAGGGCGCCTGGTCACTTTCCAGTCCGACAAAGGATATAACAGAAGAGCTGTCATGTAGATGAGGAAAGGAAGAAAAGCGTAGAAGAGGAACCAGCTTACGAATCCTCCCTGGAACATCGCATAGGAAAAAAGAATGGCAAACAGCAGGATCAGAAACAGGAACTTCCCTACGTATAGCAACTTCTCTTTCATTCACTGACATTCCTCTTCACCGGAACGTTCGTCGCTTCAATCAGCTGATGGACGATATCCTCCGGTGCAATCCCTTCGAAATTGGCCTCCGAGGTCAAGATAAGACGGTGAGGCAGCACGAACTTCGCAACGTATTGGACGTCATCAGGCACTACGTAGTCCCGATCATAAATGAAGGCATAAGCCTTGGCAGCTTTCATAAGTGCCATCGAGCCACGAGGGCTGACCCCGAGGTAGACACTCTCATGATCACGGGTAGCCGAAGTCAGGGAGACGATATACTGCTGCACGGTCTGATCGATATAGACATCATCCACCTCTTCCTGGAGCTGCACCAGTTCTTCAAGCGTCATGACCGGCTCTACAGAGTGGATCGGATGCCCTCCCGACGTACGCTCGAGCATCTCCATCTCTTCCTGATACGTCGGATATCCCATTTTCAATTTAAGCAGAAACCGGTCCAATTGGGCTTCCGGAAGCGGATAAGTCCCTTCATACTCGATCGGGTTCTGCGTGGCCATGACGAAAAACGGCTTCTTCAAAGCTACACTCTGTCCGTCTACGGTAATACTCGATTCTTCCATCCCTTCGAGCAACGAAGACTGGGTCTTAGGCGACGTACGGTTGATCTCATCCGCCAGTACGATGTTTCCGAGAATCGGTCCCGGTCTGAATTCGAAATCGGTGGTTTTCGGGTTATAGATCGAGACGCCTGTGACATCAGACGGCAGTAAGTCCGGGGTGAACTGGATCCGCTTGAATTCACAGTTCAACGACTTGGCGAGCGTACGGACGAGCATCGTTTTCCCTACACCCGGCACGTCCTCGAGAAGTACGTGACCTCTAGCAAGCAGGGTAACCAGACTCAAAATAGCCGCTTCTTCTTTCCCGACCATGACCTGATTGATATTACGGATGACATCGGAGATTTTACTATGAAGCATAAAGGATGACTGCGACATCTTGTGCTACTCCTCTCTATAATGACAAACTTTTTCGACAATGATGATTTCCTCTTAACTATACTACAAGCAAAGAGCGAGAGCCAAACAGAAGGCTAAGTAACTCAGTACTCGAGACGTCCGAGACGTTCTGCAGCCTCACGCAGCACCTCTTCGTCAGCGAGAAGACCTACGCGGACGTACCCTTCCCCTTCTTTCCCGAACCCGTTCCCGGGAGCTGTGACGACACCTGCCTGTTCAATCGCGTAGTCCGCAAACCCTTCAGACGAATATCCTTCCGGTACCGGGATCCAGCAGAAGAACGTTCCCTTCGGGGTGATGGTGCGGAACCCGTGCTTTTCGAGCGTCCCGATGAAAACATCCCGCCGGCGTTCATACATCCGGACGAGCTCTCTCACTTTTGACTGATCTCCGCTCAAGGCTTCGATCGCCGCTTCCTGGACAGCTCCGAACAGACTCACATACATGTGATCCTGCAGTTTATTGATCTGCTCGATGACTTCGCGGTTGCCGGCGACAAAGCCGATCCGCCACCCGGCCATATTATAGCTTTTACTCAGCGTAAAGATTTCCACCCCTGCCTCTTTCGCTCCTTCTGTTTCGAGGAAGCTCACGGGTTTCTCCCCGTCATACCCGATGGCACCGTAAGCGAAATCATGGATCACCCCGATGTCATGTTTCCTCGCAATGTCCACGGTCTCTTCGAAAAAGGAAGAAGTAGCCGTCCCCGCTGTCGGATTGTTCGGGTAGTTGAGAAACATAAGCTTCGCCTCGTCCAAATCCTTCTCATCCATTTCCGAATAGTCAGGCCGGAATCCGTTCTCTTCCCTGAGTGGCATGAATACATCTTCCGCTCCCGCGAGAGCCGTACCGGACATATAATCCGGGTAACCCGGATCAGGAAGAAGCGCCTTATCGCCAGGGTTCAGAAAACACTGACTCATCTCGACGAGCCCGGCCTTTGCTCCGAATAAAATCGCAATCTCCTCCTCGGAATCGAGATCCACACCATGCTCCCGCTTATAATAATCCGCCGCAGCCTGCTTGAATTCAGGCAGACCTCTGAAGTTTATGTATCCATGATTCCGCGGGTCTCGGGCGGCACTCTCCAATTTCCGTACAATATGTTCAGGAGTGGGCTGGTCAGGATTGCCCTGGCCAAGGTTGATGATATCTCTGCCTTCTTTTTTCAGCCTGCTCACCTTCTTCGTCAGCTTGGCGAAGAATTGCTCAGGCAGTCTCTCCATTGCTTCTGATGGCTCAAATATACTCATTGTTCGTTCCTCCTGATTTCCTAAGTTCCCCCTATTGTAAATAATTTTCGGAAGATTGACAAAGTGAACGTGCGACCAGATAATGGGATCAGAGCAAGGAAAGGAGCGGTGACGATGAAACTGGCTTTATTACAGATAGATGTCGCTTTCGGTGATCCGGAGGCGAACGAAAGGAAAGTGGAAGAATTCTTCCGCAACCTCGATGCTTCCGTCGATGTCGTCGTCCTTCCGGAATTATGGACGACAGGATATGATCTTTCCCGTCTCGAGACGATCGCAGATGAAGAAGGGCAGAAAGCGAAGCGATTTTTGAGTGATCTGGCTGAACGATACGATGTTCACCTGGTCGGAGGATCAATCGCCAAAAAGACATCGGATGGCGTGTTGAATACAATGTATGTCTTTGACAACAAAGGGAGCTTACTTAAAGAATACAGCAAAGCCCATCTTTTTAAACTCATGAATGAAGAAAAATATCTCATTGATGATACGATGGATGGAAAATTCGAGCTGATGGGCGAAAAAAGCGCCGGCCTCATCTGTTACGACATCCGTTTCCCCGAGTGGGTACGTACTCAAATGCTTGAGGGCACAACGGTTCTTTATGTCGTAGCCGAATGGCCAGCCCCGCGGATCGACCACTGGAAGACCCTCCTCAAAGCTCGCGCCATCGAGAATCAGTGCTACGTGGTGGCCTGTAACCGTGTGGGCGCCGATCCGAAGAATGAATTCGGCGGCCATTCCATCATTTATGGACCATGGGGAGATGTGCTGGCAGAAGGTAGTGAGCAGGAGGAGATCGTGTACGGGGAGATCGACACGTCGAACGTCGAAGAGATCCGTACGCAGATCCCGATTTTTCAGGACCGCCGCCCGGAACTATATAAATAATGCTTGGACCCTCGCCGGTTGCGCGAGGGTTTTTTTATTTTGGAGGAGGTTGACTGAGGGAGTGTTATGCGCACGCTTGTGGCTTTATGCGATGATTTTTGCCCGATTCATGGCAAAAACGGGCCATAAAAAAGGGTATCCGATAGTTTTGCTCCTCCCCCCTTAAAAAACATCCCATAACTTTTGTTATGAGGCAGTTTTTCAATTTGCATGGTTAAAACCGTCTTATATACACAAAAACCCTTCAGACATCCGGGGATGTCCGAAGGGTTTTAAATAGAAAGGCCGCGACTTTTCCTGTCTAGTTTCAGCCTATCCAAGGTCGTATCATAAGCGGGAGGCTGCCACTTTTCTTGTCTAGCTGTGCCACCCAGAAACTCGAGCCATAAGCAAGGTGTCTCCGCTTTTCATGTCCAGCTACGAAGCCCAGAAACCCCGAGCCATAAGGGGAACAGATCAGAAAAAAAGAAAGATCACTTTTTGTCTGACAGTTCCCCTTATGACTGAGGTTTCTAAGCAGGGCTTCTCCGCTTTCCCTTATGAAAACACAATAGTTTTGTTCTGATGAACAAGAATGCGGTCGGCTAGGTGCCATTTGACGGCGCGGGCCAGGACGCTCCGTTCGATCGTCTGACCGATTTTCTTCATGTCCTCCACGTGATCGCGGTGGTCCACGCGTCCGATGTCCTGTTCGATAATCGGGCCTTCGTCCAGGTCGTTCGTGACATAGTGGGACGTAGCTCCGATCATCTTCACTCCCCGCTCATACGCTCTCTCGTAAGGACGAGCTCCTACGAACGCCGGCAGGAAGGAGTGGTGGATGTTGATGATGCGATTGCGGTAAGATTCCACGAATTCCGGAGTGAGAATCTGCATGTATCTCGCCAGTACGACCAGGTCGGTGTCATGCTCATCCAGAATTTCTTTGTGGCGGGCTTCCGCTTCATGACGGATGTCTTTGTTCGACGGCACGTGATAAAAAGGAATTCCGAGAGATTCTACCATCTCCCTCGTATCTTCATGGTTACTGATCACGACGGCAAGATTGGCCATCAAATCGCTACTCTGCCACTCCCACAGCAACTCAAGCAGACAATGCGGCTGTTTCGATACGAAAATCGCTACGTTTTTAAGCTCACGGACGGCCGTCAGTTTCCAGTCCATATTGAACTCCGCGGCAATCGGCTGAAAATCGACTTCGATCTGTTCGAATTTCGCTTCAAGCTCCGGACAGTCGAATTCCAGACGGATGAAGAACTCTCCACCTTCCGGATCCGTCGAATACTGATGAGAAGCGACAATATTCGCATCATGGCTAAACAGGAACTCGGAAATCCGCGAAATGATCCCCGGCTGGTCCGGACAGTGGATCAATAGCCTCGCCCGATTTTTGTTCTTTTCTTTATAATGCTGCAATTTTTCTTCGTTATAGCTGGTCATAACTGTTACATCTCCATTCAAAATAATGACTAGCTATTACTTTATGTCATTTATCCTCATTGTTCAAGATACTTCTTTCAATTTCACCGTCTCCGTATCCTTTTCCTTACCAGCAAGATCGGAGAACGAATCATTCAATGCGGATACCGCTTCACGAATACGGTCGGTATTCATCAATTGCTCGTCCGTCGATTCCCCGATTTCTACGAGAGAATGAGAAAGCGTCTCCGTCCGTTTCGTCTCATGTTCCATCGAAACGGAAATTTCCCGGCTCGCTCCTTCGAGTTCTTCAAGGTTGCTGTACACCTTATGGATATTGTTCGTATTCTCTTCGATTTTTTGGAGGACGGTGTCGAATCGCTCGTCCATAAGAGAAATCATCTCAGAAGCCTCAGAAGCATGATCAGCATTCTCTTCCGCTCGCTTCACCTGGTTCTGGACCTTTCCTTTCATGCGCTCCACCGTTTTCGTTACTTCACTGGTAGCCTCTAACGAACGTTCTGCAAGCTTCCGGACTTCCCCTGCCACTACCGCAAAACCTTTCCCATGTTCCCCGGCTCGTGCGGCCTCAATGGAGGCGTTCAATGCAAGAAGGTTGGTCTGCTCGGCAATATCATCAATCAATCCGACGACATCGGTGATATTGTTCATCTCTTCCGCCAGTTCTTCTATCTCCTGTCTCGAAGACAAAGAGCTCTCTTTCAGTTCGGTGATTTTCTCAACAGAAGAAGTGACTTCCTTCTTCCCTTCATCCGCTGAATTCCGCATGTCTTCAAGGGAAGCGGACGTTCCGGAAAGGAAATCGGAAACTTCTTTCATTCCTCTGGCTAGTTCATCCGAAGACGCGGAAGTCTCCTCGAACGTAGCTGTCGTATCCTGCGATTGAGCGGCTATCTGTTTGATCGATTCATTGACACTGTCCACTTGCCCTTTCAAGTTATCGAGGTAGCCGTTGATGTTCCTTGACTCCTCCGAAATCGTCCGGATCTTCTCGTTTTGAGCTTTTTCAAGATCCTCCATATTCTCAAAAAAATTCGCAACATATACGCCGAGGGAGGATACCTCATCCTTATCCTTCATGGGAATCTCCACATTTCTTTCTCCCCGTTCAAACGCTTCCATTTTATTCCTTATAGACGCTATTGGACGAAGGATAAAGTAGTTCAACAGAAGGATGATAATAGCCGTCCCGATCACGATGTTCAACCCCGTCGATACCATGACCCCCAGCTCCCCGCTGAATTCGATCCCCGCATACTGAAGAGCATTCAGCACGATTCCTACAATCGTTGAATTCAATAATAATACCGCTCCGATAATAAGTGCGAACTTCACTTTCAGACTGGAAAAAAATCTTCCCATACCATTCCGCCTCTCTGTGTTTATTATAAAGAACGATACCCCAATCTTTATTACCTAAACCGAAAGGACCTGTAAAACAGGCCGCCCCTACTCCCACAAAATATAAATAACCCCTGAACAACCGGGATCACCGGCCGTTCAAGGGCTTCTTCACTCTACTCAATTAAAATATTCTTTTTTTATATCTTTCGTACTACGAACCGTGTCGATAGAACGGACCATGTCTTCGATCTGATTACGCTTCGGCTCTAGCATCGGCGGGAGAGCCAGGTTCTCCCCGAGGGTTTCATATGGTTCGTCATCCATGAACCCTGGGCCGTCCGTCGCAAATTCGAATAGGATCTGCGGAGCTACCTGGACGTAGAGCGATTGGAAATAGAAGCGGTTCACATAGCCCGACGTGCGGAATCCGAATTTCGGCATACGATCGATCCAGTGCTCAAGCGCGTCCCTATCTTCTACGCGGAAAGCGGCGTGATGGACCGTTCCATACCCTTGACGTGCCGGAGGAAGGATATTGTTGAACTCGACGATCACTTGAGCTCCATTCCCTCCCTCTCCGACTTCAAATAAATGAAATGCCCCGTCTTTGTCAATTTCCGTGAACTCCAGGACCTTCTCCATCATTTCTTTGAAATACTCGATATTATCCACCCGTACATGCAACGGACCAAGCCCGGTGATGCCATATTCGTTCGGCACCGGCCCTTTCTGCCAAGGGACGCCTGCAGGCACGCCATCGATTCCTTCATCGGACACCAGTTCATAAGCCTGATCATCAAAATCGGTGAACGGAAGCACCTTCTTCCCGAACCGTTCCTGAATGCCTTTGTGGCTGATATCATAGTGATCGAATCGCTTCACCCAGTATTCGAGCGCCTCATCGCTTGGCACACGGAAAGATGTTTTCGAGATTTCGTTCGTGCCGTGGGAACCTTTCGGAATTCCCGGAAAATCGAAGAACGTCATATCCGTCCCTGGATTCCCTTCATCATCTGCGAAGAATAAATGATACGTCTTGATATCATCCTGGTTGACGGTTTTCTTCACTAGTCTCATCCCTAATATATACGTAAAAAATTCATAGTTCTTCTCTGCACTGCTTGTAATCGCAGTTACATGGTGCACTCCCTTGATTCCATTCATATAACATTTCACCTCATTAAAAAAATATCTTTAATTCAAGATAACACACTCACAACCATTTATCGAATTTCATGCTTCTTCGAGCAGAGCGGCATCATTATTCCGGGGCGTGTTCACTCGTTTGGAGACCGGATACATGGCAAGAGTACCGTCCGGTAGAGGACGCAACAAATTCCGCGCTTCCTCTTCACTATCCAGCCAAGCCCCGTACTCTTCCTGTCGAAGAATCACCGGCATCCGGTGGTGGATACCGCTCATCTCCCGGTTCGCTTCTGTCGTCAGAATGGTACAAGTGAAAACAGGCTCGCCCTTTTCGTTCTCCCATTTCTCCCACAACCCGGCAAAACCGAAGAGATTCTTCCCCTTCACCTGAATACGATACGGTTGCTTCTCTCCCAGGTCGTCTTTTTTCCATTCGAAAAAACTGTCCGCCGGTATAATGCATCGCTGCTGCTTGAACGGCTTACGGAAACTCTTCTTCTCTTCCACCGTCTCCGAGCGAGCGTTGATCATTTTGAATCCGATCTTTTCGTCCTCGGCCCACGGCGGAATAAGACCCCATCGCAAATACCCCATCCTTCTATCTTCCGCGCCTGCTATAACTGCCGGAATATTCTGGGAAGGAGCGACGTTATAATTATTCTGCCACTGATCGATCCGTATCTGATCAACTCCGTACTCTGTTCGCATGTCTTCCAGTTCCGCAATTAAAGTGAATCTTCCGCACATTTTCCGCGCCTCCTTATATCATTCATTATTCCTGTATGGCGACGTTTGAAACCTGCTCTACCTGAACATTTACATAAATAAAAACTGAATGATCCAATCCCAGCCCCGGCCAACTATAAGGTGTTTTTTCATAATGTGCTTTCCAAAAATATCGCATAAAAAACGATATCAGGTACTTTGCGCTCCCATTCACCAAATGCCATCGAATAAAATCATTTTTGCAACGTTATCTCAGATCTCTTCCATGAAAACTGTCGCAAACACGACCATCCATCTAAAAAACCATAAAAAAATCCCGTGTTCGTAATGAACACGGGATTCTTTATTGCAACGGGCAATTATTTTTGAACGTTAGCAGCTTGTGGGCCACGGTTTCCTTCGACGATTTCGAAAGATACTGTTTGACCTTCTTCAAGTGTTTTGAAACCTTCGTCTTGAATAGCAGAGAAGTGAACGAAAACATCGTCTTGACCTTCTACTTCGATGAAGCCATAACCTTTTTCTGCGTTGAACCATTTCACGTTACCTTGTAACATATTGTTTCCTCCTGCGGTGATTCGCGATCACCATTGAATTACTATTCTTGCTCACGACGTGCATTCAAGACGACAAGCTTTCACACTCATGCTCGTTGCTTTCGTACCGAACAACAATAAGTTAATACCTACTATACCACCGTATCCTTACCTTGGCAAGTCTTTTTGAATATTTGTCAGTAAATGATCAGCGTTGTCAGAGAAACAGCCACTCCGAGAAACCCACAAACCAGGGTGTAAGGCAGGTTCTTCCACACAATTTTATAAGGATTCATCCCGAAGTTCACCGAAGTTATGGTGACAATCAATCCATAAGGAGCAGAAGGCACCGTCGCAATAGCCGTACTCGAAAGCAGAACAGCGAGGGTAACCGCCGGCAGAGCTTCCATCAGCAATCCACTCACTCCTCCGAAGATACCCATGGTCGCCAATGGGTGGACGCCAAGCAGCGTCATGATCAGAAATCCGAACTGGATCAGCAACATGATCACTAGGGGAGAATCACTATAGGCGATGATCGGCTCCTGCAATAACTCCAAGTACGGAGAAGCATTCAATGTCTCCGTCAAAAAGGAGAGGCTCAACAGCAATACGATGAAATTATCGAGATGGTTCGTGTGATGCTTCCACGTCGGAACCCCGATCTTCCAGAAGCTTCTGTACCGCTTCCGCACCAGACTCCACAACAAAGCAAACGGAAAAATGGCGATGGTGACAGCGAAAAGGAATTCGAAATTCACAACGTTAGCCAGAAACACGACAGTACTCAGGAACAGTACCAAAGCCAGAATGAATCCCTTCAATCTCCCTTTCTTCGACGCACCGCTTCCTCCTTTTTTCTCGGGGAGCTCTATGTTCCCAAAGAGAAGCCGTCCTGTGAACGTATCGATGACAAAACCGAGTAGTGCAATGATAAGCATCCACGGCAGGACTTCCAGGTAATTGGCACCGGTGATGAAGATCGAAGTCGCCAGCAATATCTCGAGCGGACTCCACAACAGAGCCAGGGAGTATCCACGAAGCGTCGCCATCGAAACGAAACTGTTCCTGACTTTGGTGTCCACTTTCTTCAATTGTTCTTTCAACAGATCCTGGGAGATCGTGGCCGAAGACAGGTTCAGAAACGCTGCCAGGGACACCATCGTCGCCTCACTCCGCCCGTAGAGGCCGCCGAGCGTCTGCACTCTCGCTTCCAGTAAGTCCTTCAACAATCGGTTGTAACGCCCGGCCTTCACCGCACTGTTCATCCAGGGAAGCATGGACAAGAGAAGCAGCAATCCGACGTTACCGGCGAATAATCCCGGTATGTCCCCGAGTGTCATGGATCCTGATAAAAAGAAGAAAGAACCTGCAGCCATCAACACGATTCCGAGAATTTTGAACACGCGTCCCGCTCTCGGAAACGCCACCACCATCATGATCATCGCAAGGAGTCCGATTACCGAATAGAGCGTCTCATTTTTCCAGAACGTATAGATGATATTAAGGAGAAATACGAAAGAATAGAATATGTATAAATGTCTGTAGATCCCTGTCATGCTCCCCCTCCTTCCGTGCGAACAAACTTAGAAACCATACTACGCTTCCGTAGAACATTTTTCAAAGGTCTTGCACCCCGAGTGATAGGGGGCGGGAGGTCTTATGGTACAGGTTTCTGCGATATCCCGACCTGAATCGTCTCAAAAATACATATATGGTTCATTTTCTTCCATCATTCTGTCAAAAAGTGAACCATATCCTTCGTTTTGAAACGTTATTCACCGGAAAGCATCACGAAAATGTCTCATACCATAGAAAAAACCTCCGGCCAGGCCGGAGGTTAGTTCCGCAGGAAGCGTCTCAGTCACTTCCTGTAATGATGAAATCGTCACGCAGAGAGATGATCGTTGAACCGGCAGACACCGTATCGCCTTCTGCCACGTCTACAGAAACGACCTCACCGCTGATACCAAGCGCTACTTTTTCGACGGTTCCGTCTTCGGTAGCCACTTTCATCAATGGTTCCCATTCATGGATCGTTTCATTCTTTTCGACCAGGATCTCTGTCACTTTACCGGAAAAAGGACTGTTGATGCGTTCGAGCATTGCTCTCATTTTCATTCTCTCCTTAGTAGTTTTATTTATAGCACGGGAGAACCGCTGACATTTCTTTGATTTCTAAACTACAACAAAATAACACGAGAATTCTCTGATTATCAACCGTTTTTCTTACCGAATTACAACCATATTTCCTCCCTATC
Source organism: Salimicrobium halophilum (assembly GCF_900100295.1). Taxonomy (GTDB): domain Bacteria; phylum Bacillota; class Bacilli; order Bacillales; family Halobacillaceae; genus Salimicrobium; species Salimicrobium halophilum. The sequence continues at coordinate 190,057 of NZ_FNEV01000006.1, forward strand.
CGAGAGGAGGCTGATAGAACGCCTCATCCTTCCAATTTCCGGAGCAGGAGCGGCTTTTACTCGGAAAGGACGCCGACCACTTTTTCGATCGCCCAGTCGAGATCCTTCTCGCTGATGACGAGAGGCGGAGCAAAGCGGATTACGTTCTCATGCGTCTCTTTACAGAGCAGTCCCTGTTCTTTCAACTGCTCACAGTACTTACGTGCCGGCTCATTCAGTTCGACGCCGACGAACAGCCCTTTCCCTCGGACTTCTTTGATCATCGGGTTCTTGATCTTCTTCAATTCGGCCTGGAAATAATCGCCCAACTTGCGGGAACGCTCTGCCAGATTCTCTTCCTCGATCACTTCAAGGGAGGCAACCGCTACGGCACTCGCCAGCGGATTCCCGCCGAACGTGGAACCGTGGGAACCGGGAGTGAAGACTCCGAGAACCTCTTCATCCGCTGCCACACAGGAAATCGGCATCACTCCACCGCCGAGGGCTTTCCCGAGAATGTACATGTCTGGAGAAACATCTTCCCAGTCACAGGCGAACATTTTCCCGGAACGACCGAGCCCGGCTTGGATTTCATCCGCTACGAAAAGGACATTGTTCTCTTTACACACATCATACGCCTCTTTCAGGAACCCTTCCGGCGGCATGACAATCCCTGCTTCTCCCTGGATCGGTTCGAGCAGAAAGCCTGCTGTGTTTTCCGTGATCGCTTCCTTCAACGCTTCCACATCTCCGTAAGGAACCACTTTGATCCCCGGAAGAATAGGTCCGAAGCTCTTACGGTTGTCTTCATCTGTCGACAGCGATACCGCCGTCATTGTACGTCCGTGGAAGTTCCCTTCACATGCGATGATTTCAGCTTTGTCCTGCGGGACACCTTTTCTATCATAAGCCCAGCGTCGGATCGCCTTGACTGCTGTCTCCACTGCTTCTGCCCCAGTGTTCATCGGCAGGACGAGATCTTTCCCTGTAAGCTTGGATACTTTCTCATAAAATGGTGCCAGCTGATCGTTATGAAAAGCACGGGACGTAAGGGTCACCCGGTCCGCCTGATCCTTCAGCGCCTGGATGATCTTCGGATGACGATGCCCCTGGTTCACGGCCGAGTAGGCACTGAGCATATCCATATATTCTTTGCCTTCCGGATCTTTCACCCATACGCCGTCCGCTTCCGAAATTACGATCGGCAGAGGGACATAGTTTTTCGCTCCATATTGATCGGTCTGTTCGATAATCGTTTCTGTGCTTGCTGTCATAAAGTAGTTCCTCCTTTGAATGTTTACATCTACCCTTTATTATGCAAGATTCGTGCCAACATGAAAATCCCTGATATATCAGCATTCCCCTCCCAAAACCGCAAACAATCATTGCACTTGTGCACACACTATGAAAAATCATTTTGCACAAACATGAGAATTTCTATACGCTAATAATATAAGGAGGCGACGCCCGTGGAGACCTATGACATTCACAACATACCGAACGACATCTTCATCAAACTGCTTAATGAACTCGACGTGGGCATCCATGTCATTGATCGTAGCGGAAAAACGATCATCTATAACAAGAAAATGAGGGAAATCGAAGCCATGGCCGGAGAAGAAGTGATGGCGAAAGACCTGCTCGACGTGTTCAGTTTTGAAAAAAGCGGGAGCAGCACCCTGGTCGACGCGTTACGCGAAGGAAAAACGACCAAGCACTTGAAACAGACCTACTTCAACAACAAAGGGAGGGAAATCACCACGATCAATGACTCCTTTCCCATCCATAAAGACGGCGAAGTTATCGGCGCGATGGAAATAACGAAAGACGTGACCCGCTTCGAACAGGTCATCAAAGAAAACGTCCTGCAAAAACAACACACGACATTCACTTTTGAGAAAATCATCGGAGAAAGCGAACCGATCACCCGGGTCATCGAAGAAGCGAAACGCGCAACGAGAACGTCTTCTTCCGTATTGATCGTCGGCGAGACCGGAACCGGTAAAGAGTTGTTCGCTCAAAGTATCCATAACGGAAGCAGCCGTGCCGAGGGTCCTTTCGTCTCCCAGAACTGCGCCGCGATTCCCGATACATTGATGGAAAGTGTCCTGTTCGGAACGAAAAAAGGAGCTTTCACAGGAGCGGTGGACCGCCCCGGGTTATTCGAACAAGCGGACGGCGGCACCTTGCTCCTCGACGAAATAAATTCACTTGATTCCTCGTTGCAGGCGAAACTGCTCAGGGTCCTTCAGGAGAGACAGGTCCGCCGTGTCGGCGATACCAAGGATAAGAAAGTGGACGTGCGTATCATGGCGACGACGAACGAAGACCCGCTCGATGCCATAGCGGAAACACGCCTGCGCAAAGACTTGTACTATCGTCTCAGCGTCGTCACTCTCTTCATCCCTCCACTCAGGCACCGGATCGACGACCTTCCACTCTTGCTTCAGCATTTCTTTGATAAGTACAATACGCTGTTCCACATGAACGTAAAAGGTATTACGCCGGAAGCTTCCGCCATCCTCCGACAACACGAATGGGCAGGGAACGTACGCGAACTCGAGCATACGATCGAAGGAACGATGAACCTGATGGTGGACGAAGAAATCGTAACACCGGAACACCTGCCTATGCGTTTCCGGAAAAAGTACAGTTTTCCTGAGTCCCAGGCGTCCGACAACACCCTGGAGGAGACGGTGAACAATTTCGAGAAAAGATATATCGAACAGAAGTTGAAAGAAAACGACGGAAACATTTCCCGCACTGCAAAAAATCTTGGCATCAGCAGACAAAGCCTGCAATACCGATTGAAAAAACACCAGTTATCCTAAAAAAACCTGCATCCTACCTCTGATCAGAGATAGGATGCAGGTTTTGTCGTCACTTATCAGTTCGCGCCTCTAATTCTTCAGACACCTGAATCACGGGCTCGTCCCACGGATGATTCGGATAGATCCCTTCTTCGATGACCTGGCGCAGTAATGCCTCGTCTCTTTTGATAGAGAACTCGAGGCGCACGGATTCCACTTCTGTGGCTTCTCCCGCCTCGCCTTCTGTAGGAACGGCGCCGGAAGTCGGAACGAAATGCTCAATGCCGGGCTGAGATCTCCAGCATACATTTTCATAATTCCCGACCTGGAGCTGATCGACCGTCAATACTCCGTTCCTCACTTTTTCTACGTAGTCAGGTACTACGAACACTTTCACGCGATAGATTTCTTTCAACTTCATAATCAGACCCTCCTGCTAAGCTAATTCCCGTATTTAAGAGTACCACAAAATCCGGAGAAAAGGAGATTACATAAAGAAACCCCGCTACCGTCATATCATCGATCGGCATCGGGGTTAATCTTATCGCGTTATTTTCTGATGTTATATTTCCACGCTTCGTCTTTATTCATCATCTTGATCGCAGCCCAGATCAGAATGAACTGCAGAACGATAATCGGCAGTCCCATAAGTCCGCTAACTACGGAGAGCGGCGGGAGCCCACCGATCCGCATCAATACAAGAGCGACACCCGTAATAATCGCAGCGATGATGATGCGCAATGTTTTCGGAGGCTCGAATTTACTCATATCCCGCGTACTTGTATAAGCAGCAACGGTATATGTCGTAGAATCCAGCGTCGTCGTAAGGAAAATCAGAGCTACTATCATGAAAATGATGATAGCGAGCCAACCGAAAGGCAATGTTGATAAAATCTCAGGAATAGCAGCCATTCGTGCTTCATTCTCCACAAGATTCAAGATGCCCATGTCTTCTTTCAAATAGTGATATACTCCCAGACCACCAAGCACGCCTGTAGCTATCCAGGAAATGAGCGTCGGTGCAAGGAAATATGTCAGAATCATTTCTTTGATGGTACGTCCCCGGGAAATCTTTGCAGCGAATACACCATGCAACATTGCCCAGGTGGCACTGTAAGCAAACCAGAATACCGTATTACTCTGTACGTGAGACATGCCTCCTTCATAAACGGAGTCCGTATTCAGCGACATATTCACATAATTAGAAATCAGGAACGACACGCTATCCGAAAAATAGTTAAGAATGAATACGCCGGGTCCAGCAAGCAGAATGAACATCGCAAAGAATCCTGCGATATACATGTTCCACGTACTCAGTCTCTTGATTCCTTTCTCGATACCTGCATAGGCACTGAGGGAAAAGAGGAACACCCAAACGATGGTAACGATGATGGTCAGGGTGAAATTCACTTCCGTCCCCATCAGAAATGCCAGGTTATGCGTAACGATCGGTGCACCTAACCCGAGCGTGACAGCGGCACCCGAGAGAATACTTACGAGAAACAGCACATCCAGAAACTTCCCGCCTAAACCGTCCGTGAACTTATCTCCGAACAGCACGCGGCAGGCTTCTGAAATACGCATAAGCGGACGCTTCTTGACGTGCAGAATGTACCCCATCGCAGGGGCGATCAGCACGAAAATCGCGAATACCTGAAATCCCCATAGAAACATACTATAGGCATTCCCCCAAAGAACAGCTTCAGGGGAGCCTGCTTCCACACCAGCCGGTGGATCATTCGCAACTGATGTCCACTGAAGCATCCCGGTACGCATGATGGTAGAACCTACCCCCATCGCAATCAGAATGGAAGCGTACTCGAACATGGAAAATCTCGGCTTTTCTTTCGGATCCCCTAGTACGACCTTCCCGTATTTCGAGAATGATAAATATAATCCTGCTACTACTAAAATAATGCCATACCACAGATATCCCCACGTAAATGATTCTACTATAGAATTAAATATCGAGTTCAATACCTCTAAGGATTCTGATTCGTACATGGCAAATGGAATGCTGATCGCGATAATGATCAGCAACGCTGGAATAAAAATCTTGAAATCAATAAGATTCTTGTTCCCCATTTGAATCCTCCTATCTATGAATCTTCGTTAGTTTTGTCCGAACTACAGTTGTGTCCCCTTTTATTTACTCCGTTAAACATTTTTAGAAAAAATGGGATTATTATCTTTATTTTTCGATAATTCAGGGACAAAAAAATCCCCAGGTCTCCCTGGGGCTGACTCATGCTTTCCACACCTTTATTTCGTTACACTTCCATCCCATCCAAGCATACCGCCTTCAAGCGACTGCGCCTGGATATCATTCTCCGTAAGAATATCGGCTGCCTGGGCACTGCGCCCTCCTGATCTGCATACCGTAATGTATTCTTTGTCTTTGTCCAGTTCGTCGACTCTATTCCCGAGTTCGCCGAGAGGAATGTGGATCGCTCCAGGAATCATCCCTTCTTCCACTTCTTCCTGCATCCGCACGTCCAACATTTCCACATTCTTGTGATTATGTTTCTGTTTTGCTGCTTCTTTGCCGATTTCTACTGCCATTTCAAACTCCTCCTTCTTAAAAGATTCGTCTCCCTTCATGTACCTCGTGAGGTAATGTAAAAAACATGAAATCCTTCATTTCTCTACGATAATTTCATCGATCTTCTCTCCCAGGTGCCGACCTGGTTCATCCGGTAATACTAGGATTCTTTGACCGGGCTTCAGTTCAAGGATCGGACATTCCCCTTCCTTTTCTTCAACGACATAGACACTCGTCGATTTCTGGAACGTAGCAGAAATGACCCTTTCCCCGTCCGTACATTCCACACGGACAAAGGGACGCTTCTCCATCTTCACCCGGCCGAGCGCGATAGACCTTTCCCTCTCTTCATCTGTTACCATCACTTCATCTCCTGCGTTCAATTCATGCAGGTACTTCGTGCTGCCGTCCTGGTACATGTATTGATGAAAAGCACCTACATTGATCCGGAAGGGACGGGCAGGATACCCTTCTGAAGCCCGGTTCTCAGCAAGTACCTTAATATATCCATGCCCGGTGTTTCCTATGTACAACCCGTCCATCGGGCCCAGCACGTCTACGAAGTCGAGACACACCCTCATTCCTTCTCCGATTTCTTCGATATTCGTCACTTCCATGAATTCATTTTTGCTCATTATGTTTCCCCCTTGGTTGATTTTCCCATCGCCTTTCTTCTATACTATTACCATTACTATACACGAAAAGGAGATCCTTATGAGAGTAGCCATTTTCGATTTCGACCGCACCTTATTTCCTGAAGAAACCTTTCCGCTCATGATGAATCACCTGAAGACCCACCCGATGCACCATAAGAAATACAGCACCTTCATGAGAAAAATTTTACCGATGTATGTCGCTTACAAACTGAAACTGTTCCCTGAGAAAAAAATGAGGGAAGGCTCCATGCAAAGTTACATCTCCGCTTTCAACAAGTCTTCCCGGGAAGATGTGGAGAAATTCTTCGCTCAGCTTGCGAATACGATGAAAAAGAGACTGAATCAGGAAGTGCTTCATCGACTAGAATGGCATAAAGCCCGTGGGGACTACACCATCCTCGTCTCCGGTGCCTTCCAGCCGATGCTTGAAACCATCACCCGCGATCTGCCTTTCGACCTGGTCCTCGGAACCGAGGTCCCTTATGATAAGGATATCATCGATTCGAAAAAGCGTGTCCACCATGTCAACGGTGACAGGAAAATGCGGAAAGTGAAAGAGCACCTGGATCCTTCGGACGTCGATTGGACAAACAGCTACGCATATGGAGACAGTTACTCCGACCTCGATGTCCTGGAAGCGGTGGGAAATCCGGTAGCCGTTCAACCGGAACCACGCCTCGAACAAGTAGCGGAGAAACAAGCCTGGGAAATCATCACCCCTGTAAGAGCGTAAATATTTCCCCGGAAATAATCATATGTTGTCATAAAAAAACTCACGCCTCTTCCTTACAGAAGAAGCGTGAGTTTTCTTATTATCTGCTCGGATAGCCGAGAATCGTTTTGACTTCCAGGTATTCTTCGATCCCGTAGTCGCCCCATTCTCTTCCGATTCCTGACTGTTTGTACCCACCGAATGGTGCAGCAAAGTCCGCAGGTGTATCGTTCACTTTTACACGTCCGGCACGAATGCCTGAAGCTGCTTTCCTGAGATTCTCTTCGTCCTTCCCGTACACATAGCCGGCGAGCCCATAATCGGTGTCGTTGGAGATGGTGATCGCTTCATCCAGAGAATCATACGTGATGACACACATCACGGGGCCGAAGATTTCTTCCTGGGCAATAACCATACCATTGTCTACATCCGTGAATACCGTAGGCTTTGCATAATACCCTTTCTCCAGTCCTTCCGGTTTTCCGGGACCACCGACGAGCAGCGTAGCACCTTCTTCTTTTCCTTTTTCCATGTAGGATTGAACCGTATCCCACTGTTTCTCTGAGATGAGTGGTCCCATATGATTTCCTTCACGAGGATCTCCTACTTTGAATTCCGGCAGCACTTCTTTGATTGCCGCTTCGAATTCGTCTTTCATCGAAGAAGGAATCAAGGTACGGGTAGCTGCAGAACAAACCTGCCCGGTGTTATTCGTGATATGGGTCAGTGCTGCGCGCGCCGCATCTTTCACGTCCGCATCATCAAGCACGATGAGAGGGGATTTTCCGCCGAGTTCAAGCGCTACGTTCGTAATATTCTCCGCCGCATTCTTCATGATCTTCTCCCCGGTAGCTCCGGAGCCCGTGAAGGAAACGAAGTCGATATCTTCGTGTGAGCTGATCCCATCTCCGATCACTTCTCCCGTTCCATTCACCAGGTTGAAAGCACCCTTCGGAACACCGACCTTATCGAAGATTTCCGTAAGAATGAACGCGGCAAATGGTGTCTGTTCCGCAGGTTTCAAAATGACGGGACTACCTGCAGCGAATGCACTGGCAATCTTCGTCGATGTCTGATTCGTCGGGAAGTTCCACGGAGTGATCAGTCCACTTACACCCATCGTTTCTTTCACTCTCGTATGTCCTTCGAATTCTTCATGGAAAGAGAAATTCTTCAGCGATTCCGCTGCCTGGGAAAAGTGATTATACCCCATCATGAAGTGTACCTTCTCAGACACCTCAAGCGGCGAACCCAGCTCATCGGTGATCGTTTCGATGATATCGTCTTTCCGATTTTCGTACTCCTCCGCAATATCTTCAAGCATCTTCACTCTGTCTTCCTTCGACATCTGAGAAAAGTGAGGAAACGCATCGCGCGCCGCCTGTACAGCTTTATCCAGATCTTCTTTCGTTCCTAAGCTGATTTCTCCGATCTGTTCTTCCGTTGCCGGATTGATGACTGCTTCCGTTTCGGAGCCGGTGGATGCCACCCATTCTCCGTTGATGTAATGGTTCAGATAACGTTTCATGTAGAAAGTCTCCTTTATATTGAATTGAAAGTATTGGTTCAACCGTTAGAGGAGACTATATCCTTTATCTGGGAGACTCAAACATCGAACGGGAATGTAACACCTCACCCAACCACATAATTGTGAATGAATCGTGAACAATAAAACGCTTACTCCTAAAAAGAAAATAATTATTGTGAAGTATTTCACAAATACTATTGATTTACCGAGAAGAATATTAGACAATAAGTATGTGATAAGATTCACAAAGTTAGAACTTAGGAGGATTTTCCATGAAAAAAGAAAATGTAAATCGTGTTGTACTTATCGGCGCAGGAGCCGTAGGAAGCAGTTATGCATTCGCTATGCTAAACCAGGCTGTCGCTGAAGAATTCGTCATTATCGATTTGAATGAAGATAAAGCTACGGGCGACGCCATGGACTTGAATCATGGAAAGGTATTCGCTCCGAACCCTACCAGAACATGGGCCGGCACTTATCAGGACTGCAAAGATGCTGAAATCGTCTGTATCAGTGCAGGTGCCAATCAACAGCCGGGAGAAACCAGACTGGACCTTGTGAAAAAGAATCTGGCCATTTTTCAGAAGATCGTATCCGAAGTTATGGCAAGTGGCTTCAATGGAATCTTCATCGTAGCGACGAATCCTGTAGATATCCTTACGTATGCGACCTGGAAATTCAGCGGACTTCCCAAAGAACGGGTCATCGGGAGTGGAACGATCCTCGACTCCAGCCGCTTCCGCTATCTGCTCGGAGAGTATTTCGATGTGACGCCTTCTAATATCCACGCTAATATCATCGGAGAACATGGAGATACAGAATTACCTGTATGGAGTCACGCAACCGTCGGAGGAGTCCCTATCCTTGAACTGGTGGAACGTCATGAAGAATATAAAGTGGAAGACCTTGAGGAGATTTTCATAAATGTGCGGGATGCGGCGTATCACATCATCGAGAAAAAAGGCGCCACCTATTACGGAATCGCAATGGGGCTCACTCGTATGACGAAAGCGATCCTCAATAATGAAAACGTCATTCTGACCGTGAGTGCTTACCTGAACGGCGAGTATGGAACAGAAGATGTATATATGGGAGTTCCCGCAATTGTTAACCGGAAAGGTATCCGTGACATCGTAGAAGTAAGCCTCAATGAAAAGGAACAACAACTTTTCGACCACAGTGCTGCCGTGCTTAAAGACATCCTGACTGCCAACTTTGAAAACCTGCCGACATCTTAACGCACACTACCGGATCCTCATAAGCAATGGAAAGACACGCTGGTTCCCGCAAAGAAACCAGCGTGTCTGCTATGTTCGTCAGCTTAAATCGAACCACAATTCCCCGTTCACAGCCGTATCCATGACTCCATGCACTTCTTCCGTTTCCCCATCAATCTCGTAAATCACCTGGTGCTCCTGCGATTCACCCGTTTTCAATGTTTCTTCTCCTTCAGTCAGCACATATCCCGGGGACCGTCCCTGTTTCTCCGGATTCACTTCCATGATTGAAGGTCCATAATCCTCTATCCTCGCATCTCCGGTGTCAAACGCGTATGTCTTGAATTGTACCAATAACAGCTCTTTCCCCTCTGCAGGGTCCCAGGTCACTCCTTCTTCTTCCGCTATTCCCTCGGCTTCCTCTCCTCGCGTTACTTCTGTAACGCTCACCCCAATGTCGGCTTCGTCACTATTCGTGTAAATAATGATGTCACCGACTTGAGCAGGATTTCCACGACTTGCATACCCGTCCTTTTCCGTGACACTCTTCCCTTCAAGCAGTTCTGAAGTGATGGGCTCAGGGCTGTAATTGTCCCCCACCGAAGACTCTTTGTTCCGGACATCATATACTCCGTCCCCTTCTTCCGGGGTAGAACAACCGACAAGCAGAGCGAACAACGATCCAACCAGTAGATGCTTCAGCATCCAAGACCTCCTTATTATGTATTAATTTCATTATAATGGTAGTTACCGGCAATTAAAATACTCTGATGTATCTATGTTCGTACTATATCAAGAGTGGACAAACCGATTTCAAAAAAGCCACCATTCGACAGATGAATGATGGCTTGATGGTTTTAATTCTTTTTTCTTCCGTTCTCGCGCCGGATAAACGGTTCATATGTTTTCTTCTGCATCACTTCTCGTCCAAGAACGAAACGGCTTCTCCATCGTTTTCCACAGGATAATGATAGCTTTGCTGATACGTTTCATGCCCTTTTCCTGTAATCAGAACCCAGTCATTTTCGCCGGTACTGGCCAAAGCCTCTTCGATAGCCCTGGTACGATCCAAGATGACACGTCCGTTTCTGTTCCCGTACTTTTCCTGAAGATCGATCAGAATATCTTTCATCTCCTCCGATGTCACAGAGTTCAGATCATCGGATGTAAGAATGTACTGATCGCTCAGTTCAGAAGAGATTGATATCATTTCTTTCCGCTTGCTTCCATCCCTATCTCCCCTGAAACCGAAGAGGTGAATGAGCTTCCCGGCACACAGTTCTCTTGTTGTATTCAAACAATGAAACAGCGCATCAGGGGTGTGAGAATAATCGATAGCCACCGCTGTCCCGCTCTTCAATTCCATAACCGTGAATCTGCCTTCGACGCCCTCGAATCGTTCAATGGAAAAGACTGCGTCTTCTGCCTTCACCCCTATCTGTACAACGGTAGCATAAGCCATCGCTATGTTGTACATGTTGTGAAGTCCATACAGGGAAGGTCTCATCGAAAGAGTACCATCCCCATCTTTCAATAGCAGGCTATTCGGATTTGAGGTATACCTGTCTACTTTGACATCGTCCATGTCCTTCTCACCGATCGATATGACAGGTTGGCCCTGCCCGCGAAGTTGCTCGGCTAATAGCGCTCCCCAATGATTGTCCGTATTGATAATAGCTTTGCCACTCTTCTTCAGCATTCCGAACAGTTTCTTCTTTGCCTGAAAATAATTCTCCATGGATCCATGATAATCCAAATGATCATGAGAAAGATTAGTGAACAAGGCATAATCGAAGGCCACCCCTTCCACTCTATGCTGCGTCAGAGCATGGGAGGATACTTCGATAACTACGACATCATCGTTACTTCCATATAACCTTCTATTGATTTCCAACAAGGTCGGGGTCGTGTTCCCCGTTGTATACACTTCTCCATTGATAACGTTGTTGGTACTGCCGAAAAAAGCACAGGACCATCCGTTATCTTCCAGTATATTTCTTATAAGAGAACCCGTAGTCGTCTTCCCGTTTGTACCTGTCACGCCGATGAGTATCTTATCGGCAGTCGGGAAATGATAGTAATGATCACTGATCAGACTCAAGGCTTTCCTGCTGTTCTCCACTTGAAAATAAGGAACCTCCAAGCCTCTTTCCACCTCTTCACCGATTACAGCACAAGCACCATTTTCAATAGCCTCATCGATATAGTGATGCCCATTCTGCTTATGCCCTTTGATAGCAACGAACAGATATCCTTCTTCCACCTCTTGAGATTTATAAGAAATACCCCTGATGACCACTTCGGGATGTGGCATAGACCTTTCTGGATTCACGTCTTTCAAAACATGTGCTAATTCATGCAGTTTCATCCTTGTACTCCTTTAAAATCGTGGTCTTACCTTCCTCTATCTTGCGCGCTCACTCTTCCCCGACAAGGAGAGAAGAGACCCGTAAGCCCTACTTTCTTTAACTTCCCTCCGGAAGTCCATCCCTATTCCTGAGCTCACAAGGGAGACTCTTTTTATGTAACTTAACCTTGAACGTGGGATATCCGGTATTATCAACTTTTTGCGTACCTATTATATTATACGTCTGAAACATGCAAATTCTGTGCAGGTCGATCAAAGAAATTACGAAAAGTGGATGTATTTCCTGTAAAAAAGAAAAACACGCCCTCCTCCATGGATAAGCGTGTTCACCAGTACTTCTATCAACTTCAACCACCATTCACCTTTCAGAGTGCCATTCCTTTTCGTTCCTCCACCGGATATACGGACAAAATGTTGTCCCGCTTGAAGGACCTGACCTGCTTGCGCCAATAGCAATACCCGAGAATCGTTTCCTCACGCACAGCGACGACTCGCACGATCCTTTGAGTCATCCGCCCCTTTCCGTCCATGTACACCATTTCAAGATTCTGCTTCTCACCTGCGGCCCGTTCAAGTATTCCATTCATGTTCATCCCTCCCGATACATTATACGAACATTTGTTCTTATTATACCATGGATGAAGGGATTTCAAACATTAAAGTTTTTCACAAAAAAAGCCTGTCCGTTTGGAACAAGCTTTTAAACCGGTAGAATTCAAACCCCATTCTATAAATAGATGAAGCCCTTTCCATCTTCAATTCTAATATCTGTGTCGAAAGGTTCGGATAATTTCTGAAGCCTTTGCAGGACACGTTCATCCTCAGATAACTCCGGCCAGCCTTTACGATATCTCGGCTTATTAAAGCCCAAGTCTATGGGTTGCAGTTCAATCTTAGCAGGGTACCCACCCGTCCATTCCACCTTCGCCATCACTGATTCCCATACGAATGGATTCACACCAAGACCTTTCGTTCCACCAGCGCTCCGTTTGTCATACCCGTCGGCAGCAGAGGCTTTCTCATCAAGGTCATATTTCTCGTAGAAATCACGAGGCAAATGTCTGACCGAATCGTTTTGAAAGATAAAATTACCCAAGCTGTAAAATATCGGTCTTCCCCGGTAAATCTCAATACCGCGGATCACATGTGGCCCATGGCCGATTATGCAATGAGCACCGGCATCAATCATTCGTCTTGAAGCTTCCTTAAAAAAATCGGCGGGTGTGTTTTTATCTAATCCAGTCATCTCATGTGAATGGAAGCTCACAAGAACATAATCCGCCTGACGCTTCGCTTCTTCGACCTTATTTATAAGTCTATCCATGTCACCCTGATGAGGTTTCCTCTCTTTATATGCCTCATCAGCGATTTTGAACTTTCTTCCGGCGAATAAGAACTCGTCCTCTGAACCGCTGTTTGAGAACCCTTCAATCCGATTCAATTCCTCCGCTGCATCCAGGTTCGTCTGGCTGGATATAGACCTCAATGCCTCAAGCTCCTCTTTCGTGACATGGATGATTTCTTCGCACCGGAGAGGGTTCACACCCGGCCTCCCACCAATATGACCATTCCCATTCCCTGCAATCCAAAAATCATGAAAAGTGGAAGTGACCCCAATCAATGCGATCCTCCCATTCTCTGTTTCTATATAGCTGGCTTCAGCGGCAGACGCCAGTGTTTTTCCTGCACCGGCATGAATCATATCGCGGTCATCCAATTCCTTTTCGGTAGCTATCAATCCCCCATACAAATAGTCCATCGTATGGTTATTCGCCCAATTAAACAAATTGAACCCGTAGTACCGAAGATCATCCAGCACAGCAGGTTCTGCCATCGCCCAGGTGCCTCCACTGAAGGGAGAAGGGTATCCTTTGCCTTCATGCGCAGTTATCTCCAGATTGGTGAAGCGGGCATTACTGTCCGCCATCCACCCCTTTACTTTCTCGGCTCTTCCATCTCCACAAGGCAAACGGCGGGAGATGAAACTGTCGCCGGTCATTACCATCTTCATGTTCCTGCCTCCCTCTGTTCTAACCTTCATTTAAGTGGAAAGCCCTGTTTTTTGATAAAGTCCGTCAACTCGGCCCTTCTCTTCACGGCGAAATAAGAAGCCATCTGACTGCTCCAGCTGTCTATTCGTTGCCCATTTGTCCGTTTCCAATAATACTCGGCTGACGTTTTTTCATATGCCTCCAGATGCTGTTCGAGGTTATGAGTCTCGTAATGTTCTTCATGATAAATAGCTTCTCTGCCGATTCTCGGTTTTTGCCACGGATCCTGACCAGGATAGCCTATACACATCCCCATAACCGGCACCGTCCACTCGGGCAGTTTCAACAAACGGGCAACCTCAGCAGCCTGATTACGAATTCCGCCAATCATTACGCCCCCAAGCCCGTAAGACCTGGCAGCAAGCAGGAAATTCTCCGAAGCTAAAGCAGTATCCACCGCACCCACAAGCAGATTCTCCACCTCTTCCACTTCAAAAGCAGAGTCATGCCGTTCACTGACTAATGCGTGACGATAAAAATCCATTACAAAAACGAAGAATACCGGACACTGACCGATATAGCTCTGATTCCCGCATAATTCCTGGAGATTCTTCTTCGTATCCTGATCCCGAATGCAAATGATGCTGTACGCCTGAACGTTGTGTGAAGATGGTGCCCAGCGTGCGGATTCTACCAGGTCATCAATGATATACTGAGGGACCGGTTCACTTTTGAAACGTCTTATAGATCGGTGACTCTGGATTAATGTTCTGATTACTTCCCCGTCACTCATAATTGAACCTGGCCTTCTTCTGCCTCAGGCTTGACCAGTTCTCCACTCCCCTGTTCCCCTGTGATTTTCCCGTCCTGCATAATGATTTTCCCACGGACGATCGTCTCTGTCGGTACACCTTTCACAGCAAAACCGTCGAACGCCGTCACTTTGCTTTTGCTGTGCAGTTCTTCCCGTTTGATAACCATTTCCTGATCCATATCGACAATAGTGATATCAGCATCCGTCCCGACCTGCAACGATCCTTTTTGCGGATAAATACCAAACAGCCTGGCTGGTTCTTCCGCCATAAGTCTGACGAAATCTGATATAGAAATTCTATCCTCGTTGACTGCATTCAGCATTAGTGGCGCCATGGATTCGACTCCACACATGCCGGCCGGGATGGACCATAGATCTCCATCTTTCTCCTCTTCAGTGTGAGGGGCATGATCCGAACAGACGTGGGAGATGGTTCCATCCACCATTGCCTCCCATATCGCGTGCTGGTCCTTTTCATATTTGACCGGCGGATAAACTTTCATTTTTGGACCAATTTCCTGGTAATCCTCCTTTGATAAGAACAAGTAATGCGGACAAGTTTCAACCGTAACCGGATATCCATCGGCCTGCGCTTTCCGGACAGATTCCACTGCTTCTGCAGAGCTGACGTGCAGGACATGGAACCGTACTCCAGTCGCTTTCGCCATCTCTATTCCTGAATTGACTGTCAACAATTCTGCCAGGTTCGGCCGTCCAGCTATTAAATCTTCGTAGGTGCGTCCGCCTTCATTTTCGACACGAGTGGTGAGTTTTTGTATTAAATCATTATTTTCAGCGTGTACGGCAAACAATTTACCGGTTTTAGACACTTCCTCCATCATTTCGTAGACATCTCCGTCGTTGAATGGCGGAATCACGTTTTCCATTCCAGGCTTGTAGTTGTACATCAATTGATACGTTTCTTTATGGACGGCATAACCCCAGAAGAACTTGAATCCGATCACACCCTTTTCATTCAATGCGCCGATCTGATCCAGGTTCAAAGGACCAAGGCAGATTCCCCATAATCCGAAATCGACATATGCTTTCTGCTGAAGGTTTTGTTTTTGGAGTTCAAAATTCTCTGCATTGTTCACAGGAGGAGTCGTGTTTGGCATTTCAAACACCGAGGTTATTCCACCTGCTGCCGCCGCACGGGTGGAATGAGCGAAGTCTTCTTTGTAGGTTGGGCCGGGGTCCCGTGAGTGCACGTGAGTATCGATCAATCCGGGCATTACGTATTTACCCGCTGCATCAAGCACTGTCACTGCGTCTTCTTCGAGCTTCCCATCCGTAACCGCACCTACTTTTCCATCCTTCACGAAGATGTCTGCTCTTTTCACTTGTCCATGGTCCACTACGTTTCCGTTGATGATTTTCAGATCCCACTTCATCGAATTCCCTCCCACTTTTATATTTCGATCGAACCGATCAGGTCGTGGATGTCATCTATGCCGTGCTTCTCCATATACTCCTGCATTTCTGAAAGAATATCAGTCAAAGCCGTCGGCTGAATAAAACTCGCAGTCCCTACCTGAACTGCACTCGCTCCGGCGATGATCATCTCGATAGCATCCTTTCCATTCATGATACCTCCGCACCCGATAATAGGAAGCGAACTGACTTGTGACACCTGATAAATCATCCGTACGATAACCGGTTTAACCGCCGGTCCTGACAAACCACCCATTACATTACCTATACGAGGCTTCCTCGTTTCCACGTCGATAGACATTGCAAGTAGCGTATTTGCGACATTGAGACCATCAGCTCCACCCGCTTCTGCTGCGATTGCGATTTCCTGGATATCGGTAACATTCGGTGTCAGTTTGGCAATCAAAGGTCGATCCGTCACTTTCCTGGCTTTAGATATCAAAGCAAAAGTGTCTTCTGGATCCATGCCGAACGCCTGGCCATTCCCCTTCAGGTTAGGGCAGGAAATGTTCAATTCCAGGGCCGACACACTTTTGTGATTTCCGAGCACAGAAGCCATTTCTGCGAATTCTTCAACTGACTCAGCAGAAATGCTGGCAATCAGTGGGGAATCATAAGTTTCGAATTGGGGAATTGTATGCTCGAGGTAATAGTCCAAGCCCTTACTTTGAATACCGATGGAATTGATCATACCGGCATTCGTTTCACAGACTCTCGGCTTGGCATTTCCGGGCTGGGGATGCTTGGTGATGCTTTTCGGAACGATAGCGCCCAACTTGTTGAAATCAATGGCCTGCTCCATTTCGGCTCCGAAAGCTCCGGAAGCAGGCATGACTGGATTCTTAAGAGTAAGTCCACCTATCTTCACTTCTGTATTCTTATACTGAATCATTCGATCACCACCTTGTTAAGGGGAAAAACCGGTCCATCGATACAAACACGCACCGATTTGAGAGTATCGGCTTCCCTTATATCGCAAACACAAGCAAAACACGCTCCCATGGCACAGCCCATATGCTCTTCGAGCGCAATTTCTCCGGGGATCCCAAAGGTAGATGAGATACTCTGTGACAGTTTCGAAAGCCTCCTGGAACCGCAGGTGTAGATGCTGTCGATCGTATGTCTGGCCATAATATCCGTCTCAATGATGTCCCGTACGTTCCCGACGTCACTTGTTCCATCTTCTTCTGTCACCTTGTGAACTTCTGCTCCGAAGTCTTCGAGGTATTCAGCAGCCAGCAGATCTTCATTCGTCCTGGCTGACAGAACAGCTACACATCGACTCCCCTGGATGAACGCAGCCTGAGCTACTGCCGCCAATGTAGCGATTCCCACTCCGCGAGCAACCAGCAGAACTGTCTCCGATTGTTTATAGAGTTCAAAACCCTTGCCGAGAGGCCCGAGCACATCCAGAGTTTCCCCTTCCCTGATGCGGGTCATTTCGGTAGTTCCCTTTCCTTTCACTAAATACAAGAACTCAATCGTGTTTTCATGGATCTGATAGACGCTCAATGGTCGTCGTAAGAAAGGACTGTCAACATCCGCACATCGGACATGGAAGAACTGGCCTGGTTCCACGGCTTCATGCATCATAGAAGTATCTATAGCTATGTGCCAGTAACGTTCGCTTACCTGTCTATTGAAAAGCACCGGCGCTTCGTATTGTTTCATTTGCTGACTTTCACCTCTTTCGTAACGGCCAACTTCATGACGGCCTGCTCTAATACATCTGCTCCAGTGACAAAATCTTCAATAGGAGTGAACTCTTCAGGATTGTGACTGATGCCGTTGCGGGAGGGTACAAACAATAAGCCTGTCGGACAGATCTTCGCCATATTCATTGCATCATGGCCGGCTCCGCTAGGAATGTATAACGGGTCGATGTCCACACTTGCACAAGCACCTTTCAGCACTTCCTGGATTTCCGAATCCAATAGAATAGGCTCCTCATCGCTCAATACCTCCATCGATATGGTCATTCCTTTTTCTGATTCAAGAACGCTACTCTCGGATTCGATTGCAGCAATGACCCGCTGTTTCGATGCGATATCCAACCCCCGGATGTCGACTTTAAAGGCTACTTCTCCAGGGACTACGTTCATCGCTCCCGACGATACATCCAACACCCCTACAGTAGCGACCGTTTTGTGCGAGCTTTCCTGTTTCGCCGCTTCCTCGATTTTCAAAACCAGACGAGAAGCTGCGGACAACGCATCCTTCCGTATATCCATGGACGTCGTACCGGAATGAGCGGATCTCCCCTGCACTATTACCTCTAGTCTTGTGGGAGCCGCAACACCAGTCGCTATCGCAACCTTTTTACCAGTCCGTTCGAGTTCTTGCCCCTGCTCTATATGCAACTCCAGAAATGCTTGCATCGCTCCTTCTTCGCGTTTCGCTTCAGCTATATCCGCACCAGGGAAGCCTGCCCTTTCCATGGCTTGCTTAAGGCTGATGCCCTCTTTATCTTTAGCCTTTTCCGTAGAATCTTCAGACAGCAACCCCGCCATCGCTTTGCTTCCGATGGTGGACATACCGAACCTGGAAGATTCTTCAGCGACGAAAGCGATAAGTTCAATCGGATGATCCGTCATCACTTGCTTTTCGTTCAAACGTCGGACGACTTCGAGCCCGACAACCACACCGCCAGTACCATCATATTTTCCGCCTGTATATACCGTGTCCAAATGGGAACCGATGGCTACCGGTGACGCTTCTTTGATCCGTCCTTCTTTCCGCGCTATAACGTTGCCGACTTCATCCACTCTTACCTGCATACCTGCTTTGGCACAAAGTTCCGCAAACATATCGTGGACTTGTCTTTCTTCCATTGTATAGGCCAACCGCTGCATTCCTTCCGGTCTCTCCCCTATAGAATTGAACGTATCAAGCGTTTCCTGAATCCTTTCCTTCGAATTCATGCACCTCATCCTTTTTCGTTTTTTATGCATCTTTCTTTCATTCTCCCAAAGAAAAAGGTGAATTTCTTTATCCGAAAGGACATAAAGCAGGAGCTTATTTCATCTAAATCGATAATCATTTTTAGAAAAATTATGAATTTTCAATCCTATATGAAGGTTCAGTTTGTCTTCCGTGTTTTTTACATCGAGGTTCGTTATCGTTTTGATTCTTTGAAGGCGATACTTCATGGTGTTGATATGGACATACAATTCATTTGCCGTTTTCGACAGCGATTCATTGTTTTGAAAATACGTTGTCAACGAATGGACCAGTTCCAAATCATGCGTTTTATCATATTCGATGAGACTACCTATCGATTCATTGTAAAATTTCTTTATTTCGTTGATGTTGTCGATTTCTGCAAGCAGTCGATAAAAACCGAGTTCTTCATAGTAGATGATATGCCTGCTCTGATACAGGTTACGTCCGAGTATCACAGCCTGCTGAGCCTGTTCATATCCATCCCGTATTTCACCGATATCTTTCGTCGCCCTGCTGACACCTATATAAACATCCCCAGCCGCTGCAGATTGCATCTCACTCAAGATGGACTGCAAGTCAGCATCAATTCTTTCAGGCTTTTTTCCTGCTGAAGGGTAAAGAAGGTAAAGGCCATTTTGTACAGCACCAATTATGATGTCTTCATCAATATGAGCACATATCAGTTCAAGCCTATTCACAATATCAGAAATGAAAGTGATTCCTTTCTCTCTATTTGTGAACTCTACCGTTGTAAAGATATAGCGCTTCTCAACGTCGAATCCATACATTTTCCCTTTTTCCAACATGGCTGCCTCGTATTGGATTTTAGAAAACAACAAGTCTTTGAAGAAATGACTCTTATACTGTTGCTCAAGTTCGTAGGCTGCTTTTTTTCTCATGAATTCTAACGAGAGTATCGTATTCGCCCGCTCTAAAATCGCAAGGTCCACTTCCAGGAAATCCGCGGCTATGCCTATACTGGTAATTGCACCCAGCATTTGCCCTTCGATGATGACAGGAGCAATCAGGCACTCTTGATATTCATTCGTATCCTCGTTCCACCTGGTCATTCTTACTGGCCGCTGGATCAACTCTAGTTCCTTTTTCTGGTTACCATTAAGAGGGGCAAGCCCATCCTGGTCAAAGGGTATGTTCAGGTAAGGAACGAAACTTTCTATTCTTATTTCGTGCTTCATCAAGTGCGCAAGCGTTTCCGTCAGTTGTCTTATGCCACCTTTAGAGTTCTTGATTTCATCGAGGAGACGGTATGCCAACTCCAGATCTTCCTGAATGACTACTCTCTCATCAAAAATGACATTCATCACAGGGGAAAGGATATCTAAATAACTGATATGTTCCGGTATTGCGAGGATGGGAAATCCATATTTATTTGCTTCATCCAAGATGACGTCCGGTATTTCTTCAATAAACCTGTGAGGTTTTATTGCAAGTGCCGAAGTGCCTTTGTCATGTAATTCCCTGACCAGGTTGTCCACTGCTTCTTTGTCATCTTTGATAGGATAAAGACTGGTCAACAGCAATTCCTTCCCTTTTAGCCATCGAACAATATCCGGTACTTCCATAATCGTCACATAGTCCAGTGGACGATCGAGTCCCTCTCCACCTGCTACGACTTCACAATGCTTCAATCCTCCAATTTTCAGTGCCTGTTTTAGAGTAATCGCCATTTACGTCCCACCTAATCTTGAAGTAAATCCACCAGGAACAGGGAACTTTGAGGTACATATGTGATTATTAAAAGTGCAATCACATTTACTACAAAGAATCGCATTAAACCTGGAAGCATTTCGACCATATTCAATTTGGTAATCGTCTGTGTGACGAATATGTTGATTCCGAATGGAGGTGTGTACATACCGACTGCCAGGTTAGCGATCATAATCACTCCAAGGTGTACAGGGTCGACCCCCATAGATAAAGCAGAGGGATAAATCAGTGGTGCTAAGATCGTAATTGCTGCCACTCCCTCCATAAACATTCCCAACACAAGTAGCACAACGTTGATCAACAGAAGGAAAATAATGACTGAATCGATATTTTCAGCAATGTATCCGGCAATCTGCTGCGGGACACCTCCGCGTGTCAAAATCCAACCGAGAACTTGCGCTGCAGCTACGAGCACCAGCACTTGAGCTGTAGTGATGGCCGAATCGACAAGCGTACGGTAAAAGCTTTTCCAGTCCATTTCCTTGTAAATGAAGACACTTACGAATAAAGCGTAAACAGCTGACACCCCTGCAGCCTCTGTAGGAGTGAAAATGCCGGAATAAATACCTCCCAGAATGATGACCGGTATCAACAGAGCCCAGAAAGCCTTACCAGTTGCAGTGAATACCTCTTTAAGAGAAGCCCGCTTATCTCTTGGAAGATTGTTCTTTTTGGCGTAGAAATAAATATAAGCTATCGAAGAAAAGCCATAAATGATACCTGCGCCGATCCCTGCGATAAATAGGCTACCCACTGAAACGCCTGTCACCGATCCGAATATGATCAGGGTAATACTCGGAGGGATGATTAACGATACAGCTCCGGAAGATGCCAGTAACCCGGAAGCAAACGATTTATCATATTTTTTACGCAGCAATTCGGGATACATGATTTTCCCTATAGCAATGACTGTGGCCGGGCTCGAACCGGATAAAGCTCCGAAGAACATACTGGAAACTTGAGTAGTCATCGCTACCCCACCCGTAATATGACCGACCATGGCACGGGACCACCGGAGAATACGTTTGGACAAACCACCGACGTCCATGATATTGGCCGCCAGGATGAAAAAAGGAAGAGCCATCAAAGCGAACTGATCCAGACCACCGAATAACCGCTGAATTAAAATCATCGGCTGGATATCACTCATGAAAACAACCGATAGAAACGAAGATAATCCTAAAGCAACGAAAATCGGGGTGCTTGAAAATAGAAAAATGATAATCAGAATCAAAAGTAAACTAACCATTATCGATAACCCCTATTCTTGTAAAATGTCTTCCGGCGTTTCTTCTATGTGCGGCTTATTTCTTAATATGTTTACAATTCTTATACTCAAATGCAGTAAAGACAATGCCGCTCCTACAGGAATAGCCAAATAAATATAATAGAGAGGGATTTGCAAAGACGGAGTGATTTGTCCAGTCTGTCTCGTGAACGAAACCAACTGGATGCTATACCAAACCAGAAGAACCATAAATATTACAGAAGCTAATGCAATAAACAGTTCCAAACCTTTTTTCGCTTTCCCTTTCAATAGATCCAGCACAAAATCGACTCCTACATGTAACCCCTTCCGGAAACAAACACCAGCTCCTATGAACGTGATCCAGATCATCACATAACGTATGAATTCTTCCGCCCAGGTCGTGTTCGCTGAAAACACGTAACGGAGAATGATATTCACGAACAATAGAGCCGTCACTGCTAATAACCCGAGAGCAATCGTACTTTCTTCTATTTTCTTCAATATTTTCATATGTACCACGCCCTTTCCTTTTCAGCCATGACAAGATTGGTTTAAGGGACCACCTTAAAGGTTGGTCCCTCACCAGATAACTCTATTATTGATTGTTCACTTCCTCGACTTTGTCATAGATCTTCTGCAACAACTCCTGCTGTTCAGGTGTATTGTAATGCTCTTCGTGAATTGGAAGGGATGCTTCCTTGAAGGCACTTATTTCTTCATCAGTCAGTTCATAATAATTGACACCTGAATCAATGATATTTTGACGGTATTCGTCTTCTGTCTCAGCAAGCGTTTCTCTCGCTGTGGTCCGACCAGCTTCCTCGGCAGCAACAATAGTTTCCTGCACGGAAGAAGGAAGTTCATTGAACCAGGATTGATTTGTCAGAAGCACATAAGACATCAATCCATGATGACTTTCAACAATTGTATCCTGGACCTCGTGGTAGTTATTAAGGAAAATCGTCTGTAATGGATTCTCTTGTCCGTCTACCACACCTTGCTGCAGAGAGTTATAAAGCTCTGCATAAGGGACAGGAATAGGATTCCCTCCCCATTCTTCATACTGAGCAAGTAAGATCGGAGATTCCATCGTTCTCATCGCTACACCTTCAAAATCCGTTGGCTGGTGAATTTCTGTTCCATTTGTGGTGAACAGTTTATACCCTCCAGGCCAGAAACCAAGCCCTTCAAATCCACCCTGTTTAAGCGTTCCGAGTAATTCATCCCCTACCTCGCTATCAAGCACTTGGTACATCTTTTCTGTTTCAGTCGGGAAGAGATAAGGCAGGTCCACCGCTTTGATATCGTCGACAAAAGGAGAAACAACAGCTGTAGGCTGCATGGTGATATCAATTTCCCCAAGTTGCGTTCCTTCGACTTGTTCTCGGAGACTTCCCAGTTGCAATGCTGGATAGAGTTCCACTGTAACTTGACCATCTGTCTCTTCTTCAACCACTTCTTTGAATTTCAACGCTCCCTCGTGTTCGGGGCTATCTACTGGTTGGTTGTGACTGAAAGTGATAGTTATTGGATCATAGCTTCCTTCTTCTCCTTCACTCGATCCCTGTGCCTCGCCGGAACCTGTGTCACCCCCACCACAAGCTGCCAAAACCAGAAGTAACAGTACAGAAAAAACAGACATCGTTAACTTGTTCTTCAACACTTCGCATTCTCCCCTTCTGAATAATTGTTTGAATTTAATTCTTGTTTTCTATTTTATCGAAAAATTCAGACGTTTTCTTTGTCTGTTTGGACCAAAAGTACCTAAGTAATTTCATTAAAAATGATGATGTTTTTTGAATGTTTTACATTTTTTCCTTGTTAAATAAGCTTACATATTAAGATATATAATATCACAACTCTGTCATATCAACATTTATAATGCACTAAATATAAAAAGAAAGTGTCGGATTGTGACAAAAATGATGTGTGCTTTCAAAAAACAAACAAAAATCTTATTGTCTTAATTGACAATGAATTTTCACCAAATTCAAAAATATAACTTTGCAGCCCGGCTTCTTTTTGAGTTATACTCTTATCCACATAGTAAGACGAAATATTTCCCTAACCCTATTAAGAAAGAGGAATGATGAAAATGGCACAATTAACCAATGTACAGGCTTTCAAGGAGTTATTTAGTTTAATTGATTACTATTCGGAAAATCGTGACCAGCCAGCTGATCCTGATTTCGATTTTTTCGAACATGTTAAAAATTACTGCGATCAATTAGATTTGGATTACGAGGAATTCAAACAGGTATTCGGCTTACAGCAGTTTTGATCCTTATGTACCTAAGAATGCCCGTGCGGGAAACTTATCCCGCACGGGCATCTTTTTTCTTAACACTTAATGGTCAACGTCTCAGGTCTCGAACAACGCGTTCCGCTGCCTGAAGTGCTCCTTCGAGATGTCCACCGAACTGTGGGTCCGCTTCGGTTCCGGCAAAATATACTTTCTTCTCCCATGTACCCAAATCACCAGGAGGCCCGTACACCGGAAAATCCTGGAGCGGAACGGAATCTGCTGCGACGGCTGTCTCCGCATCCTCAGTCCAATCTTTATAAAGAATAGTTTCCATCTCCCGCGCACGGCTTCCGAATAACCGGACAAGCTGATTCTCCACTAGTTTCAAAACTTCGTCTTCCCCAAGCTCCCGACGAGATTCCGCTGGCATTCCGAAAAATCCGAACAGAGCTCCGGAACCTTTTTCCGGAGAAGCATCGTGAATTTCCTGCAGCGGACCTGCCCAGCTCATCGCGAACCCGGACAATCCTTCTTCTCTCCAGAAGGGGCGGTCATAGACAGCGATCGCTTTCGCCTGACCGGCCATCCATGTCGGTTTACTCTCTAAACCGGTGACCAAAGAGGAAGGGAGATCAGGAGAAAATTCAATCGTGGCAGCCAGTCGCGGTGGCAGAGCCAGAATGACCGAACTCGCTGCTATCGAGTCTTTCTCTCCGTTATCTTTTTCCGCTTCCACCGTGATTTTCTCATCCACTTCCATCCGAATCCTTGTTACACGCTTGCCGAACTCGACCATTTCATCCGGGAGGGTAGTTGCTACAGCATCCACCAGTGCCTGTACTCCTCCTGTGAATCGCATCGACTCCATTCCTGCGTCTGCCGGAAGCATATTATGTGCCGGAGCTTCCTCCCTGGATCTTTCCACCAGCATAGCCCCCTGGTTATACTGGACGAAAGTGTCCAACTTCATCTCTTCCGCCACCTCAGCAATCTTCCGTTCATATGCCGGCCAGAACCATGTAGGTCCGAGATCGAACTTTCCTAAGTCAGGCCTGTTCTCTACCCTCTCCGTCATCACCCTTCCTCCGATTCTGTCTCTCGCCTCCAGCACCCTACATTCTATCCCTTCAGCAGCCAGCAAAGATGCCGCCCGCAGACCGCTCAATCCAGCTCCTATTATAACTACCGGGTTGTCCATCGTCCCGCCTCCTCTAACACGTTCGTTTCCATCCACTGTAAACAAATTCCGCGCGAAAAGAAAGAGAACGCTCTCTGCACGAGAAGCATCCTCGGTTACTCTTCCTTCAAAGCTTCTATCATTCCTCTTGCAGATGAATAGGGCAACGGATCTTTATTTTCCAATATGGATTCCAACGTCGTCCTCACCCGCTCGTTCCTGAATTCGACATTGTCCAAGGAATCTGGCAAGCATCCATGTATCAAAAATACGCATAAACGAGCCGCATCCTGTAAATCTCTCCCGACCGTAAATCTCTCACTGATTCTCTTCGCCAATGTAAAGTCGATTACTTTCACGGTAGCTGGGTCCTCGCCCTTGATCATGATGTTTTTCGGACGGACGTCGTAATGAATGTAGCCACTTTCATGAATAGCGGCCAGGGCTTCCAGGACGTGAATAGTAACCTGAACGCTCCATTCCTCCTCCCTCTTCTCGGCTTCGCGGTGGAAATCCCCTTTGCCGACAGGATGCCCCTCCACGTATTCCATCACAATAAAGGACGATCCGTCGTAAGCAAAGGAATCATACAACTCAGGCAAAAAGGGCGAGGAGCCGTAACTTTTCATGACCATGGCTTCGTGTCTGGCATCTTTCTCCCGTTTCACAGCTTCTTTAATGGCGACCCACCTGTCATGAACCGGGTCATAAGCTTTGAACACTCTTCCATGAGAACCTCTTCCTATCTGCTTCACATGTTCGTACGGTTTCCAATCTTTCATGGACCGGATCCTCTCCTCCCCTGCTCCTCTGCAATGATCTGATCGATGATGTCCACAAATTCCTGCACACGCCTCTTGGTAGAATGACGTTCACGGACCATGTTCATGCCGTTTCTGGCTATCTCTTCCCGCTCTTTTTCGTGCGTCACATAGTACTCCGCTTTCTCTTCAAAATCTTCTTCATTGATCGGGACATAATGGACGCCAGGGATGAACCCCAAGTCCGTCAGTTCATCCGA
The DNA here is from genome assembly GCF_900100295.1 of Salimicrobium halophilum. Lineage (GTDB taxonomy): Bacteria > Bacillota > Bacilli > Bacillales > Halobacillaceae > Salimicrobium > Salimicrobium halophilum. The sequence goes on from NZ_FNEV01000006.1 coordinate 216,471, forward strand.
CGGTGGTGCCAGTAAAAGTGTATTACAGGCCAGTACCTCGAAATTTTTCTTCAAAGGATAGTTGTATTTGGAATTACCGGTCAGAAACACCTTGGCCTTGTTGATCTCTTTGGCATAAGCTTCTCTGACAAAAGCCCCTTTTTCCCCGTCTTCAATATTTCTGTAGCCCGGATGCTGATGATGGACGAATCCGGGTTTGTCTTTCATTCGTTCCACGATTGTATTCCTTAACGGGTACGTACGTCTCGACATCGCCCCCATGACCAGATAATCGTACTCTTTCGGAAGCCCATAATCTTTGAACACGCCTGAGTTCACGTGGTGAGGCAGCCAATACATGTGATCACGGAAATTTTTATACCAATGCTGAAAGGCATCCCGATACACGGTGAAAATATGCTTCACCTTTTCTTCCCGGAGCATTTCTTTCCGCTTGCTGATCCGGTGATGCAAGTCATGCAACTGAACGGCATAGGGAATTCCTGAAGATTTTAACCCTGTGACGATAGGAGAGTACTTTTCCCCGAACTCATGGTGATAAATAAAATCCGGGGGTTTTTCCAACCGGGCCAAGATAGTATGAATCTCCCCTGACTCATGCCACACCGTGAGATCCGTCAGTTTTTCAAGCTCTGATAGAAAATAATGCGTCGCCGTATCCAAATGGTTGCGGAAATCTCCCGCGAACACCAACAGCTTCACTTTTCTGTTCATCCATACATCGCCCCTTCTTCTTCCAGTGTATGACCAGCTATCCATTACGTAGCTTTCACCCGCCCATACGATGACAATAGTAAGGCAGGAAGCCAAACGAGCTTTTCCCTGGCGGCATACAATACCTGACACAAGAGATTTACAAGGAGAGTGTGTATCCCATGTCGAAAGTTAAGATCGGCTTGATTACGGATAGAGATAATTGGGCATTCGCCAATCATGCCAAGCAGTTGAAGAAACATCTGGGGGAGGATTTCGACTTTACCATCGTAAGCTTCGATGGATGTAATAAAAACGCCGACGAACTGCATACGCATATAAAGGATTGCGACATCCTGCATTTCTTCTGGCGAGAGATCATCCCTTATATTCCTCTCGACCGTTATAAAGATAAACTGTTATCGACCGCCGTCTACGATCATTTATTCCTCGGGGAACGGTCGATCAAAAAACGGAAGCCTATCTTCCATAACTTCCATTACTATGTCTGCTCAGAAAGGCTATATGAGATCTATAAACAAATAGATGCCTACCCCGATCCCATAATGATCATTGAAGACGGCGTGGATCCAGACCTGTTCTATCCACAGAACATGGAACGGTTCGAGCGCCAGGACCGTCCTTTGAAAGTCGGCTGGGTCGGCAATAGTAAATGGAGCATCAGCATCGAGGACTTCAAAGGATTCCGGACGTTCGTCCAACCAGTCGTCAGCGAGTTGATGAAGGAAGGTCATCCTGTCGAAGGAATCTACGCGGACCGCGTCAAGAAGATGATCCCTCACGAAGAAATGGTAGATTATTATGCCACTATCGACGTCCTGATCTGCATGTCGAAAATCGAGGGGACCCCGGACCCTGTCCTGGAAGCGATGGCCTGTGGTGTCCCGGTCATTTCCACCGATGTGGGCGTCGTGCCCCAGGTGTTGGGGGAGAAACAGAAGGAATTTGTATTGAAATCAAGAGATGAGAAGGCTTTAAGAGACGCGATTATATCCCTTACCAACAACCGCGAGAAACTCCATGAGCTTTCCATGGAAAACATGGAGCGAATCAAAGATTGGTACTGGGCGAAACAATCCCGGAAGTTCAAGACATACTTCGACCAGCTTATCGACGAACACCGATGATCCCCAGCCTACGCACCCCTATTTCCCGGACATATACTAATCCATCTTGATAAAAACAGGGATGATTCATATGAAACATATTTCCGTACTTTTTCCTTATAAAGCCGATCACGGACCAAGGGATCGGCTTTTCGAGTGGGTACTCGCTTTCTACAAAAACATGATGCCGGATGCTGAACTCTGTATCGGAGAAGGCCTATGCCAGGGGGACCTATTCTCGCGCTCCAAGGCTATCAACCATGCAGCAAATCAGGCCACAAGGGACGTATTCGTCATAGCGGATACCGATATATTCTACGATCCGGCCATCATCCAGGAAGCCTCAGCTCTTTTAGAAGAACGTGCATGGGTGATCCCTTATTATAAGATCCATAAATTGAAAGAAACTTCCACAACAAAAATTCTGGAGGAACAACCTGCCTGGCCGATTTCGACGGACATGACGGACGCCCACATCGTGAAGCAGGCAAGAGTTGGTGGATTGAACGTCATACCGAGAAAAAATTTCGAAGCTGTAAGTGGATTCGATGAACGCTTCTGCGGCTGGGGCGGCGAAGATGATGCTTTCGGAATCGCAGTGAACACCCTATGCGGAAAATACAAACGGACAGGTGGAGAGATATTCCACCTTCATCACCCGACCAGGAAACGAAAAGGGAATCCGGACTACTATGCGAACAGAAATCTTACCGAAGCTTATCGTGCGAATAAAGGAAACAAAGAAGCGATCAAGAACATCATCCACGGGAATGGAGGTGAAACGAAGTGAAGAAAGTATCTGTCCTCTTCCCCTTCCTGTCTGAGGACAGGAATAGATCAGAAGGGTTCCGCTGGGTCAAAGCCTTTTATAAAAAGATGATTCCTGAGGCGGAGCTCTGTATCGGAGAAGGGCGCTGCCAATCCGACCTTTTCTCTAAAGCGAAAGCCATCAATCATGCTGCGGAACAAGCCACCGGAGATATTTACGTGATCGCTGATTCCGATATCGTGTATGATCCGGCATTGCTTCCAAAAGCCGTCGCTCTTCTCGAAGACCATCCATGGGTCATCCCTTATCACCGCATCCATTACCTGAGTAAACGCTGCACGAAAGAACTTCTTCAAGAAGCGCCGGCCTGGCCGCTTCCGACAGACGTAGATGCCCACACACCGAATAAACGGAAACAGGGCGGCATCAATATCGTAAGGAAAGAATGCTTCGATAGGGTCCTGGGATTCGACGAACGCTTCTGTGGATGGGGCGGCGAAGATGAAGCCTTCGTCCACGCCATGAATGCCGTTTGGGGGAAGTACGTGAGAGTGGATGCAGACATCTATCACTTGTGGCACTCACGTGGAAAAACGGCAAGCGGCAATCCTTATTATCAGGAAAACAAATTACTCCATGCCAGGTACCGCTCCGCCCGAAAAGACAAAGAGGCTATGATGAAGCTGATCAAGGAACAAGACAGATAGAAGGAGGTGATACGTATGCAGAAACTCTCGAGAGATGAATGGGACCGATTGAAAAGAATGGGCTACCCGGATGTCAGCGGCCATGAAGGCATCGCTGTCGAATCCATGTACCGCGGCGGGGATAGCTATATCAAAGATCAGCTCGGAGAACACGGGTACTTGCCCCACCATGTCAGAGACGTCATAAAGATGGGTATCAAAGCCATGGAGAAGGACATCATTCCTCTTCATGATCAGGAACACATTGCGGGTGAAATCAGGAAGGCTTTGCACGAACAGAAAGGTTACTCCGTCATCAGTCTCGGCGACGGCGAAATGGTGGCAATGGCTCATGATCTTCTGTTACCTGTAGAAGAACTGGTGAAAAATCCACGCTTCGTCTACCCTGATTTACTGAAAAACAGTCCTGAAGGCCATTATCCTCTCCTCCGTACCGGAATCACGATTCCGAATCACAACGTCCGCGACCTTTTGACCGCAAACGTACTAAAAGCAGACACGGTAGGCATTCCGGTCGCCCGCTACCCGACGTATCAAACCTTATTCAATCAGTTGGCGGCTCATCATAACTGGCCGTTGAAAGATATGACGCTGACCACTTCAGCCATCGGTTATCGCCTCAATGACACCCCTATCTACCACGAACTCCTCGAGGGGCATAAGGTGCTTTTGATCGGGAACGTAATGAAGCAGGCGGAAGATTACTTCAAAGCGCAAGGGTATACGCAGATCGTCGGCTCCATCCCCGTCCCCGGGTTCGACTCCTATACGGCTGTTCTGGAAAAAACGAAAGACTATGACTTCGATGTTGCCCTGGTAGCGGGCGGCGTCGCCTCCAATATCATCAGCGTGGAATTAGCCGACCAACGAAAAATCGCCATCGATATCGGCCGCCTCATTGATGAATGGTTATCCGGACAAAAAACGATTCAAAAGAAATAACCCTTACGACTTGAATGTCGTAAGGGCTATTTTCGCTTCGAAAAGTCTTCGATAACTTCTTTTATACCTGCTTCCAGAGAAATGACTGGCTTCCACTTCAATTCCTTCCTGGCTTTGGCATTCTGGAGGCGGCTTCTTCTGATATCCCCCGATTGTTCCTGTCGATAGATACAATCCGACTGCTTCTTCGCATACTTTCTAATGGTATCAAAGACTTGATTAATCGAAACTTCTTTATCGGTACTGATGTTGTAGATTCCGTTATCTCCCGCATGGATAGAAGCGATATTGGCATTGACTACATCTCTTACATAAATGAAATCCCTCGTCTGCTTTCCATCCCCGTAGATGATGATTTGTTCCTCATTCAATAAGCGGTCGGTGAATAACGCAATAACCCCCGCTTCTCCTTTCGTATTCTGTCTCGGCCCATAAATATTCGCATAGCGCAGGATGGTGAATTTCAGATGGTAAAGCAGGGAATATAATCGTATATATTGCTCCGCCGTCCACTTCGACAACCCGTAAAAAGACATCGGAGAAACAGAATCGTCTTCCCTGACAGGCAGTTGCTCAGGTGGACCATAGACCGCAGCCGAAGAAGCATAAATCACTTTTCCCACGTTATGTTTCACACAACAATCCAGGACATTCACGGTGCCCATGACATTCAAATGACAGTCCCGAAGCGGAGCACGAATCGACTCCTGAACAGACACTTGGGCAGCCTGGTGAATGACGACATCCGGCTTTTCCAACTGAAAGACGTGATCCAGTTCCGGACTCCGTATATCCATCGGATAAAAAGAAACATCTGATCTATGAACATAGCTTCCCGTCGCTAAATTATCTATGACAACCACTTCATACGCGAGGTCGAGCAATCGATCGACGATGTGTGAACCGATGAACCCGGCTCCTCCTGTCACCAGTACTTTCATGAGAGTCCCTCCCTCCCTTTTTCGATTACTTCACCTTATGTACATCAGAAAGAGATGAGCGGGCGGGTTTCTTCTATGAAAAAAACAGCATAGAGGAGTACGTACTAATCCCCTACACCGTAGTCTTCCTTTTCCCATTTCCCTTCTCCCTCTTCTTTGACGAAGGAAGGTTTGAGACATTTGATTGCACTGAAACACTTCAACGAGAGCGTAATGCATTCAGACGTTTTCGTAACGAAATCCACGTCACATACTTTATCGATCTCTACACTGCCTGTATCCGGATCTGTGATCGGTTTATTCGGTTTCAGCAATTCCAGTTTGGCACAGCACGTGTCATGGTTGATCGAAATCACTTTGAAGAACACCGTGATAAAACAATCTCCCGCCCCCACATCCCCGAACGTGAAGAAGGGATTGCCATAAGGGGTCTGCAGGATGAACGGAACGGTGTCCAACTTTTGGTGCTCCCCGTCACCCAAAGTGCAGTCCGATTTCTCCGGCTTCCTGTTTTCTACAATCTCCTGCGCTTTTTGTATTTCCACCAATTCCTTGCAGACGCAATGGTTACACTTCAACGTCGGCTTCTTCTTCTCCCATTCCATGATCGATCCACGTCCTTCCCACCGAGCATCTTACTTATAGGATATATTCCGGTTGAAGAATGTGTGTTAGACATCCGTCCAAAGCGAAGAGAATTCCGCAGAATAACGTCCTTCCCGTCGTTACATAGAATAGTAAAAATGAGTGCAGAAGTAGGTGACAGAAGATGTCATGGGAGAAAGATAAACATTGCGACTGCGAACATGAATGCAATTGCGTCGGCCCGCCTGGTCCCCGGGGCCCCAGAGGAAAACCAGGGGAGCAAGGACCTGCTGGCCCGAAAGGAAGAAGAGGAGCTCCCGGACCTAAAGGGGACACAGGCCCCCAAGGCCCACAGGGTCCCCCGGGGCCGCCTGGACCTCCAGCCGAACAGGACCTTTGTTGCCGCGTGATTCTGGAACAGAGCACCCAGCTCGTCCCTCCCGCGAAACCGGGATCGACACACGTAGAAAAAGAAGTTCTCGCCGAAATCGAGAAGGTCTGTGACGGATTCATCGTGATCGGCGGACTTCTAAGAAAATGGATCAGCTACACCGCATTCGAGGACTGCAGGTGTTTCACCCAAAGATCCATCATTGATGAAAAACCTTTTCAATGTTTGATCGAACGAAAGGATATCAAGGAGGGAGATTCTTTTTCTATCAAAAAAGCGGACATAGCCTGCGAAGTCAGTAGCGAGGAGGCGAACTTCGGAGAGTGCTCCAAAAGTTCAGGGGTTTTGGCATATAGCTTCAAAGAGAAAGATGTCATCCACATATGTGTCGAAGATCAGCGGGAGGAATACAAAAATCAATCTCACTAAAAAAGCATCGAACTATTGAAAAGATAGTCAAAGAAAAACAAGTCGCTTTCCGCGGGCACGGCTTAAGCTAACTTGATCAGGAAGCACACCTGACCAAGTGGATCTTAAGCTGGTGCTGTTCCCGCAGGAGTCGACTCGTTTTTCTCTGAATGAACACTTGCCCTGGACACGTAATTAACTACGGGAAACCAGGGCGTGATACAGGCAATAATCTTTGACCTGATCCAAATCTAAAGCATCACGTTCCCTGTCATCGTACTCACCTTGGAGAAAAGCGAATTTGGAAAATATCTCTTTCGTGTGCCAGCAGTGGATATGAGGGTGATCCTGCACGGATTGCCCGGAGGTGCTTGGATAATCCAGATGGTCGGCAGAAACAGAAAAATCATCCACATGGTGATTGACGGCTATTTCCCTTGCATACAAGCTGCTCACCCCGCGATACCACCCGGGCCACGTTCCTTCCCTGTCTTTGAATTCGTGCCTCAACAGATATTTGGTCACTTCGGTAGCCGTTTTAGCCACTTCCAGCACATCTCCACTTCCCCCGTAATGAGTCGATCCCACGTTAAACTGACCCTGATGGCGAAAGTTGAACAAGTCGGAGGTTCGCCTGATTTTATTTTTCACCTCATAGGTGTGGGCATAGGCACCTTTACCCGTGGTATAGCGCATCGGATGAAAATCATTCCATGCCGGGGTCAGGAAAGTATCGACATCCGTGTGGAGCACCCAGTCGAAGTCCAACAATACGACCGCTTCTTTTTTCGTAAGACAGGCGAGCGAATAAAGATACGGGTAGCTCCCGTAGGCCTCCTCTTCTTTTTCCATAGAAACGGGGACCTGCACACATTCCTTCGGGACCCACTTCATCACGGACGGCTCCCCGAACACCACCAATGACGTATCTTCGGCCTCAATGTACTTAAATGAAGCGTACAAGCACCGGAACATCCTGAGCTGCGCAGGCGAAGCATCCAGATATACAACGACCGCTCTCTTCATCATCGATAACCCCTAAAACGGAATTTGAAAAGTGGACATGAACCAATCATCATCGAACTTCCTCGTTTGCTCATATAATTTTCTTGTCTGTAAAACGTCTCCAGCCAGAAGCTCCTTTTCCACTTGAGCGACCTCTATGTTTTTGACCAGGTGGCGACATTTCTCAATCCTCTCTTCTTTGAAATGCAGGTGAGCCATACGCAAGAAGTTGTAGCCTACGTCTTCCCAAGCCAGCTCGAAGGGAGGAGTATGGCGGAACACATGAAGGATTCTCACCGTGGGAACAGCGTAGCATGTGTAACCGAACAGCCACAGTTTCAAAGAAAACTCTTCATCTTCTCGTCCCCACGTCCGGAACCCGTGATCGAACCCTCCCACTTCTTCAAACGCTCGTCGCGCCACTGCCAAACAGCCCCCGGCCAGCAGAGAGACGGATTGCTGTTTCGTCACTGCGAGGTTCCACTCGGCTTCCAATGCCCGATTCCAGCGATAGCCGTAACCGATATGACTTCGGTCATAGACATCAGCGATTCCGGGATTGACCGCATCAGCGGTACCGCTTCTTATAGGAGCCATCAACCGATCCAGCCAGTAATCCTGGAAGAATACATGCCCGTCACAAAATACGAAAACATCCCCCTCTGCATGCTCGGTACCCACGTTTCGAGCCATAGCCGCTCCTACCCCTTCCGTTCTCACCAGATGAACATCCTCCCTGGAATGGATGAAGTCACAGCACCCATCCGTCGACTGATCATCCACGACAATCACTTCGTACGAAGTATCTGTTTGCACACTCTGGAGTGATCGGAGCGTGTTATAAACCGAGACTCCTTCGTTCCTGACCGGAATAATGATGGTTGCTTCGATCAGCCTTCCCTCCTCCCTTCATCAATCAGCCATGTCGCGGGTCTATACAAGCCGGATTTCTGAACATACAATGCTGTATAATCTTATGTTGATCAAAAGGAGAGAAGAACATTGGCGCTATATTCACAATTATTAGGAATCGGAGCTGGAGGTGAAGTGCTGACGGCTCTGGTCGATGTTGATTGGAATCCGAAGAGTAAGGAAGCGACGTTCAAAATCAAGAACACCAGCCCTGCAACGCATCCGTCTTACTGTATCCACCAGGTCGCTTTCAACCTATCAGCGGAGAATTGCGAAGTGACTGAGGTGTCTCCGTCGAACTTCCAGGTACATCATAAGGAAGGTTTCCATTATGTATTGGAGGACAGCACAGGCAAAGGCCTGCACAACGGGGAGAAGTTAACGTGCAAAGTCGTATACAAAAAAGGATGGGAGGAAGCACACTGGCTCGACGCTCCTATGACTTCCATCAATGAAGGGTTGGGTGTGCATGTAGCAGCATCGTTCAAAAATGAAACGGATCCGTACACTGAACGGATCGGCGGTCACTTCAAGAGTGATAAACCGAAGCACAAATGCCCGAAACCCACTCCTCCTGTAACCACAACACCCGCACCGCCACGATGTCCGATTGCCAACCCACAATCCTGTTGTCAAATCGTCATCGAGGGGAAAACCCAACTCGTCCCTCCCGCTTTATTCAACCCGGTCCAACCGGAGCAGTACCCGGTCACGCATCACAAAACGTTCGACGTCGCTATCGAAAAAGTATGCCCGGAGAAAGTCGTCATCTGCGGCACCGTGCATAAAACCATTTCCTACAAGACCCTGGAGAAAGACTACGGCTCTGTGAAAACCGTCGATCATTACGTCAAAGACGCTATCCCTTTCCAATGTGTCATCGACCGGGAAGATGCCAACGAAAACGATGAATTCGAAATAGTCGGAGCTGCTTTCATGTGTGACGTCTTCGCGGAACCGAAAAATTTCGGAGCGCATCCGGACTTTCCCTATTACCCTGTCGCATGGAAATTCGTAGAGAAAGAAATCCTGAAAGTTTGTATCCGGAAAGTGGACGCCTCACCGAAACCATGGTGATTTTATGGCGGGGCCACCCCAGGTCCCGCTCTTTTTTTCACAGAAACCCCTCTGCCTATACACCCCTCCCCTTCTATACATACGTTATTTCTGAAAGGAGTTTTAGAGAAGCATGAGCAGATTATCCGTCATCCTCCCCATAAGAAATGAAGAAGAGACGCTCGCTTACGTTCTTCAGGAAGTCCTGAAGCTGAACCCGTTCGAGATCATTACCGTCATCAACGGCTCTACAGACACCTCGAGAGACATCGCGGAACGTCACCACTGCGTCGTCTATGAATATACAGAACCACTCGGCCATGATACCGGCCGGGCGATAGGAGCTCACTTCTCGGAAGGGGACATCCTGTTATTCCTGGACGGGGACATGGTCATTCCTTACCAGGAGTTACTCCCCTTCATTCAGGTGATCGAGCAGGGAGCGGACATAGCTCTTAATGACCTGAAAAGCCTTTTGGATCAACCACACCGCCCTCATTCCGTATCTATCCTGAAGAAATCGCTGAATGACATCTTCCGCTACGGCGGGTTATCGATCAATTCGATGGTCGCGATCCCCCATGCGATCAGCAGGAAGGCCCTGGAGGAGATCGGATGGTTCAACCTCTCCATCCCTCCGCTGGCTCAGGGAATAGCGATGAAGAAACAGTTAGAGATAGTATCTCCTGCTTTCGTCGATGTCGTCACCTTGAATAAAATACGTCCGGAACTCCACCTGGACATCGATGCCGAGAGCACCTACGTGCTTCTCGAAAACATCATTATCGGAGACCATCTCAACGCCATCCACCATTTAATCCAGGAAGAAGGTTCCCGGGGAGGCTTCCCTGACTCCCGTCATCGCGCGTTCCTCCATCACTTGAAGAAACGAAGCAAGGCCCCTCCTGTAGATAAAAGTGCCATCATCTGTGATGAAGGGAAATCCCCTTTGCCGCAAGTACTAAAACAAACTCAGAACCTGCAGCAAGCCGGAGTGGAGGAAGTGATCGTCGTCACGTACGATCAGGACGAAGAAAAAATTACGATTCTTTCAGATGAAGGTATCCCTGTTATCCCGCTGCATGACAACCTCGGCAGCTGCATTACACGAGCGGTCGGAGCTTTTTATTCACGCGGGGATAAAGTCCTTCTGACCACTGCCGATCAGCCTCTATCCCCGGATGAATATCAGGTGTTTTTCAACCAGCTCGAAGAGGATACAGACATTGTCCTCCCCGATCAAAGCTCTCTGTTGGATGACGTCCATCCTATCGATGAGCAGCAAACGTTGCGCTATTTGTTGAACCTCCTCCTCCGCATCCCTCACCAATGGAACAACTCACTCTACGCTTTTCCTCATGCGATGAAGCGTGGCGTCATAGATGACATCGGTTATTCTTCCCTGCTGACCCCTCCGCTGGCCCAGGTCAAAGCCTTGATGAACAACTATAGGATTCTCTCAGTACCATCCCCTGTCTTTTTCCAAAAGGAAGAAGCTGAGGTATTCATAGGGGATCACTTAGAAGCCATTCACTGGTTCTTACAGATGACGGATGCACGCGGCACGTTTTCCTCCGGAGATAAAGACTACAAAGCCTTCCAGCACTTAGTGAACACCTCCTCGCTTCCGCCATCCGTGATGTCTGACATACGAACGTATTTTGATTTTCATGAATAGAAAGTGTGGGATGATCATCATGACACAACCATGGACCATCGGAATAGTAGGCTTAGGGTATGTCGGACTCCCACTGGCCCAACTATTCCTCGAACAGGGCCATACCGTTTACGGAATCGACACGGATCAGACGAAACTGAGCCGACTCGAACAGGGCACCAGCTACCTGGCAGATTTCTCTGACCAGGTGATCAAGGAATTGTTTCAGAATGGAACGTTTGCCGTAAGCTCTTCTTATGCATTATTGGAAAACGTCGACGCCATCATTCTTTGTGTCCCTACCCCTCTTGATACGTCCGGGGAACCTGATCTGCAATATGTACGAAAAGCACTCCAAAGCACGTTGCCTCACCTTCAGAAAGGGCAGCTGCTCGTTTTGGAAAGCTCCACCTACCCGGGAACGACCGAAGAAGAAATTGCTCCTCAGGTTAAGGAGAAAGGCTGGAACATCGGGCAGGATATTCACGTCGCATACTCCCCGGAACGCATCAATCCTGGTCAAAGCACTTACAAACTGGCTTCGATACCCAAAGTAGTCGGTGGCGAGACGCCTTCCTGCACGAAGCGCGCCAAAGGGGTGTATGCCTCTGTTTTTGATGAAGTGGTGGAAGTCTCTTCTTCAAAAGTCGCGGAAGTCAGCAAGCTGGTCGAAAACGCACAGCGCCTGATCAACATTTCCTTCATGAACGAAGTAGCAATGTTATGTGACTCGCTGCATGTGAACATATGGGAAGTCATCGACGCCTGCAGCACCAAACCATTCGGATTCACCCCGTACACCCCTGGACCGGGAGTTGGCGGCCATTGCATTCCTGTCGATCCTCTTTATTTGAATTGGAAAGCCAATCAACAGGGCATGGACCTTTCGTTGATTCAGGCAGCCAAATCCGTCAATGCGCGGATGCCCCGGTTCGTTATTGAAAAAGTGAAAGCACATCTAGGAGTACCGTTGGAACAGAGTAACCTTCTGATGCTAGGAGTCACCTATAAAAAGAATGTGAATGACATAAGAGAATCACCAGCTCTTCAAATTTTTGAACACCTTTTAGATGTAGGCGCGAATGTAAGCTATCATGATCCTTATGTTCCTTCTTTGACGATAGACTCAAGCGACTACGAATCCCGGACGATTACGAAAGAAATGCTGGAAAACCAGCACGGCGTCCTCATTCTCACCGATCATTCCTGTCTTCCTTATCAAATGATCCTCGACCATTCCGCATTGATTGTGGATACAAGGAATGTATTGAAAGGCTATGAGAATAAAAATAATGTTGTTCTTCTATAAAAAAATCTCCTTTCGCACCATGACGAAAGGAGATTTTAATAGGTTAAACGTTTTGATATTATAAGTAATTTTTTCTCTATCGATAGAATATAGGAAACCCCTATTTTTCTTTAGAGTTCTTTTTCTTTTAACTCTTTCTTGGCTTCTTGTAAATCAATCTTTGCTTTTTGGCCATGTTTTTGTAGAAGGTGAAGAAGATTATTTCCGTTCAAAAGAGTCAATGGCTTATCTTTAGCAAAATTATAAGCGTCTGGACCATAATCAGCTGTAGAAACAAGTATACCTTTTGTTGCTCCTTCATTCATCACTGTGCCGTATAAGTCACGCACTGCGGATACTCCAACAACATTGGTATAACGCTTTGCTTGAATCACCATTTTTCCTCCTCTTAAAGGATCTGGGTCAAATGCAACGGCATCAACCCCTCCATCTCGGCTGGCTCTTGTGATATTCACTTCGCCACCTGCTTGATTAAATTCTTTTTCAAAAAGTTCTCTTATTAGATTCTCAAAATCCTGCCAATCCATTGCAGCAATATTCATGTTTTCATCTATACCTTCGGACACAGCATAAGAGGAGACGAATCTGGGATCATCCCGATCAATTTTAATAATGGGCGCCACGGGAGATAGACTGTGAAGCTTACTACTACCAACTCCTTTAAGATTTTTAAAGCACAGTTTTGGATCAACTTGCTCCAGATTGATTTCTTCGAATTCTTCCTTGTTGGCCTGGATAGATAAAACACATGCGTTAACTTCTTGGCCAGTCGCTTTATCAATGGAATTCACCCATCCATTAAATACAACAGCTTCTAAAGCGTTCACCGTATCCGCTTCAAACAATTCATGCAGAGAACGCAACGTAATATTGTACAGTAACCTATCATACATTTTCTTTTGTGCTGCCTCAGACAAATATACTTTCTTAAATTCGTCTCGTGCCTGAACATATTTAACTTCTTTCAATGTAGACATATCTTCCGGAGAAGGAAGGGAATAATCTACAATCAAAATCTTCGTTTCAGGGTTATAATCAATGTCGAACTCTTGAGGGAATTCATCCGGGTATTCTGAATTAGATAAAACCATATCACAATAATCTATGATAGCTGTCGGGTCTTTCTCCAGATAATTCCTTCTCTGTTCTTCAATAGCTTCATTCGTTTCCTTCTGATAGGCTTCAAACTCTTTCTTTTCCGCCTTCCACTCTTTCAACTCTTGCTCATATTCTTTATTATTATTCTGATTTTCTTTTTCGATATTTTCTACTTCTTCTTTCCATCTCTCTTTTTCTTCCAGGTATTTCTCTTCCATTTCTTTTTCTTTCTTTTCTCGCATTGAAGAAATCATTTTTTCCAAGAGGTTTAATTGGGGCTGGAATTTCTGATCATTTTCGTCTGGTTCTGGAGGGTGAGTGATATTTTCAGGTGCTTTAGGTTTCGGTTTGTCGAATTTCCTTTTGTCTTTCAAATCTTCCCAATCAATGGTGTCGTCTACATCTAATGTATGCTTCAATATATCTTCTATTTGTTGCAGCTGGTTCTCAGCTTCTTCCGTTTGTTGAAAGGCATACTGCTTCTTCTCCTCTTTCTCCTGAGCTTTTCTTTCCCTAGCAGCTCTCTTTTCTTCTGCTTCTACTTTCTTTTTCCACATTTCATCCCATTGGTTTAATTGTGTTTGTGCTTTTTGTTCAACAACGTGGCGTTCAGCGCCACGAATAACCCGGTATTTATTTAAACCATCGTGTTTAATTTCCACCTCATACATCTGTCGATAAGTCACTTTAACCCCTCCCATATTTATATAATCGTCAACAACATTTTGTAGTTCAATTTTATCACTATTTACTTTTCCATAAAACTATTCCTTATTTTTCCTAAAAATATCAAATAAAGTCCAAGAATGCGCAGTTTGTTTTATCAAGTTATAAAAAATTTAAATTTAAAAGAAGGCAACCATTTTACTTCAACGGATTGCCTTCTTATTTTTTGTATTTACTTCTTATTAAGCGAGAACTACTATCGTTCTAACCCTGCTATCCCAAAACCTCCGGGACCGGAATGTGTCGAAATCATACCGCCCGCCTGGATCCATCGGATATCCTGGAATCCGTTCTCTTTCGCAATCTCGTCCATCCGATTCTTAACCTTTTCATCGAGGCCGATCGAGTAAATGAGGTAAAGCTGTTCCCGGTCTATGTCGAATTCCTGTAAGTAATCACGGAACAGCTTCTCACTGGCTCCGTTCATCTTCCCGCGATACTTCTTCGTGGACATCAGCTTGCCATCCTTCAAATCGATCCGCGGCTTGATTTTCAAAAGTGTCCCGATCAAAGAACCCATATTGCTCACACGTCCGCCCGCTTTCAAAAACTCAAGACTCCCCGGAATAAAAGCAAGCCTTGATTTCGGGACGACAGCCTCTATCTTTTCAACCAGGCGCGCCGCTTCGATGTCCGGATCTTTTTCCAAAACGTCAGCGGCATACAGGACAATCGCACCCAGGCCTCCGGTCACGTTCAGAGCGTCGATGAGATGAATGTCTTCCAATTCTTCCGCTGCAATGACCGCATTTTGAAAAGAAGAAGAAGCTTTCGAGGTATAACCGACATGGACAATGGTACAGTCCGGGAACTTGTCTCTGATTGATGCAAAGAACTCCTGATACTCATGAACATTCGTAGCGGTCGTAGATGGGATGTTCTTCGTGCGCTCGTGATAACTATAAATATCCTCGACGGGTAACGTACCATCCAAATAATCGTTTCCATCCATAATGATGTGCATGGGTACTACTTGGATCTCGTGCTTTTCAGCTAAATCATTTGGTAAGTCGGCACCGCTTTCGGTCGTTAAGACGATTTTCCGCATTACATTTCCCCCTCTGATTAAAGTGAAGCGTTTCTTCTCCCCCGCTTCTGAGATCTGTTCAAGAACCACGTTCATATTAATATCCATCGTTATAGAGCCTGATGAATCCCCTTTCATTATATAAGATAAACGTCTCTTTTACTATCAGCCCCACGCTTCGTGGAACCCCGCAAATGATCCAATTCCTTTTTTGAATCGTAATCTGAGTAACTACTAAAAATGAGGTGTTACTTATGAACAAAAAAGTGGAATGGGGACTGCTTGTAGGAAGAGTCGTCCTCGGTGTCATCATGCTGGCACACGGAATACAGAAAGCGGGAGCCATGGACAATACGATTGCGATGTTCGATAAGATCGGTCAACCCGCATGGCTTGCCTATATTACCGTATTGATCGAAGGTGTCGGTGGACTCTTCTTGATTCTCGGAATGTTCGTTGTACCTTCTGCTATCCTGCTGGGTCTTACGATGGCAGGCGCAATTGTAATGGCAAAGCTTCCTATGGGACTAATCGGAGGATTCGAATTCCCCCTTTCCCTCCTTGCCCTGTCTCTCATACTCGCTGCGACAGGTAGTAGGAAGCTCGCTCTCTCCGAAGTGATCACGAAATCCAGAAGTAGCTGACCGCAGTACCACGGAGGGAAGCCTCCGTGGTTTTTTAATAAGAATAAGGGGTTTTGTCTCTTCTCGCATATTCATACGTATTCTTAACTACCGAGACGAACCATTAACAGAAGGAAAATTGAAGGTATCGCGGAAGTGACGAATGCCGGACTGATCATGCTTTCCATGGTCATGACTTCCATCGGACTTTTGCCTGAGGGAATCAATCGTATCCTAGACATGCTCAGGACTTCTGTGAACGTATTAGGAGATGCTACGGCTGCAGTAGTCGTCAGCGCTTCTGAGAGAAACAAAGCATTTTCTTCTGGATATTGTTAATAATCCATGGTTTTCCAGGCTTACCGTACTTTCTCCAACACGTCATCCACTTTCCTGTTGATTGGCTGGATATCAGGGGATGGGGTCTTTTCACGGGAGACCTGATATTTTTCTTTCAACTGTATGATCCGTTCGACACTTTCGTTGATTCTCTCTTCACTTATCTCCCCGTTCTCCACAGCCGCTTTCAGACTATCGGATACCGCAGAAATCAAATCCGGGTTATGAGCCATAAGCAATAGATCTCCCCCTGCCTTCACCGTCTGAAGAGCCGCCTCCGCTACCGTGTATTGATTTGTAATCGCGCCCATCGTCAGATCGTCGGTAATCACCACGCCCTCGAAATTGTAGTCCTCCCGCAACATGCCGGTGATGACCTCCTTCGACATGGAAGAGGGATAGGTGCCGTCGATCTGCGGCAGGAAGATATGAGCAATCATAGTGACATCGGCACCCTCCCTGATAGCATTTTGGAATGGTACGAGCTCCAGGTTCTTCAACTCCTCGTAACTCTTATCCACTACCGGAAGCCTTACGTGAGAATCCCTACTGGTATCCCCGTGCCCGGGAAAATGTTTCACTACGGAAATGATCCCTTCCTCTTGGAGACCTTTCATGACCTGGATGCCCATCGTGGAAACTACCTCCGGATTATTGCCAAAGGAACGATCCCCGATGACAGGATTATTGGGGTTGCTGTTCACATCCAGCACAGGAGCAAAGTCCAGATTGAACCCGAGCATTTCCATCTGTTCCCCGAGAATGGTACCGGCGGTAAAGGCTACCTCCGGATTGTTCAGATTCCCGATGGCACGGCTCGTCGGCAGACTTTTCATCGGAGCTGGCACACGCGTGACACGGCCACCTTCTTCATCCACCCCCAACAGTAATGGATAAGGGTTATCAGCATTGGCTGCTTTCATTTCATTCAGGAAGGTGACGGTTTGCGTCGCACTTTGAATATTATTTCCGAATAATATGATACCTCCCACCTGATACTCCCTGATTATATCTCTTGTTCCGGCATTCATCCGTGTGCCGTCGACCCCTGCGAAAATCATTTGTCCGATCTTCTCATCCAGGCTCATATCACTGAAATCTGTCCCCATGGCCAGGGGGCCCGGTTCCTTTTTGTGTTCAAGTTTTTTCATAGACGTACCGGCGTTTTCGGTAGGCTTCCGAGTCTCTTCTTCCTGATCCGAAATTCCGAAGAAAAGGAAGACCGTTCCGACAGTTATTAGAGAAATGACGATGATGATAAGTGCACGACTGAACATTACTTGTCCTCCTTCCTATTTCAGTTGGACGAAGTCTCCGTTTCCTTCATAACCTCCACGTTTCTATTCCCCATTATACAGGAATACCATCTTCATCACCGGAATCCCTTTTATTATCTGAGGGGCCAAAGAAAGAGATTGCTATTCCCCCTTCGAGACTATAATATTGAAACAAACCAATATACGGAAATATATGATCGCAATAGAAGGAGCTGACCTGATGATTGAACTACCCCCACCTACGCATGCGCTAAGAGGTGGGGGATTCTTAGAACCTCTGTTCTATCGAACAGATGCCACCTAAGCGAACCCCGGCGTCCCACCGGTTAGAGTTTGAAGGCGGATCGCTTCCGCCTCGATGTTCCTGCTTGCGTTCAGGTCCCG
>NZ_FNEV01000010.1 GCF_900100295.1 Salimicrobium halophilum
TACCCGGCATTAGCCCCGGTTTCCCGGGGTTATTCCGGTCTTACAGGTAGGTTGCCCACGTGTTACTCACCCGTCCGCCGCTCGTTCCACGAGCGTCCGCCCCGAAGGGCTTCAGCTCGCTTCCCGCGCTCGACTTGCATGTATTAGGCACGCCGCCAGCGTTCGTCCTGAGCCAGGATCAAACTCTCCATAAGAGTATTGATTAGCTCAATAGTAATTTTAAAAAAATTGACGCATGGCATAAAACATTGTTCAGTTTTCAAAGATCTAATCATGGTGGGCCTGAGTGGACTTGAACCACCGACCTCACGCTTATCAGGCGTGCGCTCTGACCGACTGAGCTACAGGCCCATGTATTTATAATGGAGCGGGTGAGGGGAATCGAACCCCCGTCATCAGCTTGGAAGGCTGAGGTTTTACCATTAAACTACACCCGCATTCTTTTGTAAGGAAGTATCGATGGTCGGGAAGACAGGATTCGAACCTGCGACCCCTTGGTCCCAAACCAAGTGCTCTACCAAGCTGAGCTACTTCCCGTAAGAAGAAATGGTGCGCCCGAGAGGAGTCGAACCCCTAACCTTCTGATCCGTAGTCAGACGCTCTATCCAATTGAGCTACGGGCGCCTATATGAAATTACGAAAGTGCGGTCGAGAGGACTTGAACCTCCACGGGATAAACTCCCACTAGGCCCTCAACCTAGCGCGTCTGCCGATTCCGCCACGACCGCATGGAATTAATGGTGCGGGTGGAGGGACTTGAACCCCCACGTCGTAAGACACTAGATCCTAAATCTAGCGCGTCTGCCAATTCCGCCACCCCGGCATGGCAGTTTTGCCGCTTTGCGGCCGCACCAACTATTAAGTAAAGAGCGGAAGACGGGATTCGAACCCGCGACCCCCACCTTGGCAAGGTGGTGTTCTACCGCTGAACTACTTCCGCAAAGAAGTGCGGGTGGAGGGACTTGAACCCCCACGTCGTAAGACACTAGATCCTAAATCTAGCGCGTCTGCCAATTCCGCCACACCCGCTTGGGAGTTATGAGCCATGGAGGGCTCGAACCTCCGACCCTCTGATTAAAAGTCAGATGCTCTACCAACTGAGCTAATGGCTCGCTATGAAAACCGCATTCGTTTTTCAAGCACAAAAGCTATTATATAACTTTGCGTTTTTGAAGTCAAGAGAAAATTCAAAAGAAAAATGGCTGGGCTAGCTGGATTCGAACCAGCGCATGACGGTACCAAAAACCGTTGCCTTACCGCTTGGCTATAGCCCAATCATTAATGGCGGTCCGGACGGGACTCGAACCCGCGACCTCCTGCGTGACAGGCAGGCATTCTAACCAACTGAACTACCGGACCGGAGTGACCCGTACGGGATTCGAACCCGTGTTACCGCCGTGAAAGGGCGGTGTCTTAACCACTTGACCAACGGGCCATATGGCGGAGAAGGAGGGATTTGAACCCTCGCGCCGCTTACGCGACCTACACCCTTAGCAGGGGCGCCTCTTCAGCCACTTGAGTACTTCTCCGTAATGGCTCCACCGGTAGGATTCGAACCTACGACCGATCGGTTAACAGCCGATTGCTCTACCACTGAGCTACGGTGGAATAGTATGTCGCAAAATCAGCGACGTTTAATATCATACAATATGTATCTTTTCGTGTCAAACACTTTTTTTCGTGAAAAATGTTTTAGCGCCGCTCTCTTTCGACGGCTATACTAATTTAACACGGGGACATGCTTTCGTCAATAACTTTCCTTTAACTTTTTTAAAATACCTTTACATCTCCCGCACCTGTATTTCTTTACATCCACACGTCTCTGTCTTTTATACAGGTAGCCGCACGTTTCGCACTTGTATTCATGCATAGGACGCCTCTTTGCCGAAGGCAGTGGGGTGCAGTGTCTCGGGGAATTCGTTTCTTTCAGCAATTGGCGGAATTCTTTGTCCCGGTGGTTATACCCTTTCCCTTCTATATGAAGGTGGTAATGGCACAGCTCGTGTTTGATGATCCCTTCTACTTCATCCTTTCCCCACTCATCTAAGTAAGAAGGATTGATTTCGATCTTCCTTTTCCCCGGCAAATATCTTCCGCCGGTCGTGCGCAGACGTTTATTGAAACTTATGTGGTCTTTGAATTCGCGACCGAACTGATCGGCGGAAATCTGCCTGGTCCACTCCAGCAACTGCTCATCCGTCATATCCTTCACCTCTTTTTCTTTTTTGCATATCCTGTCAGTACAGGGGAGTGATCTTATGCCTTCCTGGCTTATATCTCAACTGAGAGAAGCATACCGATATAAAAACATCCCTCGCATACTGCTGCTCAACCGATGCTGGTTCTACTATGATACCATATGGAAAAAAGAAACCTGAAGGGGACTCCCCTTCAGGTTATGATTGTTTGACCATCGTCAAAGCGACACGCTGTTTCTTCAGATCCACTTCTTCCACCCAGACGGTTACCACATCTCCGACAGAAACGACATCCATCGGGTGCTTGACGAATCGATTGGCGAGCTTCGAAATGTGGACGAGCCCGTCCTGTTTTACTCCGATATCGACAAATGCACCGAAGTCTACGACGTTTCGTACCGTACCTTCGAGTTCCATCCCTTTTTCGAGATCTTCCATTGTAAGTACATTCGTCTTAAGTAGTGGTTTCGGAAGATCATCCCTCAGGTCACGGGACGGTTTCTTCAAGGAAACGATGATATCCTCCAGTGTCCACGCCCCTATTCCGAGCCGATCCGCTGTAGCGCGGACATCCACTGCATCCAATTTCTCCGAAAGGGCGGTCGTACCGATGTCGCCTTTCTGGACTCCGAGCTCTTCGAGGAGCTGACGAACCGCCGGATAACTCTCCGGGTGAATCGGAGTCTGATCGAGCGGGTCTTTTCCTTCAGGTATACGCAGGAATCCGATACTCTGCTCAAACGTCTTGGCTCCGAGTCTCGGTACGTCTTTCAGTTCTTTACGGGTATCGAATTTCCCTATTTCTTCCCGCTTCTTCACGATATTTCCGGCGACTGTCTTATTCAGCCCTGACACATATTGAAGCAAGGAAGAGGAAGCCGTATTCGCATTGACCCCTACCTGGTTGACGGCCGTCTCCACCACAAACGTCAGGGATTCGTTCAACCGTTTCTGACTCACGTCATGCTGGTACTGACCCACCCCGATAGATTTAGGGTCGATTTTCACAAGTTCCGCCAGTGGATCCTGGACCCTTCTGGCAATCGAAACAGCGCTCCGCTCTTCCACCTGAAAATCAGGGAATTCTTCACGGGCGAGCTTCGAAGCGGAATAGACACTTGCCCCCGCTTCATTCACAATCATGTATGGCGCTTCCCAGGCATGCTTCTGGATGAGCCCCGCAAAGAACTGCTCCGTTTCACGGGAGGCCGTTCCATTTCCTATAGCAAACAATTCAATGCCGTACTTATCCATGAACTCCGTTACTTTCTTCTCCGCCCCCTGTTCGTCCTTACGAGGAGGCGTAGGGTAAATGACGGAAATATCCAGGACTTTCCCGGTCTCATCTACGACGGCGAGCTTACATCCGCTTTTATAAGCAGGGTCTACCCCGAGCACGGTCTTCCCACGGAGCGGTGGCTGCAGAAGCAGACTGCGTAAGTTCTCGGAGAATACCTGGATTGCCTGTTCCTCCGCTTTCTCTGTGAGTTCTTTACGAACCTCTCTTTCGGTGGAAGGTTTGATCAGCCGTTTGTAGCCATCTTCCACTGCTTCCTGTAGAATGTCCTGCTTCTCCGCCCCGGTTTTCCGTTGAAGATAAAAAAGGATGCGGTCCTCCGGAGGATGGATGTTCACTTTCAGGACACCTTCCTTTTCCCCTCTGTTAAGAGCCAGGATCCGGTGAGAGACAAGACTCTTCAGGGATTCCTGAAATTCATAATACATTTCGTAGACCCCTTTTTCATCAAGGTCTTCCTTCTTCACTTCTGATGAAATAGAACCTTTGTATGTCTCTTTCCGGATGTAGTCCCGGTACTCCGGTTCATCGGCGATCCATTCTGCTATGATGTCCTGGACACCCTGAAGCACATCTTCCGCGGTATGTAATTCGTTCTCTTCCGATATATAACCTTTCGCTTCCTCCTCCGCTGACGCCTGGGGGTCTTCCCATACAAGCTTCGCCAGTGGTTCCAGTCCTTTTTCTTTAGCGACAGTCGCTCTCGTTCTTCTTTTCTGCTTATACGGACGATACAGGTCTTCGATTTTCTGAAGTTTCTCGGCCTGTTCGAGATCCTTCTTCAACTCGGGGGTAAGCTTTCCCTGTTCGTCGATAAGACGAATGACTTCTTCTTTCCGCTTCCTCACGTTCTGTTCATACGTATAGCTATCTTCAATATCTTTGATCTGCACTTCATCTAATCCGCCTGTCTGATCTTTACGATAACGGGCGATGAAGGGGACGGTGAAATCTTCTCCGAGCAGCTTCAATACTTCGTTGACTGCTGATTCTTTGATCGATGTCTCGGAAGCCACCTTTTTGATTACTGTTTGATCCATCATTTCCATGCCTCCCTTACCAATCTTCCTCCATTGTACCAGAAACGAAAAAAGCCTCACTCTTTTCTTTAAAGAATGAGACTTTCTAGTTATATTCCATTGCAATCAACGTCGTATCATCCGACCGTGATTGACCGAACTCCAGGTCGTACTGATCAATCAGATCCTGCACTGTCTTCGCCCGGTAGAAAAGCTTGGACAACTTCCTTTCGTCTACGCCATCAGAAAAAACGAGAAATCTCATCCCTTCCTCGAGCGTTCCACGTTTGACACGAAGGTCCCGCGGATAACCTGCCAAATACCCCGGCAGAGGAATGTTTCTGCTTTTCGTTCCAGCCGCATCAACGATTACGATCCCTATGTTACCGATAGAAGAGTAAGCATAAGCTTTCTCTTTCTTATCAATACGCAAAATACCTAAAACAACGCCCCGTTTTCCACTTAAAACCCGGTTGCATTGTTCCACCAGATAGCGGATCGTGGCGTCAGGGTTCTCTTCAATCACTTTCATCACAGCCTCCGACGCGTCTTTGGCGAGCTCTCCGCTTCCAAGACCATCTGCGAGGGCGCATATGAAGTTATCGTCCGTTTCATTATAAATGTAGCTGTCCCCACAAAAATAATTTCCCTGCTTCGCCTTTTGGTACGTCGCTACATTCAGGGACGGCTTGTCCATTAGCGGAAAGCCTCCATCGATTCGGATTGAAGAGCTTCCCTAAGCTTACGCAAGGCGCGGCGCTGCAATCGGGACACGTGCATTTGCGAAATACCGAGCTGTTCTCCTGTATCCTTCTGGCTCATGTTTTTGAAGTAGGTGCACTGAAGAATCTCCTGTTCTCTTTCACTGAGAATAGGAAGAACTTTCTCCAAAAGCATTCGCTGGTCGATGTTTTCGTATCCATCTTCCTGATCACCGATAAGGTCGAGAATCGTGACCGT
Source organism: Salimicrobium halophilum (assembly GCF_900100295.1). Taxonomy (GTDB): domain Bacteria; phylum Bacillota; class Bacilli; order Bacillales; family Halobacillaceae; genus Salimicrobium; species Salimicrobium halophilum. The sequence continues at coordinate 5,475 of NZ_FNEV01000010.1, forward strand.
ACTTCCGTCAGAATCGGCCTCGATTTTACGGTCCACCGATAATGCTTTATAGCTTTTGCCCATTTCCATGGTCTCCAGTACATCCTCTTCGGAAACTTCCAGGTATTCGGAAATTTCAACGACGGATGGAGAACGTTGCAAGTCGCTCGTAAGTTCCTCGGCCGCTTTCTTGATTTTCGGACCGAGTTCTTTGATACGGCGCGGGACATGGACACTCCATGTCTTATCACGGATGAAACGTTTGATTTCCCCGATGATCGTCGGGATAGCGAACGATTCGAAAGACTTACCGTAAGAAGGGTCGTACCTTCTGATAGCAGCAAGTAAGCCGAGCATTCCAACCTGTACGAGGTCTTCATGGATGGTACTGTTTTTGCTGTATTTTCTTGCGATCGATTCTACAAGATCGTTGTATACGAGGACGATTTTCTCCTGCACTTCTTCATCGCGGGGGTTGTCTTGCAAGTAAGCGATCCACTCGTATACTTCATCATTGTGATGTTGATACTTGGTCGCCATCACGGCCCACCTCATTTTCATGGAGATATTTCGTCATCAGCACGATCACTCCATGCTCACTCTTGATTTCGACTTTATCCATCAAAGCATCGATGAGAAACAGTCCGAATCCGCCTTCACGAAGATCTTCTACGCTATCTTCCTGCTGGTAAGGTCCGATTTCTTCTTTCACCTGCTCGAGGTTAAAGCTTCCGCCATGATCCGCAACCATAATTTCCAAACGATCCGTGTACACCCCGCAACCTATAGTGAGTTCGCCATCTTCCTCCCCACTATAAGCGTGCTCCACACCATTTGTTATCGCTTCGGATACTGCCACTTTCAAATCTTCGATATCTTCATAGCTGAATCCCATACGGTTAGCGATACCTGATACACTCAGGCGAACGACACCAATATATTCAGGCTTGGCCGGTACTTTCACTTCAACGAAATCAAATGTATCCACCATTACATGCCACCTCTGACGGAGGTATCGATCTCCATTATTTCCGTAAGTCCGGTTATCTTGAACAGACGGTATACGCGGTCTTCCATTTGTACCAGTCGCATTCTTGATCCATGTTCCTTCGTGGATTTGAGTGCGCTGATGAACGTACCAAGCCCGGTGGAATCCATGTAGTTCACTCCTCCGAGGTCTACTTCTACCAGAGCATTCTCCGCTTCTGTAAGCGGCAGCAGCTCCTCCTTCAATTTCGGAGCCGTGAACGCGTCCACTTCCCCTTCAAGCGTCATCACCGAATAACGCTCTTCCGGCTGTTTTACATCTATATTTAAATTCACTTGAGACACTCCTCCCTGTGTTGCTTCAAAGTAACTAATCCTACGTATTCCCATCACTCTGTGTGATTAAACATCTCTTTTCAAAACAATCAGGGTGAAATCATCACGCAGCTGAAAATCCTGAAGGCGTTCAAAATACTTGTATACGTTCTCGACGATTTCCTGCGAAGGAAGGTCTTTATACTCCCGGATTACTTCGAGAATCTCTTCCTGTTCAATGAAATCGTCTCCTTTTCTGCATTCCGTAACCCCATCTGTCAGCAAAACGATCATATCGCCTTCGTCGACCTGTTTCTGGTACTGCTCGTACATCGAGTCAGGAGAAACACCAAGTACGAGTCCTGGCGCTGATATTTCCTCGAATTCATCTCTCTCTTTGTGATAGTAGAATCCCGGTTCATGACCTGCGGATGCATAGGAAAACGTATTGTCTTCTGTATTGTACATTCCATACATCATGGTGATGAACATATTCGAATCTACGTTCCTCTCCACCACGCGGTTGAGACTTCCAAGGATATATTTCGGATCCATCCGCAACTCAGGAAAACTGTCCATCGCATATTTGATCATGGACATACACAAAGCTGCCGGGACACCTTTTCCTATCACGTCAGCCACAGCCACACCGAGCGATCCTTCATCATCGATGACAAAATGGTGATAGTCCCCGTTCATCTGTTTAGCCGGGACACTCAAGGCTCCGATGTCCAGACCCTCTATTTCCGGTTTGGTTGTAGATAGTAATGTTTTCTGCATATTGGCCGCCACGGATATTTCTGACTTCAATTCCAACTGTTTCTCACGAAGAGCCTGAAACTCTTGATAAGCCAGACCGTAGGACATCATTGTTTCCATCAGAAAATCAAACGAATCCAGAATATAATCCGGAAGTTCCGGGTATAGTTCCTGCAATGAACGCAAGTGGACATTTATGATCTCTTCCGGAGAGATATTCTGTTGCATGGATTGTTTACTGAATTGCTCAGCCTGATAGAGCGCACGTTCATCTTTCGTGCGAATGTACTCTGCCAATAAATCACGGTAATTCTCAAGGTCCAGCCTTAAGGTATTCATTGTTCACCCTCCCTTTTATCGGAGCCACTTCGTGGATTCGATCGTCGTCCCTTCGCCGGACTTCGATACGATATCAAATTCGTCCATCAGCCTTTTCACACCTGGAAGCCCTGCCCCGAGACCTCCTGACGTGGAAAAGCCGTCTTCCATAACCTGGGCCAGATCACTGATTCCGGGCCCTTCGTCGATCGCTTTTATATTAATACCTTTTTTCTGAACAGTTTCGATAGCTTCAAAACAAATTTTACCGGAACCGGCATAAAGATAGATATTACGGGCCAGTTCTGAAATAGCCGTAGCAATCCGTGCCTGGTCCACTGTGCCGAACCCCACTTTGGTTGCGATATCACGGCCCATTTGCCTCGCTGCTACGATATCCCATTCTTTTTTTATATAAACGCAGGACTGATCGCTCATACCTTACTCCTCCAATTCTTGACGCAGCTTTATCAACCCTTGTTCGAGATCCAGTGCTGTAGGCACATCCTGCAAATGAATACCAAGGTCTATCAGGGTAACAGCTACAGCTGGTTGTATGCCAGTAAGGACTACTTTCGCCCCCATAAGGTCAGACATGGTAACCACGTCTCCGAGCACTTTAGCAATAAAAGAGTCGACGATATCCACAGAGGTCAAATCGATGACTACTCCGGTCGCACCGCTTCCATGTATTTTTTCGAGTAAATCTTCCTGAAATTGGATGGCTGTCTTATCGTCCAGTTCTGTCTGTATAGAAATCAGTAAATAGTTATGCAATTTCAAAATTGGGATTCTCATTCGTTATCACTCCGATCCAACGAGTCAATCAGGTTCTCTATTTCGTATTCCTGGTTCTGATTCTCCACTATCTCTCTGTTCGTCAGTTCAAGCGCCGTCTGGAACCCTTTTCTGAGGGAACTCTTCGTCGGAAACTTACCGAGATCGATTCCGAGGTTCACAATCGTCTGGGCGATTTCCGGACGGATTCCTACAAGAATACAGCGGGCACCTATCAGACGGACGGCTTCCGCAGCCTGGATGATATGATGGGCTACCATCGTATCGACAACAGGTACACCGGTGATATCAATCAACACGACTTCTGCGTTATGTTTGATCACCCCGTCCAATAGACTTTCCATCACCATCTTCGCGCGCTCTGTATCGATGGTACCGATCAGGGGCATGATTGTTATGTTATCCATTACGGGAATCAGTGGCGCCGACAACTCCTGCAGGGCAACGCGTTGAAGCGATACGATATTCTCCCAGCTGCCGGAATACTCAGAGACCAGCTCATTGATGAGAGGGTCCACCCACTCATCGACTTTCTCTAACACCCAGGAGAAGTATTCATCCCCGAGTTCATAGACATGTTCCGCTTGGGAAAAGTCAAGGTCGTCCCATTTTTGGATGATGAACTTCACGAGGGACCTGCGGAATACCTGCATACCATCTGTAAGATAAGTGAGAGGCCACCCCAAATTGATCAGTCGTTCTGCAAATTCATCGAGAGGAGTCTTAGCGATTTCCCCTTTCTTGATTCCTTCAAAGATGACGTTGACGAATTCACGGTTTGTATTTTCAAGCATTTCTTCAGAGATAGACTGGTAAAATTCACCCTGCTGGTTCTTCTTCACCTGTTCCATCCACATCCGAACTATTTCATCACTATTCGTTAATACTAAGTCTTTCAGTACTTTTTCCATCGGTCATTACCTCCAGGCTATGGAAAGCTCAATAAATATCATACTTCTATCATTTTAACAAAAATCGTCATACAGTTATACTAAACGAGCCATATTACATATTTTTTCACACTATATACATTCTTTTCACTTTATGTAAATTTTTTCTTACATAAACAAAGAGACTGCTGAAAAGCAGTCTCTTAAAAATCAATAAGCCCCAAGCTTATTTGTAAAGCTTTGTTGACGCGAAGCATCATCGATTCGTCCAGGTGCGTAATCTTGTCTGTCAAACGTTGTTTATCGATCGTTCTGATTTGCTCCAGCAATATGACAGAGTTCCGTTCGAACTGATATTTTTCTGCATCGATTTCTACATGCGTTGGTAATTTGGCTTTTTGTATTTGCGCTGTGATCGCCGCCACGATTACAGTAGGACTGAAACGGTTCCCGATATCATTCTGCAGGACGAGCACCGGACGGACTCCCCCCTGCTCGGAACCTACTACTGGGGACAAATCAGCGAAATAAACGTCTCCTCGTTTGACTATCAACGGCTTCACACCCCACTCACTAATTGCTCGAGGGTATGCTCTGCCTCCTCTTCAGCTTGAAAAGCTTCTGAAGCGATATTTAAATTGATTTTTGCCATTTCCATATAGCCCTGACACATAGACTCACGAATTTGTCGTTCTTTTTTTTCACGCAAATACATTTTCATTGCCTGGCAAAGAAAATCATTTCGATCGCATTGTTCTGTCTCTACATACCCATCTACTTCATTGAGAAGGGTTTCCGGAACTTTTAAGACTATTTCCTGCATGCTCTCCGACAAATCATACACCTCCACCATTCTCTCTTTACACCAGTCATCTGCTATTTCAATAGTACCATTGCAAGCATTCTATTGCAAAGCCCTATTTGAACATCAGACGATAGGTGCCTGGAGACGATGGGAGATTGCCGTCGTCTCTCCGCCCTTTTTGTAGACCCTTGGCACCCGGCTCGATATAATGCAGGGGATTTCGTAGTTGATCGTGTCCAAATGATCTGCTATTTCATCCGTTTCTATTTCATCCTCTCCCTGTTTCCCTATCAGAACAACTTCCGTGCCTACGGGATGGGACTTGTCCAGTCGGATCATGAATTGATCCATACAGATACGGCCTACGATCTCACATCTTTTCCCGTCTACGAGCACCTCGGCTCCCTGAAGTTTACGGATCCATCCGTCAGCATATCCAAGAGGTACCGTACCTATCCATTCTTCCCCTTTTGTTTCATAGGTAGTGCCGTAGCTGATAGACTCCCCGGCTTCGAGTTTTTTGACATGAACCAGATTGCTGTGTAGCGAGAAGGCAGGTTTCAGCGAGATCGGTTTTTCTTTTTTGACATCTCCGGAGGGGTAAAGGCCGTACATGCTGATGCCGAAACGTACGAAATGATGCATCTGTTCCGGGAATCGCATACTGGCCGCACTGTTTCCTGTATGTACCGTCACTTCCTTTGTCCATTGTGTCGTAAAATGTCCAAGCAACCCCTCGAGACGGCGGTTCTGCTCTTCATAATAAGACAAATCTTCATCATCCGCTTTCGCGAAATGAGTGAACACTCCGGTCAGTTCTATGTTCTCGTTGCGCCGGATTGCAGAAAGGACACCATCCATCTCTTCCTTTGTCCGCACACCGATGCGCCCCATACCCGTATCCATTTTCAAATGGACCTTCACAGGATGCTTCCCGGTTCCTTCCACCTTATCCACCCACTCTTCCTGATAGGCGGTAACCGTAATATCATGCTCCGCAGCGACAGCCGCATCTTCAGGACGGGTATACCCCATCACCAGAATCGGAGCAGTGAATCCGGCCTTCCGGAGACGCAGAGCTTCATCAAGAAGCGCTACAGCCAGCCGCTCGGCTCCGGCTTCCAACGCAGCCCTGGCAACCTGAACGTCGCCATGCCCGTATCCATCCGCTTTCACCACAGCATAGACACCCGTTTCTTCAGAAAGCCGATGCTTCAACTCACGGACGTTGTTGGCAATCGCATCCAGGTCTATTTCCGCCCATGAATCACGGTAAAACTTCTCTTCCATCGCAGACATCTCCTACTTGTTGATTTCTTCAATTATTGAATTCTCTTCGGTGGTTGTCAAGAAAAGCGGAGACATCCCGCTTAGAAGCTCTGGCCTAAGTAGACCGGTCAGACAAAAGTGCTCTTCCTTTTTCTGATCCGGGCTACTTAGGACACGGGCTTCTGGATGTCGTAGCTAGACAATTAGAAAAGCGGAAACATCCCGCTCAGAAGCCCCGATTACGAACTTCGTGTGTTATGCGACAATAATCCATTAATTTCATCGAAAATTTTGTCATAAAAATCATTATGCAATACTTTCAAAACTGCCAATGACCAAGACTGTCGCATTAAAAAAAGTATGCGACAGCTTCGCCACCTGAATGCGTAAAATTCACCTCATAACCCAAAGCTTCCCCTCAAAAAAGCACAAAAAAATAAGCAGACCCTGACAGCCTGCTCCACTCCGTTCTTTATTTAGGGGCTTTGGCCTCCACAGAAGCTGCCACCTCTATCATTTCTTCTTCATTCAATGTCTCACTCGCCAAATGATAGGACGTGCCATCCTTCTGCCACTGCAGATGACCATCCCTGATCGCTCCTACTGTGCCGTCCTTCAGAGTGACGACTTCTCCCTGGACGCTTTCTTCCGTACTTACGGCACGGGCCATATCTTTTTCCTGCACAAGCGTGAACCCTTTCTCTCCCCCGTAGGTAAGAATCACGCGTTTCCCGTCCACCGTTTCCGTCTCCAGACTATCCGTCAATTCTGCACCGAAAGTCCGGAGCGGATAAAGCACTTCGAGAGATGCTGTCCTGCTGTCCGCAGTCGCTGCAGTCGCTATCGCCATATTGGATTCCACATCAAAATCGGAGTCTTTGAACGAGTCATCTTTTTCAAAACCTGAAAACTGGACTTCCACCGCTGTATTCCGTTCCTCGTCAAGTACTTGTACCATCACAGGGGTCAGTTCTTTCTTATCGAAATAAATCTCCTGGGTCGGTAGAGACTGACGGTTATGATAGTTCGTCTTGGTTTCGAATTTGTAGTAATTCTCGGTCGCTGTAAATGTAGAATCTTCATCATTTTCGATATCCCGGATCAGGGATTCGTATAAATAAGGCTGGCTTGTCTCTTCCGGCCAGTTGCTCTGGAATTTGAAGCTTTTATTCAGGGAAGGGGTCAGCACGAAGACGCCGTTCGCGTTCTTCAGAATCACCTGTTCTCCCTTGTCTTCCCGTTCACTGTCCAATTGAACTCGGTAAAAGTCACCCTTTTTATGCCAGATCTCCACGTCATACTTCTGCTCTTCTTCACCCGTTTTCATCTCCATAGCTGCATTCGTCCGATATCCCGGCATTTCTCCCGCTTTATCTTTCAGCTTGCTCACTACGTCTTCCTGCGACATGTCTCCACAAGCAGCCAGAAAAAGAAATGCTCCTAAAAGCAGAGGCTTGATTACTCTAAGCAAACTACCCACTCCTTCATCTCAGATGAGAGGATAGAAGGTTCATTCCATGGTGCGGAAAGTAAGGGACAAATGGTCGATCAAATCGGTCGGTACAATGTCGTATACCGTCCTCGTACGTTCTATCACCAACTCAGCTGTACGACCGTGCAAGAAACACCCGTTAGAGAGAGCCTCTTTCATAGAGGAATGTTGCATCATCGTAGTCAATAAAATGCCTGTAAGCACATCCCCGCTCCCTCCTTTAGAGAGCCCTTCGTTGCCGGAAGTTTCAACTACTTGTTCTCCGCCAGGGGTGGTGATGATTGTCGCCGGTCCCTTCAGCACAAGGGACACACCGTATTCCCTGGCAAAGGACTTACTCAGAGAGAATGGGTTTCTCTTCACCTCAGCGATTTCTTTGTCACACAGACGAGCCATTTCTCCTATGTGGGGAGTAAGCACAGTTTCTCCTTCTCTCTCTTTAAGGGAAGACAGGAGATCCTTCAAGTGGTAAAGACCGTCCGCATCAATCAGGAGACGTCCCTCTGTGCCGGTGAGCAGCGTTTCTACCACTGACTGACTTCGAGGATCCCGGCCCATTCCTACTCCGACAGCCACCCCGTCCTTCCCGCCCAGAATCCCGGCATCGATATCGGTGATGACCCCATCTGTTTCCGTCACGCCTGTAAACATCAATTCAGGGAGCGACGGAGCAATCGACGGTACAATAGCAGGAACGGTAGCCGCCGTCGTCAGGCCTGCGCCAGCCCTGATCGATGCTTTCGCCGCCATTATGAGCGCCCCGGGCATCATATGACCTCCGCCGATGACCAACCCTTTTCCCCTGGTCCCTTTATGGGCGGATGCGGGAATCGCCGGATAACTCTCCCTCACAGCTTCCTCGCTCCACACCCTACATCCGGTTTCAGGGGAAGCCGCGGGTGGAAGACCTATGTCGAGGATCCTCCATTCGCCGTAGAACCCTCTTGTGTCATCGAGGTATAAGGACTGCTTCGGCGCCTGGACGATGTAAGTGATATCCGCTTGTACAGCCTGAAAGTCTTCTGCCCCTTCATCTGCAGGAAGACCGGAAGGAATATCGACGCTGACTTTTGCAAGATACGAGGCATTTACTTTCTCTACCAATTCATCGAAAGGGGGACGAAGAGGTCCATCCACACCGATACCGAGCATCGCATCAATGACGACCGTATTCCTGTCCCAGTCCTCCTCAGATAACGAATCCAGCACGTACCCGCTTTGCTCATATATCTCCTTGTGGTACTGAGCGTCCCCTTTGATTTTTTCATCGGGAACGACCTGGATAGCCGTTACACTCTTCCCCTTGTCCCGGAGAATCCGTGCAAGAACGAACCCGTCTCCTCCATTATTCCCACCACCGATCAGTACAAGAAACTTCTCCTCTCCGGAAAAATCACGAAGCACCTGCTCGGCAATCGTACGACCGGCATTTTCCATAAGAATGTGCCCCTCCCGGCCGTACGCTTCTATCGCTTTCCTGTCCCATTCGTACATTTCTTCCGCACGCACCACCTGCATGAAGTCCCCTCCTACCTGCCTTATATTCATATGAGATGAAAGGCATGTTTATGTTTGTTCTGCAATGACATTCGCAACCGCATAGTGCTCACTGTGAGAAATAGAGACGTGGAACCTGAATTCTTCCCATCCTTCCACTCGCAGCATCGGCTTTCCGGACGCATCATTTTCTACATGGATGCACCGGAATCCGATTTTACCTACACCTGTACCGAGCGCTTTCCCTGTCGCTTCTTTCACGGCGAAACGACCAGCTACGTACTCTTTCTTACGCGTTTCTGACAAAGAATAGTACTTTTCCTCTTCCTGTTCAGTCAATATTCGTTGAATCATGCGCGGGTTTCGCTTTATACTTTTTGTGATACGTTCGATTTCAATGATATCTATACCTATACCTGTTATCATCTCTACCCTGTCCTTTGTTCATATAATCGTTTCGTCCCTTTGAATAAAAGGAAATCCATTAAAAGGAGATCTCTTATGTTTTTACGTACGGAAAGCTTTCAAGACTTTCTGAAATTCTATCCCGTCATTTCCTTCATCGTGGCTGTTCACATTGTATTGTGGCTGATGATGGATGTTCTATCTCTTCCATTCGCCGTAGAATGGAAACAACTCGGTGTCGGGAACAACTTCCTGATCAACCAGGGAGAATATTGGAGACTCGTCACACCTATCTTCCTGCATGCCGGACTTTCCCACATGCTGTTCAATTCCTTCTCTCTGGTTCTGTTCGGACCGGCGCTGGAGCGTATGCTTGGGAAAGGGAAATTCATCATCGCCTACCTGCTTGCCGGAATTGCAGGAAACGTAGGAACCTATGCAGCGGAGCCGGGAGCTTTCTATTCCCATCTCGGCGCCTCAGGAGCCATCTTCGGCTTGTTCGGAATCTATGCTTATATGCTATTCGCGCGTAAAGACCTTCTCGACCAGGCCAGCTCCCAGATCATTACGGTCATCATCGCTCTTGGACTTATTATGACCTTTCTCCAGCCGAACATCAACGTCCTTGGTCACCTGTTCGGGTTCATCGGCGGCATCGCCCTCGCCCCGCCTCTGTTAAGGAAATTGTAGCCTGTAAAAGTTTTCACGGAACGTTCAGGAGAAAAACAGCAAGACGAGTATACCGCGAAATTTTTAATGCCCCACTCACAAGCTGTCTTCCGCTTCGGACGTTCCCTTTTCATAGAAGCACGCCGTTCACGTTTCCAATCTCTCCAAGAGTGGCGCAAAACCCCCGCCCTAAAAAAGCGGAGAAAGGAGATTGTCATGCCCATCACTACATCCAAACGCTATCGTCAGGTTCTCAAAGTATTCTCCAAACATGGCCTCAGCCACATGCTCGAAGGAGCCGGCCTCAGAAATGCCAGGAACCGCTCCACTACAGGCATTCACCTGCGTCAGGCATTCGAAGAGCTCGGAACCACCTTCATAAAGTTCGGTCAAATCCTCTCTACCCGGCACGACCTGTTACCGGAGAAAATCACGGCGGAGCTCGAAAAGCTTCAGACTGGAGTCCCTCCCCTCCCTTTCGATCATATCCGGGAGGTCCTCGAAGGAGAATTGGGACCGATCTCTTCTACCTTTTCCTATATAGACGAAACGCCTCTGGCTGCAGCTTCCATCGGCCAGGTACATAAAGGGAGGACGATAGAAGGGACGGAAGTTGCAGTGAAAGTCCGGAGGCCCGGAATCGCTGAGCAGGTAGAGCTGGACCTGAAGATCTTATCACGACTCAGTCACCGGCTTGTCCATTTTCCGAAAGTGGAAGAAACCAGACAGATCGAAGACTTGTATTATGAATTCGCAGAGACGCTGCGGACAGAGCTTGATTTCCGCAAAGAAGCAGAGCACATGGAAACCATCTCCCGTAACTTCCATAGATGGCCGAACGTCCACATTCCTTTCACGGACTATGACCGGACGACTTCACGTGTCTTGACCATGGAATACATGGAAGGTCTCCGTTTCGCTGAATACAGCATAAAGCATAGTGAAGACCCGGGTTTCGGAAAAACGCGCAAAGAGATCGCCGAGCTTTCGGCGGAGGTACTTCTGAAAATGGTGTTCGAAGACGGCGTTTTTCACGCAGACATTCACCAGGGGAATTTTCTTTTGAATGACGAAGACGAGCTCATCATTCTCGACTTCGGAATGATCGGTACCATCGATTTCCATACCCGGCAGAAGCTGATGAATATCGCTCTTTCCTTTTCAACGAAAGATGCCGAATTGCTTACGGATGCCCTGCTCGATATAACGCTTGATTCCGGACAGAAGGCGGACACGGATGCTCTTACTGTGGATGTGAAACGGCTGATCTCACGCACAAGTGGTCGTGCACTCCAGGACATTCCGCTCGGGGAAGTGCTCGGAGATCTCTTCACCATCCTTCGCCGGTATCACCTGAGACTTCCTCCTACCGCCGCCTTATTGTTCAAAACGCTTATCATGGCTGAAGGGACGGGACGGGCGATCGATCCGGAGTTCGAATTACAGTCAACACTCGAGAAACAGAGCAGGTATTGGATGAAGGAACGATATCACCCGGAACACCTGACCAAAGACTTGTGGAGATATACGAAGCTGTGGAAGGATATCGGTGCAGATACACCTCTCCTGATCAAACGGATGATGAGAAACGGAATGAACGTGGGAGTCGAACCGAAAGGCTGGGAGAAGATCATCGCCCATTTCCACATTATGGTGAACCGTCTCGCTATCACTCTGCTACTCTCCTCCTTCATCATCGCTCTGTCTTTACTGCTGTCCGTCTTCCGACCGGATGAAGGCTATCAATTGCTGTCCTGGTTCCTCTGGTCTCTTTTCTTTCTATCCCTGATTCTTGGGGTATATCTCATTGTCTCCATCTTCCGTTCCAAGCATAAATTCAAAAACAAAACGCGCTAGAAGCAATGCTTCCGGCGCGTTTTTGTATGGGTGTTTATTTACCCTTGTTATTCTGATTGAAGTTACGGTTGCTGTTGTTCTTGTTCTTGTTATTGTAAGGACGTTTCTTGGAGTTGCCTTTGTAGTTACGGCCCCCGCCTCCACCACGTTTCTTACCACTGAACTTATCACGTTTCGCGTTCTTCGTGCTAATCGGTTGAACGGAAGAAAGACGCACTGGTACTTCTTTACGTTCTTTCGTCAGCATCTTAAGAGCTGCCGCCACGAGATCCTGGCCTTCGTACTGATCCATAAGATCACTGGCCGCCTGCTTGTAATCATTGATGTCCTCATCGTTCATCTTCTCGACGAGTTTCGTAACAGCGATGTCCTGCTGGCCTTTGATCGCTTCCTTATAAGAAGGAACGCGAAGCTTTTCGACCTTTTTCTTCGTAAGCTTCTCGATCAGGTGCAGCTGGTCTTTCTCACGTGGCGTTACGAAGGAAATGGATTCCCCTTTACGTCCGGCACGGCCGGTACGACCGATACGGTGTACATAACTTTCAGGATCCTGCGGGATATCGAAGTTATATACGTGTGTAACGTCAGAGATATCAAGACCACGCGCTGCTACGTCGGTAGCGACGAGAATCTCGATGCGCCCCTGTTTGAATTTCTTCAGAACAGACATACGCTTTCCTTGTGTAAGGTCTCCGTGGATACCTTCTGCGCGGAATCCGCGTACTTGAAGGGCATCCGCAACTTCATCCACACGACGCTTCGTACGTCCGAAGATGATAGCAAGATCCGGAGCATGAATATCAAGAAGACGTGTTAATGCATCAAACTTATGTTTTTCCGCAATTTCCACATAATACTGCTCGATATTCGATACTGTCATTTCTTTCGCTTTCACTTTCACTTCTTCCGGGTTGTTCATGAGGGTCGTTGCGATGTCACGGATCTCTTTCGGCATCGTTGCAGAGAAGAGAAGCGTCTGACGTTCTTCCGGAAGAGCCTTCAGAATATCACGGATATCGTCGATGAAGCCCATGTTGAGCATTTCATCCGCTTCATCAAGAACAGCGGTATGAACCTGCTGCAATTTGATGGTCTTTCTCCGGATATGATCGAGGAGACGTCCCGGTGTCGCAACAACGATTTCGTTGTTCTTAAGCGCACGGATCTGACGCTCCATGTTGGAACCGCCATAGATCGGAAGTGCACGGACTCCTGCGTTTTTACCTAGTCGGTTCAACTCTTCCGCTACTTGAATCGCAAGTTCACGGGTCGGGGCAACTACAAGGCCCTGTACGCCGCGTACCTGCTTGTCTACTTTTTCGATCATAGGGATTCCGAAAGCTGCTGTTTTACCGGTACCAGTCTGCGCTTGGCCGATAACATCTTTCCCCTCTATTCCAAGGGGAATCGTTTGTTCCTGAATGGGTGTCGTTTCTTCAAATCCCATATGATCTAAAGCTTTCAAAATCGGATCTGATAAACCTAATGAATTGAATTTAGTCACGTTCTTTGCATACTCCTTTTGTGTAAAAATCCTTTATCTCAATAAAAAAAGCCTTCTGCCGCTTTCAATCTGGAGAGGCCATGATGATGTTGACAAACGGATTCACTTGTTAATTGACTATTACCATTCTACACACTTTCCCGATGCTTTTCAATCATATTATATGGTAGAATGATGTTAATCTTTCATAACTAAAGGAGGAATCGCGTTGAACAGGCCTCCTGCAGCAATATATGCCGTACTCGCCGTAGCTATCCTCTCGATATCAGCTTCCGCCATTTTCGTTCGACTGGCCGGCGATGCCCCCGCTGCCATCATCGCTTTTTACCGACTGGGCATTGCCGTCGTTCTTATGACACCATGGGTACTCTTGAAGCATCGGGATCACCTGAAATCCATAACGAAGAAGGATGCGGGCTTCTCTATCATGGCCGGAATATTTTTGGCCGCTCATTTTATTCTGTGGTTCGAGTCCTTAAAATATACATCCGTTGCAAGCTCCGTCGTTCTAGTCTCTCTCCAGCCGATTTTCGCATTCCTCGGGACTTACTTCTTCTTCCGTGAACGTTTTTCAGCAGGAGCTGTCCTGAGCATGATGATTGCCATCACAGGGAGTATCGTCCTTGGCTGGGGGGATTTCCAGGCAGGGGGAGAAGCACTGTACGGGGACATTCTCGCACTGCTCGGCGGGGCCATGGTCACCGGCTATTTCCTGATTGGTCAGAGCGTGAGAAAGCGCCTGACACTGTCTTCATACACGTGGCTCGTTTATGGAATGGCGACGGTCACTCTATTTCTATACAACCTCCCCTCTCCCGCTTCTTTCCTCGGACATAGCGGAGAGCAATGGCTGATCTTTCTCGCTTTGGCGCTGATTCCTACGTTTCTCGGTCATTCCCTGTTAAACTGGTCCCTGAAATGGGTGAGTACGTCCCAGATTTCTATGGCCGTTCTTCTTGAGCCGGTCGGAGCGTCCATAATGGCTTATTTCCTGTTTGACGAAATCCTGAGCTGGACACAGCTTCTCGGAGGGGCCGTCGTCCTATTCGGTCTGATGATTTTCATCCTGAGTACGACCCGTAAAAGAAAACCGACGCTTTCGTATTCAGCGAGAAGACGAGGGTGAGATTCTGTTATACTATACGAAACGATTTTACAGAGAGCAGGTGACGTGTTATGACAATTCAAATCATTATCGACGGAGGAGCAGACGTTCCTTCCTCTTTCATCGAAAAACAGGGCATCAAAGTAGTTCCTCTTAACCTTCATTTCGGAGAGGAACAATATAAAACCGGGGTGGACCTCGATCTTCAAAGCTTTTATCGAAAGCTGAAAGCCGCTGATGAGCTCCCGCGCTCCTCGTCCCCGAGCCCTAATGACTTCTATGAAATGTATAAATCCGTCGACCCGGATACTCCGATTTTGAACCTTGCGCTGACGCAAGGGCTGAGCAGCACCTATGAGCATGCAGAAATGGGGAAACAGATGCTTCTCGAGGAAGAGCCGGACCGACGAATCGCTGTAATCAATACGAAGACCGCTTCCTGTGGCGTAGCTTTGCTTGCGGATGACGCTGTAAAACGGATCGAAGAGGGAATGGCTTTCGAGGATATCGTTTCCCATATGGAAGAACGTCTGGAGAAGGCGACGACCCTATTCGTGCTGAAAACGCTCGAGAACGTAATCAAGGGCGGAAGACTCGACCGCGTAAAAGGTACGATCGCAAAGACGCTGAACATCAAGCTCCTCATGAAAGCGACTGAAGAAGTGGGAGATATCGATGTTACGGAGAAAGTCCGCGGAAACAAAAAAGCGATCCGACGTCTCGTGGAACAGATCGGCGAATATACTTCTGATTTCGAAGATAAAGTGATCGCCATCTCCCATTGCAACGATGAAAAGAACGCCCAGGCTCTTCTTGAGAAAATCAAAGGAACCTACCCGTTCAAAGACTCGATCCTGACAGAAATGGGACCGCTCATCTCCACCTATTCCGGCGAAGGCGGGCTTGTTGTGGCGTTTTATAAGGATTAAAAGGAAAAGCGGAGACACCTTGCTCAGCCCTTCTCGCATAAGAAAAAATCACCCTAAAGAAACACTTTTCTTCTTTATGGGTGATTTTTTCTTATGTCGCTAAGGGCTAGGTGTCGTAGCTCGATCTGAAAAATGTGGAATCACCCCACTGAAAACTATATAAGAGGCTCGAATCTGAACTTCAGATTCGAGCCTCTTTTTACAAGCATAAAAAGCTTTTGCGAGACGTTCAAGCATATAAAGGCAACGTGAGTGGACCGCAAAAACCATACCTGTCCACTCACCAACTGAAATAGTTCCTGAACGTCCTGATTCAACAAAAGCGCGACACTCAAACAAGATTATCTTTCCTGAGTGTCGCGCAAAAAAACTCGGAGCATAAGAAAAAAGGACGCAGCAGCTATAGCGTCCTTTCGTCTCCACCCCGTTAACTTTCCGTATCGACCCCGTACCGCTCGGGGTCCGGTTTCGGAGAAAGAAGAGCCAGAATCGTCGCCGCTATCGGAAAGATGAGAATAGCGACGATCGCCTCCTGATATCCTCCGAACAAATCATAAAAGATACCGAACGGCAGCGGCCCCAGGGCTGACCCGATGACCATGACGGTTTGCGCCAACCCTTTGATACTCCCGAGGTGCATGCGCCCGAAATAATTCGGCCACACAATGTTCAAAGCGATTCTTTCAAACCCGTTCACCATTCCCCACACCACCGCGAAAGAGAATGCGAGAACGACAGAGTCCGTAAAGAACAGGAGTACCAGAGTAAGAATATGACCGGAAAACGTGATGGCGAGCACGTAGTGGATGGAAAAACGATCGGCCAAATAGCCCGTAAGAAACGTTGTCGGGAAACCGACTACCGCCATGACTGTCAAAATCGTCGCCGCTATTCCGACACCGAGCCCTTTCATGTCCATGATCGATACGATATGGAAGGTAACGGCTGTATTGACGAGTGCCGGAACCATCACACAGAAGAGAATGAACCAGAAGGTCCTTGTCTGCATCGCCTGCTTCAGCGTCCAGCTCACTTCACTGATTTCTCCGCTGATATCCTCTTCCCCGGGCTTCCTTTGAGGAACGCCGTCCGGTCGCGCTCCCACATCACCAGGCTGGTTGCGGACCAGCAAAAATGCGAGCGGCACGAAAATCACGAGAATGGAAATACCGAGCACGACCCATGCCGTACGCCATCCGAACGATTCGATCAGCCAAGCATTCAGAGGCGGGAACAAAGCGGAACTGGCGAAGGTACCGATGGCCATGACACTCAAAGCCCGGCCCCGCTTTTTGATGAACCATTGAGGGACAAGTGTATTCGGCACCAGCGTCATCGACCCCTGTCCGAGAAGGCGGATCAGGAAAAAGCCGATGAACATCATGACCGGGCCCATGATGGCGGAATTCCAGAACAAGGCAAGAGCCAGTCCGGTACCGACACCGATCATCATGACCCGTTGCCCGAAACGATCCACCATCCTCCCTACCATGAATAGGGTGAATCCGGCCGCTAAAGTAGCTACAGAATATAAGCCGGACACCATGGAACGGCTGAATCCGAAATCCTCGATATAGTAATCTATGAAAATCGAATTGGAATAGGTTTGTCCCGGCCCTGAGAAAAACACGCCAAGGGCCGCCACGAAGACGATCACCCATCCGTAATAGAATCTGGTATGTATCGGTGGTTTTTGATTCATGTTAAAGCCTCCTTCTTTAAAGCGAAGATTGCGAAATTACTCCCACTTCTACCTTTTTTCTGCTCAGAAAAAAAGCGGGTCGCCCCGCTTTGTCTGGTAATTATTCCATTATATCTCTTTCCCCTCATCCATGAAAGCGTTCGCTACTTCATCTGCTTCAGCATTTTCCCGATGTCCTGGATGACCGGTGTGATCTGCTTCACTGTATCAAGCACCTGATTCGTCGTGGTCAGAAGTTCATCCATATCAATCGACTTCGAAGGCGGGTCCTCTTCCATGGGTGGATACTCCGGAGGATAAGGAGGCCATCCTTTTGGCGGATACATACATCCCCTCCCCTTTCTACCTTTATATCTCAACTATATGTACACTTCCCTGAAATGTGAAAAGGGCCGGGAGTTCTCCCGCGCCCATTTTCAAACAGCCAATTTCTTCTTCAATCTATCCCTCTGTACTCCGAGAACCTTCTCCCCTTCCACGAAAGTCACCGGCGTGCCGTATACACCTTCCTGTTGCATCGTTCTGAGGTTTTCAAGGTTTCCGGTGACGGTCTTCTCTTCGTAAGTCACGCCCCAGGAATCAAGTAGCTCTCTGACTTTATCACATTGGGCACATGGTTCACTCGTATACAAAACTACTCGTTTTCCGCTCACTTTCAATCCCTCCTGGATGCCTTGTTTTTTCTGTCTAGTGGCGGAACAAATCCTCCACAGGAGTATCTCCTTGCACTACGTCGAAACTCTTATCTTCTGCTTTCGGGTGCGTCAATGCCGCGACAAGTACAGCCGCCACATCTTCTCTTGCTATGGATTCGCCTCCGTTCACATGTTCACTGAGAAAGACCGTCCCCGTCCCATCTTCATTCGTGAGCGGACCTGGGCGTACGATCGTATAAGGTACCCCTGAAGATTTCAGATATTCATCAGCTCTATGTTTAGCGAACAAGTAGTGTTTGATTTCGCGGTTCCCTGCTTCCGGGCGATCCGCTGCCATGGAACTCAGCATCACGAAGCGTTGCACCCCGAAGTGTTTCGCACGGTCGATAGCCTTGATAGCGCCCTCCTGATCGATGATGATCGTCATCTCTGCTCCTGTATCTGCTCCTGATCCCGCAGCGAAGATGACGGCATCGACGTCCGCATAGGCGGATTCGAAATCTTTCTCCAGATCTCCGAGCACGGCCGAGACCCCATCCTTCTGAAACATCTCTTTCTGATCTTTGGAACGTACCATCGCAACAGGCGTATAGGATGTCGTCTGTTTCAATTTCTCTACCACAAGCTTCCCTACTCTTCCTGCTGCTCCTATAACTAGAACTTTTATCAGAAACACCTCCCCAACACGTGTCTATGCCTCTCCCATACCCTTTCCATCAGCAGGAAAAACCAACGAAAATGCATAACGTCAGCGTTGGGCCTGTTTTTCTGACATTTCTCCATTAAAAAAAGCAGAAGAGTTCCCTCTTCTACTTCTTCAGCTCATCCGCAAACATTCCGAGCTTCTTCAACAGCGGAATGATCTGTTCTTTTTCCTCATCGGTCAGACCACCCATCACCGTCTCCAGACGCTTCCAGTGATCAGGGAAAATCTGATTCAACAACTCTTTCCCTTTATCCGTAATTGCCGCGTAAGTAATCCGGCGGTCTGTCGGACACGGGACCCGTTCCAGGTACCCCTTCTTCTCGAGTTTGTCCACGACGTACGTAATACTTCCGCTCGCGAGCAGAATCTTCTCTCCTATCTTCTGTAGCGGCTGCTCTCCCTGGTGATAGAGAAGTTCCATCACCCCGAATTCTGTCGGGTTCAAGCCATGCTTTTGTATATCATCTTTCGCCAGATCGGCAATCGCTCTTTCCGCTTTCGCCAATACGACGAACAATTTCAAGGAAGGGTCTTCTTTTTTCTTTCTGTATAACTCCTGTTCGTCCATACGCTTCGTCCTCTCCTGTATAATATCGTTAACGTTAGTATAGATATCCCCTTTCTCCCGTGTCAAACCTATTCTATTTCCGTCACCTGTGTCATAATGACGGTAGTATATACAGAAAGCGGTGAGAATTCTTGCTTGAAGATACAGGAGAAAGGGTCATCCCTGAATTTATGAGCCCCGAGAACATGCTGTTGCTCGAACATATGGCACGATATCAATTCGCCCTGCCGCACTTGTACGGTCGTGTCCTCGATCTTTCCTGCGGGGCAGGGTACGGAACTCATATGATAGCCAAACACAGAAAGAAAGAAGTCGACGAAGTCGTCGGTGTAGACATCGATGAAGAAATCATACGCTACGCCAAAGGGAAATACTATCATCCCAAGTCTTCCTTCCAGGTGCATAATGCCATCGACCAGGAGCTTCCTGAAAAACTCGGCACCTTCGACTCTATCGTAAGCTTCGAAACGATTGAACACATCGAAGAAGAACAGGAACTGCTACGTAACTATTACCGACTTCTGAAACCCGGAGGCACGCTGATCGTTTCCACTCCTTTCGGCGAAGGACGCGGCATTCCCTCCGGATCGAAATTCCACGTCCATCAGCTGACCGTGGAAGAATTTAAGAATCTATTCGAGGATTACGAAGAAACATCCTTCTACTATCAAAAAGGCGTACTGATCGAACCCCGGCGTGAGAACATCCATTATCCGCTTGGGGTAGCTATATCGAAAAAAGCTCAGTCAGAGAAAGCTACATGAGTCCCCTGGTTCCCTACGAGGAACGAGAGATGTTTCGGGAGAAGGTGGATTTCAGCAGGAGTCTCACCTTCTATCTCCCCGTCTCTGTCCACTTCTTCGACAGGGTCCGAAGAGATCTTGATGTGAGATGCTTTGGCATACGCCAGCTCCCGGAAATTATCTTCATTCGTCCACGGCCGGTTCATCGTCATCAGCTCCCGGAACAGACGGAAATTCGAATCTTTCACGACCATGATGTTGAAATAGCCATCATCGAGTTTGATGTCAGGGTCAGGCACCTGCCTCGTACCTATGAACCCTCCGTTCATCACCATGAGCATGACGGCTTCCCCTTCCATCTCTTTCCCATCCAGATCCAGCTTGTAAGAGAACGTCTCCGCTCCACTCATCGTCTTGAAAGCACTGATGAAATAACTGAGTACCCCGAGACTATCTTTCTGGTCTTCGTCGATATTATGAGATGTCTTCGTGACGAGACCGATCCCCCAGAAGTTCGCAAAATATTTGTCGTCCGCTTTTCCGATATCCACTTCCTTCGCTTCCCCCTTCACAAGGGCGCGGGCTGCCTGAGCAAGATCCATCGGAAGTCCGAGCGTCCTCGCAAAGTCGTTACACGTTCCTGCCGGAAGAACCCCGAGAAGCGGCGCATTCTCTTCCTCAGCGAAGATGTTGACACATTCGTGAACGGTTCCGTCTCCCCCAAGAATAAAAAAAACTTCAATTTCCTGTTTATATTTATCTGCTGTGAGGTATAAATCATCGATGTCTTCCGTTTGTACGGTGATCAGCTGTTTCACTTCCGCCGCGAGCACCGGCAGCACCTGTGCCAGGCTATGTTCGATCTCTTCATTCCCGGCATTCGCATGATAGACTAATAGTCCTTTATTGAAACGGGGCATGAGAATTTCCTCCTCTATATGTACACACTAAGGATATCATTTCCTTTCTCTCCCTTCCTTAAACTTGAAGCAGAGGGAAATAACCTACCTTAACGTCTAGTAAGTTATGACAAATTCAGTTAAAATGGTTTAAGAATAGACACAGCAAAAAAAGGATGGAACTAATGATATATTCAGTGAACCTTTGGAAGTTATTTTGGAAACGGGACCAGGAATTGTGGAAGCTGAAACAGGCGGAGCGGATCCGTAACGTATGGAACATGCTGTTCGTTCTGTTATTTGCCACAATCCTCACCTTTGTATGGACGGCCTGGATCGGTCTCGGAACAGACCCGATCTCCGCTAATATGCTAGAACTCAACCGCCTGGAATATGAATGGAGAAAGGCATGGTTCATGCTTGGACGGATAGGATACGCGCTACTCTTCTATTCTTTCATCCTTTTTTTCTCGACCCTTATATTCTGGCTTTTCAACACGGCTTCTTATAAAAGAATCATGATTATGCAGATGAACGTTCTTCTCCTTATGCTTCTTGAGCGTATCACGTGGATCCCGCTACTTACATATGCAGGACTGGACTGGTTCGTCTCCCCGCTTTCTTTCGGGGTGATCGCCTCTTATTTCACGGATCTTACATGGATCATTTACTTTTTCGGTGCAGTGTCTTTGTTCCAGTTATTCATCATCTGGTATCAGGTCGCCTCCCTGAAAAAAATGTCGTCCACACGCCCCGGATGGATCTGGACAGGGGTCATCATCTGGCACATCGTCTTGTGGTGCGGAACCGCTGCGCTTAGTTACTATGACATCGTACTCGTATATTTACTGAGATAATCCATAGAAAGAAGAGGGACATCGTATGACGAAAAAACAAAGAGTGATCAGAAGGATTGTCGGAGTAAGTATCATTCTATTCATCACCTTGAACGGGTTGCTCGTTTACTTCGACCAGAAGAACCGGGTCACGCAGAAATCCTATATCGAAGAATGGTCTCAATCCTTTACCGGAGACATATTCGAACGACTCGAGACCGAAGGGGTATTCGCCTCTTCCGACAAGAATAATGTCTATTTCGATCACGACCGGGGGAGCTTCCGGGAATTCCTTGTCGAAGAAGGGGACGCCGTGAACGAAGGCGATGATTTATACACGTATAAAGTACTCAACTATGCTTCGAGAGAAGCGGAACTCGAGTCGGAAATAGATCGATTGGAAGAAGACGTCGATGCCCTTGAAGAGTATATCGATGAAATCGAAGACTACGACATTCCCGAACCCGACACGGATATAGAAGATGAAGATTATGATCATCCGACTCCTTCCTCCTATGTGGAAGCCGAATTCGAACAGGAAGAAAAAGTCGCTGAAAAAGAGATGGAACTCGCCCAGAAAGAAGCGGAGCTTGCCATGGTGGAAGACCAGCTGGACCAGCTCGAAGATGAAGGAGAAACGATCACGGTCACCAGCGCTTTCGACGGAACGGTAACGGACATCTCAGAATCGCTTGAGGATCCGGTCCTGACTCTTCAATCCACCGAGTTGCTACTTCGCGGTAATTTATCAGAGGAAGAGAGAAAACAGGTCGAAGAAGAAATGACGACCATCGCAGAGATTCCGGAAGATGACATCGTCGTGAGCGGTGAAATTTCCACCCTTCATGAGTTCCCGGAAGAGACGAACCTTCACCTGACGAGCAGCTATCCGTTCGAAGCTGATGTCACTACGGACGATGAAGAAATCTTGCCTGGATACCACGCCGAGGTTGATATCATCACCGATGAATCCATCGACACGACCATCGCTCTCGACAAAGCTCTGATCAGTGACGAGAACCTGTATGCATGGGTCATGAACGAAGAAGGTCTACTGGAGCGACGCTCGATCGCAACCGCGTTGAAAGAAAAAAACCTGATTGAAGTGACAGAAGGACTGGAGTCGGGAGAATGGCTGGCCGTCGAAGAAGAAGATGAGTTCCGCAACAACGCTCCCTTCCTTACACCTCTGGACACGGAAAATCTGGATGTCAGCCGCCTGTTCGCCCTGGAATCCGAAACGATGATCACGTACGGCTTACTTGGTCTCATCAGTCGCTGAGCCACCGATTCCACAAAGCACTCTCCTCCTTTTGCGGGGGAGAGTTTTTTATTTGCATTTCCGCTATCCTGGTGCCACGATGAAAAGGAGAACACCCTTCTATAACAACCTTTTTTTCGCACCAATAGAAAGGAAAGATATACAATGAAACTAAGCGTCTTGGATCAATCACCTATTCTGGCAAATACAAACCCGACACAAGCCCTCGAACAAACGACGGAGCTTGCATCAACGGTCGATCAGCTCGGGTTCCACCGTTACTGGGTGTCGGAGCATCACAGCACCAATAGTCTCGCCGGATCGGCACCGGAAATCCTCGCGGCGCATCTGGCAGCCCACACAGAAAACATCCGCATCGGTACAGGAGGGGTACTTCTCCCCCACTACAGTGCTTATAAAGTAGCGGAGAGTTTCCGCGTACTCGAAACACTGCACCCGAACCGTATCGACGTCGGAGTCGGACGTGCCCCGGGTGGCATGCCGAATGTGAACCTTGCTCTTAACCGCGGAAAGCTTCCGAGAGTCGAAGATTACCCGAAACAAGTGGAACAACTGATGGCCTACCTGCATGGAGAAGACCCGGCACAGATGGATGTGTATGCTACTCCTCAGGGAGAAACGAGTCCTGATGTATGGATGCTCGGCTCCAGCGGGACCAGCGCTCGTCTGGCAGCGGAACTAGGTACGTCCTACTCCTTCGCTCATTTCATCAATGGACACGGAGGGATGGGGGCGATGGATCGCTATAAGAATAATTTCGCCCCTTCCATCCAGCAATCCACACCGAAAGGGAACGTATCCGTCTTTGCGGTATGTGCGGAAACGACAGAACAGGCAGAGTATCTGGCTTCGAGTTTAGACCTGGCTCTCCTGCAAATCGAACAGGGAGGCATACGTAACAACTTCCCCACTCCGGAGGAAGCGATCAATTATCCGTACTCCCTCTTTCAACAGGACAGAATCCAGGAAAACCGGAAGCGGATGATCATCGGAAATCCTTCGACGGTGAAAGAAGAAATCGAATCTCTCGCAGATGCTTATGGTGTAGAGGAAGTAATCGTGAATACAATCGTTTATCCATTTGAAGAACGCATTCGCTCATACAGACTGATTGCAGAAGCGTTCAATCTGGTATAGGGAGGGATTGGCATGCTTGCCATTGACCATATTGTTGTCACAACTACAGAACCGGAACAGGATCGTTTTCAGTTCACGTCCCACTATGGACTTAAAGGTACAGCCGGCGGAGAGCATCCGGAATGGGGAACGCACAACGAGCTCTGCTTTTTCGACAATCGGTTCTACATCGAATGGCTTGGAGTGACGGACGCTTCTAAAGCAGAGGGGTCCGGCAATCCATTGATCCGTCAGATGATGCAGCAGCAGACCGGTGAAACGATACAAATCGCTCTTCGCACCGGCGCCATGGATGACTTCATCACCTATTACGAAGAATCCGGCATTGAGTACGAGGGACCTTTCCCAGGAGCTCGAAGACGTACAGATGGCTCCCTGCTTGAATGGCGCATGCTTTTCCCGAGACATGAAGAAGTCGGTCTCCCTTTTTTGATCGAATGGAAAGGGGACAATTTCCCTACTGACCCGGTATATATCAATCCGCTGTCCAGTACAATGGTGGAATACGGGACAAATAAGGATCGCAAAGATGCTTCTCGGATTTTCCGAAATATCTTCCGTTTCTCTGATGAGGATTCTCCGGGCTTCCCTTTATCCAATGGCCGGTTGTACGTAACAGAAGAAAAACACATAACGACATATCTCGATCATATGACACTGTAGTTGCAGGCTGAGGCCTGCAACTTTTTTGTATTTCACTGATTTAAAAAAGGAATTTTTATCCGATACTCCTAGTTGTCAGACATCATAAGACAAGGAGTGACAATTATGAAATACATGGGCGTAGCAATCGCTCTGTTCTTTACTATTCTTCTTACCGGATGTGCCGGGGAGTCCGCTCAATCCAAAGAAACTTTTAGTGCAGGACTGGTCGTAACGGATAGCGGTCTTGGCGACAATGCATTCAGTGACCTGGCGTTCCAGGGACTCGAACAGGCAAGAGACGAACTGGGCATCACCTTCGATTATCGGGAGCCCCTGGACGGGAACTACGAGGAACACCTTCGTACATTGGTGGAAGAAGAACACGATGTGATTATCGGCCTCAGTTTCAATATCCAGGAAGCGATGGAAACCGTAGCGAAGCAGCACCCGGATCAGAAATTCGTTTTGATCGATGCTCAATCTTCGCTTGATAACATCACCTCGATTACGTTCAAGGAAGATGAAGGCAGTTATCTGATCGGCATGATTGCCGGAATGAAAACACAAACGGATACGGTCGGATTCATCGGCGGAGAAGATATTCCGGTTATCCATAAATTCGAAGACGGATTCAAGGAAGGGGTACAGGCTGTGAACCCGGATGCTGAAGTTCTTACAGAATACAGCGGAACATTCGGAGATGACCAGCTCGGGAAACAATTGGCTGAGGCTATGATCGAGCAGAATGCCGATTATATATTCCCATCCGCAGGGTTCACCGGCGTCGGAGCGCTTCAGGCTGCCGAAGAAGCAGGAATCTATGCCTTTGGTGTCGACAGTGACCAGCACTTTCTTGCAGAAGACGCGGTCGTAACTTCTATGACCAAGAACTTGAACGTTGCAATTTTTGACATCGTGCGTCAAGCAGTGGAAGGCGAAGAACTTACAGGGGGAACCCTTACACTCGGCCTTGCTGAAGAAGGAGTCGGGCTTGCTCCGATACGCTTGATCGACCTCTCCGAAGACGAACAACGGATGCTTGATGAAAGGAGAAATGCCGAATGAGTATTAAGCGACGCCTTTATATCATGACCCTCATCCCTCTTATCCTGAGTATCGGACTGGTCACTTGGATCGTCATCCAGATGATGACCTTGCAGAACTCTTCCAAAGAAGACGTCGATGCCCTTCTGTCCGCTCAACAGATGAATAGCGAACTGATCGCGGCGGAACAGGCACTGAACAGCTATGCGGAAAATCCTTCCCAGGCAGCGAGGCAACAGGCACTTACAAAAATGGAGAATACGAAAGGGACGATCGGCGAACTTGAAACGTTGATCCAGACAGATGCTCAGGCACACTGGCTGGAAAGAGCCTCAGAGAAGTATGCATCGTGGAACGAAGCAGCGACTGCCGCTGTGGAAGCAAAAGATATCAATGAAACCCGCAGACAGGCTTCGCGAAGTGGCGGTATCGTAAATGATGCCTACAACCTGCAGCAGGTATCAGATGAGAATTATTCCGAGACTCTGGCCAATCAGCAGCAGTCGATTTCAAGCCTTATTACTTTCGCCATTGTAGCGGCCGTCATTCTGCTCATCGCTTCTCTCTTCTTCACGGCAAGACTCATCAGTCATATCGCTTCCCCTATCCGCCGTCTTGCGGAACAGGCAGAGCGTGCAGCAGATGGAGAATTGTCGGTGACGATCGAAATGGATGGAAACGAGCGGGATGAAATCGGTCAGCTCAAACAGTCGTTTCAAACGATGCTTACGAACCTGCAAAAAACGGTGGATTCCGTCAACTACATCGGGAAACGTGTCGAAACGTTCAGCAAAAGTCTGAATCAGGAAATGGAAACTTTATCGGAAGGAAGCCAGCAGGTCGCTTCTTCCACCGACGAATTGGCCCAGGGGAGTCAATCCATCTCTACAGACGTCCAGGACGTCGTTGTACTTACAGATCATATGAATGACCAATTTTCGACGAATGCCGAAGAAAGCAAAGCCTCGTCAGAAGCAGGAGAAACGGCGATTGCAAGTATCAAAGAAGGAAGGAAAGCGATCGAAGAGCAGAAGCATTCCATGAACGAAAGTCGCGCTTCCTTAAATACCGTGAAAGAATCTGTCGACCGCTTTACGGAGTACACAGACCAGATTGAAAAAGCTGTGCATCTCGTAAACGACATATCAGAACAGACCAACCTGCTCGCCTTGAACGCCGCCATCGAAGCGGCACGGGCCGGAGAGCACGGAAAAGGGTTCGCCGTCGTCGCAGAAGAAGTTCGCAAACTCGCAGATCAGTCGACGAACGCCACCTCCGACATCGCCCGTATGGTGGAACAGATCAAGTCGGGCGTTACGGCCATCCATAGCCAGACCGAAGAAACCATTGCAGCGAGCGACAAACAGGCGAAAGCCGTAGAAACATCAGACACCTCGTTCACCGATATCCAGCAAAACGTGGAAACGATGAATGAACGCCTGCAACAACTCGCAGCGAATATGGAAGCATCCCGCGAACAAAGTGAACAGGTAGCCGCTTCGATGCAGAACATCAGCTCCATCACCGAAGAGACGGCCGCCGGCACCGAAGAAATCTCGGCATCCGCCGAAGAACAGCAACGCTCCTTCCGCAGTATGCAGGAAGAAACAGGCCAGCTCGAAACGATGATCGAAGACTTGAATCAGCAGCTTAAACGTTTTTCATAACGGAAAAGTGGAGAAGGCCCGCTTAGAAACTTCAGTCATAAGCAACTTGGTCAACGAAAGATGCTCTTCCTTTCTTTGATCCGAGTTGCTTATGGCTCGAGTTTCTGGCCTTCGTAGCTAGACATATAAAAGCGGAGAAGAACGCTTAGAAGCTCAAATATAAGCAGACAGCTCTGGCTTCGAGCGTTCTTTCTCGAAACAGAGGTGGCTGCTTATATTTCGGGTTTCTGGGCTTCGCAGCTAGACATATAAAAGCGGAGAAGGCCCGCTTAGAAACCAAAAATGCTTTTACGCACCGCTCACGAAGGAGTATCTGTCCCGAGTGTACCGCAAATAACCTTTGCCACCCATTCACCCACGATTTTCGCACGCGAACGGTGCAATACGAAAAGAACGGGACACTCACGCCAGAAATCCTGACTTGAACGTACCGCAACGACCAATTTCAGCACAAGCACTATCTGGGACCCGATCTACCAGTTCTTCCTGAATACCACCCCGGCTCCAGACGGGGTGGTACGGGCATATAATCTTTTAGGCACCGTTCACGAAGGAGTATCTGTCCTGAGTGTACCGCAAATCTCTTTGCCACCCACTCACCCATGATTTCCGCACGCGAACGGTGCAATACGAAAAGAACGGTACACTCACGCCAAAAATTCTGACGCGAACGTACCGCAACGACCAATTTCAGCACAAGCACTACCTGGGACCCGATCTACCAAGTCTTCCTGAATACCACCCCGGCTCCAGACGGGGTGGTACGGGCATATAGTCTTTTACGCACCGTTCACGAAGGAGTATCTGTCCCGAGTGTACCGCAAATCTCTTTGCCACCCACTCATCCACGATTTCCGCGCGCGAACGGTGCAATACGAAAAGAACGGTACACTCACGCCAAAAATTCTGACGCGAACGTACCGCAACGACGGAAAGCAAACAGCCGTCCATCATCAAAAAAGCGTGAGACCTGAAGCAACTCTTCAGATCTCACGCTTTTCTTTTTACAAACTCTCCGCCAAGAAGCCTTCCACTTCTTCCGGTGTTTTTGCATTCGCGCTATGCAAGTGAGCGATCTTTTCCCCTTTTTGGAAAATAAGAATACTCGGAATCCCCATTACTTCATACTTCTGAGCGGGTTCCGGCAAGTTGTCGTTGTTCACGACAAACCACTCGTAGTTGTTATACTCTTCCAGAATGTCTCCGATGAACATGTCCATCCGCTTACAATCCGGGCACCATTCCGCTTCGAACTTCAGGATAACCGGTTCTTCGCTTTCGATTGTCGCTTGAAACTGCTCTGTTGTATTGATCTCTTTCATCATAATCCCCTTTCTACTACCTGTTACTTATACTCTACACGACCAAGGCCCCACGCAGCAAACAAACCGCCGATAAATGCCAGAACACTGATCAGCAGCATCAGGGTATCTCCGGACAAACCGGGATAAATGACGACGACGGAGCCGAGCACAAGGCCGATGATCACAGCGTACGTCCCTGACGTATAATGATCAAGAAAGAACTTCACAATCTTACTCATAACGATGATACCGATAGCGATTCCGGCACCAACGACTGCAATGACGTCCAGCTGCAGGTTAGAAATCCCTTCAATCACTGTCGTGTACACACCGATGATCAGCAGAATAAAGGAGCCGCTGATCCCCGGGAGTATCATCGCACTACTTGCAATCATCCCTGACAAGAATAATAGAGCATACATTCCTGTCGATAAATTGTTCATCGCCTCTGATTCCTCCGGCTGGAAGAAAGCGAGAGAACTTACCACGAGAGCCCCTATCAGCATCAAGATATAGTGTTTCGTTCTGAAATTATGCTTCACGTCGGCTTTATGACTGAGAAACGGAAGCACCCCGATAATCAAGCCTAAAAAGAAAAACTTCGTCTGCGCCGGATAGTGTTCAAATAACCACTCAATCACATTCGCCAGTAACAGAATAGACGTGACAACACCGAGTCCGAGCGGCAGAAGGAAACGGAGATGCCTCTTCCATTCCTTACTGAAAAATCCGTTGATCGCTTCAATCAGACGATCGTAAATGCCAAGCACTACCGCTATCGTACCGCCGCTGACGCCCGGAACGACGTCACTCGCCCCCATCATCAGTCCGCGGTATATATTCTTCCATTCCCACATATGCCAGGTTCTCCTTCATCTACAATTATAGTAATCTTCCTCATTGTACCAAATTATTCTACAAAGCCAACAATAAGTACCACACATTCATAATGATCAAGACAAATGTGACAATCTTCTCCACCATCGAGCCGGTTTTGAACGTCACAAAGAAGCTCCAGTGCTTTTTACTGAACGGATAAAATAGAGGAATCCCCCTCTTTGTGATAAAATCCGCGAACAAGTGGGAAGCTGCTCCGGTCACAAGGCCTCCGAAGTAATACCAGGGAAGCCCGATCAACCATTGCACGAAGTAACTGTATCCCACGAGAAACAAAAGAAAGAACAACGAGTGCGTCATCTTACGGTGTCCCCGGATCATCAACAATATAGGCAACAAAAGCATTACGAACGTTTTCAAAGGTTCTCTGTATGTATCGAACAAAGCTGGAGCGAATAGATAGACGCCCAGTGCAATGGTAAATAACGTGATCAGAATCCGCCAGAACTTCTGCCCGAGTCTCGAACGCGGGGTATCGATATCAGGAACAAGCGCTCCGAATAAAACGAACATAAAAAAGACGATCATCTCTAGTGGCCGCTCGGGTAAGAACGGGAGGGCCGGAAGCAGAGTGACTGCAGCGACTCCGAACGAGAACCCGACGACCTGGTGTCCCGGTGCCATCATGATAGAAAACCTCTTTCCTCAAACATACATTCGCCTTTTATCATACCGCACTTTTTCCGGACACACAAAGAAACCCGGACAGTTTCCCTGCCCGGGTCTTTCTCATGTATTATTCGGCCGTTACGTTCAGTTCCACGTCGATGTTTCCGCGTGTCGCTTTGGAATAAGGGCACACTTTATGAGCTTCTTCCGCGAGCTCTTCCGCCTCTTCCTGGGAAACACCTTTCACCTTCACGTTAAGGACGACACCTACTTTGAACCCTCCGTCTGCAGGGTCTTTCAGCAGGCTTACATCTCCTGTGATTTCAGAATCGATGTCTTTTTTCTTTTTATCAGCTACCAAATTCAATGCACCGTCATAGCATGCAGAATATCCGGCAGCGAATAGCTGTTCAGGGTTCGAACCTTTCTCATTACTTTCACCTGGCTGTACCAGATTAAGATCGATCAAACCATCATCGGATTTTACGTGGCCATTACGGCCGCCTTGCGCGGTTGCGTGAGCTGTGAACATTACATCGCTCATTGGTTAATCACTCCTTGAATTTGATATTTCTTCTTCCCTTACATTGTATACCTTGTCTCTCGGAATTTTAAACCTCATCTTCGACTTCATATTCTTCTTTCAGGGACTCGGGAGCCATTTTGACGATCTGCTGCAGAACAAATGTAAGAACAGCCACATCATCGACGATTCCGAAGAATATAAGGAAATCCGGGATGATATCCCAGGGGAAAATGATATACAATAGCACTAATCCCGCCGCTCCCCACTTCTTGACCCCTTTCACTTCCCGGGAACGGAAAAAGGAAAGGACGAACGGGATCGATTTACGGAACTGGAACAGAAACTTTATTCTTCTCCAAAACTTCATTGCTTCGCCTCCTGTTTCGTCTTAATTGCCTATCAAACTTGTATGCTTTACCATATGAAGGGAAAGTGCGGTTTTTTAGAGGAGGAACCAACGTGAAAATTGTATTGCTGAACGGTACGATTACCGGTACGAAAACCGAACGACTGTTATCGGTCGTAGACACGTATATACGAGAAGCATCTCCCGATATGGAAATAGAAAATGTCGACCTGAAAAACTACGACCTTCAGTTTGTCGATGGTCGTCCCACAGAGGACTACAATGACGACATGCAGAAGCTGATCAACACAATCGAATCAGCGGACGGCTACATCATTGCGACTCCGGTGTTCCAGGGAGGAATCCCGGGAGTCCTCAAGAATTTATTCGATGCCATTTCCCCGCTCGCTATGAGGTATAAGCCTGTATCCATCGTAGCCACGGGAGGGACACTCCAGCACCACCTCGTCATCGAAAACCAGCTGAAGCCGATACTGGACTATTTCCGCTGTCTGATTACACCAAACTACGTTTATGCCCATCCCGGACATTTCACGGACGATAAACAGCTCGATAATGAAGAGGTGAAGAACCGGTTGCGGGAACTCTCCCAGGTCTTTTTAAGATATCTGCAGATGGGACGTGACCTTTCCCCTTACAAATCGAACCTGTCCCAATAAGAAAAGCACCCTTTTCCGGGTGCTTTTTCTTACGTGTTAAGTACTTTACGGACATAATTCTGTGTTTCTTCGAATGGAGGAATACCCCCGTATTTATCTACGTTCCCGGGACCTGCGTTATACGCAGCGAGAGCGAGCTGCTCATCCCCGTCGTAACGGTTCAGCATATCCCTCAAGTACATCGTACCGCCCATGACGTTATCCTTCGGGTTCATCGGATCTTCCACCCCAAGGCCTGCCGCTGTCGCCGGCATCAGTTGCATCAGCCCCTGAGCTCCTGCATGACTGACCGCCTGAGGGTTGAAGGACGATTCCGCTTGGACCACCGACCTTATCAGCTTTTCGCTCACCCCGAATTTCTCTGATGCTTCCCGGATGATGCCGTCGATATCCCCGGAACTCTGAGGAGTGGAAACATCTTTGATCTCAGGTGCCTGAGCATGGGAAAAAGCCTGGACAGGAGTCATCGATTTGGATGGCCCGGTCGCTGCAGATTCCAGATTGTTCATCGAAGCTTCCAATACACTTTGGAACATCATCTGCTGCATCCCCGACGTGAAAGAGCTCGCCTGTCTATTTCCCTGCAGAGCACTCATCGCCTGCATTTGTATCATGGATCGAAAATCAGTCATGTTGATCATTTCCCTTACCTCCGCTGCATGACGTTTCTTCCATAATACTCCACACGGGCGTAATCGACAACTGCTTTTTTCCCCTCTTTGAGAAGAAAGCTTCTATTATCCGAAGAACAGATCGAAGATGTTGCTTCCTGTGGACGCTTCCTTGTTGTAAAACTCCGAGTACCCACAGTTTTCACAGTAAATGACGGTGAACCGGTTGTTTTGGACATCGAACATTTTCGACAGGCCGGAACCGGTCATGGAGACATCCTTCGTTCCCGCTTCTGTACTTCCACACTTCACGCAACCTTTTTCATTTTCAGCCATAAACCATTCCTCCTTTTTCCTCTTGTACGAAACATGTCGGCTTAACGTTTCATTATTTTATTCGCCTCGCCGCCTGCTGAACTGGATCCCACACGCTGTTATAAGGAGGAGCGTAAGCAAGATCCAAGTCGAGCAGGTCGTCTGTTTTCATTTCATGATAGAGGGCTGTGGCGATGACATCGATCCGTTTATCCACACCATATGTTCCGACGATCTGAATCCCGAGAACCTGTTGTGTCTCCGGCTGATAGGTCATTTTGATCGACATCGGTGGCTCATCCGTATAATATCCGGCGGCATGGGTGGATTTTAAGAATACCGTTTCATATGGAATATTCTCTTTCTTCGCTTCCTCTTCCGACAGCCCGGTCTTTCCGATGGTAAGGTCGAAAAATTTGAGGACGGACGTCCCTACGATTCCTTTGAATGTCTGTCGTTTCCCACTCAGGACAAGTCCTGCGATCCGTCCCTGCTTATTCGCATGCGTGCCCAGTGGTACATAGTCGTTCCGCTCTTTGATGCGGTGGTATTGAACGGCACAATCCCCGGCTGCATAAATGTGCGGAAGATTCGTCTCCATGAAACGATTGACCTCAATTGCCCCGCTTTCTGTCGTGTGGACACCAGTGCCCGTCATGAATCCGACATTTGGTGCTACACCGGTCGCGACAATGACAAGATCCGTTTCGTACTCACCCTTGTCTGTCACTACTTTGCCAACGCGATCGTCTCCTTCAAGGCGTTCCACGGATTCCCTTAAGGTAAGGTGGACCCCTTGCTTCCGCGCTTCCTCTGCGATCATTTCTCCCATGTCTTCATCTACCATCGAAGCAGGATGATCACTCCGACTGATCAGGTGGACATCTTTCCCGATATCTTTGAAGTTTTCGGCGACTTCGAGTCCTATATATCCGCTTCCGATGACGGTTACCCTGGTCACATCACCATCCGTGTCTTCCACAATTTTCTCCACGTCCGGGATCGTCTTCAATACGTGGACCCCTTCCAGGTCACGGCCTTTCCATGGGGGAACAACGGGGCTGGCACCGGAAGCGACGAGAAGCTCATCATAGCTTTCTTCAAAATCTTCCCCTTTCCCGTCCGTGCCATATACCATTCTTTTATCACAATCGACGGAGGTGACTTCATGATTGATCCGGGCATCGATTCCGTATTTCTCACGGAAGGTCTCCACCTTTCTTGCAATCAGATCATCTGTCGAAGATACATCTCCCCCGATGACGTAAGGAAGTCCACACTGACCATAAGAATAGATCTCTCCTCTTTCCAATACGACGATTTCAGGATTCTCCGTATTCCTTACCACCTGCATAGCAGCGCTCATTCCCGCTGCATCTCCTCCAATCACGACTAACTTCATGTTCATTCCTCCTCTTAAAAAGGGAAATCGCGGTATCCGTTCATGACACCGATCCACTTCACTGTCGTAAACTTATCGAGCGCCCATTCGCCGCCGAAGCGTCCGATACCGGACTGTTTCTCGCCACCGAAAGCTACGTGCGCTTCGTCGTTCACCGATTGATCGTTGATATGGATCATACCGGTTTTCACCTGCTTCGCCACTTCGACGCCCCGGTGGACATCTCTTGTGAACACGGAACCGGACAGACCATAAGGGGTGCCATTCGCTGTCTCGATAGCTTCCTGTTCATCCGAAACCTTGATGACGGAAGATACCGGACCGAACACTTCCTCTTTCGCCAGTGCCTTTTCGTTGTCCATACCGGTCAGAATCGTAGGAAGCAGTACGTTCCCTTCCGCTTTTCCGCCGCTCAGCAATGTAGCACCTTCTTCTACCGACTGATCGATACCTTTCAGGATACGTTCCACTTCATCCTTTTCAATCAAAGGACCGACAAGGGTCTCGGAATCGCTCGGGTCCCCGTAAGGCAACCCTTCCACTTTCTCTTTGAATTTCTTCACGAATTCATCGTGTACATCTTCATGCACGATAATCCGGTTCAACGACATGCAAATCTGCCCCTGGTGTAAATACTTTCCGAACGTCGCCGCTTGAACAGCCTGCTCGATATCCGCATCTTCAAGAACGATCATCGCATTGTTGCCGCCGAGTTCGAGCGCCGTATCTTTGATATGTTTCCCTGCAAGCTCTCCGATATGACTGCCGACTTCTGTAGAACCGGTGAAGGAGAACATTTCCGGAATATCATGGGTGATGAACGCATCCCCGATTTCCGACCCACGACCCACAACGACGTTTACGAGTCCTTTCGGAAACCCTGCTTCCTCAGTAAGTTCTGCAAGAAGAAGCCCTGATGTGACCGGCGTATTCGATGCAGGTTTGATGACCACACTATTACCGGTCGCAAGAGCAGGGGCGAGAGACCTTGTAGTCAGGTGCAGCGGGAAGTTCCATGGTCCGATAACACCGATGACTCCCTTCGGATCACGATATACCCTGTTTTCTTTTCCAGGGGTGTTCGAAGGAAGGATTTCCCCTTTCATACGCGTCGGGAAAGAAGCGGACTCTGAAATGATATCAAGAGCCGCACTGAACTCCACTTCCGCTTTCACTTTCGTACTGCCCGACTCTCTTACCAGCCAGTCTATGATTTCATCTTTTCTTTCTTTCATAACGTTGATCCAGTTCAGGAACAGCTCCCTTTTTTCTGCAGGGGTCTTTCCGGCCCATTCTTTCTGCGCCTGGTCCGCAGCTTTATACGCTTCATCCAGGTCCTCCTCGTTCGCTGACGGGATGGACGCTATATGTTCATCGTTGTAAGGATTGATATTTTCGATTCGTTTGTCGCTCGATCCTTTTTTCCATGCTCCGTTTATATATTGATGAATGTACTCTTTCATTGTGTCGCCTCCTGTAGGATTCATTATCTTCTTCGATTATTCACTTTTCGCTCCCCTCTCAAACATTCACCTCCACGGATAGATGGAACGCAATCATTGCTTTCGTCAGCACATATGTTATTATATGAACATATGATCATATAAGGAGGTAAAGACATGGGACATCACCATCATCACCACGATACGACTGGCAATATAAAGGTCGCTTTTTTCCTCAATTTCTTTTTCACCATCATTGAGCTGATCGGCGGTATCCTCACGAACAGTATCGCCATCATATCGGACGCCCTGCACGATCTGGGAGATTCCCTTTCCCTCGGGCTCGCATGGTTTCTGCAAAAATTCTCGAACAAAGATATGTCCCACGACTTCTCATTCGGCTACAAACGCTTCTCTCTACTTGGGGCGCTCATCAATAGTGTCGTTCTGATCGTCGGGTCGGTTTTCATTCTGACAGAAGCGATTCCCCGCCTTTGGAATCCGGAAACGCCGAACACCCTCGGAATGATGGGGCTGGCCGTCCTCGGTATCATCGTTAACGGAGCGGCCGTCTTCCGACTTCGCGGTGGAGATTCCATGAATCAGAAGGTCATGTCCTGGCATATGCTTGAAGATGTGTTGAGCTGGGTCGCCGTCTTCTTCGTAGGACTGGCGATGACATTCTTCGATTTGCCGATCCTCGACCCTCTCGCTTCCATCGGGATTACGCTGTTCATCTTATACAACGTCGTCATCAATCTAATTAAAACGATGAGGCTATTCCTTGAAGCAGTGCCGGAATCTGTAGATATCGGGAAAATCATCAAAGACATCGAGGCCCTTCCCCATGTGCAATCGACGCACCACACCCACCTGTGGTCGCTCGACGGAGAACACCATGCATTCTCTACCCATGCCGTTGTTCCATCGAAGGCGACGAAGGACGAAGTGTGTGAAGTGAAAGAATCGATAAAATCGATCGTCGATTCCATTCACCTGGATCATTTGACGATTGAAATCGAATACGAAGACGAGTTTTGCAGCATGTCCGAGGAGGGGTCCCATGCCTGAGGAATTGAAAGAAGAAACGGTCCAAAAAACGGCAGATACATTCAAAGTTCTATCCGATCCTACGCGAATCCGGATTCTTCACTACCTTTGTAAACAGGAATCCTCGGTGTCCGATATCGCTACGGAGCTGGATTTGAAACAATCGACGGTATCTCATCAACTCCGGACCCTTAAGCTTTTCCGACTCGTTACGTACCGGCGTGAAGGCACTACTCTTTATTACACATTCAACGACGATCACGTCATGCACACCCTGGAGCAGATGATTGATCACGTCGAAGAATAGCAGGAGGACTTCGATGATATTTCGCAAAACGAAAAAGGAAGATATAGCAGAAATCATGACAATCATTTCCGACGCACAGCAGAAATTCAGAGAAAATGACATTGATCAGTGGATCGACGGATATCCTGATGTGGTCACGATTGAAACTGATCGAGATCGGGGTGAGAGTTACGTACTGGCAGACGAGGATACAGTCGTAGGTACCGCTGCCATATCTTCTCTGGAAGAAAAGACGTATCGCACCGTTCACGAAGGAGAATGGCTCAGTGAGGATCCTTACCTCGTCGTTCATCGACTGGCTGTCACCGATGAGAGAAAAGGCGAAGGACTCGCTTCTGTGCTTCTAAAGAAAACAGAAGAACTCGCAAAAGCGGAGCAGATTACAAGCATCAAGATCGATACGCATCGGAAAAATGGTTCGATGCAGCGATTGCTGAAGAAGAATGGCTTCACGTACTGCGGCATCAACTACTTAGAAGATGACAGTGAACGTTTCGCCTACGAAAAAATCATTTAAAAAAGCGTCCGGAAAACTCTCCGGACGCCTCTTCTTTACATATCCAATTGTTCGGGTGTCTCTTTGCTGTCGTTCATGAGACGGATCGTTTCCGGAAAAATCTCCAGAACGATGAGTTCTTCATCGTCTTTACTGCTGAACCAGCGTTCCATTTCGTCGTTCCAGATCCAGTCTCTGATCTGTTCGTCGCTGCGGATCTGCGCCTGTCCCTGGATTTCAAGGAACGCATCTCCCGGTCCGTTTCCTTCATATCCGATGATGATATGGACGAATGGATTCTCCTCGATTTCTTCCGCTTTGTACGTTTCGTTACTCGTCGGGGTGAATAATGTCAGATTTTCGTCATTCCAGAACGTCATGAAACGGGAATGCGGCTTATTATTCTTCACGGTCGCCAGCGTACCCACTTTATGGTCTTTCAGAATTTCTTTGATATGTTGTTTCAGTTCTTCCTGATTCACTGTCATTTCTCCTTTCCGGTAATGAGACTCTTTACTAATATTTCCTTCGCTTTCTTCTCTTAAACCTCGTATCCCGAATGAAAGCGTAGCCCCTTACCCTTCTCTACCGGAACAGCGGGAGCCACGGAAGTTTTCTTCTTTCAAAAAATTCGCTATACTTGATATACAATCCGGGGATCCCCCTGGATATTCATCTACATAAACAAGGAGGAATTCACATGTCATTCGCTACAGCTATCAACTGCATGGACGGAAGGGTACAACTGCCGGTCATCCACTGGATGAAGGAAAAGTACGGAGTCGATTATATCGACATGATCACAGAAGCAGGACCGAACAAGGTACTACTCCAAGGGTCATCCAACCAACTGGAGGAAATCAAAAACAAAGTTCTCGTGTCTACGGAGAAACACGACTCCAAGGTGATCGCTATTGCAGGTCACCACGATTGTGCCGGAAATCCGGTGGATCGTTCCCAGAAGGAGAAAGAAATCAAACGTTCTGTCGAATTGATTGAAGAGTGGGACCTCGGCGTCACCGTTCTCGGACTATTCGTCAATGAAAACTGGGAAGTGGAAGTCGTAACGGAGTAAACACGAGTCCTGAGGAGGATGGCTATGACAGAATTCGTCGGATACTGTGCCTCCTGCGAGATGGAGATCTATTGCAGGGACGGATTTCTCGATGGCGTAATCGCGGAAGACAAGACGCTCTACTGTTTTGAATGTGGAGAAAATAAGTAGGAATTATCAGAAAAGTCATTGACTTTCTTCGAAGGTCAGCGTAGACTGTTGTTTAACAATTTAAAAATTCACGCAACTTCTTATCCAGAGAGACGGAGGGACTGACCCTACGAAGTCTCGGCAACCAGCGAATTCCACTCGCCCGGTGCCAAATTCAGAGCACGCCTGTGCGGAAGATGAGAAGGGATGCCTGGTTTGTTGTATGCCTATCCATACGATACTAAGCCCCTTTTCGCTACGTGCAGAAGGGGCTTTTTCATGCTTCAAAGGAGGGCGGCTTATGATCTCTCCCTTTTATAAAAAAAGCCGTCCCCTCCGCTTTCTGGAAGAGCGTGAATAAAAAATGCCTGTAATGTGCGGCCACACATTACAGGCAGGAAACATGAAGATCCTGTACGGATTCCATCTCTCTCACCAATCAATGTATCACTTTCCGGATGGATCCGTCTACCAATCACAAAGGAGATGGACAATGATGAGTAACTTACAATTTGCCTACTGGGTGCCGAACGTCAGCGGAGGTCTCGTCGTATCAAAAGCGGAGCAACAGACGGGATGGGATTTCGAATCCAACAAACGATACGCACAAATCGCAGAAGAATCGGGCTTCGACCTCGCCCTTCTTCAAACGAGGTTCTTCGCAAGTTATGGAGCCGAATACCAGCTTGAAGCCGTGACACTCGCTTCTGCTCTTGCCGCGTCCACCAGCAAACTGAAACTCATATCAGCCGTTCATCCGGGACTATGGCATCCGGCTGTTTATGCAAAAATCTTAAGTACGCTCGATCATATAAGTGACGGTCGTGCCGCAGTGAATATCGTAAGCGGCTGGCTGAAAGATGAATTTACAGGCTTCGGGGAAAACTGGCTTGAACATGACGAGAGATATCGGCGCTCCGGAGAATTCATCGAAGTTCTGAGAGAGCTGTTCACAAAGGAGAAAGCGAACTTCCGTGGCGACTTTTACCAGATCAATGATGCCCCGGCGAAACCGAAACCTGTGCAGGGCGCAGACTTCCCGATTTTCCAGGGAGGGAACTCCACAGCCGCCAAAGAGATGGCCGCCAAACATTCCGATTATTATTTCATGAACGGGAATACACTGGAAGGGTTCGAGAAACAGATCAAAGAAGTGCGGGCGCTCGCGGAAAAAGAAGGCAGAACCGTGAAATTCGCAGCTCACGGCTTCGCGATTGTGCGTGATACAGAAGAAGAGGCTCTCGCCCAATTGCAGGAAATCATCGATGACGCTCACACGGAAGCCGTCGAAGGGTTCCGCGAATCGGTG
The DNA here is from genome assembly GCF_900100295.1 of Salimicrobium halophilum. Taxonomy (GTDB): domain Bacteria; phylum Bacillota; class Bacilli; order Bacillales; family Halobacillaceae; genus Salimicrobium; species Salimicrobium halophilum. The sequence goes on from NZ_FNEV01000010.1 coordinate 45,436, forward strand.
AAGCAGGCCGGTCAGTCTACCGGGGATAAAGAAGGAATGTGGGCGAACGACACGTTCAAGGACCTCGTTCAATACAACAGCGGCTTCAAGACCGGTCTTATCGGGACGAAAGAGCAGGTGGCCGATCGCATCATCGAACTGAAGAAGATAGGGGTAGATGTCGTTCTTACAGCACACTTCCACTATGAATCCGACCTGGAGCGCTTCGGCAAAGAAGTGATTCCTCTCGTGAAAGAGAAAGAAGAAGTCTTGCAAGAAGAAGGAGTTCTCATATGAAAATCTTAGGAATAACAGGAAGCGTGAGCAAAAGTTCGAAAACACTCCTATCCGTTCAGGAAGCGCTCGATGCCGCGAAGCAAAGTGATTCTTCTACGGAAACAGAAATACTCCATCTGGGTGATTATGAAACGGTTCTTTGTGACGGAAGGGACCCTGCTTCCTATACAGGAGATACGAGAGAAGTGATCGACAAAATCGAGGAGGCCGATGCTTATATCATCGGCACTCCCGTGTACCGGGGGTCACTGACCGGCGCTTTGAAAAACGTCTTCGATCTGATTCCGAACGACTGCCTGAGAGGAAAAGCGATCGGATTCGTGGCAACCGGCGGCACGTATCATCATTATCTGGTCATCGATCATCACCTGCATCCGCTGGCCCACTATTTCCGGGCACACGTCATCCCGGGCGGTGTTTATGTACACAACGGGCACTTCGAACAGCATCAGCTGGTCGATGAAGAGATCCGCACGCGACTTCACGACCTCGGCGAGGCTACCGTTCGACTCAGCACCCACTTGAATAAAGATTTTTCGACAGCACCCCCAGCTATTCCGAGAAAAAGCCTCCAGGAACAATACTGACGTCTCCCCTCTTGCGGGAGGCGTATTTTCTTTGACGGGACGAACTGGTAAAATGAAGGAAGTTTGAAGGAGGGATCCGGGATGAGCCAAAAATTATCTATGCTGTCGATCGCTTTCGGTGCTGCTCTCTGGGGCATCATCGGTCTGTTCGTTACATACTTGTACGACCTCGGGTTCAGCCCGGTGCAGGTGGTTGCCGTCAGAGTTGCGAGCGCCGCCATTCTGCTGCTTCTCTACACGTACATCACCGGGAAGGAGGAACTGAGAATCGATTGGAAGGATAGCCGTTTATTTATAGGTACAGGCATCATCAGCATTGTGTTCTTCAACCTCTGCCTGTTCATCGCCATGGAGGAAACATCCATTGCGATCGCTGTCACCCTTTTATATACAGCACCCGCCTTCGTCACGATCTTCTCCCGGATTCTGTTCGGAGAACTGTTTACGAAAAGTAAAATCACTGCCCTGCTCACCACATTCATCGGCTGCGCGCTTGTCGTCGGTCTGCTGCCTTATACAGGCTTCGACTTATCCATGTACGGCGTGCTCGCAGGGCTCGGATCCGGCTTTTTCTATGCGCTTTACAGCATTTTCGCCACCTATGCTCTCCGAACCTATTCGTCCACGACGGTTACGGTATATACCTTCGTGTTCGCAAGTGTCGCCATTCTGCCTTTTGCAGGGCTCGGAGACCTCGGTGCTACATTGGCACTACCGTCTGCCTGGATCAATATTGCAGGCATAGGCCTATTCTCGACGACGCTCGCTTTCCTGTTTTACACGAAGGGACTCGAGAAAATCGAATCGAGCCGCGCTTCGATCATCGCAACCGTCGAACCGGTCGTCGCAGCTCTCATCAGCTTCTTCGTATTCGGGGAACTGCTGGATGCGTGGCAATTCCTAGGCTTCATCCTGGTGATCACCGCCGTCATCCTTGTTCAGGAACGTCCGCGCTCTTCTTTTCTAAGGCGAAAAGCGTCATGAACGAAACCGCCTGTTCCAGTAATGCATTCTGCATCTCCAACCCTTCCGGTGCCCCTTCTTTCGGCACGGAAGACATTCCTATGGTCGTCCAGCCGTGTGTCTCTGCCAGTCGCTGGAACTCCCACGGCATCATCGTGTTACAGACGACCTCTTCCCCCTCGAGTCTTGGATAGCTATTCGTCCTCGGACCGGCCACCGGACCGAGAATTCCCACAACGAAGACTCCTCCCGGTTTGACGACACGATTGATTTCGTTTATCGCTTCAAGAGGAGAAGCGACCCACTCCAGACAGTTGATCGCCATGACAGCGTCGAAGGCTTCGTTTTCAAAAGGCAGGGCTGTAACGTCTCCCTGAAGAAATGTCGCTGCCGTGGAGCGCTTCTTGGCGATTTCAATCATTTTCGAGGACAAATCGACGCCTGTCACGCTGTACCCGGCCTTCTGGAGCATTTCACTCCCCTGCCCGTCCCCACACCCGAGGTCCAGCACATCCGAGTCAGATTCGATGAAAGACTGGAAGAAAGGAAGAACCTTCTTCCTGCTCCCATCCTTCCACATCTGTTCACTTCTCGCATTCCAATTATCAGAAAAACGATCCCATTTACTTTCTGCCTGTTCATGCCATTTTTTATGATCCAATTCTTTTTCCTCCTTGCTATTTATTTCTTCTTTATGTATGATAGAATCAATATATAGTAAATATTAATAATAAAAACACAATATATAGTTTTTTCGAAAATCAGATGCTCACAGAGCTTAATAGGGAAGCCGGTGAAAATCCGGAGCTGCCCCCGCAACTGTAAGTATCCGCGAAACAGCACATCCACTGTAGAACGCTACGGGAAGGGCTGGAGTAAGATCGGGTACAAGCCAGGAGACCTGTCTGTTTTTCGTCAGAAAGTTTCACCTTTTTCGGGGATGGAGAAGATGAAACGATGAGGCGAGGACTCTCGTTTCATGGTTTCATCCGCTCTTATCCTATAGGAGCGGATTTTTTTATTTTGTAAAGGAGGATCACTTATGCCTGACACGATAACAAGGGACTGGAAAACCTGGTTGAATGAACTTCAGGGGGACTTCCCCAGTCTCGATTTTTCACGGATACAAGACAGAATCACAGATGGCAATTCCATTGTACTTGAAGCCTTAGCTGAAATGGACGAAACCGAGCCGGACTGGACATATGTCGCCGCCCGTGCTCATCTCGAGACCCGCTACACGGAAGCGACACAAGGACGTCGTACAGAAAAGCCCTATGAAAACTTTTACGAACTGATCGAAACACTCGTCGAAGAAAAAATCTACGACCCTTCTCTTCTTACTCATTATACTAGAGATGAAATCATAGAACTATCCAAACTGTTATCACCAGAGAAAGATCACCTGTTCACGTACATCGGCTTGAAAACACTGGATGATCGTTACCTCGCCAGGATGAAAGACGGGAGAACGATGGAGCTGCCGCAGGAACGCTGGCTGATCATCGCGATGACGCTGATGACCCCTGAACCGAGGGATCGCCGATTCAGGTACATACAAGAGGCTTACTGGGCGCTTTCCAACCTCTACATGACCGTCGCCACTCCCACCCTTTCGAATGCGGGAAAAGTACACGGTCAGCTCAGTTCCTGCTTCATCGAGACCGTTGACGACAGCCTTCAGTCTATTTATGACAGTAACACAGCTATCGCCAACTTAAGTAAACACGGAGGCGGCATCGGCGTCTATCTCGGAAAAATCAGATCGCGCGGCAGTGACATCAGAGGATTCAAAGGTGTATCATCCGGTGTTTTGCCATGGATGAAGCAGCTGAACAATACCGCTGTCAGCGTAGACCAGCTCGGCCAACGACAGGGAGCGGTGGCTGTTTATCTCGATGTGTGGCACAAAGACATTTTCTCTTTTCTCGACAGTCGACTGAACAATGGAGATGAGCGTCAGCGAACGCACGATTTATTCACCGGGGTCTCGATTCCGGATCTATTCATGGAAGCTGTTGAAAACAGAGGTGACTGGTATCTGTTCGATCCTCATGAAGTGAGAACGGTCATGGGATACTCCCTCGAAGACAGCTTCGATGAACATGATGGATACGGGACGTTCCGCGAACGGTATGAAGCATGCATACAGCATCCTGGGCTCTCCAAAGAAAAAGTGCCGGCGATCGATATCATGAAACGCATCATGATCGGTCAGCTCGAGACCGGAACGCCTTACATGTTTTATAGAGATGAAGTGAACAGGAAGAATGCGAATAACCACGCCGGAATGGTGTACTGCAGTAATCTTTGCACAGAGATCACGCAGAACCAGAGCGCCACGACGGTGGACCGTCAATATGTAGACAATGGAGAAATCATAACCGTTCACACTCCCGGCGATTTCGTCGTCTGTAACCTTTCGAGTATCAACCTCGGAAAAGCAGTGCCCGACGGAGTGCTGGATCGTCTGGTTCCGATACAAGTCCGTATGCTCGATAACGTCATTGACACCAACCTGATTCCTATCCCTCAGGCCGAACGGACGAATCAGAAGTACAGAGGCATCGGCCTCGGCACCTTCGGGTGGGCTCACTTACTAGCGATCCGGCAGATTTCCTGGGAATCCGAAGAAGCGCTCAGCTACACAGAAGACGTATATGAAAAAATCTCCTATTTGACGATCAAAGCGAGTTCGGAGCTTGCTGAGGAAAAAGGCAGCTATCCCCTGTTCGAAGGGTCGGACTGGGAGACAGGAGCATATTTCGAGAAACGGAATCTTACGGATGATAAATGGCAGGAGCTCGCTGCGAAAGTGAAAGAGGGCGGATTGAGGAACGGGTACCTGATGGCGGTCGCCCCAAACTCGAGCACGTCCTTGATTGCCGGAAGCTCGGCCAGCATCGATCCGATTTTCAAGAAGTTCTACTCCGAGGAGAAAAAAGATTTCAAAATCCCGGTCACTGCCCCGGATTTGAGCCCGGACAATTACTGGTACTACAAAGCCGCCCATGACATCGATCAGCATACAAGTATCGCCCAGAATGCAAAGAGACAGCGGTTCATCGATCAATCCATTTCATTCAATATGTATGTTCGCAATGATATACAAGCGCGGGAGTTATTGAACCTTCACCTTGATGCATGGCAGCAAGGATTGAAAACGACTTATTACACAAGATCCACTTCCGGCACCGACTATGACGAATGCGAAAGCTGTTCGAGCTGAGGAAAGTGGAATCACCCCGCTTAGAAACCTCAGTCATAAGTAGACAGGTTAGATAAAGGTGCCCTTTCCTTTCTCTAATCCTGTCTACTTATGGCTCGGGTTTCTGGGTGATGAAACTAGACAAAGGAAAGCGAAGACACCTTGCTCAGCCCTTCTCGCATAAGTGAAAATCAGCCTAAAGAAGCGTTCTCCTACTTTATGGATGGTTTTTCACTTATGTCGCTAAGGGTTAGGTGTCGCAGCTAGACAAAATAGAAATGTGGAGAAGCCCCGCTTAGAAGTTCTAACATAAGTGGGCGGCTCTGACTACGGATGTTCTTTTCCGAAACAGAGGTGACCACTTATGTTATGGACTTCTGGGCTTCGAAGCTAGACAAAAAAGAAATGTGGAGAAGTCCCACTTTTCTTTTGCGCACCGTTCGTCAGGCCCCAGGACCACCTGAATGTACCGCAAACTCGAAAAGGAACCGCTCAGGTGAGATTCTGTGGCGCGAACGTACCGCAAACCCATTTGCCACCCACTCAGAAATGTAGAAACGACCTGAGTGTCCCGCAACGCTCAATCATAGCAAGAACCGACAGATTTTCCTGACTACCTTCCCGCCCGCCGGGAAGGTACATGCATTCAAATGCCCTTTCGCACCGTTCACCGAGACCCAGCACAATTTGAATGTACCACAAAAACAGAAATGAACCGTTCGCAGCTTAGAACTTGCTTCCGAACGGTGCAATACGAAAGAAACCAACCGCTCAAGGTAGAAACTCGTTCGTGAGTGTACCGCAAAATCACACACCACTCACCAAAAAAAGAAAGGAGCCCTACCCATGACCTTACAAAAAAGAAAACTTGTCGATCACGAAGCACCCAACCGTTCGACCGGCATCATCAACGGTCAAACGTCCAACGTCCTCAACTGGGATGATACAAGATTCGCGTGGGCATATCCTATGTATAAAAATATGCTGCAGAACTTCTGGATCCCGGATGAAATCAATATGAGCAATGATTTGAAGCAATGGCCCGAGCTCTCCGACAAGGAGCAGCAATCCTTCAAAAAAATCATCGGCCTGCTTGCTTTTCTGGATTCTATCCAGACCGACTATTCAGGAAAAATCGCCGATTATCTCACAGATTCCAGTCTTGCCGCCCTTATGCAGGTACTTTCTTTTCAGGAAGTCGTCCATAACCAGTCTTATTCCTATGTGTTATCCACGCTCGTCCCCTCCCACGAGCAGGAGGAGATTTTCGAGTATTGGAAACATGACCCTGTCCTGATCAAGAGAAATCAGTTCATTACAGACGGTTACCAGGAATTCATCGATGACCCGTCTCCTGAAAGTTTCCTGAAATCGTGCGTGTATGATGTCGTGCTCGAAGGATTATTTTTCTACGCAGGGTTCGCTTTCTTCTATAACCTGGCTCGGAATCAGAAAATGGTGTCGACATCGACGATGATCAACTACATCAATAGAGACGAACAGATCCACGTTCATCTATTCACGCGAATTTTCAAGGAAACCTTACAGGAACACCCCGAGCTTGATAGCGACGAATTTCAACGTTTCGCCAAGGACACCTTGAAAAAAGCCGCCGATCTTGAAATCGAATGGGCGCACCATATCATCGGACATGATTTCCCAGGGATACCGATAGAGGATCTTGAGAACTATATCCGCTTCACCGCAAATACGAGAGCGCAGCAGCTTGGTGCAGACCGTCCTTTTCCTGAAAACCGGAAGAATCCTCTCCGCTGGATTCGCGCCTATCAGAACGTGGATGAAGGAAAGTCGGATTTCTTCGAGCAGAAATCCAGGCAATATACGAAAGTATCAGAGAACAACGGTTTCGATGATCTATAAAAGTCAGGCTCCCATGCCTGGCTTTAATTTTTTTCTGAAAATTTTCTTTCAGAAGAATAATGCATTCTTCCAACAATGATAACCCTTACAAACAATCCAATCACTCCACTCATGTTAACTTCCCTTACATTAATGTATTGATTTTTCTGAAAAGTCCGTGTATAGTAACTTTAAACTTACTAAAGATGTTAGATAAGTTAACACTTAAGGAGGAGTTCCATTGAAAAAGATTGAAGCGATCATTCGTCCTGAAGCTTTTCAGACGTTACGACATCAGCTGGATCAGGTTGGTGTGAAAGGATTGACTGTTTCGGAAGTCGCAGGCTGTGGCCAGCAGAAAGGAAAGGAAGGGATTTTTCGGGGAACAAGGTATGAAATCAAACTGTATCCGAAAGTGAAGGTTGAAATGGTTGTCGATGATCACGAAATCGACCCCATCGTGGAAATCATTATGGATACATGTACGACAAACGAAACGGGAGATGGCAAGATTTTCGTTACGGCAGTCGAGGAAGTATACCGGATCAGAACCGCAGAAAAAGGAAAAGCCGCACTTATCTAAAATACTTATTACGGAAAGGTGATTGAACTGATGAAAAAAATTATCCCGTTATCTTTATTGTCCATATCAGGGTTTCCAGTAGTCGCAAGTGCCCAGACCGTTTCTCCCGAAGCCGCCATCGCTTCCATCGACATGGCATGGGTCATGATCGCAGCATTCCTAGTCTTTTTCATGCACGCCGGATTCGCCATGGTAGAATCAGGATTCACCCGCTCCAAAAACGCCCTCAACATCCTTATGAAAAACTTCATGACAATCTCGATCGCTTCCGTTCTTTATTTCCTCGTCGGATATGGAATCATGTTCGGCACCTCTGGAGGAGGATTCATCGGAACAGACGGTTTTCTACTTAGCGGACAGGAAGATCAAATCGGCTTCTTCGTCTTCCAGGCCGTGTTTGCAGCAACTTGTGCCACTATCATCTCCGGCGCTGTCGCTGAGCGTATGAAGTTGAGCGCCTACCTGTTACTCACTCTTTTGATGACCGGACTTATATACCCGATCGTCGGACACTGGGTATGGGGAGGAGGCTGGCTTTCAGAACTCGGTTTCGTAGACTTCGCCGGCTCTACCGTCGTTCATATGACAGGAGCTGTAGGTGCTCTTGCCACCGTCATGTTCCTGGGACCACGTCTCGGAAAATACACTGGAAAAACGGTGAACGTCATCCAGGGACACAACATTCCATTAGGCGCACTCGGCGTATTCATCCTTTGGTTCGGATGGTTCGGTTTCAACGGAGGAAGCACGTTGGCAGCTGATCCTTCCCTCGTACCGGCCGTCATTGCAGCCACCCTCCTCTCCGCATCCGGAGGAGTCATCGCTTCTGCGCTTTATTCTCAGCTGAAGTTCAAACAGATCGACGCTTCTTTGACACTGAACGGTGCGCTCGCAGGCCTCGTCGGTATCACAGCAGGAGCCGCTGACATCTCCGCTGTTGGAGCGATCATTACCGGATTTATCGCAGGGATCATCCTTGTGGAAGCTGTGCAACTGTTCGATCGCGTATTCAAAATCGACGATCCTGTAGGGGCCATTGCGGTTCACGGAATATGTGGTGCCTGGGGAACGCTCGCGGTAGGACTATTTGCTACCAACGGAGGACTTTTCTACGGAGACGGCGGAGAACTGTTGTTCATCCAGACAGCCGGTGTCGTAGCAGTAGCAGCCTGGACGATGGCCGCGACGTCCATCGGTGTATTCATCATCAAACAGACCATCGGCATCCGCGTCTCCCGTCGTGAAGAAATCGCAGGTCTCGACTTTTACGAGCACGGATCTTCCGCCTACGAATCTTCCGGCAGCATCTTTAACGAAAATACTCCACAAACCGTGGACGGTGACTTCGGCGTCGGCCTCCTGAACCGCCTCAACAGCATCGACCATGAACAGAAAAAAGCTGTGCATTAAAGAGAAAAGCGGAACTACCCCTCTTAAAAACAATTTGCGGTACACTCAAGAAAACTAAACTTCCACGAGTGTACCGCAAAAATATTTGAGAACCACTCAGAAATCCAGAACGCTCCTGAGCGTACCGATTCAAGAGAAACAGACCGCTCACAGGAAAAATCCCTGCGTGAGTGTACCGCAAACGCAGCTACACAAAACACCCAAACAAGGGCCAAGAGAAGAAAGCTCCGAACATACAAAAACCCCCGGGTTCCCAAAAGGACACCCAGGGGTTTTTCATCATTACAAATAACTTTTCAATCGATCCAACGACTCATAGATGGAGTCACGAATGCCCGGATTGTAGAATACAGCAGCAGGGTGGTACAAAGGAATAACAATATACTCCTTCTCCGAAGAAACGAAAGCATCGTTCTCCCGGTCATATGTCAGAATCGGAGTCTCCAGTTTTTCCCCGATCACTTCAGAGATTTTGCCCTTTTCATCGACAAGTCTCTGATAGGCAACACCTCCAAGAAGAAGAATCACTTTCGGATCCGCCTGTGCAATCTGAACATCAAGAAGTTCTGCGTGCGCTCGCACTTCCTTCTTGTTCGGTTTTCGATTGGCTTTCCGCTTCTCTGCAGCATTCGGCCGTTTCTCCCACTTATAAGGCCTGCTTCTTACTACACTCGTGATGTATACATCATCCCTTGTCCATCCCAGGTAGGAAAGCTGTTTATCCAATTCCTTTCCGGCTCTCCCGGTAAAAGGCTCCCCGTCATAGACCTCATTTTCTCCCGGGGCCTCTCCGACCATTATAATATCAGCAGGTACCGGCCCTTTCCCAAGCACAAACCCTTCTGTATCAAACGGTTCTATATTCTTTTTCGCGCGTTTCATTACATCTTCCGGTATGTTCATCGTCTTCACCTCTCCTTTGTTCTTACCCCGCTTCTCTTTCTTTAACTCTTATTGTTTTCCTTCCCCCGGAGAAATGATTACAATTAAAAGAGCACTACATATGAAGGAAGGTACTTACATGAAAAGAATTGCTGAAACAATAGTGAAGCTGCGTACGCTCTTTTTGACTATATGGGTGGTAGCTTTTGTCCTTTTGGGTTACTTCGCTCTCGACCTGCCCTCGCTGCTTCAAGGCGATGGATTCAGAACAGACGGAGAATATGAGCAAGTCCAGGAGATACTGACGGAAGATTTCGATCGCCCTGAATCTACTATTCTCGTATTGTTTGAATCAGCAGATGAGGAAAAGATCGAAGAGACCCTATCCGATATCGAATCGCTTGATATCGCCACTTCCATCCAGTCCCCACTGGAGATGGACAGTATGTACAAAGAAGACACCGCTTACGCTGCCGTTCATTTTGATCAGGAAAGTACGGAACTCAAGGGAGAAATCGAAGAAATAAGAAACATCACCAAAGAAACAGATGGAGTGACGCTTACCGGAGAACCCGTCATTACTGAGGATATCAATAAGGCCAGTCAGGAAGATCTGAAAAACGCCGAACTGATCGGTTTGCCGTTCGCTCTTGTAATACTTCTATTGGCATTCGGAACCATCACCGCTTCCCTTTTGCCTCTTATCATCGGAGGTTTCACTGTGGTAGCCGGCTTTGGATTTCTTGCAATCGCGGGAGACAGCATTTCCCTGTCCGTCTTCATATTGAACATAGCACCTATGATCGGGCTCGCCTTAAGTATCGATTTCGCGCTTCTCTTCATTAATAGATATCGGGAAGAGCTGACAAAACAATCGATCGATGACGCCCTGGCTACGACAATCCAGACAGCAGGTCGTTCCATCATTTTCTCTGCGGTCTGTGTATTTATAGGACTTGGCGCAATGAGTATCATCGACGTGGATATTTTTCTTAACATCGCTCTTGGAGGAACGGTGGTCATTACGCTGGCTGTGTTGACCTCTTTGACCCTCTTACCGGCGATGCTGAGACTATTGGGGCCACGCATCAATAAATTCCGCGTGTTGCCGGCTGAAAAAGACACGATTCCAAAGTGGCGCGCTTTCGCGAAAGGTATTATGAAAAGACCGGTTATGACAGCCGTACTCTCGTTCGTCATCCTTGCCATCGGTATCATCCCTGTCACAAACATGAATGTGTCCATTCCCACTATCGACGCGCTTCCGGAAAGCTATGACTCCAGGAGTGCTTACGAAACGATTGAAGAGACATTCCTGAGTGATAGCGAAAGTACGATTTATGCCGTAACAGAACAGGACATCGATTGGCTCAGCGAAGAAGGACTGGAAGAAATGAAAGCTCATGTAGAGGACTACTCTTCTCCGGATATCGTAGACAGCGTCGACTCGCTCTATTCCGCCGCTGATGTAGAAACCGCGGAAGAACTCTACGGAGCCCTTCAAAATCCGCAAACGAAAGAAGCGCTTCAACCGGCCATCGATCAGTTCATAGCGGACGATAAATTATTACTGCCCGCGAACCTTACCGTGGCAGGCAATTCAGACGAAGCCCAGGAACTCGCCCGGGAGTGGAAGGAAGAAGAAGCACTCATCGGAGGGCAGCCGGCCTTCAACCAGGAGATTTATGATGAAATCTTCGACAAACTCCCGGCTGTGCTGACGATCATCATCGTCTCTACTTTCTTCATTCTTATGCTCGCGTTCCGCTCCATCCTCATTCCGATCAAAGCTATTCTCATGAACATTCTGGGACTCGCTTCTACGTTCGGCATCCTCGTCTGGCTGTTCCAGGGAGGACATCTTGGATTGAATGAAGCGGACATCGCTCTGATTCTTCCGGTCATCGTTTTCAGTCTCGTCTTCGGGCTAAGTATGGACTATGAAGTCTTTCTCATATCCCGTATCAGGGAATTCTATTTAGAATCGGGAGACAATGAATTTTCGACGGTGGAAGGAGTGGCGAACACTAGTAAAATCATCACGTCCGCCGCTCTCATCATGATCGTCATAACAGGAGCTTTCGCTTTCACAGGGGTCGTCCCGGTGAAACAAATAGGCATCGGCATCGCTATCGCGATCTTCATTGATGCGACGATCATCCGACTTCTGCTCGTTCCGAGTCTGATGAAGCTGTTCGGAGGCTGGAACTGGTGGTTCCCGTTCAGCAGAAATAAATAATCATCTAAAAAAAGAGCTGCCCGCGGGCAGCTCTTTTCTGTAAGCTATTTCAATTGGAAAGAAACAAACGTAACTACGAAATAAAGCACTACAATCAACAAAGAAGGAACGATATACGTAAAGCGATATTTCGGCTTCTTTCTTGAAATACTGACGAGAAACAACAGAACAAAAACAATCGAAGCGATGGCGATGATGATATTCACGGGACTGGACTCGCTATAAAGATTTCCCCGGAAGTACATGATATCGGTAATCGCCAGAATCAGTATGTTGAATGCGTTACTACCAATCAGGGAACTTATGGCCAGGTTGTAGTTCTTCATCTTGAGCGCCGTCCCTACACTTGAAGCATCAGGAAGCGACGTACTGATGGCCACGAGGAACGCCCCTATAAAAGAGGAGCCGAGTCCCGTGATTTTTGCAATCTCTTCTGCAGTGATGGTCAGGATGCTCCCCATAATCATGATAGCTACCGCTAATGCGGTGAATCGCGTCACGACCTGTTTGTACGTATATTCGCGGTATCGTTCCTTCTTCTTTTCATTCTTCACCTTTCTTCCCTGATACTCCGTACGTTTATTGATCAACTGACCTCCAATAAAGTAAAGGAGAAGCAGAAAGATTGAAGAATAACTGATGTGTAACAGATGAGTCGGTAAAGGGAAAGAGACAGCTACGATGACGATCATTGTCAGCAATATGACGAGATACGCATACAATTTACTCTCTATCGTTGTCTGAGTCATAATCTGGTGCTTACGGTAAATCAAATCAAACACGGCCAGACCGAGCAGATTGAAAAGGTTGCTTCCTATCAGATTACCTACAGCAAGACCCGGGGTATCGATAATGACGGCTGTGACACTCGATGTAAGTTCCGGTAAAGAGATGGCTACTCCGATTATCACCCCGACAAAGGCGGAGGTCGCTTTCGTTTTCTCTTTTACTGCATCCCCGAACACAGCCAGATTGGAAGCTATGAAAAACGTAGCGATTGCAGAAACCAAGAACCCTATAAACACCAGAACTGCCATAATGAAATACCCCTAACTATTGTTGTTTACTTTTAATCAGATCCGCCGTCAGCTGGCCTGACAACGTGACCATCGGCACCCCTCCTCCTGGATGCGTGGAACCTCCGGCAAAATAGAGGTTATCGTACACTGCACTTTGGGCAGGAACTTTGAACCCGCCGTTGCTCTTTTTATCGGCCGCAATTCCGTAGATGGATCCGCCGTTAGCCCCGTACAAGGACTCGAGATCTTCGGGAGCAAACTGATATTCGAACTCTATGGAGTCTTCCAGGCCATCAAGTCCCATACGTTCCAGTTTTTCAAGAACCGTTTTTCTGTAAGACTCCCAGTCCCAATCTTTTCTCTTCTTGTTTTTCAGTGGTGGGACGTGGGTGAGAACGAACAGGTTGTCCTTCCCTTCCGGAGCCTGGGTATCATCCGAGCGCGAAGAGACCCCGATGTATACGGTAGGATCGTCTGCCGGTCTCCCCTTGTCGAAAATTTCATTGAATTCCTTTTCCGGATCTTCGGAGAAGAAGAAGTTGTGGTGATCGAGCTGATCGAACTTCTTATCTGTACCGAGCAACAATACTAGCCCGGATACGGTCGGTTCAAATTTCTTCTCCAGCTGCTTCGCTTCTTTCTTCCCTTTCTTGGACCCATCCAGATAACGATACGTCGGAATCGCTTCAAGGTTGGAGACGACGAGATCCGCCGCAATCGGTCCTCTATCGGTTTCTACGCCGGTCACTCTCTTTCCATCAGTCACCAGATGAGAGACGGGTGTTTCAAGCTGAACATCGACCTTCAACTCTTCCATCACTTTCCCCATCGCTTCGGCAATCTTGTACATACCACCCTTTACATAGTGGATGCCGAGACCCAACTGTACATAAGCGAGCTGATTCAGGATGGCAGGCGACGAATATGGATTCGATCCGACATACATGACAAGAAAATTGAACAACTGTTCCAAATGCTTATTATTAAAATGCTCATGTGTCGATTTTGCGACAGTCTTCAACGGATCCATCTGCATCAACTCTTTGAACGTGTGGTGCTTTTTCAAGTCACTTAAGTCAGCAATGCTGTATTTGTAGAAGCTCTTCATACATAGCTCGTACATATCCTGACTGTAGGAAAGGAAGCTTGTCAGAGAACTATTCGGGTGCTCGGTCACTTTCGACATTTCTTCGAGCATCGTCGGCAGGTCACTGGTCACGTCCACCTGTTTTCCATCTTCGAAAAATGTGCGCCACTGAGGCTCGACCCTTTCGATTGTTATGTAGTCATGGATGTCGCGATGAACACTTTCGAATAATTGCTCGAGAACCCAGGGCATCGTGAGAATCGAAGGTCCCGTGTCAAAAGTGAATCCCTTCCCGGATCTCTGGTTCAGTTTTCCGCCTATGTTTTCATTCTTTTCGAGAAGCGTCACATCATATCCGTCCGCTTTCAGTCTGATGGCAGTCGACATACCGCCAAGGCCTGCCCCTACTACTACCGCTTTTTGCTTTACCATTCACAGCACCTCCATGTTAATAGAAAAAAGGAATAAGTCGATATCTTTTTTTGCACCATTGTACATACATGTTCCCGTGTTGTCCCACCAGCATCGCTTCTTCCAGGCGAATTCTATAGAGAAGACTCGCCCCGACTGCCAGCATCCCGATGATGAACCCTGCCACACTCCCATTGCTCAGAGCGAATCCGGCAGTGATACTCAACAGGCCCGTGTATAAGGGGTGGCGCAATACCCTGTACGGCCCAGTACTGACGAGATGACTACCTTCCGATACGCTGACATTCCTTGTGAATTGCTCTTTGAGGTGAATGATCCCCCAAAGTCTCAAGCCCACTCCGAGCCCATACAAAACAATTCCTGCCCATCTTACCGGAGGAGCCATTACTGTCCAGGGGTCCAGCCACATAATGAACAAGATAGAAACCAGTATTGCCAAAAAGATATACCAAAATGACCTTCTCTCCGTCTTTTCAGAAGCGGGTGAGGAAAAAAACAGAAATTCCGCTATCCAAACCAGAGAGATTATACCGAAGACAATCTCAATCATACACCACGCTCCTGACTATGACCGGTTCCTTCACCTTTCCCTAAAGAGATTCATTACAAACCTTTCCTTTGCAACGGAAAGGACTCATACGTATGATCAAAAGAAAGGAGGGGCGATTCCATGACTTTGCTCTATTCACTCGGCATCATTCTAACTATTCTGGCCACCTATTATATTATTTTCCGTAAACTTACGAAGAAAAGCTATATCATATTTGCGAGCATTGTGTTCTTTTACTTCCTGCTCCTCGTACTTAGTCCGTGGCTACTCTTCTGAAAGCCGCCTACGCAAAAAAAAGCGAGCCCGCTTTCAAGGCTCGCTTACCTGTTTCGGGAGCGGTTGATCGCTTCCCGGATATGATAGAGCTCTGCAAACATCGCTGCTGCAAATACAAGCAGCATACTTAGCAGAACAGAAATGATGAATATCGAACCATCAAGACCGAATCCGAGAACTCCTGCAAACCCGATCAGGGCTCCTACGATAAGACCTATAGCTGAAAATAATACGATTTTCTGAAACGTCAGCGAATAAAACATGACTTCACCTCATTTGTAAACTGGACTCTTACGTATACTTTCCCCTAAAGCGTCCATCACAAAACCGGAGTTTGCCCTCATCATCCGCCTACTCTATCCCGCTCTTTCAATTTTCTTCTCAGGATTTTCCCACTTATCTGCGTCTTCGGCAGCTCTTCCATCACTTCTATTTCCTTCGGAGCAGCATGAGCCGCAAGCCTCCGCTTTACAAACAAACGCAGTTCTTCCAGCAATTCCTCATTCGCCACATAGGTGGGAGTCAATGTAATGAATGCTTTCACGATTTCCCCGCGGACTTCATCCGGTTTCCCTACGACTCCGGCTTCCGCAACAGCTTCATGCTCGAGCAATTTGCTCTCCACCTCGAACGGACCGATCCTTTCCCCGGAAGCGTTGATCATATCGTCACTTCTCCCCTGGAAAAATACATATCCGTCTTCATCCATAATGGCGAGGTCACCTGCAATATACCATTCTTCTCCGTGAGGAAAATAGGAAGCATATTTTTCTTCGTTCTTCCATACTTCTTTCATAATCGCAGGCCAGTCGGCACGGATAGCCAGATGACCGACTTCCCCTCGAGGCCTCTCTTGTCCTTCTTCGTCGAGGACGGCTGCTTCCACACCAGGGATCGGCCTCCCCATCGATCCGGGCTTGATATTCCTCGTAGGAAGGTTCGCAATCAGTTGTGCGCCCGTTTCCGTCATCCACCACGTGTCGTGAACCCGAAGTCCGAAAGCTTCCTGGGCCCAGTATATCACTTCAGGATTCAACGGTTCGCCGACGCTCAACAGATGCCTGAGTGAAGTGAGGTCGTATCGCCGACGCACGTCCTCGCCAGCGGATTTCAGCATCCGATAAGCTGTAGGTGCGCTGTACCATACGGATACCCCTGCCTTCTCTATCACATCGTACCAGGCTTCCGCCGAGAAGCGCCCTCCGTGAATAACGGTAGTGACTCCGTTCAGTAAAGGAGCAAAAACGCCGTATACCGTCCCTGTCACCCACCCCGGATGAGCGGTACACCAGTAAATATCGTCTTCTTTCAAGTCCAGCACCCATCGGCCTGTCTGGTACTGCTGGATCATCACTCGGTGGGCGTGGATGATTCCTTTCGGCTTGCCCGTGGATCCGCTTGTGTAATGGATGTTCAACCCATCATTCAAATCCACCCACTCGGTCATCGCTTCTTCTTTTTCCTTTTTCGCTTCGGAGGTGATGGAAACGTACCCCTCCACATGATCATCTGTAACGAAAATCGTGCCCAGACTCGGAAGTTCCTTCTTCGGAACGCGATCGAGAAATTCGCTTGAAGTGATGAGATACTCCCCATCGCAATCCTTGATCCGGTCCCGAACCGCTTCTTCCATGAACGCTTCGAATAACGGACCGACGACAGCGCCAATCTTCACAGCAGCAAGCATGGCGACGTGACAATGAGGATGCTTCGGAAGAAAGACGAAAACGAAGTCGCCTTTTCCGACGCCGTGGTTCTTGAGAACATTCGCCCAGCGATTCACTTCCTTCTGCAAATCCAAGTATGTCCACGATTGTTCCTCATGTTCACTGAAATACCAGAGTGCTTTCTTCTCTCCTCTCCCTTGTTCCACGTGGCGATCTACGCATTCGTAAGTCATGTTCACTTTCCCTGTTTCATACCAGGTGAATTCCGGGTGAACCCGTTCCCAGTGGAAAGGTTCGCCTTCCTTCCATTCTTCATCTATATTGTGGCTCCCTTCAGCCGGCGTGAGAACAGCCATGCCATCATCTCCTCTTCTTCAACAATCCCTATGTATAAGTTCAGGAGGCGATAAATATCGCCTCCTGAAACATAAGATCATTGGAATTGTTTAAATTTCACATGCGTACGTATCAATGGTTCCACGCAAACGTTGCGCCTCTTTATACGTGCAACGATTGTGAACGACTTCAAGCCCTGCTTCATTGGCGATCCGTGCCGCTTCCGGTGCGATGACCCCTTCCTGAAGCCAGAAGACATCCGGTTGCACTTCTCCTGCTTCTTCTGCAATAGCGATTGCCGCCTGCGGACTTCTGAAGACTTGCACCACTTCGACTTTGAAAGGAATCGACTTCAGATCAGGGTAGGATGTCTCCCCCAGCACCTCTTCTTCGCGCGGGTTGACCGGAACGATCTGATAGCCGAGACGCTGCATTTTTCTAGCGAGACGATGACTCGGACGGGAAGGCTTACCGCTCAAGCCCACGACAGCCAAACGCTTTTTGCGCTTCTCTCCATTTTCCGTCACTTCCGCGGACTTCAAGGCCCACGTGATGACTCCCTCATCATTCTCTGTCAAAGCTCCTGCCGCCGACTCGTTTCCCGTCGCTTTTCCGATGGCTCTGTCCAGGTCATTGATCAGATCCTTCGTCGATTCGAGACCGACAGACAACCGGATCAATTCTTCTGTCACTCCGCTAGCAGCCAGCTCTTCAACTGACAGCTGCTGGTGTGTGGTAGAAGCAGGGTGGATAATGAGAGACTTCGCATCCCCTACGTTCGCAACGTGAGACCATAGCGAAATATTGTTGATGACACTGCTTCCCGCTTCTCTTCCACCTTTGATACCGAAGTTGACGATCGCTCCGTAGCCGCCTTCAAGGTACTTATTGGCAAGCTCATGTGCCGGATGTTCCGGAAGCCCCGGATAAGAAACCCACTCTACATCCGGATGCCCTTTCAGGTACTCGGCCACTTCAAGGGAGTTATCCGCATGACGTTCTACGCGAAGTGACAGTGTCTCAAGCCCCTGAAGGAGAAGAAAAGCGTTTTGCGGACTGAGGCATGCGCCCAAATCACGCAGAAGCTGAACCCGGAACTTGGTAGCGAAAGCAAGCGTCCCGAAATCTCTCGCATAACTGACCCCGTTGTAACTTTGATCCGGTTCTGTGAAGCCCGGGAATTTGCCGTTCGTCCAGTCGAAGCGTCCTCCATCGACTGCAACGCCAC
The DNA here is from genome assembly GCF_900100295.1 of Salimicrobium halophilum. GTDB lineage: Bacteria > Bacillota > Bacilli > Bacillales > Halobacillaceae > Salimicrobium > Salimicrobium halophilum. The sequence continues at coordinate 64,039 of NZ_FNEV01000010.1, forward strand.
CGATGGCCGTTCCGTGCCCACCGATCCATTTCGTAGCAGAGTGGACGACGATGTCTGCGCCCCACTGCAGCGGCTTGCATTGAGCCGGTGTCGCGAATGTATTATCGACGATCAGCGGGACGCCTTGTTCATGGACAAGTTCCGCGACCTTTTCGATATCCAGCACGTGCAGACTCGGGTTTCCGATCGTTTCTGCGAATACGGCTTTCGTCTTATCCGTAATCGCATCAGCGAAATTCTGCGGATCCTCCGGGTCTACGAATTTCACATTGATGCCGTAGCGCGGCAACGTATTAGCGAAAAGGTTGTACGTACCGCCGTACAAATTACCCGCAGCGACGATTTCATCGCCTGCGCCTGCGATGTTCAGAATCGAGTAAGAGATGGCGGACATACCGGAAGCGGTCGCTACTGCTGCTACCCCGTCTTCGAGAAGAGCGATGCGCTTTTCGAAAACATCCACCGTCGGGTTACCGATTCTCGAATAAATGTTACCCGGTTCATCAAGAGCGAAAAGGCTCTGCGCATGATCCGTATCGTTGAAAACGTAAGAAGTCGTCTGATAAATCGGTACCGCACGTGATCCTGTCGTCGGATCCGGCGCCTGTCCTCCGTGGAGAGCTACTGTATCCAAATCGTATCCTTCAAATTGCTGAGACATAAAAAATTCCTCCTAAATGTATGTGGTAGGAGGGCTGAGAGGAAAAGGAAATCAAAAAAACCTCTTCGATAAGAAGAGGTTTACGTAAACGTATAGATATCCTCCCTTATCTCTCAGACCTCTTTAGATCTGTAGGACTTGGCACCTTTTCAAACCGATGTTTGAAGGTTGCCGGGCTTCACAGGGCCTATTCCCTCAGCCGCTCTTGATAAGAGTCGTTATTCAATTGATAGTGTGATTCGAATTATATAGGATAAATGATCAGAAAGTCAATAATTTTTTGAATATTTTCATTTAGAAGCTTCGATCGACTGTTCCAGTTGAGCGATGATATCCTCCGCACTTTCGATTCCGACGGAGACCCGAACAACGTGATCGTCGATGCCGAAACGTTCTTTATCTTCCGGAGACAGCGTACGGTGTGAGGTTCTCGATGGAACAGAAACCGTCGTCTCTACTCCAGCAAGACTCGGAACAATCTTGATCCACCCGAGCGCCCGGTAGAATGTATTCATGTCGACGTCTTTCGTAAGCGCCACCGTAACGATAGCTCCATTACCGGCATCCGACACATATTCCGGATAAAAGACCTTTTCCACATTCGCATGCTTCTTCATCGCCTCAGAGAGAGCTTTCGCATTTCCTGACTGCTTCTCCATACGGATGCCGAGCGTTTTCGTACCGCGATACGTAAGCCACGCTTCAAAAGGGCTCAGGTTCGAACCGAGCGACACGATTTTTTTACGTGCTTTGTCTACAAGTTCCCTTTCTCCGACCAGAACTCCGGCCGTCGCGTCACTGTGACCTCCAAGATATTTCGTAGCACTGTGAACTACTAGGTCCGCTCCGTCGTTCAACGGCTGAAGAATGTAAGGAGTCGCAAACGTATTATCGATCATCACCTTCAATTCATTCTTCTCGGCAATCTGCACCAATCCCTTGATATCTTCTACACGAAGAAACGGATTCGTCACAGACTCGGAATAGATAAGCTTCGTATTCGTCCGTACTTCCCCTTTTACGCTTTCCGGATCGTGAAAAGAAGTCATCGTCACCTCCACACCAAGCGCCGGAAGTTCGTTTGTAAGGAGGTTATGCGTACCACCATACACGTCTTCAGCAGCTATGATATGATCCCCCGGTTTCACGACAGAGAGGATTCCTGCAAAGATGGCCGCCATGCCGGATGCTGCAGAAACGCCCGCTTCCGCTTCTTCAAGAAGGGCTACCCCATCCGCCAACTCTTCCGGATTCGGGTTCCTTTCTCTCGAGTAAAGATAGGAGGTATCCCCTTCATAATATTTCTCCAAATCATCAAGGTCTTTGAATGTGAACGCCGACGTCTGGTAAATCGGCGTAGCCTTACTATGTAAAGCAGCACTCTGGTCCGCCTTATGATGAACGACTTTCGTGAAAAAAGATGATTGCTTCATGACTGTTCCTCCTGCATTTCATTTCGTAATAGTATAGCTTTTATGGGGAAGTGTGTAAAGGAAATAGAAAAGCGGAGAAGGCCCGCTTAGAAACTTCAGTCATAAGCAACTTGGTCAACGAAAGGCGCTCTTTCCTTTCTTTGATCCGAGTTGCTTATGGCTCGAGTTTCTGGCCTTCGTAGCTAGACAAAGAGAAAAGCGGAGCCATCCCGCTTAGAAATACTGTCATAAGTAGACCGGTCACAAAAAGTGCTCTTTCTTTTTTTGATCCGGGCTACTTATGACACGAATTTCTGGATGGTGCAGCTAGATCATGAAGAGAAAAGCGGAGCCATCCCGTTTAGAAACGGAAAATGCTTTTGTGCACCGTTCCCGATACAGCACCTGGCGCTGAGTGTACCGCAACCTCCCTTTGCCACCCACTCACATCTGATTTCCGTGCGCGAACGGTGCAATACCAAAAGAACGGTACACTCAAGCCAGAAATTCTCACCCGAACGTACAGATTCCGCTAGAACTGAGCCATTCACAAAACTCCCTGATGAACTATGAAACAATATTCTGATACAAAATGAGAAAAACACCTCATACCTTACACTATGAAACACTTTCTCCTGAAAAATATACAAGACCGTCACATATGCTCCTCTATGCGACGGTCTTTGTACAGATATCAGATGAAATTGTCTTATACTACCCTGAAAAAGGTCGATTTCAAAGGATGCCGAGACTTTTCGGTGGAGCCGGCTTACTGTAATAAAATCCTTGATACAAAGGACAGCCGGACGATTTCAAGTATTCCACCTGATTCTTCGTCTCCACCCCTTCTGCGATGATCTTCATACCGAGATTCTCTGCCATCGCTATAATCGCCCGCACAATGGCCCCGTCCCGCTCTGTTTTTCCGATATTCCATATGAACGAACGGTCGATTTTCAACGTATCGACGGGGAGCTTGCTCAAATAACTCAGAGAGGAATACCCGGTCCCGAAGTCATCGAGATGGATCTCCACGCCCTTGGCGCGAAGAGCATTCAATACATTCACACTATGATCGAAATCGTCGAGAATCATCGACTCCGTAATTTCCAGTACAAGGTGTCCAGGAGTGATGCCCGCTTTATGAATGGCCCCCAGCACCTTATCTTCCAGGTACTTATCCTTGAACTGACGGGCGGATAGATTCACGGAAACCTTCAGATCCTTCCGCCCATGCTCTTCCTGCCACTCTTTCAACTGACGACAAGCTTCCTGCATCACCCATTCCCCCATAGGGATGATGAACCCGCTTTCTTCTGCAAGCTCTATGAACCGATCAGGGGTAAGCAGGCCGAATTTGGGCTGATCCCAACGGAGCAGTGCTTCGTATCCTTTTACTACTGAATTTTCGGTGCATACCTGCGGCTGATAAAAGAGAACCAGTTCATCCTGGTCAAGAGCATGGTATAGCGCCTGTTTGATCTGAAGCTCCTCTTTCAAAGCCATCCCTAAGTGCCGGTGATAAATTTCATATCGGTTCCTGCCATTGAATTTGGCCTTATTCATAGCTGCATCCGCCTGCGAAATCAGATTCTTCCCGGCTTTCACGCCTTCCGAGAACGCGATTCCGACACTCAAGGTTGCAAAATACTCCCTTCCTCCAATAACAAAAGGAAAGCGCATCGAATCGAATAACTGTTCCATGTGACGGACGATTTCTCCTTCGTTCCAGTCTCCATGAATCATTACCCCGAATTCATCACTGCTCATGCGCGATAAAACGCAGTCGAGTTCTGCGAATTCCTCCAGCAGGTGTTTCGCTAATTTCTGAAGAAGCTCGTCTCCGACATCGTGCCCCCAGGAATCATTCACCATCTTGAAGTTATCGATGTCTATGACTACCAGCACAACCCGACTACTTGAACGATCCATTTCCATATCGATCAGATCCCCGAAATACTCCCTGTTCACAAGGCCGGTCAAATGATCGTATCTCGATACGGCCTGAAGTTCCAACTCTGCACTCTGCTTTGTCAGCTCCGTGGAGATCCTATCTGCAAACACACGAAAAACTGCACGCTCAAGCTCTCCCTCCACTTTCGCAGATTCTGACATGACAGCCAGAAGACCGATCACTTCATTCCTGGAGTTGTAGAGTGGCGTGCCGAAATAACTTTCGATGTCCATCGACTGCATCGCTTCATCTTCCGGATACATTTGTTTAGCATTCGCAGGAACGAAACATTCCTTCGCTTTGGTGACTTCCTCACAAGGGGTTCCTTCCAGCTCGTACTTCATCCCATTTATGACTTCCCCTTTGTGAACCATCGCCACAGCATCCACGCACATCTTATCTTCTCCGGAAAGCGTCCCGATGATTACTGCGTCCGCCTCTAATAAATCCGCAAGATACCGAACAGCGAAATCATAGAAACGTCGCCCGCCATTTTTGCGGAAAGACTCCCCTATCTCGACAATCGCCTGCTTCAACCTTTCCGCTTCGGTGACGGCTTCCATAAAGGATAAGGAATGCCCGGAGTAGCCATCCACTTCTCCCTGGTCACTGTAAAACGTTGAAACGATGTCCTCGAATGATTGATCTTCCGAATCATAGAACTGATAGTTGAACGAAAAGGACGTATCCTCCCTTTCTCGGAGCGAATGAAATTGTTCACGATACTGATGAGGGATTTCTCCGATGAATTCTTCGAGCGTATACACTTCTTTCCTGAGAGCACTGTGCTCCCGGTACGTTTGATTGATATATATCCTGTCGCTCTTCCGGTCATAGAACCAGGTCGGAACAACAAGCTGTTTCAACAGTCGCCAAGCCATACTATCCAATTCCTCCACCTACTTTTTCTCTCTACGTCATGTTACTATAATTATCGGATTGAACTTTTTTTCATCAAGCCCTCTCCCCTATATTACTCATTCAGAGGAGGATACCCATGTCCCGGAAAAACCAGCTTCTCCTATTCGGAGCGGCAATCCTGATTTTCTTCATCGCTTCCCAGTTCGTACTGAAAGATCAGGAACCGACGCTGACAATCGAAGATGAAGAGGAACAGGAACCTGCCGTCTCCGCAGAAGACCTTCCCCCGAGATGGAAAACAGCAGAGAGCAAAGAAGAAGTCACTGAATTTTTCAAAAGAGAAATCTCCGGTCTTGAACAGGCCCGGGAACAAGACCTCACCGTACAGCATAACCAGAACATCGACTTCACGCACGATCCGGAAAAAGAAATGGAGATTCTTGAGTCCTGGTACAATGAATACGAAATTTTCTTCCTTTATAAAATCGACGCTGACGACATAACGTTCGAACAGAATGAACCCCCACGACTCTTAGAGACAACCTACATAGAAAAACTGGATGGAGACGTAAAAGACCAGGAACTGCGCACGATGAGACAAAGCGGTCCTGCTATATTATTCGACGGAGAGATTCATTCCTACACCAAACTCACAGCCATACGCGGAGACCACGAAATCGAAACAACCGGCGAGGGTACTAGAACGGGGATGATTCCGGTCAAAGAATTCAACGAAACGGTGCTTGCTTCCTTTCACGTTCACCTTGGAGATAGTTCATGGAAGACAAACGAAGCCAATCTTCATCTTTCGTACGATCCCAGCACCTACGATGTAACTACGTATACATTCGATGAAGACTTCTCCGAACAGTCCGGCGTGAGTTACAAGCCGCTCCGGATCGAGAACGACCTCAGAGGTCTCCGATTGTATATGAAGGTCAAATCGGAGACCCCACTTTCACAAAGAATTGATGCGAGACTCCACGCGGAAGAACAATATGGATCCATCGCTGCATTCAATCATCTCCTTGCTACCGATAAAGATAATGTATACGTTAGTCGTACCGAAACGCTTGCCGAGCAGCCCGATATTCCGAAACTGACGTTGAATCGCTTTCATGTGAAATCGGACGTCACCTTTTCTTTTGATGCAGATACGAGAGACTTCCAGGAAAAAGTCTCCATCGATTCGAACAAAAAAACCATGGATATAGATAAAACGCTGGGTACTTATAACAACACGACCGTTACATTGGAAGAAAAAACGTACACGTACCCGACCCAGATGGAATGGAACCTGACACTCGAACCGGATGAAAATGCGGGCTCGTACCTGACCCCGGCACCCTTCCGCCCTGTCATCGATGAATTCGGGGTTGGTTCTGTACCGGTTCGCCATGTGAAAATCGAGAACGCTTCTGAAGATTCTCCACCGGCAGGGTTTATTGGAGGAGGATACGGAGAGGAAATGTCCATATACAGTGAACGATACGACATAGGAGATCAAATGCCCGTGACATTCACCGTGTACAACTTGACGGATGCGATCCCTTTCCAGACACAAAGCACCGCTGAGCGATAATCATTCTTTTTTTCATTATCCAGGCAGAGGAGGATACCCATGTCCCGGAAAACTCAACTTCTTCTATTCGGAGCGGCGATTCTGATTTTCTTCGTTGCTTCCCAGTTCGTCCTCAAAGACCAGGAACCGACACTTACCGTCGAAGATGAAAAGGAACCCGAAATCTCTGAAGAGGACATACCGCAATCGTGGATGGCAGCGGAAACAAGAGAAAAAGTCACCAGCTTCTTCGAAAGGGAAATACCTAACCTTGAACAGGCCCGGGAACAGGGGCTGACCATCCAGCATGATGAAACGATCGCCTTCTCGGATGACGAGGACAAAGAAATGACGATTCTTGAATCCTGGTACAACGAAGATGAAATATTTCTTATTTTTAAACTGGATGCAGAAGACGTCCAGTTCGATCAGTCCAAACCTCCACGTCTTCTGGAGAACGCCTACGTGGAAAAACTGGACGGAGACGTACGAGACCAGGACCTACTGTCACGCAGACGAGGGGACCCTGCGATCCTGTTTGATGGAGAAATCTATGCTTATACATCTTTAACAGCGATACGTGAAGAACAGGAAATCGAAACTCCGGGAGATGCTAAGACGATAGGGATGATTCCGGCTGAAGCATTCGATGAAACGGTCCTGGCTTCCTTTCATGTGCACCTCGGAGGTAGTGTGTGGAAAACGGAGGAAGCAAACCTTCATTTCTCTTATCTTCCTGATTCCTATAATACGGAGACTTACTCGTTCGACGAAGATGAATCTTTCGACAAAAACGGCATCCGCTACAAGCCGGTGAGGGTAGAGAATGACCTTCGAAGTTTGCGGTTCTACTTACAGGTCGAAACGGAGAAACCGTTATCCTTCAGATTGGACGCAGAATTGTATGAAGAAGAACAATACTCTTCCATCGCTTCCTTTCACCACCTGCGATCCACCGGTGAAAAGAATATCTATGTCACGGAAAACCAGCCGTTAGCCGCTATGCCTTCCGTTCCGAAACTTACGTTGAACCATTTCTTCGTAAAGTCTGATGCGGAGATCTCCTTTCAGGCAGATACACGGGATAAGGAGGAAAAGATAGACTCTTCTGATGTGAATAATACAATAAAAATCGACGAATCCCTGGGCACTTTTAACAATACGTCCGTTACCTTAAAGGAAAAAAGGTATGACCCTCCCGATCAGGTGACCTGGCGACTGAGCATGGACACCGATGATAGCGGAGACCCTTACCTTTCTCCCTATCCGTTCCAAAAGATATCCGGCGAACAGGGCTTCATGATGGAACAGACACGCCACGTGAAGATAGAAGGTAGATCTGAAGACGACAGACTCGTAGCTCACCTCAGTTCTCACGGAAAAGAAATGACGGTGCACAGTGACTTGAAGGAGATCGGCGACAAAATGCCGGTGACGTTCACGATCCAAAACCTTACGGATGCGATCCCTTTCAAAGTACAAAGCACAGCCTCGCAGTAAAAGTTCCTATTTTGTTCATTGAGCAGGCGATAGGTAAGCGTTACACTAATAAATGGAATGACATAGAAGGGAGAGTTCGTCTCATTGAAAAAAATACTTATACTTATATTCTTCACTCTCATCTTGAGCGCCTGCGGCCAGCAGGAACTCGAAGAACCCGTCGACTGGGAAACGGGAAGCTTTGACGCGACGACCCAGGACGGGGAATCCTGGAGTATGGAAGAGATGGAGGGCAAAGTGTGGATTGCGGATTTCGTTTTCACGTCCTGTAACACGGTCTGTCCACCTATGACGCGGAACATGTCCCAGCTTCAGCAACAGATGGAAGAAGAAGGGCTCGATGTGGAATTCGTATCGTTCAGTGTCGATCCTGAAGTCGACGACCCTGAAACATTGAAGACGTTCGCGGAAAGTCACGGAGCGGATCTTTCCAACTGGACGTTCGTCACCGGCTATGACCAGGAAACGATCGAAACCTTCGCCGAAGAAAGCTTTCATATCATCGTCGATAAACCGGAAGGCGAAGAACAGGTGACCCATGGCACCCAGTTCTTCCTTGTGGATGAAGAAGGTACGATCAAGCAATACTACAGCGGCGACCAGGACGTTCCTTATGAGCAAATCATCGAAGATACCGAAATAGTCAGCAACAACTAGAAATTGTCCGTTACACATTGAATATAGTTTTCATAGAAAAAGACGGCGACTCCTGCGGGAACAGCACGAGCTTAAGCTAACTTGATCAGGTGCCATTCCTGATCAAGTTAGCTTAAGCCGTGCCCGCGGAAAGCGCCGTTTTTTTCTTTGTAATCCTTGATTAAAAACAAAAATCCGAACATGATCGTCCGGATTCTTGCAAATGTAATTGATTTCTGTGCCAGCCTCATTCTCTGATCAGTTTAAAACAGAATCGAAGAAGTTACTGAGCGATCGGAAGAAATCCTGGACCGCCGTGCGAAGGTTATTCCAGAACCCTTCATCATTGATCAGGTTCTGAAACCCGCTTGCCAGCTCATCAAGCTGACTCTGGACCTCATCGAAGTTGATGTTCAAGTTCCTCATCTGATCGAACAGATTGACCAGTCGCTCCCTGTCTTCAGGGCTGAGTTCGATCTGCAAGGAATCAAGCTGTTCCTGGATGATCTGCTCTATTTCTTCACGGCTCACCGGGTTCTGCTCGGCGATCGCCTTCTTGATTTCTGTAAGCAGGCTGCTGACTTCTTCCTGACTTACGCCTTCCTCTTCGCCGATGGAAGTGGCTACATCAAGCTCTTCACTCGCTACCTGCATCCGCTCCGGATCGAGCGTCGCTCCCTTGGCATCGTAGGCTTTGTAGATCCCTGTCAAAGCAGAATGCCCACTGACTGCTACCGACGAAGCTACATAGACTTCAGCATTTTCGACACCGGCTGTAATGAGAGCATTTACATACATTTCTTTCGTCACTTCCGTGATATTATCAGGCGTTACAATCTCAACGTTCAACCCGCCGCTATCCTGATGAAGAATTTTTACGGAAGAATACATATTGGAATTCGGGTTTCCATTGATATAATTGGCTATATCCTGACCTGTTACCGTAAACTCGTCTATCTCCTCGTGCTGATCCACCTCAAGGAGCTCGCTGACTTCCGTTTTTTGAGCAGTCGACAAAGCATCACCATAAACGACAATCGGCAGTCCCAGTTTTTCATTGATACTGTTCGAATTCGATGCTTGTACGACGGTAGTCACTGAAAAAATGAAAACCATACTGAGCATCAGCCATCTTGTCACATGTTTCATAAGTAACCTTCCCCTTACAAAAAATATAGTCTAGCTACGCTTATTATACCCGAATTGCGTGAATAGTAGTATTACAAACTCTGAAGGAGCGTCTTCTATGATACTTAAAACAATCGGATTATATTTATTCGCAGGTGCCCTGTTTTTTGCGGGTATCCTCCACTTCGTTTATGACAGTGGATTCCAGGCAATGATTCCGGAATTCTTACCTTTCAAATATGAACTGGTATATATTACGGGCATCACAGAGTGGTTGCTGTCCTTATTGCTCATCTTTCCACATACAAGGAAAGCGGCAGGTATCGCTACTGCTCTATTTCTCGTCCTTGTTCTTCCTGCCAATATCTATGCAGCCGCCATGAACATTCCGGCTCCCTGGGCAGAGGACACAAGCAGGACCGCTCTATGGATCCGCCCGCTCTTCCAGCCGCTTCTCATCTGGTGGGTCCTCGTCGTAACGAAGGATGCTCCCTGGCGACGCACATATGATACACTGGACGGGAAGGAGGGATAATCAACATGCGACTTGATAATAAAAAAGTGATCGCTTTTGTTAGCGACGATTTCGAAGATCTGGAACTATGGTACCCGGTGCTGCGCCTTCAGGAAGAAGGAGCGACGGTGCATATCGCCGGTATAGAAGAAGGTCATACGTACACTGGTAAATACGGCGTTCCTGTGACGTCCGATGTGAGCTTTGAAGACATCGATCCTGCCGATTATGACGGGGTCCTTGTTCCGGGAGGCTGGTCTCCGGACCGGCTGCGCCGCTATGAGGCTGTTTTGGATATCGTACGTCATATGGATGCGAACCAGAAGCCGATCGGTCAGATCTGTCACGCAGGCTGGGTTCTTGTCTCAGCCGATGTATTGAAAGGCCGGAAAGTGACCAGTACCCCCGGCATCAAAGACGATATGAAAAATGCGGGAGCCGAATGGTTCGACGAAGCGGTGGTCACGGACCATCATCTTATTTCCGCCCGTCGTCCACCGGATCTTCCCCCTTATGCGAAAGCGTTCGCCGACAAGCTGGCCGAGGATTAAACTCCTTGGGCCAGCATTTTTATGACGGCATCGTCCATCGGTGGATTATGCAATCCAGCCCTTACGTCCCGGTAGTATTTCTCGAACGGTTGATTCTTCGAAAGTCCACGACCGCCGGAAATGCGCATCGCAAGATCCACGACCTCCTGTGCCGCATTGGTAACCGCAAGCTTCACTGCTCCAAGCTCTCCCTTCCATTCTTCTCTGCGTTCCGGATATTCGTCCCATTTCCTTGCTGTATCATAAAGGAAACTGTGCGCCTGCAGAAGCTTCCACTCCATCGTACCGATCTTGTCCTGAATGTGCGGAACTTCGATGATCGGCGTATCCAGACTGTTAGGCTGGAAGTTCTTGGCGAATTCAACCGCTTCGTTTCTCGCTCCCATAGCTATTCCGAGATAGCAGGCAGGAATGTGCAATAGCCATCCTTTGGGTCCTACTGTTTTCGAAGTGCTCGTTTCCACAAGAGAACTTACGGGGACCTCCACGTCCGTTAGCACAAGGTCATCACTTTCGGTTCCTCTCATTCCGAGCGTGTCCCACGTCTTCTCTACTGTCACACCTTGTGCGTTACGTTCTATGAGGAACAACCCAACGTCATCCTGATCTTCCACATAAGCAGTCACGATACAATAGTCCAGATGATCAGCCAGCGAGGCGAATATCTTTTTCCCGTTGATTATATAGAAATCGCCTTTCCTTGTGGCCTTCGTCTCCGGCATACCACCTCTAGTCGGACTTCCGGTCGCGGGCTCGGTAGCCAACCGGTTCACGACCTTCTGTTCTTTCCTTACTTCATCCATGAGCTTTTGCAACTGATCCTCCTTCCAGGGGCGATCATCGCGAAGCTCCATCATTGTCCCGGCATGCCAGCCGATAGAAAGAGCGACAGCTCCGTCCCCTTCGGCGATCTTCTCCTGCATCAACAGGAATTCATATAAAGAGAGGTTTTCACCTCCAGCTTCTTTCGGTAAAGGAAGAGAAGGGTATCGTTCCTCTTTGACGACTTTCATCACTTCATCCGAGAAGGAAGCTCCCCGGTCCGCTTCTTTTGCATTGGCAGCGGCCGCTTCTCTGATCCGCTCCCCCTTTTCTACCAATCGTTTCTGTTTATCTGTGTACACCCATTTTTCAATCATTCGGATTCCTCCATCTTCGTATGTATTCGGGATAAGCCAACCGACGTTGAATCAGAAATAACCCCCTAAAAGTCGACAAATTTACTTGGTTATGCCTTTGTAAAAAAGACGCTCTTAATGAGCGCCTTCTTTTCCTTCTGAAAGCTTGTATACCTTTTCTACTTCTACGCCGATGTTACGCAAATCGCGGATCAACTGATCTAATTTTTTCATTCTTCTGCTTCACCTCGTCACAAAAGTATACCCGTAACCTCTCTCTCCCACTTATACGAAAAGCGAAGCGAAAAGTTTCGTTTTCCTTTAAACTTTCCTTCCCTTTTTTTCATGAGTTTAATCAAATCGCTGGACAAAAAAGAAAAAAAGGTTATGGAATTTTGGATGATGCTTACACTTCATACCTGTCGACATCCGGCGCAAACTTGTTATAACGGCGCTTGAACCACGCGAAGAGATGCGACACGATGACTTTCAGAATAGCATATCCCGGAATCGCCAAAATAATTCCGATGACTCCGAAAAGATGCCCGGCCGTCAGCAATACGAAGATGATCGTAACCGGGTGGACGTGGAGCCGTTTCCCCATGATCTGGGGAGAAATGAATTTCCCTTCAAGCAGCTGGACCACGGTCCAGACGAGGACGAGCTTCACCAGCATAAATGGAGAGGTCACGATAGCGATGATCAGCGCCGGTGTAATAGCGATAGTCGGTCCCAGGTACGGAACGACACTTGTCACACTGGCAATGCCGGCAAGGACCACCGGATAATCGATTCCTATGATCAAAAACCCGATGTACAGCATGACACCGATGCAGAAACTGACGATGATCTGTCCTTGAATATAGGCGGCCAGCTGATGGTCGATATCACGGAACATACGTCCCATCTCCGGTCGCAAACGAGGCGGGAAGATACGTAGAATCGTTCCCGGTAATTTATGGTCATCTTTCAACAGATAAAAGAGAATGAACGGTAACGTGACAATAGCGATAATCACAGTTGTCACTGTCGAAATGAATGACGTCAGTCCAGTGAGTGCGTCACCGACATAGGTACTGAGATCCTGAGGGAGATCATCCAAGGTTCCGCTGAAGTTTCCGAATAGATCATTGTAATAACCTGCAAATATCGAATTCTTCAGCCACTGATCGAGTCCTTCCGCCATCTGCATCAGATAATCCGGCAATTCTTCAATCATTTTCATGAACTGCTGTTCAAAAAACGGGATGACCAGAAAAACAAGCAGCGTAATCAGTCCTGCGACTATGATCGTAGTCAGTAGAATCCCCCATATGCGCTTGATACCTACTCTCTCCAGAAGAACGATGACCGGCCGAAGCAGATAATAGACGACCGCCGATAAAATGATGGGTAGTGCTACTGTCTCGATAAAAATGAATACCGGGTCGAAAATGAACGACACATTTGAATACACGACGATATTAAGACCAATCAGCAACAGTATCCCTAATATGTAAATCAGCCCACGCCCTCCGAAAAACCGGACCAGACGAGCCTTATCCCACTCCTCCATAGTCTTTCCCCCTTCTCTCACTCTGCCTCTATTATAACAAATATACGTTGGGACGTTAGTTCTTGGAAGCTGGGCGCTGCATCAGCAGATAACGGAGCCCCCTTACCAAAACAAAAGAAAAATAAGCGCTGCAAACGCTTATTTCCGTCGTTCTATCGGCGACCTCTGCCTTTCATAAACTTCCTGATGAACGGATAGACGATAGGTCCATACTTGAAGATTCTTTTCAAAAGACGTCCCATCTTATTCACCTGCCTTCTCAAAGTGATTATCGTTTGTCCTTACTTTTCCCAACAGTCGCCTGGACAAAACTATCTCATGACACTTCCCCCGGATATTTTCATCGACTCGCCTACAATGTTCTCGGAAGCGTCCGAGAGCAAAAAGAGGATGGCTCTGGCGACTTCTTCAGGTGTCGTTATTCGTCCGGATGGGTTGGTCTTCTCTGCAATTTCCCACTGCTCTTCGAATGTTCTCCCTTCCCTGTCCGCTTTCGACTGAATGGAATGCCTTCCCATCTCCGTATCGACAAATCCAGGAGATACGGCATTCACATGGATATTCGAACGGATCGCTTCCAGCGCAAGTGTCTGAGTGAAACCGGTGATAGCGAACTTCGAAGCCGTGTACGCCATCATTCCGTCCGTCCCCCTTAACCCGGATAAAGAAGAAACGTTCACGATCGACCCTTCCTTCCGTTCTTTCATTTCGCTATAGAACAACTGAGTGAGAAAAGCTGTCGAGAAATAGTTCACTTCCATAACCTCGCGAAGCTCTTTTTCAGAAATCTGATCGAAGTATCCGGTATTCAGGATTCCTGCAGAATTCACCAGCCCGGTGACTGGGGCGAATTTCTCCGCTTTCCGTACTAATTCCTGTCTGTCGTCTTCATTATTGATATCGGCGGCTACGACTTGTACCTTTTCGTCGCTGTTACAGGCTTCTTTTGTTTCCTGCAACTTCTCTTCATTTCTACCCGTCAACGTCACCATAGCCCCACTGGCCACCGCATGTATAGCAGTCGCTCTTCCTATTCCTCTGGAAGCTCCGGTGATAACGATATGTTTCCCTTCAAATGCATCTTCAGAAAATAACAATAGAATCTTCCTTCCGTTTTTTTCTTATCAAGTAACCGGAAAACACCGATTATAAACAAAAACCAGCGTAAAAAAGTAAAAAAATTACAATTAACCACAAAAAAACAGCGCCCTGAGCGTTTCTTCGCTCTTCCTGGACGCTGAGTTAATGAAGTTCATTGATTAGGAGACCTAAACAGAACTGTTTGTTTTTTCTCATAGCATATATTACACCACTGCATCACCATTACTTGCGCTTGTTAGGCTTACGGAACAATTTACCGCTCCGTGTCTGCTTCACACCCGAAGTTGGTTTTGCATTTTCTTTAGCGACTGGAGTCTTTTTGAAATCTTCTTCAAAAAGTTCACGGGCTTTTGTGTACAGCAGTGTCATAGGGCTTCCCCCCTTATTCGATTATTACAGGTTCTGCTTCCACCACAGACAAAAGTGGAAACCGATTCACTGTTCCCCCACTATAATCCATAAAATCCTCCGGTGTAAAGAGAAAAATCACAAAAAAATTTAATCGATTTTTCACCGTATTTTTCCTCCTTTTTACAAATGCGTCATGCCGGGATTTATACGATTTTCATGCGGGAAAAGGGTTTCAAAATTATTTTCCTTTCGTATATTCATCGTTGCTCCGGACTATACTTTAAGTAAAGGAGGAAGGATCGATGTCGGATAGGGATTTAATATGTAAAGCATGTGATGGACACGGATTATTGCGTGACGATGAATCGTGGCAATATACGTGTACCATCTGTTCAGGCACGGGGTTTGCTACGATGACTCAAAAAACGACACCTCCGAGTACCGATGACATGAACCGGGTTATGGAGTGAAGGGAAAAGCGGAGACACCTCGCTCAGCCCTTCTCGCATAAGTAAAAATCAGCCTAAAGAAGTGCTCTTCTTCTTTATGGATGGTTTTTGCTTATGTCGCTAAGGGCTAGGTGTCATAGCTAGACAAAGTAAAAAGTGGAGAAGCCCCGTTTAGAAACCTCAGCCATAAGGAGAACTGTCAGACAAAAAGCGTTCTTTCTTTTTTTCTGATCTGTTCTCCTTATGGCTCGGGGTTTCTGGGCTTCGCAGCTAGACACGAAAAGCGGAAGTACCCCGCTTGAAGGGTTAAGAAAAAAATTATAAGATACTGAATGACTCAATTAGCTGAAAATCACCTCATACTTTTGGGTATAAGGTGGTTTTCGTCATCCTTCTATTTGAATTTACTTTATAAGAAAATGTATCAGATATTTTTGCCCCATATTCACGCAAAAAACATCGCATATTCTCGATCCCCCCTTTTAAAGAGGAGTAGTCAACAAGAAAACTCCCTGCCTTAGAAGCAGGGAGTTCTTTTACGTACTGGCAACATCACGCTTCGTGAATACTAACCAGGACGCTGCTAAAAATACCACGAAATAGACGGCAAGCACACTGATCGAGAAGGACATCGTCAAATCCTCGATCATCGGCGTTCCCATGACGAACTGATTAAGGTCTGTGTTGGCGAACAGAATATATTTTGCCCATTCTTTATCAGAAAAGAACGTAACAATCGAGTTCCCGGTCATCATGAGGAAAATAGCCGTTCCGATAGCGAGGGCACTATTCCTGAACACGGCAGATATCATAAATGCGAACGTCACCATCATCAACAGATTCACAGAGGAAAAACCGTATTGCATCAGGGAATAACCCATGATCGTCATCTCTTTGACTTCCCCGTTCTGGATGAACAGGTATGGCTCTGTCCACGTCCCTATACCGAACATCAATGCCCCGAGCGCCATCGAAAGTAAAAACAACCCGGCAAGCATCATAATCGCAAATAACAGCACAGTAATGAACTTGGAAGCCAGAATCTTCGTGCGGGATACCGGCCGTATCAGAAGCAATTTGATCGAGCCCCATCGGAACTCATTGGCGATCGATCCTGCAGCAATGATGATCGTAAACAAGCTGATCAAAGCGACGAACATCCGGTTCTCCTGTACGAAATTCCATCCGCTGAATCCATCCGGGGCGATATTGTTCTGAATCCGGTATTCGTTCAGTCTGATCTGGTCCCCCATATAATTTGCCGTGGCGGGCATATCTTCCATATCACTTCTCATTTCTTCGTTTTCCTGTTGCAACTGCTGTTTCCAGTCTTCTCCATATTCGTTAGAAGGGGAGAAGTCCGTCGTCATGAACAGGGCATACCCTATAATCAGGCAGGCGAACAGAATGATCATAATCCAGGTCGACCGTTGCTGAAACAACTTCATCCATTCGTTTTGTATCAGTCTACTCAATGACACCATCTCCAATCACCTGCAGGAATTGATCCTCGAGCGTTTTCTTCTGGGTATAGATGCTATAGATATTCACGTTGTTCTCGACAAGTTTCGTCGTTACTTCCGGAATTCTTTCCTTTTCCAGAACAATGCGGCAAGTGTCATTTTTCGTAAGCACATGCTCTACTTCCTCCTGAAGCACCCGTTCTACGACTGCAAGAGGAGTCGCTTCAATCGTCACTTCCATCTCTGCATCCGCGATCGCTTCTTCTACGGTTTGGATATTTATGAGTTCCCCGTTGTGAATCACACCGATCCTGTCACACATCATTTCCATCTCGGAAAGAATATGGCTCGAAACGATAACCGCGACGTTCTCCACCTTCGCCAATTTCCGGATATACGCCCTTATTTCTTTCATCCCTGAAGGATCCAGCCCGTTCGTCGGCTCATCCAGAATCAATACGGAAGGACGATGAAGAAGAGCCTGTGCAATCCCGAGACGCTGTCGCATGCCTAGGGAATACTTATGAACTTTATCGTTGATTCTATTTTCAAGACCGACAAGCTTCACGACTTCCTGGATTCTTTCCGTGGTAACGTCTTCTGCCATTCGGGCAAAGTGAACGAGATTTTTCCATCCGCTCATGAACGGATACATTTCCGGATTTTCCACAATTGCTCCAATGTGCTTCATCGCTTCGTTTCGTCCTTTATGTATACTGTGACCCGCAATCACAATGTCTCCGCTGCTCATGCTCATAAGGCCGACCATCATCCGGATAGTCGTCGTCTTCCCCGCACCGTTCGGCCCTAGAAATCCGAATACTTCCCCGGGGTATATATCAAAACTCAAATCTTTGATGACATGATGAGAACCGATCGTTTTATTGACGTGTTGCAGTTTCATAATACTTTCCATCTTTTTCTCCCCTTTCCACTACTTGTCTACGCAAAGAATCGGAGAAAGGTTTCATTAATTTTCGGAAACTTCCGTAATCCCTTAAATAGAAGTCCCCCCTGATATTTGTTAAGATACAGATAATGGAGGTGTTCTGTATGAGAATCGTATCCATCGAACCGACACCCAGTCCCAATTCGATGAAAATAAATGTGGACGAAAGTCTGCCTATGAGCGAAGCGTACAACTATACGAAAGATGGAGAGGTCTCCACGTTTCCTTCTCCAATCAAGGAGCTTTTCGATATAGATGGTGTCAAAGGCATCTATCACGTGATGGACTTTCTTGCTCTTGAGCGTCATCCGAAAGTCTCCTGGGAGGAGATTCTTCCTGAAGTAAGGCACGTGCTCGGCTCTGACGAAGATACCCAGCATGAAAAAACGGAGGAAAAAGAAGTACCGGAAGAAAACTTCGGTGAAATCCAGGTATTCATCCAGAAGTTCCGTAATATTCCGATGCAGATCAAACTGATCGACGGGGAAGAAGAGACACGCGTGGGCTTGCCTGAGCGTTTCATGAATGCTGCCATGGAAGCGTCCGCCGCTTCGGAGAACATGATTATGGAACGGAAATGGGTCGAGGAGACAGCGCGCTATGGAGACCCGGAAGAGATAGGGGAACAAGTGAAAGAGGAGATTTCTGCGAGCTATGATGAAGAACGTTTGCGCCAACTGGTGACGCTAGCTTTCCGTGACGAAAAGGAAGAGCGGGGAACGCCAGTCACCCTGGAGACTCTCGATGATCCTGACTGGAAAGTCCGCTATCAGGCGCTGGATCAGATGGACCCGACCCTTGATGATCTGCCGGTCCTTCATAAAGCACTGCATGACCAAAAAGCTTCTATCCGCCGATTGGCTACGGCTTATCTCGGTATGATCGAAGAAGAAGAAGTGCTTCCATATTTATATGAAGCGCTGAACGACAAGACCGTGACCGTACGCCGGACAGCCGGAGACTGCATTTCGGATGTCGGCTCGACAAAGGCCATGCCTTATATGATAGAATCTTTAAAAGACCCGAGTAAAATCGTCCGTTGGAGAGCTGCGATGTATTTGTACGAAGTGGGCGACGAGACAGCTCTCCCGGCTCTCAGAGAAGCGAAGGACGACCCGGAGTTCGAAGTACGATTGCAAATCCGCATGGCTCTTGAGCGGATCGAAGGCGGAAAAGAAGCGGAAGGGTCCGTCTGGCACCAGATGACTCAGGCAACGAAAGCGAAAGAAAATAACTAAGGAGGTTTTCTAATGAACGCCTATGAAGCTTATATGAAAGAAATATCCCAACCGATGCGTGATGAACTGACAGGAGCAGGATTCACAGAACTCGTAACCCCGGATGAAGTGGACGAGTATATCAGCTCCGTCAAAGGTACGTCCCTCGTCGTAATCAATTCCGTATGTGGATGTGCAGCAGGACTTGCTCGCCCGGCAGCCATCAAATCGCTCGAAAACGAAAAGCGCCCGGATCATTTAGCTACCGTATTTGCCGGACAGGACCGCGAAGCAACCGCACGCATGCGTGACTACCTGGAAGGATATGAGCCATCTTCCCCTTCCATGGCTATCTTGAAAGACGGCCAGGTTCTTCACTTCATCCCTCGTGAACACATCGAAGATCATGAAGTGGAAGAGATCGTCGAAAACCTTACGAACGCTTATGAAAAACTATAATAGCAAAAACGAAATGCACCTCTCCCACTTGGGGAAAGGTGCATTTTTATCAGCTTTAGGCGAGAAGACTCCCTCCTCAACGACGTAGGGGGGAGATGAATCGCCTTCGGACGAGGAGACATCTTTCATGGTATCCGATGTCCGACAGAAATATATTTTTTTGACCTAAAAACGAACATACATTCTCGTTTTTGGGGTATATACCTCTATCAAGCATTCACGCTAGAGGAGAAGGAGGCAGCGATATGGTTCACAAAGCATATAAGTTCCGTATCTATCCGAATAAAACGCAGGAGATACAAATCGCAAAAACCATCGGCTGCTCTCGCTTTGTCTTCAATCATTTCCTCGAAACATGG